>NZ_VIRN01000043.1 GCF_008107725.1 Marinobacter sp. BW6
GTGCATATTCCCCAGCCGATATTGCGGATAAACATAGTGATCACAGGCGTAAACGTCGCCGTTGTGCTCAACAATCACCGAGCGCCCACAGGTTGGCTGATGATGGCAAACCGCACGCGGCGCACCGACAAAATTGGCAAACGCCCATTCGATATTCATCACGAAAATCTTGCCGACGTCGCGTTTGATCCAGTGGTCGAATATCGCCACCAGAAACTCACCGAACTCCTCGGGGCGCACCGACCATTCCGTTAGCTCACCCTGAATATCACCAGGCGCATGTAACTTAAGTCCATCGCGGGCAGTTGTTTCATCAGCCAGGCGCTCGACCACCGGAATAAACTGGATGAATTCGACTCCCGCATCGCACAAAAAATCATA
>NZ_VIRN01000052.1 GCF_008107725.1 Marinobacter sp. BW6
ATTAGGCGCCTGACGATGACCTACTCTCACATGGGCAACGCCACACTACCATCGGCGCTGGTCTGTTTCACTTCTGAGTTCGGGATGGGATCAGGTGGTTCCAGACCGCTATGGTCGTCAGGCAAAACGGTTGATCACTGGGGGACGAGATGGAACGAGTGGTATTGATTTCGTTTGAGCCTTTAGGCTCTGCGTTATCCGCAATTGTCTTGGGTGTTATATAGTCAAGCCGCACGAGCAATTAGTATCGGTTAGCTCAACGCCTCGCAGCGCTTACACACCCGACCTATCAACGTCCTGGTCTTGAACGGCTCTTCAGGGACCTCAAGGGTCCAGGGAGATCTCATCTTGGAAGGGGCTTCCCGCTTAGATGCTTTCAGCGGTTATCCTATCCGAACATAGCTACCGGGCAATGCCACTGGCGTGACAACCCGAACACCAGAGGTTCGTCCACTCCGGTCCTCTCGTACTAGGAGCAGCTTTCCTCAAATCTCCAACGTCCACGGCAGATAGGGACCGAACTGTCTCACGACGTTCTAAACCCAGCTCGCGTACCACTTTAAATGGCGAACAGCCATACCCTTGGGACCGGCTTCAGCCCCAGGATGTGATGAGCCGACATCGAGGTGCCAAACACCGCCGTCGATGTGAACTCTTGGGCGGTATCAGCCTGTTATCCCCGGAGTACCTTTTATCCGTTGAGCGATGGCCCTTCCATACAGAACCACCGGATCACTATGACCTACTTTCGTACCTGCTCGACGTGTCTGTCTCGCAGTTAAGCGGGCTTGTGCCATTACACTAACCGCATGATGTCCGACCATGCTTAGCCCACCTTTGTGCTCCTCCGTTACGCTTTGGGAGGAGACCGCCCCAGTCAAACTACCCACCACACAGTGTCCTCAACCCCGATAAGGGGTCCAAGTTAGAACCTCAAACATGTCAGGCTGGTATTTCAAGGTTGGCTCCATGAGAACTGGCGTTCCCACTTCAAAGCCTCCCAGCTATCCTACACAAACATGCTCAAAGTTCACTGTGAAGCTATAGTAAAGGTTCACGGGGTCTTTCCGTCTAGCCGCGGATACACCGCATCTTCACGGCGATTTCAATTTCACTGAGTCTCGGGTAGAGACAGCGCCCCCATCGTTACGCCATTCGTGCAGGTCGGAACTTACCCGACAAGGAATTTCGCTACCTTAGGACCGTTATAGTTACGGCCGCCGTTTACCGGGGCTTCGATCAAGAGCTTCGCGCAAGCGCTAACCCCATCAATTAACCTTCCGGCACCGGGCAGGCGTCACACCGTATACGTCCACTTTCGTGTTTGCACAGTGCTGTGTTTTTAATAAACAGTCGCAGGGGCCTGGTATCTTCGACTGGCTTCAGCTCCACCCGCAGGGGTATCACCTAACACCAGCGTGCCTTCTCCCGAAGTTACGGCACCATTTTGCCTAGTTCCTTTACCCGAGTTCTCTCAAGCGCCTTGGTATTCTCTACCTGACCACCTGTGTCGGTTTGGGGTACGGTCTCGAATAGCCTGAAGCTTAGAAGATTTTCCTGGAAGCATGGCATCAATGACTTCCCGCTCTAAGAGCAGTCGTCGTCGCGTCTCGAGATTGTGGACCCGGATTTGCCTAAGTCCACTCCCTACTCGCTTAAACCGGGACAACCGTCGCCCGGCTCACCTAGCCTTCTCCGTCTCTCCATCGCAGCTATCCAAGGTACGGGAATATTAACCCGTTTCCCATCGACTACACCTTTCGGTCTCGCCTTAGGGGCCGACTCACCCTGCGCCGATTAGCGTTGCGCAGGAACCCTTGGTCTTCCGGCGTGCGGGTTTTTCACCCGCATTGTCGTTACTCATGTCAGCATTCGCACTTCTGATACCTCCAGCAAGCTTCTCAACTCACCTTCGCAGGCTTACAGAACGCTCCCCTACCCCGCATACAAAGTATGCAGCCGCAGCTTCGGTGACCAGTTTGAGCCCCGTTACATCTTCCGCGCAGGCCGACTCGACTAGTGAGCTATTACGCTTTCTTTAAAGGATGGCTGCTTCTAAGCCAACCTCCTAGCTGTCTGAGCCTTCCCACATCGTTTCCCACTTAACTGGTACTTGGGGACCTTAGCTGGCGGTCTGGGTTGTTTCCCTCTTCACGACGGACGTTAGCACCCGCCGTGTGTCTCCCGGATAGTACTCACAGGTATTCGGAGTTTGCATCGGGTTGGTAAGTCGGGATGACCCCCTAGCCGAAACAGTGCTCTACCCCCTGTGGTATTCGTCCGAGGCGCTACCTAAATAGCTTTCGGGGAGAACCAGCTATCTCCGGGCTTGATTAGCCTTTCACTCCGATCCACAAGTCATCCCCTGGCTTTTCAACGACAGTGGGTTCGGTCCTCCAGTTGATGTTACTCAACCTTCAACCTGCTCATGGATAGATCGCCCGGTTTCGGGTCTATGCCCAGCGACTAAATCGCCCTATTCAGACTCGGTTTCCCTACGGCTCCCCTAAACGGTTAACCTCGCCACTGAACATAAGTCGCTGACCCATTATACAAAAGGTACGCCGTCACGGAACAAGTCCGCTCCGACTGCTTGTACGCATACGGTTTCAGGATCTATTTCACTCCCCTCACAGGGGTTCTTTTCGCCTTTCCCTCACGGTACTGGTTCACTATCGGTCAGTCAGGAGTATTTAGCCTTGGAGGATGGTCCCCCCATGTTCAGACAGGATATCACGTGTCCCGTCCTACTCGATTTCACTAAACTCAGGTTTCGGATACGGGGCTATCACCCACTATGGCGGCACTTTCCAGAGCCTTCTCCTACCAGTTGTTTAGCTTAAGGGCTAATCCCCGTTCGCTCGCCGCTACTTAGGGAATCTCGGTTGATTTCTTTTCCTCGGGGTACTTAGATGTTTCAGTTCCCCCGGTTCGCCTCTTACACCTATGTATTCAGTGCAAGATACCGACCCGAAAGTCGGTGGGTTTCCCCATTCAGAAATGTCCGGATCACAGCTCGTTTGCCAGCTCCCCGAACCTTATCGCAGGCTTCCACGTCTTTCATCGCCTCTGACTGCCAAGGCATCCACCGTATGCGCTTAGTTGCTTGACTATATAACCCCAAGACAACTGTGTTCCATTCATCGATAACCTGGTAAACCAGGGCATCAATAAGTGGAGACAGTTCCTTGAAGCGATATAACAACCACTTCAACGACAACACCGGATAACGCTTGAAATCGTTATCACTCTGATCAATGAATTCCGGAGATAATGGAATCCATCAATCGTGTTCTATCTCGTCCAATTTGTTAAAGAGCAAATCTGACCCAGTGATCAGAAAGGAAGGCTTCATCAACATGAAACATTCGTTTCTGTACACTGCCAACCGAAGTTAGCCAGTTATTTGGTGGAGCTAGGCAGGATCGAACTGCCGACCTCCTGCGTGCAAGGCAGGCGCTCTCCCAGCTGAGCTATAGCCCCATGAAAGCTATCTACAAGAATTGTTCAGATCTAGGCGTGTTCGGGCGCCGCATAGCCTGCTATGCAAGTCCGGACACAACGACGAGCTGGACAATTCTGGTGGGTCTGGGTGGACTTGAACCACCGACCTCACCCTTATCAGGGGTGCGCTCTAACCACCTGAGCTACAGACCCAAAAACACGGGCCTGCAAAGACCCATCTGCTCTCTTTATTAGCCAACCAAGTAATTCGTGTGGACTCTGACCGAAGCTTTCGGCTTCGTTTAAGGAGGTGATCCAGCCGCAGGTTCCCCTACGGCTACCTTGTTACGACTTCACCCCAGTCATGAACCACACCGTGGTGATCGTCCTCCCGAAGGTTAGACTAACCACTTCTGGTGCAATCCACTCCCATGGTGTGACGGGCGGTGTGTACAAGGCCCGGGAACGTATTCACCGTGACATTCTGATTCACGATTACTAGCGATTCCGACTTCACGCAGTCGAGTTGCAGACTGCGATCCGGACTACGATGCGTTTTGTGAGATTGGCTCCCCCTCGCGGGTTTGCAGCCCTCTGTGCGCACCATTGTAGCACGTGTGTAGCCCTGGCCGTAAGGGCCATGATGACCTGACGTCATCCCCACCTTCCTCCGGTTTGTCACCGGCAGTCTCCCTAGAGTTCTCAGCCGAACTGCTAGCAACTAGGGATAGGGGTTGCGCTCGTTACGGGACTTAACCCAACATCTCACGACACGAGCTGACGACGGCCATGCAGCACCTGTGTCAGAGTTCCCGAAGGCACCAATCCATCTCTGGAAAGTTCTCTGCATGTCAAGGCCAGGTAAGGTTCTTCGCGTTGCGTCGAATTAAACCACATGCTCCACCGCTTGTGCGGGCCCCCGTCAATTCATTTGAGTTTTAACCTTGCGGCCGTACTCCCCAGGCGGTCTACTTAGTGCGTTAGCTGCGCCACTAAGACTTCAAGAGTCCCAACGGCTAGTAGACATCGTTTACGGCGTGGACTACCAGGGTATCTAATCCTGTTTGCTCCCCACGCTTTCGCACCTCAGTGTCAGTATTGGTCCAGGTAGCCGCCTTCGCCACTGGTGTTCCTTCCTATATCTACGCATTTCACCGCTACACAGGAAATTCCACTACCCTCTACCATACTCTAGCCTGACAGTTCGAAATGCCGTTCCCAGGTTAAGCCCGGGGCTTTCACATCTCGCTTATCAAACCACCTACGCGCGCTTTACGCCCAGTAATTCCGATTAACGCTTGCACCCTCCGTATTACCGCGGCTGCTGGCACGGAGTTAGCCGGTGCTTCTTCTGTGAGTAACGTCAAGGCTGGCCAATATTAGTGACCAACTTTTCCTCCTCACTGAAAGTGCTTTACAACCCGAAAGCCTTCTTCACACACGCGGCATGGCTGGATCAGGGTTGCCCCCATTGTCCAATATTCCCCACTGCTGCCTCCCGTAGGAGTTCGGGCCGTGTCTCAGTCCCGATGTGGCTGATCATCCTCTCAGACCAGCTACGGATCGTCGCCTTGGTAGGCCTTTACCCCACCAACTAGCTAATCCGACATAGGCACATCCAATAGCGCAAGGTCCGAAGATCCCCTGCTTTCCCCCGAAGGGCGTACGCGGTATTAATCCGGGTTTCCCCGGGCTATCCCCCACTACTGGGCAGTTTCCTATGCATTACTCACCCGTCCGCCGCTCGTCAGCATCTAGCAAGCTAGATCTGTTACCGCTCGACTTGCATGTGTTAAGCCTGCCGCCAGCGTTCAATCTGAGCCATGATCAAACTCTTCAGTTTAAATCATACAAGAATCCGAAGATTCTCTATTCTTGCTCAAGACAAAACTCAATTTCGACGAGTCACTGTCCTGATATTTCGTATCCGAAATACCTCGGCCAGCGCCCACACGAATTACTTGGTCAACTTTTTAAAGAGCGTTTGAGCTGTTGCTCAATCAAGGTGGCGTATTCTACATCGTTCCGCCGCC
>NZ_VIRN01000062.1 GCF_008107725.1 Marinobacter sp. BW6
TGACCCGTCCTGAATAAGGTTTACACCTTCCTGCTTGAGATTACGGAGGGTGTGATGAATACGAAGAGGCGGAGGAGTCAGAGGGATTATTCCCTGGCCTTTAAATTGGCGGTGGTGGACCAGGTTGAAAAGGGCGAGATGACTTACAGTCACGCCCAGGAACGATATGGTATTCAGGGGAGCTCGACGGTGCTAACGTGGTTACGAAAGTATGGTCAGCAGGACTGGAGCCCGATGGCCTTACTCTTCGCTCGCAAGGGGGCTGCAATGGCCAAGCCGGATCTTCCACTGACACCCGAGCAACGCATCAAAGAATTGGAACAGCAGCTGGATGAAGCTAATCAGAAAGCCCAGTTCTTTGAATCCGTTGTGGATGTGCTACAGAAAGACTATGGCTGTCGCGTTATAAAAAAGCGGTCCGGCAAGTCCTCGCGCAAAAGCGGATCCAAGGCCTGAACGTTACTCGGGCTTGCCGATATCTAGGTTTCTCCCGTCAGGCGTATTACCAGCACTTCAAAGCTGAGGCAGCTCGTCAGGCTCACAATCTCTTGGTGTTGGACTTTGTACAGGAAGAGCGCCTGCATCAGCCCCGTCTGGGCACCCGCAAGCTGCATTCACTCCTTAAACCGAAGGCTCTGCGCATAGGCCGGGACCGACTATTTGATCTCCTGCGAGCCCACCGACAACTGGTTCCTCGTAAGCGGGCCTATCATAAGACTACGCACAGCCATCACCACTTTCGCTGCCATCCCAACCTGCTGAAAGGCCCGGAGCAAATCGTGCCAGACGCGCCCGAGCAGCTATGGGTGGCAGACATTACCTATTTGCCGACACGTCAGGGCGCAGCCTATCTCAGCCTGATTACGGATGCCTTCTCACGCAAAATCGTGGGCCACCATGTGCATGACACGCTCCATACGGCGGCCGTAATACAAGCCATGCAAAAAGCGTTGAAGGGCAGGCAATACTCTGGAGGGCTGGTTCATCACTCCGATCGGGGCGTCCAGTATTGCTCAGCGCCTTATCAGCAACTTCATGCCAAGTACGGTATCCGTTGTTCGATGACAGATGGCTATGACTGCTACCAGAATGCGCTGGCCGAGCGGGTGAATGGGATACTAAAAACAGAGTTCTTACTGGTGCTTCCCAAAGACTTGGTGGAAGCTCAAAAGATGGTTGATCAGTC
Source organism: Marinobacter sp. BW6 (assembly GCF_008107725.1). GTDB lineage: Bacteria > Pseudomonadota > Gammaproteobacteria > Pseudomonadales > Oleiphilaceae > Marinobacter. Next base: position 1,187 of record NZ_VIRN01000062.1, read on the forward strand.
CGTGCAGACCTATAACACAAGACGGCCACATCTGGCCCTCAAATACAAAACGCCCGATGCGGTGCACCGGGCGTTTCGATAGAAGTAGGTGTAAACCTATTTCAGGACTAGACA
>NZ_VIRN01000055.1 GCF_008107725.1 Marinobacter sp. BW6
ATGTCGACCTGCTTGAAGGTGCGCATGTCGTACGTTGCAACGAAGTCCAGGTCCACGCCGTCGGCGGTGGTGTTGTAGACCAGGAAGTCGGCCACGCCGTCGCCGTTGGTGTCGATTTCGATGTCGACTTCGGTGCCGCCGGCAAGGTGTGCCCAGTTGCCCCAGGTACTGATGCCGAAGTTCAACAGGCCGTTTGCGACGCCGGTGGTCGGGGCCGTGGAAGCTGCACCTACGTACTGCAGGTCCATCTCCCGGCCGCCCGGGGTCGAGTCAAGGCTCTTGCCCTGGCGCGGGGACGAAGCGCCGAGTTCGAAGGCCGAAACCAGCGAAACGACCTGGGTGTCGCCCTTGCCCGCGCGGATGTCGTCGCCTTCGAGTTCAACCTTGGCGGTGGTGGCGCCCTTCTTGAACTCGATCGAGTCGTCGACCTTCATGTCGGAGACCAGCTTGGGCGCCGCGTGAACCGGAACGCGCAGGGTGGGAGCCGTGGAACTGGTCAGTTCCACGCGGCCCGAAACGTCGCTCACCCAGGCGCGCGGCAGGCCCAGCTGGGTGCGGTCCATGGTCGGGTCCATGGTCTTTGCGTACTTCTTGGCGTCGATTTCCAGGGTGACCTTGATCTTGGTGCTCTTGCCCGCCTTGAGCGTCACGCTTCGGTCGCTCAGCGAATAGGTGGCACCCGGGATCTCGGTGGCAGGAATGTACTTCACGTTGTAGGTCTGGGTCTTGGAGGACTTGTTGACCACGGTGATGGACTTGGAATCCTTGAACTTCTTCTTGTCCAGTTCAATGACACCGAAGACCGCCGACGTCAGGTCGGGGTCGTCGCTCGCAAAGGCGTAGGCGGGGGTTTCCAGTGCTGCCGAGGCGATGACCCG
>NZ_VIRN01000045.1 GCF_008107725.1 Marinobacter sp. BW6
GCAGCCAGATCGTCGACGTGCGCCGCCTGGCCAGTGACTTCCTCACCGGCCAGTTGCGCAACGCCACCAGCCAGAACAGCGAGTTGAGCGCATTCCGTAGCCAGATCGAGCAGCTCGACGGCCTGTTGTCCAACACCACCACCGGCGTCAGCCCGGCCATGCAGCGCTTCTTCGCCGCACTGCAGGCCGCCGCCAACAATCCCTCCTCGACCGAAGCGCGCGAGGCAGTGCTTGCCCAGGCCGAGGGGCTGGGCAAGACCTTCAATACCCCCTACGACCAGTTGGACAAGCAGAACAGCCTGATCAACCAGCAACTGGGCGCGCTGGCTTCGCAGGTCAACCATCTGTCGCAGAGCGTGGCCAGCTACAACGATGCCATCGCCAAGGCCAAGTCGGCGGGCGCGGTGCCCACCGACCTGATGGATGCGCGCGACGAAGCCGTGCGCAAGCTGTCCGAGATGATCGGGGTGACCGCGGTCACCCAGGACGATAACAGCGTCAGCCTGTTCATCGGTAGCGGCCAGCCGCTGGTGGTGGGCAATACTGTGTCGACCC
>NZ_VIRN01000042.1 GCF_008107725.1 Marinobacter sp. BW6
TGTCTGTACTATTAAAGTGATAGGTAAATTCAAAAAAGCAAAGTTAAAAACCGGTGCTATACTTATTTTCGTTAATTACCTGGGACACAAACATCAAGAGGATATGAGAGTATGAGTACCGCTAAACTGGTAAAAACAAAAGCGTATAATCTGCTTTATACCCGTAACGATGTATCAGAGAGCGATAAAAAAGCGACGGTTGAGTTGCTTCATCGTCAGGTGATCCAGTTCATTGACCTGTCGCTGATCACGAAACAGGCCCACTGGAACATGCGCGGTGCTAACTTTATTGCCGTTCATGAGATGCTGGATGGCTTCCGTACCGCACTGATCGATCATCTGGATACCATGGCAGAACGTGCAGTGCAGCTGGGCGGTGTAGCTCTGGGGACCACTCAAGTTATCAACAGCAAAACCCCACTGAAAAGTTACCCGCTGGACATCCACAACGTTCAGGATCACCTGAAAGAACTGGCTGACCGTTACGCAATCGTCGCTAATGACGTACGCAAAGCGATTGGCGAAGCGAAAGATGACGACACCGCAGATATCCTGACCGCCGCGTCTCGCGACCTGGATAAATTCCTGTGGTTTATCGAGTCTAACATCGAATAAATCCATCGCTGATGGTGCAGAACTTTAGTACCCGATAAAAGCGGCTTCCTGACAGGAGGCCGTTTTGTTTTGCAGCCCACCTCAACGC
>NZ_VIRN01000087.1 GCF_008107725.1 Marinobacter sp. BW6
GTTAATGGCCGCCATCCCGAAGGTGAATTCAGCGTTGATAAAGGTTATGCCTGCGGTTTGTTGCTGGAAAATGGCGGTAACCTGCGTGTACTGGAAGGACATCGCGCGGAAAAAATCATTCTCGATCAAGAGGGCGGCCTGTTGGTTAATGGGACAACCTCAGCGGTCGTGGTAGATGAAGGTGGTGAATTGTTGGTGTATCCAGGTGGGGAAGCCAGCAATTGTGAGATTAATCAGGGCGGCGTTTTTATGCTGGCCGGGAAAGCCAGTGATACGTTGCTTGCTGGTGGCACCATGAATAATCTCGGTGGTGAAGACTCTGACACTATTGTTGAGAATGGATCCATTTATCGTCTGGGGACGGATGGCCTTCAGCTCTACAGTTCCGGTAAGACGCAAAACCTGTCCGTGAATGTGGGTGGTCGGGCTGAAGTGCATGCCGGTACGCTGGAAAACGCGGTAATACAAGGTGGGACAGTGATCCTGTTGTCACCCACCAGCGCGGACGAAAATTTTGTCGTAGAGGAAGATCGCGCACCGGTTGAACTGACCGGGAGTGTTGCATTACTGGACGGCGCTTCAATGATTATTGGTTATGGCGCAGAGCTGCAACAATCAACGATTACTGTACAGCAGGGCGGTGTGTTGATTCTAGACGGCAGTACGGTAAAAGGTGACAG
>NZ_VIRN01000039.1 GCF_008107725.1 Marinobacter sp. BW6
GATCCTGGCCAACCAGGTGCCGCTGTTCGAGCGGGGCAGCGCCACCGGTCTCTATTGAGCATGCAGGCGGATCGCCGCGACGCGCCGGCCCATCCCGCCAGGCGGGGCCGACAACCTGAACGGCCGGCGTCAGGCGCCGCGACCCGCCGAGCAGCGCCAACCGGCGAACGAGGTGCGGGTGACCGTGGTGGAACAGACGCTGCCTCTGAGAAACCGCGCCTGCGGCGCCTTCCAGGAAGGCAGCCTCGAACGACGCGACTGCCGAGCCCATATCGGGCTGCAATTCCGCGATTGAGTGGGCTGCGGGTTCGCGACTCGGCTGGCCTTCCTGGGAACACTTCTGAGGTTTTCGCATGACGGATCTTGAACACGCGGTGGAAAGCAACCGACGCGCCTGGGACGCGTCCGCCGACAGTCACCTGCGTGGCAGCGGCTGGCAGGAATTGTCGCTGGCGGTACAGGAAACCGGCTTCAGGTGCCTGGACGAGACCCTGGCTGGCGTGCTGCGCAATCTGGACCTGGCCGGCAAGGCGGCGGTCCAGGTCGGCTGCAACAACGGCCGGGAAGTGCTTTCGCTGTACGCCTTCGGCGTCGCGCGGGCGGTTGGGATCG
>NZ_VIRN01000034.1 GCF_008107725.1 Marinobacter sp. BW6
CCATCTATACGACATCATGGTGTGGCTATTGCCTTCGACTCAAAACAGCGCTCACGGCCAACCGAATCGCTTACGACGAGGTCGACATCGAACACAACCGTGCGGCCGCGGAGTTCGTCGGCTCGGTCAATGGCGGCAACAGAACTGTTCCCACGGTGAAGTTCGCCGACGGGTCGACGCTGACTAACCCGAGCGCGGACGAGGTCAAAGCGAAGCTGGTAAAGATCGCGGGTTAACGACGTGGACTTTCATTCGCACGCTGCCCACGATTCGATGATCACGCGGGCGATCGAGATCGACCCGGGCAGTAGCAGTTTCGACTCCGACGCACTGGACCAATCGCCGGCGGCAAGCGCTGCGCGCACCTCATCGCGGGTGAACCACGCGGCTTCGGCGATTTCGCCGTCGCTGAACGAGAACTCCTCATCCGGGTCACCCAAGGCATGAAAGCCAACCATTAACGACCGCGGGAACGGCCACGGCTGGCTGCCCAGATAGCGCACATCGCGAACGGTCAGGCCGATTTCCTCGCGGATCTCCCGGGCGACGCAGACTTCGAACGACTCTCCGGCCTCGA
>NZ_VIRN01000065.1 GCF_008107725.1 Marinobacter sp. BW6
TCTCGTGGGCTCGCTTGAGCAGGCCCGCTGTCCGAAGCGCCCCCAGGGTGCGCACGATCGACGTCGTGTTGCAGGACACCACCCGGGTGGAGGTGCGGCCGATCGCGGTTGCGTAGTTCTCCTGCGCGACGAACGAATGACCGGTCAACGCGTGGGACTCGCCGCCATGGAAGATGGACTTCACACCGGCAGCGTCGTACGCCCTCTTGTTGACCGCGGCGACTTTCTTGGGTGTGCAATCGACCACGACGTCCGCGTTGGCGAGCAGGTCGGCCAGATCGCCCGCGACAGGAAGCCCCGCAGCACGCATCGATTGTGCGGCTTCAGCGGTCGCCGCGTAAATCGGGAAAGCGCGCTGCGCGGCCACCTGCAGGCGATAGTCGTGCACCACGTCCGCGACGCCGGCCAGCGCCATGTCCTCCTGGAGTGCGATCGCATCCGCCACCCGCTTGCCGATCACACCGTAT
>NZ_VIRN01000059.1 GCF_008107725.1 Marinobacter sp. BW6
GCGCAAGCACGGTCAGGCGCGGGAGAAAGCGGCCGAATAAAAAGAAAGCGTCAGGTGACCGGAAAGGGACAGGGAGACCCGGGTGAGCAGCATAAGGCAGCGTTTTGCAAATGTTCTGGCCGAGATCGACAGGACGATCGACCGGCCGATGGACATTACAGCGCTTGCGGATGCCGCCGCCTGTTCCCGGTTTCATTTTCAGCGGCAGTTCACTGCTATCCTGGGCGTGAGCGTTGCCGAATACCGCAGGCTCCTGCGGTTGAAGCGGGCAGGGCACCAGCTCGCCTTCCGACGGGAAACCGCTGTCACGGAGATCGCTTTTGATGCGGCCTATGAGAACCTGGAAAGTTTCTCCCGTGCCTTCAAACGGGTCTTCGGGCAAAGTCCCTCGGTCTTCAGGCAGAGCCCCGACTGGACGACCTGGCACAAGACCTATGACCCGCTTCTTGAGCTGAAAGGACAAATCATGCCAGCCGGAGACCTTGATTTCGACAGCGTTCGCATCACCCGTTTTCCCGAGACCCTGGTCGCCAGACTTGAGCATCGCGGTCCGCCGG
>NZ_VIRN01000064.1 GCF_008107725.1 Marinobacter sp. BW6
CAACCTGGTCCACCACCGCCAATTTAAAGGCCAGGGAATAATCCCTCTGACTCCTCCGCCTCTTCGTATTCATCACACCCTCCGTAATCTCAAGCAGGAAGGTGTAAACCTTATTCAGGACGGGTCAAAGCCTATAAAAAAGGCCGGGCAGCATTCGCTGTCCGGCCTTTTTCATGGGCGTGGATCAGGCAATCAGAATGCCGGAACCACTGCACCCTCATACTTTTCCATGATGAAGTCGCGAACCGCATCAGACTTCAGGGCCTCGGCCAGCTTCTGCATGGCTTCGCTGTCCTTGTTATCCGGACGCGCCACCAGGATGTTGACGTAAGGTGACTCGGAGCCCTCAATTACCAGCGCATCTTCAGACGGGTTCAGGCCGGCTTCCAGCGCATAGTTGGTATTGATCAGCGCGAGGTCCACCTGGTTCAAAATACGGGGCAGGGTGGCTGCTTCCAGTTCCTTGAAGTCCAGGTTTTTCGGGTTATCGGCAATATCACGGGGTGTTGCAGTGATCTTGCTCTCGTCCTTCAGGGTGATCACGCCGGCCTTCTGCAGAAGCAGCAGCGCACGGCCACCGTTGGTCGGGTCGTTCGGAATGGCAACCACGGCACCTTCTTTCAGCTCGTCCAGCGAATCAATCTTGCTGGAGTAGGCGCCAAACGGCTCAACGTGAACGCCGGTCACGGTTACCAGGTTAGTACCACGGCCCTCGTTAAACTCGTCCAGATACGGCTGGTGCTGGAAGAAGTTGGCGTCCATGCGCTTCTGGTCGACCTGGATGTTTGGCTGGATGTAATCGGTGAATACTTTCACGTCCAGCTCAACACCCTGCTCCGCCAGCTGTGGCTTAACGAATTCCAGGATCTCCGCATGGGGAACCGGTGTCGCAGCTACGGAGAGTTCTTCGGCAGCAACGGTGCCGGAGAAAGTGGCTGCGGCAGCCAGTGCTGCGAGTGTTTTCTTCAGATTCATAGATCGATTCTCCTATTGGACATCTTGAACGAATGAATTCGGGTTGGGAGTACGGCCTGCGGTCGGTCGGAGTCCCCTTCCGAAAAACGCCCGTAAATATGTCCCTGTAGGGCTCGGTCGCGCCATCCCTGGCGCTCCACGTTTTCGGAAGGGGACTCCGACCGCCCACCGGCCTATATCCGGCTTTCCTACTTTCTGCTGAAGTACAGAACCAGACGGTCGCCGACCATCTGCAGCACCTGTACGAAAATGACCAGTAATGCGACCGTAATCACCATCACGTCGGTCTGGAATCGCTGATAGCCGAAGCGGATGGCCAGGTCACCGAGGCCACCGCCACCAATAACGCCGGACATGGCCGCGTAGGAAACCAGAGTGATCGCGGTAACGGTGATACCGGCAATGATGCCTGGCAGCGCTTCCGGTAACAGAGCACCGAAAATGATCTGTTTAACGCTGGCGCCCATGGCCTGGGTCGCTTCGATAATGCCGCGGTCCACTTCCCTGAGGGAGGTTTCGACCAGTCTCGCAAAGAACGGCGCGCCGCCAGCCACCAGCGGCGGGATTGCACCGGCTACGCCCAAAGACGTGCCGATCAGCATTACGGTGAACGGGATCATGACGATCAGCAGGATGATGAACGGCACCGAACGGAGCACGTTCACCACGAACGACAGCACCGCATAGGCCACGGGCTGCTCCAGCAGCTGGCGCTTGCCAAACAGGAACAGCAGAACACCGATCGGCAGGCCGATGACGACGCTGAACAGCAGGGACATACCCACCATGACCAGGGTATCCCAGCTGGCCCAGCCGATTTCGGTCCAGTCTACATTGCTTAACAGGTCTTCCATCAGCGCAGCACCTCCACGTGAACATCGGCGGCTTTGAGCGCCTGCATGGCCACCTCGAGATCACCGCCCACCAGTGACAGGGTCAGCTGGCCGTAGGGTGTGTCCTTGATGTGGTCGATTCGGCCGGAAAGAATGCTGAAATCCACCCCGGATTCCCGGGCAACGCTGCCGAGCAGCGGTTTGTAGGTGGATTCGCCCTTGAAGGTCAGCCGCAGGATTCGGCCGTCGGCCTTGCTGAGATCTTCCTGCAGCTCAGTACGATCAATACTTTCGCTCTCGAAGACAAAGTCCCGTGTGGTCGGGTGCTTCGGGTGCAGGAACACTTCGCTGACCGGGCCCATTTCGACCACTTCACCAGCGTCCATCACCGCCACGCGATCGCAGACCCGGCGCACCACGTCCATTTCATGGGTGATCAGTACGATGGTCAGGCCCAGCTCACGGTTGATGTCGGCAAGTAGCTTCAGCACCGACTGGGTCGTTTGCGGGTCCAGGGCGCTGGTGGCTTCGTCGCAGAGCAGGATCGTGGGCCGGCAGGCCAGGGCGCGGGCAATGCCCACTCGCTGTTTCTGCCCGCCGGAGAGCTGCGATGGGTATTTGTTAGCGTGGTCGGTGAGGCTGACCCGGGCCAACAGTTCCTCAACCCGATCCCGAATCTCGGCCTTCGAGTAGATGCCCGCCAGCTTCATCGGGAAGGCAATGTTGTCCGCCACCGTTTTCGACGAGAGCAGGTTGAAGTGCTGGAAGATCATTCCCACCTTGCGGCGAAAGGCACGGAGTTCGGCAGCGTCGTAGTCGGTGATGTTCTCGTCGTCGATCAGAATACGGCCGCCGGTGGGTGGTTCCAGCAGGTTGATCAGACGCACCAGCGTCGATTTACCGGCGCCAGAATGGCCAACGATGCCGAATACCTCGCCGGTTTCAATGGTCATATCGGTGGGATGAAGCGCGGGGATCGCCCGGCCGCCTACCTGATACGACTTCTGTACCTGGTCAAATACAATCACGGTCAGCGCCTTGTGGGTGCAGCGTTAAAACCGGCGATTATAGCCCATACCGTCGTCAAACCCGAATTCCGGAATGATTCTCAGTGTGGGTAGATATCCCTACACAAACGGTTACCTGACACCGGCCATGGCCCTGAACTAAGCTTGGATAACAAAAGAACCTTACATTTCCCAGAGACGCGCTGCCCAGAGACTCACCAACGTGACCAATGAAAAACAACCAACGCCCTCAAGGATGAACTCAACCCAGGCATGGGTTAACTATCTCAGCAAAGTCGAGTTGCCGGTACTGGCCAATACGCTGCGACGAATCAATGAGCTGACTGACAGCCGAAACAGTACGGTTAACGAGCTGGCCAACGTAATCCTTAATGATGCCCAGCTCACCTCACAGGTTCTGCGGCTGTCCAATACCGTGTTCTACAACCAGACCCGAACCCAGGTCAGCACCGTCAGCCGGGCCATTACCCTGATCGGATTCGATGCCGTGAAGTCCATGGCGATTTCCTCCCTGATTGTTGACGCGCTGCTGCAACGGAACGACCGTCCACACCTGCTGCGCTGCCTCGCCCGGGCGATCCACGCCGCTGTCCAGGCCCGGTGTCTGATGCCTAAGCGCAACGAGACCGCGCTTGAAGAGGTCTTTATCGGGGCACTGCTGATGAACATTGGCGAGCTGGCCTTCTGGTCTTGCGAAACCGACCAGGCCACTGAACTGGAGGAACGTCTGCGGCTTGACGAGCCGCCAGTTGAAGCCCAGAAGGCCGTGCTGCACTCAACCTTTACCGAAATCACCCGGGGCCTCGTGGATGCCTGGTCCCTGGGCCCCTTTATCAAGGATGTTGTCTCTCCGGGGCAAGCCAATTCAATGGCCTCAAGCCTGGTGCGCAATTCCGTGGAGATGGCCCGGTTGTCCGAACAGGGTTGGAGTGGCCCGGAAATGGACAAGGTGCTGGAACGCCTGGGCAAGGATATTGGTGAGAGCCCGGCCGTGGTTCGGGACCAGCTGAAGGTGAACGCCTCGGAGGCAACCCGAGTCGCGGTCTCCCTTGGTATTCCGCAGGTTACTGCCATGATGCCGGGCGCGGAGGGCAAATCCGGTGACACCGGAGCAAAGGCCCCGGACATGGATGCGGAACTTCAGCTGGAAATCCTGCGTGAATTGAGCCAGTGCCTGGCAGAGAAACCGGACATCAACGAAGTATGTCAGCTGGTCATCGAGGGCATCCACAGGGCTATTGGTATGCAGCGGGTGGCCCTGTTGATGGGCGACCGTTCCGGCAACGAACTGGTGCCTCGCAAACTGGGGGGCCGGGGCACAGAAGAGTGGCGGCAGCAGTTCATGATCCGCAAGGATGGCACCGGGCCACTGGGTTCGCTTTTGCCCCATGCCCACTGCAGCATCTACGAACCCAAACCGAACTCCGAAGGCGTGCCCTATGATCGCTGGCTCGGCAAAGTGCCTGCGCTGATTGGCCCAATCAAGGCAAACGGCCGCCTCATCGGCCTGTTCTACGCCGACAACGCGGCCGGGGTCTACACTCCCTCTAAAGAGCAGTTATCAGCGTTCGGCCACTTTATTCAGAACGCGCAGCTGTGCCTGACCTTACTCTCTACCCACTAGCATCCACTCAGAGCTCGTAGAGCCTGGTGACGTGCAAAATCGGCCCGGTTGGTGATCCTGTCGGTGAGCCACCTGCTGGCTCAAGACTGATCGCCAGGGTCCGGCTGCGGGTCAAAGAGCTTTGGGCTTCACCCGACAGTGCCACCTGGTGAGTGTCACCCGCCGGGATGACCCCGAGAGAAAGAGGCTCACCATCCTCCGGCACAACCCAGAGCTCATAATCCTTGCCTGACTCGGCGGAGCCTGCGGCAACAGAACGCAATTTCAGCAGGTTGCCACGACCGGTTTCACTCAACAGCCACAGCGGATCGCCGATATCGGCCTTGATGATCGCCCCGGCCAACAAGGGCCGTTCCACATCAGGGGACGGCTGCTGCAGCAACAGAACCGCGAAAAGAACCGCCGCAGCCGTTGCCATCAAACTCCAGCCCGGCCAGAACCAACCGGCTTTTGCTGAGTCTGGAAGCGTCGTCGTGGCCTGTTCTGGCCACAACCGCCTCTGGATGTCTGACCATACGCGGGGTGGTGGCGTTTCCGCCGGTGCAGCCGTTGATAACGCCCCCAGCTGCTGTTCCCAGAACCAGACTTCCTGACGAACCCGGCCTGACTCCATCATCCATCCTTCAAAGCGGAGACGGGCAGGGCCTTTGAGGGATCCCAGAACATATTCCGCAGCAAGAATCTCTACGCGTTCAGGTGATTTTCTCATCGTTCGAGACACCTTTTCAGCACCATGAGCCCCCTCCGGATCCAGCTCTTCACCGTGCCTACCGGCGAGTTCAGGGTTTCCGACAACTCATCGTGAGTGAAGCCCCGGTAATAGGCGAGCAGGATGCTATCCCGCTGCACATCGCTGAGTTCGTCCAGACAGCCTGTGAGCTGGGCCGAGCCGGAGGTGCGCAACGAATCATCCAGAGGTCCACCACGCTTGTCCTCAACCTGTTCAAGGTGCTCATCACCGGCCGTCTGCCGCACTTTCCGGGCGCGCATCAGATCGAGAGTCCGGTACCGGGCAATGGTCATCATCCAGGCCAGCGGCGCGCCCCGATCGCGGTGGTATTCGCCAGCGTGATGCCAGATCTGGATGAAGCTCTCCTGCATCGCTTCTTCCGCAAGCTCGCGATGGTTAGCCAACTTGACGCACAGGCCGAACATTCTCGCCGCCACTTGGCTGTAGAGTTGTTGAAACGCTTGTCGATCCTTCCTCGCCACCGAACGCAACAGTCGCATCAACTCGTCCTGGTTTACCTCGACAGAAGCCATAAACACCCTCTTTTTTATGGTTAATGCCCAAGGTACGGGCGCACGGAGGCGGAAGTTGCGCTTATGCCGACAAGAATTTTTTCAACGACTGCAACTTTTCAACGGGCCCACTCGTTCCTTCCTCCGACGCACCCAAACACAGAGAGGAAAGCGACATGAGAACAATTCTGAAACGGTCCAGCCTCGCTATCGCCGTGGCCGGAACCTGCCTCGCCACCGGCCTGGCCCAGGCTTCGAGCCACCGCGAAGCGCCCTTCATCACCGAAATCCCGAAAGTCGACGGCACCGACTTCTACATGTTTCGGAGCTACGAGTCCGGCAGGGCGGATTTCGTGACCCTTATTGCCAATTACCTGCCTCTGCAGGACGCCTATGGCGGTCCCAATTATTTCGATCTGGACGACGATGCCATCTATGAGATTCACGTCGACAACGACGGCGATGCGGTTGAGGATCTGACGTTCCGTTTTCAGCTGGAAGACAACCTGAACGATATTCAGTTGCCGGTCGGCCCGGATGGCGACCAGCGGATGGTGTCCGTGCCCCTCAAGAACATTGGCGACGCAAGTGACGCCGGCAATGTTCAGTTGCGACAAACCTACACGGTGGATGTCATTTCCGGCGATCGCCGCACGGGTGCCGTGCAGGCTGCCACCAACGTGAACACAGGCACCGAAACTTTCGACAAACCGTTAGACAACATCGGTGCAAAGTCCTTTGGTGATTACGCCAGTTACGCCGGCCAACACGTGTTTGATATCGCCATTCCCGGCTGCGGCACCAACGGCCGGGTATTTGTCGGCCAGCGCCAGGAGGCATTTGCGGTAAACCTGGGTGAAATTTTCGACCTGGTGAACACCAACCCCCTGGGCGCCCGGGATGGAGAAGGTCCCGGTGATCTGGCCGACAAGAACGTGACCTCCTTGGCCCTGGAAGTGCCCACCGAATGCCTGACCGGCACCGCCATGAATTCCAACGGCCAGCCGGTAATCGGTGCGTGGACAACGGCGAGCGTTCGTCAGGCACGCATCATCAACCCTGCGCCCAGTAGTGCAAGCCGTGGTGCAACCGTTGAAGGTGGTGCCTATACCCAGGTTTCCCGCCTGGGTATGCCATTGGTTAACGAGGTGGTTATCGGTCTCAAGGACAAAGACCGTTTCAACGCCAGCGAACCCAAGGATGATGGCCAGTTCGCCACCTATGTGACCCACCCAACACTGCCAGAGCTTCTGGAAGTGCTGTTCCCCGTGACCGCGCCGAACAACTTTCCGCGCAACGACCTGGTCACGGCCTTCCTGACCGGCGTACCCGGCGTCAATATGCCGGTTGGCGTAACCGCCTCCGAGATGTTGCGACTGACGCCCGCCATTGCGCCAACGCCTCTGGACAGCCAGAACGACCTCGGTGTTCTGGCCGGTGATAACGCCGGCTTCCCGAATGGCCGCCGGCCTTACGATGACACCGTCGACATCGCACTTCGAGTCGCCATGGGTGTACTGGCAGACCCTGCCGATGCGCCGGACGGCAGCCTCGAGTACACCGACGGCGTCCAGTTGGCAGCAGATCCTGCCAGCCTGCCTGCAGACTATGAGTCGTTCCCTTACCTGGCGACACCAGTCGCCGGTTCACCCAACGAATAACCGGGAGATGGCTATGAAATTATTCACAAAGCTCACGGCGATCTGCGCGATGGCGCTATTCATGGCCGGCTGCTTCGATGGGTCGAACAGCCGGGCGGAGGCGCCGGCTCCGACCGTCGATTTCACGGAGTTTGTTAAAACCCAGTTCGCCCGGACAACCGACGACGCCGAGCCGGCGAACATCAACGGGATCGACCTGAGTTTCAATGACCAGAATAATCCGCAGGCTTTCGATGACCTGCTTCAATAAATCTCCAGGTGGCCGGTTTTCCCGTTGTCTCGGACCGGCCTTTTCCTTTCCTGCCCTTCGGGGCAGGACTTTTTGGCTTATCGCCACATTCGCGCCCTTTCAGGCGCAGGCAGCGCCTGATCCAATTATCACCGACTTCGGAGATGATCAGACACTGACCGAATTGCCCCGCTCTGCTGCCGAGGTCTTACGGGAGACGGAATCGCCCGAGGAGGCCGGGGACCGGCTGCAGATACTGATCACACAGGCGAGAGCCAGTGGCGACCCGAGATACCTGGGGTACGCCCAGACACTGGTCAATCGCTGGCCGGAAGAACAGCTAACCGACCGCCTGCGGGTCCTCCGAGCGACTCTGCGCCAGAGCCTGCATCAATTTGATTCCGCCCGCTCCGATCTTGAACGGATAATTTCAAACTCTTCGGACACGCAACAACGTATCCAGGCTCGCCTGACCCTGGCCAACCTTGAGCTGGTTCAAGGTCGTTACAAGGAGGCTGAGCGGCATTGTCAGGCACTTCAGTCTGGCTATCCGGGCCTGATAGCCCAGAGCTGTCTGGCTTCCGTGCAGGCCAGGACAGCCGACCCTGAAACAGCCTATCGGAATCTTGCGTCACAACTCGCCGAGTCCATAAACCGCCACCCTGCTGATTCCACCAATCGACTCTGGACCGAAGGAACCCTCGGCGATATCGCAGCCCAGGCAGGGTTGCCTGAGGCCAAAATGCATTGGCAAAGAGTAGTGAAGGCAACCCCCGACGACCTTTATGTCCGAGCCCAGCTCGCCGATTGGCATCTTGAGCAAAACCATTTCGAGCGTGTTTTGACGCTCACCCTGGGGTTCGATGCCGTTGACACACTCGCCGTAATTCGGGCCATCGCCATGAAGCGCATGGGCCATCCCGGCAGTAATAAACTGAACAGCCGTTTACGGCAACGGTTCGAAGAGGCCCGCTGGCGAGGCACTTTATTGCATGCCAGGGATGTTGCCCGATTCGAGCTGGATCTAGAAAACCAGCCGCAAGAGGCCCTGAGGCTGGCCATTGAAAACTGGGAGAGTCAGAGGGAGCCGCTGGACACACGACTGTTACTGAGATCAGCCCTCGCCGCAGACGACAAAGTCCAATACCAGCGTGTCAGGGACTGGCTCAAAGAGCAGGGGCAGAGCGATGCCCGCTATCCGGAGTTCAAACAATGACAGTCACAAGAAGAATCTGTCTGGCTTTGCTTACGGTGGTTCTGGTAACAGCCAGCGGCATGGCCGCAGGCCACAAGGCCAGCGACAGCTTTCTGTTCCTGGACAGCGGCCCTGCGGAACTTCGAATGGATGTTGCACTGCGTGATCTCGCGCTGCTGACGAGCATTGATAGCAACGGCGATCGTCAGGTATCGGGTCAGGAACTGCGACAGGCAAGACCAGAAATCACGCGAACCGTGGAATCTGCCCTGACCTTTTCGAATAGCAGTGGCAACTGCGATCTGGCCGGCAAGGAATGGGGCATCAGCGAGCACAGTGACGGGTTCTATTCCGCCGCCCGTTACGCTATTCGGTGCCCCGATGGCGAGCCACCAAGAGCTCTGGAGTACAACCTCTTATTTGAGCAGGATGCACTGCACCGGGGCCTGGTGAGCCTTGACTATGATGGTCAGACACGTCTGGCTGTACTGGGGCCCGATTCCCGAACGCTGGATCTGGCAGGCACGGACACCCAGGGCTATTTCGGTGTGTTTACCACCTTCGTTTACGAGGGCGTTATCCACCTGCTGATCGGCCTGGACCACATCCTGTTTCTGCTGGTTCTGGTCATTCCGGCAACGCTGTCGACTCCCAGGAACCAGGGTCCCAGCGGCCAGTCAAGAGCCTTACGGGGCCGCATCCTTGAACTGGCCGGCATTATCACGGCCTTTACCGTGGCGCACTCCATCACTCTGGCGCTGGCCGCCCTCGATATCGTTTCACTCCCCATAGCCTGGGTAGAAACCGTTATCGCACTTTCCATCGGCTTGGCAGCATTGAACGTGGCCTGGCCGATTCTCGGGCACAAAACCTGGAAGCTGGCGTTCGGCTTCGGTCTGGTGCATGGCTTTGGATTCGCCAGTGTTCTGGGTGATCTCACCAGTGGCGTATCCGGGTTGGCAGTAGCGCTGGCGGGTTTCAACCTCGGCGTGGAACTCGGTCAGCTGGCTCTGCTCGTGGTGGGATTCCCGGTACTGTACTACCTGGGCAAAAATCGGGTGTACCAAAAGGGCGCGGTGCCAGTCATGCTTGCAGCCATAGGTGCTGTCAGCCTGTTCTGGGTTGTCCAGCGCGCGCCCCTGTTCTGAGCGCGCACCGGATGACCTTAGTGCAGAGCCCGCATCTGACGCGGATATAGCGCTGCACTGACTTCTGGCTCTTCCAGCAGGTCTGCCAGCTCGCGGTCTACGGTAGTCTCCTCGCCTTCTTCCGGCAACGGCTCGAACAGGGTGCTCAGCCAGGAAGCAACGGAGGGTGCTTCGTCTCGCTTGTAATCGGTGGACAGCGCCTTGATACGGCGGAAGCCGATGATGCGCTGGTGTTTGGGATCCCGAATCTGCTCAAAACCCCGCCAATAAACGTGATCCCTGGTATGCAATTGCACGAACAGGGTATCGATAGGGCCATCTGAATCGTCTGCACCCTCAGCTTCTTCCTCAACGGTCTCTGGGGCCGCTTCGGCTTCCACTTCCGGTTTCTTGTGACGGATGGTGGTCCAGGCCGGGTAGAGCACGGCCACGGCATCCGCTTCAACATGCTCGCGGGCGGCGCGGAGGATCAAACCCCAGCGGGCCTTGTCGGCATCGGTTTCAAGGGAATTGATGGGCAAGTCGTAGCTTTGCTCGCTGGACAGAACGATGGCCATCATCGGGGCGTCTAACTCCCCCATGGCCTCGGCCTGTGCTACAGATACCAGTTCATCGATTGCCATCGGTTGGTTCATAATACGCTCGCCTCCTCGATGCCATCAGGATCTATCAGGAAGAAGGGGTCTTCCTGACTAACAGCATAGCCTGTTCCGGCTACAAAGATAAACGTGGAGTTTGCCCAGGCGGATCACAACCCCCGCATTAATCAGAATGCGTCCTCAAGCTTTTCGTAGTGGCCGAACCACGGACTGGCCTCTTCCAGCTGGCCAGCCAGCTGTAGCAGAGTTGCCTCGGCGCCATGAGGGCCGCCGAACTGAACACCGACCGGCAAACCAGCGGCAGTCCAGTGCATTGGTACGGACATGGCTGGCGTCCCGGTGAGGTTGGCCAATTGGGTAAAGGGCGTCCGCGCCAGGCTTTCCAGGGCCATCTGATCTACCTGACCGGAACGATGCACCAGTTTGCCGGCCTTCAGTTTCAGCATCAGGCGGGCGGCGAATTTCAGGTGGGCTGGCGTTTCCAGCTCGCCGATGGCTGCCGGCAACTGCCCAGCGGTGGGGCTGAGGTAAAGATCGTAACGCCCGAAGAACGCGCCCAGCGCCCTGGCAAACTCATTCCATTGCTGGCGCCGACGCACATAGTCTGACAAAGGCATGGTTTCACCCAGCATGCCGATCAGCCGGGTATCCAGTTCGAAATCGCTGTCGACGGCGCCGAACTGCTCTCTCGCTTTCGCCATAAGGGCAGACACTTCACCGAAATACAGGCCCAGATAACACCGAGCCAGTGCCATGCCGTCGAAATCCGGTGCTGCGTACTCCACCTTGTGGCCGAGGTTCTCAAGAACCCGGGCCGTTTCCTCCACGGCAGCAACGCACTCCGGCGCAACATCCGTATTGTAGGGTGAAGACGTAAACACTCCGATCCTGAGGCTGCCTGGAGACCGCTGCATCAGTTCTGCATAGGCCGCGGACGGGGCAGGAATCACGAACGGATCGCCTGGTGCAGTCCCACTTAGCACATCCAGCATCGCCGCACTGTCTCTGACCGTTCTGCTCACCACATGATCGGTAGAGGCGCCGGTCCAGGCTTCGCCCATAAACGGACCCGAGGAAATGCGACCACGGGATGGCTTGAGGCCAAACAGGCCATTATAGGCTGCAGGAATGCGGATGGAGCCGCCGCCGTCGTTGGCGCCCGCCATGGGCACGATGCCAGCGGCAACCGCCGCGCCGGAGCCACCGCTGGAGCCACCCGGGGTTAGCTGCGTGTTCCAGGGGTTACGGGTTGGCCCCCAGAGCTCAGATTCGGTAACCGCTTTCAGACCAAACTCCGGCGTGGCCGTTCTCCCCAGGAAAACCAGACCGCCATCCCGGGCCCGGCGGACGAATTCCGAGTCTTGGGGCGCAATATTTTTTGTCATCCCTCGACTGCCATAGGTGCACGGATGCCCCGCCTGTTCCTGGGCGAGGTCTTTGAGGAGAAGGGGAACGCCCGCAAAAACCGCCTGCTCTGGAAAGCGCTGAGCGGGCGCCTCAGAGAACTGGGGGTAACAGATCGCGTTGAGCGCGCCGTTCACTCGGGTTGCCCGTTCCACGGCCGCCTCGCATACTTCTCTTGATGTGACCTCGCGCCGGCGAACAAGATCAGCGAGTGCGGTAGCATCGTAACGAAGGTATTCGGATTGCTTCATGGCAGGTTCCATTTGTTATTCTGTTTCGAGGAAGGTCACGGGTAAAACGTCTATGGTCAGTTTTCTCAAGAGCTTACGCCAGCTTGCCGTGATTTTCATCCTGACGGCATCAGTCGCCGCGACGGCCCAGGAGGCTGAGAAAGCGTACGATGAGGACGGCGGCTGGACTCGCATTGTCCGGACCTCACCCTATTGGGTCAGCCAGGGGGTGTTTGAAAACATTCTCACAATAAGACGCTGGGTACTCAAAGAATCCGGCTATTGCTCCAGTGCCGATCGCCACATCCTGTTCGACATGCGTGGTCGGTTTCTCGCCTGGATCAGTGACGGTGACGACCGCGACGCCACCCAGCGACTACTGAACGCAACCCGAAAGTCACTTTATGAGAACGACAAAGTGGAAGACTGGGTTGCCGGAGAGAGCGGCCAGACAGGCTATCCGTTCGCCCTTTCCTGCGACCAGCCCCATGTAAACGTCGATGAAGCCGTTGCCCGTTATCTTGGCACCTTGCCTGCAGACCGGATCTGGGGCGCCTGGGACGACCTCAACTTTGCCGACAGCGGTGCTCCGGAAAGCCTGCATGACGCTCTGATCTACGTATACGAACACCGCAGCAACCAGAACCGCCTGACCCTGCCGCAAGCCTTGCCCCGATATCTGGCCGGCCAGATCCTGATTGAAAGTGGAGCCCAGGCAAGAGCTCATTCCCGGGCAAACGCCAGGGGAATCCTGCAGCTGTCACCCGCCGCACTGTCCGACTGCGAGATTGCCCCCGACAATTACTGGCACCGGCTGGCACAGATCGATTGCGCCCTGCGACTGATGAACCAGAATGCCCGTAATCTGGCACCGGTTTTCCAGCAACGTTTCGGCCATCTGCCGGAGGCAAAAAGGGACCGCTTGTTCACCCTGCTGCTGGTTCAGGCGTATCATGGCGGCGCCGGACGGGTCCAGGCGCTGTTGGACGATCCAATGCTGGCACAACCAGCCGAGTATTTTGCCGCCAACCATGAACGCTTCACTGCCGGTGATATTGCCTTCGGCCTGATTTTTCACAACCTGGGGCGGGACCGGCTCGGCCTTGCATCGCTCTACTATGTGGCGGACGTTCAGCTGGCAACCGAGGCCCTGTGTCGCACGGCCAAACTGAAATCAACGGAATTCTGTGAATGGAAGTACTCAACCAACTGATACCCGAAAGCCTGAGCCTTCCAGTCGCCGTTTTCCTGCTTGCCAGCTCCACCATCACCTCGATGATCACCGCCAGCCTCGGCGCCGGCGGCGGCGTTTTGCTGCTGGTTCTGATGGCCAGCTGGATGCCGCCCGCGGCCATCATCCCGGTGCACGGCATGATTCAGTTGGGCTCGAACGTTGGTCGGGCGGCACTGACCTGGAGGCACATAGACTGGCGGGTGATTGCCGCGTTCCTGCCCGGAGTGATCGCAGGGGCGGCGCTGGGCGCCTGGCTACTGGTGAATCTTCCAGCCCACATCTGGCAACTGACCATCGCCCTGTTCGTTCTCTATCTTTGCTGGGGGCCGGCGCTACCAAAGGGTGCCTTCGGTGCCCCGGGGGTGTTTCTGGCGTCGGCCCTGACCAGTTTTGTCAGCCTGTTCGTGGGCGCCACCGGGCCGCTGGTCGCCGCGTTCATCAAGCAGATTCATACTGATCGGTTCAAAACCGTGGCCACCTTCGCCACGGCCATGACATTGCAGCACGCGCCCAAGGCACTGGTGTTCGGGGCGGCGGGTTTCATGTTCTTGGAGTGGCTGCCGTTTATCCTTGCCATGATCGCCTGCGGCTTTGCCGGCACCTGGCTCGGGCTGCATGTGCTCAGGTCCCTGAGCAACCGGAAGTTCACACTGATCTTCAATATCGTGCTGACCGCGCTTGCCATCCGCCTGCTATGGCAGGCCAGTCTCTCAGCCGGCTGGTGGTGACGGTACCACAACAACCCTGTTACGCCCCCGGGACTTGGCGATGTAGCTACCCTCATCCGCCCGGGCCATAACCTCTCTGGGGCCGCTATCTTCAGGTGTCAGTTCCGTCAGGCCAATGCTCGTGGTTACACCGAATGACCGGCCGTCATGCTCAATACGAAGAGCCTCAACATCGGCGCGGATCCGTTCCGCCAGGGCCTCGGCCCTGGTCATGCCGCAGGCAGGCAGAATAATGCCGAACTCATCACCACCCAGCCTGGCCACCGTATCGGACTGGCGAACCGATTCCTTGAACAAGTCCGCGAGCCGTTTGAGGAGGTCATCACCCAGCAGGTGACCGCCTTCATCGTTAATGGGTTTGAAGTAGTCGAGATCAATGAGCATCAGTACCGAACGAACTTCCTGGCGATCGGCCTCGCCCAGGCGCCGGACCAGCGACGCATTGAATGCACGCCGGTTCAGCAACTGCGTCAGACTGTCGTGCGTTGCTTCCCAGGACAGCCGCTCCTCCTGGCGACGGCGGTCGCTGTCGTCCCGCAGCACGAACACCAGGCGTTCATCCTCGCGACCATGGCGAATGTGCAGCATGGTGAGATCAATAGGGAAGGAAACACCCAGCGAGTTCCGCAGGGTCACATAAAGGCTGTCCAGGTCCTCTCCGGACAGGAACTCCTGCGCCGTCAATTCGTGCTCTTCAGTTTCAATGGTGACGAGCTGGAAAAAGTTCCTGAGTAAACACTCACCCTCTGTCCCCAGGAGCCGACAGGCGGCGTCGTTGGCAAACCGGATCACACCCTCGACGTCTACCATGAGCACCCCTTCCTGAAGTACGCGCAGTATCGTCTCTGCGCGCTTCTGCTCTGTCCTGAGCGCCTCTTCCACCTCCAGCTCATGTGAGATATCGCGGACGACGGTGATGGTACCGAGAGCCTTCTCTGGAGTCTGAATTGCCGCGGTCATTACATCTGACCAGATCACCTGATCCGGAGCAGGCGATTCCAGCCTTAACCGACCCCGGAAAACGCTCTGCTTCCTGATCGCGTCTTTCCAGCCGGCAATCGCCTCCTGTCGGTCGGTGTTATGTACGCGATTGGCCAGGTAATCGGAGGTCAATTCTTCCGCCGGTTTGCCAACGATAGCTTCGAAGGCCGGATTGGCAAATTCGATACGGCCCAATACGTCGGTCTGGACAATGCCGATAGGCGCACTCTGGGTGAGGGAACGGAAAAACGCCTCTCTTTCCGCAAGAGATACCAGCACCTCGTCCCGCTCATCGGTCACCGTGTTAAAGATCTCTGCGACCTGGCGGATTTCCTTGCCTCCGGCAACGTCCACCGGGTCGGAGCGCATACCAAGGTGGCGCTCGCGAATCTGCTCGCCCAGCGTTTTGAGCGGCGCCATTAATCGACGGAAACGCCACAGCGCCAGGGGCGCAATCAACAGAATGACCAGTAGCAGAATCCAGACAAAAGCGTCCACGGTACGGGTAATCGGCGCCAGGGCTTCGCGAGCCGGCCAGGACGACGACACAAACCAGGGCACCTGGGTCAGCTGCTGCACCGACATGATGGTCTTTTCTCCGTTGCTTTCTCGGGTCTCCAGCGTGCCTTCAAACCCTTCCATGGCATCCCGGAGCACAGGATTCGCTACCCGTACCGGCGCCATGGCCTCTTCACCCCGCTGGTTGACCACCACAAAACCACTGCGGGTTGCCACCCCAAGATAACCGGTCGTTCCTATCCGGATATTGATAAACTGATCAAGAAAATTGTTTCCATCCAGGGCGATGGCACCACCAAGCACACCAATGAAACGTTGGCGATGGTCGAAGATCGGCGCAGCCACCATGACGGCCGGCTTTTCCTGATAATTGGATATGTAGGGTTCGCTGATCACTGGAGTGAGGGTGGAGGAAACCCGGCGAAAATATTCCCGATCGCTGACATCCATCCCCGCCTGCCGGAACTCTTCAGGATGCTCGGCAACTACCAGGCCGTTTTCATCCATCAGATAGACCGCATCAAACAGATGCTCGAGGGCGGTTTGCCGCCGAATCAGAACACGGGCCCTCGCGTTCAGAACGTCGCTGGACATGGTCAGGTTCTGGGCCACGTGGTTGAGGGCTTCTAGCCGCAGAGCCAGCTTGTCGTCCAGCTCCCCGGCAATCAGGGTGGCAATCGTTTCCACCTGGTTACGGGCCTGTTGTTCCAGCTCAGAACGGCTCAGTAAGAAACCGGCGACGGTTACCAGCAAAGCCGTCAGTATGATTGCAACAACCACCAGAGCAACGGCCCGATTCGCCAAGCTGCCCAACCATCGTTTGATCAGCACGGCATCCACACTCCCGGGTGGGTTCGACGACCAGAAATGACCTTACCTCCAATCTCATGCTCTGATTGCGTTTTTTATCACTGGTGAAAGTCTAACAGAGGGGAATTCAATGTCCGATTACACGCTTGCAAATTCAATGATAATCGTTATTATTTAGATCCATTTTTCGCATAATGAGCGACCTTCTCATGACGGACCTCACCCTGCCCCTGAACACCGGCCCGATCGCCCAACTGATTGATTTTGGTGGACCTGTGATGACGGTGCTCGTAGCGCTGGCGATATCCGGCATCGTTACCTTCGTGTATCTGATGCTCCTTGGCACTCTCTATGCGCCCCGTTTGTCCGGCCGGCTTAAAAAAACCGTAATGAACTGGCAGAACAATCCGTCGTTGGTGAAACCGTCAGAAGTTCGACATCAGGCCGGCCGATGGGGACGGATGAATCCGCTGCAGCGCCTTGTCACCGATACGATTGAAGCCATTCAGAACCGACAGGACGACCGGCAGATCCGGGAGACCGCCGCACGGGATGCGCAGCATTCTCTGGAGCCCTTCGAGGCGCCGCTAAAGATCATTGAAGTCATCGCAGCCCTGGCGCCACTGCTCGGCCTTTTGGGAACCGTGCTGGGCATGATGGAGGCCTTCAGTGCCATGGCGGCTACCGAGGGCCGAGCCAATGCTACCCAGCTCAGTGGCGGTATCTACGAAGCCCTGACCACCACAGCCGCGGGCCTGATTGTGGCGATACCTTTCGCTGCGCTGGCTGCGTGGATCGAGTTCCGACTGCGACGCATTCACAAGACCATCAACAGCACACTGGTTTCGATTCTGCATATCGTACCGGAGCAGACTCTGGGCGCCGTTGAAGCAGACTACCCGTCTCCGGAACGAAAGCCTAATGCCGGGGCAACCAGCGACGAGTCCGACCGTTATTCAACCGTCCGGGGTCAGCGATTCGCCCATGCAACTGGTTGAGCCGAGGCCAAACCGTCCGATTCCAATCCGGATCACGCCCCTGATCGATGTGGTCTTCATACTCCTGGTGTTCTTTATGCTGACCACCCGGCTACTGCCCGTGGACTACCTGGAGCTAGCCAATAACACATCGAGCCGCAGCACGGTCACCGGAGAGCCGCTGCCGGAGCTGACGGTGACGGCCAACGGCGACGTAAGGTGGCAGGGCCAGACGATAGCCCTTGACCGGCTGGTAGCCGAACTGCCTGAAGCCGGTATCACCGAAGTAAACCTGGCGACAGCAGATGACACATCTCTGGGAGCTTTCACCAGGGCCCTGAGCGCTTTGACTGACAGCGGCATCGACACTCACTGGAAGCGGACAAACGCAACGACACCATGAGCGATCTGGTTCCACCTCCTTTCACCTCCGGCAAAACCTTGATGGAACGCGTGGAAGATGCACTTCTGCCGTTGATCAACCTGGTATTCCTGCTGCTGATGTTTTTCATCGTTGCCGGCCAGCTTGCCGATGACCCGCTACCAGAACTGCCCGCCACCGGCCAGGCCGAAGACCGGCAGTCGCCCCATGCAGACATGATTGTCAGCGCCAGCGGAGAGTGGAAGGTTGACGGTGAGCTGCTCAACAAGGAATCCCTGGTTGCCAGCCTGCCGGAACCGAATGACCAGCAGCCCCTTAAAATTGCCGCTGCCGAGAGCATCACCATGGCAGATCTGGAAACACTCTTCCGCTTGCTGGAAAAGGCCGGGTATCAGGATATCCTGCTGTTGACGGAGCCTGGCCAATGATGCCGCAACCGCCGCCCTTCCGGTGGGCATTTCTGCTGCTCGCAACGGTGTTGACCTTCGTCGCCCTGGCGATCGCCTCTCCCGAAGAGACGGTGGAGCTCAACACCCTGGGCGAATCCGCGGTTAACACAGCGCCGGCCATCCGAATCAAGCTGGCCGGCGAACCCGCGCCGAAACCCGACCCTGCGCCGAAACCCGACCCTGCGCCGAAACCCGACCCTGCGCCAAAACCAGAGCCAAAACCGGACCCCGAACCGGAACCTGAGCCAGAACCTGAGCCAGAACCTGAACCTGAGCCAGAGCCAGAGCCGGTAACGGAACCAACGCCCGAACCAGAGGTCGCCGGAGAGGTCACGGAAGCGGAAACACCGAGCGGTGATCCGGCAGAGGCTGCAACAGAGGAGCAGTCACAGGCGACCGTTCCACTGCAGAACGCTGGCGTTAAATCTGACGTGGATAATTACCTTTCCAAACTCAGTCGCCACCTTGCCCGATATTATGAATATCCGCGCAGGGCGAGACGGCTTGGCCAGGAGGGCACACCCGTGATTGTGTTCGAGTTTCAAAGGGACGGATCCCTGGTGGCCCACAGCCTGAGAACCAGCTCTGGACACCAGCTCCTGGACGAGTCGGCGCTGGCCATGTTGGAACAGGCGGCGCCTCTGCCATCCGTACCGGAAGCGATTGCAGGACATAAATTCCGCTACGCGCTGCCCGTGCGCTTTCGCCTTCGCTGAGCCCCGCTTGGGCTGCGCCAGGTTGCAGCAACCGTCAACTATCACGCACCGATCGGGTGCGTAATATCAGAAGTCGCATCTTCCCTCCAAGCCAGGCGAATCCACTTCCAATAATTTACCCTGCTGATTTAACGATGTTTTTTTGAAATCCGGCCAATCTGGCACAGTCTCTGCAAATTTTCGGACAGCGGAACCAATAGCGGTTCTGTTCACAGCGACAGATTCATTCAGACGACGGCGTCTACTTGCACCTGCAGATTGCAGGCAGCAAGTAACGCCGTTTTTTTATGGCCAACTCGAAAGTCTGGCCACTTGATAGAAGTCAGAGGAAAACACTATGTCTTACATTGTGCCTTCGGAATTCGTCACCAAAATGGTCGACGCCGGCGAATCCAAGATTTACATGTCTACCCGGGACACCCTGATCCGGGCCTTTATGGCCGGGGCCATTCTGGCTCTTGCCGCAGCGTTTGCCATTACCGTTGCAGTCCAGACTGGCGTCTTCCTGATCGGCGCCATCCTGTTCCCGATCGGTTTTTGCATGCTCTACCTGATGGGCTTTGACCTGCTAACCGGCGTGTTCATGCTCACACCCCTGGCGTTGCTTGATAAACGACCCGGCGTAACTCCGGCCGCGATTCTGCGTAACTGGGGCTGGGTTTTCCTTGGCAACCTGGGCGGCGCGCTGACCGTGGCATTCATGATGGCCTTCATCTTCACCTATGGTTTCAACACCGATCCAGGTGCCGTTGGTGCCAAGATCGCCAGTGTCGGCGAAGCGCGTACGCTTGGTTATGCGGAATACGGTGCAGCCGGCTGGGCTACCATTTTCATCCGCGGCATGCTGTGCAACTGGATGGTCTCCATGGGCGTCGTTGGCGCCATGATTTCCACCAATGTCAGCGGCAAAGTACTGGCCATGTGGATGCCAATCATGCTGTTCTTCTTCATGGGTTTCGAGCACTCCATCGTGAACATGTTCCTGTTCCCGTCTGCCATCATCATGGGCGGTGAGTTCTCGGTGATGGACTACCTGTGGTGGAACGAGATTCCCACCGTGCTGGGTAATCTGGTGGGCGGTCTGGCCTTTACCGGCCTGACCCTCTACACCACCCACGTGCGGACCGCGCCCAAACGCAAGATTGCGCCAACCTACAACGACGCCGGCCTGGCCCGCTCGAACTAAGCCAGGTCCTCCTGCAACTCCGGCCGCCGCACCCGCCGGAGTTGCTTTTTCCTTTATCGAGGAAACGGCTCTTCTCAATGACCACGCCCCTTTCCATCTCCGCCGGCCAGTA
This sequence comes from Marinobacter sp. BW6, assembly GCF_008107725.1. Taxonomy (GTDB): domain Bacteria; phylum Pseudomonadota; class Gammaproteobacteria; order Pseudomonadales; family Oleiphilaceae; genus Marinobacter. The sequence continues at coordinate 20,263 of NZ_VIRN01000064.1, forward strand.
CTCTGACGCTGGCGCAAAGCCAGTGAACCAGGACTTCCACGGTTTGTTGGTTCCCACGGGCAATCAGCTGGTTACCAAGGGTATCGCCGTTGCCATCGCTGACGGCATCAGCTCCAGTAACGTCAGCCAGATTGCCAGCGAGTCGGCCGTCGCCGGTTTTCTCAGCGACTACTTTTCCACCCCGGAGAGCTGGTCAGTCAAACAGTCCGCCCAACAGGTGCTAAGGGCAACCAATGCCTGGCTCCACGCCCAGACCCGGCAAAGCCAATACCGCTATGACCGCGACCGGGGCTATGTCTGTACCCTGAGCGTAATGGTGCTCAGGTCGGCCACGGCGCACCTGTTTCATATTGGCGATGCCCGCATCTACCGAGTCCACTCCGGGCAGCTTGAACAGCTCAGTACCGATCATCGGCTCTGGCTCTCCCGGGAAGACAGTTGCCTGACCCGTGCCATGGGCATCGGAGACCAATTGGATATCGATTATCAAAGCCTGCCGATACAACCCGGCGACACATTCCTGTTGACCACCGATGGCATCCATGAGCACCTGGACGAGCGAACCATGGCCCGCATCGTTCGGGAATCGTCCGATGACCTGGACGGGGCCGCCCGCCAGCTGGCAGCCGCAGCCCTCGAACGGGGTAGCAGTGACAACCTGACGGCCCAGATCATCCGGGTCGACTCAGTGCCCACAGCGCGGGAAAGCAGCGAGTTGTTCCATGAGCTGGCCGGGCTACCGTTTGCGCCGGAACTGCAGCCGGGGCAACGTCTGGATGGCTACCGAATTCTGAGACAGATTCACGCCAGCAGCCGCAGCCACGTCTACCTGGCCGTGGATGAGGAAACCGGAACCCGGGTGGTGCTGAAGATGCCATCACTGGAACAGCGGCACGATGCGGTTTATCTGGAACAGTTTTCCACCGAGCATTGGATTGCCCGGCGAATCAGCAGCGCCCATGTGGCAAGACCGTTCCAATCAGACCGACACCCCAGCTTTCTATACCAGACCACAGAGTTTGTGGACGGCTGTACCTTGCGGCAATGGATGCTGGATAACCCGACACCGGCGCTCGAAACTGTACGCAATCTCGTCGAGCAGATTGGTAAAGGTTTGCGGGCATTCCATCGGCTTGAAATGGTGCACCAGGATCTGAAACCGGAAAACGTGCTCGTGGATGCCCACGGCACTGTCACCCTGATCGATTTCGGTGCCACCCGGGTGGCCGGGCTGGAGGAACCTGACAATAGCCAGGAAGGCGCCCCACGGGGAGCGGCTCTTTACAGTGCCCCGGAGACCTTTCTCGGAGAGCCAGGGAGCTGGTTATCGGACCAGTTTTCCCTGGGAGTGATTACCTATCAGTTGCTCACCGGCCAGCTCCCCTACGGCCCGGAAGTACCTAAAATCCACAGTCGGAACCAGCTTCGTGGCCTGAACTATCAGCCCGCACGGCAGTTCCGGGAGAATCTGCCCGGCTGGGTCGATGATGCCATCGAAAAAGCGGTTCATCCTCAGGCCCACCGGCGCTACCCGGCACTCTCGGAATACCTGTACAACCTTCGCCACCCGCCTGTCGACTGGCATAAGCGTCATCGGCCGCCACTGATTGAGCGATATCCGGTTGCCTTCTGGCAGGGCGTTTCCGGTTTACTGCTTCTGGCATTGCTGGCAGCCCTCGCCCTGGGCTGAATTCGGTATTGCCCAAGCGAAATTTTGCCTCGCAAGCAATCCTTCGCCTGGCGTCAAGGCGCGGGATTGCCTGGGCCTACCCAAGCGTCACCCCCGAAAACAAATAACTTACTGTTTTAAAGACTATTACCACTATTGGCACAGGCTTTGTAATGAAAGTCCGCGTCCAGGGAACACTCCGCGGACAACATTCATTCACAAGTCATGGAGCAGACTATGCCAACTCCTTGTTATATCAGTATCGAAGGCCAAACCCAGGGCAACATCACTGCCGGCGCATTCACTTCCGATTCCGTCGGCAACATCTACGTGGAAGGTCACGAAGACGAAGTGCTGGTTCAGGAATTCAGCCATGTCGTTACCGTACCGACGGACCCCCAGTCCGGTCAGCCGTCCGGCCAGCGCGTCCACAAGCCTTTCAAGTTCACCTCCGCCCTGAACAAGGCCACCCCGCTGATGTACAACGCCCTGGCCTCCGGCGAGATGCTGCCCAAGGTCGAGCTGAAGTGGTACCGCACCTCTGTTGAGGGCAAGCAGGAGCACTTCTTCTCCACCATCCTCGAAGATGCCACCATCATCGACATCAACTGCAACATGCCCCACTGCCAGGACGCCGGCAACGCTGATTTCACCCAGTTGGTGACGGTTTCCGTGTCCTACCGCAAGGTAACCTGGGAGCACGCCGTTGCCGGTACTTCCGGTGCTGACGACTGGCGTTCGCCGATCGAGGCGTAAGTCAATCCGCAGTGAGCGGAATAGATGCTCCGGAGACCAGAGGGTCCTCGGAGCATCAGCTTTGGAGAGTCCATGGACCGGGTGGGTGCCAAATTTCCCTGGGCGCGTCCACGTCTCTGCTCAGCATCAAAGGGCTGAGGAACTCAACCACCGCCTCTACTACCTCCGAAAAAGCCTCTGGCACATGTTCTTGGCCAAGGCGTTTACGGAAAGCGCGCCACTGTGGTTGCTTGCTGTCCATAAAAGCGGCAGAAAAGGGATTGGTTTCAGGGATTTCTGTCCCACGCTTCCGGAAGGTGCCCTCAACCGCCCCCTCGAGATTTTCCAACCGGAACTCGTGCTGACGCGAAAGCAGCCAGATATCGTAAAAGTCCTTCATCCGGCTGTTCAGTTCGCCAAGGTTGACCATAGCCTGGAACTTCTCAGCAATCGAGGATTCCGGGGTGTAGCACTTAATCCGTGCAGTTGGAAAATCCAGCAAGCCCGGGAACTCCAGCCAGGATGGGAACGGAAATACAGAATCGCCAAAGCCAATATCCAGTTGCATTGGAATCCTGGCGTTGTCGAGAAAACCGCTGAAGGTCACCCTTAGCCCCTGATAGTCTGCGTCTTCGGTAATGGTCTCCGCCTTCAGGGTATCCGGATCAAATCGCAAGCCATCATCCGGCACCTCAGTCGCAATAATCTCGCCCACCTGGGCAAGAATGGCCTCTGGATCATTGCTCGTCTGGCCCGACATATCGATATCCCGTGTCGGTCTGCTGTTCGGCCCCTGCATTGCCCAGAGCATCAGCGCACCTTTGAGGGTAAAGCAGCGGTTATGGGGCGACTGACTCAACCGGTAAAGAAACCGCTCCATGGCGAAATACTGCAGCAGTTCATCAAAGCGGCGCTTTTCTTCCCGGGACTTATTCAGCAATCTCTGCCGAACGGACGCAGCAGTGTTTTGTGCCACCGTGATCTCCTTTCACTCTTTTAATTCCATCGCCAGGATGATTCTGTTCACAGCTTGGCTTCCAAGTAGGGTGCCATGACATTGGCGACCCTGCAGATTCTGGCATATTCCATCAGTTTGCCTGGACGGAAGTTTTTGCGGGTGCGGTATAGATCCAACGCCTCCAGAACCACATCCATGCCGATGCGGTTCCGGAACTTGAAACAGTCCGCCAGGGTTTTCTCCGGGTTGTAGACGTTCAGAGTAATGCCATCTACGTCGACCTGCTCAATGCCTGCATTGAAGGCCTGTCCGGAGAATCGGTACCCGGCCACCGGCGGATAATCCAGCACCGGCAGGCGGGCACCTCGCTCCACTGCCAGATGCACCTGATGCGGAATCTGCGTAGTAATGCCGTGCCAGTCCAGCGCGGAAATCAGGCAAAGCACTGCATTGGGGAAACGGGTAACGGCAGCCACCAGATCCGGGTTCTCTATTGAGGGCAGGTCCGCCAGCCGGTAAAGACCACGGCTGACCGGCTCAATCAGCCCCTCGTCCCGAAGCTGATAGAACTGGTACCGGCTAAAGCCTCGAGCCAGCGCTTCTGTCAGGCGGAGCTGGCCGCCGCGTTGACGGAACATGGTTTGGAGTTGTGCCCTGGAAGATCGGGCGGAGTCGGGGTCAGACAAATCGTCACCACTTATTTATATATGGTGACAGTTTGTCTGAATGGCATAGATCATTCAAGTATCGGCTTCGCTGGACCTTTCCCAAGGTCGATAATCTGTACCACCGCATAATATTGCCGAGCCAGACCATAGCAAACCGTAAATTCGAACGTTAAGCTTGTCTATTCTTACGCATCCGTGAAGTGGCCAGGTACCCAAGTTTGCAGAAAACGCCCCTACCAACCCAGACCGCCATCAGCCTCGGCGAGCTCATGTGCGCCGTCACCCGGGAGTGGCTATGGCAACCGGCGGAGCAGTGGGTCCGGGAACGCAATCCGGGCAGCGTCCTGCATTGCCGAGTTGGCTCAGGCCAGGCCACCTACCACCGTTACGATTCCCGAGACCGACAACATCTGATCACCTACGGTGCCCGCATGATTGCCGCCAAGCACCAGCCGGAGACGGCGAGCGGCTGGCTGTCTGGCCGGGAGATCCGGAAACGCGGTTACTTTGGCGGGGAACTGAGCACCCTGAATCTGCTGGCACACACCTGCTGCCATGAGTTTGCCCATCTCTTGCAGCAAAGTGCCGGGCAGCGGTATCGGGGTTCTGTACACAACCGTCACTTCTACACCATTCTGGATGAGTTGCACGAAAGCGGTGCCGCGCAAACCACCCGTAAGGCCCTGGCAGAGCAGGCCAGCGAACAGAGCCTGACACTACCGGATACACCCTTTGAGCCTGTGGACACAAGGCAGCAGTTGGCCCACTGGCAAGTGGGCGATACCGTGCGCTTCGGTGCCGGCCGACGGGAACTGCAGGGGCAAATCATTCGGGTCAATCGAAAGACCTGCACCGTGGATGGCATCGGGCCCTCAAGGGGTGTGCGCTACCGGGTGCCGGTACAGATGCTAAGCCCGCTTACACCGCCTCGGTAGTGGCAACCAGGAGACTCCGGATCTCCGGTACACAGGAACCACAGTTGGTACCGCAGTGCAGCTCCTTGCCCAAGGCATCCACGCTGTTGGCCCCGCCCAGGATTGCCTGTTGTATTTGCCGGTCCCCGACCTGAAAGCAGCTGCAAACCAGGTTGCCGGCATCATCGCCATCCACGGCCTTTGCCGCCAGCAGGCCGCGACGGCTTGCCTCGTCGAGTTCTGGCTGGCTGAAGCGACTGACAAGCCAGTCCACCGATGGCAAGGCGTCCGGGTCACGATCCACCATCAATACCGCCTCCACCTGACCATTGCGCAACCGCGCCGCCCGGAAACGGCCTTCGCGGACATCCTCCATAACCAATTGCGGCTGGCCGCCCAGCCAGTCAGGCACGGCAGTTTTCCAGTCCACGCTGGACTGCCCAGCGACAATCCAGCTATCGCAATCGGACAGAGTCTGACGGGACCAGTAGTCTGCTCTCCATCGTTTCGGGCGGTTCCGACGAACCAGCAAACGCCCATACCAGGCCGCCGGCCAGTGTTTCAGAGCAGCTCGACCATACTTGGCCTCCGGTTGGCCGGAGTGCGGATCAACAACGCTTTCGGTCAGCGCGGTAGCAAGACCCTGCCCGGTAAACTGGTCGTTCCAGTGAATCGGCACAAAAACTTCGCCTCGCCGCTGCTCAGGTGCACTGCGCACCCGCCCGACAAAGTGTCCATGGGCGCTTTTCAGTGTCGCCAATGCCCCGGGCGTGAGCGAAAGCGCCCGAATATCCTCAGGATGCACCTCGATGAACGGCTCGGGGCGATGGGCCAGCAACCGGTTGGACCGTCCTGTACGAGTCATGGTGTGCCACTGGTCCCGGATACGACCGGTATTCACGATCAACGGAAACGCTTCGTTCCGGTTAGTGGCCGGTAGTCGACAGGCAATAGGGACCAAACGGGCGCGCCCGTCGCTAGTGGCAAACCGGCCATTGGTAAACAGGCGCCTCGAATCCGATGCCGTTTCGGAAACCGGCCATTGCACAGGTTCAAGCGCCTCATATTGGTCATTGCCCAACTCTGCCAGCCCGGAAATATCAAACCAACGTTGACCGGCGTTCTCGAAGCCCGACAACCGGGCATGTTCTCGGAAAATGTCCGCGGGCGCCTTATAGTCAAAGCCCGTCTGGTGTCCCAGGGCACGAGCCACCTCACTGATAATCCACCAGTCCGGCCGGGCCTCTCCGGGTAACGGCAGGAAGCGGCGCTGGCGGGAAATACAGCGTTCGGAATTGGTGACCGTACCGTCTTTCTCACCCCAGCCCGCTGCTGGCAGAAGGATATCGGCATGGCTGGCCGTGTCTGTGTCTTTAACGCAGTCGGAAACAATGACAGTTGGGCACAGGTCCAGGGCCCGACTGATACGGTGGGTTTCCGGCAAACTGACCGCCGGATTGGTGGCCATGATCCACAACACCTTGATCTCGCCGCGCTCGACGGCGTCGAACAGGTCAACGGCTTTCATGCCCGGCCCCTCTGCCACAGCGCCACTGCCCCAAAAGCGCGCCACCCGGTCCCTGGCGCTCGGGCTGTCGTAATCCATATGAGCAGCGAGGGTATTGGCCAGCCCGCCGACTTCCCGGCCACCCATGGCGTTGGGTTGGCCAGTCAGGGAGAAAGGGCTGGCGCCGGGTTTGCCCACCCGACCAGTGGCCAGATGGCAGTTGATAATAGCGTTACCCTTGTCGGTGCCCGCAGAGGATTGGTTGATGCCCTGGGAGAAGGCTGTCACGGTGCGCTGTTCCTCCGCGAACCAGCGGAAGAAGGTAACAACATCGACAACCGGCAGCTCACAGATCCGGGCCACCGCTCCAGGTGACGGTGCCGCTGATCTGGCAGCGCTGAGGCTGGCGTCGAAACCCTCACAATGGTCCGCCAGATAGCCATGATCAACAGCCTGCTGGTCCGCCAGCCAGACCAGCAGACCGTTGAACAGTACCGTATCAGTCCCGGGACGGATGGCCAGGTGCAAATCCGCCAGGTCGCTGGTTGCGGTCTTGCGGGGATCTATCACCACCACACGACGACCAGGCCGCGCCGAAGCCTGCATTCTCTGGTAGAGCACCGGATGCGCCCAGGCGGCATTACTGCCCGCCAGAACCAACAGATTGGCCAGTTCCAGATCCTCATAACAACCGGGAACGAGGTCCCCGCCAAAGGCTCGTTTATGGGCAGCGACGGCGGAAGACATGCACAGGCGGGAGTTGGTATCCACGTTGGGCGTGCGGATGAAGCCCTTGGCCAGCTTGTTGGCCACATAATAGTCTTCCGTCAATAACTGACCGGAAAGATAGAAGGCCACAGACCCGGGCCCATTAAGAGCCACCGATTCACGAATCCGCCGGGCCACTTCCGTGACTGCCTGAGGCCAGGTACTTTCACGTCCATTAACAACAGGCTTCAGCAGTCGACCATCGTGGGTCAGCGTTTCGTGCAGGGCAGAACCCTTCACACACAGGCGACCCAGGTTCGCCGGATGAGTCTCATCCGGCGCCGTGGAAGATGGGGTCGCGTTCACTCCACAACCCACACCACAGTATGGGCAGGTGGTTTGAACCGTCGCCGGTCTCTTGTCGGTACCAGTCACAGCACCTCCTCGCGTTTCATAAAAAAAGCCCGCCAATCCGGATGCCGTGGAGGAGCATCAGGGGCGGGCTTCTTTGCCAATAGAATCAGGTTGTCTTGAATAGTCGTAGAACCGGCTGCAATAACAGGGCCACTCCGATCGAGAGCGACTCTGGCCTCTTCAAGGTGCCGTATATAGCGGCTCCGGAGGCATTAATTCCCGCATCTGTTCGCCAGGGCTCCAGGCCAGTCATCAAATCCGGTATCAAATTGGTGCAAAATTGGCCGTCTACGCACTAAAACCAGACGGCCACTCACCGTCTTGCCCCGCCCCTCATTCCCGGAACCCGTCTAACCTGTTGTTTTATAATGGCCGTCAGATATGGCACGGCCCGTGCAGGACCGTAAAACAGAGACGCGCGTTACGACTCAACAGAAAACTGATCCCCAGGCACAGGCGCCTGCTTTCCGGCAACGGAGAGCAGGCGTTTTTGCGTTTGGGCCAAACAGAATGAGGTATATCCATGTACACGCTCACACGAAGTACCGCCCGCTGGCTCGCTCGAATTCTGCTAACGGCCACCTTCTGGACAGTCAGCACGGTGGCTCAGGCGGAGATTGGTCCGGCCGAAAAGCCGGACCTGAAACTCGGCTTTATCAAGCTCACAGACATGGCACCGCTGGCAGTTGCCTGGGAGCAGGGCTTCTTTATGGACGAGGGCCTGTTCGTGGAACTTGAAGCACAAGCGAATTGGAAAGTACTTCTGGACCGGGTCATCACCGGAGAACTGGATGGCGCCCATATGCTCGCTGGCCAGCCCCTCGGCGCCTCCATTGGTTACGGAACCCGAGCCGATATCATCACGGCCTTCAGCATGGACCTGAACGGTAATGGTATTACCGTCTCCAATGACGTTTGGGACACCATGAGCCAGCACATCCCTGCAAATACCGAAGGCAAGCCCAAACACCCGATCAGCGCCAGCGCCCTTCTTCCGGTGGTAGAAGCGGCCCGGGATCGAGGCGAACGGTTCCGCATGGGGATGGTGTTTCCGGTCTCTACCCATAACTACGAGCTCCGCTATTGGCTTGCTGCCGGCGGATTGAACCCCGGCTACTACGCGCCCCAGCGCGGCGACACCAGTGGCACTCTGGAAGCAGACGTACACCTCTCGGTGACTCCGCCGCCGCAAATGCCGGCCACTATGGAAGCGGGCACTATACAGGGCTACTGCGTGGGCGAGCCCTGGAACCAGCAGGCGGTTTTCATGGGCATTGGCGTTCCCGTCATCACCGATTATGAAATCTGGCCGAACAACCCGGAGAAGGTCTTTGGCGTGACCCGTCAGTGGGCCGAAGACTACCCCAACACACACCTGCGCCTGCTTCGCGCGATGATTCGCGCCGCCCACTGGCTCGATAAGAACAACAATGCCAACCGGGACGAGGCCGTGAAAATCCTTGCGCGCTCCAGCTATGTGGGTGCCGATGAGGCAGTGATTGCGAACTCCATGACCGGCACTTTCGAGTATGAAAAAGGCGACATCCGTGAGGTTCCGGATTTCAACGTGTTTTTCCGGTATCACGCCACCTACCCATATCCATCCGATGCCATCTGGTATCTCACCCAAATGCGCCGCTGGGGCCAGATCCCTGAGGCCAAACCGGACGACTGGTACATGGAAACCGCAGCCCGAGTCTACCGCGCCGACATTTATGAGCAGGCTGCCCGGTCACTAATTGCGGACGGCACGCTGAAGGCCTCGGATTTTCCGGACTTCGATGCCGAGAACTTTCAGCGCCCGCAACAGGGTGAGCTGATTGACGGTGTCGCCTTCACCCCCCGAACACCCAACGCCTATATCGACAGTTTCGACATCGGCCTGAAAGGTACGCAAACCCCGTAACCGGGTTTGCAAGGAGGTTTGATAACCATGACTACGATTACTTCGGCCACAAACACCTCCCAGCCACCGCGCTGGCTGGGCCAGAGACTCAAGTCCCTCGGTGAGTCGCTGACACCCAGTCAGCTCGCCGCCAACGCGCGCCAGATGCTGCTGCCTTTGTTAGGCATTCTGGTGTTCGTCGGTTTCTGGCATCTGGCTGCACCACAGGTGGATACCTCACTGGGCAGCTTTCCGGGCCCGGCACAGGTCTGGGAACAAGCGGGTCAACTCTGGCAGGAGCACGCCAACCAGCGCGAGCGGGCGGACAAGTTCATCGCCATGCAGGAGGAACGCAACGCCCGGATACTGGCGGACAATCCGCAGGCGGAGGTGAAGATCCGCAACTACCCCGGCGCGCCCACCTTTCCAGACCAGATCATAACCAGCCTGGTTACGGTTCTGGCCGGATTCATGGTAGCCACGGCCATCGCGGTTCCGCTGGGCATCGTGGTTGGTCTGAACCAGCACTTCCAGGCGGCGGTGAACCCGCTCATCCAGGTTTTCAAACCTGTTTCACCACTGGCCTGGCTGCCTCTGGTGACTATGGTGGTCTCAGCCACCTATGTGAGCGATGACCCGATGTTCGAGAAGTCGTTCCTGACCTCCATGATCACGGTCACCCTGTGCAGTCTCTGGCCCACATTGATCAACACCAGTGTCGGTGTCGCCGCCGTCAATCCTGACCTGCTAAATGTCTCCCGGGTGTTGCGCCTGTCGTTCTGGACCCATGTCCGCAAGGTGGTCTTGCCTTCCTCGGTCCCGATGATCTTCACCGGCTTGCGTGTGTCACTGGGTATTGCCTGGATGGTGCTGATCGCGGCCGAGATGCTGGCCCAGAGCCCGGGGCTGGGCAAGTTTGTCTGGGACGAGTTCCAGAACGGCAGCAGTGAGTCCCTGAGCCGGATCATGGTGGCGGTTCTGGCCATCGGATTTATCGGGTTTGTGCTGGATCGGATGATGCTTTTGATACAACGCAAAGTTGCCTGGAATGAATAATTGTCTGGATTGGAGATTGCCATGAGTAAAACACATTTGGAGCTGACCGGCGTCGAAATGGCGTTCGATACGCCAAAAGGGCCGTTTGTTGCCCTGGACAACATCAATCTGAAAATACAAAAGGGCGAGTTTGTTTCCCTCATTGGCCACTCAGGTTGTGGCAAGTCCACGGTCCTTAACATCGTGGCGGGCTTGCTACAGGCCACGAAGGGCGGCTGTGTGCTGAATGGCCACGAGGTGAATTCGCCAGGGCCGGAGCGGGCAGTGGTGTTCCAGAACCACGCGTTGATGCCCTGGTTAACGGTGTATGAGAACGTGGAATTGGCGGTACAACAGGTGTTTCGTAAATCGATGAACAAACAGGAACGACGCGACTGGATCCACCACAATCTTGAGCTGGTGAATATGGCCCATGCAGCGGACAAGCGGCCAGGTGAAGTATCGGGGGGCATGGCCCAGCGGGTGGGGATTGCCCGAGCCCTGGCCATGAAACCCAGTGTTCTGCTGATGGACGAACCATTCGGTGCTCTGGATGCACTGACGCGGGCCCACCTGCAGGACTCATTGATGGAAATTCAGCAGGAGCTGAACAACACCGTGATCATGATTACTCACGATGTGGACGAAGCTGTATTGCTGTCTGACCGGATCATCATGATGACCAACGGGCCTGAGGCTACTGTGGGAGAGGATCTCTACATTGATCTGCCTCGACCCCGCAACCGGGTGACTCTGGCAGATAATCCGGAGTACGTGCACTACCGGCAGGAAGTATTGCGATTCCTGTACGAGAAACAGCGCAAGCTGGAGCACATTTCGCCGCGTCGTTCGGGAAAACCCGAGACCCCTGAGCAGGAGCAGTCGGAGTCTCGGGCCGCCAGGGCTTGAGATACCCCAATCACTTCAGCACATCCGCCATCGACACCAGGGCCCGGGCTACCTCGGGCAGTTTGCGGCCCTGGTCCATGGCCAGTTTCCGTAATACACGATGAGCTTCGTCATTGCTGATTTTGCGATGTTCCATCAGCAGCAGCACAGCCTTTTCCTGGGTTTTCCGATCTTCCAACGCTTCCCTGGCACTCTGCAACTCATCGGTCATCTGTTGCAGGCGCCTGGTCTGTTCCTGAACCAGATCGAAGATTGAACGGCCAAACTGTTGCCCAATGCCATCGCTGGCCCAGGCATCACCGGACTGTTGCTCATTTCCGGAATCGCACAGTACCAGCATAGGCTGACAAGCCGGTTCATGGGCGTCCAGAGAGGTAATCAGGGTTTCCTGGTGGGCCAGTGAGTTCCTGGCATCGGCAAACCGCTCAGTGCAACGAGCGTGAAAACAGCCCTCCACTGAGTCCTCTACCGTTTTGAGTTCATCCATCCGCTCTGACATCAGCCTGAACCATTCATCCGCCAGGGCGGGGTCGAGGTTTTTATAACGGCCGATGGCCGTGCCACGCTGGCGAAGCTTTTCGATGTCAGCCTCGCGAGGGTCGTCACGCAACTTTTCCCAAAGCTCCAGGGACCCCTTATCGGCAAAGCTGGTAAACACCTCGAAACAGCGCTCCTGCGCCTCAATCAGGTGCGCCATGCGCTCAGACAGTGCACGATCAAACCGGCCACTGGAAAAGCCTGCCGACCCCACAGCGCGCTCCTGACCGCAGAATTCCTTGCCATTCATCAGGTGCACCATGGCCACCAGAAGTCCGGCTATAGTGGGGTCCACAGCGGTGTCTGCGGCTTCAAACACCACCGCAATCAGGTTGTGGATCAGGTTGCTGTATTCCTCGGTGGCAGATGCCGCTGTTATTTTCCGGGCGACCACACAGCGCCGCACCTCGGGCAGTCCTTCAAGGCCATGAAGGGCGCTCGCCAACTGGTTGAGCAGGTGGCTGCTGACCGGGTGCGCGGTCAGCTCCTGATGAATTTCCGCCAGCGCCTGATCAAACTCTCCCCGGAGCCGATCAGATGCCGAAACCATCGTTTTCCGCTCCCGGGCAAACTTCTCACCCGAAGAGCCAAGGAATACGTTAGACGCACCCCGCTCACACTGCAGTGCATGCACCAGGTTGCTGATGCACTGGACCAGCTTGCCCATCTGCAGGAAGTACTGGAGATTCATCAACTCGCAGCTTTTCGAGGCAATCAGGTAGTCGCCCGCTGACGGCGATTTATGGGCGGCGGCACGTTTGGTGTTCATAACAGACTCCGGAGGCACGATAGCCTCGAATGCAACAATCAAGGTCAGACCAGTCCGCAGCAATTACCGCGCCACCGCATCTGGCCCAAAATCGTGCAATCCGCCCCGTCGCAGGGCAGCTTTGGCGTGTCTTTCCAGGTGGGAACAGGCCAAAAAAAACATAACCAATTGATTTTAAAGCACTCAAAGAACTGGCACGAAGATCGCTTAGCAGATAGTAAGGACGAACGTCCCGGCCAAGGATCAGGCCGGACCATCAGATCATTGTTGTTGGCATTGGCGCCGGACCATCGATTTCCCCTAGGGAATAGATGCTCCGGCTTTTTTTGTTTGGTCGAAAAAAGTACGGGTTGGAGCAAAATGACAGGACAGACTGAATCGACACTGGTGATCTGCGGGCACGGCATGGTTTCGCAACGCCTGCTGGAAGCTTTATGCCGTGCACGAGTCAGGCCGTTTACCCGCGTCATTGTCTTCAACGGCGAAACAACCCCTGCCTACAACCGGATACAACTCTCACTGCTACTCGCCGGTGAAACCGACGAAACCTCCCTGGCACTGCAGCAGGACGAGTGGTTTCGGGACAACGGCATTGAAGTGTGGAACGGAGAGTCCGTGGTCGCCATCAATCGGGTAGATCAGACGGTGACCACCAGAACCGGTCGGGTTCAGACCTATACCCACCTGGTACTGGCTACCGGGTCACGGCCTGCAAAACCAGGGCTACCGGGTGACGATCTTCCAGGTGTTGTGACCTTCCGGGACCTGCAAGACACAAGAACGCTGATTGAATCCGCTGCGCGGCATCGCCGGGCAGTAGTCGTCGGTGGAGGCTTTCTTGGCCTGGAAGCCGCTGAAGGCCTCCGCCAACGAGGCATGGCCGTCACCCTGTTGCATCGCAGCAACCATCTTCTGAACCGACAGCTGGACAGGGTCGGCGGTCAGCTGCTGCAACAGCACATGGAAGAACGGGGCGTAAACGTACGCACCGGAACCGCTCCCAAAGCACTGCTCGGACGATCCATGGTCCGGGCAGTACAACTGGATGACGAAACCCTGATCAGCACGGATCTGGTGCTGTTCGCCACCGGTATCGTTCCCGCTGCCGAGCTTGCCAGGACCGCAGGCCTTGAATGCGATCGTGGCATTCTGGTGAACGAACAGCTTCGCACCAGCGACCCGGCAATCTTTGCGCTGGGTGAGTGCTGTCAGCTGGGAAACACCACCTTCGGGCTGGTGGAACCCGGGTATCAGCAGGCCGAGGTGCTTGCAGGCGTGCTCGGTGGAACAGCTCCCAGGGCCGAGTACCGGCCGGTGGATACGCCGACCCGTCTGAAGATCAGCGGCGTTCCGATTTTTTCCTGCGGCCAGATCAGCCCCGACGGGGACACCGAATCCGTAGTCTGGCAGGACCACGAACAGAATCACTATTGCCGACTGCTGATCCGAAATCAGCGGCTAACCGGCGCCGTACTGATGGGCGATACCCAGGACGGCCCCTGGTACAGCCAGCGCATCCTGCTGCAGGACGACATCTCCCGGTACCGGGACTTCATTGCATTCGGCAAGAACTACTGCGAAGCGGCAGCCTGAGCCGCTCTGGAAAGAGGACATACCCATGAGCAAGAAAACCCTGATCGTGATTGGCAACGGCATGGTCGGCCATCACTTCCTGGAACAATTCTGCGCCAGCCCGGCTGCTGCCGAATTCGAGATTATTGTGTTCGGCGAGGAAAAACAGCTTGCCTATGACCGGGTCCACCTGTCGGAGTACTTCGGCGGTTCCACCCACGAAGATCTCGCTATGGGTACGCTGGAGTGGTACACCGAACAGGGCATTCAGCTGCATCTGAATGAACAGGTGACCGGCATCGACCGCGAGAATAGAACCCTGGAAACCCCCCGGGGCAGTTACCGGTACGACGAACTGGTCCTGGCTACCGGCTCCTACCCTTTTGTACCGCCGATTCAGGGCAATGATCGCCCCCACTGCCTGGTGTATCGTACGCTGGATGATCTGGATGCCATTCGCACCAGCTCGGAAGGCGCACGCAGCGGCGTGGTAGTCGGCGGTGGCCTGCTGGGCCTTGAGGCGGCCAATGCGCTGAAGAGCCTCGGACTGGAAGCCCATGTGGTTGAATTTGCACCCCGGCTGATGCCTGTGCAGCTCGACTCCGATGGCGGCGCCCTGCTGCGCCACAAGATCGAGGAGCTGGGGGTTCAGGTGCACACCGAGAAGGCCACCACCGCCATTACAGAGGGCGAGGATGCCCGCCTGCGCATGAATTTCAGCGACCAGTCTTTCCTTGAGACGGACCTGATCGTCTTCTCCGCCGGCATTCGCCCCCAGGATGCCCTGGCCCGGGCCAGCGGACTGGACATCGGCGAGCGCGGCGGCATCGTGATCGACAACCACTGCACCACCTCGGACCCGCATGTGCACGCCATTGGCGAGTGCGCGCTCTGGGAACAGAAGATCTTCGGCCTGGTAGCACCCGGCTACACCATGGCCCGCACACTGGCTGCCGCGCTGAATGGCGATCGCGAGACCGCCTTCACCGGTGCTGACATGAGCACCAAGCTCAAATTGCTGGGCGTGGATGTCGGTTCCATCGGCGACGCTCACGCCCAGACCCCGGGCGCCCGAAACATCCGCTTTAACGATGAGCAGGCCGGCCACTACCGCCGCATGGTCATCAGTGAAGACGGTAAGACCCTGCTGGGTGCCATTCTGGTAGGCGACAACAGCCACTACGATACCCTGCTGCAATACGCCCTCAATGGCATCACGCTGCCGGAGAATCCGGAAACCCTGATCCTGCCGGAAAGCGAGGGCGGCGCACCGGCCCTGGGCCCCGATGCCCTGCCGGAAACCGCCTCCATCTGCTCCTGCCACAACGTCACCAAGGGCGATATCTGCGGCGCCATCGACGCCGGCTGTGGCGACCTGGGGAGCGTCAAGGCCGAAACCAAGGCCAGCACCGGCTGCGGCGGCTGCACCGCCCTGCTCAAGAACGTGGTGGACAGCGAGCTGGAAAAGCGCGGCGTGGAAGTCAGCAAGGACCTGTGCGAGCACTTCCCGTACAGCCGCCAGGAGCTTTTCCATCTGGTGAAGGTGAACGGCATACGCACCTTCCGCACACTGATCAGCCAGCATGGCAAGGGCCACGGTTGCGATATCTGCAAACCGGCGGTGGCCTCGATTCTGGCTACCTGCTGGAACGAGCACATCCTGGCCACGGATCACGTGCCGCTGCAGGACACCAACGACACCTTCATGGCCAACATGCAGAAGAACGGCACCTATTCCATCGTGCCGCGTATCCCCGGTGGCGAGATCACCCCGGACAAGCTGATTGTCCTAGGTGAGGTGGCCAAGGAATACGATCTGTACACCAAGATCACCGGCGGCCAACGGGTGGACCTGTTCGGCGCCACTCTGAGCCAGCTGCCGGAGATCTGGGAAAAGCTGATCGCCGCCGGTTTCGAGACCGGGCACGCCTACGGCAAGTCACTGCGTACTGTGAAGTCCTGCGTTGGCAGCACCTGGTGCCGCTACGGCGTCCAGGACAGCGTGGGCATGGCAATCCGCCTGGAGGACCGTTACAAGGGCCTGCGGGCGCCTCACAAGGTCAAGATGGCGGTCTCGGGCTGCACCCGCGAATGCGCCGAAGCCCAGAGCAAGGACTTTGGCGTGATTGCCACGGAAAACGGCTGGAACCTGTACGTCTGCGGTAACGGCGGCATGCGGCCCCGCCACGCCGATCTGTTCGCCACGGACCTGTCTGACGAAGAACTGATCCGCACCATCGACCGGGTAGTGATGTTCTATGTGCGCACCGCTGACCGGCTGCAGCGCACCAGTGTCTGGATGGAAAACCTGGAGGGTGGTCTGGAGTATCTGAAGCAGGTGGTGCTTGAAGACAGTCTGGGGATTGGTGCAGAGCTGGAGGAGCACATGGAGGGGATCGTTGGGACTTACCAGTGCGAGTGGAAAACGGCCGTCGAGGATCCGGAGAAGCGGAAGCGGTTCCGGGAGTTTGTTAATGCGCCTTCGCAGAGCGATCCGGTGCAGGAGTGGACGGTTGAGCGGGGGCAGCGTCGGCCTGTTTTGGAGTCTGCGTAGCCTTTAGGTTCTGGTGAAGAGCAAGGCGCCATGGGGGTGCTTTTCTTCTGGGAAAAACGACTCGCTTCGCTCAGACATCTTTTTCCCGACAGAAAAGCACCCCCATACCACCTCGCTCACCAAGCTTCCGTGGTATCGCTTGTAACGCACAGTTGAAATAAACGCAGAAGGAATAGGAGAAACACAATGAAACCACGCACTCGTTGGGAAGCCGTTTGCACAGTAGAAGACCTGGTGCCGGAATCGGGCATTGCGGTGTGGACCGAAGAAGGGCCGGTGGCGGTGTTTTATCTGCCGCATCGGCTGCCGGCGTTGTTTGCCATCAGTCACACAGATCCTTTCAGCGGCTCGAATGTGCTGGCCCGGGGTATTACCGGGGATCTGAAAGGGGAGCCGGTGGTGGCGTCTCCGTTGTACAAGCAGCATTTCAGTCTGCGTACGGGTGTCTGTCTGGAAGACGATACCGTGCGGGTGAAAACCTATCCGGTGCTGCTGGACGGCAATCAGATCCGGCTGGAAGTTCGGGCCAACCAGCGAGAATCAGTCGCCGCCTGACCGCCAACGCTCCCGCCAGCCAAGAACAAAAATGGTCAGTGACGGCAGGAAGGTCACCGTTACGATCGCTGCCCCCAGAAGTCCAAAGAGGACGATGGCGCCTACACCCCGATAGAGCTCGGTGCCTTCGCCGGGCAGGAACACCAGGGGCGAGAGGCCGCAGATGGTGGTCAGGGTGGTCATGGCAATGGGTCGCAGGCGGGTCTGGACGGCGCCGGTGACGGCTTGCACCACGGTAACGCCTTTCTGGCGCAGGTTCTGCCGGGCCTGATCCACCACCAGGATCGGGTTGTTCACCACCGTTCCCATCAGAATCAAAAAGCCCAGCATGGTGATCATGTCGAAGGGCTGTCGCAATGGCTGGAGGCCGATCATGGGCAGCAGGCCACCGACCAGGTTCATCAGGGCCAGGCCCACGATGCCACCGGCCACGCCAAGCGGTATGGCGGTCATGATCAGCAGGGGGAATCCCCAGTGCGCGAAGATGGCCACCAGCAGCAGGTAGACAATGGCAATCGCAATGATGAAATTGCCGGTCAGTGCCTCCCGGGTGGCATTCAGCTGGTCGCTGGCGCCGGAGATATCCACGTTCACATTCGCGGGCAACGCGCCGCTGTCCCGCATGAACTGCAACAGTTCCGTGCGCACCCTCTCCACGCCAGCTTCGAGCGGCACATCGTCCGGGGGAATCACATTCAGAGTCACCGTGCGGCGACCGTCTACCCGTCGGACCGTACTGGTATCCACGGTTTCCTCGATGGTGGCCAGGCTGGAAAGAGGCAGGGTCGCGCCCTGGGGCGTATGCACCATGACATCTGGCAGGCTGTCCAGTGACGGGTTACGACCTTCGCTGCCGTAGACGTAGATATCGATCTTCTCGTCATCGAGGAAGAAATCGTCGACATAGCTGCCCTCGGTCAGGGAGGCCACGGTAAAACCAATGCCTTCGGCGCCAAGGCCGAGTTCCGCCGCACGATCCCAGTCAGGCATGATCTGAATCAGCGGCTGCGCCAGGGACAGCGTGGAAGGTTGGCTCTGGATACGGGGATTGTTGAAGATTTCCTCGGCCCGTTGGTAAGCGGCATTGGCAGCGCTGTAAACAGAGACCAGATCCGGGCCGGAGATGTCCAGGTTGATACTCCGGGTGCCGCCGTCATTGCTGGAGATGATGGAACCTTTGGCGGCGAAGGCGCGCATACCCGGGAACTGTTCATAGAACCGGGTGATCTCGTCCATCAGGGCCTCGATATGCCTCGGATTCAGGGTCTCGGCGATGATCCTGATCCTGGTTGGCGTCACCTGCATATTGAGATAAGCCATGGGCGGCACGCTGGTTTCGCCGGCGGCATAGGCCTGTCCGTCGGCGTTCACGTGCGGCAGGAAGTAGTCTTCCACCTGTCGGGCAATGGCTCCCATCTCTTGCAGGTTATAACCGGGCGGCGCGGACATGGCCGCAAAGGTCTTGGGTTCCTCACCCTCCGGCAGGTATTCCGCAGGCGGGGTCAACACGAAAATCACCCAGAGGCTGAAGCCAACAGTTGCAGCCATGACCAGTACCCGGCGCACCGTGCCATTCACCAACCAATGCACCGTCCCCATCGCAGCCCGACTCCAACGGCCCGAGGTATCGTTGCCGTATTCATCGGTGGTGACGCCCCGGCGACCGAAATCCAGCCGGGCACAGAGGGTCGGTATGATGGTGATTGCCACCAGCATCGAGGCAAGGATGGCGGCGGAGATGGCGATCGCCACGTCGGAATAAAGTTGGCCCGCCTCTTCTTCAATGAACAAAATCGGCAGGAACACCAGGATGGTCGTGGTGGTGGAAGCCAGCACCGCTGGCCAGACTTCGCGCACCCCCTTGAGGGCGGATTCGAAACGGTCCAGGCCCAGCCGCCGGTGTCTCTCGATGTTCTCCAGCACCACGATGCTGTTGTCGACCGTCATACCGATGGCAAAGGCAATACCGGCCAGGGAAATCACGTTGATGGTGCGGCCGGTGATCAATAAGCCGATAAACGCCGCAATGGCGCACAGGGGAATGCCCACCACGCCGGCAAACGTGGCCCGGCCAGACCTCAGAAACAGAAACATCACCAGGGTTGCGAAGGCGGCACCGATCCCCAGATTGGTCCAGACATTGGCAACCGAGGCTTCCACATACCGGGCATCGTCTGCGGTCAGGCCCAGCCTCATGCCCGCCGGCTCCAGCACCTCCCGATTAATTGCCGCCACCTCGTCCATCATGGCGTGCTTGATATCAATTACATTGGATCCGCTCTCGCGGCGAACCTGCAGGCCAATCACCCGTTGGCCATTGACCACGGACAGTTCCCGGATGCGGGAGTGGCCCTGACGCACCTGTGCGACCTCGCCGAGGCGCACCACACTGTCTCCCTGCCGCCTCACCACCAGCTGCTCCAGGGACTCAACATCATCAAAGCGCCCCACGGTTCGGAGCAGGTAACGGCGCTTGCCGGAATCAATCTCGCCACCGGATATGTCCCGATTGCGGGCCACGATAGCATTACGCAGATCCAGCAAGCTCAGGCCCCGCTGGGCCAGGGCGGCTTCATCCACGATGATCTGCATCTGCCGGTCGGCGCCGCCGCCGACAGTGACCTCGGAGACACCCGGCACGCTCTCCATCCTTGGCCGAACGCGATCCTCGATAAAATCGCGCATCAACTCGATGTCCAGCTCCCGGGGATTGCCCTCCAGTGTTGAAATCCGGAAATACATGAACGCATTGGAGGAGAAAGACGCCGCCACAATACGCGGCTCATCCACGTTTCCCGGGTAGTCAGAAACCTGGCTCAGGGCATTATTGATCTGGATCAGGGTCTCGGTAATGTCCACCCCGAACGGGAATTCCAGTTCAATTTCGGCCGCGCCGCTGGAGGCCGTCGAGGACATCCGGCTCAGATTGGGGACATTGCGGAGGAACCGTTCTTGCTCGATCAGTATGTCTTTCTCGATGTCCTGGGGCGTGGCGCCAGGCCAGCTGGTCTCGACAGTGACCGTCCGCACCTCCAGATCCGGAATCATCTGGACCGGAATCCGCAACGCCGCCGCGGTCCCCAGGATCGCAACTATCAGTGCAATGACAGTGACCAGGGTGCCATGGCGAATAATGCCGGCAAACATCAGCGGCTCTCCCGTTCCGCGATGCGAACGCTGATGCCCTCGCTCAGGGACTCATTACCACGGACCACCACGTTCTGGTCCGCTTCAAGACCACTGGTGACCTCTACCCGGCCCTCAAAGCCGGTGCCGAGTCGCACCCGCTTCTCGCTGACAGTCCAGGTATCTTCATCCCCGGGTTCGGCAATCCACACAGTGGTGCGCCCCTCGGGGTAGCGGTTGATGGCATCCCTGGAGACTGTCAGTCCCCTTTCGCCGGTCGTCACCCGCAAGACAGCCTGTGCCGCCATGCCCGGAAGCAGTTTAACGGTGTCCGGCTTTATGGCGCGTAGCAGAAAGGTTCTGGACTGGGGATCGTTGACCGGTACCAGGACATCAATGGCTGCCCTGCTCAGTTCCTGGCCGTCCCGAACCAACAGCCGGCTGTTGTCGTCGATGCGTTTGTAGAAGGACTGGGGTACCTGGAAATCGAGACGCAGGTTGTCGGTATCGACCAGAGTCAGCAGCTGGTCGCCCGGGGTTACCCATTCGCCGAGATCCCGCGAGCGCTGGCTGACCACACCGTCGAAGGGGGCGATCACTCGGTGTCGCCCGACCCGGACCTCCACCTTTCGGCGGGCGGCTTCCAGGCGAGCAGCGGCCGCTTCGCTCGCGACGACTTCACTTTCCCGGGCACTGACTTCCGTGGCCGCGATGTTACGGCCTGCACCAACAGACCTGGCTTCGCGCAGTCGACGCTCGGCTTCCTCCAGGCGGCTACGGGCCTCGTCCGACTCGGCCCTCGCCGCCGCAAGCTCCCAGGTGACCATTTCATCATCAAGCTCAATCAGCACATCGCCCCGGGAAACGCGATCGCCGGTTTCCACCTGAACCACCTCCAGCAAGCCGGCAACCGACGCCGAAATGCCAGATACCCTTAGGGCGTTGACGGTACCGTTCAGGGTCACTTCCTGAATAATATTTTCGGAGGCGACAGTTTCCAATTGGACACCCGGCAGGTCCTGGGCAGCAGTGACTACGGAAAACAGGCCGCTCACAAACAGAACAACACCCTGCAGGCTCTTCATGGGGGTAGCCACGTCCTTATCTCCAAAATTCGTTTCAATGGGTGCAATTACTAACCTTAGTTCATGGCTTACGACGGAAATCCCGGTCCGGACCTTGCGCAGGGTTTCGCCCGATCGGTGCGGGGAATGTGCACAGGGGTCAATTTCCTTGCCACGCATCTGAGCTACTATTGTCACAATACCGACAACAAGGACGCCCCGTGAAACCTCTCAGCCCTACGGACCAACTTTTTCTCTGGCTGGAAAAACGGCAGCAACCCATGCACGTAGGCGGGCTGCAGCTGTTCTCCTTTCCCGACGACGCCCCGGAGGATTACGTCGCCCAGCTGGCCGAGCGGCTAAGGCAGTACACAAAAGTAACCCCGCCGTTCAACCAGCGTCTGGATTACCGTTTCGGCCAGCCGGTCTGGGTGGAAGACGAGCATCTGGATCTGGAGCACCATTTCCGGGTCGAAGCACTGCCGACCCCGGGACGGGTCAGGGAGCTGTTGACGTTTGTTTCTGCAGAGCATTCCCATCTGATGGACCGAGAGCGACCGCTGTGGGAATTTCATCTGATTGAGGGGCTGGGGGAGCGGCAGTTCGCCGTTTACATCAAGGTTCACCATGCCCTGGTGGACGGCGTTTCGGCCATGCGGATGGTGACACAGATGCTGTGCCAGGATACCGGGGAGCGGGACATGCCGCCGATCTGGGCCATGCCACCCCGCCCGGCCCGTGAGCACGATAATGGCGACACCTCCCTGTGGCGAAGTGTCGGCCACCTGCTGGGCGAATCCGGCAAGCAACTGGGCACTGTTCCGACCGTGGCCCGGGAACTGTTGCGAACCATCAACGACGCCCGTAAAGACCCTGCCTATTCGTCGATCTTCCACGCACCCCGCAGCATCCTGAACCAGAAGATCACCGGCTCCCGACGCTTCGCCGCGCAATCCTACGAACTCAGTCGGATAAAGGCCGTGTGTAAAACCTACAGAACCACGGTCAATGATGTGGTGATGGCCATGTGCGCCACCGCGCTGCGCAGCTACCTGATGAACCAGGACGCCCTGCCGGAAAAACCGCTGATCGCCATGGTGCCTGTTTCACTGCGCAAGGATGACAGCTCCGGCGGCAACCAGGTGGGCGTGATCCTGGCCTCGTTACACACCGATGTCAGCAGCCCGGTCACACGTCTTATGCAAATCCACGAGGATGTGAAAGCCGCCAAAGACCGCTACGCCCACATGTCCCCGGAAGAAATCATCAACTACACCGCCCTGACCCTGGCACCTGCAGCGTTCAATCTGCTCACCGGCATGGCACCGAACTGGCAGACCTTCAACGTGGTAATCTCCAACGTCCCCGGACCGCGAGAGACTTGCTACTGGAACGGTGCCACGATGGACGGCATGTACCCGGTCTCCATCGCCATGGATCGCCTGGCCCTGAACATGACCCTGACCAGCTACGGCGACCAGGTGGAATTCGGCCTCATCGGTTGCCGCCGCACGCTACCCAGCCTGCAGCGAATGCTCGACTACCTGGAAGAGGCCCTGGTCGAACTGGAGACCGCCGCCGGTCTGTAGTCCTAACGAATTAACCGAAGCGGCGCTCCTCGTTACGGATGGAAATCTGGTTGTTCAGAGTCCAGAAGTCATACAGCACACCGATCAGGAACAGGCCGCCGGTAAACAGGTAGATGATCCCGGTAATCCACTTGCCCATGTACATTCGGTGAATCCCGAACACACCCAGGAAGGTCAGCAGGATCCAGCCAATGTTGTAGCTAACCTCACCTTCCCGGAACCGAAGATCCGCCTCCCGGTCCATGGCCGGGATCAGGAACAGGTCAATAATCCAGCCGATGAACAGCAGCCCCAGAGTAAAGAACCAGATGGTGCCGGTAACGGGTTTGCCGTAGTAGAACCGGTGCGAGCCCAGGAATCCGAAAATCCAGAGCAGGTAGCCGATCAGTTTGCTGTGGGTGTCTGGGCGTTCTGTCATGTTTTATGGATCCTGTTTTGGTTTGGCTTGGTCAGTGTGTTCGGTTTTGTCCCTAGCCTGCCGGTTCTGGGGGCTGGCCGGGGGGAAGGAATATTTTCCCTTGGGAAAAAGCAACTCGCTTCGCTCAGACATCTTTTTCCTGGCGGGAAAATATTCCTTCCCCCCGTCCGTCAAACCATTGTGGCATAGGAAAGAAAAACAAATTAAAACACTTCAATGAACTTTCCGGACGGCCCTCACCTTTGTCCATAGGGCGTGGGGTGGGGCATGAATTTTCAGGGGAAAAAGATGTCTGAGCAAAGCGAGTTGCTTTTTACCCTGAAAATTCATGCCCCGCCCTGCGACCACGCTCCAAACCCCGAGGCCCATAAAATCAGGGCCCAACCTCAGGCGCCGGATCCGGTCCACCCTCGCGAAACTCGCTGGCCGACTTGCCGGTCCACTTCCGGAAGGCCCGGCTGAAGTTGGAAAGGTCGGCATAACCCAACTCGTAGGCAATCTCGCTGACCGATTGGTTGGTATACCGGAGCAACTGGATCGCCCGGTCTTTCAGTACCGATTCGAGGATTTCCCGATAGCTGGTATCCCGATCCGCCAGCCGGCGTTTCAGGGTCCGGGACGAGACGCAGAAGCGCTCGGCCATGGCTTCCAGTGATGGCAGCGGTCCCGGCATCATCCGGAGCATGTTCCGGATCGCCAGGACGATGTCGCCCTGTTCCTTCAGGGCTTTCTGCAGCTCGAATTCGCATTGGTCCCGGGCCATTCGGGAGGCTTCCGCATCGGCCAGGCGCATTCGCACGTCCAGAAGCTCCCGGGGAAACACCATCATCTCGTCGGCATGGCCGTATTCGAACGGAACCGGCAGCTGGCCCGCAAACTGCCGGTACCAGGGCGGCTCCGGAGCGCTCAGGCGAACCGTGACGCCCGTCAGCTTGCCGTCTTCCAGGGCGAAGCCGCGTTTGATGGCGTCTTCCCGATCCAATAGCTGTTCGGTCAGCAGGATCAGCGTGGCGCTGACGGTTTCCGCCAGAAACGGATAGAGGCCGGGCACTTCGAATTCGGTACAGAGCTTTACCAGCACCTGATCGCCCGCTTCGGACTGGCTCATGCTGAGGAAAGGCACTCGCAGATGCAGGTATCGGCGCACCGAATCCAGGGCGTCGGCAAAGGTGGGGCTGGTTAGGGCCGCGAAGCCCAGGGTGCCGTGAATCGTCAGCCGTAACTCCCGCGCCAGCACAAAGCTGAGACCGTCCTGGCCGGCCAGATTCAAAGCCCGTTTGGCCATGATGATGGCATCGGTGACAAACACCCGGCTGTCGTTAGACTTGAGATCATCCGGGGTGAAGTCGAGACCTTCATAGAGCAACCGGTCGTTGTAGCCGAGCTGGCGGACCGTTTCCGCCAGAACCCGCAGGTAAGCGCCCGGCACCAGGAACAATCCCAGCATCTGCCGTTCTTTGTCCGGACCGCTTGCGCTCATTGGCATTCCTTATTATTGAGTTGGCTGAAGCACGTCAACCGACTCTATCAGATGCCTCCCACCGCTACAGTGGGGCCCGGCACACCCTGGTCGCCGTCAGCTTAGCCAATCAATTCCCGGTCGGTGTCCCATCCTGATCGACCGCCGTCCTCTTTGCGCATTCCTGCCCGACGTTGACTGCCCCACACTGGAGCCATGACATCAGCCAGAGTGAGGAGTACACAGATGCTGAGCAGCAAAACCACAGAAAAGAAGACGGCTCCGGTTACCAGAGCCTCCAACACACCCGATAACGTCACCATCACAGCCCAGCGCATGGGCTTTGAGTTCGGCGAGCAGGTGCCCCGCTACTGGGTCGACGACAGCTACACCATCAGCCATATCATGAATGCGCTTTCGGTGCTGTTTCCGCAGGGCGAGCAGTTCTTCGTGGATTCTGTAAGAGCGTTCCGGGACCAGATCTCCGATCCCAAACTGAAAGAGGAGATACGCGGGTTCATTGGCCAGGAGGCTATGCATTCCCTCGAACATATCGCCATGAACCAGCACGTTCGTGACCAGGGCATGCCGGTGGAAGAACTGGAAAAACACCTGGAAGTGGTTCTGGGCATTACCAAGAAGCTGCCCAAGCGTCACCAGCTGGCCATAACCTGTGCCCTGGAACACCTGACCGCCATGATGGCCGACATGCTGCTGGACCGTGACGATGTGCGCCAGGACATGAATGAATCCATGCGCCCGCTGTGGGTCTGGCACGCGATCGAAGAAACCGAACACAAGGCGGTTGCCTATGATGTTTTCCAGGCAGCTGGCGGCACCTATGCAGAAAGAACCTTTTACCTAGCGTTCAGCACCGCTGCCCTGGGTGTGATGAGCACCTATTTTACCAGCCGGATGATGCTGAACGACCGCAAGAACTTCTCTTTGAAAGATACCGCCATAGGTCTCTGGCGCCTGTGGGGCATAAACGGCACCTTCTCGAGCCTGATTCCCACATGGCTGGAGTACTTCAAACCCGGCTTCCATCCCTGGGATCACGACAACAGCGACCTGATTGCCCGTTTCAAGGAAGAAATCCAGGCGCACATTGCACCGCAGTACAAGAAAGGTAATCGCAGGACGCTTCAGTAAACCACGGAAACAACTCCCAGCTCTGAAAGGAAGCGGGCGGGGAGGTCTTTGTGCAGGGAAAATGATGTCTGAGCGCAGCGAGTTGCCTTTTCCCGGAAGAAAGACCTCCCCACCCGATTCCCCACTCCCTGGTCAGGCCTGCGGCTCAGCGACGCCCGAGCGAACAACCTCTCCTTTGCGCCAAAGCCGCCACTCTCCCGGTTGATAGACATCCCATTTCTCATCGCTTGTCAGCGGTTCAGTCACGATCACGCTGACGATATCGTTGGGCGTGGTTTCCGATTCAAAGTCCACCGTCACGTCAGCGTCTTTCAGACGGGCGGGACCGAACGGGGCCCGCCGGGTAATGCTGGCCATTTTGGTGGTGCAGTAGGTGAACAACCAGTCGCCATTACTCAGCAGGAGATTGAACACGCCCTGGCTGGCGTAAGCCTTCGACAGGCGCACCAACCGCTCAATGATGTCGTTGGTCGGGGTATTCCGGTCGCAGTGGCTGCGCAAGTGGTTGAGAATGTCGCAGAACAGGGCTTCGCTGTCGGTGGTGCCGACCGGCTCGTAGAAGCCCGGATCTGAATGGAAGCTGGAAAGCTGGCCATTGTGGGCGAAGACCCAGTAGCGACCCCAGAGTTCGCGCATAAAGGGATGGGTATTAGCCAGGCAGATGTCGCCGACATTGGCCTGGCGAATGTGGCAGATGGCCACTTCGCTCTTGATCGGATGGGTCTGGACAACTTCGGCGATTCGGGAATTGGCGCTGGCGTCGGCGTCATGGAACGCCCGGACCCCTTTACCTTCGTAGAATGCGACACCCCAGCCGTCCTTGTGGGGGCCGGTCTCTCCACCTCGGCGGGTGAGCCCGGTGAAGCTAAAACACAGGTCGGTGGGGGTGTTGGCGCTCATAGCCAGTAATTCACACATGGGTTACTTCATTCTTGCCGGACGATGAATGCCCCAAGAATAACGTAATCAACTCGCTTCGACAGTGAGAATCTCAAGCTGACGGGGGTTATGGCCGGCGCCGACCACGCGGTTTCGCCCGGCTCGCTTGCCGCTGTACAACCATCGATCGGCCACCCGGAACAGGCTTTCGGCTTCGCGACCGTGATCTGGCCATTGGGCAACCCCGAAGGAAGCGGTCACCCGGATACGGGCGTCACCATAGGAAAGCTCCCGGTCGGAGATTCTCTGGCGTAACTCGTCCATCAGGACAAACGCATCTTCCGACTTCACATCTCTGAGAATCAGACCGAATTCCTCGCCACCCAGGCGGCCGACAAAGTCCGTGCTTCGCAGACGCTCGGTCAGGCATCGGCTGATGCTCTTGAGCACGAAGTCTCCGGCCTCGTGGCCCAGGGTGTCGTTCACAACCTTGAAGTGGTCGATATCCATCACCACCAGCGCAAACCCGGTACCGCTGCGTTCGCACTCGGCAATGGTGCGATTCAGCGTGCCCTGGAAGTTACTGCGGTTGGCCAGAGAGGTCAGTGAATCGGTCTGGGCCATATCCACAAGCCGCTGCTCGGCTTCTTCGCGGCGTCCCTCATACAGGTGAATGAACGCCAGCATCAGTGCACCGCACAACACCATGTTGAGCAGATCGATCATCGCGTGGGGGTTCCCAACCTGCCCAAGATGGATGTAGTAAGTGATCCCACCGACGATCATGAAGGGTGCGCTGAGGATCATGCCTTCTTTCTTGCCGAGCAACAGGTAGGCCAGAACCGGCATCATGAGCACCCAGACGAACGCGGACACCGATGCTTCCGGTAACAGCATGATCAACAGAAAGAATGCGAACAGAGGCACCAGATAGGCGTAGACCCACTGCTGCAAATAGGGTGTCGATTTCAGGCGCCAGACTCCGAAAAACAGCAGAGCGCTGGCACACAGCTCACCAACACCCAGCCAGGGATAGCCATTGAAAAACTGCAGGCATGCAAAAACCACCAGTGCCGAGCCGGTGATCAGAAAAAGCAGCCGCATCAGTGAGCGGCGATGACTGTCGCGCAGACCCGAGCGGCTCTGTTCCAGAGTGGCCCCCAGGTCCGAATGGTGAGGCGTATTCATGCTGACTCTTCCTTGGATCAGCTTCCGAGTATAGCCCCGAAAAACTGTTTGTAAAACGTACAGCAGGCCCGACCATCAGACCCGCCACACGCGTTCAGCCCTCAGATATAAAGGTTCTTGCGGGAAAAACGCTCCACCAGAGGCTGATAGGCAGATCCGAGCAGGCGGTTGATCGCCTCAATGCCCCAGGCATCCGGGCCCACCAGGATGCGGGATTCATTCTTGAGGATGCCCTTTACAATGATTTCCGCGGCCTTCTCCGGCGTAGTCATGGCGAGCTTATCAAAGCCCTGACGCTGGGCAACGGCATTTTCCGATTTGCCCATGCGCGCCGCGTTGGCGATGTTGGTACGGATGCCACCTGGATGCACACAGCTCACCGCCACCGGCTGGTTCTCCAGCTTCATTTCCTGGCGCAGGGCTTCGGTGAACCCGCGGACCGCAAACTTTGCGGCGTTGTAGGCGCTTTGCTTGGGCACACCAATCAGGCCAAATACACTCGAGACGTTCACCACATGGCCATCGCCGGAGGCGATCAGATGCGGCAGGAAGGCCCGGGTACCGTGGGCAACGCCCCAGAAATCAATATCCATGACCCATTTGAAGTCCTCGTCAGTCATCTCTCGCACCGTGGCAGACAACGCAACACCGGCGTTGTTGATGACCAGATTGACCTGACCGAAGTCTTTCGCAACCTCCTCGGCATGGGCGAAGATGGCATCGCGATCTGACACATCCAGCCGATAAGTCTTCACATCAACGCCGTTGAGCTCTGCGGCGGTTTCCGCGAGGCCAGCCTCATTGACGTCCGACAGCGCCAGCCGACAGCCCCGGTCCGCCAGAGATCTGGCGAGCGCGCGACCGATACCCGAGCCGGCACCGGTAACAACGGCAACTTTGTTCTTCAGCTTTTTCATGGTCACAGACCTCTTGTTGTAGGCTTTTAAATTAAAGCAGATACTCTAGCAGTTGCCTGCCCACGGGGTATGGCTTTAGTGAACCAGGCCACAAGGCATTCCGGCCACCCTCTGACTCGTCATCCCGTTTCCGGTACAATCCACTGCCGTTGGCCGGTGCGGCAACACCGACCCTCTACCTTCCCCAAACCTGCGGATTTTCTTTATGGAATGGAGTCTTACGCATTTCTGGCTGATCCTGGCACTGGTGCTATGCCTGGCCGAACTGACCTCCGGAGTGCTCTTGCTTCTGGCCCTGGGCATTGCCGCGGCACTGACCGCCTTGCTGGCTTTCCTGGATGTGCCATTCGAATGGCAGCTCGCGGGTATGGGGGTGTTCTCGGGAATACTGGTGCCCGTCGCCATCCGCTGGATCCGGCCACGCTTTTCACCCAAAGGCGTGGCCTATGGAACCACAGGCACGGGTGTGGAGCAGGGCCGGCGTTATCAGACCCTGAAGCGGGATTTCGACGGTGCCACCGGCATCAAGGTCAATGGCGATTTCTATCGCCTGCGAGTGACTGACACCGGAAAAACCGACCTTCCGGAAGGAACCGACGTCATTTTCAAACAGTTTGACGGCACTACCGCCGTTGTTGAGACGATCACCCACAAGGAACCGTAAGCATGGAACAGTATCTGTCACCCGGACTGATCATCAGTCTGATCGTAGTCGCTATTGGCATCTTCATCATTGCCAAAGGTCTGGTCATCGTGCGCCAGTCCGAGGTCATGGTCATTGAACGCCTGGGTTCGTTCAACCGGATCCTCGAAAGCGGCGTGAACATCATTATTCCTTTCATTGAGCGGCCACGCCCCATCAGCATGATTCGTTATGTACGCATGGGCGAGGATTACCATCCGGTGATGAGCGACGAAGTGCGCATTGATCGCCGGGAGACGGTCATGGACTTCCCGGGACAACCAGTGGTCACTACAGACAACGTAACCGTCAAGATCAACGGTGCCCTCTACTACCAGATCATTGATCCACGCCGAGCGGTTTACGAAGTAGCCAATATGAGCCAGGCGGTGGAAGTCCTGGCCAAAACCACCCTGCGTTCGGTGGTGGGCAAGATGGAACTGGACAAGCTGTTTGAATCCCGCAGCGAAGTGAATAACGCCATCCAGGCCGAGATGGAAGAGGCCGCCTCCAAGTGGGGCGTGAAGCTCACCCGGGTTGAGGTTCAGGACATCAGCATGCCGGAAGAAGTGGAAGAGGCCATGCGATTACAGATGGCTGCGGAGCGCAAGCGCCGGGCCACGGTCACCGAAGCCGAGGGTGAAAAGTCGGCTGCCATCGCGATGGCCCAGGGCCAGCGGGAGTCTGCCATCCTGAATGCCCAGGGCGACAAGGAGTCCGCGATTCTCCGGGCCCAGGGCGAGCAGGAATCCATCCGTCTGGTACTCAGCGCCATGGGTGACTCCGAGGAGAACAAGCAGACGGTTATTGGCTACCTGCTGGGCCAGAGCTATATCAAGGTCCTGCCAAATATGGCGAAAGAGGGTGAGCGGGTGTTTGTGCCCTATGAATCCTCAGCCCTGCTGGGCTCCATGGGCATGTTCCGTGAACTGGCTGGCAGCCCCGAGGACGCCGTTCGCCAGCATCTGCAGCGCGATGGCCTGCGGGGCGGGCTGGTGGGCTCGGCAGGTAACAGCTAAGCCCTGAGAGTCCTTCAACCCAGCAAATTATCCAGGGGTTGGTCATAGCTGGGGGCAAACACCTTCAGAAAATAGGCAACCTCTGGCAGCTTGTCCTCGTCCAGCCGCTGGCGAATCTGTCGGGCGGCCGGCTCGAATTCCATATTGCCGGCCCGGATCTCCGCCCGGCACTTGAGCCACGCTGACAGCCTGTCGGCGGCCTTGATCAGCTCCTTGTCTTCTGCCGGCAGCTGCGATTCCCGAACATAGGGTGAGAAATCCTCACGCAGATCCTCCGGTAATAGTGCCAGCAACTCGGCCTCCGCCTTGTGTTCAATGTCCCCGAACGCCTCCCGCATGACCCGGGAATGGTATTTCACCGGTGTCGGCATATCCCCGGTAATCACTTCCGTCGCATCATGGTAAAGCGCTGCCGCCGCAATACGGTCGGTGTTCACCTGGCCGCCAAAATGCCGGTTGCGGATGATGGCAAGCGCGTGGGCAAGGGTCGCCACCTCCCAGGAATGGGTGGCAACGTTTTCCTCAATCGCATTTCGCATCAGCCCCCAACGCTTGATCCAGCGCAGGCGGGAGACATAGGCGAAAAAATGGCTGGCAACGTTACCCATCACTTACAGACCTATTTTGCATAAGTTAATAATCTTTTGCTTCAGGCGCATAAAATTCCCGTGCTATTCTGAATCCGCATTCAATTGTTACATAACCGGGGATATCGTGCCCGCTCAAGCGCAGATACGGAAAATGCTGGCCCTCGTTGCTGCAGCAATTGTGCTGGCAACGGTTCCGGTTTATGCAAACGAAACCGAAATCACTGTGGGCGTCTACCATTTTCCGCCGATCGCCAGTGTGGAACACAACGGCGAACCCACAGGCCTTCTTGGAGATCTGCTCCACGAACTTGAGCAAGCCAACCCGACGGTATCCTTCCGGGTCTTTCACACCTCGCCCAAGCGCCGGTACCTGGATTTCGATGCCGGCCTCTACGACGTCATCTTCTTTGAAAGCCCGGACTGGGGCTGGACCGAGAGAGACGTGGACATCACCCGCCCGATCCTGGCGGACGAAGAGCTCTATGTCGCTCTCAAGAAGCCCGGTCGGGATGACTCATTCTTTGACGACCTGCAAACCCGATCCATCGTCGCCATCTCCGGCTATCACTATGGTTTCACCGGATACGAAACCGACAATTCCGTGCTTGAGCAGAAATTCGACATTGAATTTTCCGACAGCCACAGCCGCAACATAAAGCTGATCAAGGCCGACCGGCCGTCCGTTGCCGAGGTTGCCATTGTCAGCCACTCCTACCTCCAGAGGCACCTCGAAAATCATCCGGAGGACTGGGGAACGCTGCTGATTTCCGATGAGCCGGATCAGCGCTATGAACTCAGCATCATCGCCCGAAAAAACGGGGCCGCGAGCTCGGGCGAAATGCTGCAACTGCTGGCGCCGCTGATTGAGAACGGTCGATACCGGCAACTCGTTGAGAAACGGGGACTAAAGCTACCAGCCGGTTTTCTGACCAGTTTCGAGGCACCCTGAACTCAGCGAACATCCAGATTGAACGAGACGATAACGCTACCCTCGCTACCCACGCCCGCGTTGCGGGCCGGATCCAGCAGAAACAACTGATCTGTCGGTACCCCATGGGTTTGTTGCAGGACATTGCGCAGAGTCACGCCTCGCGAGGAGGCCAGATTACTCAAAGCCTCCGGTGCCAGTGAGCGCTCACCGGCCAGGTAGGCCTCCCGCGCCTCTTGCCATTCTTCCTCAGACAGCTCCTGCTGACCACCGGCGGTCAGCTCATCCCGCAGCAACGCCAGCCCGTCAGCCTCCGGTTCAACATTACCCCGAATATTCAACAGCAGGTCGGGCCGTTCCAATAGCGCGTCTGCCAGCGCCGCCAGCTTTTCGGCCTCGCCTTCGGCCAACTGGATACTGCCGGGAATAAAGCCCACCTTTCCAAGCTCTTCCCCACTCAACCCGGCCAGTTCCGCAATCGAACCGAGCATACTGAACGGGGACGCCGCAGCCTTCGCCAAGAGATTTACAAACGCACGCATCACCACCTGTCCAACACGAAAACTCGGGTCGGACAGGTCTCCGCTGATAGGCAGGTCCACTTCGATAACCCCGTTACTGTCACGCAACAGGGCCAGACCCAGTTTGACCGGCGCATTCACGGACTGGTCGCTCGCTATGGAGGACCCCAGTTCAAGACGATCCATCACCACCAGATTAGACGCGTCAATCCGAGAGCCAGCAATTTCATAATTCAGATTAAGGTTCAGTTTGCCACTGTCCACGCCATAGCCCAGGTATCGACCGAAATAGGGAGAGAGCGCGGGCAACGACACACCCTGCATCATCAACCGAAGTTCGCTGATATCCTCGGTTCCGAGCGTGCCGATGGTGCCTTCAAAGTCAAGATCCGCCACGCCGCCGACCCGGCCCCGGATGGATACCTTACCCTGCTGCGGGGAAATGTTGCTCAGTCCGGTCACGCTACCATTCAACTCATCAAACGACGTGGTGAACGCCGGATCCAGAGTGCGATCGGTATAGGCCAACTCACCATTTTCAAGCATTAACTGGCCAATGCGGAAAATGAACTCCGGCTCGGAATCGCCTGTTTCCGGTGGTCCGGAAGCTGTTTCCTCCTGACCGCCGGCGGCTGGCGTTTTGGCGATGCGCTCCACGTTGTGGACGCTGTCGGTATTGCGGACGATGTTGATCGCCGGCTGGGCCAGGGTCACGGTTCCGATTTCCAGCCGAGCGGGGTAGACGTTGTATTCAATGGGCGCCAGGCGGAGGGTTTGCCAGGACACCAAGGAACCGGAACTGTCGGATAGTTCCAGATTCATGCCGGCCACCTCCGCAGTGCCACTGAAGGTGCCAGTGAGAGGTTCCTGCTGGCCGTCGAGATCGAGGTTACCGTCAACACCCAGAGTGCCGCCGGTAATCGCGAGATTCGCGCCTTCCTGAACGTAGGGCTCGAAGGCAGCCAGAGCCACATCGTTTCCGGAGATGGCGGCCTCCAGCGTAAATGGTGCAGGCGTTACCTGACCGTTCAACGACAGCCGCCCGCCACTGGCAAGCATTCCGGCCACCTCATAAGAGACCGGTTCCTCAAGTTGATGGCTGAGCTTCCCAATTGAAACCGAAAGCTGCTCAAGGGCAATTTCAGCCGCCCTCTCCGGCTGACTGTCTTGCCACAGAACCCGCCCTCCGGAGAGTGCG
Organism: Marinobacter sp. BW6; assembly: GCF_008107725.1. Lineage (GTDB taxonomy): Bacteria > Pseudomonadota > Gammaproteobacteria > Pseudomonadales > Oleiphilaceae > Marinobacter. The sequence continues at coordinate 54,382 of NZ_VIRN01000064.1, forward strand.
ACACCCTCGACTGACCAGCGGAATGGCTGGCCACCGGCGGAAGCTTCCCCGTCGCTTTGTGCCTCACCTTCATCGGCTGCCAGAGGCGCCAACCAGTCAATCTCTCCGGTTGAATTCCGCGCCAGCGCAAGATCCAGGTTGTCCAGGGAAACCTGGCCAATGCTGATTTCCCGCCGGTTCAGGTCGAAACCGATGGCATCCACAGACAGCATGGCGTTGCTCAACCTGGCCTGCTCGCTCTTCTCATCCAGGGCGATCGCGAGGTTCTCGAGATTCAGCTGGCCATTGGTCGTCTCCAGATAAAAAGTGTCACCGGCCTGGATTTCATAGTCTGAGCTGAGGGTGACGCTGCCGCCACGCAAATCGTAGGGGAAAAACGGTGCCAGAAAATGGGCCAGGGTTTCATGGTCCACCGAAGACACCTTGAGGGTACCGTTGGAGTAAAAAGGTGCAACGCTCAAATCGCCCTGCCACTCGATAGTCTGGCTCCCCAAGGCCGCCAGAAGGGAATAGTCGCTGTCCTGCCCCTCCCGGCGCCAGGTGGCCAGGTCGTTCAAGGTAAGATCCAGCGGGACGATCCTGAACTCGGCCATTTGCTCCTTGGTGAAATCGCGGAACATTATTTCACCGCCGTTGAGCTCAATCCTCCCGAAATAAAGCCTGGGCGGCGCGGCTGTGTCATCCGTTTGCCCAGCTTTCGGCGCTGCCTGGGCAGGTTCTGGATTGGCCGACTGCCAGTCCCTGGCAAAATTAACGCTGTAGTCTTCCAGCAGGTCCACCCGAACATAAGGCTCGTCCAGTTGGATTGCCTCAAAGCCGGCAATACCGCGAACCAGCTGGAAAAAGTTCATGTCCACCAGGAGCCGGTCGAAACCGACCACCGGCTCGCCATCATTGTCTGCTGCCGAAAGGCCCAGCGCTTCGACCTGCAGAGTGAATGGATTGGTTCTGATCTCGGTGATTTCCGCCTGCCAGCCCATACGCTGGTCCAGCTGTTCTGGAACCAACCGCTCCAGCCACCAGGGAAGTAACAGGAAACCTGCGAGGGTGTACAGAATCAAAAGGACCAGGAATCCAATCAACAGATTCCTGGACATGTGACTGCGTTGACGGCTCTTGGCCACGGACATCTCCTTATAAACGGCGGATTCCCGGGGCAATCTTGCCCTCCTGCCTGCTCACAAGGATAGTCGGCCTGATGCCGGTTTGTCAGCTGTGGCGGTTATGACCAGGCAACACCAGCTCCGGATCAGCAGCCATGTTTGTGAACTGGCCAATATCGTTCAGGTCTCGCGGTACCATCGCGGCGCGCAACAGCTTGCGGGTGGAGTTGCCGGTTGCGGGGTACGCAGACTGACCAGCGCGCCAGGTGACTGGCATAGCCGGGGTGCCAATTCGCTCATCAATCTCCCGGAGCCGCTTGAACATGAACGCGTGCTGACTATCCTCATGATCTGGCACCAGGGCAAAGAAAGAGCTAGCAGAATAGCGGGCCAGAAACACCTGGTCCGACATCTGATCCCGCAATGCCTCGCTGACTTCCTTGACCACCGCATTCAACGATTCATTGCCCATGCCCATAGACAGTTCACGGAAATTGGCAATATCCAGATAAATCAGGGCAAACGCGTTTCCACCTGCGTTGTCCCGGGCCAGGATATCCAGCAGTCGTTGCTCCAGTGCTGAACGGTTGGGCAACCCGGTGACGGCATCAGTAAAGGCAAGATCTGCCACTCGCTTGTCCTCTTCGGCCTTGAACGCTACGAGTTCACGCTGGTGTTTCACGTCGAGCACTGTCACCACCAACGCGACAGCGAGCAGGGCAATACAGAAAACGGCCAGGGGAATGCCCATCCAGCCCCCCCGCAGGCCGTTGTCAGCCGCAGGAACGGCGCCTTCCGGGAAGATCATCGCCATCATGCCGGTGTAGTGCATGCCACAGATTGCCGCAGCCATAACCAGGGCCGCCACAAACTGGATGACCAGGGAACCGGAGCCCTCCATACCCTGCAGTTTTCGGCACAGGGCAAGCGCGACCCCGGATGCGACAACAGCAATCACGATGGAAACCAGAAGAAACACGATGTTGAAGGTCGGCGGCGCCGACATACGCATGGCATACATGCCGAGGTAATGCATGACCACAATACCGCCTGCCATGGAAAGCGTTGCACCGACGAAAAGCGGAGAGCCCAGCCGCTTACGGCCGATAATATGCAGGGCAACGCCGGAGGCAAACACTGCAGCAAGCCAGGATATCGCTGTCATGAGGACATCAAACGACATGGCGACGTCCATCGGCATCGCCCGCATGCCGACAAAATGCATGGTCCAGACACCGGTTCCCATCAACAGGGCGCCGGCAAGCAACCACTTCCGACGCTCGCCGGTATTGGCATTGGCCAGCCTGGCGCCGAAAAACAGAGCCGCATAAGCCGCCAGCACTGCGACCAGGAAGGAAGCGACAACAAGGGGCAGATCGTATTCGGACATCATAGTACTCGAACCTTTTTATTGGTGAGTGCACACAGGCCATTACTGCCTTGTGCCCAACGCTGAACCGGAAAAACGTGCGATTAGATACGCATCAGACGTGAACTGGGTCTCATTCCATTGTTGGCTTTATGTAACCGACCTAGACACAAGCAGCGCTGACAGCCAGGCCTGAACCCGATATGCTTCGGACTCGTATTTACCCCGGGTTGATTAAACGAATGTCAGAGGACAAGTTATGGACATCGGCGATATGCGTCGTGATTTCGAGAGCGAGGGGCTGGACCGCGCCGCACTGGAAAACAATCCGGTGAAGCAGTTCCAGACCTGGTTTGAAGACGCCCGGGAAGCCGGCATTCTCGAACCCAATGCCATGTCGCTGGCAACAACCGGACAGGACGGCATGCCGGATCTGCGTACCGTATTGCTGAAGTACTTCGATGACCAGGGCTTCGTGTTCTACACCAATTACGGCAGCCGGAAGGCCCGGGAAATGGAGGAGAACCCTCAGGCGGCCCTGCTGTTCCCCTGGATTGGTCTGAATCGCCAGGTCCGTATCCAGGGAGCCGTTGAGAAGGTTAGCAAGGCAGAGTCCCTGCGCTACTTCGCATCGCGCCCCAGAGGCAGTCAGATTGGCGCCTGGGTTTCGGAGCAGAGCAAGGCCATCACGTCCAGAGGATTGCTCGAACAGAAGGTGGCCGAGATCAAGCGCAAATTCAGCGAGGGCGAAGTGCCTCTACCCAGTTTCTGGGGCGGTTTCCGCATCGTTCCCGACCGTATCGAGTTCTGGCAGGGGCGGCCCAGCCGGCTGCACGACCGCTTTGAATATGTGAGGGAAGGCGATGGCTGGCTCATCCAACGACTCCAGCCCTGAGGCCAGGCCGGCCATCTGGCTGTGCCATCAGACAGATGGGCCCGAGATTGCCCACCCACACTGGCTGACCGACTACGAAAGCCATACGGCAAGCAAATTCGGCGGCCCCCGGGAACGGGAGTACCTGTCGAGCCGCTGGCTGATTCGCCAGGCCATTGGCAAATCAGCTGACGTGTCGCCAGAACTCTGCTGTCCGGTACCGGGGCGCCCCAACGCCTCCGGCACGCCCGAAGGCTGGCGATTATCCCTCAGCCACAGCCAGGGTCTGTCCGCCTGCGCCACCCAAGCAGGCTCACCCGTTGGACTGGATCTCGAACCTTGCCAGCGCCACGCCCAATGGCAGAAAGTGGCGAAACGCTGGTTCTCCCCCGTTGAGCAGGAATGGCTGTTTCGCGAAGACGACTCCAACACCTTCCTCAAGGTCTGGACCCTGAAAGAGGCCTGGCTGAAAGCCACAGGACGGGGCATTGCCGGTAACCTGCAGACACTTGAGGTACGGAAGAACTTTGAGATCTACGGCGACCAGCCCGACCAGGACTGGCAGGCAGCCTGTTGCTACATTGAAGGTTATCTGGTGACCGTGGTGTATCGGGGAAGCCGGCCGGTATGGCCGGAGATCACCTTGCTTGAACCGCCGCCACAGGACTTTTCCCTGGTGGATGCCGAGCCCCTGGAAACCTCCTGGGAACCACTGTTCCAGCGTACTATTCGCCGAAAAAGCCCGTAATCCGGGCCAGACACAGCTAACACAGGTCGATGTATGGATAACCCCGAACGCTGCCCCTGGTGCGGCGATGATCCGCTTTACGTGCACTATCACGATACCGTGTGGGGCCGCCCCGAATACGATGACCTCGCACTGTTCGAAAAACTCTGCCTGGACGGCCAGCAGGCCGGCCTGAGCTGGATTACCATTCTGCGAAAACAGGACAATTACCGCGCAGCCTACGATCACTTCGACCCCGAAAAGATCGTCCGTTACGACGATGCCCGGATCGAAGAGCTTCTGGCCAATCCGGGCATCATCCGCAATCGCTTGAAAGTCCATTCCGTCATCAAGAATGCCCGGGGCTATCTGGATCTTCGGGAACAAGGCATCGGCTTCAGCGATTTCCTCTGGTCCTTTATCGGCAATAAGCCGATTCAGAACCACTGGCGCGACTTTTCCGACGTCCCGACCGCCACGGCCGAATCGGAAGCCATGTCGAAAGCCCTTAAGCGGTCCGGGTTTACCTTTGTGGGCCCCACCATTGTCTACGCCTTCATGCAGGCCACCGGCATGGTGAACGATCACCTGGTTCAATGCCCGCAACACCGGGAGTGCTATTTACTCGGTCAATGATCTCAATAGTCCCCGGGGTCGTAAGATCTGAGGTGTTACAAACCCCGGAGCTTTACTGTGCGAATCACCCTCGACCAACTCAGAAGTATGCAGAGTCCGGTTATCGACCTGCTTGAGATCCTGTCGCTCGAGGGCCAGCATTACATGGCCCGCCTGAGCATGGATGATCAACCCCTGCTGCTTTCCGAAAAGAATGGTACCACCAGCCTGTTCCGGAGCGCCTGGCAGATACAGGATACCCTGGCATCCTTCGATATCCGGGAAACCCAGGTGGTACACCCCTCCGCCTACCATGAAATGGTCGGTATGGAACCTGCGGACATTGAACCCATGCGCATCAGGGTACAGAGGCAGAAACCGTGATCGCAGTAGCAAGACTCGCCATCCTCGTCGGCATCGCAGGTCTGATACCGTTTATCGGCCTTCTGGCGGGGCTGTTTTTCATGCCACAGTACAGCGTGGCACTGCTTGGTTACTTCTATCTGTACAGCGCCGGTATCCTGGCGTTCATGGCCGGCGTCTACTGGCCTATCGCCATGCAGTTGGACAACTGCTGCTATCCGTTGTCGCCCCTGGTTACCATGTTACTCAGCCAGGTGTTTTTTGTGGCCGCCGGCATCGGCCTCCTTCTGCCTGTCACCGGCCAGATTTTGCTCTATACCAGCGCCTACCTCGCACTCTACCTGGTGGACGCACGCTGGATGCGGGTCTACTGGCCCGCCTGGTATTTAAGACTTCGACTGCTTCTTACTTCAGTGGTACTGGTCTGCCAGCTGACCGCGGCCGCGTGGTTCTTCCTTCTCCACGCGGCACACTGATCGTTTAAGGGAGGGGTGAGCCTGATGGATTATCAGGCTCCAAAGGCATCTTCGGGAGTTTCAAAGCGGCTCTGCAATTTCCTCAACGCGGTTTTTTCGATCTGTCGTACCCGCTCTCGACTGATACCAAGATCATCAGAGATCACCTGCAGGGTTTCCGGTTCCGGCAATCCCAGACCGTAACGCCGTGACAAGATGTCCTTCTCCCGATCGCTCAGCTCGCTGAGCATGGATTTAAGCGTTCGCCGGCGATCCCTGTCCGACATCGGGTGGTCCGGCGCCATCTGATCACCGGCGTCCAGACTGTCACCCAGGGTCACTGAACCATCTTCCACTAGCGGAACGTCCGTGGACAGCTCTCTGGTCGCCAACGCCCTGAGCTCGCCAATCCTGGAGGGACTGGCTTCCATCTCACGTGCCAGCTCGGTCTGGGAAGGCGTTCGACCCAGATTCTGGTGCATCCTCAGAGACACTTTGTGCAGCTGACGGATTTCGTCCACCACGTTCTCCGGTGTGTGCACCAGACGTGTCCCTCGCTGCAGACAACGCTTGACCTCCTCACTGATCCACCAGTAGGCGTACGTGGAGAATCGGAAGCCCTTGGTCGGATCAAACCTCTCAACGGCCTTTATCAGGCCGACGTTCGCGTCCTGAATAAGATCCGACATGGGAATGCCATGCTGGCCGTAACGACGGGCGATGTGCACCGCCAGGCGCAGGTTGCTCTGAATCAGCTTGCGACGACAGGCGGTCGCCAGATGGAAAGCCCGGCGACATCGCGAGGAAAACGCACAAGCATCCCCAAGGCTACCGATCACTTCCCGGAACGTCTGCGGAGTATCCTCCGGCAGAGCCAGTTCGGTACTGATGATGCGATAACAAAGTGTCAGTTTGCGGGAGAGGCGGCGTTCGGCCTCATCTGTCAGCAGTTCATACCGGGACGCATCCCTGAAGTACAGCCCGACCAGGGAATCCCTTTCACCATCGTTGGGCGTTGTCGGAGACGGTCCCAGCCTTTCGGTCGTTCGCATGGCTAAGGTACCGGTCAGAATTTACACCAGAGGATACGACGTGCAGAAGCTGATGGATTTACCGGGGGAGGGTAGGTAAAAACCCACAGGCGACCCGAGTGGTCGGCCTGTGGGTAGTGCTTTCGAGACTACAGCGGCTCAGGCTGCAACAATGGCGTACTCGTGGTTGTGGGGCTCGATCAGCACACCGTGCAGAGCAACGATCGTCTTCTCGTAGTCGTCCTCATCCACCACAAACTGGATGTCCACCTGACGCATGCACTGGTGCAGTGCCAGAATGCTGATCTCCTCGTCCGCCAGTGCCTTGACGGAGCGGGCAAGAATGCCGGGAACCTTCATATCGCTGCCGATTGCAGAAACCACGGCCACCTTGCGGGTGTTGATTTCAGCGTTGGGGAACTCATCCTTCAGCGCCTTGACCACGCGTTTGACGTGTTTCAGGGTGCTGCCCACGTAATGGGTGATGGTGTTGGCGTTGGTGTCCTTGGACATGAACCGAACCTTGAACCGGCTCAGCACATCCAGAATGCGACGGTCGGAACCCGGCTCGCCCTGCATGTCCTGATCGAACACTTCCACGGCAAAAACGCCTTTGGCGCCCGCAATGATCTCAACCTGGGGCTTCTCACTGACGTAATCGCCGGTGATCAGGGTACCGGTGTGCTCCGGTTCAAAGGTGTTCATCACCCTCAGAGGAATCTCGTTCTGGCGCATACCCTTACCGGCACGGGGATGAATCGCTTCCATACCCAGGTTGGCCAGCTGGTCTGCCACGTCGTAATTGGTGCGGCCCAGAGGAACAACCTTGTCTGCGCCAACAATGTTGGGATCGGCAGAGCTCAGGTGGTATTCCTTGTGGATAATCGCCTCCCGGGCTTCGGTAATCACCGCCACCCGGCTGAAGGTCATCTCGCTATAGCCCCGGTCGAAGGTTCGCATCAGGCCTTCCTTGCACTGGGCGTAACCGGTCACGATCGGCAGTTCACGAGTGAGATCCACGGCATCGAAGGCCTGCTTGAGCTTTTCGTCCAGCGGCAACAGTTCGTTATCGCGCCAGCCGGTCAGATCCACAAAGCGAGCATTGATCCCTTCCTGCTGAAGCTTCAGGGCCGTGTTAAACGCGCTGTGGGCCTCACCGATACCAGCCAGCATTTCACGCACCGTCAGCAGGTGTTCTTCCAGCTGGAACTGGCCGTAGGAGCACAGGCGCTGCAGGTCGATCAGGCAGCCCCGAACGCCCTCGATACGGTCGGTGATGAACTGATCCGCCTGCTGCTTGAGCATCGGATCCTCGAACAACTCGCCGTTGATGTCGGTCAGGAACTTGACCAGTTTGGTGAGGTCGTCACCCCAGGCCCAGTCTGACTCCGCATCGGCGAACAGGGCGTAGACGCCCGGCTCACCGGTTTTCTTGTGTTCAAGCAGCTCGTTGGTCACACCACCATAGGCAGAGACCACGAAAATACGCTGATACAGGTCGTCCTTCTTTCGATTACCGATGATGATGTTATCTCGGACGGCCTCGTAGTTACTCATCGACGTACCGCCGATTTTTTCAACGGTATGTTGTTGGCTGGTCATAGTTTTGCCTTTGCTATCCTGCAGCATGAATGTTCGGAGGTGCGGGCGCCTTACGACGCCTCGCTAAGCCCTTCCTGCATGATTTCGTCCACACTTTTCGCCAGCAGGGCAGCCCCTTTCTTCAGGTCTTCCTCGCTGGTCGTCAGCGGCATCAGGCACTTGATGACTTCATCATTCGGACCACTGGTCTCGATGATCAGGCCGTGCTCGAAGGCACGTTTGGTAATCGGGCCTGTGACATCCGCGTGGGTTGCTTCAATACCACGCATCAAACCGCGCCCCTTCATTTTGAACTGACCAGGGTACTTGTCGCAAATCGACTGCAGGGCATCGCCCAGCACCTTGGTCTTGGCCTTCACCTCATTGGCGAAAGCATCGTCTTTCCAGTAGGTCTCCACAGCAGTCCGCGCAGTAATGAACGCCATGTTGTTACCGCGGAAAGTACCGTTGTGCTCGCCCGGATCCCACACGTCCAGTTCCGGCTTGAACAGCACCAGAGCCATCGGCAGGCCATAGCCACTGAGGGACTTGGACACGGTCACGATGTCCGGTTTGATACCAGCGAATTCAAAGCTGAAGAACTCACCGGTACGGCCATTGCCCGCCTGGATATCGTCCAGAATCAGCAAAATGTCGTGCTTCTTGCACAGCTCGGACAGACCCTTCAACCACTCCGCGCGACAGGCGTTCAGACCACCCTCGCCCTGAACTGCCTCAACGATCACTGCAGCCGGCAGTTCGAAACCCGAGGAGCCGTCGCTCAGCAGTTTATCCATGATCGCCAGGGTGTCGACATCGTCGCCCAGGTAGCCGTCATAGAACATGAAGTCGACATTGCCCAGCGGGGTGCCAACACCGCCGCGATGGTGCTTGTTACCCGTGGTGGCAACCGCCCCCATGGTCACGCCGTGGAAACCGTTGGTGAAGGAGATAATGCCGCTGCGGCCTTTTACCTTACGGGCCAGCTTCAGAGCCGCTTCCACACAGTTGGTGCCGGTCGGACCGGTGAACTGCATTTTGTAGTCCAGACCACGGGGATCCAGAATGTGCTTCTTGTAGGATTCCATGAAGTCGTGCTTGGCCGTGGTAAACATATCCAGGCCCTGGCTCACGCCGTCTGCTTCGATGTACTCAAGCAAAGCCTTCTTCAGGGTGTCGTTGTTGTGGCCGTAGTTCAGGGACCCGGCGCCGGCGAGAAAATCCAGGTATTCCTTGCCATCTTCGGTGTAAAGGTGCGCGTTTTTGGCACGGTTGAAGATAACCGGAAACGCACGGCTGTATACACGTACTTCGGATTCAGTCGACTTGAAAATTTCCATCGTCTTGCCTCTTAGCATGTCAGGTTCGAGGTAGATGCGCGGTGGCTTATCAAAAACTGCTGATGGGGTAGCGATAGGCCTACCGTGCGTTGATTAAAGCCCTGTGACAGACCTACCTCAGTGGTCCGCCGGCTAATTCAAATCACAGCTTTACAGTCGTTCACAGCCCCGCAATCTTGTTGCCGGGCTGATCCAGGACCGCGGCCCTCAGGCTGGCTTCGTGAAAGGCCCTATGCGCAGCAAGAACTCGGAATCATGCTTGCCGCCAAAGTGGGTCTCTTTCTCGAAATGCTCGTGGTAGGTAAGCTCGGCTCCCATATCACGGGCGAACGAACGGAACAGCGCCCATGAGGCCTCGTTGTCCTCGGTGATGGTCGTCTCCATGTGGGTGACGTTCTTGCACGCATCACGACCAACGATTTCTTTCAGCATCCGCTTGGCGAGACCCTGTCCACGACCTTTCTCGTGAACGGCCACCTGCCAGACAAACACGGTTTCGGGCTGTTGGGGAGGGATGTATCCGGAGATAAAGCCGACCAGATCGCCGTCCTTCTCCGCGGCCACGCCGGTTTCGGCAAAGTGGCTGCACTGCAACAGGTTGCAGTAAATCGAGTTGGGGTCCAGCGGCGGGCACTCTGCCACCAGCTGGTGGAGCCTGAAGCCATCATCCTTCACCGGTGTGCGAAGCGTGATGGCGGTGGTATTCGATCCTTCTGATGTCATAACGAGATCAATTCGTGGCAAAAAGTTAGTGTTGAATTATATAGACCACAAAATATATTTCAAGTACAGCTCAAAACCCGCCTACGGCAAGGCTCCAGCTCACTCTTTCAGAATAGACCGGATTGAAGCATTCGCCAGTGACAGAATGGTTAAATTAGTGAAGGGAAAACCACATCATCGGCACTCAGAGAGGTGCCAGCCAGAATCCGGTTCCGATAGGAGATGGCGGCAGGCGAGCCGGCCGGCCATAACCGGTCAAACTCCGGCAGCCAGGCCTCAAGGGGGAAGGATACCGGCAGCAGAGAGACATGCAGACCCTGGCGCTCAATTCCGGCAACAGGCTCAATGACGGGGCTGGAAAGGCCAATTCGGGTGATCAGTCCACGCGGGTCTGATTGCAGATTCCCCATACCTGCGGAGCCATTGTTCACCACTACCCGACTCTGCTCACCTACCAGCCCCGACCAGAGCACCGGCAGGCACGTGTGGGTTGAGGCAATCACATCGGCCCCCGACGCCAGGAACCATTCCGAGAGTTTGCCATCGTTACCCTCAACAAAAGCTTCGTGAGCCAATCCCCATCCGGCCAGGGACTCCAGATCCCCATGCACCACCAAAACCTTTAGGCCTCCAAAGATCAAGCACCGGTAGCGGGGCAACAAAGAAAGCCGGCGCTGAATATCCGGATGCTCCGAGGCCACACCCTGCAATCGCTCCATGATCCGGTTAGACCGTTCAACCACCCCCTGATCGACAAAATCCGGGTAGGCGCAACCACACCCGGCACCGGCACTGGGATTCGCCAGCTCGAAATCCACATTCCCGAGACTGACCGTGTGATCCAACACCCGGTTATTGATGGTTCGGAACAGGCTATCGCTGGCGTTGAACCAGTTGAAGTCACCATTGAACACCAGCTTCACCCGATGCCCCTGCCGCTCTTCCGCCAATGCCATCTGCTCGATTTCATCCAGCGCCCAGGGATTCCCGTAAAGCCCTCCAATGATATACAGCACATCCTCAGAGACCGTGCGGGGATCCTGGCAAAGCGATTCGGCAGAGTACCGGTACGCCAACGGACAGCTGCGACCTTCGCTCATCGGCTCAAGCCTCCCCCGCCGCCAGTGACCGTCCGGCAAGACGACGAAGCAACAGAGGCGTAAAGAAGCCAGCCGTACAAATAAGGAAGCCGTAGGCGTTCACGCCCAGCAACATAGCGTATTTGCCATCGCCAATGGCCCAGCTAGAGGGAATCAGCCCAACCGCAAGCAAGAGCCCGAGCCCCAGGCCAGTCCAGAAACTCAGATGGAAACTCCAGGGCGACCACTTGGTGAAACCATAGAACAGGAACACCGGCGCCAGCCCCATGACCATCGTCCCGGAGATGGTAGTTGCCTTGAGGATATCGGTGCCGGCGAACATCGGCAGGTTGCCCAGGAAGGCAAAGATCACCATCACAATCGCACCCACCCGCATGCTCGGTAGCTTGTCAGAGGCACGTTGCGCCAACCGGGGCAGATCCACCGCCAGCGACTTGGCCAGCGACGTGAAGGTGGAATCCAGGGTGGAACCCGCCGAGGTCATCATTACCACGCTCATAAAGAACAACGCTGCCAGGCCCAGAGACTGGCCCACTGCAGCAGGCGCATTGCCCATGGCCTCAATGCCGTTAAGCCGGGCATGAACACCCACCAGACTGAAGATGAACACCGCCACAAAGCCCAGAAGCCCGGCGACCACAAAGCTCCTGAGCATGGTCTTTTCCTTGTTCACAAAGCCCCGGTCGGTCAGCACCGGATCGTGGAACGGATAGCTGAACAGCTGCAGCAAAGCCACCAGCAAGAGATCAAAGCCGGCATTGAGCCGGAACTCGCCATTGGTCAGCAGGGCGCTGGTATCGTTGGCGGGAATAATGAGGAACAGCACGGCACCCACAAAGAACACAAACACGAACGCCTGAATGACATCGGTGAAGATCGACGACCGCAGCCCGCCCTTCAGGCTGTAGGCCAGGGTAAACACCGTAAACAGCATCGCCGCCGCGTAATATTCCCACTCACCGGGCAACCCGAAATAACCGCCAACCACCGCGGTGTTACTCCAGACCTCGTTATAAAGCCGGATCAAAATCGCGGCCGCAAACGCCAGACTCGCCAACCGTCCGAACCGCGACGTCAGAAAATCCTGCAAGCTCCGGGCCCCGGTCTGGGTCCGGATCAGATAGATCACATACCCCGCCACCGGAATCGACAGCCAGTAACTGGCATAAGCCAGACCGCCCACCACACCATAAGCCGCACCCAGGTTCGCCGCATTGGTCACCGACTTGGCAAAGATCCAGCTGATAAAAATACTCGCCGTCAGCGACCACTGCCCCACCGGGTTACCCTGGTCGTCCGCGCCCTTATAGAACGAATTCGCGTTCTTGCTCTTGGGCGACAGCCAGTACATCACCACGCCGTACACCAGCAGAAATCCCCAGAACAGGGAGGCCTCTGTGAAGTTCATGTTCTCGTTCCTTGTTCTTTAAGCTTTGTGCTTTGTTCCGGGGCTTTTCCCGGGGTTTCTGGTTTGGTGCTTTTCGGGGCAGGCCGGTAGGGCGTTCAAAAAAACGCCCGTGAACCCATCCATGGGGGGCTTGGTCGCGCCGTCCATGGCGCTCCACATTTTTTGAACGCCCTACCGGCCTGCCCCTTGTCCAACCTAGGTTTTGGCTTCCCCGGCGAAGGAGTTAGCGATCAGCCATCCCCTTAGCTCGCGTGATCACTTTTCTGATTCTGTATTTCTTTCCCACTCGGCAACCGAATAGCAGAGCCGTAACCGCGGTCTGGGTGGTGAGGATAATTTATCCGCCGGAAAAAGATGTCTGAGCGAAGCGAGTTGTTTTTCCAAGGAGAAATTATCCTCACCTCCCAGGCCGCCAACTCCCAGCTATCAGTCCTGCAATCGACAATGCCCAAGCCTAGGCAGGCGCCGAACAACTAGCCCCGAAGCGGTAACAGGAAAAACACCGGTGATGCCGCAACATAATCCGCTCATCCATGCTCTCGGCCAGCGTACCGCCGAGGTCGTAGTGCGGATCATCATCCACCAGCGTGCAGGCATACACCCGAACCTCATCGCCCTTTTTCACCAGCATCCGCGTATACGTGCACATGAAATGGGAGCGAGCCTCTTGGGTCGGATATTTCTCCATACAGGTCTCGGTAATCTCCGGGCTGCCGTCTTCCGAGCCGGGGGTACCCAGATCCGGAAACGCGGTAAACGCCAGGTCCTCCGGAATATTCCATTCCCTGAAGATGTCTCGGAAGGCCGCCTCAACGTCCGACGGAATTTCTTCCGGATCGGTCTGGCGGGCAATGGATACCTTGAAGCCCTGTTCGATCAGCCAGTGGATGCCCTCCAGGGCCTGATCGAAGCTACCGTCACCGCGATCCTTGTCGTGCCGGGCGCGGTCGGGGAAATCCAGGCTGACCCGGAAGTGGATCGGATAGGGGTTGTCCAGCAATGGCAGCACCTGGTGCCGGCGCTTGAGCAGCGGCTCGGTGGCATTGGTGAGCACGAAACAGGGCCGGTGCTGGCTGGCGTAATCCAGGATATTGACGAAGTCGCGGATTACGAAGGGCTCACCACCGGTGAAGGAAAACTGCTCCACGCCCATGTCGATGGCTTCGTGGATAAACGGCTTCACGTCACTGAGCTTCATGCCCGGAATCCGGCCATCGCCGGGATGGGAACCTTCCAGGCAAAAAGGGCAGGCCAGGTTGCATGCAGTGCCGGTGTGGATCCACAGCTCTTTCAATTTGTCCGCGTCGATGTAACCCCGTGGGTCACCGTTGCGGGTGTGGGTCCAGCTATCACGGGCCCGGGGCTCCAGGACTTCCACGGCCGGAATACGGGTACTGCGGGCCGGTCTGGTTTCAATCAGGGGCATAGATGCTCCTCGGTGTATTCGTGTTTTTCCCACGGCGCCAGCCATGGAGCTTCTCCAGCAGTTTCAGGATGCCTTCAGGCGCATGGGCCCGTTTCCATTCACCGGCAGCGTACTTGGCTGACTCGTTCCAGGTCGGATACGGGTGGATGGTACCCAGGATCTTGTTCAGGCCCAGGCCATGCTTCATGGCCAGGGTGAACTCGGCCAGGATTTCCCCGGCGTGGCTGCCAACTACCACGGCGCCCAGAATCTTGTCCTTGCCCGGCGGGGTCAGCACCTTGATAAAGCCATGATCCTCACTCTCGGCAATGGCTCGGTCCAGGTCGTCCAGACCGTAGCGGGTGATCTCGTAGGCCACGCCCTGCGCCTTGGCCTCGGCTTCACTCAGCCCCACTCGTGCCACTTCTGGCGAGGTAAAGGTCACCCAGGGCATTACCCGGTAATCCACCTTGAAGCGCTTGAACTGACCAAACAGGCCGTTCACGGCCGCATACCAGGCCTGGTGCGCCGCCGCATGGGTGAACTGATAAGGGCCGGCCACATCGCCGCAGGCAAACACATTGGGATAGCGCAGGCTCATATCTTCTTCCACCGGCACGGTTCCGTTCGGCAGAGTGTCCACGCCAATCCGCTCCAGATTCAGGCCTGCGGTTTTGGCCCTGCGGCCAACCGCCACGACAACCTCATCAAAGGGAATGCGAACCCGCTCACCCTCGTGCTCGCAGTAGGCAACCTTCTCGCCTTCCTCTATACGGAACTCTGCTGCGGAATGTTTCAACCGGACATCTACACCGTCCGCCTGGAACTGCTTCAGAACCAGTTCGGAGACATCCGCATCCTCCTTGGCCAGCAGGCGATCGCCCATCTCCACCTGGGTCACCTTGCTGCCGAGCCGGGCAAAGGCATGGGCCAGTTCGGAACCAATCGGACCACCGCCCAGCACCAGCAGACGTTCCGGCTGATCCTGTAATTCCCAAAGGTTATCGGAAGTCAGCGGCTGCATGTCTTCCAGGCCAGGAATCGGGGGTACCGCCGGCTTGCCACCCGTGGCAACAATGATGCTGCGGGCGGTAAGGCGCTCGGTGCGGCCATCGTTGTGTCGGACTTCCAGTTCCCAGGGGGACACAAAGCTGGCCTCACCGGCAATGCAGTCGACACCCAGCTTGCGGTAACGCTCCGGGGAGTCGTGGGGCTCCACTTTGGCGATAACATCCTTGACCCGGTTCATGATGTTCTTGAACGAGCCTTTCACCGGAACCGACTCCAGCCCGTACCGGTTGGCATGGCGCAGGGTATCGGCGGCCTTGGCACTGCGGATAAGAGCTTTTGAGGGAACGCAGCCGGTATTCAGGCAATCGCCACCCATCTTGTGCTTCTCTATAAGAGCTACCTTGGCTTTCACTGCTGCAGCAATATAGGCCGAGACCAGACCGGCGGAGCCACCGCCAATGACGAGCAGGTTGTAGTCGAAATGCTCAGGTTTCTGCCAGCCGGCATACACTTTACGGCGGCGAATAAAGCCCACCACGAACTTGGCGATCAGCGGGAACAGACCCAGCAGGGCAAAGGACAGCAGCAGATCGGCCGAAACAATGTCGCCGGTAGACTGGATCTGGCCCAGCTGGGTGCCGGCGTTCACATAGACGAACGTGCCCGGTAGCATCGCAACCCAGCTAACCAGGGCATAGGTGCGCAATTTCATGGCCGTGAGGCCCATGGCCAGGTTGATCAGGAAGAAGGGGAATACCGGCACCAGTCGCAGGGTTGCCAGGTAGAACGCGCCGTCCTTTTTGATACCGCGGTCCATTTTGGCCACAGTCTCAGCGTAGCGTTTGCGCAATGTATCCCGCATCAGGAATCGGGCGACCAGAAATGCCAGCGAAGCACCAACCGTGGAGGCAACCGATACCGCGGCAAGACCATACAAATTCCCGAAGAAGGCGCCCCCGGCCAGGGTCATGATCGTGGCTCCGGGTAGGGATAGTGCCGTGACCAGGACATAAAGCACCACGAAACCAAGCACAGCAATCAACAAGTTCTCGCCAATCCAGTCGCCCAGATCCTGCTGATGGGCCTTGAGGTTTTCCAGGGTGAGAAGCTCGCTCCCTCCGCTGGCGATAAATCCGATGATGACAACCGCGATCACCGCGATCAGGATCCATTTTTTGAATGTCATGAACTAGTCCTTTCTACCTTGAACGTATGGCCGTAATGACACACCCATCGGGTAAGTGTTACATGAGCCCGGCAAGCTTCACATTTGGGCGCGATATTGCTGTTGTACGTCATTCAGGCCGGCATTGTGTCAACGATTGCTCATGAATATCTAACAATTCGGTTACGTGCTTCCTGATCAGGAGGCCGCCGGGAACTTTTTGGCGGCTCCAGGTACTTACTGCTATTCTTGAACAATTGCTCATTAAAGGGAATAGCAATGACCGATTCAGCTCTCCAGAAGGAACAGGCGCTGATTGAAGGCCTGAAAGCCCGAAACGATCAGTCCTATCAGGAGGCTGTGCGCACCTACACCTCGGGGATGCTCGCCGTAGCCAGGTTTTATCTTGACCATTCCAGCTCCGAGGAAATCGTTCAGGATTGCTGGGTGACGGTCATCGATGCCATCCAGAAGTTCGAAGGTCGATCCGGCCTGAAGACCTGGCTGCACCGGATCGTTGCCAACCGCTGTAAGAACAGACTGCGTTCGGCCAGGAGAGAGGTCTCCACCGATTTCTCCGAAGCCCTGGAGCCCGAACTGGCTGACCGGTTTAACGCCAAAGGCCGATGGGATCTGCCGCCCAAACTGCAGTTTCATGATTCTGCCGATACCCTGATGGAAAACGGCGCCCTCAGCGATTGCCTGGACAAACACCTATCCGCCCTGCCGGAAACCCAGCGCTCGGCCCTGATGCTGTACGAAGCTCACCAGCACAAATCCGACGATGTCTGTAACATTCTGGATGTCAGTGCCTCTAATCTCCGGGTGCTCTTGCACCGCGCCCGACAAAAAATCTTTCTGATGGTTGAGAACTTCCAGGAGACCGGCGAATGCTGATGTGCAAGGATCTCGCGGTTATTGCCAGCGATTACATTGATGGCGAACTCCCGGTTCTCGAGAACATGTCTGTGAAAATGCACCTGATGATGTGCAAGGACTGCCGGACCTTTATTGGCAATCTGCGGGCAAGCACCGACATGTTAAACGCACATTCCTCTGGCCAGGCAGATGAGGAGCTTATCCGCAAGATTGACGAACGAGTAGCCCTGGCGCTGAAAGAAGGGTCTCAAGACCCCACAAACCAGGACCCGGACTAATTGAGCTCAGTGTCCTGTGACTGAAAGCCGCCGATAGCAGTCTTGGCGTTTCCTCTGCTCCGCTTCCAGTTCAACCGCCCAGCTTTCCACATCAAC
Source organism: Marinobacter sp. BW6 (assembly GCF_008107725.1). Classification (GTDB taxonomy): domain Bacteria; phylum Pseudomonadota; class Gammaproteobacteria; order Pseudomonadales; family Oleiphilaceae; genus Marinobacter. The sequence goes on from NZ_VIRN01000064.1 coordinate 71,905, forward strand.
AGGTACAGTTCCAATAATCTCCAGCGAACGATCTTCAAGCACCGCCTTCAGGCCTAGCACCCGCCGCTGATTGATAACCTCGTCACGATGGTAAAGGAGCGCTTCGATCTGGGGCCGAAAGCAACGCACCATGGCTGTCAGCCAACGGTTAACAGGCCAACTTGGTTGAGCATGGTCAATGGCAAACCGATCCAGCGCGCCCGCGACCACCTCGGCAGGCAGCCAGCTCTCATCCGTTACCCAGCGGTTTACGGTAAAAAGATCCGTGGGATATCCCCACGCATCCATGGATATGGCAATCAAGTGTGCCACCCGATCCTCTGCAATCGGGCCCATGAGTGGTTTTGCCTCCTCGGGTAAGGCCCCGTTGCGCAGGAACAAATGGAAATGACCATGCTCGGCGTGGTCCTCCCGGTGAGCGTGGTAATAATACTGGGACGCCGTTTCCTGATCGTACACATCGTCCTTCGGGTAATGCTCCATCTCATAGAAAGGACCCTGCCCCTTGAGAACCTCACCGACCACATTCAGCCCGCCTTTTTTCAGCACCCGGTAGCACTCCCTGATCTCGTGGATGGCCGCGAGACTGTCTGATAACTGCTTTTCCATGAGGCTTCCCGGCCTCGTAACATGAAGCTCTTGCATAGTTTTTTGCTCCTTACCGCGCGACTCCGGAAGACCCCCGAAGCCGCGCGATCCAATCCTTCAACTGATCACGCAGCGACATCTGCCCTTCGCTTACCACTACTGGCCGAGCAGGGATTCTTCGCGGCACAGGGATTTCTGGTAGCGCCCGGATTTTTCGTCGCGCAGGGGTTCTTACCAGCGCACGGGCCGCAAGCACCACATTTGCCCCCTTTCAAGGCACAGGGGTTGGCGGAAAGCTGCGTCTGGATATTGGCCATGTAGGTCGTTAACGCCGCAAGCTGCTCGCCGCCCCAGTCCAGAGGTTCGGCAGCCATGGGTCGCACCATGCAGATCTGAACCATCTCATCCAGATGCACTGACTCCATGCCAAAGATGTTTCTGGCCATCGCCACCGAATGTGGGTAGGCGTTGGTAAAGGTTGCGTTGTAACCCGCACCATCGTTATGGCAGGTCGCGCAAGACAACCCATTGCTACTCAGGGACGTGTCGTTAAACAGCTTCTTCCCGAGCGCCATGAGCTTGCAGGGATTGCCCTCGTAGGGCTGGTAAGCCGCTGGCCGGGTAACCTTTTTGGCGGCGCAGGGATTGGGCTTTGCCCCGCACTTGCCGGTGGCCGCGCACGGGTTGCAGCCTTTGGTTGCGCACGGATTCTTCGACGCACAGGGGTTTTTCGTTGCACACGGGTTTTTTGCGGCGCAGGGATTGCACCCGGCTTTACAGCCAGCCTTGCACTGTTGTCCTGCCTTACACTGATTCTTGCAAGGAGAACAGGGACCGCAGGCAGCCGAAGCCATACCTCCGGCTCCAAGCATGGCGGTCACCAGTGCGGCAGACCACCAGGTCGTGCGTCGATGTTCATACGATGTGCGAATCGCTTTTCTCAACGGATGTATCGTGGACATGGTCTCTCTCCCTGTTCACAGAGTTTTTGAGGCGGGCTTTGGAAGCCCGTGATCGCTGCGATGAGCGGTCAGACAGGAGACACATGAGTTTCTGAACTATTACACCTATTCAGGAAATGAACAGAGTTTTTCTGGCAAACCTGAATCGGGTGGGCCACGTTTCTTTCAGGCATAAAAAAGGGTGGAGCCCAGCTCCACCCAAGGGGTTTACAACCCGACCAACGATGCAGAGGCGAACAACACGAAACACGATGGACGAAATAAAGACCTCACTCACACTGACACGGGAACCAAAGCGTTGTTACAACGTAATTCATATAGCGGAAAGAAGATTTATGCTTCAGCAATACATTCAAATCCGACATTGAGGATCCCCGATGGCCTGCAAAATCCCGCACGAAAGAAAAGCTGCCATAACTGCTGCCCTGGCAGGAGGCTGGGTCGCGGACGCGGCGAGCCTGGGTTTGCACTGGCTCTACAACAGCGAGCGCATCGCAGAGGTTGGCGGCCAGACACCAGAATTTCTGCCGCCAAGGGCGGACTATTATACGAAGGGGTTTGGCTACTTTGCCCATGAAGGTAAGCACGTTGGCGATGTGAGTCACTATGGCGCCGCAACGGGCGTTCTGACGGACAGTTTATTAGCTAACAACGCCGCACTGGATGTTCGGGATTATCAACGCCGGTTTCGTGCCTTTTTTGGCCCGGGCGGGCAGTGGCGGGGATTTATCGACAATCCCACGCGCATTACCCTTGAAAACTTCAACGCCAATGAGCGCGAAGCAGTCAAGCAGGCACAGGACACCATGCCCGCCGGACTGACCGAAAAACAAAAGCGGGTGCTGGTGCAAAAAGTAATGCCCTATACCCGCCGGCTGAGTGGCGACCAACTCGCTCAACCGGTTCGCGAGGCCATCAACCTGACCTACAAAGAAGCCAAAGTGCAGGAGGCCGGTGTCCATCTGGCAGAAACCATCGACCGCTATCTGGTGCGGGAAAGTGGGGCAGACGATATGCAACTGCCAGCGGTTTCGAAACTGCCACCACTGGTTGCCTGCTTCTGTGGGAGTAGCGATCTTATGGAAGTCACGGAGGCGGCCGTCCGGGTCACGAATAACAACGACGATGCCGTAGCCTGGGCGAAATGCGCAGCATTGCTTCTGGATCGGCTCTTCCAGGGAGAAGGCCTTTCTGGAGCCATGGATGCTGCCATCACCGAGGCGCCGGATCAGGAATCCCTGAACCGTGCCCGCGCGGGCTCAGAACTGAACGGCGTTGGTGCCGGCGACACCTTTGGCCGAACCTGCTACCTGCATGAGGCCATGCCGGTGATTTTTCACATTCTCAACCATGCCGGGAGCTACACGGAGGCCATTCGCGCCAATATTCATTGTGGCGGCGACTCCTGCGGCCGCGCCTGGATCATTGGCCCTGCCATGGCGGCTATTCATGGCGTTGGCGGTGAAACAGGCATTCCCCTGAGCTGGCTCGCGAAGGTTACCAATGCTGCGTCCCGATATGAGGATATCGAATCGTTGCTAGTCAGCTAGGCATTCACTGTAAAACTCAAACCCGCCCATCCAGATGCAGCCAACGGGACAGCCGGGAATGCGGGCGCCGCCGCAGGTACAGGGGCAGTGTGCTCATCACCAACAGCACTGTAGCGGCCGCCAAAACGGTCAGGGTGGGATTGAGTTCGAAGGTATGACCCAGACCGGCAAACACGAAGGTCATGGGCAACATGCCAAGCATGGTGGCCAGGGCGTAACGCCAGAGATGTATGGCCGTCACACCGGCGGCATAGCTGATCAGGGCAAAGGAAAACAAGGGAATGAGACGGGTCAGGAATACCGCGATGAACAGGAACCGCTGCGAACCACGGGCCGAGAATACCGGGTTGTTTTCAAGCTTTTTCTGAACAGCCTCGCGCCCGAGCACCCGGGCCAGATAGAACGCAATGAGCGAGCCGGCCAGAGCACCGATTACCGCAATCGCTGTACCGCTGAACATGCCGTACACCAGGCCGGACGCCGCACTGATCGGCAAAGTGGGTATCGGCCCGACCACCACGGCCAGAATCATCAGGAGCATCAACAACACAGGGCCCAAGGTGCCCTGGTTGGCGAACCAGTCGGACAGCACCGACGGCGCAAAGCTGGCCGGCATACCCAATTGCCGCAGCAGCAACCAGATCGCCGCCATCAGCAGCGCGACAATAGCCAGAAATGAGAGACGGAAAACCAACTGCGAACGGGTCATATGGCCATTCTACCCGCTATCCCGGAAACAGGAAGCGATAGCCGTTGTCCGCAATTGCCTCAGGAACCCGAAAGGCTCAGCTGGCCAGTCGGTTAACCTGCTCCACAAAGGCCGTTGGCAGGGTGTCGATCACCGGCCGGGCATCGCCGCACACATCCGGGTTCGGGGCATCCGGCTCTTTTGCCAGCACTATCGGCGATTCTGACCAGTGCAGCAGCTCCAGTTTGCCGTTCTCCTGCTCCACCAGGGCCGTGCAGTGCTCCACCCAGTCACCGTCGTTGCAGTAAAGTCCTTCTTCGCTGCGCAGGAAGCCGGCAGAGTGGATGTGGCCGCAGATAAAGCCGTCGTAGTTGCCCTTTTCCGCGACAGTCAGGGCTGCCAGCTCGAACCGGCGGATGAAGGTGCGTGCCTTGCCGATTCGGCTCTTCACCCAGGCCGCCAGCGACCAGTAGGGCTTGCCCTTGAGCCGGCGCCAGGCGTTGAACCAGCGGTTCAGGCGCAGCAGCATGCCGTGGGCACGGTCGCCGACCAGAAGCATCAGCGGGCTGCAACGCACCACCTGATCAAACTGGTCGCCATGGCAAACCATGAAGCGGCGGCCATCGGCGGTGGTGTGAACGGCTTTGTATCGAAGCTCAACGCCAGCGATGGTCTGGCCGCAGAACCGGCGCAGGAAATCGTCGTGATTGCCGGGCACGTAAACCACTCGGGTTCCGCTGGCCGCCAGCTCAATGAGTTTGTGGATGACGGCCTGATGGGAATCGGGAAAGTGCACCCGCCGCTGCATCGCGATCAGGTCGATAATGTCGCCCACCAGATAGAGGGTTTCGCAGCGGACGTGGCTCAGGAAGTCCAGCAGGTATTCAGCCTGGCAGTCTGCCGTGCCAAGGTGTACGTCGGAAATGAAAACGCTCCGGTAACTCCTCATGTCGTCTCCCGTCATTCAACCAGTCCGGACACTGGTACCTTGGCAAGAGCCGGTGACGAGCAAGTGACAAGGGTGAGACAGTTCTGTGACGATGAGGATGGGGCGGGCAGGCGAACCGTCCGGTAACCCGCCGGGTTACCGGAACACCGTTGCTCCGGTGGTATATGGCCCGCTAGCGCAGGTCGGGATTCAGGGTATAAGTGGCAGTTACACGAGCACTGGCCAGCACATGCCCTGCCATGGCCTCGCGCACATCGTTGCCGTCGAACTCGCCATCGAGAGCCAGCGTATCCACATCCAGCGCGTGCACCTCGAAGTGGTAGTGATGGATAATTTCATCGTTCCAGGGCGGACAAGGACCATCGTATCCGGCGTAGGTGCCACTCATGTCGGGATTCCCCGCCAGGAACTGGGTGTAGTTGTTCACCCCGCGGATACCGATGGGGCCGGGACCCGGCTCCTTGCCCTTGGGGATCACGCCATCGCTGTCCTCGCCTTCCGGGATCCGGCTGGTACCGGCCGGCACATCCACCAGCAGCCAGTGAAAAAAATCGACCCGTGGGATGTCTTTCGAGACAGTCTTGCCTTCCTGATTGACGTCATCGGCAACGCTGGGAACGTCCGGATCGAACATCATCACCACGAAGCTCTTGGTGCCCTCGGGCACATCCTCCCAGACTGTTTCGGGGTTCCGGTTCGGGCCGAAGCTCATGTGATCGTCTTCGCTGTAAACTCCGAACGCGAATTTCTCGGGAATCGGCTGGCCTTCTTCGATGCCTTCAACCTGTAGTTTCACGGCGTTGCCTCCTGTCGTTTTGGCCTTTGGCTCATTGACTGTGTCTGGGACAGTCTCATTCTGTGATAATACGTTTTTAACACAAAACCGATTGAACTGACCACGGAGCCCCGATGAGCCAACAGAAGCCCGGCAAGCCGCAACAGCCTGCGAACCAGAAAGACGAGGATGCGGTCGCCTTCGCCCAGGGTATTTTCGAACTGGCCCGCAACGGTGGCGCCGGCCCTCTCAGCGTGATGCTTGATGCCGGCGTCCCGGTCAACATGCGCACCAGCGAGGGCGAAACCCTGCTGATGCTGGCCAGCAAACACGGCCACCCGGAAACCGTGCGCCTGCTGCTCGAAAAAGGCGCTGATCGCGACGCTCAGGACAGCAACGGCAATACCGCAGTTTCCCTGGCAAAAACCGACAGCGTACGGTGCCTGTTCGACGAACACAGCCGGTAAGCCGGCATGATGTTCAACAAGGGCGAGATCATTCATCACACCCGGGATGCCCTGGGCAGCATCCTCGTGATCGACTACCGCAAACACCGGGTGCTCACCTTCAATTCGGTGTTCGAGCAGAGCAAGATCGACCGTCGCTATCCCTATCTGCCGGTGCACGAGTACAACCGGGCCATGATGCTGCCGGCGGTTTTTGCCAATCCCCGCCATGTCACCATTCTGGGTCTGGGCGGCGGTGTCATGGCCGGCGCATTCCACCATCTGTATCCAGAATGCCGGATTCATGCTGTTGAGCTGCGTCAGGCTGTACTGGACACCGCAAGGGAGTTTTTTGATCTGCCGGACAGTGAGCGCCTTGAGGTCACCATTGCCGATGCCAGGGATGCCCTGGGAAAGCTGGCAGACGCGAGCACGGATATGATTCTTGCCGACCTCTACAACGCCGACAGGATGAGCCCGGCTCAGGCCCAGAAGCAATTCGTGGATGAATGTGCCAGGGCCTTGAGCGATGACGGCTGGCTGGTGTTGAACTACCACCGAACACCGGACGTCGAGGGCCCCTACTTCCGAAGACTCAAGAGGCATTTTGCTGTGCTTTTAGGCTTCCGAAGCAAAAGCAACAACACGGTGGTTTATGCCAGCAAACGGCACTTCCAGTCCGTACACCCCAAAGACCCGGTGTTGGCGGAAATGGAGAACCGACTACCAATAGACTGGCGTCGCCTGATGACGAAAGTCAGCCGCATGGAGTAAGGGGAAAACCGCCAAAGAGTTGATCTGCGTCCTTGATGATTGCGGGGGATGATCCATAGTTATTGGTATGGAAACCACTGCTTGTCAGAGGAGTATTGACCATGAGCGAGGAAGACTACAAAAAGCTTCATCCGGTGCTGAGCGAGGTCACCAAGACCTACGTCGATCTCTACACCAATCGGCCCAATGAGAAAAACCGTGAGCAGCTGATCAAACTCGAAGCCCTGCTGCACGAGAAGCTGGAAGCGATTCAGAAGGCCAAGGAAAAAGCGGATTAAGGCCCGACTGCGCCGAGCCCTGGTCGTTCAGGTCCACTTTTCCCCGGGGCTTTGATAGCCACGGAAGGCCCGGTGCAGAACGTCCGGCTGGTCGGCCCTGATCAACATGTCGATGTACTGCTGCTGAAGAAACCCGGCCCGCTCCATGTTCTCCGCCATCGCCAGCAACGGATCGAAAAACCCGTTGACGTTGTAGATGGCGCAGGGCTTGTGGTGCAGCCCCAACTGCCCCCAGGTCCAGGCCTCGAACAACTCTTCCAGGGTGCCAATGCCGCCCGGCAGCGCGACAAAACCGTCGGCCAGATCCGCCATCAAAGCCTTGCGCTCGTGCATGTTTTTGACCACGTGCAGCTCGGTCAAGCCAGAGTGGGCCAGCTCCCGGTTCCGCAGATGCTCGGGTATGACCCCGTGAACCCGACCGCCAGCGGCCAATACCGCATCTGCCACGACACCCATCAGGCCGACATGGCCGCCGCCAAACACCAGCTCAATACCATTGCGACCGAAATAATCACCCAGCTCCCGGGCCTTGTCCGCGTAAAGCGAATCGTTGCCGGACCGGGAGCCACAATAGACCGCGACCTTCATTCACCGTCCCCGATCTTGTCCTGGGTCTGGGTCTCGAAATCGCTGGCATCATGGCGCTCGTGCAGCTGGCTGCTCGGTTCACCCCAGGCTCGGTTAACCATGCGGCCACGCCTGACCGCGGGGCGCTGGGCAATCTCATCCGTCCAGCGGATGACGTTGGTGTAAGTGTGGGCTTCAAGGAACTCGGCCGCATCGTACACCTTGTTTTTCACCAGGGCGCCGTACCAGGGCCAGATGGCCATATCGGCAATGGTGTATTCATCGCCGGCGATGTACCGGTTATTGGCCAGCTGACGGTCGAGCACATCCAGCTGACGCTTGACCTCCATGGTGTAACGGTTGATCGGGTACTCGTAGTATTCCGGCGCGTAGGCGTAAAAATGCCCGAAGCCGCCACCGAGCATGGGCGCACTGCCCATCTGCCAGAACAGCCAGTTCATCGTTTCGGCACGCCCTGCGGTGTCCTTGGGCAGGAAAGCCCCGAATTTTTCCGCCAGGTAGAGCAGGATCGACCCGGACTCGAACAGGCGGATGGAGGGGCTGACACTGTGGTCCATCATGGCAGGAATCTTGGAGTTGGGGTTCACCTCCACAAAGCCGCTGCCAAACTGGTCGCCGTCGGTAATCTTGATAAGCCAGGCATCGTATTCGGCCCCTTCAATACCGAGCTCCAGTAGCTCCTCCAGCATCACGGTGACCTTTACGCCATTGGGCGTCGCCAGCGAATAAAGCTGCAGAGGATGCTTCCCGACCGGCAGCTCTTTGTCATGGGTCGGGCCAGCGATGGGACGGTTGATACTGGCAAACCGACCTCCGCTCTCGGAGTCCCATTTCCAGACTTTGGGTGGCGTGTAGGTAGCGTCGGTCATGGCATTTCTCCTCACAAAGTAGCATTCAGCTGGCTCCGAGGTCGCATTGAGCCCGGGGCCGAAAACTCTAGCATGGAAGATCAAACAAAAAGAACCACAGGAGTACCCCATGGCAGGGCGCATTGTGCTCCTTCTTGCCTGTCTGTTTGTAATGCCCCCGGTCCAGGCCGAGCTGTCAGACAGCAAGCGGGCGCTGATCCAGGAGCTGTTTCCTTCGGCAACGGTCATCGAAGACAAGTTGCCGGACTTCCCCGTGTATCCGGTGTATCAACTCCAGGAACTGCTGGGCTATGCCTACGAAACACTGGACCACAGCCGCCTCCAGGGCTTTGCCGGCAAGCCGATCAGCATGCTGATCGGCCTGGATACCAAAGGGCGTTTCACCGGTATAAAGGTGCTGAATCACCACGAGCCGGTGTTTCTGCATGGCCTGGGCGAAGGCCCACTGTTCGAATTCGTAGACCAATACGAAGGGCATTCGTTACAAGAGCAGATTATTGTCAGCACCTCCAATTCCAGTCGATCCGGCCGAACCAGTGACGGCAATGTGGTTCACTTTGACGGTGTCAGCAAGGCCACGGTCTCAGTGCTGATCATCAACGACACCGTGTTGTCCTCAGCCCTGAAGGTGGCCCGCAAAAAACTAGAGGGTTTTGCCCAGAGCGCTCCCACCCGGGCGAAACCGGATTTCTACCAGCCGATGTCCTGGCAGCAGCTGGTGGAGCGCGGCTACATCGGGCACTGGCAGATCGACCGCGAAGCCATTGAAGCCGAACTGGGCCGCCCCCTTTCCGACTACCCGCTGGACATCGAGCCGGCGAAAGGCGAACCCTTCGCCGAACTCTTCTTCGGTTACATCAACTCACCCATGGTGGGGCGTAACCTGCTGGGAGATGACGGCTATCAGCGCCTGATGCAAAGACTGGACGACGGTGCCCAGGTGCTGGCGGTAATGTCCCGGGGCGCCTTTCCCCATGTTTCCCGCGAGTTCGTCCCCGGCAGCTCCCCGGACCGTGTCGGCCTCAACCAGAACAACCTGGCCGTGGAAATGCGTGACCTGAACCTGCTGGATCAGAATCTCGATTTCCGGGCATCCGGCATGCCCGCGTTCGATGCCGGCAATTTGTTCCGGGTGGGTGGCAACGCGGGCTTTAACCCGGGGGCAGAGGCCAATCTGAAGCTCAACGTCGAACTGGCCCGCAATCACCTGATGGTGGACCGCACATCCCTGGATATCCCCGTTCGGTTCAACGAAGAACTGTTTGAAGCCGTCGAGGTTGCCCCCAATCCAGAGGACGCCCGGCAACCGGTCTGGATCGGCCTGTGGAAAGAACGCTGGTGGCAGATTTCACTGCTGGTTCTCAGCCTGACCGTTCTGACCGTGTTCTTCGCCAAACAGAAAACGCTGAGCCGAAACCCGAAGCTGGTGCAGAGGTTCCGCTGGGGCTTCCTCTTTTTCACCCTGTTTTTCATTGGCTTTTACGCCCAGGGTCAGCTTTCGGTTGTTAACATCTATACCCTGTTCCTGGCCATCTGGGACGGCTTCTCCCTCAATGTCTTCCTGCTCGATCCAATCATCTTCATTCTCTGGGTCTACACCTTCGTAACCCTGTTCATCTGGGGCCGGGGCCTGTTTTGCGGCTGGCTCTGCCCGTTTGGCGCCCTCCAGGAGATGGCCGCCTGGCTTGGCGAAAAACTGAGATTCCGCCAGATCAAGGTGCCCGAGCAATGGCATAGGCGCCTGATCCTGCTTAAATACCCCATACTGCTCAGCCTGGTAGGCACCGCGTTCTACTCCCTGACCATCGCCGAAAAACTGGCGGAAGTGGAACCATTCAAAACCAGCATCACCCTGTTTTTCGTCCGCTCCTGGCCATTTGTGCTCTACGCCGTTGGCCTGCTGGTGCTCGGCATGTTTATTCACAAATTCTACTGCCGCTACCTGTGCCCACTGGGCGCCGGCCTTGCCGTGCTTGGACGGCTCCGGCTGTTCAGCTGGCTGGACCGGGTCGAGCTCTGCGGGAACCCATGCCAGCATTGCAAGAATGAATGCGGTATCAACGCGATTCGCAAGGATGGCCGGATTGATTACGACGAGTGCATTCAGTGTCTGGAGTGTGTCGTTATTCTCGAAGACGAGACCCAATGCGTCGACAAACGACTCAAGAACAAAAAACAGTCACGACAGGCAAACATACTGGCAACGGACGCGGGTTGAGCCGCATCCGCTCGCCAGCAGGATCTGAATCACTGCTTCTTCTGCCATTCAAACTTCTTGAACGGCTCATCAACCGGCGTTTCGGCAATGTGGTTGATGTAGTTGCTCAAGGTTTTCTGGGACAGCACCAGAATCACTTCCAGCACCTGGCGGTGGTTGTAACCTGCCGTGTAGAAGGCATCCAGATCCTCCTTGCTGACATTGCCATCTTTGCGCATCACGGCGAGCGTAAAGGTCCGTAGTGCCTCCAGCTTGTCGCTCGGCAACGGTGTCTCATTCCGCAACGCATCAACGATGTCATCGGAGACTTCCATCATCTTGGCGATCCCGGTATGTGCCGGAACACAGTAATGACACTCGTTTTCTACGTTAATTGTCTGCCAAACCACCGTTTTTTCGTCATTATCAAAGCTGCTGTCCAGCACCAGCTGGTGCAGCTTCTGATACGCCTCAAGCGCTCCTGGCGCTTCGGCCATCACGGCGTGGAGACCTGGAATCATGCCAAAGCCCTTGAGGGAATTCTCAAGAAGCGGTTTGGATTTTTCCGGGGCGGATTCGACATCATGCATTGGAAAGTCAGTCATCACGATCTCCTTTTTGAACGATTGATCAATTACAACTTCAGGCTAACTGTTATTGAGCAGTCATTCAAGATATAATTGAACAGTCACTCAAAACACGACCATGGTGAATCGTTGTTATGGCCAGACATGCACGCTATGACCGAAAAACCGCTCTGGAAAAGGCCGTAGGCCTGTTCTGGGAGAAGGGGTATCACGGCAGCTCCATGAAACAAATTGAGCAGGCCCTCGACATGCGCCCCGGCAGTATCTACGCCACGTTTGGCAGCAAGGACGGTCTGTTTTCAGAAGCACTGGCCGCCTATGCTGAACAGGGTGGCCGAGAGCTGGCTGTCCACCTCCAGGGTTTTGAATCCATTGTTGAAGGGCTTCAGGACTATTTACGCGGCATCGCCTGCAGTTGCGGCGACGAGAATGCGGCGCCGTCCCGGGCCTGTATGATCGTGAAAACGCTGCTGGAATCCAGCAATACCCACCCGGCCCTGGCGGACCAGGCCAACAGCATTCTTGCCGCCATTGAACAATCCATCGCGGAACTGCTGGAACGGGCAAAGGTTAAGGGCGAGTTGGTTGAGTCCGTAGACAGCCGGCGGCTTGCCGTGCTGCTCCAGGCGCAGATCATGGGTCTGAGATCCATGGGTGAACGCAACCTGGACCCGCAAATCATGCGGGATCTGGGCGATGATATGGCGGCTATTCTGGACGGATTCCGCACCCGGCACTGAACTCTTCCGTTTCCGAGCCCCGGTGCCACAACGCCGGGGCTGAAGGTAGCAGCACTTCCGTCGAATTGTACCCGCAGCGCCGGCCGCGTTAACATTAACGGTCGGCTCAGGCCCCGCCTTGCTCCTTGCTCTCCTCTGGCTGCAAGCCTGGTTCCCAGTGAGGACAGCCAAGCATTCTTGCCCGAAGAGTACTTGGCTATCTTCACTTACAGGTCTGATTGTTATGGATAACCTTCATCATATCGTTGTGGTCGGCGGCGGTGCTGGCGGTCTCGAACTGGTTACCAGCCTTGGTAACAAACTGGGGAAAAAGAAAAAGGCCAGAGTTACTCTGGTGGATGCCGGACTCACCCATGTCTGGAAACCGCTGCTGCACGAAGTCGCGTCCGGTTCGCTGGATGCCAGCGCCAACGAGATCAACTACCGGGCCCACGCGCGGAAGCACCATTACGAATTCCAGCTTGGTCGGATGAGCGGCCTGGACCGCGAGAAAAAGCGACTGGTTATCGCGCCGTTCCACGACGAAGACGGCGACGAAGTTGTCCCTGAGCGACACATAAGCTATGACACCCTTGTGATTGCCGTGGGCAGCACCGCCAACGATTTCGGGACACCCGGAGCACAGGAAAACTGCCTTTTTCTGGATAGCCTGCAACAGGCCAGACGTTTTCACAACCTGATGCTCAACGCCTTTCTCAGGAGGAATCACGAAGCCTTGCAGGGCTCCGAACACTCTCTGAACATCAGCATCATCGGCGCCGGCGCCACCGGCGTGGAACTTGCAGCCGAGCTCCGACTTGCCTCCCGGGAACTCCCGGTTTACGGCATGAATCACCTGCAGCCATCCGACGTTTCCATTAGCGTCATTGAAGCCGCCGACCGCATCCTCCCCGCCTTGCCCGGTCGCCTCTCGGCCGCAGCCACCCGGGAACTGGAGCATCAGCGGGTCAAGGTGCTGACCGGCCAACCGGTCAGTGAAGTCCGGGCAAATAGTGTGGTTATGAAAGACGGTACCGAGCTACCCTCAGAAATGACCATCTGGGCCGCAGGTATCAAGGCGCCGGCCTTTTTGGCAGACCTGGACGGATTAGAAGTGAACAATGGCAACCAACTGGTAGTGGAGCAAACCCTGCAATCCTCACAGGATGCCGACATCTATGCCTTCGGCGACTGCGCAGCCTGCCCGCAGCCGGACTCAGACCGCCCGGTGCCTCCGCGGGCCCAGGCCGCACATCAGCAGGCGGATGCCCTGTTCAAAACCCTGTGTAACCGCCTGGACGGCGGCGAAGCCGTGCCCTTCGTCTACAACGACCACGGATCGCTGATCAACTTCAGCCGCTATACCACTGTGGGCAACCTAATGGGCAATCTGTCCGGGCGCAGCATGTACATCGAAGGCAAGGTAGCTCGGCTGTTCTATGTTTCCCTCTACCGTATGCACCAGGTAGCTCTGCACGGATTTGTCCGTACCGGCATCATCTGGCTGATGGATAAAATCAGCCGTGCCATGCAACCGCGTCTCAAACTACACTAGAAGGGAAGCCAGCCGGCAAGTTAGTGGAGCGGGTGAAGGGAATCGAACCCTCGTATGCAGCTTGGGAAGCTGCCGTTCTACCATTGAACTACACCCGCAAAAAAATGCCCGCGAGAGCAATATAAGCGGTCAGCCCGGCAATGGGCAAGCATTCTGTCTGGAGCAACAATGGACCCCACCCTGACTCTGATTGGCGCCCTGATGTTGGTCATCAGTATCGTGCTCAGCCCGCTTTCCAGCCGGGTGGGTATGCCTGTGCTGCTGATCTTTCTGGTGGTCGGCATGATGATGGGCGAGGACGGGCCAGGTGGTATCCAGTTCGATGATTTCGAGCTGGCCTTCCTGATCGCCAACCTGGCGCTGGGCGTGATCCTGCTGGACGGCGGCATGCGCACCCGGGCGGAAACCTTCCGAGTGGGCCTGAAACCCGCTCTGATACTGGCCACTCTCGGTGTCGCAATGACCGCCGCAGGCGCTGCAGTTGTCGCCTGGTGGGTGTTCGACCTGCACTGGCTGACCGCCCTGTTGATTGGCGCCATTATTTCCTCCACCGATGCTGCCGCCGTATTTTCCCTGCTCCAAGGCCGGGGCCTGCACCTGAACGAACGGGTCAGTGCCACTCTGGAGATCGAATCCGGCAGTAACGACCCCATGGCGATTTTCCTGACCCTGATGCTGGTCACGCTGATTGGTAACGACGGCGAGCACGCGGGCTGGGCCGCCCTTTCCATGCTGGTGCAACAATTCGGCATCGGCGCGGTTGCCGGCATCATCGGCGGTTTTGCCGTGGTGGAGTTGGCCAATCGTATCCGCCTGACGCCATCCCTGTACCCGTTACTTGTGGCAGCTGCGGGAATCTCGGTGTTTTCCGCGACCAACGCCCTGGGCGGCAGCGGGTTTCTGGCCATTTACCTGACCGGCGTGGTGATCGGTAACCGACATGTCCGGATGATGCCGATGATCCTTCAGGTCCACGATGGCCTGGCCTGGCTGGCCCAGTTGTGCCTGTTCCTGATGCTGGGTCTACTGGTAACCCCGTCGGACCTGATTCCACTGGCTGGTGGGGGCTTGATACTGGCCCTCTCCCTGATCTTCATTATCCGCCCGCTGACGGTCATGCTCACCCTTTGGCCGTTTGCCTTTAACCGTCGCGAGCTGGGTTTTATCAGCTGGGTTGGCCTGAGGGGCGCCGTGCCAATCGTTCTGGCCCTGTTCCCGATCATTGCGGACCTGCCAGAAGCCCAACTGGTGTTCCACGCAGCCTTCTTTATCGTCCTGGTCTCTCTTCTGGTACAGGGCACCACCATGACACCACTGGCCCGAAAGCTCCGTCTGGAGGTACCAGCGGGAGAAGACCCCTATCGAAGACTGCCCCTGGATGCCCCGGCGGCGGGAGACCACGAGTTGATGCTGTTCCCGCTCCGAGGCGAAAGCTGGGAAACGCCGCGAAGGCTCAGCCAGTTGCGCTTTCCTGAGAATACCGCTGTGGCCGGGGTATTCCGTAACCGGGTCTGCCTGCAACCGAAAGCAGATCTGGAAGTCTCCAGTGGCGACATGGTGGCGATGTTTGCGACCCCCAGCGTGTTGCCGGAACTTGGCAAGGCACTCAGCGGCCGGCACGCGCCCAAGTACCTGGCCGATCGGGCGTTCTTTGGTGATTTTGTACTCAACGGCGATGCCCTGCTGGGCGATGTCGAGCAGGTCTACGGTATCGAATTTGACGACTTGCCGCCGGAACTGTCCCTGGCCGAGTGCTTTGCAAAACGGACCAAAGGACACCCGGTTGTAGGTGATGTGGTAACCCTTGGCCCGGTAACACTGGTTGCCCGGGCTACCAGCGCCGACAAGGTAACCAAGGTCGGCCTGAAGATGGATAGTTCACAAAACGACTGAACAGCGAACCAGATAGCCAAAAAAGTTAACAAAACCCCTTAACAGATCCCATGCGGGCTATGGTATAAAACGCCTGTGCAAAGATTAATCATTGGTAAGTTAAGAACATGAGTATTTTCCGCGCCCTGATATCCACCCTCACCCTGCTCTGCCTGGCAGTCGCTCCAAATGCGCTCGCCACTGAGCTGCTGGCCAAAGCCGACACCAAGATG
The DNA here is from genome assembly GCF_008107725.1 of Marinobacter sp. BW6. Classification (GTDB taxonomy): domain Bacteria; phylum Pseudomonadota; class Gammaproteobacteria; order Pseudomonadales; family Oleiphilaceae; genus Marinobacter. The sequence goes on from NZ_VIRN01000064.1 coordinate 87,535, forward strand.
CCGGTTGCCACCATGTATGAGCCCGTGGATATTGGAAGCATCAGTAAGGTGGTGGTTCGCAAGGGAGAGCGCCGCCTGTACCTGATGGACGGTGAGGACGTGGTTCGCAGCTACCGCATTTCCCTGGGCGACAACCCTGAGGGCCACAAGCTGTATGAAGGCGATGAACGCACCCCCGAAGGCGACTACACGCTGGACTGGCGCAACGCGGAAAGCGATTTCTACAAATCCATTCACATCTCCTACCCGAGCGAGCGTGACCGTGAACTGGCGTCGGCCTGGGGTCTGAATCCCGGTGGCAGCATCATGATTCACGGCCTGCCCAATGATATGGGTGACATGGCCTTCGCCTATACCGGCCTGGACTGGACCGATGGCTGCATCGCCGTGACCAACGAAGAAATGGACGAAATCTGGCAACTGGTGTCCAACGGAACCCCCATCAGCATTCATCCTTAATCCAAATCTGACAGCCGCATTACGTTGTTGTCATATGCTTAGCAAATTTACGTATCTGTAGTTAACATTCCTGCTTACAGTGTTTTACACTGTTTAACGACTCCGGTAGTCATTACCTGACAAGCAACGCTGCGCAGGTTGACAGGAAGTCGTCTATACTGACTTTCGGATCACAGGAAATAACTCGACCAATAAGGGGATTTACAATGCGTAAACTGACGATCGCCGGGATTGCACTGGCCACTGCTCTGACTGCAGGTTGTGCCACCACTGACCAAGGCGCCCTCGACGAAGCAAATGCAACCGCCAGCTCCGCTGAGAGCACTGCTGAAAATGCACTGAACACTGCTAACAGCGCCGCCAGCTCTGCCCGTACTGCCCAGCAGACTGCAGAAGAAGCTCTGGCCGCTGCTCGTGCAGCCCAGAAAGCTGCCGACGAAGCAAACGAGCGTGCCAAGCGTATGCTCGAGCGTGCCAGCCAGAAGTAAGGCTGATACGTAAAAGAAAGGCCGGCATTGCCGGCCTTTTTTTATGCCTCGGGTTCGGGTTTTTCAGGGCCCGGCTTGTCAGGCGTAAAGGGTTTGTTCTCCTTCAGGAACGTGGTCATCAGTTCCATAGGCAGCGGGAATACAATGGTGGATGAGTTTGTGTTGCTCATATCCGCCAGGGTCTGCAGGTAACGCAGCTGCATGGACCCGGAGTTGGTGGACATGACATCCGCCGCTTCCACCAGCTTCTTCGACGCCTGCAATTCGCCCTCGGCGTGGATGACCTTGGCACGACGTTCCCGCTCGGCCTCCGCCTGACGGGCAATGGCACGAATCATCGACTCGTTGAGGTCCACGTGCTTGATTTCCACGTTGGCCACCTTGATGCCCCATTCCTCGGTCTGGGCATCGATGATCTCCTGGATATCAGAATTAAGCTTGTCACGCTCTGACAGCATTTCGTCGAGATCGTGCTTGCCTAGCACCGACCGCAGCGTGGTCTGGGCCAGTTGGCTGGTGGCGGAATTGAAATCCTCCACCCGGATAATGGCGCGCTCGGGATCCACTACGCGGAAGTAGAGTACGGCATTGACTCGCACCGTCACGTTATCCCGGGAGATCACGTCCTGGCTCGGCACATCAAGGGTGATCACCCGCAGATCCACCCGCACGATCTGCTGGATACCGGGGATAACGAGAATCAGGCCAGGGCCTTTGACGCCCTGGAAACGCCCCAGAAAGAACACCACGCCACGCTCGTATTCCGGCAAGATCTTGATAGCCGAAGCGAGAATCAGCAGTAGCACCACCGTGGGTGCTACATAGGGAATCAGATCGCCAATCATACGGCCTCCTTGTGTTGCCGTTGGTCTCTTTTTGCCAAGTCAGCCGGCTTCCGGGATGACCCTGACGGTTACCGTTAAACCCTCGATTTCTGTCACCTGAATCCGGTCGCCCTCGTGGACTGGCTGCTCGCTAATGGCATTCCAGCGCTCACCGCTGAGCCGGACATGCCCCCGAAAGTGGCCATGCTCTCCCGAGAAATCATCCAGTGCGACGCCTTCTTCATGGGCCAGCTGCTCGGAACCACTGACCGGATGCCTTCGGCGCAAGCCGATGAACCGTGTGACCGTCCAGAGGATAAAGCCCGCCGCCACCAACGCTGTGCCTCCGATGGTGGGGAGGGATATTTCCCGGTGGCTGCCGTCCATCAGGATGATCGATCCGGTTACGAAGGCGACAGCGCCCCCAACCCCCAATATCCCGAAACTTGGCACAAAGGCCTCGCCGACAATGAACGCCAGACCCAGAATAATAAGCGCCAAACCGGCGTAATTGACGGACAGAACCTGGAAAGCAAAGAGCGCCAGAATCAGACAGATGGCGCCAATCACTCCCGGTACGACAGCACCGGGATTGGCCAGTTCGAAGATGATGCCGTAGAAGCCGATGATCATCAGAAAGTAGGCCACGTTCGGATCGGTAATCACCGACAGCAGACGGGTGCGCCAGTCCGGCTGGGATCTGACGATCTCCAGACTGGCGGTTTGCAGGGTCATTTCCCCCGCAGCCATGCGAACCGTCCGGCCGTCTATTTGCTGAAGCAGATCGCGGATGTTCGGTGACACCACCTCGATAACATTCTTCTCCAGTGCCTCGTTGGCGCCAAGATTCACCGCCTCGCGAACCGCCTCCTCGGCCCAGTCTGCGTTGCGGCCATGACGCTCGGCCAGGCCGCGAATGTAGCTGACCGCATCCTCCAGAACCTTCCGCTCCATAGCGGTGCCGCCGCGACGCTTGTCATCTTCACTGCCGGCTTTCTGATCCCCTCCGGCCGAGCCCGATGCAGACTCGGCACCGTCATCAGACTGGGGCTCTCCGGAAGCCGGTTCACTCGCTGGCTCCTCGCTACCCGGCAGCCCACCCATCTGGACCGGTGTGGCCGAACCCAGGTTGGTCGCCGGCGCCATCGCGGCAATGTGGCTGCCGTAAAGGATATAAGTACCGGCGCTGGCCGCGCGGGCGCCCTGGGGTGATACATAGGTGGCGACGGGGACTTCGGAGGCGAGAATGACCTTGATGATGTCCCGCATGGAGTCCATTAGCCCTCCCGGGGTGTCCATCTCGATAATGACCAGGCCGACGCCTTCGGACTCTCCCCGGCGAATGCCACGGGTAACATAGTCCATGGTAGCGGGGCCAATGGCGCCCTCAACGGTAAGTACCAGGGCAGTGGCGGGAGACTTCTGCTGGGCAAAGACCTGATGCGCCAGAGACCCAAGGGCCAACAGCGTGCCAACCAACAGCGCCATGACCCATAGCCCTAGCCGGGCAGGGTTCTTTGATCCCATGGGACGGTGTGCCTGCATAACCCCTCCCCGAACACGGAATACATTCAGCGTAGTCGAAAATACGATGCCATAGTGGCCACGGTTCTGTTTTCAGTGCCGCCGCACCACCTCAAAAATAGAGTCGCTGCTCGGGTTCGCCCGCCGAATCCGGCTTTTTATCTTCGACGGTTCCGTCTGCCGCCATCCGGGTAACCCGCTCGCCAATCATGGTTGGCAGTCCGTCGGCCTGGTCTACCGCCAGTTCAATGGCGCCGCGCTTGACCTCGACACCCGGGTGGCTGGCCCTGAATGCCTCGACCTCGGCAAACACCTGCTGCCAAAGCCGATCACGATCCTCAGGGGGGTATTCTTCATGGGGGCGATGCACTTCAAGCCAGACTTCACCGTCGGAGAAGCCAATCTTGACGGCATCGTGGACCACCTGAACCGGCGTTCCCTTCTCAACCTGGTAGACGAACCTGGAGATATCTTCGTTGTACATCCGGAAACAGCCGTGACTGACCGGCATGCCGACACCAAATTGCTTGTTGGTGCCGTGGATCAGGTACCCCTTCTCGCTCAACAACAGGGCGTGGGTGCCAAGCGGGTTTCCCGGGCCGGGCGGAATCATTCGGGGCAGGTAATCGCCGGAGGCTTCATATTCGGCACGGATGCTCGCAGGCGGGTACCAGGCCGGGGATTCAAGCGGCATGGTCACTTCCGCGTCGGTCAGAGGGGAGGGGTTCTCCGCCGTACCAACGCCTACGGGGTAGACCTGCACACCCTCATCGGTGAAATAGTACAGGCGGTACTCTGCGAGATTGATGACAATGCCCTCGCGCCGGGCCTCCGGCAGCACATACTGACGGGGGAGAGTAATGTTGGTGCCTTCTCCGGGTAACCAGGGATCCACCCCGGGGTTTGCCTTGACCAACTCCAGGTACCCCATGGCCAGACGATTGCCGATGCCGGCAAACGTATCCTCGTAGCGGGTCTCGAAAACACCGAGCTCACCGGCCACGTCGCCCTGAACCGGGAAAGTGGGCACACGGGGACTTCTGTCCGGCTCTTCCGGCGCCTCGGAATCAGCCGCAGCCTCCACCGGCTCTGCCGACACAGAGGTCGGGACGACCAGGAAATGGGACAGGGCAAACACTGCTAAGAATCTGAACCACATAGAAAACATTCCGAAAGCATCAGGCAACCGGGTACAGGGACAGCAAATACCCTCAGGAGTTCATATAGGTTGCCCACACTGTTACAACGGCAAGCACCACAAACAAGGCGCTCGCGCCAATGCGGGCTGTGGCAAGGGGTAATCTTTCCATCAGCCAGCGTCCTGCCATGATAACCGGTATATTGGCCAGCAGCATCCCCACCGTCGTTCCCAGGATAACCCAGAAGGTCTCGGTAAAGCGGGCGGCGAGAACGACTGTGGCGACCTGGGTCTTGTCGCCGATTTCTGCCAGGAAGAACATGATGGTGGTGGCCATGAATGCCCCCAGCCCCAAGAACTTCGAATCATCGCTGTCATCCTTGTCCGGCACCAACAACCACAGGGCGATGGCGACGAAACTCGCTGCCAGAATCCACGGCAGCCAGGCTTCTGGAATAAACGAAGCCACCCAGGCGCCAAGCCAGGCAGATAACGCATGATTGAGAACGGTCGCGACAAAAATGCCGAGGATAATGGGCAGGCGAGTGACGTATCGGGCAACGAGGAACAGCGACAGCAATTGGGTCTTGTCACCGATTTCCGCTATGGCGACAGCGACCGTTGAGGCGAGGAAAGCGTCCATGAAAAACTCCAGGGCGGATAATCAGACATGAGACAGCCCACCTTCCGCCCTATGGAGGTGAAACCGCCTCAGGTCTTGCCAATTTCAACGGCGTCGCGTTGAAACATGATAGCCACGGGGATTTGGCCCCAAGTATGTTGACTATCATCCGACCGGCAGTTCCGGTGCGGAGGCTACTCCCCTGAAGAGATGATGGCATGTTAATGAATTCGGAACAGGGCCGCAACCAGACGGGTGATTAGACCCGCATCTTCCAGACCGGAATCGCTGCGACCGCCACAAATGCGGCCACCAGCCACCAGGCCGAATGGAACGCGTTGATCGTTGGCATACCCGCACTGTGGTCGCCGAATTCAATCGTCAGAGCCACGAGGTTAACACCAAAGGCACCCCCGAGCTGGCGCATGAAATTCAGGGTACTGGAGCCGGCCCCCAGCTCCTGCGGTTCCAGCGGATTCAATGCACCGGTTGACAGGGCCGGAAGCATGAAACCGATACCAATGCGCCCCAACACCGTCCAAAGTGCCAGCCAACCAAAAGCCAGATCGAGGTCGGACAGCGCAAACAACACAGCCGACAGGGCAAATACCACGATGCCAAAGACAACGAGGCCTCGAGCGCTCTGCCTGTCTGCAAGCCGACCGGCCAATGGGAACGTCATACCCAGGACAACCCCGGCAGGTAGCATCAGCAAACCTGCCTCTGTCGCAGTAAACCCGAGGGCGGTCTGCACAAACAACGGGATGAGATAGGTGGATCCGAACAGCGCAAGGCCCAGTGCCATGGCACCGAGACAGGCGAACAGGAAGGCCGGTTTGCGCAGCAAGCCGATGTTCACAAGCGGGTGCGCAGTCTGCCGTTCACGCAGCACGAAGAACACCAGGCCGCCCAGGGCCAGCAATGCTTCACTGATAATCCACGTCTGCTGGCCCGCCGTTTTCTGTAACCGGTTCAGGGTATCCAGTGATAACGCTATGGTCAGCCCGAGCAGCAGCAAACCAGGGAGGTCGAAGCGGTAGGGCGCCGGCCGGGAGACCGGCAGCGGGAGAAAGCGCCAGGCCATCAGGACACCTACCAGCGTGACCGGAGCGGGCGCAAACATCACGTAACGCCAATCGAGCTGATCAACCAGGAAGCCACCCAGAACCGGGCCCAGAGCCGGCGCCAGGATTACGCCCATGCCATAGACACCCATGGCATGGCCCCGGCGATGGCGGGGGAAAATACGGAACACCAGGTACATCCCCATGGGCTGCATCAGGCCTGCCATGGCACCCTGGCCTATCCGCGCGGCGATAAGCTGCCCCGGGGTCTCTGCAAAGCCTCCGGCAAGGGAAATCAAGGTAAACAGGAACATGGCTACGGCGAGGGTCTTGCGAACCCCGAAGTGATCCAGCAGCCAGGAAGAGGCCAGCATGGTGGTGGTCATGGCGGCAATAAAGCCCGTCGCCAGCCAATGGACCTGGCCCTGACGAATACCGAACTCCACCATGATGTCGTGCAGCGCTACGTTAACCACTGTGGCACTGAGCACTGTGGCCATTGTGCCTGTCATCACCGTGACCACAGCCAGCCAGCGCCAGCGATCCCCGTAGCGGGCTTTCAGGCCCTCAACTGAGTTATCAGCCAAGGACTATTTCTGCTTTTCAGCGTTTTCCAGGATTTTGTGGAAGACCTTCACGGTGCATTCGATCTCTTCATCGCTGATGCCTTCAAGCATTTCCTCGCGCAGTACCTCGGCTCGCCCGGAAAGGTCATCCATAAACGCCCGCCCTGCGTTGGTCAGGTGCAGGCGCCGGGCCCGGCGATCATTCGGGCAGGGTCGACGTTCGATCAGACCCTGCTGCTCCAGGCTGTCCAGCAGTCGAACCAGCGTCGGGTTCTCAATCGCCATCAGGCTTGCCAGTTCGCGCTGGGTAAGGCCTTCACCGCCTTTCTCCAGGTACACCATGGTGCTCCAGCGCGCCTGGGTGACACCCAGATCCTTCAGGCGCTCATCAAGCATTTTTCTCCAGCGGCGGGTAACCCTGGCTACCGCGAAAGGAAACTGGTCTCTCATGTGTCGTCACTCCATATAAAAGGGACTTGGCCCGGACCCGGCGCAGCTGCGCGATCGGCCAACAACTCACATTATCGGAAAGTCACCAATAGTATGCTAATCATTGAAATAAAAACAGATACGAAAGTAAAACAGAATCGGGGAAAACCGAAAGCAGCGTCACCCGGCCTGACGCTGGTCTCCGTGCATCTCCTCGACTTCAGGAGACTCATGAAATTCGGTGTTTCGCGGATCCAGCTCAGCAAGCACCGGCGATGCTTCTGGCATGGCAGGCACAAAGTGCTCCTGGTCTGCCACCGCAACGTCTTCGGTATGACTGATCCGGTAACTGGTTATTACCGCCAGCGCCAACAGAAAACCGGCATTGCCGAAAAACAGGCCCTTCGGGCCCAATAAATTAATCAGCTCCGCCATAGCGACCGGGCCAATCACGCTGCCAACGCCGTAACTGAGTAGAAGCGTGGCACTGGCCGCAACAATTCGAGAACTTTCCATACGGTCATTGGTGATCGCAACGGCAATCGGATAGAGGGTGGCGGACAAACCAGTAAACAGGCCCACCAAAAGGGTCAAAACCCATGGGTTGGCAGCACCCTGAATCCCGACCCCGCCCGCAGCAGATGCGGCAAATATAGCCACCCAGAACATCACCCGACGGCGGTCGAAGCGGTCACACAGCCGCCCCAACGGCCAGGCGAGAATCATGGCGGCGACGATGGCGCTGGCCATGAACGTGGATGTTCTGGCGACGTCCAGTCCGACCAGCGTTGCATAGACAGGGCCCAAAGCATAAAAGCCACCGATCATAATCCCGCAGACCAGGGCCCCGGCAACACCGGTGAAGGACTCCCGAGCGAGGGTAAAGATCGAGATACGCTGCACCTGTTCTATGACCGGGGCGTCCATTCGAGTCATCGCCAGTGGCACCAGGGCTAATGTCAACAGGATGGCCGCAATCGAGAACGGCATGAAGTTGGCGGGATCGCCGATATTCACAATAAGTTGGCCGCCAGCCGCGGAAAGATAAAAAACGATCTGATAGACGGCGAACAGAGAGCCCCGGTTGGCGTTGGTGGCACGGCTGGAGAACCAGCTCTCGATAACCACCAGTACACCGGCAACACTGAATCCGGAAACCACCCGCAGTGCCGCCCAGAAAATTTCAGAAATGGCCATCGGATAGAGGAGGGATGTCACCGCAGCAATAGCAGCCAGGACGGCAAAGGCTCGGATATGGCCAACACGACCTATAATTCGGTGGACGTAGAGAGTGCCCAGGACAAAACCGATGGAATAGCAAACCAGAATCCAGCCGATAATATCTGGCGAGACCGCCTCTATACTCAGACGAATGCCCAGCAAAGTCATCAGAAACGCGTTTCCACTGACAAGCAGGATGATGCTCAGAATGAGGGCAGACAGGGAGGTGACCATTCGGGTCATTACAGCAACTCCGGGCGTGACAGAGGTCAGAAAGTGAATGTTAAGCAAGATAGCAACAAAAGCCGGAATTTGCCGGGCACGTATTTAATCAGTAGCTGGCGACGAATCCAGTAGGCACTTCCCGAAATTCGTGATGCGCATCACAAAACCCCGCAGAAGCCGCTGTAGAGCGGTTTAACAGCGTTTTACATTAATGTGCCGTAACAGACCCTACGTGCTGGAGCAGGTAACATGAAAACGAGCTATTCATTGGACCGTGAGCGCCTGGTTATGAAAAAAACGGACTGGCCCATCCGCTGGGATCTGTTGCTTCGCTATCGACTGATCGAGACTATTGCCCTGTGGGAAGGTCGCCTGACCACCAACCACATCTGCCACAGTTTCGGCATAGGGCGTCAGCAGGCGTCCAAGGATATCAATACCTATCTGCGAGAGCTGGCGCCGGGCAATCTTGTTTACGATCGCCACCTGAAAGGCTACGTACCGGCCGATAAATTTCGTCCGGTGGTTACTCGTGGTGTGGTAAACGAGTATCTGGACCTGCTTGCCCGCCAGCAGAACCTGAGCAGTACCTTTGAATCTCTGAATATAGACCTGCCAGACAGCACGGTGGTCCAGGGTCCGAACCGTGTGATTGCACCGGAAACCATGCGCGCTGTGGTGACTGCAACACGGCAGGGCAGGCAGTTGCGCGCCAGCTACGCATCCCTGAGTCGACCGGAAGCAGTGGAGAGCATTCTTGAACCGCACACCCTGGTTTGTGCCGGCAACAGCTGGCACCTGCGGGCCTGGTGTGACTCCAACCGGGAATTCCGGGATTTTGCCCTCAGCCGTTTCCGGACCTCGCCCGATGCTCTCCGCCAGCGGGCCAAGCACAGCCGGGAACAGGACGAGCACTGGAACCGGGAAGTTACCCTGGTGGTCACCCCGGACCAGCGTTTGACCGAAGCCCAGCAACAGATCATCGCCCGGGACTATGGTATGGACCATGGCCGCCTGGAGGTTGCCACCCGTGCCGCTCTTGCACCCTACGTGCTGTCACGGCTCGGAATTACCTTTGACAACCTGCATCCGGATCCGCTGGTACAACAGCTTGAGCTGGCCAATCCGGATCAGTTGGGATTCGGCAGCAAACGCGAACAGGCCCTGAAAGCCGTTGCCGGTCTCAGTTAAACTGCCGGTGTGAATTCTGAAACCTGGCGGTATTCCTTTCTCTGTGTGCTGATTCTGCCGTTCCTGCCCCTGGTGGCAACGGCAGAATCAGCCTGTGGTAAACCCGCAACACCGATTTCCGAAGTACAGGGGACCGATCCGGCCTCACTTCTGGCAGGCAAAACTGTCACAGTTGAAGGCATTCTGACCCAGGATTCCCGGTCAGAGGGTGGGTTTGGCGGCTTTTATCTGCAGCAGGCTGACCACGAGACCGACAATAATCCCGCCACTTCCGAGGCTCTGTTTGTTTATACCGACCGCGATATCGGAAAACCCGGCATGCGGCTGCGGGTTACCGGCAAGGTGAAGGAATACCACGGACTGACTGAACTGGTAGCGGTACGAGATATCCGGATTTGCGGCCGGGAAGCGCTACCGGCACCCTCTCCACTGGCTTTGCCCTGGACCCAGGATCCCGAGCATCTGGAGAATATGAGGGTTAACTTCCGTCAGCCCCTGACCGTGGTAGACAACTACAACCTCGGCCGCTACGGCGAACTGGCGCTGGCGGCCGCAGACCAGGTCCAACCCACCGAGCACCTTCCTCCTGGCGACGATGCGTACAGAGCATCCATCCGAAACCGGCAGAACCGCGTGCTGCTGGACGACAACCGGTCCATCAGAAACCCCAGGCCCATACCCTGGCCGCCCGAGGGATTGTCTTCGACGACCGTACGGGCCGGAGACCGGATTGACGAGCTTGTCGGGGTGCTGGACTTTCGCTTCGATGCCTGGCGAATCCAACCCACTCAGACACCCGTTTTTCTAACCACCAACCCGAGGGAACCTGCGTCCGGGTCCCTACCCGATGATCCGGTACGGATTGTGGCTCTGAATCTCGGTAATTTTTTCAACGGTGATGGCCAGGGCGGCCAGTTTCCAACAGCCCGTGGTGCCGCAACACCGGCGGCGTTTCAGCGCCAGCAGCAACGATTGGTGCAGACGCTTCTGGCCCCGGATCCGGACATCCTCGCGCTCACGGAACTGGAGAACGACGGCTACGGTCCGCACAGCGCCATTGCCAGCCTGGCCGAGGCCCTGGGCAGTCAGTGGCGGTTTGTCAGCACGCCAGGCCAGGATGGCGATGACGAGATCCGGACCGGTATGCTCTACCGCAGCGACCGTATTAGTGCGATTGGTCAGCCGGAACGTCTTGCCAGCGGTCCGTTCAGATCCGGGGGCCGACCTCCGCTAGCCCAGGATTTCCGTCGTATTGATGGTGACGTAACTGTCAGGGTTGTTGTTCCCCATCTGAAATCAAAATCCTGTCGGGGCGCCCGGGGCGATGATCAGGATCAGGCCGATGGCCAGGGCTGCTACGCAGCCCGACGAACCGACGAAGCACAAGCGCTGGCCGGCTGGTCCAGCATCAACGCCGGGGGCCGCAATTCCGCAGGCACTCTGATTATCGGTGACCTGAACAGTTATGCCCGCGAACAACCCATTGCGGTGCTGAAGTCAGCAGGCTTCGCCAGCATGGTGCACCACTTCCATCCCTGCACTGAAAACACCTGTCACCATTACACCTATCGATACGGTGGCGAGAAAGGGTCGCTGGACTACGCCCTGGCCTCAACGACATTGAAACCACGAGTTGTGGGCGCCCGAAGCTGGCTGGTGAATGCCGACGAGCCCAGGGTGCTCGGCTACCAGAGCAAGCGCGCCGCTAAAAGGCAGGGACCCTGGCGATCCAGCGACCATAACCCTGTGATTGTAGACCTGAAACTCTGAGATCCGACCACTAAAGGCAGACCACCGATTGCCCATCCGCCGTAGCCAGCGGGCATTGTGGCCAAGGCTCGGGAGGCTGTTCCCGGTAGACTGGAAGTCAGACCCAAAACCGGTGATCGCTGACAACCATGAGAATCCCTGCACCCAATTTCTGGCCCGCTGCCCGCACAGGACAACGTTTGCTTCTTCACGCCCGCCGCCGCGAAGCACTCGTGGATGGCCACAAAATGGTTTTCCTGGAGCGGGGAGCCCCCGGAGCCGGAAACCCAACCATCGTGCTGATTCACGGCTTTGCCGCCATGAAAGAAAACTGGGGGCTGTGGCTGCAACGACTGCCAAGGCACTGGCATCTTCTGGCTCCGGATCTGCCGGGGTTCGGGGAGAGTGATTATCGGCCGGAGGCCTGCTACCGCTATGAAACCCAGGCCAACCGACTGGCTCAGTGGCTCGCGGGCTTTGACACGGACAACCTACATCTGGCCGGCAGCTCCATGGGCGGCGCGATTGCCGCAGTCCTCGCCCACACACTGGATCCGGCGCCCCGTTCGGTGACATTGCTCAACAGCGCCGGTATCCCGGAACATAAGGAGGTCAACATTCACGCCCCCCTGAAGTCTGACCGGGACGGTATCCTGATTCCGCAGGACTGGAAAGGCGTCTACCGCATGTTCAACAGCGTCGGCACCGGCAAGCCCACGGTCTCCGGGCTTGCCATGGCCGGCCTTCTCGGGCCGGACCTCCTGGGCCGCACCGACGCCCTTCGGCACATATTCAGTGACATGGTGGCTGACGCACTGGCACCGGCTCGCTATCTGGGCCCCGAGACACCGCCACTGCAGGTTCAGTGGGGTGACCGCGACGTGATTACCCCGACTCGCTGCGTTGACTGGTTCAGTTCGGCCACGCCACAGGCAGAAATCCACATGTTCCGGGGTGTCGGGCATCTTCCAATGCTGGAAACACCCGGGCGGTCCGCCGCAGCTCTGAAGAACTTCGTCCGGCGTCATGGCCAGTAAACTACCCGGGAGCCTCCTTCAAACCGGCCGATGATTGGCCTTTCAGGCCATTTATTTCGTCACCGAAGTCATGGGGGAACGACCCTCGAAGCGCCATAATCGTCGAAACGACGCGTTCTGCGACATAACAAGAACAGAATCAGACGAGGAAACCCCATGCGCGCCTCCGTTTCAACGGCACAGGACCTGGGCATGCCGGCCATCTACCTGCATCTTCTGGCCGAACTGCTGAATACCATCGGTGTTGATGAACAGGACCTCTTGCTTCGGGTCGGGCTCGACCCGGGCCGCCTGCAATCCACCGATCTGCGGGTCAGCCAGACCCAGGCCAGCGAATTCGTCACCCGGGCCATTATCGAAAGCGGCGAACCGGGCCTCGGAATCATGCTCGCCCGGGAGCTCAAGCTACCACTGCACGGAGCCCTGGGTACGGCCGTCATGAGCAGTCGCACTCTGGGCGACGCCATGGAACTGATGACCCGATACCTGACACTGCGGGTGCCCCATCTTCAGGTCTGTAAGCGGGAAACCGGCAATCTGGCCTGGTACGTCGTGAGCTGTGACATCGATCTTGGGCCCCTGCACGGTTTTATCATGGACGCCATGCTGTTCGGATGCGTTTCCATGGGGGCGCAACTGACGGGCTCGGTGATCGACGGTTTGCGGATTGTTCGCCGGGGACCGGAACCGGCCTATTTTCACCGCTTCCGCTCGCAGATCCCGGTACCGGTGGAATTCGGCGCCACAGAGAATGCCCTGGTGATTCCCGCTAGCCGGCTGAGCCTTCCGGTCCGCTTCACCGACGATCAACTGGCCGCCTCGTCAAGAGCCCAGTGCGAGGAAGCACTGCGGCAGCTGACCGAAGACGCCGGATTCGCCTGTCGGGTAAGACGGGTGATTGAAACCAGCCACCCCTTCCCCCCGAAACTGGCCCGGGTTGCTGGCACCCTGTTTGTCTCCGAACGGACACTCAAACGGCGACTTCAGGAAGAAGAAGCCAGCTTCCAGCAGTTGGTGGACCAGGTCCGTCTGGAACGGGCGCAGGATCTGCTCCACAGTACCAGCATGAACCTGAGCCAGATTGCCGACACCCTTGGCTATGCCGACGCCGCGAACTTCACCCGGGCCTTCAAGCGCTGGACAGGCACCAGCCCCAGCCACTACCGCAGCGCACCATCCAGATCCGCCGTGACGCCCGCCGGGCAGGCACTGGCCACCGGGTGATCAGTCGATACCGATGATCTTGTGCATCTGCAGGGTAAGACGCCATTGGGGATGCTCAAGACAGTAATCGGTAGCACGGCGGGTATTGCTTTGCTTGATCTCATCCACGGCGGCATCGGGTATCGAAGGGGAAGCCATGGGTGACAGGAAGTAATGGCTCGCGCGAATACCCAGGAATCGCTCCGGCATCGCCAGGGGCTGCGGATACACCAATTTAAGCTCGTCACAGGCCTCGATGACCACCGGGGCATCGGCCTTGGGACTGACGCAGAGCCAGTCGATGCCTTCGGGGGCCGGCAGGGTACCGTTGGTTTCGACCCCCACTTCGAACCCTTCCCGGTGGAACGACTCGATCAGGGCTTTATCCAGCTGCAACAAGGGCTCCCCACCGGTGCAGACCACGTAGGGCTTGCCTGGCGCGTCCGGCCAGAGATTCCGTATGTGACGAGCCAGGGCTTCCGGCGTGTCAAAACGGCCACCATTCTGGCCGTCCGTGCCCACGAAATCGGTATCGCAGAAATTGCAGACCGCAGTAGCCCGGTCTTTCTCACGGCCGGTCCAGAGGTTGCATTTGCTGAAGCGGCAAAACACAGCAGCGCGGCCCGCCTGGGCGCCTTCGCCCTGCAGGGTGTAGAAGGCTTCCTTGACCCGATACATCAGCTTGCAGCCTCATATTCCAGAGGATCGTTCACACCATTGGCGGCAAACGCCTCCAGACGCTCCACGCACGAACCGCAACGGCCACAGGCCTGCTCCCTGCCGTTGTAGCAGGTCCAGGTGTGCGAATAATCCAATCCCAGGCGGAGCCCTTCGGCCAGGATCTGTCCCTTGTCCATGGCCATGAAGGGCGCCTCAATGCCGACCGGTTCGTAGTTCGCCACGCGGCAGACCGCGTCCATTTTTTCCACAAACTCCGGGCGACAGTCCGGGTAGATGGCATGGTCGCCACCGTGAGCCCCATACCATACGGCACCGGCGCCCACCGTCACGGCGTACCCGGTTGCCAGCGACAAAAGGATCATGTTGCGGTTCGGGACCACGGTGGCTTTCATGCTGTCTTCTTCATAGTGGCCTTCCGGCACATCCAGGTCCGAGGTCAGCGATGAGCCGGCCATCACTTCACTCATGGCGCGGATATCGATCACCTTGTGGGGAATCCCGTGGGCCTCGCACACCGAACGCGCGCATGCCAGCTCTCTTACGTGGCGCTGACCGTAGTTAAAGGACAGCGCATGCACCTGATAACCACGCTCTTTGGCCAGGTGCAGCAGGGTGTAGGAGTCCATGCCTCCGGAATAAATTACAACTACGGTGTCTGTCATTCGGGCTCCCCGTATGGTGCTCTTGGCTCTGTGCTGGTTTACTGTCGCGCCCGAGGCCTGGTGCTGTCATCGGGCTTTTACAATGAATGGACATATTGTAACAGTGCAGGCACAGGTTGGGTTCGCGTCTCGGGTGCGGGGCGGGTAAACTCAGCGAAAAACAACTCATCAGCTACACTGACTCCATGACCACTATCCAGCCGGCATTCATCGACTTTGAGGCATCCAGCCTTGATCTGATCGCGAGCTACCCCATCGAGGTAGGAATTTGCATGCCGAATGGCACTCTCCATAGCTGGCTGATTTGCCCCCATGTCCTCTGGCAGGACTGGTCGGAAAGCGCTGAACAGATCCACGGCATTTCCCGTGAGACCCTGGAAGCGGATGGCATTGCAGTGAGCGAAGTAGCCAGTGCCCTCAATGAGCTGTTACCAGAGCAGGTGTTCTGCGATGCCTGGACATTCGACAGCTTCTGGCTGCACCGTTTGTTCAAGGCGGCCCGCATCACCCCGACTTTTCAGCTGGAGTCCATTTCAGCACTGTTGGACACCCCACAGGTACGTCAATGGTCGGCGCTTAGACAACAGGTGATTACGGAACTTGGTCTGCCAGTGCACCGGGCGGCAAACGACGCCCTGATCCTCCACAAAACCTGGGAACGGATTGCCCAGGACCATGACGCCCTGGTGCCGTTAACAGGTCAGAGCCGTCAAGCCTGATCCGGTATCAGGCAATCAATGTCTGAAGGGGCGGACACGTAATGCGATGACTTCCAGGCCGTCCCGAAGGGTATTGAGGGTCCAGTAGGTCACCAGCGCCATAAGCGCGGCACCAGTCACGGTAAACACCAGGTTTTCACCCACGACCTGCTCCTGCGCGGCCAACAGGTAGAGACCCAGTGCAACGATCAGGGCGAGTTCAATCAGTGCATGGGAACGGAACTTTCTACTGGCAGATCCGGCTTCATCGGACATTTTGCTAGATTTCAACCTCTGAATTTCTCTGGCGTTGAATGAAAAGGTAGTGTGCGAATTATCGCCAGAACGAAGTAGAAAATCTGTACGAAGTAGTGGCTACGAAGATTCCACTACCCAAAAAAAACGCAGCCATAAAGGCTGCGTAGAAAGGAGAGATCCATTGACCGCCTGGCGCGGCAGGCAGTCAGGATTGCACAACGTAAAACACGTGACGTTGCGAATTATGCCGAGCGCCCATGTGCCCGTCTGTAGGGGTTTGCCGAAGATGCAGACCTATTGCAAACGGCCCATTAGCCTATACACTGGTAGTCGAACCGAAACCCAAGAGCCGGTATGACCAGAATGATTCCACAGTTCATTGCTTACACAGCAGCAGGTTGCCATGCAGTGCAGTCTGTGCGCGCGATGGTGAAAGACATCTAACGGCTTTCGGTCAGTCCCGGGAGCCTTTGTAGCGACCGGGTCAGCTTCTCCGCGAAACCCCGGTTGCTTCAGGCACCGGGGTTTTGTTTTTGCAGCCGCAAAACGACAAGGAGAACATCATGAAAAGACATCCGACAACTCGCGCAGCAAACCAGCCCATGAACAATCGTCAGGGCCCGATCAAGCGCCCGGAAAAGCTGCCGCTGCTGGATGCGATCTGTAAAAAACTGAATCAGCGCGTCAACATGGATGACGAACAGCGGGTGCTGGGCGTGTATGAGCGGGGCTGGATCTTCAAAGGCGTTCTGGGCAACTTGAACGATGCCGAGGCGAGGTATGTCCGAGCATTGGCTACCCGTTACAATTCCTGGATTGCACGGCAGGTCGCCTGACCCGCCTGCCGCAGGGTCTGAACCGGTCAGTGGCGCCGGTTCAGACCCTGCATCATCGCCATATCACCACCGTGAACCATGGCGTAATTGTTTACCACATCGTGAATCTTTTCCTGGGAATAGGGCTTGACCACGTAACCGTTAGCACCTGCACTGATCGCCCGCTGAATACTCTCGATGGAGTCATCCGCCGTCACCAGCACAATATGCTGCTCCGCCCGAGAATCCTTGAATTCCAGCATCAGCTCGTGGCCATCGCCATCCGGCAGCCCCAGGTCCAGCAGAATAATGTGAAATTCCTCAGCCTTGAAAGACGCCCTGGCGGAGGCCGCGTCAATACACTCGATCACCTTGGTTGCGCCAGCGTTGTAGAGCATGTCCACCAGCCTCTCTCGCATCACCGGCTCATCTTCCACTACCAGCACTTTCAGATCCGTCATGGGGGTCGCTCCTGTCAAGCTGTTGGGTCGCTGCCTGTACGCCGGGGCAGATCCAGCGGCGCCGGTCGGGGCTCGCCGATTTCGCTGTAGTCAGACCGTGGTGGGGTCTCCCCATTTGCCGTTGTCGGCTCTTCCATTCCGAAACGAGTGAGGATATTGCTGATGCTCACCGCCGTCGTGTACAGGGAAATGGCAATAATCAGCAGGATCGGCTGAACAAAGCTCACAAAACTGGGCACATCCGCACTTCCCAGTATACTCAAGATCAGAATGATTGCCGGGCCCAACACCACAAACAAGGTCAGAGCAATAAAGAAAACGATCCGTTCCTTGTAACGCCCGAGATCCCGGTTGGTCACCAGACCAAGTACAAACTTTCCGATGGCAAGGCCGGCGAGAATAGCGGCTGCAATACTTAAATCCGGTCTTAGCAGGGTTTCATAGAGCCGGCCTTCCCACAGCCGTTGCATACCAATGACCAGAAACGGAAACAGCACAAAAAGGATGTCCGCGTAGGTTCCGTACATCATGCTCAGGGAATGGTGTTCTCGGCGTTCCGGCAGCTCACTCATCGGGTTCTTCCTGTTGGTTGTTCTCACACACGTCAGTTCGGCGTTTCCGCAGCAACGAGGGCACGGTCTATCATTTCACCGAGCCCCTTGAGTTCGCTGCGAACCCTGTCCCAGTCTGGTTCGCTGACTTTCAGCAGATCTTCCAGTATACCCGCCTGCCGGGTCATCAACGGATAGCCCATAGCTCCGGCCGTACCCTTGATCTGATGAGCTTCGGTTTTTATGGCCTCACGATCAGCGTCTGACAACGCGGCCTCCATACGCGCCTGCCGCGCGGCCAGGCCGTCAAGAAACTGTGAGACCAGATGGGCAATGTCGGCATCATCATCGGAGTCCGAGCCCGAAACCGAACCGGTGCCAAGCAGTCGGTCCAGCAGCGACGTCAGGTGAGACTGGTCAATCGGCTTGTTCAGCACCCCGTCACAACCGGCTTCGAGCAGGGCATCGATTTCCTGCTGATCGCCAGCCGTAAAGGCAATCACCGGCCGGCGGAACCCGGCCTGGCGCAGCAACCTGGTAGCAGCGACGCCATCCATGCCGGGCATATGTCGATCCATAAGTACCAGATGAACAGTATCTGACAGCGCTGTCCGGACCGCCTCTTCACCACTGGTAACCGCCACCACGCCCAGCCCTTCACGGCGCAGCATGCGCTCCACCAACTGGCGGTTTTCGGTATTGTCTTCGGCAACCAGGACCTTGCCCTGATAGCGCTGCGAAGGGGTGGGGGCAATCTCAGAACTGACCGACAGATACCGGGCCAGGGTTTCATAGAACCTTTGCTTGTCGATAGGTTTTGCCAGATGCTCACTGCAGCCTGCCAGCCGATAATCGGCAATGTCTTCGGACATCACATTCGCAGTCAGGGCGATCACCGGCGTATTCACCCCGGCTTCCCGCAGTGCCGCTGTCGCATCACGGCCATTCATCACCGGCATCTGGATGTCCATCAGTATCAGATCAAAGGATTCGCGAATGGCCAGCTCCAGGGCCTCAGCCCCATTGTTCACATGGACCAGTTCCGCGCCGGTTCGCGACACCAGCAGGGAGACGAGACGCCGGTTCACATCGTTGTCTTCGGCACACAGAATACGCCCGGACAGTCTCGGTGCCACCACCATCGGTATGGCCCTGCGGCGCTGGCTAAGCTCCGACGCATCACGCAGGAAATGGACCTGATCCAGGGGCCCGGTCCGGATCGACAGCTCAAATTCGCTACCCTCACCATAGGTGCTGTTAACCCGGATACTGCCACCGAGCATTTCTGCCAGGCGCCGCGAGATACTGAGCCCGAGGCCGGTCCCGCCATACTGTCTGGAAATGGCGGCGCTGCCCTGGGCAAACGGATCAAAGAGCCTTCCCAACTGTTCCGGCTTCATGCCAATACCGGTATCCACAACCCGGGCCACCAACAATTCCTCATCGCGATTGCAGCGGACCACCAGGGAAATGGAGCCTCTATCAGTGAACTTGAGGGCGTTGCCGCACAGGTTGATGATGATCTGACGAAGCCTGGTGGGATCGGTACGGACCTGCTCCGGCAATGGATACTCGCAGATGATGCTGAAATCCAGCCCCTTTTCCCGGGCCCGGGGGGCAAAGAAAGCGCGAATTTCATCGAGAAGTTCCGGCAGATTGACCGAGACAATATCCACATCCAGTTTGTTGGCGTCGATCTTCGAATGATCGAGGATGTCATTGACCAGGTCCAGCAGGTGGCGCCCGCTGCGTACCACGGTCTCGGCGCTGCTTCTTTTCTCTGGTTCGCTGAGGTCCGGATCGAGCAGGGTTTCACCGTAACCGATGATCGCCGCCAGCGGTGTTCGGATCTCATGGCTCATATTGGCCAGGAACTGGCTTTTCGCCTCCGCCGAGTTACGGGCCAGTTCCTTCTCGAGCCGCTCCTGCTCGCGCTCCCTCTCGATTCTCAGCCGGTTGTGACTTTCGGTAG
Source organism: Marinobacter sp. BW6 (assembly GCF_008107725.1). Taxonomy (GTDB): domain Bacteria; phylum Pseudomonadota; class Gammaproteobacteria; order Pseudomonadales; family Oleiphilaceae; genus Marinobacter. The sequence goes on from NZ_VIRN01000064.1 coordinate 107,373, forward strand.
CATCAATGCAGGTTCCTTCCAGATGGGTCGGCTCGCCCTCGGTGTCATAAACCGTATGCAGTGAGATGGTCGCCCAGCGCTCGTCGCCATCGCGGGTCAGGTACCGGGCCTCAATGCCTTTTACCGTTCCCCGAGCCTCCAGTTGTTCGATCACCAGGCGCCTCAGGCGGTTATCGGCGATGCAGGTTTCCAGCACGTCCGGGTTGCGTTTGAGCAGTTCGCGGCTGCTGTTGTAACCCAGCAAACGCGCCATGGCCGGATTGGCGGTGACGAAACGCCGGTCCGGGGACATCTGAAAGACCCCCTCAATGGCATTGTCGAACAGCGATTGGTAGCGCTGAAGATTCGACAACGCCCGCTGACTCCAGCCCAATGCCTCGCCCTGAACCTGCTTGATCCTGTCGGCCAGCGCAAACGAGAACAGGATAATCTGGGCGGTCAGGCCAAACTGGGGCGAGTACGCGGTAAAGGTGTTCAGAGGCAGTATGCCCATCACCGTCAGGGCGTAAATGCCAAAACCCACCAGCGCCAGGGTCCAGGCGAAAAAGTAGGAGCGGGCCGCGGGGTTGTAATAACGCCAGGACAGGTAACTGACGACGATCAGAATCAGGCTCAGCAGTATGGAGCCAACCACAATCCATTCCATGGCCACGTGATAGGGCAGGAACAGCGACAGCACAAACGTTGCGACCACCGAATAGAGGCAGAGGCGGATGACCTGATCAAGGTCGGCAGACCGCTCCCGTGTCTCCAGCAACGACCGGGCCATCAGCAGTCCCCAGAACCAGGTCAGAATGATCTGGAAGTGCAGAAACTGCTTGTCGAAAAGGGCAGGCCGGCTATCGAGCAACTGGATACCATGAACCTGTTCGGTAAAGATAAAGATGGTCGCGAACACCAGGTAGAGCACGTAATAGATGTTGCTCCGCTCACGCACCGAGACTGCGACGAACAGGTTATAGGCGAGAATGGCGAGCACCGCACCAAGAAGGATGCCCCGCACCAATTCATCCACCGAGACTTTTTCAATATAGCTGTCCGGGTGCCACAGGCTGATCGGTAAACGGAAGGTGTTGGTATTGACCACCCGCAGATAGACATGGCTGAGTGTATCCGGCGCCAGGGACAGGCGGAAAGTGGGATTGGGGACCGCGAGGTCCCGTTCAACCCAGTTATCTTCATAACCGGCCTGCCGTTGCTCAACCAAAGTGCCGTCGCGGACCATAAACAGGGCGACTTCATCCACCAGTGGCAGGGCAAGCTCCAGGATCCATCCGTTCTGATCCAGGTTGCGGGCGGAACGCAGATCCAGGCGCACCCAGTATGCGGACTCGGTGTAGCCGAAGTTCAACACGCCGCTTTCGTGGCGGGTAAAGGCTCCTGATTCCAGTTGGCGAACCTGGTCCAGGGTCAGTGCCTGCCCCGGATCCTCGAGGTACCAGATACAGCCACCCAGATCACGGATACTCTCGACACCGCCATTCAGGACAATCTCGCCATCACGGCAGGCCCCGGCTGCACTGGCCAACGCCGGCATCATGGCCGAGGCCAGGAACAGCAGGGCCACCATCAAAGACGTCACCACTGGGAGCGCCAATTCAAGCCGTTGCCGCAAAATGTGATCTCCGCGAGGGTAGATACCGGTTTTTTGTTTTACTGTCAGTAGCCGCACCGGGGCTATACCGTCCCGGTGACTCACTTTAGCCGTTTACACCGTTTTTCGCATCCCGGGGCCATCTGAAATGAGACATTCCTGCATTTTCGCCGCTGTTTCCATGATCACTCTTGTCCTGAGTGGCTGCGGACTTGAGGACACCGGCCCTACAGCGTTCAATCCCGCTACCAATGTTGATCTGACGTTCTCGAGCTTTGACCTGGAAAACACCGAGGTGGCCCCGGACAACCTGAGCAATACCCGGTTCTGGGACTTTTACCGGGGCATCCAGCCCTCGGGGGAAGATTCCGACGACCTTGATACCACGAGCGAAATACGCAGCCACATCGAGATATTTATCCGTGCCACAGCAGCAGAGTCCGGCACGAGTTATGACAGTGTGCGCAACCCTCTGGACCTGATGAACCAGGTGCTCGCCTCCGGCGAAGTGACCAATTTCCAGGAAGGCAAACGGTACATTAGCCAAAGGATTGCCGATGGCGTCGCGGGCACCTACAACACCCGGGGTAACGGCGCGCAGATCCGGTTCACAGACCAATCGGCGGTGATTGCCGATCTGCCGCTGAACGACCAGCTCTGGATCTACCCCACCCTGGACTGGCGTTACCTGCCGGATGGCCCGGAAGGCTCGGATCTGGACAACAAGGTGTATCGCACGATCCAGTACGTCAGCCGCAGTGTTGAGGAAGAGGAACAGGCTGCCCAGCCGGAGCTGGTCAGCGTGCTGGCAGGCAGCCGCTTTGATGCCAGCAGCTTCGTCACGCTGGGCTATAGCCCCACCGAGTTCGCCACAGCCGACTATCTCAGCCGAAGCTACGGCAGTATTGAACTGCGCCAGGATTTCATTAACGAAAACACTGACACCCTGTTTATCAAGAATGACGAATCCGAAGTGATCAAACTCGATCGCTATCCCGGCTACACTCGGGAAAACAATCATCCGGACTGCCTCAGGATCGAGCTGGACTACAACATGGAACTGGTCAGGATTTTTGCATCGGACGGAGAGCCGGCCCGCATTGACGATCCTGACTCAGCGGACGAGCAGGACACCATTGCCAATCCTGCCAACTGCACCTATCAGGAAGACGCGGACGCTATTACCAGTTGGGCAACAGTGGCTATTTCCGAGCGCTAGTTTCCGTCGCCGTCCCTCAGATCCCAGTTTTGCAGGAAGCCTTTCTTGCGGTCGATCATTCGCTCGTAGGTGGAGATCATGATGGCCGCGTGGGGTGCTTTGACAAGACGCAGGGTTTCGATCCGGCGTTCAAGCCGTTCAACTTCCGATCGCACCTGCTGGTGCACGTGATTGCGAACGCTGTCGTGATGGTCCAGCTTTACCTCGCGCGAGGCTGACTGGTGGCTGGGGGGCGTGGGCTTGTTCATTCGGCTTCTCGTCCATTGAGTCGTGATAGATCCTTCTCCCATCACTTGAGTCTGCACAACTGTCCGACAAAGTGCAATTAAAATGAATAGAGTTTCATTTTTCTTTGCAGCCTCGCCAGGCCTCTATCCATTCAGACGACAGAAGCCCTGCTATAGTTCCCTGTAGATACGACATTACCCACCGACAGGAGCTCCCATGACCCAGACATCCGTGGCGGATACCCTCCGTGAATATCTGTCGCTGCTGGAACTGCTGGACGACGCCTACTGGGAAGCCAGCAGCATTCACCACAAGGACATGCTGTACGACATCATCAGCATCTTCAGCCAGGAAGTCGCCGAGATAAACAAGCTCAGCATCCAGGACCATCACTACCCCTACGAGGTCATTACCGAAGGCATCCGGCGGGTTGTGCCGAAACTGGAGCGTCTCGATGAAAACCGGGAGGACGTGATCCAGCGGACCCAGACACTAACGGATTTCCGCGACATCCTGTCATCCGTGCTGGGCATCCTTGAAGCCCAGCTGAGGACCTTGTAAGAGCGTCGCCTCAGGCGGCGATCATGGGACGTCGATGCTCGGGTATCAGCGGGAAGCGGTTACCCACGGTATACACGAACTTCGCCAGGGCCGGCAGGTGATGGCCGACAATCGGGATACCGGTGTTCAGCAGACTTACCGAAATATCACGGGCAGCGTCTGCCCAACACAGCTTATTGATCAGACCAACGTGACCAAAGGCAAACCGGCTGTTCTGGCCCCAGAGCCCCATCGGATTGCCGCCGAGCATCATGCCGGCGCTAAAGCGCATGGGTATCATCATGGTGCGATCTATCTGCAGGGAACCGAACTGCTGAATGGCCCGGCGAATGGTGATTTCACTGCAGATTCGCCGGCCGTTCCAGAGCCCTCCATTCAGCATCATCTGGAAAAAACGACCCATCTCTTCCGCAGTCCCGCACAGATTTCCCGCCGGGATCACCGCTTCCTGGAACCGGGGATCATTGGTGACCTGCTCAACCGTCCGGATATCACCGCCCAGAGCCCGGTTGACCACCCAGGAAACCGGGAAACGGGGCGTTGGGCCGGTGGCGTAGTTACAGGCAAGATCATTCAGGTGCTCCGGCGCAATACCATAGGTAAACCACTTCATACCCATGGGCCGACGCAGGTGCTTGTCCAGATAGTTCTCGATGGTATCGCCGGTCACGCGCTCCAGTACCCGCTGGAGAACAAAGCCACCGGTGATGGCATGATAGGCTACCTTGGCACCATCAACCTCCACCGGTCGGGCTGCGCATAGCAGGCGCCAGACTTCGTCGTTGTCCCACAGCACATCAATTGGCGTTTCCCGCGAAATCGCCGGAATGCCACCCCGGTGAGAGAGAATCTGATGAACGGTGATTGTGCGCTTGCCGTTAACCCCGAACTCCGGACAGTAGTAGGACACAGGATCCATCAGGTTCACCAGCCCCTGTTCTGCCAGCATGTGCATAAGCAATGCGGTAACGGCCTTGGAGGCAGAGAAGTAGCAGATCGGAGTATCGGTGGTCATCGGGACTTTAACCGCATCTCGCGGGTCGTGAGGGCCATTGCCACTGGCATGACCAATGGCCCGGTGCAACACCTGCTCGCCCTGGTGGCGAATGGAGATCTGGATACCCGGATGCACGCCGGTCCGGTAAAGGCTCTGAACGCTGCGCCATAGGGCATCAACCGTCTCTTGGCTGACGCCCGCAGCAGCCGGGTTTTCACCAGCATCATCCCGGAAAGTCACGGCTTCAAGATCCTTGGGAATCTCGCTGGAGTGGAGGGCACGGCGGGCAAGTCGGTTCATCGCGTAAAACCTTTATCAGAACATCTATTTTTATTGTAGCTTCGACTCTTGCTGCCCAAACCACATTGGCCGGGCCGCAATCGGTTCAACGTCAACGCTTCCACTCTTGATCTTACTATTCATTATGGACCTGGTCATGCAGGTGCGCCATGGTCACGCAGTTGCGGCCCCGCTTCTTGGCCAGATACATCGCCCGGTCAGCTGCGGCACAGAGGACGGCAGCACCCTGACCATGATCCGGATACACGGATATGCCGATACTGATGGTCAGCGGGACTGTCCGGCCATCCCCCAGCGGCTGCGGTGTTTCCTCGACCTTCAAACGCAAACGCTCGCCCGTCTCATAGGCCTTGTCCAGGTCCATTTCCGGCAACGCGATGACGAACTCCTCACCCCCAAAACGGCCAACCGAATCAACACTGCGGACGCTGGCCAGCAGAAGACGGCTCATGGAGCGAAGGACCGAATCACCGGCCGCATGACCATAAGTGTCATTCACTTCCTTGAAATGGTCGAAATCGATCCAGAGCACCGCCATGGGACGCTGGTAACGCCGCGCTCTCTGAAGCTCCTCCTCCAGCACCCGGGACATCTCTCGTCGGTTCAGAAGCCCGGTCAGAGGATCCCGGGTCGCCATCTGTTCGAGTTCGCTTTCCAGGGCTTTACGGCCGGAAATATCCAGAATGATGCCCTCAAGGTGGAGAGATCCGTCTTCCCCGCGAACCCCCCGGCCACGCTCCCAGACCCAGATCCGGCTGCCGTCCTTGCGGGTGACTTCGTATTCCAGAGAGAATGACTCTTCCTTTTCCAGCGCCACTCTGACCTGTTCGAACAGTTGCTGGTTGTCGGCATCGCTGACCAGGGCCGCATAACTGGTGACACAATTGTCTACCAACTCATTCGGCTCAAATCCGGTTAGTTTGGCACAACCCTGGGAGACAAATTTCATGGTCCAGTCACGATCGTACAGGCAGCGGTAGGCCATACCCGGAAGGTTGTCCATCAGGATCTGGAGCTGGCGCTCCCGTTCGCGGAGTGCTTCCCGTTGGCGGTGCTGGAGCTTCAGCAGAACCCGATCCTTGGTAAGTTGGCGGAGCATCACGGAAAACAGGATGACACCGGTTATCAGAACAAAGAAAGAACCTTTCCAGGTCTGGATAACGGATAAGGTTTTCGGGTCAGGAAACCACGCCTCAGCCAGGCTGTCGGAAAACGCGATCCAGGCAAAACCCGCAAGCAGATAGGCCAGCGCCACCCAGCCAGCTCGCCGCAGGGGTGTCCGGTTATCGTTCAATCTGTTGGTTCCCTGAGATTTTGGCCACGAAGGCTCCATCAACACACAGCCGTCATGATTGGATATTTATAATGTACGAAAAATAGTCATAACGGGGCTTTAAGTCGAGAGCCAAATGTCATGCACGGTTAAATCCGCCGAAAATCTTACCCGTCCTCCAACCCGGACAGTTGTTGCAGTGCTGTTTAGCTGTTTTAATTCCCGGTCTCTGACCTATTTTCGGAGCCGAGCATGACGCCTGGCATAAACGCTGCGCTCAAAGCCGCTGTACCCCATACAATCCATGAGTACGACCACGATCCAGCCAGCGAGAGCTATGGCACCGAGGCCGCGGAGAAAACGGGCGTGGATCCGGCACGGGTGTTCAAGACTCTGGTTGTAGCCATCGACAGCAAGGAGCTGGTTGTCGGCATCGTCCCGGTAACCACCATGCTCAACATGAAACTGATTGCCCGAGCAGCCCAGGGTAAAAAAGCCGCCATGGCTGACAAACAGGCAGTTGAAAGAACAACCGGCTATGTTCTGGGTGGTGTCAGCCCCCTGGGGCAGAAGAAGAAGCTGAAAACCTTTATCGACGACTCAGCCCTGGGCTTCGATACCATTTTCGTGAGTGCCGGGCGACGCGGCCTGGAGATTGAACTCGCGCCCCGGGACCTGGCAGCACTGGTAGACGGCGGTTTTTTCCCACTCCACCAGGAGTAACTTTTGAATCACGCTACAGACCTGTTGCTGATTGGCGGCACCATGCTTCTGGCCCTGGCCGCACACGGTATCGGCCAACGCATACACGTTCCCAGGGTCACCCTGTTATTGTTGCTTGGCGCGCTTGCCGGGCCAGAACTTCTGGACCTTCTGCCAACGGGGGCCGACGCCCACTTCGGATTTATTACCCAGTTAACCCTGGCCATGGTCGGCTTCCTGCTTGGCGAACGCATGGCGGTAAAGAACCTGGCGGAAGGCCGGGAGGCCGTGATTGTGAGCCTCGCGGTCACCCTGGTAACGGCGGCCTTTGTTGCCGCCGCAGTCTGGCTGATTACCCGGAATCTTCCCGCCGCGCTGCTCCTGGGGTCTATCTCAACTGCAACCGCCCCGGCAGCCACACTGGATACGTTGAAAGAAGCTGGCGCCAACGGCCCGCTAACTCGGCTCGTGTTCCAGGTCGTCGCGATTGACGATGCCTGGGGCGCCATCCTGTTCAGTATCTGCCTGGTCGGCGCACAATTACTTCTGGGCGATGGCGGTGACGGGCTTTCGACCCTTGGGATCGGCTTTCTGGATCTTGGCGGAGCGGTTCTGCTCGGCATTGCTCTGGGTCTGCCCATGGCCTGGCTCACCGGCCGCCTGCGGCCCGGAGAGCCAATGCTGCTGGAGTCTGCCGGCTTCGTCTTCGTGGCTGCCGGCATCGCTTCGTTTCTTGGTCTCTCCTACCTCCTTACCTGCATGACGCTGGGTATCGTAGTGGCGAACCGGGCAAGGCATCACGTGCGGCCATTCCGTTCGATTGAAGGCATTTCCGAACCGTTCCTGGCCCTGTTCTTTTTCATGGCCGGCTACCAGCTTGAATGGGCCATGCTGCCAACTCTCGGCGCCCTTGGCCTCGCCTATGTTGCCGCCCGGATTGCAGGCCGGTTGGCCGGCGGACGGTTCGGTGGCTATCTGGCTGGTTCCGCGCCTCATACCCGCAAACGGATTGGCGCCTGCCTGATGCCCCAGGCCGGCGTTGCCCTTGGCCTGGCACTGCTGGCAACCGAACGATTGCCGGAGCTGACCTATATTCTTCCCCTCGTGATCGGTGCAACGGTGATCTTTGAACTGGTCGGGCCGCCGCTCACCCTGATCCAGCTCAGGCGGGCAGGTGAAACCGGCAAGGGCTATCAGAACGAGCCAGACGAAGACTGAGTGCCTGGTATGGCCACAAAAAAACCGGAGAACCCGCCAGGGTTGTCCGGTTTTTTGAGGGCATCCGGCTGTTAAACCGGATGCTACCAGGCTGACTTACTTCACGGATGCACGGGCATCTTCGAGAATCTTGTTCAGTGTGGCGCTCGGCTGCATCACTTCGCAGACCTTCTCCATCGGCGGGTGGTAGTAGCCACCGATTTCCGCCGGGTTGCCCTGAACCACGGTCATCTCTTCCAGGATCTTTTCCTTGTTCTCTTCCAGCTGTGAAGACAGCTTGGTGAAGAACTCCTTCAGCTCCTTGTCGCTGTCCTGACTCGCCAGCTCTTCTGCCCAGTAACGGGCCAGGTGGAAGTGGGAACCACGGTTGTCCAGTTCACCGGTAACCCGGGACGGAGACTGGTTGTTTTCCAGCAGACGCTCGGTGGCCTTGTCCAGGGTCTGACCCAGCAGGCGCGCACGCTCATTGTTCTGCTTCTCGCCCAGCTCGTCGAGGGAGACCGCGGTGGCCAGGAACTCACCCAGGGAGTCCCAGCGCAAGTGGTTCTCCTGGATCAGCTGCTGCACGTGCTTGGGCGCGGAACCGCCGGCACCGGTCTCGTACAGGCCTCCGCCGTTGAGCAGAGGAACGATGGACAGCATCTTGGCACTGGTACCCAGCTCGAGGATCGGGAACAGATCGGTGAGGTAGTCTCGCAGTACGTTACCGGTCACGGAGATGGTGTCGAGGCCGCGAATCAGGCGCTCCATGGTCCAGCGGATAGCACGAACCGGGGACATGATGCGGATATCCAGCCCCTCAGTGTCGTGATCCTTCAGGTAGGTGTTTACCTTATTGATCAGCTGGGCGTCATGAGCACGCTCGTCGTCCAGCCAGAACACCGCCGGCATGCCGGTGGCACGGGCACGGTTGACGGCGAGCTTGACCCAGTCACGAATCGGCAGGTCCTTGGTCTGGCATGCGCGCCAGATATCGCCTTTCTCGACGTTGTGCTCGGTCAGCACGGTACCGTCTTCGGCAACAACGCGAACGACACCGTCTTCCTTGATTTCAAAGGTCTTGTCGTGGGAGCCGTACTCTTCGGCTTTCTGAGCCATCAGACCAACGTTCGGCACGGTACCCATGGTGGTGGGATCGAAGGCACCGTGGGTCTTACAGAAGTTGATCACTTCCTGGTAGATGGTGGCGTAGGTGGACTCCGGCATGACCGCCTTGGTGTCCTTAAGCTTGTTGTCCCGGGCCCACATCTTGCCGGAGTTACGGATCATCGCCGGCATTGAGGCATCAACAATGACGTCGCTGGGGACGTGGAGGTTGGTGATACCCTTGACCGAATCCACCATGGCGATTTCCGGACGGTGCTCGTAGCAAGCGTGCAAGTCTTCCTGGATTTGCTCCTGTTTGGATTCCGGCAGTTGCTTGATCTTCTCGACCACGCTGGACAGGCCGTTGTTCGGGTTCACGCCGATCTCGTCGAAGAGCTCGCCGTACTTGTCGAACAGATCCTTGTAGAAAACCTTCACCGCGTGACCAAACACGATCGGGTGGGAGATTTTCATCATGGTGGCTTTCACGTGCAGGGAGAACATGACACCGGTGTTCTCACAATCGGCAATGGCGTCCTCGAAGAACTTCACCAGCGCCTTCTTGCTCATGAACATGCCGTCCAGAACTTCGCCTTCCTGCAGCGGCAGGTCGGATTTCAGAACCGTCTGCTTGCCCTGCTTGTTCTCGAACACGATGTTGGCTTTGGTAGCCTTGTCCAGAGTTACGGACTGCTCGCTGGAGTAAAAGTCACCACCGCGCATGTGGGCCACGTGGGTGCGTGAGGCCGGGCTCCACTCACCCATGGTGTGCGGGTATTTCCGGGCAAACGCTTTTACGGCAGTCGGCGCACGACGGTCGGAGTTGCCTTCACGGAGCACCGGGTTAACGGCACTGCCCAGAGCCTTGGCGTAACGGGACTGGATTTCTTTCTCTTCGTCTGTCTCAGGATTCTCTTTGTATTCGGGAAGCTTGTATCCCTGCTCGTTCAGCTCTGTGATAGCCGCCCGTAGCTGCGGAATAGACGCTGAGATGTTCGGCAGTTTAATGATGTTGGCGTCTGGGTCCTTGGTGTATTCACCCAGTTCGGCCAGGGCATCCGGAACCCGCTGATCTTCCTCCAGATAATCCGGGAAGTTCGCCAGAATACGCGCCGCGAGAGAGATGTCGCTGGTTTCGAATTCAATACCAGCCGGCTTGGCATAGGTTTCCAGGATGGGAAGAAGCGACCGTGTTGCGAGAGCTGGCGCCTCGTCGGTCAGTGTGTAGACAATCTTGGCTTTGGATGATGTCATTTTCGTCCTCAGGCTAATGGGTGGGTTCAGGACGGTCATGGCGGGGTCAGACGTCTTTTGAACGCCCGACCTGAGCAATGACTGATTAGGAACTTTTGATAGACCTACTAAGATACCATTTTTTCGTTAATTTTGGTTAAGATCTTAGTATAAGAACGGACTAAAAATGCCTGATCTTCGGTTACAAGACGATGAAATGGAGGGAATTTACGAAACTTTCTAACATTGGACATTCGGGTAGAGCGGCAGAGGAACCGGGCCTCTCGATATGCCTCCGCGCGGTCAATCTCAACAGCATTTTTGTCGACAAAATCAGGAGAGTAGGTCGGATTAGCCAACGGCGTAATCCGACAACCACCCTCAGATTTCAGCCCCTCATTCGGGCAACAGCCCAACCGCAGCCAACCGATCCCGAATATGGTCCAGGGCCTCGGGATTGCCAAGAGCATCCCTGTTGTCCGCCTTTTTCGAGCCGTTGATCAACCGGGCAACCGCCAGTTCCACCTTCTTGCCACTGCGGGTGTACGGAATATCGTTCACCTGAACGATGTGCTTGGGCACGTGGCGTGGGCTGGCGCCTTCGCGGATTCGGCTCTTGAGCTGTTTCAGCAGGTCGTCGGTGATGGCCTGGCCGTCAGCCGGAACCACCAACAGAACCACTTCCACGTCGCCGTCGACCTGACGTCCCACCACTAGGCTGTCTTTGACCTCAGCCACGGTTTCCACCTGGCGGTAGATTTCCGCGGTACCGATTCGAACGCCGCCCGGGTTCAGGGTGGCATCAGAGCGGCCATAGATGATGGCCCCGCCGTGTTCGGTGAACTCGATGAAATCACCGTGGGCCCACACGCCCGGGAAGGTGTTGAAGTAGGCGTCGCGGTAGCGCTCGCCATCCGGATCCTGCCAGAAGCTGACCGGCATCGATGGCAGCGGCTGACGGCAGACCAGCTCGCCGCGGCCTTCGCTGACCGGCTGACCATCGTCGCCGTAGGCGACCGCGTCGACGCCCAGGAAGCGGCACTGGATTTCGCCACGACGAACAGGCAGAAGGGGTGTTGAGCCGACGAAGCAGCCGCAGATGTCCGTGCCACCTGCAATGGAGCCGAGCAGGGCGCCGGGAGCGCCATCGCTGTAGACCCAATCATAGTCTTCCGGCAACAACGGTGAGCCGGTGGAGAACACCACCCGAAGCTTGCTCTGGTCCAGGGTTTTTGCGGGCTGGAGCTCGCCTTTCCGGCAGCCGGCGATGAAGCGGGCACTGGTGCCAAAATGGGTGACCTTCTCTTCCGCCACAGTGTCCCAGAGGAAGTTCAGGCTCGGATAGCCCGGGGAGCCGTCAACGGTGATCACCGCTGCGCCTGTCATCAGGGCGGAGGCTTGCCAGTTCCACATCATCCAGCCACAGGTGGTGAAGTACAGGAACCGGTCCTCGGGACCAACGTCGCCATGGAGCATCAATTCCTTGGCATGGTTGACCAACAGGCCGGCGTTGCCGTGAACGATGCACTTGGGTTTGCCCGTGGTGCCGGAGGAATACAGGATATAGACCGGGTGGTCCGGGGGCAGCGGAGTGAACGAGGGCGCATTACCTTTGCCGTAGGCCAGGACGTCGTCCCAGGTGGTAACCAGATCCCCGCCAATCGGGGGCTCGTCCGGCAGTTGCTGAACACTGACCACAGATTTCAGAGTGGGCAATCCTGCAATCAGCTCTGCGAAGTCCTGCTGGCGGGCGAAAACCTTGCCGCCATAGCCGTAGCCATTCACCACGATCATTGCTGCGGGCTCAATCTGGCCAAAACGATCGAGAATGGCGCCAACACCAAAATCGGGAGACGCTGAACTCCAGATGGCGCCGAGGCTCGTCGCTGCCAGCATACCAACCAGGGCTTCGTAGCCATTGGTGACCACACCAGCCACTCGATCGCCCTGTTGAATGCCTTTGTCACGCAGGAAGGCTTCCAGGGCACCCGCGTCAGCCTTGAGCTCGGCGTAGGTGCGGCGCAGCACAGGGCGGGTTTCACAGTAAGCTACCACCGCCTCGCGATTGGCGTGCTCGCCCTCCGCCAACCGAAGCAGGTTGGCGGCAAAATTCAGTTTCATGCCCGGGAACCATTCGGCGCCTGGCATTGCACGCTTGCCCAGTACTTTCTCGGCCGGGGTATCGCAGACCAGGCCGCAGTAGTCCCAGACTTTCTGCCAGAAGGTTTCCAGCTCATCAATAGACCACTGGTGCAACGCGTGGTAATCAGCAAACGGACCGAAGCCCTGCTGCTCCAGCCAGGCCTTGAACTGGCCCATGCGGGAATTGGCCAGGGTGTCTTCCGACGGAGACCAGACTACCGGTGATTGTTCTTCATTGCTCATCCATATCTCCTGAATGTTACTGCATATGCCAGCCGTGACTGACCACGATGGACTGGCCAGTCAAAGCCGCAGAGGGGAATGCAGCCAGATGAACCGCCAACTCTGCCACGTCTTCCAGGGTGGTGAATTCGCCGTCCACAGTGTTCTTGAGCATAACTTTACTGATCACTTCCTCTTCGGAAATGCCCAGCTCCTTGGCCTGTTCCGGAATCTGCTTATCCACCAGGGGCGTGCGCACAAACCCGGGGCAGATGATGTTGCTCCGCACCCCGTGTTCCGCACCTTCCTTCGCCACCGCCCGGCACAGCCCCAACATGCCGTGCTTGGCCGCCACATATGGGGCTTTCAAGGGAGAAGCCTCCAGAGAATGCACCGACCCCATATAGAGCATGGTGCCACCGCCACTCTCGTACATGTGCTTGAGTGCCGCGCGAGTCACCAGGAATGCGCCATCAAGATGCACATTCATGACTTTGCGCCAATCGGAATAAGCAAGCTTGTGCACCGGATCAATGTGCTGGATGCCGGCGTTCGCGATGGCGATATCCAGACCACCCCACTGTTTAACCACAAAGTTGACGTTTACGTCAACTGCATCTTCATCGGTCACGTCCATTTCGAGGGCGATGGCAGTACCGCCGGCCTGCTCGATGGCAGCTACGGTGTCCTGTGCCGCCTCGAGTGTCAGGTCAGCCACAGCGACCTTGGCGCCTTCGCGACCGTAGGCCTCGGCAATGGCCCGGCCGATGCCACGGCCGGCACCGGTAATCAAAGCAATCCGGTTTTCCAGACGCATGGTTATTTTCTCCTTAGTCGTAAGCCACGCTGGGCAGCCAGGTCGCGATTTCCGGAACCACGAACACAATAGCCAGAGCTACCAGCTGGATAATGATGAACGGAATAACGCCGCGATAAATATCAGTAACGGCGATCTCCGGTGGCGCCACACCCTTGATGTAGAACAACGCGAATCCAACCGGCGGCGTCAGGAAAGAGGTCTGCAGGCACATAGCAAACAGGATGGTGAACCAGACCAGATCAAAGCCGAGGCTTTGCACAACCGGCGCAACCAGCGGCAGGATAATCAGGGTGATTTCCACCCAGTCCAGGAAGAAGCCGAGCAGAAAGACACCAAACAGAATGGTAAGAACGACGCCGTAGGGGCCAAAAGGCAGACCCAGAAGGGCATCTTCTATCACCTGGTCACCACCAAGCCCCCGAAGCACAACAGAGAACGCAGTCGCACCCAGGAAGATGGCGAAAATGAACGCGGCCGTGCGCGTCGTCTGCTGCATGGACGAGTTCAGCACGTTCAGGTTCAGTCGGCCAGACATCAGTGCCAGCAGCAGAGCACCCAGGGCACCCACACCGGAAGCCTCCGTTGGAGTAGCTATGCCGGCAAAGATGGAACCCAATACGCCCAGAATCAACGCGGCGGTTGGCACTACCGCCTTTGCCACTTCCCAGACGATGGCCCAGCTCACTTTTTCGGTACCCTCAGGCACCGGCGCAATATTCGGCTGCAGCATGGGGCGGATGATGGCGTAGGCCACATACATGGCGCCCAGCATCAAACCCGGAAAGAACGCGCCCATAAACAGGTCGCCCACGGAAGCCTCAGGAACGGCGAGGCGATCCGCCATCAGGACCAGCATGATGGAAGGCGGGATGAGAATACCCAGGGTGCCGGTTGCACAGGCAGTGCCCACGGCAAACCCCTTGTCGTACTTGTTCTCCATCATCACAGGCAGGGACAGCATGCCCAGCAGTACCACGGAAGCACCGATAATACCTGTGGTCGCTGCGAGCAGAACACCGATGACAATCACCGTCACTGCATAACCGCCGCGAACGGCACCAAACAGTTTGACCATGCTGTTCATCAGTCGCTCGGCCACGCCGGACTGGTCAAGCATGATGCCCATGAATATGAACATGGGCAGGGCCACAAGGGTTTCGCTGTTTACGACCTTCCATATCCGCTCAGGCACCAGCCCCATGGAGGAGGAATAATCAAACCATAGATTGGCACCGAAATTCTCAACGGCAATGACACCGACGACAGTCCAGATAACTGCAGTGCCACCCAAGACCCACGCAACCGGATATCCGGTCATCAGCAACGCCCCGAACGTGAGGAACATGCCGATTACGAAAAGGGTTTCAAGCTCCATCAGGACGCATCCTCTTTCTTGTTATCCCCGGATTCGACCCGGATTGGCTTCGGAAAGCCGAAAAGCAGGGCAGTTACTTTCAACAGGCGAGACAGGGCAGCCAGAATCAGAAGCACGAACGAAAATGCCAGAACGCCCTTGAGAATCCAGCGGTACGGGAGGCCGGCAGGTGCCTGACTGGTTTCGCCCTGCTCCCAGGAACTGATGGCGTAGGGAATCATTTCGTAAACCGCCAGCCCGAGGAACGGCAACAACAGGAAGACCAGGCCCAATAATTCAATCCAGGCCTGGCCTTTGAGAGACAGCCGCTCATGGATGACATCCACCCTGACATGATCATCCGTCACCAGGGTATAACCCAACCCCAACAACCAGCCTGCGCCGGCCAGGTGCCACTGGACCTCTTCCAGAGTGACCGACCCCATGCCAAAGGCGTAACGACCCACTACGGCGTAGATGATCACGCCGGTAACCACAATCCAGAGCCAGGACGCAGTCTTGCCTATTGCAGAAATGACACCGTCCACAACCCGGCTAAGCCCGGTTGTTGGAAACTCCGTGTGATGATGAATAAATTGCCCGGCGTCCGACGCCGATGCCCGCACACCTGGCGGTGAGCCTTTATCAGACACTGTCATACAACAGTTCCTCGTTCACAAAGCCTGCCGTGAAACAAGGATGGCCCCGCAGGGCCATCCAGACTAAATAAGAGAGCACCAGAATTGCCTCCGGTGCTCTGGGTCAGCCCCGAACCTTAGAGGTCCGCCGGTACATAGGCGCGGGTATCCCACACCTTGTAGGATTCCATGAACTCCTGCTGGCTCTCGTAAACGCGTTTGAAATCGGCATCCTTCGACGCTTCTTCCTCAAGCACTTCCTCGGTCACGTCCCGCAGCTTGAGCAGAACATCACGGGGAATCTGGTCGGCCTGAACGCCCTTGTCCTGGAACTCGGCCAGAACCTTGCCGTTCTTGTACTCACCCTCGGCCAGACCGCGAGTGGTCGCCGCAGTACAGGAAGCTTCAACCAGCGCCTTCTGAGCTTTCGTGGCACGATTCCACTCATCCTTGTTAATCAACATGTACTGTGCCGTGAACTGCTGGTGCCAGCCGGGGAACAGGTTGTACTTAACCACCTGATTGAAGCCGAGGATCTGGTCAATAGCCGGCATGGAGAACTCAGTAGCATCAATGGTGCCTTTCTCCAGCGCCTGGTAAAGCTCGCCGCCCGGCATCATGGTGACGGAAGCGCCCAGCTTCTCGAGAACCTTGCCACCCAGGCCAGCGAAACGAATCTTCAAGCCTTTGTAGTCTTCCAGTGTTTTGATGGGCTTGGAATACCAACCCGCCGTTTCAGGCCCGATGATGCCGCACAGCTGTGCGTGTACGTTGAAGCCTTTGTTGGCATAGGTTTCCTGCAGCATTTCATGACCGCCACCGTAGTAATACCAGCCAATGTAGGCGGGTGGCTTCATACCGAACGGAACAGCGGCAAACAGGGGAATCGCAGGCACTTTGCCCTGGTCGTAGCCGATCCAGGTGTAGCCAGCAGAGACCTTGCCGTCTGAGACGGACTGCAGGATGTCGAACGGCGGAACCAGCTTGCCGGGCTCATAGACACGGACCTGGATGCTGCCATCGGAGGCGGTAGTGAGGTTGTCCGCAACCCAGGCAGCGGGAGAACCGAGGCCCGGAAGGTTGGTAGCGAAGGCTACGGGCATTTTCCAGCGCAGATCGTCTGCGAAAGCGGAACCCGTGGTGAGAGCAATCGCACCGGCCACACCGGTGAGAGCCTTGAGAAGTTTCATTGGCAAGTCTCCTAACTTTGTTGTTTTGTCTGGCCTGGCGGCTTACAACCTGAAAGGCCTGATCTGAGTATAGTCAGAGAATGCAGGAACAGACGGACAGGATAATATTTGGGGTCCAACAGTTGGCGCCAGTCTTGTTCTCTGCATTGTTCTGACGTCCTGCACCTCGGATGTTGCAGACACTATGCCAGAATAACTTTATTTATTTAATTCAATTAGTTATGGAAAAACAAAGAGGTCGGCGAGAAAAGGATTGTCCGAAAAACCAGACAGCATTAGACATCAGTCGTACGTGGTTGTACGGATAATCAGACAATCGTCCGAATTTCAGGACAGTTTGGCCAGTTTCTCGTAAAGGACGGATCTGGAGATGCCCAAGAGCTTTGCAGCACGGGTGCGGTTGCCACGGCTCGCCACAAGGGCTTCTTCAATGGCCTGGGCCTCGGCCTCAGCCAGAGTCCGGGATAACGGCCTGACCGGTTGCGAAGCCAGAGAGGAAACCGGACGGGTTCCTCCGCGGGGCAGAACCTTGAAAATGGCGTCAGCATCCAGCAGCCCGCCCTCTTCACCCATGGTCATCGCGCGCTCCAGAACGTTTCGCAACTCACGGATATTACCGGGCCAGTCGTAACTGCCCAGAGCCGATACACCAGCATCCGTAATCTCTCCGCGCAACTCCAGTCCTTCGCATACCTCTTCAAGCAGTGCTTCGCAGAGGACACCAAGATCCGCCAGACGATCCCGCAAAGGCGGGATGGGAATCTCCAGGACATTGAGACGGTAATAGAGATCCGAGCGGAAATTACCCTCGGCAATCATGACCTCAAGATTTCGGCTGGTAGCGGCAATAACCCTGACATCCACCGAAACCACCTTGTTGGAGCCGAGCGGCTCGATCTCACCCTCCTGCAAGGCGCGCAGGAGCTTGGCCTGCAACGGCAGGGGCATATCGCCCACTTCATCAAGGAACAGGGTGCCACCGTTCGCCAGCTGGAACTTGCCCTCTCGGGTACGACGATCCGCGCCGGTATAGGCTCCCGGGGCGACACCAAAAAACTCAGCCTCAAGAAGATTGTCCGGAATCGCAGCGACATTCACGCCCACGAAGGGTTTTTCAGCACGGCCCGAAACCGTGTGGATAGCCTGGGCAAGCACTTCCTTGCCGGTGCCAGTCTCGCCCAGCAAAAGCACCGGCATGTCACGACCAGCGGCCAGACGTGCCCGCCGTTTGACCTCCAGCGCTGCCGGGCTGGCGCCGACAAAGTCACCCAGGCTGTAGCGGGTACCCCGCGCCTTTTTCGCCAATGCCTTGCGCGCGGCAGCCAGATCCTGGTGTAGCCGCCGGTATTTTGAAACCAGTGGCGTCAGGGGCTGGAGATCATCGTAGAGGACAAACGCCACCGCACCGACGATTTTTCCGTCGTCGTCATAGTAGGGCAAACGGGTTACCACCAGCTGCTGCTGGTTGTGTTCCATGATGTCCAACAACAGGGGTTTGCCGGTTTCAACCACCTCCGGCATCCGGGTATGGGGGATGAGTTGGCGCACCGGTTTACCAATCACCTTGGAGGGGTCCCCGAGGCCGAGCAGGTGCGAATAGCTGCTGTTGATCCAGGTAATCCGGGCACTGCAGTCCACGGCGATGGCGCCGGCGCTGGCTTCCTCGAACATCGGAAACAGGGCCTCGATCAGGTCTCTGGTCAGGCCACTTTTATTGTTGTCAGAAAACAGCTGTGTCATGTACCGCGCACCAACGGGTCGAATGTCATTCATCTTGATAACCCTGGCACCCGACAGGCCGGGTGCAGTCACGGAAGTATATGGGGCCCCCGTATCGGGGGCAAACGAAGCCGGCCCTATATCGGGCCGGCCAGTGACACGCTTATTCCGGGATTTGGACCTGGTCGTCAGCAAAGACAATCCTGTCTGCGGCATCCGGCGCGGGATTGATCGCCGGCAGGTTGGCTTCCGCCAACGGTGTCGCAATGTCGCCCCGGGGCACTGTCCGAACCACCTGACTGGGCGGCAACGCCTGCTTCTCGGTCAGATTGGCCCAAACCAGATCCAGCGCCTGGAAATAGTAGTGGTGCAGCGGCACATAACGATCGGCAACGCCCGCGAACCCATTGAGCACGTCCAGATGGTGGGCGTTGAGGATTTCGTAGTACCGAAGGTTGCTTTTCTTTCCTTCCACTCGCTGGTTCAGGCCGAAATAGGGCCTGGACGTGTGGTTGATTGGCAGAATCGCGTCGGCACGACCGGTGACAAAAACCGTCGGCTTGCCTTGCAGATCGCCCGAGGCGCGAACCTCGGCGATCCCCTCCGCAATTGCCGTTGCCAGCTCGGCGTCGGAACCTTCCAGATCCGTTCCGCTAATGGCGTCGCTGCCCTGGGCAAGGCTTCGAAGGCACAACAGGGCATCCAGGCCATAGTCCAATTGATTGGAGCTCGGGGAGGCACTGGCAGGCAGATTGGTGGGCTGACCATCGGCATCGTCGTACACGATGTTCACCCCGGCCGACGGCGGAATGCCATTGCTGGCCGAAAACAAGGCGGCCTCGACCGTGGGCGCCAACTGGGTTACGGCTCCGGCGGTATCAGTTGCCGACAGACTGAGTTCACAGACCCGATCCTCAACACCGGCCCGGCCATAGGTGTTGGCATAGGTCATGGAAATACTCGGAGCCACCGCCAACCCGAAGTGCACGGGTGCCAGCAGGTTCTGTTCCGGCTGAATACCGAATTCCTCATTGAGTATCCGAAGAGCATCGGTCGCCCGGGCATCAAGGGTAGCACCGGTCACCAGCCCCTTATTGGCGAGGGAATTACAGATATTCTCGCCGATGGCCGGCGGATTGAACACGGCATTAAGCGGTGCGGTGTCGCGAATCGCCGGCGCCTGGTTGGCACAACCCTGATAGACGGCAAGAGCGGTCGTGTAATCCAGCAGGCTGCGACTGTGCTCAGTAATCACGGGGC
This sequence comes from Marinobacter sp. BW6, assembly GCF_008107725.1. Lineage (GTDB taxonomy): Bacteria > Pseudomonadota > Gammaproteobacteria > Pseudomonadales > Oleiphilaceae > Marinobacter. The sequence goes on from NZ_VIRN01000064.1 coordinate 127,129, forward strand.
CATCGCCCTGACGGATAGTGAAGCTGCGGTCCACCGTCGGGTTAACGTTCGGTTCGGAAACCGCCACGCCATCAATCAGGCCCCGGGTATCCTGTTCGGCTGCACGAACTGACGAGCCACCGCCATTGGAGACACTGGAGGCGATGACCACCGTGTTTTTGGGGGTTATCGTCAGCAGGGTTTCACCGTTACCCAATTCCCGGCCAAACTTCTCGTTCAGCACGTAAAAACCGAACTCAATGGACTGCAACACATGCAGGCCCCAATCAGCTTCCGGATTGGCTTTGGAATGAGCGTGCTTGTAGGCGAAACGATCCGGCCAGTTACTGTCGAACGTGGCGCGCTGCTCATCGGTCAGGTCGGCCCGAAACTGCACGGGTTCATCGGATGAGGTCAGCGTGCCATCAATCCGCTGGGCGGTATTGGTGGCGAGGTTGTGTGAACCGGTTCCAGTGCCTTTATCGGTGTACACCACGGCACACCCTTTCTTGAGTCCCCATTCCCCGGCGGTGCCGATGGCGCCATAGATGCCACGGGAACCGGACGAGGGCGCCGTGATCATACAAGGTTGATCAGGATCGAAACTATCGGGCACCTGGGCCATGACCGTCACCGGCACACCGGTACCAGGCACCGACATGTAGGCAATGAATTCATCGCCCGGTATCAGGCCTTCACCGCTGGCGCCGACTTGTGGGCCGAAAAAGGTGCCGTAACCGCCGCCGGGAACCGTATCCACCAACGCTCGGTAGTTGTTATAGATCGCCAACCGGCGGAGCTCGGCAGCAGTGGGATTCAGAGGGTCTGTGAACGCAGGGGCAGGCGTACTGGCCAGACCGCTGGCACCCAGGCCCGCAGTCAGCAGGTCATCGGTAATACCGTCGTAGCTGGCCTGGTTTATATCGCCCCGGATGAAGTCGGGAATCTGATTGAACGGTGGCTTGTCCTTACAGGCAGTCAGGGTCATCCCCGTGGCGCCGATCAGGGCGCAGAGCATTATTCGTTTCATGATCGTTCCTTGTTTGTTGTTGTAAACGAACAGACCAGGCCTCAAGCCGGGCCCCGGTAACACCATGCGCATCCTGTGCCAATTGGATACCTGACTGATTTAAAAGCTTTTAATGAATAACCTTTAGTTAAAGTGAGACGATAATCCGGATTTCCGGACACCTCTGGACAGAGAAGTCATTGGGAAGCGCCTTATTTGCCAGCCCCATCAAGACTGTCCCGAAAATCGGACAGTGTATTGAATGTCGGACAATGGAGTTTGGGTATTGCTCACGGAGCCGGACTTACATCCACCACTATCGACCTGTCGTAGACTTGATGGAACGCTTCAAGAAGGAGATGTCAGTGTCCGGTTACCGAACAAGAGTAAAACGGAGCGGAATACTCGGATTGATCAGCAGTCTGCTGGTGCTGGCCGGGTGCGCGACCCATCACAACGGATCCGCCCCCGCTGACATCCCGGATGAAGGCCCCTTCCAAATAGCTAAGGACTTGCGGTTCTCGCCCGATGGTTGGCCTGAAGCCCTGTTTGCCGACCTCTACCTCCCGAACAGGCAGCTGTCGCAGCGGCGCCGGCCGGTTGTTCTGATGGTTCACGGTGGCGGCTGGCAGCGCAGATCCCGGGAAGATATGGCCTGGATTGCAGAAGAGGTTGCCAGCCACGGTTTCGCGGTACTGAATATCGACTACCGGTTCGCGCCGGAACACACTTTTCCTGCCCAGCTGCACGATCTGCAACTCGCCCGACAGTGGCTGAACCGGCACGCCGACGAGTATCACCTGGACGCAACGCAAGTGAGCGGCTTCGGGTTCTCCTCTGGCGCCCATCTCATTGCCTTAATGGCCCTGGTAGCAAGCTCGGACAGCGAGCTGAACCGGCCCCACGGCGGGCCGGAAACCCGACTGAATGCGGTCGTCACCGGCGGCCTGCCCTCCGACCTGATGGCCTTTGGCTCGGGAAAACTGATCCGGCAATTCCTTGGAGGTGAGCAGCACGAGATGCCGGGAACCTATCGCGAGGCATCACCGATCAGCCATGTAACCGGCAATGCTCCACCTTTTTTCCTGTTTCACGGCGCCATGGATATGCTCGTGCCTTTCAGCCAGACGGAACGCTTTCGGGAGGCGCTCCAGGACCAGCAGGTCTACAGCGAGTTGTATGAAATGCACCTGAGGGGGCATGTAACCAGCTTTCTGACCGCGGGCGGTGCCATCGACGAAGCGATAGGGTTCCTCGTCCGTCAACAAGATGGCTGAACCTAACCAATTCGGATAAACGGCAGCAGGCTCAGGCCCATGATTATCAGAATGGCAACGCAGGCCGCCAGGGTCCGAATTGGTCGCTGCCTGAGCATGAACCAGAAACCGCCAGACTCGCCCCGGGCCAGGTGCTCCTCGTAGGTCCGCCGCTGGGTCTCATAACGTTGCCGCTGATACTCATCCAGCAACGCTCGGGCCCGGGCCGCCTCCTCGTCATCGTGGACCCAGAAACCACCCATGCTGATCCCCCAGCGGCTTGGCGGCGTTTCATAATAGGCCACCTCATGGGCATCAAAGAGGGCCCGGATTTCATCGGCCTCGTCATCGGGCACATGGCGTAGATTCATCAGATGGTGGGGCATGAACTCTCGTTGTCTGGTATCGGGTGCGGGTATCCCTATATCCTAGCACTAATGCCTGACTGGGCCCGACTGCACGAATTCGACACCGGAACACCGAATGACCGACAGCCCCCTCCGATTGCTGCTGGAGTTTGACAACCAGGCGCAACGGGACAGATCACAACCTCCCACCTTCCTGCATCGCCGGGACCGCAAGTTCGCTCTGGTCTGTGAAGAGCAGGGCGTGGCTCCGGATGCCGCCCGCTGGCTGGCCCATCTGAGCCGGCTCAGTGGGCCCCGGACAACCCCGGCATCCACGGGCCAGACCCTGGGGGCCTGGCGCCGGATCACTGGTGTTTTTTCGGCAGCTGGTTTAATCGCAGGCGTGCTGACCATGGCCGGGCTGCTGTTTTACGACGGCGGCCAACGCATCAACATCACGGTGTTTCTGGCCTTCGTACTTTTGCACCTGGTGCTTGCCCTGTTTACCACCCTGCAATCCCTGGCCGGTTGGCAACCCTGGCGCTGGCTGGCGCGGCGGCTCGGGGCCAACCCTGACCAGGGGGTCTTCAACAAGCTCCATCCCCTCCTGATGGCCCAAGCCGCTCACCTGGGTGGTATCGCTTTCGGGATCGCGGGTCTGGTCACTTTGCTAGCCACAGTGGTCATACAGGACCTTGCCTTCGGCTGGAGCACCACCCTGGAAACGGCTGCTGAGAGCTACCACGGGTTGATAAGCGCCGTCGCAACGCCCTGGGCCTGGCTCTGGCCGGCAGCTGCCCCGGATCTTGCTCTGGTCGAGGGAACACGTTTCTTCCGGGCCGGCACTCCCACGGCAAGTCCCAACCCGGCTTTATGGGGGCAATGGTGGCCGTTTGTCACCATGCTCTGGGCAACCTGGATTCTGGCGCCACGACTGCTGCTGTGGGGACTTGCCTCGGCGCAGACACGACGAAAGGCCCATCGTCTGCTCGCCAGCCATCCGGCCATGCACGCCCTGATGTATCGCATGGAAACTCCGACCCTGGACACCGGCAACAGCCACCATGACGCCGACGACCTGCCGGACACAAGAGCCCGAAGCGATTTGCTGCCACTGCCCGACAGCGACATTCTGCTGTGTTGGGCTGGCGCCGGCGAACCGGAACTGCCAGAGGCGCTTCGTTCAGGCAAACAGCTCGTGCTTCGTGCCGGGGGCAGCGCCAGTCTCTCGGACGATGATCAGGCTCTGAACCATATCGCCGGGCACCTGCAGACCCGCACCAAAGCGGTCATCCTGCTGGTGCGTTGCTGGCAACCCCCCACCGGCGAACTTCAGGACTTTCTTGAGACCGCCCGTGGCATCTGGCCCGAGGGCGCCCGGGTCGCCCTGGTACCCCTGGCCGCAGACAGCAACCAGGAGCCCGATGCCCATCAGATCCAGCCCTGGCTTCGCTTTGCCGAGCGTGTTGGCAGCGAGTTTATCCAAGTGTCGCTGCCCTCTTTCCAGATCCGGGATCCCTATTCAGCTGCCGGGGAGCACTCATGACACAGGCACCTACGTTTGCTGTCGTCGGTCACCCGAACAAGGGTAAATCCAGCGTGGTGGCGACCCTGTCCCAGAACGATGCCATCGCCATTGCCCTGGAACCCGGCACCACCCGCAAACGCCAGGCCTATCCGCTGACAGTGGACGGGCAGACCCTCTACACCCTGGTAGACACCCCCGGCTTCCAGCGCCCGCGCCGGGTACTGGAATGGCTCGAGGCCCACAGCATCTCGGCCTCCGACCACGCTGACACGATCAGAGCCTTTGTGACACAGCATCAAGGCGATGGCCGGTTCACCGATGAATGCGAGCTTCTGACGCCATTGATCGAGGGTGCTGGCATCATTTACGTGGTCGACGGTTCGGTGCCCTACAGCACAGAACACGAGGCAGAAATGACCATCCTGCGCTGGACCGGCCGCCCCAACCTGGCGCTAATCAACAGCATCGGCGATGACGACTACAGCGATACCTGGCAGGCCGCGCTGGGCCAGTTCTTCCAGGTTGTTCGCCGATTCGATGCTGTTCGCGCCCATTTCGAGCAACATCTCGGACTTTTACGAGCTTTCGGACAACTGGAACCGGACTGGGAAACGCCACTGGAACAGGCCACTCGCTACCTGTACGCCCAGCGCCAACAGCGCCGCCAACAGGCCGCTGCACTGATTGCCCGGGCGCTGGAGGACATGATGTCATTCCAGGAGAAACGCACCCTGACTGAGGGACAGGCGGCCGAGACAAGTGACGGTTCACTGGCTGACAAGCTACGCCAGCACTGGTATCGCCACCAGCGCAAGCGGGAACAGACTCTGCGCGTGGATATCGAACACCTTTACCAGCATCGGCGCATCCGTCGTCAGGAAGCGGAACTGGAGTGGCACAGTGAGCACGACCTGTTTTCGGAGAACAGCCGAAAAGCCTGGGCCGTCAGCAAGCGCTACCTCGCCACCGCCGGCTTTGGCGCGGGTGCCGTCAGCGGAGCCGGGATCGACGCACTGACCTTTGGCTCCTCTCTCGGAACGGGCGCTTTGGTGGGCGGCCTGATCGGCGCTGCGGGGAGCTATTTCTATGGGGACCGGCTGGCCCTGCCGGCACTGAATATCGGCGTGCTCAGAGACGGATTAAAAACAGCCAGCTTTGGCCCTGTACAGGACAGCCAGTTCGGCTATGTTGTATTGGGGCGTGCCGTTGATCACTGGTGGCACATCAGCCACCGGAACCACGCCGGTCGGGACTTGCTGGACCTGGAACCAGCGGATCACCATTGGCTGGAAAGCCTTGACAAAACCAGCCGACAAAACATCCAGAAGGCCTTCGACAAGTGTCGTAAACGCCGGCCGCTCGACGATCGACAGCGGGACAATTTCACCCTTGCCATAGAGCAAGCGATGATGGTTTACGACGATTGGCGGTTGAATCGGACCTGAAAGGGATGTTTATACTAAAAAGCTATTCCATCACAAAATGAGGAATGCAGATGAAAATCGTACGAGTGCAAGACATTATCGGTACCGAGCGGGAAGTGACCGGACCAGGATGGACCAGCCGTCGCATGCTGCTGAAAAAGGACGGCATGGGCTTTTCCTTCCATGAGACCATCATTCCCGCGGGCGCGGTTCTGAACCTCTGGTACAAGCACCATCTGGAAGCCGTCTACTGCGTGGCCGGCAACGGCAAAATCCTTGACAAGGCGACCGGGGAAACTCACGAGATTACTGACGGGACCCTGTACGCACTCGACAAGCACGACCAGCATACCCTGTACGGCGGAACCGAGGACATGAGACTGATTTGTTCCTTCAACCCTCCGGTTACCGGCCGCGAAGTTCATGACGAAGACGGAGCCTACCTTCCGGACACCGGCGAAGACTGATTCCGCACACTGTGGCTGAACATCAGGCCGCAACCACACCGCCACCGCCAGCCAGACTGCTGCCGGTGGCGGTGTTGCTTTGGTTGGCCGGCGTTTACCTGCGAATACCGGTGCTGGTGGCACCACCCCTTGCACCGTTTATCAGCGAAGAACTGGCACTGACCCAGGCCCTCACCGGCGCCCTGACCACCTTGCCCATCCTGATGCTGGCCATTGGCTCCATGCCCGGCTCCCTGGCCATCGCCCGGATTGGCCCCCGTAACACCCTCGCTCTCGCCATGGTCATCATGGTGATTGGCTCCGCCGGCCGCGGACTGGTACCCGATACTTTCACACTCATGCTGGCCAGCGCCATCATGGGCCTGGGTGTCGCCATGATGCAACCGGCCTTGCCAGCGCTGCTGCCCCGATGGCTTGAGCCCCATCACCTGGCCCTCGGTTCGGCCATCTACATGAACGGCATGCTGATGGGCGAATTCATCGGCGCCGGCATTACCCTGCCAGTGCTCATGCCTCTGCTTGATGACAGCTGGCGTGCCACACTCCTGGCCTGGTCACTCCCCGCCCTGCTGGTTGCCGCCGCGCTTTATCTACCCAGACGCGACCGGGCAAAACCCGTGGGCAAAGTCTCCTGGCTGCCAGACTGGAGCAACCCGCTCACACTCAAAATCGGCCTACTCCTGGGCTTGTCCGGTTCCATGTTCTTCGGCCTCAACGCCTACATGGGCAACCTTCTGGAACAGCAAGGCCAGTTTGACAAACTCTCAGAAGCCCTGTTCTGGTTCAACCTCGCCCAGGTCTTCGCCTCCCTGACCATGCTTAAAATGGCACGGGCATGGGTAGGCCGCCGCTCTGCCATCATCGTCGCGGCCACACTGAGCATTCTTGGCATCCTGGGCGCCATCACCTTCACCGGATGGTGGTTCATCGCCAGCGCCACCCTCATGAGCCTCACCGCCGGCATCCTGCTCATTCTCCTGGTCGCCGTACCGCCCTTGGTCACCACCTCAAGAGAAACCGGCCGCCTATCCGCCGGCACCTTCCTCGTTGGCTACACCCTGGCGTTCTCAATCCCGATGCTGGGAGGCCTGATCGCCGACTGGACCGGCGACGCCCGACACGCCGTCCTCACCATCATCGCCTACAGTCTCCTGGCGCTCCCGCTGGCCTTCACCCTGGACCTGAAACGAAAAAAGGACCAGCCCGAAAGCTGATCCTTTTCTGAATACCAATTCCCCCTCGCGGACTCCCCATATCCAGCCGGAACGGCCGTGCCAGACTCCGAGCTAAAACAGGGTCAGATGTAGTAGTCCTTCAACGGAGGAAACCCGTTAAACTCAATGGCACTATAAGTCGTCGTATAAGCCCCGGTAGAGAGCCAATACATCCGATCCCCGATGGCCAGATTCAAAGGCAACGGATACTTGTGATGCTCATACATGATATCGGCACTGTCACAAGTCGGCCCAGCAATCACACAGTCCTCACCTTCACCGGATTTCTCCGTCCAGATCGGAAACTTGATCGCCTCATCCAGCGTCTCAATCAGGCCTGAAAACTTGCCCACATCGGTGAACACCCAGCGGTGCAGTGCGGTGCGGGATTTCCGGGAAATCAGCACCACCTCACTTACCAACACACCGGCATTGGAAATCAGAGAACGGCCCGGCTCGATAATAATCTCCGGAAGCTCCGAACCAAAATCCTCATGCAGGAAACGGCCAATCTCTTCCGCATAGACCTTCAGCTCGTTCGTCCGGGTAATGTAGTTGGCCGGAAAACCACCGCCCATGTTGATCATCTTCAGCTCAATGCCGTCTTCTTCCTTGAGACGCTCGAAAATGACCTTCACCTTGCTCAGAGCCGCATCCCAGGCGCCGATTTCCCGTTGCTGGGAGCCGACATGGAAAGACACGCCATAAGGCACCAGGCCCAGATCACGGGCCAGGATTAACAGATCCATGGCCATGTCGGTCTGGCAGCCAAACTTGCGGGACAAGGGCCAGTCAGCGGTCAATGTGCCCTCGGTGAGGATACGTACATACACCTTCGAGCCCGGCGCCGCCTTGGCAATGTTTCGCAGGTCCGCCTCGGAGTCAGTGGCAAACATACGCACACCCTTCTCGAAAAAGGTACGGATGTCCTTCGCTTTCTTGATGGTATTGCCGTAACTGATGCGCTCACCGGTCACACCCAGGGCCATCACCTTGTCCAGCTCATACACCGACGCGATATCAAAACAGGCACCCTTGTCGCGCAGCATGGTCAGAACCTGCGGGGCAGGGTTGGCCTTTACCGCGTAATACACACTGGCGTAGGGGAAACCTTCCACCAGCTCATCGTACTGGCGATTAATTGTGGCGGTATCAATCACCACAAACGGAGTTTCCTTGCCGTCGGCAAAGTCCTTGATGCGTTTGAAGGTCTCAGTGTCGTAATAATCAGCGATGTTGGCGTTGGCGACTTCGGTCATGGATGGTGTTTCCCTCCACAGGGCAAACAGGCATAAAAAAAGGCGCTACAGCAACGCTGCAGCACCCGTTAGATAGCGCGATCATCGGGCTTTTTTTCAGGTCAGGATATGAGCATATCTACCCATAAGTATTGAACGACGTGGGCAACGCCAATGGCATGAAATCTAGCGAGAAAAGTCTCAGACAGCCACCGGCCAGAGCGGCGTTGGGTCGGTGGGTCCGTCCGGGTCTTCCGGTGCGGTCTGCGTCTTCAGATATCCCAGGATCGCATCCTGCAATTCGGTGCCCTGACCCAGGCCCTGATTTCCGAAAAGCCGGTTGAATTCGAGCACGTAGGGGTAGCCTTCCACCAGCGCAATATCAAAACCTGCGTGATCAACACCCAACTCCCGGGCGAGCCTCAACGCCAGATCCGTCATTACCCGGGGCACCGGACTCGTATCGATACGACCACCGCGGGCCACATTATTGTAGAACCCCTGGTCTGCCTGGGTTCGCCAATAGGCCGTCAGTACCCGATCACCCACCACCACGACGCGCGCATCGCGGTCCAGGGGAAGGTATTCCTGAGCATAGAGTACATCCGTGCTCTCGCAGTAGCGGCGCCAGTCCTCGCGGGTTTCGATCAGCCAGACACCCTCGCCCATGCTGGCCTTCGGCAGCTTTGCCACGAACGGATGAGACATGGCATCCCAGATCATGTCCCGTTCCACCGCGCCATTCGCCTCGATCATCGTCCAGGGCGTGTGCTCAGGGGCAACCGCCTGGAACGCCCGGGTCATCTCGACCTTGTTATGGCCTATGCAGTAGCTGGCAACGCTCGGAAACACCCGACATTTCAGGCCATAAACCAGCGCGTTCAACTGCCAATACTCGGGGAATAGCACCCAGTCTGCCTCCCGCAACAGTTCTTTATGGCGCAGAAACTGGTCCGGCTTGAGAACGGTGGTGTTGGGAAAACCCAGGGTCCGGAAAATATCGAAAGAGACAAGGTGCATGGATACAGCGCACTCGGGGATTGAGTTGCGCGTATTTTATACAGCGTTGCCGTTCAGGCAAGCGGTATTTTCACAACTCGGGCATGAGCAAAAGACCTTACTGGTGCTAACCTTGGATCAGAACGTTGCGGGGACAGACAGAATGCAGGAACTTGATTCCAGAGCGCGGTCCATTTTGTCTGGACTGCGAGAAGACTTTCAGTCCGGCGCCACGCAGCTGGCACTCAATACCCTCGACGAACTGTTGTCCTACCTGGAAGATGTCAGGCCGGAAGTCGAGGCCCTTCGCCGGCTGCTGGCAGAGCTCCGCGCTGCCCGTCCGAATATGATCGTGATTGGCAATGCACTGTCCAGGGTCGAGCAGCGATTAACCAGAGACCCACAATCCGCGAGACAGGTCATCACCGACACACGGGATCAGTTGCGAAACGCCACCACCACCATTGCCCGACACGCCCGCGATCAATTGCCGACAGCGCCCGTCGTCATGACCCACAGTGCCAGCTCTGTGGTCCTGGCGCTATTCCGGAGCATGGCCGAGAACCATCAACCCTTTTCCGTCATCTGCACCCAGAGCAGCCCGGGGTTTGAGGGTCACTCACTGGCCCGAACCCTGGATGATCTCGCAGTACCCGTCACGCTGATTACCGATGCCCAGATGGGACTGTTTGTCTCCGAGGCCGATGTGGTGATCACCGGTTGCGATACCTGGCTCGCCGATGGTTATTTTATCAACAAAAGCGGCACCCACCTGCTGGCACTGGCAGCTCGGGCCGCCAACAAGCCCTTGTGGGTGCTGGCGGACAGCTTCCGCGAGAGCGACACGGACTCCGGGTCGGTTGAGCTCGAGGAGATGCCGGTAGATGAACTCGACGCGCCTGAAGGCGAGTGGATAACTCCCCGGAACGTGTACTTTGAGTTGGTGCCACACTTCCTGGTCAGCCAGCGGATCAGCGAGCAGGGCGTTTTTTCGTGCCCTGCTGGGCCTCGGCGGTAAACGGATCTTCCGGCCAGGGATGCTTGGGATAACGACCACGCATGTCCTTGCGCACCTCGGGGTAGGCGTTACGCCAGAAACTGGCCAGATCCGCGGTGACCGCCAAGGGCCGCTGGGCCGGTGATAGCAAATGAATCACTACCGGTACCCGACCGCCGGCGACGGCCGGGGTTTGCGTCCAGCCAAACAGCGCCTGCAGCTTGGCCGCCAAAACCGGCCCGTTGTCGGCGGTGTAATCCAGACACACCCGCTGACCAGTCGGTATGGTCAGGTGGGTTGGCGCCAGGGACTGCAGCTGCTGCTGGGCAGGGTAATCAATCAGGCTGTTAAGGGCCGCCAGAAGGTCAATCCGGGCCAGATCGGACCAGCGGCTTATACCAACCAGAAACGGTCCCAGCCATTGTTCCAGATTTTCCAGCAAAGCCGTATCGTTTGTATCCGGCCAGCCATTACCCGGCAAAGTTTCGGCGAGCAACCGCACACGGGCACGCCACTGGCGGCTGGTATCGCTCCAGGGCAGGCTTTCCAGGCCCTTTTTCCGGATGGCGTTGATCAGGCCCTGTTGAACCAGTTCCGGATCCACCCGGGCAATCGGCTGCTCCTGCAGGACCAGTTCACCCAGTTTCCGCGCGCGTCTCGCCACAATCTTACCCTGGCTGTCGTCCCAGAGCGCCTCCTCGGTATCATGGATATGGTCAGCCAGGTCCAGCTCCAGATCCGCAATGTCTACCGGAGCCGCCAGGTAAATGGTTGCTTCCCGGGCCCGACCATCCAGCTCGGCAGCCACCAGCCAGTCGTGCCGGGCCAACCGATCCTCCTCTCTCAGTGCCGCGCCCTTGCCATTACTGAGTTGATACCTTGGCGCCTTACCCGGTCGCCGGCGGGCAATACGATCCGGATAGGCCAGGGCCAGCAACCGGCCTACCTCCGTCTCGGACGGTATTGGCGTATCCGCCGGCGCCGACCCGGAAATCCGACTGGCCGATTGACGCACGGCCTTCAGCCGGGCCGCATCCAGCGTGCGATCACGTCGCTCTCCGTAGAACACACGAATCCGCTCGTGCATATCCGCCCCGGCGCCGGGGCCCAGAAGATCACGCTCGCCGAGCAGGGCAGCCAATGCAGCAGCAGGTCTTTCAAGCCCGATAGAGCGGCCTCTCAGCACCATATGTGCCAGGCGCGGGTGAATTCCGAGTTCCCGTGCCGCCTTGCCGTGATCGGTAACAGCCCCGTCAGAGTCGAGTATATTCAGCCACTGCAACAAGGCCACCGCCTGTTGCCAATGGGCTGCCGGCGGCTCATCAATCCAGGCGACAGCGTCGGAATCCCGGGCACCCCATTGGGCCAACTCCAGAACCAGGGGCGCCAGATCGGCCTCCAGAATTTCCGGAGGCGTATAGTCCGCCAATCCGAACTGTTCCGATTCGCTCCACAGGCGATAACAGATTCCTGGCTCAACCCGGCCGGCCCGGCCCTTGCGCTGTTCCGCCGAGGCCCTGGAGACCCGACCGGTCACCAGACGGGTCATGCCGCTGTTGGGATCAAACACCGCCCGGCGCTGCTGGCCGCTGTCGATAACAACCCGAACCCCTTCAATGGTCAGACTGGTTTCGGCAATGGCCGTGGCCAGCACCACCTTGCGCTGGCCCTCAGGCGCGGGTGAGATGGCCTGATCCTGCTGTTCCGATTTCAGGTTGCCGTAGAGCGGAGCAACCATCACATCATCCGGCAGGTTTCCCCGCAGTTGCTGCTCCGCCCGGCGTATTTCACCGGCACCGGGCAGGAACACCAGCAGAGAGCCGGTCTGATCCCGAAGGGCTTCCTGAACAACCGACGTTACCTGATCCACCGCCCGTCCATTGCGTGGCGCCGGCCGATAGTGAACATCCACCGGGAACGCCCGCCCCTCACTGGTCACTACGGGCACGTCTCCAAGCACCTTCGCGATCGGCGCAGTATCCAGCGTTGCCGACATCACCAGCAGCCGCAGATCCTCCCGCAACGCCTGCTGGGATTCCCGCACCAGCGCCAGGCCAAGATCCGCCTGAAGCGATCGCTCGTGGAATTCATCAAAGATGACCGCGGCATAGTCGTCCAGCATCGGATCGGCCTGGATCAGCCGGGTCAGGATGCCCTCGGTCACCACCTCAATGCGGGTAGCGCCGGAAACCCGGGTGTCCAGCCTTGTGCGATAACCCACGGTCTGACCGGGATTCTCGTTCAATTGCCTGGCCATAAACCTGGCCGCCGATCGGGCCGCCAGACGGCGGGGCTCCAGCATCAGGATCTTGCCGGCTCCGCGCCAGGGCGCATCCAGAAGGGCGAGAGGAACACGGGTGGTTTTGCCGGCGCCCGGGGGAGCCTGCAAGAGTGCGGTACTGTGGTGTTCCAGAACCTCTTTGAGCTCTGGAAGAACGGCATCAATGGGGAGCATCAAATTCCGGGGTTTGGTTTTGCAGCGGCGATGGCAGCTTCAACAACGTCAGGAGCTTACCCGGTCACGATTGGCCTTTGCCCACTGGTAGATTCGTTCGAAGGCCTCGGCCAGGTTGCCAGGATTATGCGGCGGCTGGATCACTGCAGCAAGCTCCCCATCCGGGTTCAGGAGGGCGAAATGGCCGCTGTGATCGACCAGAAGCTCACCATCCACTTCGCGATGCACAAACACGGCGTTCAGGCTCTTGGCCAGTTCCCGCAGGGTATCGAGATCGCCGGTCAGGCCGTGGAAGTTATCACCAAAGAAGCCTGTATAGGCTTTGAGTTTCTCCGGAGTGTCGTGTTCCGGGTCGGCACTCACCAGCAGATAGTCAGGCTGAGGTAACTCCTTGGACAACAGCTTGTCGGTCTGGCGTAAATTGGCCATGGCCGCCGGGCAGATATCGGGGCAGTTGGTGTAGCCCACAAACGCAAAGGTCCAGCGACCCCTGAGGCTCTCACGGGTGACCGTTTCACCATTCTCATCGGTCAACGTAAATTCCGCCAGCTGCCGTGGCTGGTCATAGACATAAGTGTTGAAATCCGTCAGCTCCGGCGCCGGCATTGGCTCCTGGTTACCCACCAGAAACACCTGCCGGCCCACGACCAGTCCAAAGATCAGAACGACGATTAACAGCAGACAGAACAGGGTCAGGCGAATAGAGCTGGTAGTTTTCATGGATCGACTCAGAAAAACACAAAATGATCCACAAGCAATACCACAAACAGGGCCATGAGGTAAGTGATGGAATACTTGAAGGTATTCAGGGCCACCCGCCGGTCATCCCCCTTCAACAGCCGGACCGCATACTGCAGGAAGCGCAGGCCAAGGGCCAGGGCGCCAACCAGGTAGATACCGCCGGACATGCCTGTGACAAAAGGTAGCAGACTGACCGCCAGCAACATCAGGGTGTAGAGCAGGATGTGCAGCTCGGTGAACTTGTTGCCATGGGTGACCGGCAGCATGGGAATGCCCGCCTTGGCGTACTCTTCCTTGCGATGGATAGCCAAAGCCCAGAAATGCGGTGGCGTCCAGGCGAAAATAATCAGCACCAGCAGCAGCGCGTGGCCCTCAACCTGGCCGGTTACGGCCGTCCAGCCCAGTAGCGGCGGCATGGCACCAGCGAGGCCACCGATGGTGATGTTCTGGGGTGTGGCTCGCTTGAGAAACAGGGTATAAACACCGGCATAGCCCACCAGGGAGGCGAGGGTCAGCCAGGCGGTGAGGTGGTTCACCTGCCACATCAGCACGGCCATACCAACACACGCGAGTATCGTTGCGAACAGGACCGCATCCAGAGGCGAGATCTTGCCTGTGGCCACCGGGCGCTTGCGGGTGCGAGCCATGACGGTGTCAATTTTCTGGTCTACCACATGGTTGACCACCGCAGCCGCGCCGGCCAACAGGGCGATACCCAGATTGCCCCAGACCAACACACCCCAACCAGGCACGCCTGGCGCCGCCAGCAGCATCCCGATAACCGATGTGAGGATCATCAGCGCGACCACTCTGGGCTTTGTCAGCTCCAGGTAATCACGCCAGGAAATGGTTGTGTCGGAGTCGCTCGCAATTGCCTGGGCCGGCAGTGCTTCCACTTGCTCGCTCATGCCGTAACCTCCTGGTTCATTGTTGTTGTGTGTGTTGCTGTGGCGCTGTGTGGTTTCGCTAACAGCTGATACTGCCAGATCAGGTGAATCACCGACAGAAGGAGTCCTGCTCCCATGGCGTTATGAGCCACGGCGATGGACAGCGGAATATGGAAAATCACATTGGCCAGACCCAGCAGGATCTGGACACTCAATATAACCGCCACCAGCCGGATGGCGTTGTCGAGACCGGAGTCACCACGTCGCCGCCACATCAGCGCCAGCAAAGCCGTAAAATAGACCAGCACCACCGTGGCACCGAGCCTGTGAGTGACGTGTATGGCCACCCGCCCGTCCGCTGTCAGCTGGCCGCCGAGATAGTTGGGCCCCACGTGCTGGGTTACATCAAAGCCGTGCCGGAAATCCATACCCTCAGGCCACCACTGGCCCTGGCAGGTGGGCAAGTCGGTACAGGCGACGGCCGCATAATTGGCTGCGGTCCAGGCTCCCAGCGCAATCTGCATCACCACCAGCAGAAGCCCGCCATAAAGCCAGGGCCGAAAACCCGCGAGGGCGGTCGAGGGCGATGGCTCCCGATCCTGTTTCTGCCTGGCTTGCCGTCGCAACCGGAAGGTCAACAAAGTCAGCAGGCTCAGGGTGGTAAACCCACCGAGCAGATGCAGTGCTACGACCTGTGGCCAGAGTTTCAGGGTCACCGTCCACATGCCGAAAGCGCCCTGAAGAATGATAAAGCCGGCAATGAACAGCGGCAGCTTTACCGGCACACCCTGGCGCCGGTTGCGAACTGCGTAGGCCGCCAGCCCGAATACCACCAGTCCCAGAGTCCCGGCGGCGTAGCGATGAATCATTTCCGGCCAGCCCTTTTCCACATCCACCGGTGTATCCGGGAAGCGGGCATTTGCGATGGCAATACTGGATTCGCTCTGGGGCACCGTCAGAAAGCCATAGCAGCCGGGCCAGTCAGGACACCCCAGCCCGGCATGCACCAGGCGGGTCCAGGCACCCAGCATGATCACGATCACCGCCAGTAAAACGGCAAAGGTTGCCCATTTAGCCATCTTGCGGGCTGCCAGGGATGGTGAAGGGGAAGAAGGATTCAAGAATGACTCTCCACTCTGGCCATTAACCAATCTGCGACAGTTTGAGCAGATGCTTTAGATCCTCCAGCATATCCTTGCCGGTATGTTCGGAACCGTAATGCATCATCACATTACCGAACGGATCCACCAGCAGGATGCGGGGCTCGGCTTCCGGGTTGATGCCGGACGGCCAACCAGGCTGGGTACCCACGGCAGGCTCAAGACGCTCCATGGAGCTGTATTCGGAAGACCAGCGTGCCTGCAAATCCGAAGCCACGCCGCCCAGAACCGCCGCACGGGAAACGCGATTGGCGTTCTTACCGAGGGCAATATTCACCTGCCTGGTCAGATAGAGCAGCTCTTCACACTGACTGCCACATTGGCCGGCGGCCACAATCATAAGCCAGTCCGGATCGATTTTGTCCGGGCCAAAGCGTTCTGCCAGCGGGGTACCGGAAGCCGTTTCGAGATTGAGCGTTGAGACCGGGGCCACCGGCTGAAGCAAAACGCCGTTATTGGTGTGGCCGGCAGGATTCAGCCAACCGGTGTAAAACATGATAGTTGCGACAAATATCGGACCGAAGCCCAGCGCAAACAACAGGAATGCCGTGCGACGGCCGCGGCGCAACTGTTCCGGGGTTGGCCCTTCGTTCTGTTCCTGGTCGGATATCCGGTTAGCCATTGTCATTGTCATTATTGGCTCCTGTCTTTCGGTAACTCGCCACTATAGTCAATATAGTCAGCGCCACGGCCAGCGCAAACCATTGCGTGGCATATCCGTAATGGGTTTGTGGCCCCATCAGGTCCGGTTCCCAGTCAGCCCGGTAAGCGCCTGGTTGGCGATTGCCGGCAAGTCGTACAATTCTGTCGGGAAGATCCGGAATCTCCTTTCGAGCGGCCTCCTCGGACAGACTCTGTACCCGCCGGGGCCACTGACCGCCTGCCTCTGGCTGATCCACCAGCACCGGCGGCACCGGATAGTCACTGATCCGTCCTTCCAGGGTAAAAACCCCTTCCGGCGTTTCCAGCTGCGGGAGCTGATCCCGGGTTCGCGGAGCCTGAACCCAACCGCGATTGACCACCACCGGCGGCCCTTCCAGAGGACGAAACTCTGTCAGAACTTCATAACCCGGGATGCCATCACGGGTCCGGTTATCCAGCAGCCAGTTTCGGCTTCCGTACATCCCGGTCAGTGTCAAAGGCCGACCACGGGTCAGATCACCGGACACCATGTCCTGCCAGGCCCGGTTTTCCGCTTCCTGCTGCCACTGGTCCAGCAGAAGCTGTTTCTCTTCCGCCCGATTCAGTTGCCAGACACCGAGGCCGATGAGCACCGGCAGGAAGACCCCGCTGAATACCAGCAGCCGCCAGTCAAACTGCCATTGGCGGTGTTTGCGCTGCGAATCAGACATGCTCTGCTATAGTGACTTCAGCGAGTCTGGAACCGTTTCCGACCCGTACATTCAAGACACCAATAAAAACAGGTAGTCCCATGCTCAAGGCCGTTATCGTTTTTCTGATGCTTGCCGTTCTGGTGAGCCTGTTCAGTGGCCTGTTCTTTCTCATCAAGGATGGCGGCAAGACCCATCGGGTAGTGAATTCACTGGCAGTGCGGGTCGCGCTCAGCATACTGCTCCTGGCGGTGATTCTGATTTCTCTTTGGCAGGGCGCCCTGACCTTGAACCCGACGCCCTGACCGAAATTCCTCAGAGGATATAGACAAAGACAAACAGGCCCAGCCAGACCACGTCGACAAAGTGCCAGTACCAGGCCGCCGCTTCAAATCCGAAGTGATTGTCGGCAGTGAAGTGGCCCTTGGTTATGCGCACCAGCATGATAATCAGCATCAGTGACCCGAGAATCACGTGGGCCCCGTGGAAGCCGGTCAGCATGAAAAAGGTGCTGCCATAAATACCGGATTGCAGGGTCAGATCCAGGTCCTGATAGGCATGCATGTACTCGTAGCCCTGGACGAACACAAACACCAGCGCCAAAGCGATGGTCAGTGCCAGCCAGAGCTTGGTTTTCGCCCTGTTACCTGCCTTCAATGCGTGGTGAGCAACGGTTACCGTGAAAGATGACGTCACCAGCAGGATAGTGTTGATAAGTGGCAGACCCCAGGCGCTGATAACCTCTTTGGGACCGGGATAGGCTTCCGGATTGGGATTGCTGACCAAAGGCCAGCTGGACTGGAATCCCTCCCATAGCATATTGGACGTTCCCCGGTCGCCTTCACCTCCCAACCAGGGCACAGCGAACACCCGAACGTAGAACAAGGCGCCGAAAAATGCGGCGAAGAACATCACTTCCGAGAAAATAAACCAGCTCATGCCCCAGCGGAAAGAACGATCCATCTGCGGACTGTACAGTCCGGCACGACTTTCCTTGATGACGTTCCCGAACCAGCCGAACAACATGTACGCCATGATAATGGCGCCAATCATGAACATGATCCAGGCACCGGTGGTGCTCTCGCCCTGCTTGCCGTTGACCATGATGGCCGCAACCCCGTAGAGGGTCACGCCGAGGCCAACCGTCGCAATGATGGGCCACTTGCTCTGTTCCGGAACGTAGTAGGTCTGGTTTTCCGCCATGACAGTCTCCGATGGCTTATCCGTTATCGTTTGTTGTTGTGTCTTTCCGGGAAGCTTGCGTTACCGCCGGCTGCTTGCCCTGATCGTATAGCGTATAAGACAGGGTGAGTTTGGTGATGTGCGCCGGCAGGTCTTTATCGACGATAAAAATCAGGGGCATTTCAGTGCTTTCGCCGGCTTCAAGCGGTTGCTGGTTGAAGCAGAAGCACTCGGTCTTGTGGAAGTAGAGCGTGCCTTCCGAGGGCGCAAGGCTGGGAACTGCCTGCCCGACCATCGGCTCGGCCGTGGGGTTCTCGGCATAGAAGTTCACCGTCGTCGGCTCTCCGGGATGCACTTCCACGGAGCGCACAACCGGGCGAAACTTCCAGGTCATTCCCGGGCCATTGGACGCAAGAAACTGAACTTTCACCGTCCGGCTCATGTCCGCTGCGGCCACCTCGGTGGACTCGTATCGCCCGCCGGTTTTGCCGTTTATCCCGGTAATCTCACAGAACACATCGTAGAGAGGCACCATGGCAAAGCCGAAGGCAAACATGCCAACCACACTCGCCAGGCACCAACCCACAACACGGTTGGTGCTGCGGGATGCGCCTGCCTTGTTCGCCTGCTGGTTCGACATGGTGCCGGCCTCCGGTTACTTCACTTCCGGTGGTGTCGAGAAGGTGTGGTAAGGCGCCGGAGAGGGCACGGTCCACTCAAGACCTTCGGCACCATCCCAGGGCTTGGCAGCCGCCTCTTTGCCACCCCTGATGCACTTGACCACGATAAACAGGAACAACAGCTGTGTGGCACCAAACATGAATGCACCGACACTGGAAACCATGTTGAAATCGGCGAACTGCAGCGCGTAATCCGGAATCCGGCGTGGCATGCCCGCCAGGCCCAGGAAGTGCATCGGGAAGAACGCGAGGTTCATGCCTACAAAAGACAGCCAGAAATGGGTCTTGGCCAGGGTTTCGTCATACATGTGACCGGTCCACTTGGGCAGCCAGAAGTAAGCCGAAGCGAAGATCCCGAAGATGGCGCCCGGCACCAGCACATAATGGAAGTGGGCAACCACGAAATAGGTATCGTGGTACTGGAAGTCAGCCGGCGCGATGGCCAGCATCAGACCGGAGAAACCTCCAATGGTGAACAGGATCACGAAGGCCACGGCAAAAAGCATGGGCGCCTCAAAGGTAAGCGAACCCCGGAACATGGTGGCCACCCAGTTGAACACCTTCACCCCGGTGGGCACCGCGATCAGCATGGTGGCGTACATGAAGAACAGCTGGCCAACGATGGGAATGCCAACGGTGAACATGTGGTGGGCCCAGACCACGAAAGACAGCAGGGCAATGGCACCGACCGCATAGACCATGGAGGCATAGCCGAACAGGGGCTTGCGGGAAAACGCCGGAATGATATGGGACACCGCCCCGAAGGCCGGCAGGATCATGATATACACCTCGGGGTGCCCGAAGAACCAGAACACATGCTGAAACAGCACCGGATCGCCGCCGCCGGACGCATCAAAGAAGCTGGTACCGAAGTTGATGTCCATCAGCATCATGGTCACCACACCAGCCAGGACCGGCATAACCGCAATTAGCAGGAACGCCGTAATCAGCCAGGTCCAAACGAACAGGGGCATCTTCATCAGGGTCATGCCCGGCGCCCGGAGGTTCAGGATGGTGGCGATCACGTTGATCGCGCCCATGATCGAAGAGATACCCATGATGTGGACAGCGAAAATAAAGAAGGTAGTGCTCGGCGGCCCATAGGTTGTGGACAGGGGCGCGTAGAAGGTCCAGCCGAAGTTGGGACCGCCGCCTTCCATGAACAGGGTGGAAACCAGAATCAGGAAGGCGCAGGGCAGCAGCCAGAAGCTCCAGTTGTTCATCCGGGGCAGCGCCATATCGGGGGCGCCAATCATCAACGGCAGCATCCAGTTGGCAAGGCCGACAAACGCCGGCATGACCGCACCAAAGACCATGATCAGACCATGCATCGTGGTCATCTGGTTGAAGAATTCCGGCTGCACGATTTGCAGCCCGGGCTGGAAGAGTTCTGCCCGAATGACCATGGCCATGCTCCCGCCCAACAGGAACATGGCGAAGCTGAATATCAGGTACATGGTCCCGATATCCTTGTGGTTCGTCGTCAGCAGCCAGCGGCTGAAGCCTTTTGCCGGGCCGTGATGATGATCCTGGGCGTGGGTATCTGCAACCGCACTCATGAAAACCCCCGTTACCGCCATTTATTGTGGCTGGTGATATCTGTTATCTGGCGTTGATTACTGCTGGTTCTTGTAATCAAAAATTTCTTTCGGAGTGACCATTTCACCGGTGTTGTTACCCCAGGCGTTCCGCTCGTAGGTAATGACCGCCGCCAGGTCCACTTCGCTCAGCTGGTTGCCGAAAGCCTGCATGGCCGTACCGGACTTGCCGTTAACAACGATGTCTATGTGAGCAGCCATGTCCTGGGTTGCAATGGGGCTGCCCTTCAGCGCCGGGAACGCCGGTGGCGCACCGCTGCCGTCGGCCTGGTGGCAGGCAGCACAAGCGGTCTGATAGGCTTTTTCGCCCCGCTCCATCAGCTCGGCCATGGTCCAGTCTTTCTGGGTCAACTGGCGTTCGCGCTCGGCAGCTTCCTTCTTCTCCGCAACCCAGGTGTTGTACTCCTCCTCGGGAACCGCCTCGACTACCACCGGCATGAAGCCATGGTCCTTGCCACAAAGCTCGGTGCACTGACCGCGGTAGATGCCAGGCTTGTCGACCCGGGTCCAGGTCTCGTTGATGAAGCCCGGAATCGCATCTTTCTTGACGCCAAAGTCCGGCACCCACCAGGAGTGGATAACATCGTTGGCCGTCACCAGAAAACGAATCTTTTTCCCGACCGGAATCACCAGATGGTTATCCACCTCCAGAAGGTAGTTTTCACCTTTGGCCTGTCGGTTATCAATCTGGTCTCGTGGCGTCGCCAGGTTGGAAAAGTAACCAAAATCTTCATTGATATATTCGTATTGCCACTTCCACTGATACCCGGTGATCTTGATGTCCACCTCCGATTCGGTGGTGTCATACATATCGACCAGGGTTGCCGTGGCAGGAATCGCCATAACAACGAGGATGACAAAAGGTATGATGGTCCAGAGAATCTCGACCAGGGTGTTTTCGTGAAAGTTTGCCGGTTTGGCGCCCTGGGATTTTCGGTGGGCAAAAATAGACCAGAACATGACTCCGAAGACCACGACGCCAATGACGACGCAGATCCAGAGTATGGTCATGTGAAGGCTGAAAATTTCATTACTGGTGCCGGTCACCCCCGGGGTCATGTTCAGTGTCCAGTCCGCCATGGACCAGGCGGGGAACATCAGACCGCCTAAAAGGGCACCTGCCCGCTGAGCGTGCACGCGCATACTGTGTCTCCACAGAGTGTTATTCTTGTCGGATTTTGCGTTATCCCACCGGTCTCACTGGCGCTCGCATACACCTGAAAAACCAGAGTGGAAGCCTGCTTACGGATACCTCAGCTTCGAGTATAGACACAGATCAAGAAAAGACTAAAAAATCGGCTAAATCCAAAAAAGCTAACCGCGGAATTTTAAGACTCAAAAAGAATATGACTTTTAACCTGCCGGCAACCGACCGGCGTCTCTGGGCTCTGGCCTGGCCGTTGATGCTCACCAACCTCACTGTTCCGCTCCTGGGACTGGTGGATACCGCCGTGCTCGGCCACCTGGAAAGCCCCGAGTATCTGGGCGCGGTCGCCATTGGCGCCAATCTGTTCAGCATCCTGTACTGGACCTTTGGCTTCATGCGGATGGGCACGACTGGCCTGGCGGCGCAGGCATGGGGTAAACGGGACAGCTTCAGCCAGGTGGCATTGCTGTTAAGGTCCGTGCTGCTGGCAACCGGTATCGGCCTGTTGCTGATCCTGTTTCACCAACCGCTGATACAGACCGGCCTGACCCTGATGAATCCCAGTGAGGGTGTTACCGAACTGGCGGCCGAGTATGCTGCTATCCGGATCTGGAGCGCGCCGGCGGTATTGTGCCAGTACACCCTGGTTGGCTGGCTCATCGGTACCCAGTTCCCGCGGGGCCCGATGATCATGCTGATTGCAGCAAACGGCCTGAACATCGTACTGGATATCCTGTTTGTCACCGTGCTGGGCTGGAACAGCCGTGGCGTGGCTATCGCCACGGTGATTGCCGAGTATGGTGCGGCCACGATCGGGTTCCTGATCGTGTTGAGCCGGATGCCCGAAGGTCAGACACTCACCCGGGCCCTGTTCGGCAAACTCGAGGATTACCTGAAGATCCTTCGGGTGAACCGCTACATTATGGTTCGCACCATCGCTCTGTTGCTGGTGCTGGCGTTCTTTACCGCCCAGGGTGCCCGCCAGGGAGATACCATCCTCGCAGCCAATGCAGTTCTGATTACCTTTCTGCTGCTGATTTCCAATGCCCTGGACGGGTTTGCCAATGCAGCCGAAGCGCTGATTGGCGAAGCCATCGGCAAAGGCAGCCGACGGCGGTTCCGGGTGGTCTTTCGCAGTGCCCTGCGGTGGTCGCTCTGGGGCGCCCTGTTGCTCACCATTGTTTTTGTTGCCGGCGGCCACTGGCTGATAGCACTACTTACCGGTATCGAAGAGGTGAGGATCACCGCCTGGCGCTACCTTCCCTGGCTCTGGCTGCTACCGTTTGCCGCAGTCTGGGGCTTCCTTCTTGATGGCATCTTTATCGGGGCTACCCGAACCCGGGATATGCAGAACACCATGCTGTTCTCGGCGCTGGCTGTTTTTGCGCCGGTCTGGTGGCTGACCACCGGATGGGGCAACCACGGGCTCTGGCTTGCATTGATCTCCCTAATGCTGGCGCGAGCCCTGAGCATGGGATGGCTATGCTGGTCCCACACCAGGAACGGTCGTTGGTTCCAGAGCCAGTGACGCAGATTCAATCTGTAACATTACGACTGAGTATTTTCACAACGGCGGAAAAGCAGCTGGAAAAATCTCGGCTACACTTGTCTGAACAGGCAGGCACGATGTGGTAGCCAGCCCTCCTCTCCTGCCCGGAAACTCGTTGCTATCAGTTGCTAACAACGGGAGGCGCCTTGCGACCTCAATTCGTTCAGACATCGGCTTCTCCTGAAATGACACCACAGGTAGTCCTAGAGATTATTGACCAGGCGCGGCGCAAGGAAGCCCGTTCCGGAACCTTCCTCCGGCAGCTTCACGAAAAGGCTGCTGCGCTCCCGTCTGCGGTCACCATCGAGGGTTACCAGCCCGCCACCTGCCTGTTCCAGTTCGTGGTTGAATACATCGAAATGGCACCACGGCTGATCGAATGCGTGGAAGCCTGTGCCCGAGAAGCCGGCAAAGCAGACCTGTTTGAGCCGTTCGTGCATGCCGCCATCCGGTACTTCACTCAGCCTTCCGCGTTGCTTGTCCGCTATGACGGACTCGATGGCCTGTTGATCCGCGCCTATCTCTGCCATCGGTTGATGGAAGAGATGTATGAAAACAACCGGTGCACAAGGGTCAGCGAAATCGTGGATATAGAAGCAACTCGTGCTAATCTGCTTGCTCACCAATTGATTGGCGAACCCTTTGCCAACGAGCTGGACGATTCCATCACCGTAACCGTATTGCAGATAGCCGGCACCCCGGACTATTACGAGCTGAACCTCGACCCTTTTGTCGAGCAGGTGAACAACGCCGCCTGGGACTGGATGCGGCACTACTGGGAAAATCTGTTGGTAAGGAACCACATTCGGTTTTCCCTCGGTTCCGGTCTGGCCTGACAGGTTCAGAGGATTAATGAGAATAGCAGCGATTGCAGTAATGGCAGCCCTGTTGATGACTGCCATGCCAACGACAGCCAACGCGTACAATCTGTCAGTAACCGTTACCGTGAATGGCAGTACCGAGCCCGTTGCCAATGCCGTGGTTTTTGTAGACAGCGCCGAGCAGGCAGCCCCGGTTTCTGCCGAGATTTACCAGAAAAACCGGGCCTTTCACCCCCATGTGCTGGTCATTCCCGTTGGCTCCAGCGTGGATTTTCCGAACCGCGACAATACCCAACACCATGTCTATTCATTCTCGCCGGCGAAAACCTTCAACATCGAGCTGTACGCCGACCGTCCTGCGGCACCGATCATTTTTGATAAACCGGGCGTTGTAGAGCTGGGGTGCAACATACACGACCACATGCAGGGCTTTGTGATCGTCACCGACACCGCCGCCGCAGGCCAGACTGATGCCTCTGGCCAGGTCACCCTGGCTATCTACCCCAAGGGCACCGAAGGTAGCCAGGACAAGGTGGCACTTGAGATCTGGCACCCACGCCTGCCGGACAACACCCGCCCGGTAACCCGGGAGATTGAACGCGGCAGTGAGCCGGCAATTGTGACCCTTGAGCTTGAACCCGAGCCTGCCGCCGAGGGCTCGCTGGACCGTCTCCAGCAACGCTTCCGGGAGCTCTAATGGCCCTAGCGTCCAGTCTCGGATTCCGTGGCCGGCTCATAGCCGCGATGATCTCACTGGTGGCTCTGGTCAGTCTGGTGATCGTTGCCCTGCTGATGGTGTACCTGTTCGAGGATGAAAAAAGCCGGGCACTGGAACAACTGGCCATCGGAGAGCGACTGACCAACGAAGTCATTGACCGGCGAACTGAACTGGAGCTATCCCGACTCAGTGTCGTGGTGCAGGATTTCGGCTTCCGCTCAGCCATTGCCAGCCGCGACCCCGCAACCATCGACAGCGCCCTTGAGAACCATAGCGGCAGGGTTGGTGCCGACTTTGCGCTGCTGCTGGGTAGCCAGGGTGAGCCCCTGGCCTCGACCCTGCAACGCCCGTTTCCTGAAATAACACCCGAACAGCTGACAAACACCCGACGTAACGGGTTCACCAGGTCAATGCGCACCATTGACGGCAGGGGCTACGAGATTCTGGTAATCCCGATTGAGGCGCCCGGGCTGCGGGCCTGGCTGGTTACCGGTTTTGCCCTGGACCAATCCCTGGCAGAAGTGATCGCCCGGCTCAGCGGGACCTCGGTGATCTTCCGGGCGCGATCTGACCAGGCAGGAAGCCTGAGCAGTTTTGCCGCCACCACCAGCATCGACGACAACCTGGAACAGGAGCTCGCAAGGGCATCCGGCGACGCCAATTTTATCGAAAGCGCTGGCTACTTCACCCGCATTATCAACCTGGACGAATCGAATCCTGCCGCCATCCAGGCGGTGCTACTGATCAGTCGTGATGCTGCGCTCCAGAACTATTACCGACGAGCCGTGGAAATCGCCCTGCTGGTGACTGCCATCCTGATTTTCGCCATTCTGCTGGCCCTGGTCATCGCCCGGAATCTGGGGCGTCCGGTGTTGCAGCTGGCAAGCTACGCACGTGCCATCGGGGCGGGCAATACCCCCGAGGCACCGGCAATTCGCGCCGGCGGAGAACTGACCCAGCTCCGGAACGCTCTGCGGGACATGCTGTCGGGTCTTCGGGAACGGGAAGCCCAGATCCGCTATGCGGCCACCCATGATGACGTCACCGGGCTTGGCAACCGAAACGCATTGATGCTGGCGGCCACCGAGATGTTTAACCAGAGCGGGCAAGGCACTCTGGTGGGGATCCGGCTGAATGACCTCTCCGATATCAACGATACCCTGGGCCTGGAATTTGGCGACAAGGTGCTGATCGGCATTGCCAAACGCCTGCAGCAGGAACTTCCTGATGCCCGGATCCTTGCCCGCACCGGCGGCAGCGAATTCCTGGCCATGATTCCGCCATTGCCCGCGGAGCAAGCCAACCACAGGATCCGGCAACTGCATGATCTCATTGAATCCCCGTTACAGGTGGACCAGACCCCCTTCTCCCTGCGCGTCACCATCGTGACCATGGAACTGCCGGAGGACGCCGCCGATACCAACGCCCTGCGTCGCAGACTCAACCTCACCTTCGAGCAAGCCGAGGCGCACCCTGAGCCCTTCACCCGATACCAGCCAGGGCAGGATGAGAGCCATCTCAGAGAGCTGAAACTGATCACCGACCTGCACACCGCTATCCTGAATAACGGGCTGCACATGAACTACCAGCCCAAACTGGACAGCCAGACCGGCGAACTGGTGCAGGTAGAAGCCCTGGTTCGGTGGATCCACCCGGAACTGGGCTTCATCTCCCCGGAAGAGTTCATCTTTCTTGCCGAACAGTCGGGGCAAATCCACGATCTTACCGCCCATATACTGCAACGGGTCGCCAGCGACGCGCGGCGGTGGCATGAACAGGGTGTCGACGCGGGCGTGGCCATTAACCTGTCCGCCATGGACCTGACCTGGCCCGCCCTGACCCGGCACATCGCCGAAAACTTTCACGACTGGCACCACGATCTGGAGCGAGTCACTCTGGAAGTCACCGAAAGTGCCCTGATGGAAGACCCGGAAGAGGCTATGGCCACCCTGAATCAGTTGCGCAATCTCGGAGTAACGCTTTCAGTAGATGACTTCGGCACAGGCTATTCCTCGTTGTCCCAGCTGCGTAAGCTTCCGGTACAGGAGCTAAAAATTGACAAGTCATTCGTGCTGAAACTGGATTCCGAACCCCAGGACCAGCTGATTGTCCGGTCCACCATTGAAATGGCCCACGGTCTGGGGCTAAAGGTCGTGGCCGAAGGCATTGAAAACCTGAAGGCCTGGCAGCTGCTGCAAGGCTGGGGCTGCAACCTCGGCCAGGGCTTCTACCTCAGCCGGCCGGTTGCCCCTGAGGACCTGCTGGAGACTGCCCGGTCCCTCACCGCCCGAGAAGAAGAACTGACCCAACCCAACCCGGAGTATTCAGAATGACAGCAAGACGCCTGGTGACACTGACCATGGCGCTCCTGGCTGCACCTGCCGCCATGGCCGACATCGGCAGCCGGATCTGGGCGACCGGAGGCGTCACCACCATCGAAGGCAGTGCCGGTGGGGGTCTCGTGCCCTGGGCCATGCTGGGAAGTTACGCCAGCGACGAAGAGTGGGGTAGTACTCTGGCCCTGAGCCGGGCCGAAGTGGACGATTACACTCTTTCGGTTACCGGTGCCGGACTGAACTGGAACAACCGGCTGGAGATCACCGTTGCGCGGCAGACCCTGGATCTGGACAGCCTGGCGTTTACCCTCAAAGACGGCTTCGGCCTCGAGCAGGACGAATTGAACCAGGATATCTTCGGCGCCAAGGTCCGGCTCGTCGGTGATGTGCTGTACAACCCCTGGGGTCAGTGGTCTGCCGGTGTGCAGTACAAGCGTCAGCGTGATTTCACCGTGCCCTCGGCGATCGGTGCCCGGGATGACAGTGGCACCGATGTGTATGTCAGTGGCAGCAAGCTGTTTTTCGCCGCCGTGATGGATCGCAACCTGCTGGTTAACCTGACCGCGCGGGCAACGCGGGCCAACCAGGGTGGTCTGCTGGGCTTTGGTGGCGATCGGAACAACAGCCACGAAGTCATGATGGAGGGCAGCGTCGGGCTTTTCCTCAACCGTCAGTGGCTGGTAGGTGCAGAATACCGGCAAAAGCCTGACAATCTGGGCTTCGCCGCCGAAGACGACTGGTGGGACTTGTTCGTGGCCTGGGTTCCGGACCGCCGCCTGGCTGTCACAGGCGCCCTTGTCAATCTGGGAGACGTTGCCACACTGGACGACCAGCAAGGTCTTTATTTGTCGCTGCAGGGGAGTTTCTGATCATGGCCAACGTAAACATCAAGCTCCTGATCGCCACCCTGTTGTCCGGAATGATGGCACTGGTTCTCGGTGGCTGCCAGAGCCTGAACAGCAAGCCCGATGATTCCCTGTATCAACAACTCGGTGAGCGTGAAGGCATTGCGAACGTGGTGGAGGACCTGCTCTACCTGATCGTTGACGACGAACGCATTAACCAGCAGTTCAAGGGCGTCGATGTCGCCCAGTTCCATGACAACCTGACGGACCAGCTGTGTGAACTCAGTGGCGGGCCGTGTACCTACACCGGCCGGGAGATGCGAGAACTGCATTCCGACATGGCCATCACGGATACCCAGTTCAATGCCCTGGCCGAGAATCTGATCCTGTCCATGGAGCAGAACAACATCCCCACCGGCGCCCAGAACCGGCTGCTCAAGCAGCTGATACCGCTGTATCCTGACATTCGCAACCTTTAAGAACGGAGACCTTACCTTGCTCGAAAACGCTGATCTGGGAAAACTGATCATCCGCCTGACCCTCGGCGGCCTCATGCTGTTTCACGGTATTGCCAAACTGCTCAACGGCGTTGGTTTCATTGAAGGCGAGCTGGCCAGCCACGGTCTGCCAACCTTCCTGGCCTATGGCGTGTTTGTCGGTGAGATTATTGCGCCACTGATGGTTGTCCTTGGCTACCAGACCCGGATCGGTGCGTTATTGATTGTTTTCAACATGCTGTTTGCCATTATTCTCGTCCACGGCAACGAGCTCCTGAGCCTTGGACGCAGTGGCGGCTGGGCGCTGGAACTGCAGGGCTTTTTCCTGTTCACCGCCGTAGCCGTGATATTCCTCGGTCCGGGGCGATACAAGCTAAAGAACTGAGGGGAGGCTCAGGCGCCGGGGGCCGTCGCAGCCCGGAAATCACAGGCCACCGTGACATTATTACGGCCGGACTCTTTGGCGGCGTACAGTGCTTCGTCGGCCTGACGAATCAGCTCCTGGGGTTCCATATCCGGGTCTGGCACCAAGCAGGCGACGCCGACACTGATGGTCAGACTGACCGGGGCCACCCGTTCGCCGGAATGTACCGGGGAACGGGCCACAGCCTGACGCACCCGCTCGGCCACCCGAACCGCCCCCTCTTCCGGCGTTGCCGGTAACAGGATGCTGAACTCCTCGCCGCCATAGCGCGCCAGCAGATCCCCGGAACGCTGAATTTCAGACGAGCAGATCGCCGCAACCTCGGTCAGGCAGTCGTCACCCACCAGGTGTCCCAGCTCGTCATTGACCCGCTTGAAGTGATCGATATCCAGCATCAGCAGACTCAAAGGGTGACCCTGCCGTTGCGCACGCTTCCACTCATCGCTCAGCTTTTCATCAAACCGGCGTCGGTTGGCCACGTGGGTCAGCCCATCGGTGAGGCTGATCGCCTTGAGCCTCTCATTGGCTCGTTCCAGTTCGTCGGTGCGCTCCTGAACACGCATTTCCAGTGTCTGGTTCGCCTCCTGCTGGATCGCTAACGCTTGTTCCTGGGCTTCATGGCGTTTACGCCGTTCCAGATTGATCCGGTAGGCAAGCGCGAAGGAAAGCAGGACCACTTCCATAGCTACGCCTATCTGGGGCATGAACTCGGTGAGGAAACTGCGAGGCATGATACCGAGCTTGCTGACGGCAAGAATCAGATGACCAATCAACAACGGCGTCCAGGCCAGCATGTAGAAACCGCCCAGGACCTGACCCTTGCGCCAGACCAGAAAACCAATGAGCCAGGCCGCCGGAGTGACCACCGCGGCAATGCCGCTAACCAGTACGATGCCGGTCTGGTAACTGCCGAAAAGGCTAAAGACAAAGCAGGCAAAGATCGCGGTCAGGACCCACTGCAGGAACCGGTAGCTTCTGAGGCTGTAGGACCGGATATTGAGGAATCGGATCGCGAAAATAATGGCGGAAAACAAGGCAAAGCAAATAACGGGAATCGTGAAATACCGGTTGATACCGGGGGCATTCGGCCACAGCCACTGAAACAGAAGGCCATTGAAATTAAGCTGAACCAGACCGGTAAAAACGACGGTAAGCACGTACCAGAGGTAGGTGGAATGGCGCACGATAACAAACAGGAACAGATTGTAGAGCGCCATCGCCACAATGATGCCCAGAAACATGGTCTGCCAACCGTATGACAACTGCTCATTGGCGAGGAATTCTGCCGAAGGTATGACTTCCAATGGAATCTGGACCGAACCCAATGTTTGCACCCGCACGAAGGCGGTGACCGGCTCGGTATTCGATGGCACCAGGAAAACAAAATTACGATGGTGAATCGGACGACTGTTGAACGGCAGGGTATCGCCCGTGTGATGGGTCTGGATCAGCTCGCCATTGAGCACCCAATGTACAGACACCTTATCCAACAACGGGTAGCCGATTTCCAGAACCCGGTTCGCCGGTTTCGGCGGGATATCAACCTTCAGCCAGAAGCTACCGTCACTGAATCCCCGGTTGAATACCTCGCCGGAGCCGAATGTCTGCCAGGCACCCGGGGGCAGGGCGCGAACGTCTGCCAGAGCCAACTCATCAGCGGGCGCTTCCAGCCATTCAAAAGCCACAGGAGCGGCCTGAGCAGGCCCGCCGGCCAGACATGCCAGCGAAAACAAGATAAGAAGGATGCAGGGGAACTGCCGCATCATAGCTGTTTCCGGTTTCCGGGCCCGGCCGGGTGTTCTACACTTTCAGGCCCTGACTGAGTCGTACGCATCCCTGCAATTGTTTCCAGTTTAAACGGTTGCGCGTACTGCGTCCTCTGTAACTTCAGGGCCAGCATAGCCCGAATCCATTGAGGCCAATAATGACCGAGCGCAAGAACGAAATACGTCCGGGTAAATACCGACACTACAAGGGCAAGGATTATGAAGTCATCGGCGTTGCCCGGCACAGCGAAACCGAAGAGCAGATGGTGGTCTACCGCTGTCTGTACGGTGATTATAGCCTCTGGGTCCGTCCTCTGAGCATGTTCCGGGAAACCGTGGAAATGGCCGGCGAGCAGGTACCCCGATTTGCCCGTCTCGACAAGGACTGACTGTTACAGAACCGCTTTGACTACCGCGACCATTTCCTGCACATTACCGCGCTTTTCATGATGCCGGCCCTCACAAGGGGCCGGATTAACCGTTAATTCCTACCCGGAGTTTTGCCATGAATGCCGTTGTTGCCGCGGTCGCGATCATGCTCGTCCTGAGTTTGTGCCGCATCCACGTTGTTGTAGCCCTCATCATCGGTGCCGTATCTGGCGGCCTGATTGCAGGAATGTCCCTGGAAGCCACCATCGAAGCCTTCAATAGCGGTCTTGGCGGCGGTGCCACCGTGGCGCTGTCCTATGCCACCCTCGGTGCTTTCGCGGTTGCCATCGGCAAATCCGGCCTCGCCCACGCCCTTGCCGACAGGGCCCTGGCCCTGGTCGGACGCCAGGAGGAAGGCGCCGCAGTAAATGGCATCCGTTTCCTGATCATCGGCCTGCTGCTTGCCATTGCCATTTCATCCCAGAACATCCTGCCGATCCACATTGCCTTCATACCCCTGGTAGTACCGCCGCTGCTGTACGTGATGGCAAAACTGAACATGGACCGCCGCCTGGTAGCCTGCGTGCTGACCTTCGGCCTGATTACACCCTACATGTTTTTGCCCGTCGGCTTTGGCGGCATCTACCTGAACGAAATTCTGATCGCCAAGATCAACGCCAACGGCGTCGACGCCTCCGGCCTGAGCGTTATGAAAGCCATGGCGCTGCCGGCACTGGGTATGCTTTGCGGCTTGCTGATTGCGGTCTTTTTCAGCTACCGCAGTGATCGCACCTATAACCTGGAAACCATCACCAAGGCCGAACGGGTAGACACCAGCTACAGCCCGCGCACCCTGGTGATGGCCCTGTTGGCCATCGTCACCGCCTTCGTGGTGCAGCTCTGGCTGGGCTCCATGATCCTGGGCGCCCTCGCAGGTTTCGTGCTCTTTAACCTGTCCGGTGTGGTGCGCTGGAAAGAAGCCGACGATCTGTTCACCGAAGGCATGAAGATGCTGGCCATGATCGGCTTTATCATGATCGCCGCCTCCGGCTTTGCCGAAGTGATGCGGGAAACCGGAGAAATCGCCAGCCTGGTGGACAGCTCCGTGGGCGTGATCGGCGAGAACAAGGCCATGGCCGCGCTATTGATGCTGGTGGTTGGCCTGCTGATCACCATGGGTATCGGCTCGTCGTTCTCCACCATCCCCATCATCGCCGCCCTGTACGTGCCCCTGGCCCTGCAACTGGGCTTCAGCCCGCTGGCAATCGTCGCACTGGTCGGCACCGCCGGCGCACTGGGCGATGCCGGTTCCCCGGCCTCCGACTCCACCCTCGGCCCCACCGCCGGCCTGAACGCCGACGGCCAGCACAACCACATCTGGGATACCGTGGTGCCGACGTTCCTGCACTACAACTTGCCGTTGCTTGGCTTCGGGTGGTTGGCGGCTATGGTTCTCTGAGCTTGGAGTTTGCCGTCCCTTGTAGCCTTCGTGTTGAGGGGAATTGCGAGGGTGTGGGTGTGCTTTTCTGGCGGGGAAAAGATGTCTGAGCGAAGCGAGTTGCTTTTCCCCAGAAGAAAAGCATTCCCATGGCCTCTCACCCCCTCAACCAGAAGGCTAAGAGTTAACGATCAATCCTCGTCGTCGGCAGCAGACTTGAAGAACACCACCTGCTTGACGGTGTGATCGTCCTCATTCTTGCGCTTGTTCACCCGCGTCTCAAGCTCCGGGTTGGACGGCTGTTCGGCGTCAGACACCGCATCGGTAAAGCCGCAGGCCACGCACTCGCGAACCTGGTCATCGTCGTCGGTGGTGAACATCATGATCTTGTCCATCTCCGCGCAGCGGGGACAGACGGCGCCGGCGATAAAACGTTTTGGACTCGCCATATTAGAACTCCCGTAAATTTGGGCAGCGGTTGTCGGGTTACGGCCTTCAGCCTAACCCGACCTACATTGATCAGCTCTGTCTTGCCACCGATATCACGTAGGTCGGATTAGCAAAGCGTAATCCGACACCATGGTCTCAGGCAGCTTCGTCAGCGATGCCGGTCTGTTTCAGCAACGCATCCACTTGCGGTTCACGACCCCGGAAAGCCTTGAACAGTTCCATGGGCTCCTGTGAGCCGCCTTTCTCCAGAATATTATGGAGGAAGGCTTTGCCGGTCTCGGGATCGAAGATGCCTTTTTCCTCGAACAGGGAGAAGGCATCGGCCGCCAGAACTTCCGCCCACTTGTAGCTGTAGTAGCCAGCTGCATAGCCACCGGCAAAGATGTGCGAAAAGGAGTTGGGGAAGCGGTTGAATTCCGGGGCTTCCACCACGGCAATCTCGCTGCGCACCTTGCGATGCATATCCAGCGGGTTGGTGGGCGCTTCCTCGGTGAACTCCGCGTGCAGGCGGAAGTCGAACAACGAGAATTCGAGCTGTCGCACCATGCCCATACCGGACTGGAAGTTCTTGGCCGCCAGCAGCTTCTGCAGCAAGTCCTCCGGGAGCGGTTCGCCGGTTTCGTGATGCGAGGCAATCAGTCCCAGAGACTCCGGATTCCAGCACCAGTTTTCCAGGAACTGACTGGGCAGCTCGACGGCGTCCCAGGCGACACCGTTGATACCCGACACATCCAGCACGTCCACCTGAGTCAGCATGTGATGCAGACCGTGGCCGAATTCGTGGAACAGAGTGGTGACCTCATCGTGGGTCAGCAGTGACGGCTTGCCGTTTACCGGCGGTGTGAAGTTACAGGTCAGGAAGGCCACCGGCAGCTGGAGCTGGCCACGAAGGTTGCGCCAGCGCACCCTGCAATCGGCCATCCAGGCACCGCCACGTTTGCCCTGGCGGGCGAACAGGTCCAGATAGAACCAGGCCAGGGGCTCGCCGTTACGGCTGATGCAGTAGGCGGTGGCATCTTCGTGCCAGGTTTCCACTTCCGGCTTCGCTTCAATCTGTACGTCGAACAGCTTCTCTGCCACCCGGAAGAGTCCTGGCACCACCTTGTTCACCGGGAACCAGGGACGCAGGGTTTCCGGGGAGATGTCGTAGCGCTTCTGGCGAAGCTTCTCGCTGTAATAGCCGATATCCCAGGCCTGCAACTCCTCGGCCCCATATTCATCTTTCGCGAACGCCTTGAGCTCGGCAAACTCCTTCTCCGCCTGGGGTTTGGACTTGGCTGCCAGCTGGTTCAGGAAGT
Organism: Marinobacter sp. BW6; assembly: GCF_008107725.1. GTDB lineage: Bacteria > Pseudomonadota > Gammaproteobacteria > Pseudomonadales > Oleiphilaceae > Marinobacter. The sequence goes on from NZ_VIRN01000064.1 coordinate 161,279, forward strand.
CGAGCACCTCGTCGCTGCTGCGAGCCATCTTGGTGGCTAGCGAGCGCTCGGCGTAGTTGTCAAAACCCAGCAGCTTGGCCTGGGCGTGGCGGCGCTTGAGGATCTCTGCCATCACCGGGGTGTTGTCCCATTGGCCTGCATCCGGGCCCTGGTCGGAGGCGCGGGTAACAAAGGCCTCGTAGACTTCCCGGCGCAAATCCCGGTTGTCACAGTAGGTCATGACCGGGAAGAAGCTGGGGAAATCCAGGGTGATGACATAGCCGTCCAGTTCCTTCTGGCGGGCGGCCTGTTTGGCGCTCTCAATAGCGGTCTCGGGGACGCCGGCGAGTTCATTCACGTCGGTGATGTGCTTGTACCAATGCTGGGTTGCATCCAGCACGTTGTCGCTGAACTTGTTGGACAGCTCAGACAGCTCCCGGGACAACTCGGCGTATTGCTTTTTCTTGTCTTCCGGCAGGTCGACACCACCCAGATGGAAATCCCGGAGGGTGTTCTCCACAGACTTGCGCTGGGCTTCGTTCAGGTTCTTGAAATCTTCTCGCTCGGCCAGCTTTTTGTAGGCGTCGCACAGAGCGGCGTTCTGACTCACCTGGGTGCTGTACTCGGTGAGCTTCTCCAGGCAGTTCTTGTAAACCTTGCGCAGCTCGTCGTTGTTCATCACGCCGTTCAGGTGCGAAATCACCGACCAGGCGTTGCTCAGCTTGTCATCCAGCGCCTGCATCGGCTGCGCCAGAGTTTCCCACGTGGGATCGTCCTGGTCTGCGATTTGGCTGATTTTCATCCGGTTTTCACTGAGAATCTGGTCAATTGCCGTTTCCATGTGTTCGGTGCGCACATGGTCAAATTTCGGCAACAGGTCGTCAGTCAGTAACGGGTTATTCATAAGTCCCCTTCTCAGCTAGTAAGATCTCAGGTAGTTTCAGGCGACTCCAACGTTGGGGGAGTATCCGGGGGAAGCCTTTCCGAAACTGTGCGGAGCCATGGATGGCGGAGCTCAAGCGTCACATGGACGTGCCGCAAGAAGCGTGTTTCGGAAAGGCTTCCCCCGGATGCTCCATACTCCAGAGCAGAAAACGCCTCAAAGGTACTATGTAATGACGAATATACGTTCACACAAGGGTATCACGCCACATTTTGGGGAACGGGCATGGGTCGATCCAAGTGCCGTGGTGATTGGCGATGTGGAAACCGGCGACGACGTTTCCATCTGGCCGATGACCGTCGTTCGTGGCGATATGCACAAAATCCGGATTGGGCATCGATGCAGTATCCAGGATGGGTCGGTTCTGCACATCACCCACGCCAGTGACTACAACCCCGGCGGTTATCCGCTCACGCTTGGCGATGATGTAACGGTGGGCCACAAGGCGCTGCTGCATGGCTGCACCATTGGCAGCCGCGTTCTGGTTGGCATGGGCTGCATCATTATGGATGGCGCCGTGGTGGAGGACGAGGTGATTGTTGCCGCGGGCTGTCTGGTGCCACCGGGCAAAACCCTGGAATCCGGGCACCTGTATGTGGGATCACCCTGCAAAAAAGCCCGGGCGCTGACCGAGAAGGAGCGGGGTTTTTTCAAATACACCGCCGCCAACTACGTCCGGCTAAAGGATGACTACCTTAACGATCAGTAAACCAGTGGTCTGAAGGCAAGGCCGTAGCCGTATGTTTCGGGGTATCCTGCATCCCGGAGATCCTTGTGGACACATCGGACGAACCGTTTGATCGAGCAATGCTGTACCTGCGTGCTGCAGGCCACGATACCGGCCCTGAAACCCGGGCGCGGTTGCACAGCATGTTGCAGGCTCGCGGGGCTGAACAGCCAGCCCTGGGTGGCGGGCAGTTACTGAAGCAAATACCTGAGTGGTTTGCCCTGCATCGTCCCCGTCAGGGTCGTCATCTGCCACCCATAGCCCGGGCCAGTATCGGGTATCCCCGTGAATAATACTGGGTCCTGGCGCCCGGTGGCTTTCCGGCGACGCTTCCTGCTGGTCGTACTTGTGACCGCTCAGACCCTGTCCGGGGTGTTTCTGTTTGCCCAGACTGTGCCCGATCATGCCGGTTCCGGACTTACCGCCGCATTGCTAGCGGTATTCGGGGTACTGTTTGCCTGGATTGGCGTGGGTTTCTGGACGGCGGTTTTCGGATTCATTGCCCTTCGTTTCGGTGGCGACCCCTGGAGCCTTTCCAGCCGTGCAGGGCCCAGTAGGCCCGCGGAGTCGATCTCTGCCCCGACCGCTGTCGTGATGCCCATCTGCCATGAACCGGTGCAGCATACCCTCAGTGGTTTGAAAGCGATCATCCGTGACCTTGAGCAGCAGGGGCAGTCGGGGTTCGTGGATTTTTACGTGCTCTCGGACAGCCGGGACCCGGACATCTGGCTCGAGGAGCAGGCGACCTGCGAGCAAATACGCCAGGAATTGGGCCCCCACCAGCAATTGTTCTACCGGCGTCGCAACATCAACTTGAACTACAAAAGCGGCAATATCGCCGATTTCCTGCGTCGATGGGGGCGCCGCTACGGCTATATGGTGGTTCTGGATGCCGACAGTCTGCTCAGTGCCAACTGCATTACCCGGCTGATACAGCTCATGGAAGCCCGGCCCGAGGCGGGGATCATCCAGACCACACCCCGCCTGGCCCGGGCAGAAACCCGGTTTGCCCGTCTGCAACAATTTGCCAACCGCTGTTATGGCAGACTCTACAGTGCCGGATTGGCAGCCATACAATTGGGCGAGGCCACTTACTGGGGCCATAACGCGATCATCAGGGTCGCCCCGTTCATGGCCCACTGTGGCCTGCGCAAGCTTCGGGGACCGGGTCTGTTCCGTGGCTCGGTGCTCAGCCATGACTTCATCGAGGCTGCACTGATGGGCCGGGCAGGCTACGAAGTATGGATGGAACCGGCGATCGCCGGCAGTTTCGAGGAATCACCGCCGACACTCGAAGACGACCTGATCCGCGACCGGCGCTGGTGTCGGGGCAATCTCCAGCACCTGTGGCTACTGGCAACTCTAGGGAGGATCCGATTGGCCCACCGGATGGCCCTGCTGACCGGCATTCTCTCCTATCTGGCTTCTCCACTCTGGCTGATTTTCATGGGCTTATCCGGCTACGTGGCGTTGGCAGGCCCGACGCCCGAGCCTGCGCTACCCGGCGTAATGGCCACAACGGAAACCGGCTCAGGCACAGGTGCCCTGCTGGCTGCGGTAACCGCACTGCTACTCTTTGGCCCCCGGCTTCTTGCCGTGACGGATCACGGGCTGGCCCGACGAACCGCCAGGTTTGGAGGCCCGTTCAGGCTCTATGGCAGCACTCTCGTCGAAACACTGGCGGCGCTGGCGCTCGCTCCGATCCGGATGCTGGTTCATACCCTCCATGTGGTCCGGGCTCTGCTGAATCTCAAAGTGGGCTGGCAGGGGCAGAACCGGTCCGGCGGTCTCACTCCGGGGCTCAGCTTCCAGCACTTTGGCCCGCTTATGTTGTCATCAGCCACAGCCCTTGCTCTGATTCACTGGCACGCGCCAACTCTGACGCCCTGGGCCCTGCCGGTAATGGCACCGGTGTTGCTGGCGCCGGCTCTGGCCTTCTGGCTGGCCCAAAAGCCCGGCACAGATACCTGGCTGAAAGTGCCCGAGGATGGTCATATCGCGAGAGTGATTGAACTGGCCAGCGCCACACCCCAACTTCGCCATGACCCGGGTCGGTTGAGCTGGTTCGAACAGATGGTTCTGTCGCCAGTCTTTGCCCGGGCTTCCCGATCTGGTGCTCAGCCGGCCACCGGTAGAAAAGCACGGGCGCTGGAACGCCTGGTCGATCGCTGTGCCACAGAAGGCAAACAGGCCCTGACTCACCGGGAACTCAGCCTGATCTGCAATCATCCGGAGGCCCTGGAAGCTCTGCATTGGCGGGCCTGGCATGCCGCTCCAGAATCGCCCTGGCGGGCCGTGCTGGGTCGCATGGCGCAATCGGTTGAAAGTGCTTTCCCGGCAGCGGTGTCCTTGCCCCGTCGCCGAGAAGAACTGGCATGGGTGGAGGTAGCATCTTGATACTGGTATGGCTGCTGCTCCTGAACGGTTTATTCCTGCTGCCCTCCCTGGCATTGCCCGGGGACAATCCCTGGTTTTCCCTGGAAGCCCTGATCGTCTGGGCCGTCATTTGCGGGCTCAAAGTGCCTGAAAAGAGGTATCGTCTCGCTCAGATGCTTGCTTTCCTGTATGGGCTTCTGGTGCTTCTTGTTCTGGCAGATGCCCTGGTTCGGGAAAGTCTTGGCCGCGGGCTGAACCTGTATCTGGAGCTTGGCCTGCTGGACGCGGCCTGGAACCTGCTGGATTCCAATCTGGGAGGCGTTCTGGCGTTGGCGGCTCTCCTCGCGCTGGCTGCAACAGTTGCCGGGATAGGCTGGATGTTTCTATATGGACTGGAACGGCTGGCGCATCATTCTCCGGCTCGCCTGGGGAAACCCCTCTGGCTGATGTCCGGACTGTTCCTGGCCGGAGCCGTGACCCCGTGGATCGGTAGCCCGGCGCTGGCCTTTGTTGCCAATCAGGCCTCCCTGATCACTCACACTCACCAGACAACCCAGAGCTTTGCAGAAAAGCTGAGCGCTCGACCGGGACGGAAAAACCAGCCGACGCCGTTGCCGGGACTGGCGAGAACCGACGTGATTCTGGGGTTTATTGAATCCTACGGCGTCTCCACGGTCACGGACGAGCGCTACCGTTCCATGGTCAGCCCGGGCCTTGAAGCCATGGGCCGGTCACTCGACGCGGCGGGGCTGACGGTCGCCACCGGCCGGCTGCAGTCGCCGATCCAGGGTGGCCAGTCCTGGCTGGGCCACCTTTCCGTTCTCAGTGGCCAGTGGATCCACAACCAGCTTGCCTACGAAGCCCTCCTCAGCAGTGGCTACGCCACCCTGGTCGATGACTTCCGTAGCACCGGGCACAAGACCGTGGCCGTGATGCCAGCCATCACCCAAGCCTGGCCCGAGGGCCGACTGTTCCGATACGACCGAATCTACGATCACGATGATCTGGATTACCAGGGGCCGCCATTTAACTGGGTCACCATGCCCGACCAGTACACCTGGCACCGGTTTCAGGCTATCCGCGAAGCTCATCAGGGGCCACTGTTCGCCGAACTGGCCTTGATCAGCAGCCACGCACCCTGGGTTCCGATCCTGCCGGTGCTCGATGACTGGCAAAGCATCGGCAACGGAGAGGTGTTCCGGCGCTGGGAAGGTGCCGGCGAAGCCCCGGTTTCGTTGTGGCGCGATCCGGACCGGGTCCGCCAGCATTACGGGCAGGCAATTGCCTATGCCCTGGAGGTTGCCGGAGGCTTCGCCGCTCACTATCTGAGACAGCACGCCCTGATGATCATCCTGGGTGACCACCAGCCTGCACCACTGATCACCGGCGAGGATGCCAGCCGGGATGTGGTGGTTCATGTCATCAGTGCCGACCCATCGCTGGTGGAACCTTTCCTGTCCGGCGAGCTTCCGGGATTCCAACCCGGTATCCGGCCAGATCCGGAGACGGCGGGCGCCACCATGAGCCAATTCCGCCCGTTTTTACACCGTCATTTCGGGGAACTCTGAAACCCCATCAATCCCCGGCCGTGGCCGTTTTGTTGGCACCGGCCTTTTCCAGCGCCCTTGCATAATCCGCACTGCGGCGATGCCGGGCAATCAGGTCCAGAATGGTTTCCCCGTCTGGACCGGCAGCATTAAGATCCCGACCTTCGGCAACGAAGAATCCGATAAACCGCTCGAAGTCTTCCGCCCGCATAGCCTGATAGGCTTTCAACAGGGCATTGAAATCAGCATTCTCGGCGGAGTCCCAGGGACGGATATCCAGAAAACTCCTGACCCGCTCATCACTCCATTCTTCGCCAATCACTTTCGGCTTGTCCGGTCCACTCATGGTTGCACTCTCGCTTCGCTGTGCCAGTCAATTATAGGGCGCACAGTATAAAGCCCTGATAGCATGACAGTTATATGGATTACGAATGAGAATCTGCGCGCCGGATATAAGGCTCAGGGCATGATTTCAACAGGCAGGTCGCCGGTCGGGACGTCATCGTTGCACTCGGGATTGCGAATGGCGATTTCCACTCGGCGGTTCAGAGCCCGGTTTTCCGGAGTGTCGTTGGGGGCCAGCGGATTGGTCTCGGCACGTCCAGCCGCCACCACACGCTCCGCTGGTACCTGGCGATTCATCACCAGCTCGTGCACCACGGATACGGCCCGGGCCGCCGAAAGATCCCAGTTTGAGCGGTAACGACCACTGGAAATGGGCCGGTCATCGGTGTAGCCGGACACCAGGACATCCCCGGAACAGGAAGAGAGTACGTTGACCACCCGCTCGATAATCGGAATCATCTCCGGCTTGATGGCCGCGTCACCGGAGCGGAAGGTAGCCTCTTCAGAAAAGCGGATCACCACCTGGTTCTGGTCGTAATTGACACTCAAGGCCTCCGAGGCCACCTCGGATTCAAGCTCCCGGATCATCCGGCTGGCCAGGTCGATCACTCCGCCGGGAATCTGGGTAGGCGCGGCACCCTCGGCGCGCTCATCAATAAATTCAGGCTCCCTGGTCTGGGATTCCGTTGGCTCGGGGAGGGAGACAGTCTCTGATTCAATCATGGTCAGCGGGGAGCCACCGATATCCTCCGCCAGTACGTTGCTGGAGCCAAAGGCCACCGACATGGAATTGGCCATGGCCCGGTATTTCTCAACGTCCATTTCGGCAAACGACAGCAGCAATATGAAAAAGGTCAGCAGCAGGGTGGCGAGATCAGCAAAAGTGACGATCCAGGCCGGCGTCTGGTTCTGCAGGCGCTTTCTGTTTTTCTTCTGAACCAGCTCCAAACCCTCAGGCCTCCCGCTCCGGCGCCAGGCCGGTGCGCTGGTCGGGGGTGACAAACGACGACAGCAGTTCGGTCATCACACGGGGGTTTTCACCGCGCATGATGTTCTTGATGGAGGTGAGGATCAGCATCTGGTTCCGGGCCTCGTCCTCGGCTTTCAGCTGCAACTTGTCGGCCAGGGGCAGGGCAATCAGTTGGGCAATAAACGCACCATACAACGTGGTGAGCAGGGCGATCGCCATGGCCGGGCCAATCGAGGAGGGGTCATCCAGGGTATTGAGCATTTGTACCAGCCCCACCAGGGTTCCCAGCATGCCAATGGCCGGCGCCGATTCGCCAATGCCACGGAACACCCGTTCAGCCACTTCGTAGCGTTCAGCAGTCTGCTGCGTTTCCTGAGCCAGCGCCTCCTCCACCAGTTCCGGTGGGTGGCCATCGACACACAGATTGATCGCCTTCTGGAGGAACTCGTTATCGGTTTGATGGTTTTCCAGGCCGAGAATGCCCTCTTTACGCACCACCATAGCCAGCGAGCCCACTTCCCGGATAAGCTCCGCCGGTCGCGCCATGCGATCGGTAAAGGCGGCAGACATGGCCAGGCGAAAGGCACTCATCACCGACGCCATGCGGAATTTGACCAGGGTAACGGCGAACGTCCCGCCCACCACAATGGCAAGACCTGGGAGATTCAGGAACGTCAGGAAGGAAGCGTTGGCCAGCATCGCCAGAATCACGATCAGAACACCAGCCACAAGCCCTACAAGGGTAAGAATATCCATCTAAGATCCCTACGGAATGATGACCCTGAGCATAGCCCAAACGGGGGGCTGCGGCTCAGTCGTTACGCAATTCCTCGATGACAGGGCGTGTGGCAGGGCTAATGCCGCGCCAGATCCGGAACGATTCCGCCGCCTGCTCCACCAGCATACCAAGCCCGTCATGGACGGTCTGTGCGCCCTGTTCAAGTGCCCACTGATTAAAGGTCGTAGTCTGCAGAGAATACATCATGTCGTAGATGACGGCTTTCTCTGCAATCACCTTTGGTGACAGCGGTGGCAAATCGCCTTGTAAGCTGGCACTGGTGCCGTTAATGATCAGATCAAAAGGCTCACAGGGCTGTTTGAAGCCGCAGGCGAAAAGCTCGGTCTCACCCGCCACGGATGTAAACAGCTCAACCAGCGATTCAGCCTTGGCAACCGTCCGGTTGGCAATGGTTATTGAGGCAGGATGCTCCGCCAGGATCGGACCCAGAACACCACGAACAGCACCACCGGCGCCCAGCACAAGAATGCGTGCGTCCTTGAGAGCGACACCATGATTGACGACAAGATCACGAACAATGCCGCAACCGTCCGTATTGTCGGCCGTGAGCACACCATTGTCATCCAGGTACAAGGTATTAGCTGCCCCGGCATTCTCGGCCCGCTCGGTACGGCGATCCGCCAGCTTCCAGGCTTCTTCCTTGAAAGGCACAGTTACATTCAGACCCTTTCCGCCCCGCTCGAAAAATTGCGTCACGGTGCCAGCGAAATCATCCAGCGGCGCCTGGATAGCAGTGTACTCCACCGGTTCACCGGTCTCGCTGGCGAACAGGCTGTGAATCCGGGGCGATTTGCTGTGGCTGATGGGGTTGCCAACAACCGCGTAGAGTTCGTTAGTCATCCTGGGTCTCCAGCCAGTCCCTGCCGGTGAGGAAATAGTCTGTAAGCCGGGCTTCCTCTGAGCCTGCCTCGGCGGTCCGGTTGTAGTCCCAGCGCACCAGCGGCGGCAGGGACATCAGTATGGATTCCGTTCGGCCGCCGGATTGCAGGCCAAACAGGGTACCGCGGTCATACACCAGATTGAACTCTACGTACCGCCCCCGGCGATACAGCTGAAAATCCCGCTCACGGTCCCCGAAAGGGTGGTCCATCCGGCGCCGGACGATGGGTTCATAGGCGTCAATATAGCTGTCTCCCACGGCTTTCATCAGGCCGAAATCCTGCTCGAAGTTGCCGGTGTTGTGGTCGTCAAAGAACAGCCCGCCGACTCCCCGCGGTTCATCCCGATGTTTCAGGTAAAAGTAGTCGTCGCACCAATCTTTGAAGCGCTTATAGATGTCCTCTCCAAACGGCTCACAGGCGGCGCGGGCTGTCCTGTGCCAGTGCACACAGTCTTCCTCGAAACCGTAGTAAGGCGTGAGGTCGTAGCCGCCACCAAACCAGTACACCGGCTCACTGTTCTTCGGCGTGGCAATAAAAAACCGGACGTTGGCATGGGAGGTAGGCACATAGGGGTTGTTGGGATGGATAACCAGCGACACACCCATGGCCTGCCAAGGGGCACCGGCCAGGTGCGGGCGATGGGCCGTGGCCGAGGCCGGCATGGTGTCACCCATCACATGGGAGAAATTGACGCCACCTTTTTCGAACACGCGGCCTTCTGTGATCACGCGGCTGACACCACCGCCACCTTCCGGTCGGTCCCAGGCATCCCGAATGAAAGATGCACCATCATCGACAGCCTCCAGCCGGCTGCAGATAGAGTCCTGCAATCCCAGCAGGTACTGCTTTACTGCCTGGCTATCGGGTTGCTGTGCCATAAATGCTCCTAACGAAGTTGCTGACCGCTGACAATATCAATAATACGACTGGGTTTGCGATTACCGCCCAGTGCCCCCGGCACGATCCAGTCAAGCCGATTGCCAAAGTAGCCCCGGACCTGCCAGATATGCCGGGCTGGCTGACGCCCGGCCGGGTTGCAGGACGTGGACACCAGGGGCATCCCCGTCGCGTCACAGAGGGCCCGTACCACAGGGTGTTGGCTGACCCGGACGGCAATGGAGCTATGTTTTCCTCGGACCCATTCCGGAATTTGCTGCTCTATGTCTGGCACCAGACAGGTTACGGGGCCGGGCCAGTGATGCTCCGCTTTGGCCTGAAGCGCTCGGGGTAGGGGATCCAGCAGGAAGCGTATCTGGTCGACGGATGAAGCCACCAGAATCACGCCCTTTTCGACCGGCCGCTGCTTCAGTTCCAGAATCCGCTCCACCGCATCCTGATCCCAGGGATCACAGCCCAGGCCCCAAACCGCTTCGGTGGGATAGGCGATGACACCACCACTGAATACCGTGCGTCGGGCACAGTGTAATTGCCAGTCAGAAAGGGGATACGAATTGGACATACGACTCTATCGGAATTGATCAGGGTAGATGTTGACACCGGTTTCACGCGACTTTCTGATAGCCCCCCGGAGCCGAACTAATCAGGCCCTGTAACTCAAGAAGCAGCAGGGACTGCATGAGCTGGTCGGCCGGAAGACCGGTTGCTGAACTCAGTGCATCAGTTGATTGTGGATCATACCCTAATGCCTCGAATACCGCGATTTCCCGGCTCTCCAGACCGGCCAGGAGTCCGTTGCCCATTTGCTTGGGTTCTGGCGCAGAGACAGACGCCGTCGTGAGCGGCGGGGACCACCAGGCGCCCAGTTCCTCAAGGATATCGTCCACCGTTTCCACCAGGCGGGCACCCTGCTTGATCAGATGATGACAGCCCCGGGCAACCGGGCTGTGTACCGAGCCGGGAATGGCAAATACTTCCCGCCCCTGTTCCAGCGCCATTCGCGCGGTGATCAGCGAGCCACTGCGCAGACCTGCCTCCACTACCAGCACCCCGCGGCTCAGGCCGCTGATAATCCGGTTACGTTGGGGAAAGTGCGCTGCCCGCGCCGGCGTACCTGGAGGATACTCGGACATCATCAGCCCGTCGGCAATTACCCGCTCGCCAAGGCGTCGATGCTGGTTTGGGTAGATACGATCCAGGCCGCAACCAATCACCGCTATCGTCGGAAACCCGGCATCGAGGGCGCCAGCATGGGCCGCACCATCGATGCCCAGCGCCAGACCGCTGGTCACGAGTAACTCCCGTAGACTGAGTTCTGCAGCAAACCGCCGGGCATGGTCCAGACCGGCGGGAGTGGCCTTGCGACTGCCGATAATGCCGATCTGCTCCCGAGCCAGAAGCCCGGTATCACCCAGGGTATAAAGTACCAGAGGCGCATCGTGAATGTGCCGAAGCTGCTCCGGGTAATCGCTTTCCGGCCAGGTCAAAATACCGATGCCATGCTTACAGCAATCGTCCGTTATGGTTCGGGCCTCGCGAACAGCCGGATGAGCATCATCCCGCCTTTGCCAGGCCTGGATCGCCGTTATGGCGTCTGCAGCCATACCCATAGCCCGCAAAGTTGCGGCATTCATGGAGAGCAATTGAGGCAGGTCAGGGAACTCTGTCAGAAGTTCACGTCGACGGGTGCGGCCAACGTTTGGCAGGCAAGTCAGAAACAGCCATTGGGCTGTGGAAGAGGAAAACACGGCATCGTCCTTGAAAACAGCGAGGCCGGACCTTCCTGGTCCGGCCTGTGAGTCTATCGGTATTCAGTCGATCAGGGGTTGGTAACCTTGTCACCCACCGTCAAAGCACGGCTGGCCTGCAGCACCAGCCCATAGCTCATCTTTTCATAGGCCTGGAATACCATCAGCAGCCCGGCACGCTCGGAGGGCAGCTCGATGGTTTCTCCAGTCACCGGATCACGAACCAGGTTGCCGCTTTTCAGGACAGCCATCACGTTACCGGCTTCCAGACCTTCCCGGGTACCGCGGTTAATGGCAACCACATCAAACTGACCGATCTGGCTCACACCGCCGTCGACAGCGATCATCTGCCCTTCAATGTCCTCGCTCGGAGCGCTGGGCACGAAGCTGGTGGTCAGACGGCGGTCTTCGCTCACCATAAGCCTGTCGCCAATGCGCACTTCTTCGTTGGAGCTGGTCAGGTTTACGGTCAGCACGTCGCCGTTTTCCCGGACCACATCACCACGGGCAATGCTGCGGGCTTCAAGACCGAGGAACTCGCCGGTGTCCGGATCGCGAAATTCCTTGCTGCGACGGAAGATACCTATCTTGTCCGCCGGCTTTTCCCCGCGAGCGTAGATTTTGTCACCGGCACCCGTGATAATCCGGCCGTCTTCGCCCTCCAGAACGTAGGGAGCGCCGTTAATCTCTTCCGGGCTGACAATACGGGTGTCAGTGAGGAAGCTGCCGATGGCGTCCAGCGGAATGGCCGGGATTGGCGTATCGATAGGCTCGGAACGCACCTTCGGCGACAGCTTCACCACATCGTTACTGGCAACCTTGGTAATACGGGGCTTGCCGTCGATATAAACCAGGGCAAGGCGATCACCGGGGTAAATCAGGTGAGGGTTGGCGACCTGCGGGTTTACATGCCATATTTCCGGCCAGTACCAGGGGTTATTCAGAAAACGGGCCGAAATATCCCAGAGGGTGTCACCCTTCACAACGGTGTAACGCTCGGGATGATCGGACCGCAGCTCCGGTGCAGCATGGGCCCAGGAGGTTATAAGCAGCGTAGTTGCTGCCAGAGCGTACAGCAGTTTCCTCATTGTGTAAGTCCTTGATCGCGTGCCTAGATTCTTTGCATTCTGTTGGGATGCAGTCAGTTACCTGCAGCTTATTACGTTGTTATTCCAGTTACTATAGAAGAAGTCTCGCAAATTGTGATGTTATCTTTTGTTCTTCCAGTAAATTCTATCCCGCCGTTGAAAGATTTTAACTATTAACTGATCAGTTTGTACTCAATCGACGAATTGTTGGATAATAGGCAGGTAAAGGCTGAAAACCCCGTCCAGCCGTTGAAAGCTGGGGCCCTGCCCCGATAATAGTAGAGGCAGGGCGAAAATTTGCGCAGTACGCTGTCGCATTTCGGAGATGAGTTTCACACTGTTACAAAGAGCAGCAAAGTCAAAAGAGATGCCGGCATAATCTTGCGGGCGTCCCGACATACAGGCGAAAAGACCGTACTATGATACTAGAGATTCTCGAATACCCGGATCCCCGTCTGCGCACCATTGCCAAGCCGGTAGAAGAGGTGACTGACGCCGACCGCAAGCTGATCGACGACATGTTCGAGACCATGTACGATGCGCCCGGCATTGGCCTTGCGGCCACCCAGGTAAACGTTCACAAGCAGATCATTGTTATGGATCTGTCCGAGGACAAGAGCGAGCCGCGGGTGTTCATCAATCCCGAAGTGGAAGTGCTGGAAGGTGAACGGGAAGCCATGCAGGAAGGCTGCCTGTCCGTACCCGGATTCTACGAAGACGTCGAACGGATCGAACACTGCATGATCCGGGCGCTGGACCGGAACGGAAAACCCTTCGAACTGGAGGCGAAAGGCTTGCTGGCCGTCTGTATCCAGCATGAGATGGATCACTTGAACGGCAAACTGTTCGTTGACTATCTCAGCTCGCTCAAGCGCAACCGCATTCGCAAGAAGCTGGAAAAGCAACACAAGCAGAGCGCCTGATCAGGCTGCAGGCGAGCGTAAAAACCAGACACTATTCCGGACCGGGTCATGACCCGGTCTTTTCGTATACAACGGAACAGAGATCATAAACCGTGCGACTTGTTTTTGCTGGCACACCCGATTTCGCGGCAACCGCGCTCAACGCCCTGATTGCAGAAGGCCACACCATTGTTGGCGTTTATTCCCAGCCCGACCGTCCCGCCGGCCGTGGCCGAAAGCTGCAGCCCAGCCCGGTCAAGCAGGTGGCTCTGGACTACGAAATCCCGGTCTTCCAGCCCGAAACACTGAAAACGTCCGAAGCTCAGCAGCAGCTGGCCGATCTGAATCCGGATGTGATGATCGTCGCCGCCTATGGGCTGATCCTGCCGAAGGCGGTGCTGGATATTCCTACCCATGGCTGCCTGAACATCCACGCCTCGCTGCTGCCCCGCTGGCGCGGCGCCGCACCCATTCAAAGGGCCATCGCCGCGGGCGACGCGGAGACCGGCATCACCATCATGCAGATGGACGAAGGTCTGGATACCGGCGCCATGCTGTTGAAATCCCTGACCACCATTGAGAACAGCGATACCGGCGGCAGCCTCCACGACCGACTGGCAGACCTGGGCGGCAAGGCCATCATCAAGGCCCTGGAGCTTCTTCAGAAAGGCGAACTCGGTGGCGAACCGCAGAACGACGAGCAGGCCTGCTACGCCAGCAAACTGAGCAAGACCGAAGGCCATATTGACTGGTCCGCAGACGCCACGGCCATCGAACGGCTGGTTCGTGCCTTCAACCCCTGGCCCGGTACCTACACCGACCTGGGCGATCAACGGATCCGCATTCACGAAGCCCGGGCTCTCGTTACCGCCAGCGACGCTCCCCCCGGCACCGTGGTGCAACGGGATCGGGACGGGATCGACATTGCCTGCGGCAACGGCACCCTGCGAATCACCCGCCTGCAATTGCCGGGCTCCCGTGCCCAGAGCGTGAACGACCTGATCAATGGCGGTAAGGAACTCCTTATGCCCGGCCAGGAGCTGCGCTGACATGGGCGAACGACAACAGCCCATGCGCGCTATCGCCGCCGGCGTCATGCTGGCGGTGGAGAATGGCCAGTCCCTGTCCCAATGCCTGCCGCCGGCCCTGAACTGCCTGCCCGCGAATGAACGCCCCGAACTCCAGGCGCTCTGCTATGGCACCTGCCGATGGTTCCACCGCCTCGATGGCGAACTCAACAGCCGGCTCAAAAAACCTCTACGCAAGCCGGATCGCATCATTCATCACCTGATGCTGGTAGCCCTGTTCCAGTTGCGCTTCAGTCAGCAGGCCACCTACGCAGTACTCAATGAAACCGTGGAAGCCTGCCGGGCTCTGGAAAAACCCCATCTGACCGGGCTGGTGAATGGTGTCCTGAGGGCTGCGGAGCGCGAAGGCGAGCAGAAACCGGCGGACGATTCAGCCCGATTCAGTCATCCGGTGTGGATGGTGGAAAAGCTCCGTCACAACTGGCCGGAAGACTGGCAGAACATTCTGACAGCCAACAATTCACAGGCTCCCATGACCCTGCGGGTGAACGCCCTGCGGTTTGGTCGGGATGAGTATCTTGGCCTGCTGGCGGACGCCGGTATCGAGGCGAGCCCGACCCGATTCGCACCCCACGGCATTCAACTGGCTAATCCCGTGCCCGTTGACCGGCTACCCTGGTTCGCCGATGGCGCCGTCAGCGTGCAGGACGAGGCGGCACAGCTGTGCACGACCCTCTTGGAACTGGCCCCGGGCCAGAGAGTTCTCGATGCCTGCGCCGCTCCGGGGGGCAAGACCTGTGCAATTCTGGAAAACTGCAGCGAGCTGGCAGAAGTGGTCGCCATTGACGAATCCGCCGACCGCCTGCCCCGGGTGCAGGAGAACCTGGATCGACTGGACCTCAATGCCACCCTGAAACAGGCCGATGCGGCCGCGACCGACCAATGGTGGGACGGCGATGCATTCGACCGCATTCTGCTGGATGTCCCCTGCAGCGCCAGCGGCGTTATTCGCCGCCATCCGGACATCAAACTGTTGCGGAGAGAATCCGACATTACCCCGCTAGCCGCCATACAGCTTGGGCTGCTGGACGCCATGTGGGCTATCCTGAAACCCGGGGGCCGGTTGGTGTATGCCACCTGCTCGGTGTTCCCCCAGGAAAACCACCGTATAATTCAGCGGTTCTGCAAGCAGCAGACCGATGCCATACTTGTTGAGCCAGACGCTCAATGGGGACGCGATATGGGTGCGGGGCGGCAGCTTCTCCCGGATCCCGACAGCCATGACGGCTTCTTCTATGCCGTGCTGGAGAAACCCGAACCATGAAGATCCTGATTCTCGGTGCTGGCCAGGTCGGCGGTACACTCGCCGAAAACCTCGCCAACGAAGCCAACGACATCACCATCATCGACAACGATGGTGCCCGGCTGCGTGAACTGCAGGACCGGCTCGACATCCGCACCGTCCAGGGTGCGGCGTCCTACCCCACGGCACTGCGACAGGCCGGGGCAGAAGACGCCGACATGCTCATTGCCGTTACCAACAGCGACGAAACCAACATGGTGGCCTGCCAGGTGGCCAAGCTGCTGTACAAGACCCCCACCACCATTTGCCGGGTGCGAGCCGGGGCCTATCTGGCTAAATCCGAGCTGTTCTACCAGCGCGATCAGACCAAAGATCTCGACAGCCTGCGGGGCTTTCCCATTGACGTGCTGATCAGCCCGGAACATCTGGTGACCAAGCACATTACCCGGTTGATCGAGAATCCTGGCGCCCTGCAGGTCCTGGAATTCTCCAAGGGCCTGACTCGCCTGGTGGCCATCCGCGCCGCCCGGGGTGGCCCCCTGGTCGGACACGAGTTGTCATACCTGCGTACCCACATGCCCAA
This sequence comes from Marinobacter sp. BW6, assembly GCF_008107725.1. Taxonomy (GTDB): domain Bacteria; phylum Pseudomonadota; class Gammaproteobacteria; order Pseudomonadales; family Oleiphilaceae; genus Marinobacter. The sequence continues at coordinate 177,395 of NZ_VIRN01000064.1, forward strand.
GATCGATACCCGGGTGGCAGCCATCTTTCGGAAAGACCGGGCGATCATGCCCGAGGGCGACACCGTCATTGAAGACGGTGATGAGGTCTTTTTTATTGCCGCTGGCGATCACATCAAGTCGGTGATGAGCGAACTGCAACCGCTGATAAAACCCTACAAGCGAATCTTTATTTGCGGTGGCGGCAACATCGGCCAACGGCTGGCCCATACCCTGGAAAACCGCTACCAGGTCAAGCTGCTGGAGCGGGACCACGAACGCTGCGTGATGCTCTCGGAGAAGCTGCGGAAAACCGTGGTGCTGGAGGGCAACGCCGCCAATAAGGACATCCTGCTGGAAGAAAACATCGAGAATACCGATGTGTTCTGCGCCGTGACCAACGACGATGAGGCCAACATCATGGCCTCACTACTGGCCAAACGCCTCGGGGCACGCAAGGTTCTCACCCTGATCAACAATCCGGACTACGTGGACCTGATTCAGGGTGGCGACATCGATGTGGCCATCTCGCCCCAGCAGACCACCATCGGCAGTCTCCTGACCCACGTCCGCAGGGGCGACGTTGTGAACGTTCACTCACTGCGCAGGGGCGCAGCGGAGGCGATCGAAGCCATTGCCCATGGGGATCACCGGTCCTCGAAAGTGGTTGGCAAACGGCTGGATGAGATCAACCTGCCGGAAGGTACTACCATCGGTGCCATCGTACGCCGGAATGAAGTATTGATCGCCCATGATCACCTCCGGATCCAGCCGGATGACCACGTCATCCTGTTCCTGGTGGACAAAACCCGCATCCGGGATGTGGAAAAACTGTTCCAGGTGGGTCTTACCTTCTTCTGACTTAGAAATACACAGCCAGCACGCGTATAATGCGCCTTTTTTCGGAGTGCCCCGAAGGATAACCGGGGCGCCACACACAGACTGATCAGCAGGCAACCGTCGTGACAGACAAGGCAACGAAACAGACAACTCCGGATCTCGGGACCTTTCAGGGCCTGATCCTGGCTCTGCAGAATTTCTGGGCGCAGCACGGCTGCGTGGTCCTCCAGCCACTGGATATGGAAGTGGGTGCGGGCACCTTCCACCCGGCCACCTTCCTGCGTGCCATCGGGCCGGAAACCTGGAACGCCGCCTACGTTCAGCCCAGCCGCCGCCCCACTGACGGCCGCTACGGTGAGAACCCCAATCGCCTGCAGCATTACTACCAGTTCCAGGTGGTTCTGAAACCGTCGCCGGACAATATTCAGGAACTTTATCTGGATTCCCTGAAGGCCTTGGGGCTTGATCCGCTGGTGCACGACATCCGGTTTGTGGAAGACAACTGGGAGTCACCCACACTCGGCGCCTGGGGCCTGGGCTGGGAAATCTGGCTGAACGGTATGGAAGTGACTCAGTTCACCTACTTCCAGCAGGTGGGTGGCCTGGAATGCTTCCCGGTCACCGGCGAGCTCACTTACGGTCTCGAGCGGATCGCCATGTACCTGCAGGGCGTCGACAGCGTCTACGACCTGGTCTGGACGGAAGGCCCTGACGGTGTCGTCACCTATGGTGACGTGTTCCACCAGCAGGAAGTGGAAATGTCCACCTACAACTTCGAGCACGCCGATACCGAGTTCCTGTTCCACAGCTTCGACGTTCACGAGCGGGAAAGCGCCCGGCTGATCGAAGCCGGCCTGGCCCTGCCGGCCTACGAACAGGTACTCAAAGCCTCTCACACCTTCAACCTGCTGGACGCCCGCCATGCCATCTCGGTAACCGAGCGTCAGCGCTTCATCCTGCGGGTTCGCACCCTGGCTCGTGCAGTCGCCCAGGCGTATTTCGACAGCCGTCGCTCGCTCGGCTTCCCGCTCGCCCCCGAGGCGTTGCGTAAGGAAGTGCTTGCTGCCGCTGAGGCCGCCGACGACAAGGCGAAAAGCAAAAAGGGCAAGAAAGCGAAGAAGGCACAGCAGGAACAGGGGAACGCATAACCATGGCTAAACAGGATTTTCTGGTCGAACTGGGCACCGAAGAGCTGCCCCCCAAAGCCCTCAAGCCGCTGTCTGACGCCTTCACCCAGGGCATTGCCCGGGGTCTCGAAGAGGCGGGAATCGAATTCGGCAAGGTTGAAGCCTTTGCCGCTCCGCGCCGTCTGGCCGTGCGTATCCGGAATCTGGCGGACTCCCAGCCGGACAAGTCGGTGGAAAAGCGTGGCCCTGCCGTCAAGGCGGCCTTTGACGATGCCGGCAACCCGACCCGCGCGCTCACCGGCTTCGCAACCTCCCTGGGTGTTACCCCGGACCAGCTCGACACTCTGGAAACCGACAAGGGTGCCTGGGTGGTCTACCGCACGGTAGAGCAGGGCAAGCCCACAGTAGAGCTGATGCCGGAACTGGTGGAGCAATCCCTCGCAGGCCTGCCGATTCCCAAGCGCATGCGCTGGGGTGCACACCGCACCGAATTTGTCCGCCCGGTGCACTGGGTCGTGATGCTGTTTGGCAACAAGGTCATTGAGGCGCAGATCATGGGCCTGAACCCTGGCAACAAGACCCGCGGCCATCGCTTCCATTGCCCCAAGTCCCTGATCGTGCCCACGCCAAACGATTACGAAGTCATCCTCAAGCAGGAAGGCTACGTCATTGCCGATTTCGCCGAGCGCCGGGAGCAGATCCGTGCCGGCGTGACCGAACTGGCCGAGAAGGAAGCCGGTGGCAAGGCCGTCATTGATGAGGACCTGCTGGACGAGGTCACCGCACTGAACGAATGGCCGGTACCCTTGATGGGGCGCTTTGAGGAGCGGTTCCTCGAGGTTCCTGCGGAAGCGCTGATCTCCTCCATGAAGGAACACCAGAAGTACTTCCACGTGGTGGCCGCCGACGGGGAAATGCTGCCGCTGTTCATCACCGTTGCGAACATCGAGAGCAAGGATCCGTCACAGGTTGTTTCCGGTAACGAGAAAGTGATCCGGCCCCGGCTGTCCGACGCCGCGTTCTTCTATGAAACCGACCGGAAGACCAAGCTCGAGGATCGCATCGACGCCCTCAAGCCCATCGTGTTCCAGGAAAAACTGGGCAGCATCTACGACAAGTCTGTGCGCGTTGCCGCCCTGGCCAAGAAGATCGCCGACGCCATCGGCAGTGATCCGGCCCTGGCCGAGCGCGCGGCCATGCTGGCGAAGACCGATCTGGTCACCGAAATGGTTCTGGAGTTCACAGATCTTCAGGGCATCATGGGTCAGTACTACGCCGCCAACGACGGTGAACCGGAAGACGTGGCCAAGGCGCTGAACGAGCAGTACATGCCCCGTTTCGCCGGCGACGACCTGCCAACGACACTGACCGGCTGTGCCATTGCCATCGCGGACCGCCTGGATTCCCTGGTGGGCCTGTTCGGCATCAACCAGCCGCCATCGGGCACCCGAGATCCCTTCGCTCTGCGCCGCGCGTCTCTCGGGGTGCTACGCATTATCATCGAGCGCGAGCTGCCGCTGGACCTGCAGACATGCTGCGAGTGGGCCGAAGAGAACTTCACGGTACTGACCGAGCAGAACACCGCGAGCACCGTGGTGGACTACATGCTGGAGCGCTTCCGTGCCCACTACGACGAACAGGGCATTGGTGCCGAGGTTTACCTGGCAGTCCATGCCCGCCGTCCGACCCGCCCGCTGGATTTCGACCGCCGGGTAAAAGCTGTGGAAGCCTTCCGCCAGCTGCCCGAAGCGCAGGCCCTGGCCGGCGCCAACAAGCGGGTTTCGAACATCCTGACCAAGCAGGGTGGTGACAGCATCGGTGAAACCGTTAATGCCAGCCTGCTGCAGGACAGCGCTGAGAAAGCCCTGGCCGAGCAGGTCGATCAGCAGGCTGCCAAGGTCCTGCCACTGTTCGAGAACGGCGACTACGCCAGCGCTTTGAGCTCGCTGGCCAGCCTGCGGGAACCGGTGGACAACTTCTTTGATGAGGTGATGGTTATGGCCGACGACGACGCCATCCGGAGCAACCGACTGGCCCTGCTGAACCGTCTGCGCAACCTGTTCCTGCGCGTTGCCGATATCTCCCTGCTGCCCACAGCAGGCTGAGATCGGCCGAAGGAACGCGCGCGCAGCGATGCTGATCATTCTGGATCGGGACGGGGTCATCAACGAGTACGATGGCAACTACATCTGCTCAGCGGATGAATGGCACCCCATTCCCGGTAGCGTAGAAGCGGTGGCCCGACTCTGTAATGCCGGGCACCGCATTGCCATTGCCACCAACCAGTCCGGCATCGGGCGGGGTTATTACGACACCGACGAACTGGATGCCATGCACGAAAAACTCGAGCAGCTGGTGGAAGCGCAAGGTGGCTGCATCGATTTCATCGCCTACTGCCCCCACCACCCCGACGACCAATGCTGCTGCCGCAAGCCACTGACCGGCCTGCTGGAGCAGATCCGGGAGCATTTCCATCTCGCCAACCTGGAAGGCGTCATCATGGTGGGAGACAGCCGTAAGGACCTGGAAGCCGGCCACGCTGAAAGGTGTCGTCCGGTACTGGTGCGAACCGGTAACGGCCTGGACACCGAACGCCATCTGGACGCCCGGCCCATACCCGGCGCCAATGTCAGTATCTACGATAATCTGAGCAAATTTACGGATGCCCTTTTATCCGCCGAGGGCTGGTAAAACCAAAGCGAATCCGTATAATACCGGCCGTTGATCGGCGTGTGGCGCAGCTTGGTAGCGCACTTCGTTCGGGACGAAGGGGTCGCAGGTTCGAATCCTGCCACGCCGACCACTTTCCCGTTTATTCCCCTCCTGTTTTGCCCCTATCAGTACGCAGCAAAAGATCACCTCAACGTCGACGCGGCAATCACAGCGCTGATTACCTAACTAGAGCAATGGCTCCAAGGGCAACAAAGAGAACAGATACACCAATGCCCGTTTGAAAGGGCCGGTATTCGGCTCGCGGCGGTGCTCAATCATGTCTGTTCCTGTGAATTCCAGCCACCGAAGATCACCCTCTTCATCCAGCACAACCTCGTAAGCCGCCAGCCTGACTTTGTCGGGAAAGCCAGACTCAAGGGCAGTCGCCAGTTCCGGGCTCTTGATCAGAAACCCGAGTTCGGTGTTGAGGTTCGCTGAACGGGGGTCGAAATTGAAGGAACCAACAAAGAGCGTCTCGCCATCCACCGCAAAGGTTTTAGCGTGAAGGCTGGCGGCAGAGCTGCCGGCAATGCCACCAGGGCTCGGCTTTTCGTCTTCATCCTCCGACCTGAATTTACGCAACTCGAACAACTCAACACCCGCCTTTAATAAAGCCTTCCGATATTTCGCATAGCCTGAATGCACCAGAGCGACGTCGTTGGCTTCCAAGGAGTTGGTGAGAATCCGCACCTGCACACCAGCGCTTTCAAGGTCGCGGAATAGCTCGACGCCACGATTACCGGGAACGAAGTAGGGCGAAACCAGGGTCACTGTCTTTTCAGGTTCACCCAGCGCCATGGCCAACTGTTGGCTCAATAGACCCTGCTCTCCTTCGAGCCCCTGCGCCTTGGCAGGATCGTCGCTCACCATCTCTACCGGCGCCCAGATGAAAGAGACCTCCCGGTCCAGCAATTCCCTGAGAAAATCCGAATTTTGCAAACCAGCCACAAAGCGCCGGGCTTCAGTATCCTGTTGAACAGAAGCGAGATTTGCCGCCATGGCATCCAGGTCCTCATCATCGGCGCCTGCCAGCAATCGATCCGCCGGGTACGCGGACTGACTCGCCCAGTAGCGATCAAAATCCCTGGAAACACGCTCCACGACTGGCCCGATCGCCAAAACATCCAGATCCGCGAAAAGGGTACCGCCACCCACCCCGAAATACTCGTCGGCAATGTTCCGGCCGCCAATAATGGCGGCCTGGTTGTCAGCCGTGAATGACTTGTTGTGCATTCGGTGGTTCAGGCGTCCAAAATCGGTCAGAAAGCCCAAAGTCCGGGAACTACGGATCACAAACGGATTGAACAGCCTAACTTCGATGTTGTCGTGATGATTTAACGCCGCCAGGAAATCGTCCATGCCCGCGATGCCGTTGTCGTCCAGAAGCAGCCGAACCCGAACGCCGCGTTCGGCCGCGCGATATAGCGAGTACAGAAGCAGCTGGCCGGTAATATCGTCCCGCCAGATGTAGTACTGAACATCCAGGGATCTCTCGCTGGCCTCAGCGAGCAAAGCGCGGGCAACGAAAGCGTCCAGTGGATGCTCCAGCGTTGTAATACCACTGAGATCGGGATGGGTTTCAATTTCTCTGCCAACTGCGCTGCCAAGGCGCGTATCTGCCGTCTGCTCCTGAAGGAATGCGACAGACTGTGAGCGGTCTTTCAGGGATGGCAACGCACAACCTGCCAGCAGACCTGGCAGCAGTAGCAGTGCAAGAAGGGTAAAAGTTCGGCTTTCAGTCATTTTGCATCGGGCCATCCAGGTCGAGATTGAGAGAGTCTTTCCCTTGAAGCATGACACAAAGCATTTCCGATCTTTATATTTCCTATTGATATAACGTTAGACTCTAAAGTTTGGTACGCTTTGATATATCTCAAGCACCACTCGCGCACAGCAAACAAAGACAAGAGGTTCGAGGCATGACCAGCAACACAACCACCACGGGCAGCGTCAAAACTCATACCGTCGTAATCGTGGGCGGCGGAGCGGCCGGTATATCGGTGGCATCCAGCATCCACAAACGGGATAGCACTATCGACATCGCCATCGTTGAACCTGCTACCCGGCACCACTACCAGCCGGGCTGGACCATGGTGGGCGGCGGGGTCTTCCGGCCCGAGGTCACCTCCAAGCCCATGTCAGACGTCATGCCCAGTTTCGTGTCCTGGTACCAGCAACCGGTGACCGCCATCGACCAGGACAACAACCAGGTTTCCCTGGGTGACGGCTCATCCATGCAATACAAGGCGCTGGTTCTCGCTCCCGGCCTGGAGCTGAACTGGGGCGGCATCGAAGGCCTTGAGGAGGCGCTGGGCTCCAACGGGGTCACCTCCAACTACCGGGAAGGCATGGCCAGCTACACCTGGGACATGGTGCAGAAGCTCAAGAAAGGCCGGGCTCTTTTCAGCCAGCCTCCAATGCCGATCAAATGTGCCGGTGCGCCTCAGAAAGCCATGTACCTGTCTGCCGATTACTGGCTCAAGCACGGCGTGCTGAACAACGTGGATATTCAGTTCCATAACGCCGGGGCCGTTCTTTTTGGGGTGGCCGATTACGTCCCGGCCCTGGAAGCCTACATCGAAAAATACGGCATTGACCTGAATTTCCAGAGCACACTGGTTGCAGTGAATGGGCCGGCGAAAACGGCGGTTTTCCGCTCGACCGACAGCGAGGGCAAGAGCCAGGACCGCAAGATCAGTTTCGATATGCTCCACGCAGTGCCGCCACAGCGGGCACCGAAGCTTATCCGGGAGTCCGCCCTGGCCAATGAGGGCGGCTGGCTGGATCTTGAAGACGACACCCTGCGCCACAAAACCTATGCCAACATCTTCGGCCTTGGAGACGTGAGCGGAACCGGCAACGCCAAAACCGCTGCTGCGGTACGCAAACAGGCACCGGTGGTGGCCGAGAACCTGGTCGCTACATTGAAAAACCATCAACTCCAGGCCGTTTACCTAGGCTATGGCTCATGCCCCCTTACAGTAGAAAACGGCAAGATCGTACTGGCGGAATTCGGTTACGGCGGCGCACTCCAGCCCAGCTTCCCGAAATGGATCAACGATGGCACCAAGGCCACCCGGGCCGCCTGGTGGCTTAAAGCAAAACAGCTGCCAACTCTATATTGGCATGGCATGTTGAAGGGGCACGAATGGCTCGCCAAACCTGCCAAACGATAAGCCCTAAGGGGGTAAAACATTAACCCATGTGTTTTGCCCAAAAACTTCATAAAAACCAATCAATTGTTTGGTTTGGGCGGGGGCAAATCGCTTTTTCAATCAGAGATTTCCTTAGCCCCTCTTACCTTCTCCCCTATAGGCTCTTTGCATTATCTGTCCTACTGTGAACTACGAAGCACCATTGTTTCCGTTCATATCAGGTCCTATCGATGCGAAAGAATCTCCCGGTAACGGATAACGAGAAAACCTTCTCGCCGAACCAGAAACTGATTTCCTCAACCGACCTCAAGGGCAAGATTCGGCACTGCAACTCGGCCTTTGTTGACGTCAGCGGCTTCAACCGGGAAGAGCTCATCGGGCAGCCCCATAACATCGTCCGGCACCCGGACATGCCCCCAGAAGCCTACGAAAATATGTGGTCGCACCTGAAGGCCGGGCAGCCTTGGATGGGCCTGGTAAAAAACCGCTGCAAGAACGGCGATTTCTATTGGGTAAGTGCTTACGTCACCCCGGTTACCGAAAACGGTAAGGTTGTCGGTTACGAATCGGTTCGAACAAGTCCGGACCGCAAGGACGTTGAGCGGGCGGAAAAGCTCTACGCGGCCATAAGGTCGGGGAAATCCGGCATCCCCTTCTGGCGACGTTTACAACCCCCCACCATTTTTCTCGCCCTGGTGTTCATCGTTGCGGGCGCTCTGTTCTTAATTGGCCAGCAAGCCCTTTCTGAACTGGCTCTGGCCGGTGGTGTGATTGTCTATGCAGGTTGGATGCACCTGGCCCGCACGCGTTTGATGGGGTCTGTCACCAAACTGCTCGAACACAGCTTTACCGACAATCTCGCTGCCAGAAGCTACACCGATGACGACCTGCCGCTGGGGCGTATCAAGGTCGCGGTCAAAGCCCAGCAGGCACACCTGGACGCGGTTCTTACGAGGCTTGAAGACTCGGCCGATGAGATGCGCCTGTTCTCCGTAAAGGGCCGGGAAGTCAGCTTTGAAGCTCAGGAGGCCCTCAGGCAGCAACAGGGGGAAACTGAGCAGGTTGCGGCGGCCGTGCACGAGATGTCCCAGACCATTGCCGAAGTTTCATCAAACGTCCAGTCAACTGCCGAACGGGCGGACGGCGCTAAGCAATTTGCCAACGAAGGCCGCTCTGTTGTTCGCGGCACGCGAGAAGCCATCGAGACCCTTAAGGGGTCCGTCCATGGCATCAGCGATTCCGTCGGCGAACTGGCCCAGCAGACCCAGCAAATTGCTTCCGCCGCAAAGATTATTGAAGAGATCGCCGAACAGACCAACCTGCTGGCCCTGAATGCCGCCATTGAAGCTGCCAGGGCAGGGGAACATGGCCGGGGTTTCGCCGTGGTGGCCGAGGAAGTGCGCGGGCTGGCGTCACGCACCCGCAACTCCACCAGTGAGATCCATGGCATCGTCAATGAATTGATTTCACGTTCCGAAGAGGCCAACACGAAAGCGGACGAGGGCAAGCTGTCGGCGGACGAAGGCATGAAGAAAATGCTCTCGGCCGAGAGCACACTGAATGACATCGCCGAATCCGTCACCAACATTGCTGAAATGGCGTTGCAGATGGCGGCAGCGGTGGAAGAACAGGCTCAGGTGTCGGACCAGATTAATGAGCAGGTGGAAAAAATATCCGCCCTTGCATCTACCAATCTAGACAAAGGCGAGGAATCAACCGAGTGCGTGAGAAAAATTGACGAAATAGCGGGCGATTTACATGAATTGGTCGTGAGGTTCAGTTCGCGGGCATAGCACAGCCACAAACACCGATTACCAGCATCGAACCGGCAAAACCGATGACCAACGTACCCCGTTGTGCGAAAAGGGGTTGTCTTCTTTGCCAGGGCTATCTACTGTCGAGACCATTGCCTGTTTAAGATGCCAACGGTCGTTTTTTGCAGACAGCCATCTACCCGCACTGAGTGAGTCGCAGCCATGGACAGTAGTACCCTGGAAAAACGTCGACTCATCGCCCTGGAGCGCCTGGGTATTCTGGATACTCCCCCGGAAGACCGGTTTGAGCGGATTACCCGCATAGCCCGGCAGTATTACGGAGTGAAAACCGCGCTGTTCTCGGTGCTGGATGCGGAGCGTCAGTGGTTTAAATCCCGCCAGGGTCTTGATGCCAGCGAAACACCCCGCTCGGTTGCGTTTTGTGATTACGCCATTGAGCAGGACAAAGCGTTTATCGTTTCCGATGCGACCAGGGATCCCCGTTTCAGCCAGAATCCGTTGGTCACCGGTGATCCCCATATCCGGTTTTATGCCGGCATGCCGGTAAGGGAGCCGACCGGTTTCAAGATCGGCACACTCTGCATTATCGATGATGCCCCCCGCGAATTCGGCGAGCTGGACCTGGATATCCTCCGTAATCTGGCCACGATGATTGAGGATGAGCTTGAGCGAACCTACCTGTCGATCGAGAGTCATCAATTCGTGGAGGTGTCTCACCTGAACCGGTCGATCCAGCGGGCCCTGAACGTCTTCCTCACCAGTGACAACCAGCATGCAGCTTTCGAGCAGATGCTGAACGACCTGCTTTCGCTCACCGGCAGCCAGTTCGGCTTCATCGGCGAAACGCTGTTCCAGGCTAACGGCGACCCCTATCTTAAGATTGGCGCAATAACCAACATTGCCTGGAACCCGAAAACACAGGCGCTTTACCAGCAGGTGGAAAGGCGAGGACTGGTTTTCGACCGCCTTGATACCCTGATTGCCCTTCCGATGACTACGGGAGAAGTGGTGATCTCCACGGATGTTACAACCGACCCCCGCCGTGGAGGATTGCCGGAAGGGCACCCAAACATCGACGCCTATATCGGGATTCCGGTTTTCTCAGGCGATCAGCAAGTAGGGCTAGTTGGACTCGCCAACCGTCTCGGGGGATATAAGGCGAGACTAGCCGAAGAGTTGGAGCCACTGCTACAAACCCTCGGGAACCTGATTGAACGGAAGCGCCTGCATCACGAAAAACAACAGCATCAGGAACGCCTTGAAAAGGCCGCTAATTACGACGCCCTTACGGGTTTGCCCAACCGTCGGAGGCTCACGGAAATCTTCACCCAGGAGCTCCATGAAGCCAACCTCCGCCACGGCACTGTGGCTCTCTGCTTCATTGACCTGGACGGTTTTAAAGGCATCAACGATCACCACGGCCATGCATTGGGCGACGCTGTTCTGAAGATCATTTCCGAACGTCTGAAAGCCACTATCCGGCAACACGATGCCATCGGGAGGCTGGGGGGCGATGAATTCGTCGCCGTTCTCAGGGATGTCGAAGACTCGACGGTCTACAGCCGGATTCTGGAAGCTATCCGCCGCCCGATCAGCTACCAGAATGCAGTCATGAAACTGTCGGCCAGTATGGGGGTGACCGTTTATCCCGATGATGCCGAAGACCCGGATACGCTGCTTCGGCATGCCGATCAGGCTATGTATGCGGCCAAAGATTCGGGAAAGGATACCTATAGCCTGTTTGATCTGGCGTCGCACTTTAATCGCAAGGAGCGAGTCCGTGTACTCGAGCAGGTCGACGAAGCACTGGCAAAACAACAGTTCGAACTCTACTACCAGCCCAAAATCAACTACCGCACCGGAACGGTTGAGGGTTTTGAAGCACTGATTCGCTGGAACCACCCGGAGGAGGGACTTCTGTCTCCGGCGCGTTTTCTGGAGCACCTGGAGTTCACCGACTACGCCAGGCAGGTTGGACTGTTCGTGATGGAAAGCGCAGTCAGCGTGATCTGTGAATTCATGAACCTCGGACTGCCTTATACGCTCAGTATCAATCTCAGCCCCTCCCACTTCCTGAGCGAACACTTCCCGGACGATATTACGGGCACCCTGAACGAGTGCCCTCACGAAGTGCGTGACCGGCTGATCATTGAAATCCTGGAAACGACCGCACTGGACGACACCACTACCGTCATGAAGAACCTTGGTGTCTGCCGCAACACAGGGCTGTGCATCTCCCTGGACGATTTCGGAACCGGTTACTCGTCACTGAATTACTTCCGGACCTTGCCGGCCCAGGAAGTGAAAATTGACCGTACCTTTGTGGGTGACCTGATAGGGAACCAGGATAACTCGATGATCGTAGAAGCTATTTTACGCCTGTCCCAGAGTTTTCAGAGGCGCACCGTGGCGGAAGGGGTGGAGACGGCCGAGCAAGAACAACGTCTTCTCGCACTTGGCTGTGATGTCGGCCAGGGCTATCGGTACAGTCCACCCCTGCCACTGGCAGAAGCGCTCGACTGGGCCAATAATTTCAATTGGGCTCGTTACCATTCGGGCCACAACTAGCTGCAAACAAGCGGCCTTCGTGTGAGGGATCACATGCACCTGACTGCAGAAACCAGGCTCAATGCCATTCTTGACGGCACCGGGGCAGGCACCTGGGAATACAACCTGGACACCGGCGAGATCATTTTCAATGATCGCTGGGCCAGCATGCTTGGCTACACCCTGGAAGAACTTTCGCCGTTGTCGTTCCAGACCTGGGAGCGGCTTAGTCACCCCACCGATATTGAATCGGCAAACCAGGCATTGACCGCTTATATGAACGGTAAGGCCTCCCAGTTTGAATGCGTGGTGCGGATGCTTCACAAAGACGGTGACTGGCGTTTTATCCACACCCGCGGAACCCTGTTCAACAACGACCAGACGGCGGGAAACCGTTGGCTGATGGGAACGCATCTTGATGTCACGGAAGAGAAAGTTTCCCAACACCAGTTGCAACAACTTGCCGAATCTCTCCCGGGGGTCATTTATACCTTTACCCTCAACAAAGATGGCAGCTTTCACTTCCCCTACATGAGTCGCAAGGCCAAGGATTTTTATGGCTTAACAGCAGAGGAAACCCGGACCAACCCGGAACGGATGTTTGAAGCCATTCATACGGAAGATATTTCAAGAGTCCACGAAACCATAGAGCGATCCCGCAAGACGCTAAGCGAATGGGTTTGCGACTACCGGATCATCAAGGACGGCGAAATCCGATGGCTAAGAGGTGTCTCCCAGCCGGAGAGAAATCCGGACGGCAGCACTACCTGGCACGGTGTTATTACTGACATCGACGATCAGAAACGCCTGGAATTCCAGCTGGAAGCTTTGACGATTACCGATGAACTGACAGGGCTCTATAACCGGAGATACCTGCTCAGAAAGCTTGCGGAACTGGAAGAACAATCCGCCCGTTACGACCATCCTTTCTCATTACTCTCCCTGGACATTGATTTCTTCAAAAGCGTCAACGATTCCTGGGGCCATCTTACCGGCGATACGGTATTGCGCACGGTGGCCAATCTGATCGAAACACGGACTCGCAAGACTGATATTGTCGCCCGAACCGGGGGGGAGGAGTTTATCGTTCTGATGCCTCACACCACGTTGAGTGATGCCCGCCACGTTGCCGAATCCCTGCGTATCGGCATGGAGACGGAGAGCTTTGTCAGCGACGATGGCACCCCTTTCAATGTTACCTTGAGTGCCGGGGTCGTATGCTGGAGCAGAAGTATAAACGGTGTTCGGGAGCTGTTGTCAGCCTGCGATCAACTGCTTTATCAGGCCAAGAGAGCGGGCAGAAATCAGGTGGTAGTCAGCGAAATCGGCGCTGAAAAGAGCTGACAGGCAAAAAACAGCGTATTCTGGCTCTCCACACAACCATGAACGGAGAAAGAGTATGATCGGATACGTCACCCTTGGCGTCAGTGATATGGAACGAGCAAAGGCATTCTATGCCGATTTGTTGAGCGACCAGGGGGCCAAGGTGCTTCTGGACATGGGCCGCATCGCCTTTATCGGCAAAAGCATGAGTGCCCCCATGCTCGCGGTGTGCGTTCCCTTCAATGAAGAACCCAACCATCCCGGCAACGGCAATATGGTCGCCCTTCCCGCGGGTTCCAAAGAGAATGTGGATGCCATGTACAAGAAAGCGATCGAGCTTGGTGCTACCTGCGACGGTGAGCCCGGGCAGCGAATCCCGGACCAGTTCTACGGCGCCTATGTGAAAGACCCGGACGGCAACAAGCTGGCGTTTTTTGTATTCGGTTGATTAATTGCGGCCCTCGCCTGAGGGCCGCAATTTTTACATTTTCAGCTTACCGCAGTCGCCACTTCCGCCTTGCCAGTTTTCAGCAACGCGTAACCGAAACCAATCACCAGTGATCCCACCGCAATCGCAATTAGGTAGGGCAATACCGCACTAACCGCGTTCGGAATGGCAAGCACAAACAGCCCGCCATGGGGTGCCATCAGCTTGACGGTAAACAGCATCGACAGGGCACCGGTAATTGCGCCACCGATCATACACACCGGAATTACCCGCAACGGATCCTTCGCCATAAACGGTATCGCGCCTTCCGAGATAAAGCACAATCCCAACACAAAGGACGCCCGTCCGGCCTGTCGTTCCGCCTCTGCAAACTTACGCCGGGCGATGAACGACGCCACACCCATGCCGATGGCCGGTACCATTCCTGCGGCCATGATGGCCGCCATGGGTGCCGAGCCGCCGCTGCCCTCTGAAAGCAGACCCACGCCGAAGGTATAGGCGGCCTTGTTGACAGGTCCTCCCAGATCAAAGCACATCATGGCACCGAGAATGCCACCAAGCAGGATCGCATTGGTCGTTCCCATACTTTCGAGGAAACCCGTCAGGGCGCCCATAATGGCGGCCATGGGCTCTCCGATCACATAGATCATCCCCAGGCCGGTAACCAGACTGGCCAGCAAGGGAATAATGAGGATCGGCTTCAGCGATTCGATGCTCTCTGGCATCGGCAGTTTCTGGCTGATAAAGCGCGCTACATAGCCAGCCAGGAAGCCCGCCACAATACCGCCGAGGAACCCGGCTCCCAACTCACCCGCCAGAAACCCACCGATCATGCCCGGCGTCAGGCCGGGACGGTCGGCAATCGACCAGGCGATGTATCCGGCCAGCAACGGAATCATCAGTTTGAACGCGGTGCCGCCACCAATCTGCATCAGGGCGGCAGCCAGCGTGCCTTCCTCCTGAAACGCTTCAATCCCGAATACGAAGGACAGGGCGATCAGCAAACCGCCAGCAACCACCATGGGCAGCATGAAGGACACGCCGGTGAGCAGGTGCTTATAGGGGCCCCGCTTTTCGCCGCTTCCGGCACCACTGGTAGCTTTCTGCTGGCCGCCTTCAAAAACCACGGCCTCGGCCAGGGCATCACGGATGGTATCGGCGGGTTTTTTCAGGGCGGCACCGGTCGAGGTCCGCCACACGCGCTTGCCGGCAAAGCGTCCCGGGTCCACCTCAATATCACAGGCCAGGATCACCACGTCGGCAGCGGCGATTTCTTTGGCAGTTAGAGGATCCTGGGCGCCAACTGAGCCCTGGGTTTCTACACGGATCTTGTGGCCCGCGGATTCCGCGGCAGCGGTCAGTGCCTCCGCCGCCATAAAGGTATGGGCAACGCCGGTGGGGCATGCAGTAACGGCAACGATCCGCTTACCGGCAGAGGTACTGCCGACAGCGGTACTGGTTGCTATAGATTCCTGACTGGCCATTGCCGGGCCCCAGGGTGTGGCCTCCGCCTGCGCCCGGGTGAGGATGGCGTCTGGGTCTGGCAGGGCTGCGGTGACCGGAATCTGCAGCAAGCGTTTACCTGCATAGACATCCAGATTTACCGGAACACCGACCGCGGCAATAACAAGATCGGCCTGTTGGATTGCCGCTTCGCTGGGCTTGTTGTCGGCTTTACCATCCGGGCCTCGAGTATCAGTGGTAACAGACCAGCCGCGCCGGTTCGCCGCCCGTTCAAGGGCCCGGGCAGCCAGAAAACGGGTTGCCACGCCCTGCGGGCAGGCAGTCACAATAATCAGGTTCATAACGGCATCTCTCCGGTGTTGTTTTCCCCGGGCCATGGCTGCACCCGGGTTTGTTGGAGAAGGGAAGAAAAGTCCGGTGCATCCGGGTTTCCGACACCAATGTGTTGCACACATTCGGCAGACAACGCGGTGGCGAACGTCAGTACCGCTTCATCAGGCTGGCCTGCAAGCACACCATGGAGCATGCCCGCCAACAGGGTATCGCCGGCGCACACGGTGCTGACCACCGAGACCGGTGGTACCTGCGATCTCATAGTTCCGGCCGGTGACGACCACAACACGCCATCCGCGCCCATGGACACCACCACATGCGCTACGCCACTGGCACGTAGGCGGGCAACTGCGGCCTCCACTTCTGTCATGTCGGTCAAGGGCATACCCGCCCAGCCCGACAACTCATCGGTATTGGGTTTGACTGCAAAAGGCCCGGCGTCGATGCCCGCTTTGAGGCCCTCGCCACTGGTATCGAGCCACACCGGTTTGCCGGCACGGGAGGCTTGTTGGACGAGACCCGCCAATCCGGATGGCGAAAAGCCCTCGGGCAGACTGCCACCAATAACCACCGCATCGCATTCCGTCAGCAACGGCGCCAGTCGGGATTCGAGGCGCTGCAGGGCGTCTTCCGACACCCGGAAACCCGGCCCGTTCAGATCAGTCACCCGGCCACCGGCCTCAGCAATCTTGATATTGATGCGGTTCTGACCCGGAATGCGCACCAAACTGTCCTGCAGGCCTTCCGCTTCAAACAGCCGCTCAAAGGGCGCGGCATTGGCGTCGCCCAACAGCCCTGCAACGGTGACCGAATGGCCAAGACGCGCCAATACCCGAGCCACATTGATGCCTTTTCCGGCCGGCTCCATCAGGGTATGACCTGTACGATTTACCTCTCCGAGAGTGAGGGGCGACGTTTCAACACTCAGGTCGAGAGCCGGATTCAGGGTGATTGTCAGGATACGAGCCATCACCAGGCCTCCAGGGCATCACGCACCTCGGACGCCGTTGCGAGAGCCAGCGCCTTTTCAGCCTGTTGTCGGGCGCTTTCAAGGTTTAGGCCGCGAATACAGGCCTTCACCAGGGGCACCCGACGACTGGTTACAGACAGCTCGTCGACATCCAGCCCGACCAGAACCGGAATCGCCTGGGGATCTGAGGCCAGCTCCCCGCATACCCCGACCCAGCGGTCGTGGGCGTGCGCCGCCTCCACGGTCATCCGAATCAGCCGCAATACTGACGGGTGCAGACCGTCTGATTCAGCCGAAAGCTGCCCGTGGCCACGGTCGATGGCCAGGGTGTACTGGGTAAGGTCGTTGGTGCCAACGGAAAAGAAATCCACCTCCGGCGCCAGGGTCGACGCAAGCAATGCGCAGGAGGGCACTTCTATCATCACGCCAACCTGAACATCACTGGCGGCCACCTCCGCCTGCACTTGGGAGACAATTGCCCTGGCAGCCCTGAACTCTTCCACATCCTTGACCATGGGGAACATGATGCGCAGGGGCCGGTCGCCGGCGGCGGTCAGCAGCGCCCGCACCTGAGTTTCGAGGATATCCGGGCGAGTCAATGACAACCGGATACCGCGCATGCCCAGAAACGGATTGTCCTCCTGGGGCAACGGCCAGTAATCCAGAGGCTTGTCGCCGCCCACATCCAGAGTACGGGCTACCAGCGGCAGGCCGTTCAAGGCATCGAACGCGTGTTGGTATTCACTCACCTGGGTGGCCAGATCCGGCGCTTCCGGATGGGCCATAAAAATGAACTCGGTACGGAGCAGGCCAACACCGTCGGCGCCCCGTTCCACAGCATCCGGGGTGTGGGCGGTGTTACCCAGATTGGCGCAGACTTCGATGGTATGGCCATCTACGGTGGTAGCCGGCTGATTGCGGTTCTCATGAGCTTCGGCCTGCAACGCGTCCAGTTGTTGCAAACGGCGACGGATCTTCTCGCAGCGTTCGGCCCCGGGGTTCGGCACCAGGCAACCCCGTTCGCCATCCACCACCAGATCGGAGCCATTCAGGATTGTCAGTATTCGCTCGCCGGCACCCACGACCGCAGGCAGCCCCAGGGCTCGGGCCAAAATCGCACTGTGGGACGTCGCTCCCCCGCGGGCTGTGACGAGGCCACGCACCCTGGTGGTATCCAGCCGAGCCACATCCGATGGCCCGAGATCGTCAGCCACCAAGATATAGGTAGTGTCCGGCGGCGTCGGCATGGCCACGCCACAGAGGTTGGCCAGGACCCGGCGCCCGACGTCCCGCAGGTCCGCGGCACGTTCGGCCAGCAAACGGTCAGCCAGTGCTTCCTGGGCCCGCGCCGCGGTATCAATGGCTTTCCACCACCCCGCTTCGGCAGAGGCCCCTTCGTTGATTGCCTCCAGCGTAGCCTGATACAGGTCCTCATCCTGGAGCATTTCCACATGCACCGAAAGAATTGGCGCAGCTTCACCACCTTCAGCTTGCCGGATCAGGGTCCGGAGCTGACCCTCGGCCTCATCCATGGCCCGGTTAAGGCGCTGGATCTGCTGCTCACTGTCCGCGGCCGACTCCGGATACTCCAGCACCGGCTGACGCATCACAAACGCAGGCGCCAGCGCCAGCCCCGGTGACGCGGCCACGGCTTTCACCGGCTGGTCATCGACCAGTGGTTCCGAGGGTTGAGTCGCGGGTTCCGTGGTTTGCTGCTCGGCTTGGCGCAACGGCGCGACCTTTTCACCCAGACCATCCTCAACGGCTTTGGTCAGAGCGTTAATGGCCTGCTCAGCCTCCTCCCCCGTTGCCGACAGCAGAAGCATCTGGCCCCGGCGGGCGCCCAGTCCAATCACCCGGGTCAGGCTGGTGGCGGACACCGCACTGCCGTCACCCTCAAGCAAGCGAATCCGGATGCCGGCATTGTGTCGGCGGGCCTCCTGAACCAGTTGCTTTGCGGGTCGGGCATGCAGCCCGTGGGTATTGAGTAGCCTTACCTTGGCGGTGACCGCATCAGCAGCCTCACCAGACAGTCTGGCCAGCACAGCCTCGGCACTCAGGCCGTCAATGGGTTCATTACGGGCCAGGAAGTTATCAATGCGATCGAGCAGGTCATGACATTCGTCACCGGGACCGGCCAGGCAGAACACGCCCCGCAGGTCCGGCGTTGCCCGCCTGGGTGTCGCCAGGGACAGGGTCGGCCTCCGGGCACCAACAGTATGATGGGTCAGCCAGAAACCCTGGCCGAGGGCCACTGGCGGCTGACCGATAATGCTGGCCAGAAACTCGGTGTCCACACAGCGCAGGCTCTGCAGGCGGGCGGCGGCAATCAGGGACAGCTCATTTGGAGTGGAAGCATCGATGCCCAGGCACAGGGTTTCGCTGTCGCATTTGGCCACCGCCGGAGCTTTGGAGAGCAGGGCAACCAGCTCGGCGGCATCCGTGGCCCGGCCCAATTTCTCCGCCAGCCCGGGCTTGTCCAACACGCGCGTCAGGTGGCGGAGAATATCCAGGTGTTCGTCAGACTGGGCCGCAATAGCCACCAGGACATGCACCCGGGCATTGTCGTGCCAGGTGATGCCCTCGGGGAACTGAACAATGCGGATACCGGTTTTGAGAACGGCATCCCGGCTTTCCGGTGTACCGTGGGGAATGGCAATGCCGTTACCCAGTACCGTGGACGATTGCTGTTCACGGACCTTCATTCCGGCCAGGTAATCGGGGGATGTTCGGCCGGCGGCCTCAAGATCCCGGGCTGCCTGTTGCAGTGCGTCTTGCCAGTCAGAGGCAGTGGCACCCAGTCGAACGTCATTGGCAGTCAGCGTCAGCATGATCGTTGCCTCGCTTTTTGTTTTGATACTGCGTCTTTGTTTCGATACCGCGTATCAGTTTTTGTTTGCTGAATCGTGTCAGCATGCTTAAAATCGATGATGAAACAGATATGATCAGAAATCAAGCAATCTTTGAATCGGAGCTGCCGTCCATGACCCTTGCGGAACTTGCCCGGCTTGCCGGCGTATCAAGAACCACGGCCAGCTATGTCATTAACGGCCAGGGGGCTGCCCGACGCATCAAACCGGACACCATCGAGAAGGTCCTTGCAGTGGCTCAGGCCCATGACTTTCAGGTGGACACTCAGGCGGCCGCCCTGCGGGGCGGGGCCAGCCGGACCCTTGGGTTTATCCTGCCTGACCTTGAGAACACCAGCTATGCACGCCTGGCCAAATTGCTTGAACAGGGCGCGAGAGCGAGAGGCTATCAGCTCCTGATTGCCGGTTCTGATGATGACCCTGAGACCGAAAAATCCCTGGCCCGAGCCCTGAAAGCCAGGCGCTGCGACGCCCTGATTGTCGCCAGCGCCCTGGCACTGGACGACCCCTTCTATCTCCAACTGCAGAAAGATGGTCTACCGGTGATTGCCGTTGATCGTGCCCAGTCTCCGGACCAGATCCGATGCGTGGTCAGCAACAACCGCGCAGCAGCCGAAATACTGACTCGTTCCGTGCTGGATGCGGAAACCGCCACCATCGCCTGGCTGGACGCGGTGCCGGAGCTTGCCATGACCCGCGAGCGACGGGAGGGTTTTCTGGCGGCCGCAAATGAGGCTGGCATTGCCCCGCTGGTGGAAAGCGGCCCTCATTACGATCGCGCCTCTGGCGCTACCATGATGAACCGGATTATGCGGGAGCATGGTTTGCCAGATGCTCTGGTTACAGCCTCTTACACGCTACTTCAAGGGGTTCTGGATGTGTTGCTGGAACTGCCCGGCGGACTACCGGAAAAGTTACGCCTGGCCACCTTCGGTGATGACCGCCTGCTGGATTTTTTGCCACTGCCGGTCAATTCACTGCCCCAGGACCACGAGGCCATCGCCAATGCGACTCTGGATCAGGCATTTTCAGCCATTGGGGAGAACGGATCTGCAGGGACCACCACGATAAATCGGAAACTCAAGAAACGTCCCGCTACCAGATAGAAGAAAGATCAGCGGTCCATGGTAGTGTTACAGTCGGGATGCCTGTTGTGTGTTAGCGTCTTACGATGATCGACTGGCGCGGGCAAATCCGGCATTGATCACTTGCACAAGGGGAATGTGCCCATCATCGACAGCCTCACTAGGGAGGTAACTATGTCTGACGCACCAACCTTCCCCGAACAAAATCACCTTCTGGCTGCCTTGCCAGAGCGTGCACAGGAACGAATTTTTCCTAAGCTGAAACTGGTTGAACTGAAACTGGGTGAGATTATCTATGAATCGGGGCAGCCTATCGAGTTCGTCTATTTTCCCACCAACTGCATCATTTCGCTGCTGTACGTGATGATCAACGGTTCCTCTGCTGAAATTTCGGTGGTGGGAAACGAGGGCATGGCCGGTATTGCGGTTTTCATGGGCGGCGACAGCACGCCCAGCCGAACGGTTGTGCAAAGCCAGGGATCTGCCTACCGACTGCCTGCTCAAGAACTCAAAACCGAGTTCAACAACAACCCTGAGGTCAGGGTGCTAACCCTGAGATACACTCAGGCGCTGATCACCCAGATGTCCCAGACGGCCGTTTGTAACCGCCACCATTCGATCGACCAGCAACTGTGCCGCTGGTTACTACTTTCCCTTGACCGGATCCCGGGCAACAGCCTGACCATGACCCAGGAACTCATTGCCAACATGCTGGGAGTCCGTCGTGAGGGAGTTACCGAAGCCGCTGGCAAACTGCAGAAACTGGGTATTATCGAGTACCATCGAGGACACATTACCGTCCTGGACAGACCACAACTCGAAGCACTCTCCTGTGAATGTTACAAGGTGGTCAAGCGGGAGACAGACCGCCTTGTCGCCAGCGGTCCGCCAGTCTAGAGCAGGAGCGGCAAGATCTTCGGGCTTCCATCCATCGGGCGCCGGTTGAGCGTCTTCACCCGGTACATGGCACTGTCGGCGGTTTTCAGAAGAGAATCAGCGGTCTCTCCGTTATCAGGATAAACACTCACTCCGATACTGAGCTGAAGTGACACTTCATGGCCGCCGATTACGATTGGAACGCCAGCGGCTTCACGTATTTTATCGGCAACGGCAAAGGCATGATCCGGCTGGGCGATTTCGGCCAACAACACCACAAACTCATCCCCGCCATACCGACACACGGTATCCGCTGCCCTCACGCAACTTTTCAGTTTTTCAGCCATGGCAGTCAGAATTATGTCTCCACTGTCGTGACCTAGAGCGTCATTGATACTCTTGAAATTATCCAGATCAATGAACAAGACCGCCATCTGGGCACCGTGTCGCCGGGCCAGTGACAGCGATTGATCAAAGCGCTCATAAAACGCACTGCGATTGTGCAGCCCGGTCAGTTCATCATGTTGTGCAAGGTGTTCCATTCGGGCAGTGGTTGCCCGGGAAAAGCGGGCGTCATGAAATACAATCACGGCGCCTACCACCGCTCCATGGCGGTTGTGGATGGGCGCTGCAGAGTCTTCAATCGCCAACTCCACACCATTCCTGGCCACCAGCAGAGCGTTTGCCTCCAGAGCAACAATACTGTCCGACAGGATTGCCCGCCTTGCAGGATCGGGCGTGGTTTTGTGCGTCTTTGCGTCCACTACGTGAAAAATCTCACTCAGGGGGCGACCAATGGCTTCCTGTCGACTGAAACCGGTCAGCGTTTCCGCCACCATATTCATGTAAGACACACGACCGTCGATATCCGTACTCAATACAGCGTCACCAATCGAGTCGAGAGTCACCTGCGCCCGCTCTTTCTCATCGAACAGCTGCTCCTCGGCTTTCTTCCGGGCTTCCTCATGGGCTTTATAGGTACTGATATCCTCGACCGTATGCACGTAGCCGTGCCCCGGCACGCCATCTGTCAGCAGGGCAGCGTTGCGACGGGTCCAGATAACGTGGCCGTTAGCGCACTTCAATCGGGCTTCACAGAGGAAAGGCCGATGGCCGAGAACCGCCTTTTCCCAGTGCTGAAGTGTCTTTTCATGATCCTGTGGGTGAATAACAGAGCTCCAATGCGATCCGATCAGCTCCTCGGCGCTCCAGCCACAGAGTTTTTGATACGCGGTATTGCTGTATAGGCATTTGCCATTTCGATCGGTCACCAATATTCCCAGGGGCAACACATCGCCCAGCGGGATACCTTTGCCAGGACCCGAGCTTGCCTGGGTATCTGCCGCCAGCGGAAAGTAATCTCTGTAGCGCAGCATGGTATCTCCTTATTATTCGTTTTCGATCACAACTTCAACACGGCGGTTCTGCTGGCGACCCATTGCGGTTTCGTTGCTGGTAACAGGGCGTTCAAACCCGAATCCAGATACCGAAAGTCTCCGGCTATCGATGCCACGATTGATAAGGAACCTCCGAACCGACTCAGCCCGTTGACGGGACAAAGTCTCATTAAAACTGGCACTTCCAACGTTGTCGGTATGGCCCTCAATCAACACCTGGCGATCGGGATACTGGTTGAGAAAACTGACCAGTTCCTCCAGGTTCTGGTTCGTGCCTCCCTGAATCTCCGAACTGCCCGTTGCAAAGAGTACGTCGCCCAACGTAAGAACCAGTCCCCGCTCGGTGGCCTCGGCCTCAAGGTTCTTCACCTGCCTTTGCAGTTCCTCCGCCTGCAATCGGGCCCGATCAGCCTCCTGTGTTCTCGCCGCAAGCCTGGCTGCATCGCGGCGCTCACCCAGTTTCGCCCGCACATCTGCCGAGCCCTCGGGGCTCACAGGCGACATGGCACAGGCCATCAGAATCACCGAGGCAAACAACACCAGGGAAACAACCACCCCGTTTTATGTCGTTATTCATAGCAGGGCTCCTTTTGAAACCAAGTGACCCGAACCAAAACGATCCGACCACACTCCTTGATTCCCACACTAGGCTTCACCGGGTGGACCTTCTGTTCGCTAACACACATAGAAGGACCCACTTTATAAAAACACCCCAAGCGCGCTATTCCACCGTCGTAAGGTGGCGTAATATCGAATGGTATGGATCAAACTCAGATTTAAGGTGGGGCATTTAGGAGGGACTATGGCCGACAATTACAAACACCTGCATGCCAGAAGCCACGAACAGTTGCGTCGCAGTGCCAGGGATCTGATTGATCACGGCGTGCCACCACCCAACCACGGTGGCTCCCTCAGCGTTGATGCGCTGCATCTGCTTTATGAGCGAGCGAGTACCCCAGAATCTGCAGCGGATGCCCTTAAGCTACTCCACGAACTTCAGACCTATCAGGTAGAACTTGATCTGCTGTATGAGCAGCTTCGGGCCAATGAACTGGAAACCGTCGAAGAACTGACTCATTACAAATCTCTCTATGAGCTTGCTCCCGCCGCTTACCTGATCATGGCCAAAGATGGTGAAATCATTGAAGGCAACCAGGCAGCTGGCATTCTGTTTGACCAACCCACCACGGATCTTTCAGGCCAAACCCTGAGTTCACTTCTTGCTCCGGGCCAGGAGGTTGCCATAGAAATGCTAATCAACCGGCTGGAGGGACCATCGGTAACCGCCGGTTCCGTTGAACTCCCGGATCAACGGCGGCTGGCGATCAATGCCAGGCCCAGTAATACCGGTGACAGCATTCTGATGGTTCTGACCGAAGCCAGCACAGGTTCCTGATGCGAATTGTTGGTATCGGCGCTTCTGCCGGCGGTCTGGCCTCGCTGGAGAATTTCTTTCGTAATACACCCTGCGATACCGGTATGGCATTTCTGGTGGTTCAGCATCTGGACCCAACCCAAAAGGCTCTGCTACCGGAACTCCTGCAACGCTATACCGAAATGCCGGTGTATGAAGCAAAACAGAATATGGCCATTCGCGCGGATTGTATTTATGTCATCCCGCCGAACCGGGAGCTACGGGTCCTCAACAATACCGTGCAACTGGATCAGCCAGCGGAGCATCGCGGGCTACGCCTCCCTATCAACGTTCTGTTCTCATCCCTGGCCAGCGCACAGAACGAACAAGCCATAGCCGTCGTGCTCTCAGGTATGGGCTCTGATGGTACTCTGGGCCTGCAAGCCATCAAGGCTACCGGGGGACTGACAGTGGTGCAGACGCCCGAATCGGCCCAATTCGATGCCATGCCCAAAAGCGCGATTGCTGCCGGCTGCTCCGACATTGTGGCGCCGGCTGATGCATTACCGGCTCGCATACTGGCCTACGTCCGGCGCGTTCCCGAACCGGATCATCGGTCTGGCCAGAAAAATGAGGCTCGCAGCACGGTTAAACAACTAGACCCGGTTCTGCACTTGCTGCGGGAACAGACCCGGCACGACTTTTCCCAGTACAAGCCCACCACGCTGAAACGCCGGATTGAACGCCGCATGGCCATCCATGGCATTTCGGAGCTGGCCGATTACACCCACTTCCTGTCAGACAACAAACAGGAAGTAGAGTTACTGTTCCGGGAGTTATTGATCGGCGTCACCCAGTTCTTCCGGGACCCTGAAACCTGGCGCTACCTGATAGACACAGAGCTGCCCGATCTTCTCTCCAAGCTACCCAAGGAACACACGATAAGGGCCTGGGTGGTAGGCTGTTCCACCGGTGAAGAAGCCTATTCTCTGGCCATGGCCTTCACTGAAGCACTGGCAAACACTGAGCCTGGGCGAGAGCTGCACCTGCAGATTTTTGCCTCCGATATCAGCCCGGAAGCCATTTCGGTGGCAAGGCGCGGGCAGTTCCCCCTCAGCATTGAAAACTCGGTCTCTGCGGACCGGCTAACGCGCTTTTTTATCAAGCAGGACAATCATTACCAGATAAAACCATCAATACGCGACACGGTCCTGTTTGCCCAGCATGATGTCATTCTGGATCCGCCGTTCACCAAGCTGGATCTGATCGCCTGCCGTAACCTGCTGATTTATTTCGATCTGACATTGCAACGCCGAATTCTGCCACTGTTTCATTACAGCCTGTTGCCCAACGGGTTGCTGATGCTGGGTAGCTCCGAAACGGTTGGCAGGTTGAATCATCTGTTTGCGCCATTGAAACCGAAAATGCGCCTTTATCGGAGCAAGCCCTACGAATCCGTCCGTCACTTCGAGTTCCTGCTAGAATCATTTCCTCCCATATACACTCTGCCCAAGGAGCAACCTGTGCCTACCGAAACGGTTACCCCGCAGGGGGCCACCAACAATCTGCAGTCCGCCGCAGATCATGTGCTGCTTCAGGTCTATGCGCCGGCTGCCGTGGTGCTCAATGCCGAGGCAGACATCGTGTACATCAGCGGGCGCACCGGCAAGTACCTGGAACCGGCCGCGGGCAAAGCCAACTGGAACATTCACGCCATGGCCCGGGAAGGCTTGCGGGGGCCTTTGTATACCGCATTGAAACAGGCATCTGAGCAACCGGAGCCGGTAGAGCTTAGAAGCGTGCAGGTGCAGACCGATTCCGGTATTCAGGCGGTTGATGTGACCATTCAGGCCTTCCGTGAGCCTGATGCCCTGAAAAACATGACCATGGTCGTGTTCCGGGATGCGCCTGCCCAGGTCAGCGCCCGACGCCGCAAAACGGCTCCAGCCGGCGATACCGGCCACACCGCGCAAATCCAGCAGTACGAGGAGGAAATTGAACGCCTGAGAACAGAGGCCAAGCGATCCCGGGAGGAACTGCAAGCCTCCAACGAGGAGCTTCAGTCCACCAACGAAGAGCTGCAGTCCGCCAATGAGGAACTGACAACATCCAAAGAAGAAATGCAGTCGATGAACGAGGAACTGCAGACGATCAATACCGAGTTGCAAACCAAGCTGGATGACCTCGCGCTTGCCCAGAGTGACATGCAGAATGTGCTCAACAGCATCGAAATTGCTGTTCTTTTCCTGGATCAGGATCTGAACGTACGGCGCTATACTGAACGGACGGCAACCATTATCAGCCTGCGCGAAAGCGATATTGGCCGCCCGCTCAGTGACCTGACCTCCAGCCTCCGCTACCCGGAACTACAGGATGACGCCCGAAAGACCCTCGACACACTGGCGGTTTCTGAAAAACAGATCACCACCAAAGATGACCGCTGGTTTTCGGTCCGGATCATTCCCTACCGCAGGCTGGACAACATGATTGACGGGGTCGTCATCACTCTGGTGGACATTACCGACACCAAGAATCTGGAATCGTCGCTGCGCCACAATACCCAGAACTAAACAAGTTCCAAACCGCGGTCTGGCACAGCATCTTTGGCTAACCCGTAAGGTCTCACTTCAACGTCATGTCGTTGGTGACCGATTTCACACCCTTCACACCGCGGGTTATCCGGACGGCCGTGTCGATGTCGGCCCTGGAGCTGACAAAGCCTGACAGCTGCACAATACCCTTGTAGGTCTCAACGTTTATTTCCGCGCTCTTGAGCGTTGATTCGTTGAAAATTGCGGCCTTGACCTTTGCAGTGATCACCGTGTCGTCGATGTACTCGCCAGTACCTGAGCTGGTTTCGCTGGATGCGCATCCGGCAAACAAGGCGAGAAGCACCACCATCGCCAACATCGGGACCGATCCTATTATTCGTTTCATATCCTGTTCTCCTCAGACCACCAACACCCGATATGTCAGGTCCACGTTGGGCCACGCCTCGGCGGTTGGCTGACCGGGCAATTATGAGACTAACGCCGCGTTCGCATCCGGTCTGTTCGATTCCCAACACAAGTCAGTTCTCACCCTGGCTGTCGCAAAACCACCAGGCAGGCAACAAACGATTGATCGCCGGCCGCATAAATCGATCATCAATCAACCAGATCACGCCCTGGTCTTCCGGGGTACGGATCACCCGCCCCGCCGCCTGGGCGACTTTCTGCAAACCGGGAATCAAATAGGTGTAGTCATAGCCGGCGCCAAATCGTTGCTCCAGGCGAACCTTTAGGATTTCATGCCAGGCATCAAACGGCGGCAGGCCCAGGGTGGCCACAAAGGCGCCGATTAACTGATCACCCGGCAGATCAATGCCTTCACTGAACACCCCACCCAACACCGCAAACGCCACACTGCCTTCCGGTTTCCGGAAACCTGCCAGAAAGTCTGCTCGCTCCTGAGGCGACATGCTCGGGTGTTGGATGCGCTGGGGTATATCCGGCGCCTGCTTCGCCAGCGCGTCGCTGGCCTGCCTCGCATATTTGAAGCTGCTGAAAAACGCCAGGTAGTGCCCGGGCCTTTCCCGGAACTGCCGGGCAATCAGCTCGGCAATCGGCGCGAGCGACGCCTCCCTGTGGGCCTGGCGGGTGCTGATGTCAGGAGTGAAGTGCACCTGCAGCTGGTCCGCGCTGAACGGGCTGGGCAACGAGGTAAAACGGGAATCCTCGGGCAATCCCAGCAGATCCCGGTAGTAGACACCGGGACTCAGGGTAGCGGAGAACAGCAGGACCGAGTGCGCGGCTTCAAACCGCTCGCGCAGGAAATCCGCCGGGATCAGATTCTGGATGGTCAGGCTGGCCCGTCCCCGACCGGCGCGCTGGAATTCACAGAGGGAGTGATCGCCGAAGGAGTCTGCCAACTTCATGAAGGCGACACTTTCAAATAACAGTTCCTGCAGGGCCAGGTCCGGAGGATTGTCGGCCAGGTAATCGGTGAGGCTGGAGATCATCGCCTGCAGGGCGCCGAGCAGCTGGGCCGGCAGCGTTTCCAGAAAATCCGGGGTTTCATGCTCGGCCTGGTGATCCCGGATGAGATTCTGCCAGGCACGGGCGGTGCGGTCGATAGCGGACTTCAGCGGCTTCGGGGCTGTTTTCTTGATCCTCAACAACCGCTGCTGGTCGAGCCGAACCGAGTACATGCCCCGGCCCCGGTCCACCAGGTTATGTGCTTCGTCCACCAGTACACTGGCCCTCCAGTTATTCTGGCGAATCAAACCGTGGAGCAGGGCGGATTGATCGAACAGCCGGTTTACGTCACCGATCACCACATCGCTCCAGCGGGCCATTTCCTGTGCCAGAAAGTAGGGGCAGATATCGTGACCGGCGGCGATCTTCGCCACGGTGTGCTGATCCAGCGTGCCTTCGCTCTGGGCGGCTTCCGCCCGGGCGTCTGGCAGTCGGTCGAAAAACCCTTTCGCCAGCGGGCAGGAATCGCCATGACAGGCCTTGTCCGGTTGCTCGCAGGCATCGTCTTTCGAGACCAGTTCCAATGTTCGCAGTGGCCAATGCTGGGAAGCTTGCGCCGAACGCAGGCGGGCAACCGCATCCATGGCCAGCTGACGGGCGGTATTGCGACAGGTGAGGTAGAAAAGGCGGTCCTGGCCGGCTGCTGGCATTGCCATCAACGCCGGGAACAGCGTGCCGAGGGTCTTGCCCAGGCCGGTGGGGGCTTCCAGCAGCAGGGTGCCGGACTTAATCGTGTTCTTGTACACCGTCTCCGCCAGCTGGCGCTGTCTGGGTCGAAATTCGGGGAAAGGAAACTTGAGACCTGCGAGCAGGGCATTTCGCTGCTCTCGGTGATGCTCTTCCTGTTCGGCCCAGGCCTTGTAGTGGCTACACAGGGTTTCCAGTTCCTGCCAAAGTTCTTCGGCACTGGCGGTCTCCACCACCGGTGTTTCCTTATCCCTGCCGGTATCGTAATAGATCAGCGCCAGTTCCAGCGTTTTCCGCTTTTCCTGTCGGCATAAAAGGGCTCCGTAGGCTCGCAACTGGGCACGGTGAAGCGCCCGCTGATGCTCGCGGATTCGGGCCAGGTCACCCCGATGGGTCTTGATTTCCTCCAGCCGGCCTCGGTGCGGGTTATAGATATCAGCGCGCCCGGAAAGTAACAGTCCCAGGCAATCACCGGTCAGTAAATACTCGCTTTTATAACCATAACCGCGCCGGGATTGTATCGCCTGATGGCCAGCGATGCCTTCCTCGGCACTGGGTGCCGGGGTATAGCGGAAGTCCAGATCGCCCTTACGGGCGGCAAACTCGCAGAGAGTCCGGATGGCCACCTTCACGGTCATTCCATCGCCTCGCTCTCCTGCCAGCGCACGTAACAGACGCTGGCGGGGATGTCTTCAACCGCAAAGAACTCGAGCCAGCGGATCTGGTGGTCCTGCAGCCGGTCACCCGGCCCCTTCACCTCGATCATTTCGTAGCGCTTTTCGGGGTCGGTGGCGCCCGGAAAAAAGCGGATCAGATCGGGGAAGCCACTGCGATGCTCCCGGATATTCAACAACAGGCGACGGAACAGACGTTCCATATCCTCCGCTGGAATACAATCCAGCGCCAGGTCGAGCAGTTCCTCGTCGAGGACCGGCCAGATCACAAACGGATTGGTGGTGCCCTGTTTGGCCCGGTAATTCTCCAGGATCCGCTGCCGGTAGCTACCATCCGCCAGCCGCGCAAAGCATTGCTCGAACGATGCCTTCCGACGGCTGACGAAATCTTCCCGGGTAAGATCCGCCGGGCCCACATGGAACGGATGGAAAAAGGCCCCCGGCACCGGCGCAAAAATGGTTTGCCAGCAGAGCAGGCCGAACAGGCCGTTGATCAGGGTGTTCTCCACATAAAGCACGGGCGCCTCTTCCCGGTGCAGGTGGTCCCGAACCGCGTATTCGACCGACCCGACCGCTGGTTTCGGCAGGGTCAGGGTCATCTCCCGGATGGGCGGCTGCGCCGGAGGCGGTGGCGGTATCTGGCCAAGCCGGCCCGCAAGCCTTTTCAGAATTCGTGCCAGGCCCTGGGCCTCGGCATCGCTCAGTTCCTGGTTCTGCCAATCGGAGGCAATGACCCAGGCTTCCTGGTGACGCTTCATCCGTTCCAGCAACCGGAGCTGTTTCAGTCGCGCTTCCCGATGGCCGCTGCTGGCGAAAGCCTCTAACGCCAGTTCCCGCTCGCCCTGGCGCTCCGCCTGCCGGCCCAATTCCAACAATAACCGGTCGCGGCGGCTGGTCAGCCAGGCGTTATTCGAGGGCGCCGGAACCGCCCGCCATACCTCGTCGGCGGGCACGCCCTGGTCCAGCCATTCCCGGCACTGATGCATGGCAAGATACAGGTCGACCTCAGCACGCTGCTGAAACGCCCGGGAATCCGGTGCAAAGGTGACCGGCTCATACTGCTGATGGCCCAATTCCACCAGCACAAAATCGGACCAGCTCTGGCGAAGATTGCCGAAAAACATCAGGCGCACCCGGTCAAACAGCGCCATGGTTTTGAGCCTGATAACCGGCCTGGCGTGCTGACCGAGCCAGTCGGCGACGGTCAGAGGGTCGGGGAACCGCGGAAGCAGGGCGTCGCGCATCCGGCCCTTGGGCAGGTTGGCAGGCTCTCCGGCCGCTTTCAGAAGGGGCTCCATGGCCGGACGCAGTTCTCCAAGAGTGAACAACCGAAACAGCTCGTCCAGGCTGAGCAGGGGATCGGTGTCCAACCAGCCTGCCTCCATGATTTCGTCGAGGGCACGGGCCTCTGGTACGCCGATCTCCGGATACTTGAGCTTGTGCGACCGGAAGAGATCGCCCGTGCGCATCACCATTCGGGTCAGCAAGGCCCGGGCCGGCATTGAAAGGGTATGGAAACTGGCCAGTCGATCCAGCTCTTCTGCCGTCAGCAAGTCACCGTGATGGCTCTGGACCCAGCCAAGGACGGTTTCCATGTTCTCAAGGTAATAGAGCGGATTATCGAGATCCGCAGTGGCCAGTTGTGTGCTCTGTGGCTTCGCGGGTGACATGGCCAGGTTGATCTTCCTTCAGGATGGTTCGGGAAAGTGACGCTACCACGTTGAGCCGTCGGCATGACATTAACGTAGGTAAGACACTGATTACAGGAGAACACCATGACCGCACCTATTCTGATCACCGGCGCCGGCCAGCGAATCGGGCTGGCCTTCGCCAAAGCCTGCCTTGACCGTGGCCAGCCGATCATCGTTACCTACCGCACCTATCGACCGGCCATCGACTCGCTGCAGAAGGCGGGGGCAGTGTGTCTCCACGCGGATTTTGCCACGAACAAGGGCATTGATGAGTTTATCGAGGCCCTGAAATCGCGAACGGACACACTGCGCGCGATTATCCACAATGCCTCGGACTGGTTACCAGAGAGCGAGGACTCGGATCCGGCAGACGTGATGAACGCGATGATGCAGATTCATGTAATGACACCGTACCGAATTAATCTGGCATGCCGGTCAATGCTGGAGCAGGGTGATTCGACAACCGATATCATCCATATGACGGACTATGTGGTGGAAAAAGGCAGCGCGAAGCATATCGCCTATGCCGCCAGCAAAGCGGCTCTGGCCAATCTGACCCTGTCGTTCTCAAGATTGCTAGCGCCGAAAGTGAAAGTGAACGCGGTTGCTCCCTCCCTGATCATGTTCAACCAGGGCGACAGCGAGGCCTACCGGGAAAAAACCCTCAAAAAATCATTGATGGGCATCGAGCCCGGGGCCGAGGTCGCTGTCGCCACACTGCAGTTCCTGCTGGACAACCCTTACATCACGGGCAGGACCCTTCCCCTGGACGGTGGGCGGCACCTGGCCTGACCCCGTTAAATGCCCAGCTCGGCCGGCTGGAGTCTCACGCCGGCCACCTTCCAGGCACCTTCAGTGAGCACCATCCGGTAATAGGCGTCCCACCGCTTGCCTTCCGGTCCCTGCAACCGCACCACCTGGATTTCAAAGGCGCCATGGGGCACGCGCTGGGTAAATTCGATGGCAGTGGCGTTGTGCACAGCCGGATAGGCTTCGCGAACCATATCAACAAACACCTGGGACGACCCGAATCGACGCTTGATGCCCTCAGACGCGTGGGCCCAGGCCTGCTCCTCGTCGTTGTTGGCAAAGGCTTCGATCTGGCGAAGGATGGTGTCGCGGATTTCCGCATCTTTGTCGCTGGCTACAGACTGTGAGGACCCGAGGATGGCCAGCCCTATAAAAGCCAGAAAAACGGGAATCAGCCACTTTCCGAGAATGATGTTTTGGTGACCCATGATGGCACCTCTCTATTGTTCATCTTTTAAACAATACGGCCAGAGCAGAGTCCCGGATTCGCCTTCCGCCAGTGATATTTACCTTACCGGCTGCCCTTCTCCGGCCAGATGATCTTCATCAGTGCCCGGCGCTTGGGATCGGGAAAAGCAATGGCATTGTCAGACCTGGTGATGGCAAGGACTTCTCCAAGCATCCGGAACAGGTCAATGTTCTCGTGAACACAGCGGGGAATGGCCTGATCGCGAAGAAAACCCATGTATCGATCGAGGTTCTCTTCGTCCGGCCGCCAGTGATCGCCAAACGCGTTCCGGAACAGGGCACGGGTGGCAATGGCTCGCCATTCGTCGCGATACCCGGTATCAAGCCTTTCCGGGTACACGTACAGGTCTTTGATCTCCTGATTAATTTTCACTTCCACATGATCCGGGGGAAACATCATCCGCATGGCCAGCAGGTCATAGCTGTCATTCAACTGCTCATCCACGGCGGCTTTGACCAAATCAATCCTGCTCATAATTGCTCGTTTTATGACCTGTAACGGAAAGCTTTTCGTACTGTTCCTTACGACAACAAACCTGCGGGAGACTTCCCATGCACATGGACACGGGCGAACTGAAGAAGCACAAGCACGACACGATTTCCCTGTTGGAGATCGTCTCGATGGAAGGACGCTATTACATGGCGCGGTTCTATCTGGATGGTCAGGGGTATGTTCTGACGGATGCCTACGACAAACCAGTGATGTTTACCGGTGCCTGTGCCGTGCGAGAGCATTTCCACGAGTACGAGGTTGAGCGTACCGAGGTGATTCCGCCGACGGGCACCGATGAAATGATCGGCATGCCCGACAGCGGCTCGGAAACCATGCGGGTTCCCCTCTAGGGCCCCGCTTTAACCGCCATCAGCTGCCGGCAAACGACAGCGAATCCACCAGATCGGCGCCATTGAACACCGCGCCGTGAAAATCACTTTCTGGAACCTGATTCAGCGTAAACACCAGAGCGCTGGCCGCCTGCTCGGCACTTAGACAATCCCCTGATGCCAGTCGGTTGACCAGCCACTCCGCATGGGGGAGGTTCAACATGCCGGCCTTCTCGATGTGGCTTCGAATACCCGGAGTATCCACCAGCCCAGGCTGAAACAGACTGACAACCGGCCCGTCCGACATGGCGTCGAACTCTACCGCCATCTGCCGCACCAAGCGTCGCAGCGCCATTTTGCTGATCCCGTAACTGCCGGTTCCGGGCTGCGCGTGCTTGTCCATACCCGCACCAATCATCACGATTCTTGACGCCGGATCACTCCCCTGCAAGAGCGGCAGCAATGATTGGGTGAGGAGCATGGGCGCGGACACGTTCACGGCCAGGGCTTCCTGAAAATCAATGAGCGCGAGGCTGGCAAAATCCGCAGCCGGCTCACCAACGCCAGCGCAATACACGAACGCTGAGAGATGATCGACGGCATCACTCACCTGTTGCGCCAGATTGCGGGTGCTTGTGGGATCTGCAAGGTCCACTTCAAGGGTCATCACCTCACAGCCGGGCGCCTCAACGCGGAGCTTGGTCGCGACCTCCTCCAGCTTCGACACGGTGCGGCCAGCAAGAATCAGGTCATGGCCCCGAGCGGCAAGTTCCAGGGCCAGAGCCCGCCCAATGCCTGACCCCGCGCCAGTGATCAGTGTCCACATAGTGCTTCTCCCTTTTGCAGATAATTCACGACACCGTTTGTCGCGACGGGCCGTTATGATTTTCGGAGATCAGACGTTTCAGACTGTCCGCATCTGTGGTCACATACGGTAACCTGTGGCAACAGGATTGAACTGCACACCAGACAAGGAAATTCATGGCCGCACTCTCCACCGAGCCCACCGAGCAACCCGTCAGCATCGAGCCGGGGTTTCACGCGATCCACGCCAACCATCTGGAAGATCTGCGCCGGGCCGTTGTGTACATCTGTCGGCATAACCCGATGCCCCCGCTGCAGAGTGAAACCTTCCTGGTACAGAGCAACGGCATTGCCCAATGGCTGAAACTGGCATTGGCAGAGAAGCGCACTGACGATGGCGTGGAGGGCGGCCTGGGGATTGCCGCCGGTATGGATTTCCTGTTCCCGGCACGGTTTATCTGGCAGGCCTACCGGGCAGTGCTTCCGGACGGCGAGGTGCCGGAACAGTCGCCCTTCGACAAGCGGAGGCTGGTGTGGCGGCTGTACCGGTTATTGCCACGCCTGGTGGGGCAGGACGAGGCCTTTACACCGCTGGCCCGGTTTCTGGAAGGCAACGATCCGGACCTGCGCAATTTCCAGCTAGCGGAAAAGGTGGCCGATCTGTTTGACCAGTACCAGGTGTTCCGGGCCGACTGGCTGGCCGCCTGGGAGCAGGGCAAGGACGTGATTATCACGGCCCGGGCCGAGGAAAAGCCTCTGGATGCGGAGACCCGCTGGCAACCCCTGCTCTGGCGCCGGCTCGTTGAGGATGTGGGCGCTGAAGCCCATACCAGCCGCTCGCAGATCCATACCCGGTTCATGGAACAAGGTCAGCGTATTCAGGCGCCGGCCAACCCGTCCCGGCTGCCGACCCGAATTGTCGTCTTTGGCGTCTCCTCGCTGCCCCGGCAAGCGCTGGAAGCCCTCTACGTGCTGAGCCGGTTCAGTCAGGTGGTGCTGTGTGTTCATAACCCCTGTCAGTTCTACTGGGCCGACATCATCAGCGACCGGGAGTTGCTCACCGCCGAACGCAAGCGGGGCAGGACCCATCCGGCACTGGCCGCCATTGAAGATCCGGACCAGCTGCACCAGCACGCCAACCCACTGCTGGCCGCCTGGGGCAAGCAGGGCCGGGACTACATCCGGCTGCTGGACGAGTTCGATAACCCGGATGAATACAGGGGCAACTTCCAGACGCCGGACCGCAAGATCGATATCTTCTCAGACCACGGCAACGATGACGCACCGCGCCTGCTGCACCAGCTGCAGAACGACATCCACAACCTGACCCCCCTGCAGGAAATCCGCCAGCAACGGCGACAACTGGATGTGCAGCAAGATCATTCCCTGGCGTTCCACCAGGCCCACAGCCCCCAGCGGGAAGTGGAAATTCTGCACGATCAGCTACTCGCCGCCTTCAACGTCGATCCAACGCTTCGGCCCCGGGACGTCATTGTGATGGTGCCCGATATCAACGTGTACGCGCCCCACATCCAGGCCGTATTCGGCCGCTACCAGCCAGGCCGGAAACGCCACATTCCCTTCACCATTTCCGACCAGGGCCAGCGCCACCACGAGCCGGTGCTGATTGCCCTGGAAACCCTGATGTCACTGCCCCGCAGCCGTTTTGCCGTGAGTGAGATCATCAGCCTGCTGGAAGTACCCGGCATTCGGGACCGTTTCGGAATCAATGAAGACGAGATCCCCCTGGCTCGTCGCTGGGTCGAGGGCGCCAATATCCGCTGGGGCCTGCACGGTCGGCACCGGGAAAGTCTGGACCTGCCGGCGGAACTGGATCGCAACACCTGGCAATCCGGCCTGCGCTCGATGCTGCTGGGTTATGGTATGGGCGACGATGAGCCCTGGGCCGGTGTGGAACCCTTCGGCGAGATCGGCGGCCTGCAGGCCAGTCTTGCCGGCCGGCTGAACGACTTTGTGCATCAGCTGGAAACCCTTTGGCAGGCGCTGCAGACCAATCGCACACCGGACGAATGGGAGGGCCTGTTCTCAGAGATGCTCGGGCAGTTCTTCCACAAGGTCGAAGGCAGCGACCTGTTGCTGCTGAACCGTTTCCGCCGCCAGCTGGAGCAGTGGCTGGATGACGCCATGGCCGCTGGCCTTGAGGACCAGAACCTGCCCCTGAATATCGTCAAGGATATCCTGCTGGAAGGGCTGGATGAAGGCGGCCTGAACCAGCGATTCCTGGCCGGCAAGGTCAACTTCGCCACCCTGATGCCCATGCGGGCCATACCCTTCCGGAAAGTGTGCCTGCTGGGCATGAACGACGGCGACTATCCCCGCTCCCGGCCGCCGGTGGATTTCGACCTTATGGCCCAGGATTACCGCCCGGGGGACCGCTCCCGCCGGGAAGACGATCGCTACCTGTTCCTGGAAGCCCTGTTATCCGCCCGGGAGCAGCTTTACATCAGCTGGGTAGGCCGCAGCATCAAAGATGATTCGGAACGGCCGCCGTCGGTTCTGGTGGGGCAGCTTCAGGATCATCTGGACAGTCTCTGGTCCGTGGCAGGGCAACCCGAAACCAAGGTCATCGAGGCACTCACTACCCAACACCCTTTGCAGCCGTTCAGCCGGAGCTATTTCCCGAAAGCCAACCGGCTGGAGGAGGGTGGAGAGGGGGAAAACAGTTCGCCCCGACCCCTGGCCGAGGTGTTGGAAGCACGCCGGTTATTCACCTACGAGCGGGAATGGCGCAGTGCCCATGGTGGTGAGGCTGCCGCGCAGACACAGTCGGCACTACCTTACCAGGCGCCCGAAGAGCCCATCAGCCTGAACGATCTGGCGGCTTTCCTGAAAAAGCCCATCGACACCTTTTACCAGCGCCGGCTGCAGGTGCGCTTCGAGGATGTTGAAGACGACGACACCGACAACGAGAATTTCGAGCTGGACGGCCTGGACCGCTGGCGCCTGGACAACGAGCTGATCCAGAACGGACTGCTGAAAGCCAGCAGCGAAGAGGAACTGCACGACCGGTTGCAGGCAACCCTGGACCGCATGGCGCGACGCGGCGACCTGGGTATGGGCGTGACCGAACACCGCCTGCGTTCCGAGCTGGCGGGGCGCTTGCCCGATCTGTTCGAGCGTTACCAGAACGCACTGGCTGACTGGCCGGAAGCGGTTGCTGAACCGCTGCCCTTTGATTACCGGTTTGAAAGCGCCCTGGGTTCGGTGGAAGTCGCTGATCTGATCGACAACCTGCGCTGCAATGCCCAGGGCGAGCTGTGCCGGCTGGTGGTGGCCAGCTCCAGCCTGCTGACCGGCTCCGGTTCAAGCAAGAAAGTACGCTATGCCAATCTGATGCGGGACTGGCTGATCCATCTGAGCGGCCAGCTCGGCGGACAACCCTTTGAAACCCTGGTTCTGGGCAAAGAGGAGGGGCGAAAATTCCGCTTTGCCCCATTGCAGCCGGAACAGGCCAGACCGCTGTTCGAAGCGGTACTCACCCGGTGGATGGAGGCCACCACCCGGGCGTTGCCGCTTCACTGCGAGGCCGGCTTTGCCTGGATCACCAGTTTCTACGGCAGTAAAAAGTATGTCGGTGACCATGAACGAGCCATATCAGAGGCGCAGCAGGCCTATACCATTGCTCTGGAGCGGGATACGGGCTACTTGAGAGGAGCTTTTGAAACACCGGAGCTGCTGATGGCCAGCGGTGAATTCGAAGCGATGTTGCATCAGCTCTACGTGCCGGTTTGGGAAGCCGAGCAGAGCAAGTCGGCGGCGGATCAGATCGGGAGTATGGAATGACTGACCAGATGAGCAATCGGAACCCGAACCTGGATCCCCTGGCCCTGGCCCTGAACGGCAGTGCCCTGATCGAGGCCAGTGCCGGCACCGGCAAAACCTTCACCATTGCCATTCTGTACGTGCGCCTGGTGCTTGGCCACGGCCAGCCGTCAGACAGCCCGCTGCAAAACCTGCTACCTCCCAACCTCCTGGTGGTTACCTTTACCGAGGCCGCCACCAAGGAACTTCGCGACCGCATCCGCACTCGGCTCACCCAGGCAGCGGAGGTGTTTTCGGAGGCTGCCGACGAGCCCAACCCGCCCGCGGAAACGGCGCTGATCTATCAGCTACGGGATGAAAGCTACCCGGATCCGGCCAGCTGGCCGGAATGCCGCAAGAAGCTGCTGTTGGCCGCCGAATGGATGGACGAGGCGGCGGTATCCACCATCCACAGTTTCTGCAATCGCATGCTCAGCGAGCACGCCTTCGACAGCGGCAGCCTGTTCAAACTCACCCTGGAAACCGACCAGAGCGAATTACTGGACGAGGTCGCCCGGGATTACTGGCGCACCTTTGTCTATCCACTGCCGCCGGCGCTGATGGACGAGGCCCTGAGCCACTGGAAAATCCCCGGGGACCTGCGCCAGGGTGTTCGCAACCTGATTGACGATCCCCAGAGCCTGGGCACACCGCCGGACAGCGTTCATCAGGCCATCGATCAGGTGGTCCAGCGGCGTCTGGAACAGTCACAGGCCCTGAAGGCTTACCCCTGGGGTCAGTGGCATGGGGAAGTCATCGACCTACTGAACGAGCTGAACAAGGGCAAACGGCTCCATGGCGGCAGCAAAAACGCCATGATCAAGGTCTGGGACTTTCTCATTGCCTGGGCGGAATCGGACGACCTGTTACCGGAAAAAATAGACAGTGCCGCCGGCTTCAAGAACCAAACAACCGAAGGCCTGGACAACATTCTGAAAGGCGACGATCCCGCCCCCCATCACCCGGCCTTCGATGCCATCGAAGCCCTGCTGGATTTCAGCCAGAACCAGCCGATCGCCAAATCCGACATTCTGCGCCACGCCAGCCACTGGATTGCCGGGCGGCTGGAGTCAGAAAAGCAGAAACGCTCGGAAATGGGCTTTGACGACCTGCTCACCCGGCTGGACGATGCACTGCACGGCCCCCGGGGCGACCAGTTGGCGGCCACCATCCGCCGCCAGTTTCCGGTGGCCCTGATCGACGAATTCCAGGACACCGACCCGGTGCAGTACCGCATCTTCGACCGCATCTACGATGTCGCGGGCGGCGATCACGATACCTGCCTGCTGATGATCGGCGATCCCAAGCAGGCCATTTACGGTTTCCGGGGTGCCGATATCTACACCTACCTGCAGGCCCGGCAGGGCGTGAAAGAGCGCACCTACACACTGGGTAAAAACTTCCGCTCCGCCAAAACCATGGTGGCGGCGGTCAACCGGGTATTCGAACACAGCGACCAGCACAGCCGGGACGGCGCTTTTCTGTTCGGCAAGGGCGACACCTCACCGCTTCCGTTCCAGGGTGTGGACGCCAATGGCACCAAACGGGTTTGGGCGATCAACGGGGAAGAGCAGCCCAGCCTGGTGTTCTGGACCCACGAATCCGGGGAAGAGGACAGGGACGGCAACCCCAAGGGCATTGCCAAGGGCACTGCCACAGCCGATGTGGCAGAAACCTGCGCCAGCGAGATCGCCCGCTTGCTGACCCTGGGCCAGGCCGGGCAGGCGGGTTTTGCCTTGTCGGATAATCCGGAGGATCTGGAGCCGGTCGCCCCGAAAGACATCGCCATACTGGTCAACAACCGCAATGAGGCGAGCGCCGTGCGGGACGCCCTGGGGCGCCGGCGCATCAAGAGTGTGTACCTGTCAGACCGGGATTCAGTGCTGACCTCCCGGGAATCAAAAGAAATGCTGAGCTGGCTACGGGCGTTCGCCGAGCCCCGGCAGCTGGCCTATATCCGCGCAGCCCTGGCCACGCCCACCCTCGGTCAGTCCTGGCATGCCATGAATCAGCTGCTCATCGACGAGCTCGTGCTGGAGCGGGAAATCGAGCGCTTTATCGGTTACCAGCAGCAATGGCAAAGGCAGGGTGTGCTGCCCATGCTGCGAACCTTCCTGATGGATTTCGAGGTGCCGGGCCGGTTACTGCAACGCCCTGACGGCGAGCGGCGGCTGACCGACATTCTGCACATTGCCGAGTTGCTGCAGCAGGACAGCCTGCAACTGGACGGCGAGCATGCCCTGGTGCATCACTACACCCAGATTCTGCGAGCAGCCGACGAGGAAGACGAACACCGTACCCTGCGGCTGGAAAGCGATGCCGGCCTGGTGAAGGTCATCACCGTGCACAAGTCCAAGGGTCTGGAGTACCCGCTGGTGTTCCTACCCTTCGGCACAGCCTTTCGCGCCCAGAGTGAAAAGCAGGCCTTCGTGCGCTATCACGATGACCAGGGCAGGCTGGTTACCGTGTTCGACCCGGCGCCGGAGGATGTAGCCAGGGCCGACCAGGAACGCCTCGGTGAGGATATCCGTAAACTCTACGTGGCTCTGACCCGGGCCCGCTTCGCCACCTGGGTCGGCACAGCGGCCCTCGACAACTGGCAGCAAAGCGGCTTGGGCTACCTGATTGCATGCGACGGGCAGGGCCGTATCAGCGACTGCCTGGATCGTCTGGCACAGGGCAGAGCGGAGATCCGGATAACCCCGTTACCGGATCCAGACGAAAGGCAATACCACGAACCGGCGCCGAAGGCCCTGGGACCGGCCATGATCTCTTCCCGCGAGGCCAAAGAGGACTGGTGGATTGCCAGTTACTCCTCCATCGAATACACCGGCATGACCGGCACCGGCATCACCTTCACCGGTGAGGTGGAAGATGCCCAGACCCAGAACCTGTTGGAGGAAAGCACCCAGGAAGAAGGGGACGAGGCGGTTCAGTTGGCCACTCACGGCAACCAGCACAATTTCCCCAAAGGCGCTGGGCCAGGGACCTTCCTGCACGAACTTCTGGAATGGTGCACACAGCAGGGGTTCCAAAGGGTTGTGGATAACCCGGCCCTGCTCCGTGAGCAGTTGACCCGCCGCTGTGGGACTCGCGGCTGGAGTGACTGGGTGGAACCACTGGAACGTTGGCTGCTGGCGCTGATCAGCAAACCCTTGAACCTCGACCGGGCCGTCACTCAAAGCGTTAGCCTCGCGGGCCTGACAACCCTGCGCCCTGAACTGGAGTTCTGGTTTGAGAGCCGCAACGTCAGTATCCGCAAACTCGATGAGCTGGTAACCGCGCACACCCTGAATCGCGCGGACCGGCCCCGAGTCGAGGAGACAAGATTCAACGGGATGCTCAAGGGGTTTATCGATCTGGTATTCGAACACAACGGGCGCTATTACGTGCTGGACTACAAATCCAATACCCTGGGCGAGGACGACAGCGCCTATACCGACCAGGCCATGGGCAACGCCATTCTGGATAAACGCTACGATCTGCAATACGTGCTCTACCTGCTGGCCCTGCACCGGCTGCTGAAAGCCCGTTTGCCGGATTACGACTACGACCGGCACATGGGCGGCGCGGTTTACCTGTTCCTGCGAGGCGTTGATTCCGGCACAGGTGGCGCCTTCACCGATAAACCGCCCAGAGTCCTGATTGAACAACTGGATGCCCTGTTCGATGGCGAGTCCGTTGGGGAGGTGGCCGCATGAGCCGTTCCCGTTCCCACACCGGAAAGTCCGACCATCAGATTGACCTGTTCGCCGAGGACACCGGTCCGGAAACGTCGACCGTAATGGCAACCGGTGATACCACCTTCGATATCGACGATCTGCTCACCAGCCCGGATAAAACCGAGGTTCTGCTGGTGCACTGGCAGCAGGCGGAGTGGATCCGCCCGCTGGATGTGGGGTTCGCCCGGCTGATCCGGGAACTGTCGGAAGAGCAGGGCGAACGCCCGCACCCGCTGGTTCTGCTGCTGGCGGCACTGGTGTCGCATCAGGTGGGTCGTGGCCATGTCTGCGTCGATCTGGGCAATCTCCTGACCGATGCCGGGCATACCCTGTCACTGCCGCCTGAGGAGTCGGTCCACGAGCCGCTCACCGATTCAGGCACCAACGAACGGGACCGGCCCAAGCCCGCCGAAGTGCTTTCACTTGTAACGCTGCCGGAATGTTTGAGCATACTGGAAAGCGCCTGCGCCGTAAGTGATGGCTCACATACAGCACCACTGGTGCTGAACGAGACCCGGCTCTACCTGCGGAGATTCTGGCGCTACGAGCAACGTATCGCTGACGGCATCCGGCACCGGCTGGCTCTGCCGTCGCCCCTGACAGACCCTGAATCCCTGCCCGCCCGCACCCTGTCTCTTGCGCTGGACACCCTGTTTCAGTCGTCAGAACCGGTGGATTACCAGAAACTGGCCTGTGCCCTGGCGGCTCGAAACCGTTTTGCCGTTATCACCGGTGGGCCGGGCACCGGCAAGACCACCACCGTGGTCAACCTGCTGGCGGCCTTGCAGGCGGTCGCCGGGGAATCCACCGAGCGGGCGGGTCGGAAATACCGGATCCGCCTGGCCGCCCCCACCGGCAAGGCCGCTGCCCGGCTGAACGAATCGATCGGTGGGGCGGTCAGCCGCTTGCCGCTTGCCGAGCTGCCGGGCAACGTGGACCTGAATGATATTCCTACCAGGGTCACGACCCTGCATCGGTTGCTGGGCAGCCGGCCGGATACCCGCAAATTCCGCCATAACCGGGACAATCCTTTGCCGGTGGATATCCTGGTGATCGACGAAGCCTCCATGGTGGATGTCGACCTCATGGCGTCGGTGTTCGATGCCCTGCCCGCCAACGCCCAACTGATTCTGCTGGGCGACAAGGACCAACTGGCCTCCGTGGATGCCGGTGCGGTTCTGGGAGAGCTGTGCCAGCGGGCGCTGCAGGCCCACTACACACCGGAAACGGCGCAGTGGCTGGCCGCCATAACCGGCAGCCAGATAACGGAGTCACTGGTGGACAAAACCGGCCAACCCATGGATCAGGCCGTGGCCATGCTGCGCAGGAGTTACCGGTTCCAGGAGGACAGCGGCATCCGGGCGTTCGCGGAAGCCGTGAACACCAATGCCCTTGATAGCGCCATGTTGCGCCAGATTCGGGAAGCGGAATTCGACGATGTCATCCTGCTTAACGGCCGGTCCGGAAAACCCGACCCGGAAGACACGCTGGATCTGGTGAGCCGCCATGGCATTACCGGCTCACCGGAGGCATTCCGAAGTGCCGGGCAGGGTCGGCAAGTGAACGGCCTGCCCCTGCCGCCACCCGTTGGCTATCGCCATTACCTGGAGCAGTTACAGAATCACGGCCTAGCCACGGACAGCCCCCGCGCAGACTGGGATGCGATGGCGATACAGCTCCTTGAAGCCTTCAGTGACTTCCAGGTGCTCTGTGCCCTGCGCAAAGGCCCCTGGGGCGTGGAAGGCCTGAACGACCGGATCGCAAGGCAATTACTGGCTGAAAAGCTGATCCCTCGGGCCGAGGGCTGGTACCAGGGCCGGCCGGTGCTGATTACCGGCAACGACTACAACCTGGGCCTGATGAACGGGGATATCGGTATTGCCGTGAGCGTTCCCTGGGATCGGACCGACACCGGTGAGCCCCGCTATACCCTGCGGGTGGCGTTTCCGGATAGCGACACCGCTGGAGGTATTCGCTGGATCTCGCCCAGTCGTCTGCAGCAGCTGGAAACCGTGTACGCCATGACGGTGCACAAGTCCCAGGGTTCGGAGTTCAACCACACCTGCCTGGTGCTGCCAGACCGCCTGAGCCCGGTCCTGACAAAAGAGCTGGTCTATACGGGCATTACCCGGGCCCGGAACTGGTTCAGCCTTATCGCCGGCAACATGGACGTTCTCAGAGACGCCGTGGGGCAGCAAGTAGTCCGGGCCTCCGGCCTGGCCGAGAGACTCAGGGCGAACTAGTCACTGGCGTCTTTTTTGTCGTCATTGCCTTTTTCGTCACGGCTATGCTGCTGCGCCCAAAGATGGGCGTAGTAGCCTCCGGCGGCCAACAATTCGTTGTGACTGCCACCCTCGACAATTCGTCCGGCGTCCATCACCAGAATGGTATTGGCATCCCGGATGGTCGACAGCCGATGGGCAATCACCAGCGTGGTCCGCTGCTGGCTTACCTCGTTAAGAGCCCCAAGGATGGCCTGCTCCGAGAGTGAGTCC
Organism: Marinobacter sp. BW6; assembly: GCF_008107725.1. Classification (GTDB taxonomy): domain Bacteria; phylum Pseudomonadota; class Gammaproteobacteria; order Pseudomonadales; family Oleiphilaceae; genus Marinobacter. The sequence goes on from NZ_VIRN01000064.1 coordinate 221,659, forward strand.
AGAGATGACGTGGCTTCATCCAGGATCAGCAACGGCGGGTTCTTCAGAATCACCCGGGCAATGGCCACTCGCTGCTTTTCGCCACCAGAGAGCTTCAGGCCACGCTCGCCAACCTTCGTCTCGTAACCCTCCGGCAGGCTGTGGATAAAGTCTTCCAGGTGAGCCATTCGAGCCGCCCGATAGACCTCTTCCTCGGTGGCTTCCGGCCGGCCATAGGCCAGGTTCCGGTACAGGGTATCGTTGAACAGCACGGTATCCTGGGGCACCACACCGATCGCCGACCGCAGGCTGTCCTGGGTCACATTTCGGATATCCTGGCCGTCGATCCGTACGGCGCCCTGATCGACGTCGTAAAAGCGGAACAACAGGCGGGCGAGGGTAGACTTGCCCGCACCACTGGCGCCCACCACCGCCACCTTGTGACCGGCCGGGATGGAAAAATTCACATCCTTCAGAATCGGACGGTCAGGGCGGTAGGCAAAGTGGATGTGTTCAAACTGGACTTCGCCTTTATCCACAACCAGCTCGGTGGCGTCCGGGGCATCTTCAATGGCCGGTTTATCCCCCAGCAGTTTGAACAGGCGCTCGACATTCACCAGGGCCTGCCGGATTTCCCGATAGACAAAACCCAGGGCATTCAGGGGAATGAACAGTTGGAGCAGGTAGGCATTGATCATGGTGAAGTCACCGAGGGTGATCTCACCGCTGGCCACCTCCCGAACAGCCATGGCCATGATCACGATCATCGCCAGACCAATAATCAGTGCCTGACCGGAGTTAAGCGCGGCAAGGGACAACCGGTTTTTCAGCCGGGCCTGTTCCCAGTCGTCCAGATCAACGTCGTATAACTGCGCCTCATAGCGTTCATTGTTGAAGTATTTGACGGTTTCATAGTTCAGCAGGCTGTCTATGGCCCGCGAGTTCGACTGGTTATCCCGGGCATTGGCTTCGCGCACGAATTTGGTCCGCCACTCGGTAATCTTGATGGAAAACACCACGTAGACCACCACGGCCACTAGGATCGCCAACACGTAACCCACGTTGAACACCACGAACAGGATGCCGGCGACCATCAGGATTTCCAGGAGGGTTGGCACAATGTTGAACAGGGTAAAGCGCAGCAGGAAGCTGATGCCGTTGGTGCCCCGCTCAATATCCCGGGCCAGGCCACCGGTCTTGCGGTCCAGGTGGAAGGCCAGTTCGCGCTGATGCAGGTGCTCGAACACCCGCAGGGACACCCGCCGCATGGCCCGCTCTGCCACCCGCGCGAAGACCGCATCCCGAAGCTCGTTGAACAGGGTGGCGCCAAAGCGCAACGCCCCGTAGGCCACTACCAGGATCACCGGGATCCAAAGCAGCATGTCCGCGCCCCGGTTCTGGTCCAGATAGTCGACGATGTATTTCAGGGCGATGGGCGTGGCGACGGTGGCCAGCTTGGCCAACACTAGCAAGGCCAGGGATAAGGCCACCCGGCCGCGGAATTCGGCGAGATAGGGCCAGAGGCCTGAAATGATTTTCCAGTCCGGTTTATGATCTGCCGGGTAATCGTTGTCGGCGTAGGCTCTCAATTCATGTTCCTTCCGCTTCGGAGTAGTCGAGCGCGCGGGTGGAGCAGCTTGCCAGGACACGCTGTAAATACGTCCCTGTACGCTCGGCGAAAGCCATCCCTGGCTTTCGACGGTCCTGGCAAGCTGCTCCACCCGCACGCTCTTGCGTAGCTGTATGATAGGTCTTGTATGGAGTACAAACCGTATTGTTAGCGGAGTCTACAGCACCCCGTATCCAGGAGGCACATCATTAACACTCGTCACCGCAAGGCCCTGAGACTGGTCATCGACTTTATCAGCCCTTATCGCCGGGCTGTCGCCGGTGCCCTGGTGGCGCTGATTTTTACGGCCGGTATTACGCTCGGGTTAGGGCAGGGTTTACGTATTCTTGTCGATCAGGGATTAGCCACCGAGTCGCCGGAGAATCTGGCCAGAGCCATCGGGCTGTTTTTCATACTGGTATTGGGGCTCGCATTTGGCTCGTTTGCCCGGTTCTATCTGGTGTCCTGGATCGGCGAACGGGTGGTGGCGGATATTCGCAAAAAGGTCTTTAACCACCTGATTGATCTGCATCCCGGCTTTTTCGAGCAGAACCGGGCCCTGGAGATCCAGTCGCGGTTTACTGCCGATACCACCGTTCTGCAGTCGGTGATTGGCTCCACCGTATCGATTGCCCTGCGCAACGCCCTGATGCTGCTCGGTGGATTGCTGCTACTGTTCTTTACCAACGCCAAGCTGGCCAGCATCATTCTGCTGGGCTTCCCTTTGGTGATCGCACCCATCCTGTTCTTTGGCCGGCGGGTAAGGGCACTGTCCCGTTTAAGTCAGGACCGGGTTGCCGATGTTGGCAGTTACGTGGGCGAGAACCTCACGCAGATCAAGACGGTTCAAGCCTTTAACCATCAGCCCCACGACCGCCGGTTTTTCTCCGAGGTGTCGGAACGGGCCTTTGATATTGCCCGTCAGCGTATCCGTCAGCGCGCCTGGTTGACCACACTGGCCATTTCCCTGGTGATGGGTGCTGTGGGCATCGTTATCTGGATAGGAGGCCTGGACGTCATTCACGGCCGAATCAGCCCCGGCGAACTGGCGGCCTTCGTGTTTTACAGCCTGCTGGTAGGCGTTGCTGCCGGCGCCATCAGCGAGGTGATTGGCGAGTTGCAGAGGGCCGCCGGTTCGGCGGCACGGCTGTTTGAACTGCTGCAGACGGAACCGGCGTTTGAGCGCAAAGAGACGACGCTGAAACTGCCTGAACACGTGCAGGGAGCAATCCGGATTGACCGGCTCAGCTTCAGCTATCCGGGGCGGCTGGAACAGCCCGCGCTTACGGATCTTACGCTTGAAGTTAAAGCCGGCGAGACCCTGGCCCTGGTGGGCCCGTCCGGAGCCGGCAAATCCACCCTGTTTGATCTGTTACTGCACTTTTACCAGCCGACAGGGGGCCGAATTCTGATCGACGGTCTCGACACGGCCGAGCTGTCTCTCGATGCCCTGCGCCGGTGTTTTTCACTGGTGCCTCAGAATCCCGCCCTGTTCCATGGCACCGTGGCCGACAATATCCGCTATGCCCGGCCCGATGCCAACCAGCAGGATGTCGAACGGGCTGCGAAAATCGCCCATGCCCATGATTTCATCCAGAGCCTGCCAAAGGGCTACGAGACGCCACTCGGGGATGCTGGCCTGGGCCTGTCCGGTGGCCAGAAGCAGCGTCTTGCCATTGCCCGCGCGCTGCTGGCCGATGCCCCGATCCTGTTACTGGATGAAGCTACCAGTGCCCTGGATGCGGAAAGTGAAAACCTGATCCAACAGGCTATGCCGGCGCTCACCGCCGGGAGAACCACCCTGGTGATTGCTCATCGACTGGCCACTGTCCGGGACGCTGACCGTATTGCGGTATTGGACCAGGGACGCCTGCTGGCAGTAGGCAGTCACGAGGAGTTGATGCGCCATAACGCCCTCTATCAGCGCCTCGCAAAACTGCAGTTTCGGGACGATGCCGCCTGAGGGAGACAATAGTCGGTTTGTTTCCTGTGACCGTACTACTTACACTGGTAGGTGAAACTTTCGAACCTGAACCCAGGGAGAATGGCAAAGTGAGCAATAAAGAATTGCAGGCACTCAAAGAACGCTACGTTGCGGCGGGCGCGGCAAGTCCCAACGAACAGTTTGCCGACCATGCAACGAATGCAGAGCTGTGGGATGCAGACGGCAAGCGCATGATCGATTTCGCCGGCGGCATCGGCGTACTGAACATCGGCCATCGCCACCCGAAGGTGGTGGAAGCGGTCAAGGCACAGCTGGACAAGCTGATGCATACCTGCCAGACGGTTATGCCCTATGAGGGCTACGTTAAACTGGCAGAGAAACTCAGTGGCGTGGTACCGGTACGTGGCCATGCCAAGGTGATGTTGGCCAACTCCGGTGCCGAAGCCCTGGAAAACGCCATGAAGATTGCCCGTGCGGCGACCGGCAAGACCAACGTGATCTGCTTTGACGGCGGTTATCACGGTCGTACCTTCTACACCATGGCGATGAACGGTAAGGCAGCGCCCTACCAGACCGACTTCGGGCCGATGCCAGGAACTGTCTATCGCGCGCCATATCCGGTGCCGTATCACGGCGTCAGCGAAGACGAGGCACTTCGTGGTTTGAAGATGACCATGAAAGCGGACTCGCCGGCCAACAATACGGCCGCCATCGTGATTGAGCCAGTGCTAGGTGAGGGTGGTTTTTACGCTGCGCCAACCAGCTTCCTGAAGGAAATCCGAAAAATCTGCGATGAAAACAACATCCTGATGATTGTGGACGAAGTTCAGAGCGGCTTTGGCCGGACCGGCAAGATGTTTGCCATCGAGCACAGTGGTGTCGAGCCGGACATGATGACCATGGCGAAGAGTATGGCTGACGGTATGCCCATCTCCGCAATTGTCGGTACCGACAAGCACATGGATGCCTCCGGCCCGAACTCCCTGGGCGGCACCTACACGGGTAGCCCGACGGCCTGTGCCGCAGCCCTCGCCGTGTTCGACGTGTTCAAGGAAGAGGACATTCTTGGTAAGGCCCAGGCGCTGGGTGAGAAGCTGAAGCAGCGCTTCAGTCAGTGGCAGGAACAGTTTGCCCATGTCGATAATGTCCGCAATCTCGGCCCCATGGCAGCCTTCGAGCTGGTGGAAAGCAAGGATAGCCATACACCCAAGCCAGAACTGGCGGCTGCGGTGACCAAGAAGGCGAAGGAGAAGGGTCTGATTCTTCTGAGCTGTGGTATGTATGGCAACACATTGCGCTTCCTGATGCCGGTAACCATCGAAGACGATGTACTGGAAGAAGGCCTGGCCATTGTGGAAGAGAGCCTCAAGGAAGTGGGTGCCTGATCGGCGCTGACGTTCACGAGGAGTTAGAGAAGCCGGGCATAAGCCCGGCTTTTTTATACCAAAATGAAAAATGGGGACCTTTGTTGGTACCTTCTGACAGCGGTTACGTCCGGGCTCGGATTCATCGTATACTGCCGTGAGTTCTCCGGCAGTGCCATTCGGACTGCTCCAGTTTCACCAATCGGGCTAGATCATGACGTCTCCGAGCTCCGCGAACATACCGGACCACAAGCCAAGGCCCTGGGTCGATTTGCTGGTCAGCATTATCATTCCTTCCGTTATCCTGATGAAATTCAGTGGCGAGGAACACCTGGGCAACGTCAATGCGCTGCTCATCGGCCTGGCGTTTCCCCTGGGTTGGGGCCTGTTCGAACTGATCAAATACCGCAAGAAGAACTTCATCGCGGTGCTCGGTCTGGTCAGCGTTGGTCTGACCGGCGGCATCGGTTTACTGGAACTGGACGCCGGCTGGCTGGCCATCAAGGAAGCCGCGATTCCCGCAATCATTGGTCTGGCGGTACTGGCCTCCACAAAGACAAAATACCCGCTGGTACGGACCCTGTTATATAACCCCAGTGTTCTGGATGTGGATAAGATCCATAAAACACTCGAGGAACACGGCCGGGTTGGTGAGTTCGAAGAACGTCTTCTGAAGGCCAGCTACTTCTTTGCCGGCACCTTTCTGTTCTCATCGATCATGAACTACGTCCTCGCCAAATGGATCGTGGTCAGCCCCTCCGGCACCCAGGCGTTCAATGAGGAGCTCGGCCGGATGACGCTGGTAAGCTATCCGATGATCGCCATTCCTTCCATGATCATGATGATGCTGATTTTCTATTATCTGTGGCGGACCATTCGGCGGCTGACCGGCTACACGCTGGAAGAGGTTATGGCGCCTCATCTGGCTGAGAAAGAGAAGGAACGAAACAAATCCTCGGAATCGACCACAGGGAAATAGCAGTCCCCTGGATTTTCCGTTAAGGCCCGACACAAAAAAGCGGCGGAGGTTTAAAACCTCCGCCGCTTTTTTATTGCGCCTGGACGTTATTGATCAGATATCAAGGTTGGTCACTTCCAGCGCATTGGTCTGGATAAAGTTGCGACGCGGCTCTACGTCGTCACCCATCAGAGTTGTGAAGATCTGGTCGGCCGCAATGGCGTCTTCGATGGTCACTTTCATCATCCGACGGGTCTCCGGATCCATGGTAGTTTCCCACAACTGTTCCGGGTTCATCTCGCCCAGTCCCTTGTAGCGCTGAATGTTCAGACCTCGCTGAGCCTCTTTCATCAGCCAATCCAGAGCGCCCTCAAAAGAAAGAACCGCCTGTTTGCGCTCACCCCTTTGGATATAAGCGCCTTCTTCAATGAGACCATCCAGGGTCTCACCCATACGGGCGATCGCCGCGTACGAGGATGATTCGAAGAAATCATGGCTGAAGACATGGTCGTAGGGGATCCCGTGAACGTAAATGGTCACTTTCGGGAGGTACAGGCCTCGTTCGGTATCCTTGGTTACCGAGAAGGTATACTTGGTCCCGGTACGGGTATCCAGGTCCAGGCCCTCACCCAGGCGCGCGACCCAGCGAGCCACGGAAGCTTCTTCCTTCAGGTGCTCCGGCTTGAGCGTAACGTTCTGAAGCATCTGTTCCAGAACTTTGGCCGGATACGCCCGGGACAGGCGGCCAATCATGTTCATGACAGCCTGGTAGTCCTTGACCATGGTTTCTAGCGCAGAATCCTTGATGGCCGGAGCCTCCGGGTTCACATAGAGCTGGGCGCCTTCCAGGGCAGTCTGGGTAAGGTAAGCTTCCTTGGCCTTCTCGTCCTTCAGGTACTGCTCCTGCTTGCCCCGCTTTACCTTGTAAAGCGGTGGCATCGCAATAAAGACATGGCCGCGCTCGATGATCTCGCGCATCTGACGGAACAGGAACGTCAGCAGCAGGGTCCGGATGTGAGAACCGTCCACGTCCGCATCGGTCATGATAATAATCGAGTGGTAACGCAGCTTGTCGGGATTGAACTCTTCCCGGCCAATACCACAACCCAGAGCCGTGATCAGAGTGCCAACTTCCGCAGAGGAGAGCATCTTGTCAAAGCGGGCTTTTTCCACGTTCAGGATCTTACCCTTCAACGGGAGGATCGCCTGGGTCTTTCGGTCACGGCCCTGTTTGGCACTGCCGCCGGCCGAGTCACCCTCCACAATGTACAGTTCGGAAAGGGCAGGATCTTTCTCCTGGCAGTCCGCCAGTTTTCCGGGCAGGCCGGCAATGTCCAGGGCTCCTTTTCGACGGGTCATATCCCGTGCCTTGCGAGCGGCTTCACGGGCTCGGGCAGCCTCGATCATCTTGTTGACGATGAGCTTGGCTTCGTTGGGCTGTTCCTGCAGGTATTCCGCAAAACTCTGGTACAGCTCCTGCTCGACTGCGGTTTTTACCTCGGAGGACACCAGCTTGTCTTTGGTCTGGGAGGAGAACTTCGGGTCCGGAACTTTCACGCTAATGATGGCAGTGAGGCCTTCCCGGGCATCGTCACCGGAAGTCGCAACCTTGGCCTTCTTACCCAGACCTTCATGCTCAATGTAGTTGTTAAGGGAACGGGTGAGAGCCGCCCGAAAACCGGCCAGATGGGTACCACCATCCCGCTGGGGGATGTTGTTGGTGAAGCAGTAAAGGTTTTCCTGGAAGGCGTCATTCCATTGCATGGACACTTCCACGGCAATACCGTCTTCCCGCTCACGGTTGAAGTGGAATACCCGGTTAATCGGGGTCTTGTTAGCGTTCAGGTGCTCAACAAAGGCGCGCAGGCCACCTTCGTATTCAAAGACTTCCTCCTTGCCGGAGCGCTCGTCGGTCAAACGAATTCGGACACCACTGTTAAGGAACGCCAGTTCGCGAAGGCGCTTCGCAAGAATGTCGTAGTGGAACTCGATGTGGGTAAAGGTTTCTGGCGACGGAATGAAATGCACCTTGGTACCCGAGGCATCAGTTTCGCCAACAGCCGCCAGAGGCGCGTTGGGAACACCATGGGTGTAGGTTTGCTCGTAGACCTTGTTATCACGACGGATCGTCAGGGTGAGGGTAGAGGACAGTGCGTTCACCACTGACACGCCTACACCATGAAGGCCACCAGACACCTTGTAGGAGTTATCGTCGAACTTACCACCGGCGTGCAGCACCGTCATGATAACTTCCGCGGCAGAAACACCTTCCTCCTCATGTAGATCTACCGGTATACCACGGCCGTTATCCTTAACGGTCACCGATTCGTCCGGGTGGATAACAACACCGATCTCTGAGCAGTAGCCCGCAAGCGCTTCGTCGATGGAGTTATCCACCAATTCAAAGACCATGTGGTGCAGGCCGGTGCCATCATCGGTATCCCCGATGTACATGCCTGGCCGCTTTCGCACCGCATCGAGTCCTTTCAAGACCTTGATACTGGAGGAATTGTAGTTCGATTCACTCATTCGGAAACTCCTGAAGCGTGATAGGCCGGGGCATTTTTGCACTTCGCACCGGTCTTATTCTTCCGTCAATTTGCCATGTTCCACGTGGAACAATCTGTAATCCGGTGCCTTACCCTCGGGCCAGAGCTGTTCCACAAGGGGACGCTCAATCGAGGTGATAAACACCTGACAACGTAATGCCTGTAACCTGCTTGCCAGCATGGCTCGATGCCCTTCATCCAGCTCAGCGTTAATATCGTCAAGCAAAAAGGTCACTTGCTTGCCCATGTCACTCAACACCATGCCTTGGGCAATCTTCATCAAAATCACCAGGGTTTTCTGCTGGCCCCGAGAGAAGGTTTCGGCAACAGGCCTGCCCTGAAACTTCAGCCGGACATCCGCGCGGTTCGGACCATAAAGCGTGTGGCCCACCTTTCGCTCCTGCTCCCGATGATCTGCAAGCAAATCCATCAGCGGTCGGGTGACATCCCAACCCGGGTAGTACTCTAGCTTCAAACCTTCGGTCCAAGGCACTTCCACTTGCCGAACCAGCTTCTCAAAGGCGCCCTTGAACTTACCAAAGGTGACAGCGCGCGCCTCGGTAATGCGTTCACTCAGGGTGGTGTACTGATGGTCCCAGACGCGCATTAAGGCTTCGTCTAGTCTACCATTTCTCAGCGTTTGATTCCGCTGTGATGTCACCCGCTGACATTGCTGCCAAAGCGATCCAAAAGAAGGTTCCACGTGGAACACTAACCAGTCGAGAAACTGTCGCCGCTTTCCTGGTCCTCCGGCGACTACATCAAACACTCCCGGATCGATTACCGATACGGGCAGATGTTTCGCGAGACCAGACAGGCTACGCACCGCTTCCCCATCGACCCGCAAAACCGTTTCTTTCTGCCCAACATCCCGAGATATTCCGAGCCGGTGCACGAGTTCGGAATTCTTCGCGCGGTCACTCTCCTCCAGACCGTGATCCAACCCGCCAAAGACCGTAAGTCGTTGTTGACCGTGACTCACCACCGCCTGATGTCGGTTCACACGAAACGAACGACCCAACCCCAGGTAACCTATGGCTTCCAGGACACTGGTTTTGCCGCTGCCATTTTCTCCGTACAACAGATTGAAGGAAGGCGAAAAGCTCACAGGCGCGGAAGACAGGTTTCGAAAATTTTCAGTCTGGAATTTTACAAGCGCCATAGAAAAGCAAACTCGAAGGGGCAGGAGGGGAGAAAATCGAATGAAACCCGTCAAACGAAAAAGGCGGCGTTACCTCCCTTCAGTAACGCCGCCCTAGTGTACAAAAGCCAATCGCTCAAGGCGACAGCCTCAGTGAAGCATGTTCAACCGTTCGTCCATAAACACATCCATCTCCGGCGCGAGGATATGAACGTACCGGTCGAAGTACAGGAACTGCTTCAGCAGCAGGGCAAATTCCCTCGGAAAATGCAGCCCGTGGCTTTCCCCGATCTTAACCATATCCATCAGAATATGATTAACATCGTCCTCTGCCTGATCCGCCTCATAAGGAACTTCATCCGGCACCATCTTGTCCATCTGCTGATACAGCCTTCTGAGATCAGCCGCGAGATCATCCACCCGGACCGTCTGGTGGGTAATGCCGATACGAATCATGGCGTCGGCCATCCCTTCGAAATTGCCAACCATTACCGCCGAAATAAAATCACTGACTGCCTGCCAGGTATCCGGCTTGATCCGGCCAACAATGCCGAAATCGATAAAACCGACACGGCCATCCTTCAACACCATCAGGTTTCCGGCGTGAACGTCGGCATGGAAAAACTCGCACTGGGTGAGACTGGCAAACCAGGTGTTCATCGCGGTGATCAGGGTCCGCTCCGGATCACGGGCGTAACCGCGAATGCTTTCCAGATCCGTCAGCGAAACCCCATGAAAGCGCTCCATTGTCAGAATGCGGCGAGTGCTGCAATGTTCGAACACCCTCGGCACTGCCGCGTCTTCATTATGGGTGTCATGCAGGAAATCCCGGAATACCTTCAGGTTGTTGGCTTCCTTGATGAAGTCGCACTCTTCCATCATGGTCCGCTGGATTTCTTCGACAATACCGGACATCGAGGTCCAGGACAGTTTTGGCGCCAGGGTTTCAATAATGCGGGCGGACACATACAGAAAGTTCAGATCCGTCAGCAGGATGTTCTCGACTCCCGGCTTCTGCACCTTGATGACCACATCTTCACCGGATAGCAACCTGGCGGCGTGAACCTGGGCAATCGAAGCCGATGCCAACGCAACCGGATCGATTTCCGCATAGACCTCATCCAGCGGCCGACCCAGTTCCTCCCGAATAATCTTCTTGATCACGCCAAAGGGCAGGTTAGGCGTTCTATCCAGGCAGTGCTGGAACTCCTCCACATACTCCTTCGGGAAAAACGTAGGAGAACTGGCAATAAACTGTCCCAGCTTGATGTAGGTCGCACCAAGGGATTCAAACGTCTGCCTCAGCAGCCTTGGCGTGGGAGGACGCTCCCCTCTCAGCCAATTGATCCCGGTGCGCCCGAGTACCGACACAGTCTGGCCAATCCTGAACGCGCCTTTGATTCCATTCGTTACGGTACTCATCAATCTCATCTCCTCCTACAGCCTCATGGGCATGACAACGTAGAGGCAGCGGTTATCATTCTGCGCCTCTATCAACGCACTGCTGTTCGGATTCGACAGGGTAATCTTTACCTGATCCTCATCCAGCGCGTTCATGACATCCACCAGATAGCCTACATTAAAACCGATCTGCAGGGATTCGCCCTGATAGTCCACCGGAAGCGCGTCTTCGGCCTGTTCCTGATCCGGGTTGTTGGCGAAGACCTGGAGTTCATTCGATGCCAGGTTAAGTCGTACACCACGGATATTCTCGTGAGACAGGATCCCCGCCCGTTGCAGGGTATTCTTCAATGTGGCGCGGTCCGCCAAAACAACCTTGTCGCCACCTCTCGGAATGACCCGGTTGTAATCGGGGAATTTCCCTTCAATAAGTTTCGACGTAAAGGTGTACGAACCCACCGTCGCCCGCAGATGATTGTCGCCGATCACCAGGGTGACCGGTGTTTCCACATCATCCAACAACCTGGCCAGCTCAAGGACCCCTTTACGCGGGACAATAACCTGCCGCAACTCCGGGCAATTGGTCGGCAGCTCCAGATGTGCCATCGCCAGCCGGTGACCATCCGTCGCCACCGTCCGTACATGATCTTTGTCCACTTCCAGCAACAGACCGTTCAGGTAGTAGCGAACATCCTGCTGAGCCATGGCAAATGCAGTGGCATCCAGCATCCGACCCAGTTCTTTCTGGGGCAACTCCAGGCGGAAGCTTTCATCTTCGTCTTCCACGTTGGGGAAGTGCTCCGCCGGCAGTGTCGACAACGTGAAGTGACTGGCGCCACAGCGCAGGTGCAACCGATCGCCTTCAAGCGACAGTTCCATCGGCGCCTCGTCGCCAAGAGCCCGGGAAATATCGGACAGCTTGCGGGCCGGAACGGTAATCCGGCCGGGCTGATCCACATGGACCGGCGTAACCCGGGCCACCAGTTCCACTTCCATATTGGTACCGGTGAGGGTCAGGGTATTGTCCTCGGCCACCAGCAACACGTTGGAGAGCACGGGCATGGTCTGTTTCTTTTCCACCACGCCGGCAATGCTTTGCAGCGGGGTAAGCAGGGATTCACGGCTGATCGTCAGTTTCATGGCACTCAGCTTTCTTTATGTTGGAAGGGTGAATGTTATTCGCCAACGCCCGGCATCAGGTGGTCAGCAGTCTCATAAAATTCTGATAATCCTCGCGGATGCCCGGATCAGTCTCCTGCAACTCCACGATTTTCTTGCACGCATGCAATACGGTGGTGTGGTCACGACCGCCAAAAGCGTCCCCAATCTCCGGCAAGCTATGATTGGTCAACTCCTTGGACAGCGACATCGCGACCTGTCGGGGCCGGGTGACTGTTCGAGTCCGGCGCTTGGAGAGCAAATCGGCGACCTTAATCTTGTAATACTCCGCCACGGTGCGCTGAATGTTGTCGATACTCACCTGTTTCTCATGCAGAGCCAGCAGGTCTTTCAGACTCTCCCGGATAAAGGGGGGAGTAATTTCCGAACCAGTGAAGTGAGCATTCGCTATCACCAAACGAAGCGCCCCTTCGAGCTCTCGAACATTTGAACGGATCTTTTGGGCAATAAAAAAGGCCGCTTCGCTGCTCAGCTTCACGTTGGCCTGATCGGCCTTTTTCATCAGAATGGCCACCCGGGTTTCCAGTTCCGGCGGCTCAACCATCACAGTCAGGCCCCAACCAAACCGGGATTTCAGCCGCTCTTCCATGTCGACAATTTCTTTCGGGAACCGGTCGCAAGTCACGATGACCTGCTGACCGCCTTCCAGCAACGCATTAAAGGTGTGGAAAAACTCTTCCTGGGAGCGCTCCTTCCGGGCAAAAAACTGGATGTCGTCGATCAACAGGGCATCCACAGACCGGTAATAGCGTTTGAATTCGTTGATGGCGTTCAGCTGCAGCGCCTTAACCATGTCTGCCACAAACCGTTCCGAGCGAAGATACGCCACTTTGGCATTGGGGTTGCGACGGACAATTTCGTTCCCGATAGCGTGCATCAGGTGTGTTTTACCGAGACCAACACCGCCATAAAGAAATAGAGGATTGTAGGCACCGCCCGGATTCTCCGCCACCTGCATGGACGCGGCTCGTGCCAGCTGGTTGGATTTACCTTCCACAAAAGTTTCGAAGGTGAAGCCTTCATTCAGGAAGCTCTGATGCTTGATATCACCTTCAACCTGAACCGACCGCCGCTCATTGCCACTTTTCGGGCGGACAGAGGGTGAACTGGCCACCGTAGCAGCCACCCCTTTCTCTTCTTCGGTAACCCGACCGCCGGTCTCTTCATGAGCCTGGCCATTGACGCGGGCAGGTGCATCCGAGCGTTTGACCGGTTCGCTTTCCCGAGGTGCCGAACCCACTTTCATGTTGACCCGGGGAGCCTGACCGCCATTCAGATCCTTGAGCACCTCTTCGATACGCCGCAGGTACTTTTCATTAACCCAATCCATCACGAAACGGTTGGGTGCGAACAGCATCAGCTGCCCCTCCCGGTGATCGGATTGCAGGGGCCTGAGCCAAGTATTGAACTGTTGTGCGGGAAACTCGTCCCGGAGTACTTCAAGACATTGATGCCACATACTGTTTGGCACGACAGCCTGCTCCCGATAACCCTGAAATGTCTCTGAACGGACAAGGGACATCCTGTCCAGTGAGATGACCCCGGATTCTAACCCGACCGGCCCCGCAGTGAAAGAGCCGTAGCCGGTTCATGAACAGCCTGTGGAAATTTATTTCTTTATATTTCAGTTTTTTACAAACTTACCTACAGCCTTGTGTACAGAAAATAACTTCTCTGAAAGTTACCCACAGCCCTGTGTGTACAGCCCGGGTTTAACCCTGTTAGGAACCACGGGACGCAACCGGGGATAACTTGGATCCATCACACAAAACCAACTTACCCACATTTCCCCCTGCCGTCGTCCACAGCCCTCAAGGCGCCTTATCAATACCCTTATAAACCGCTCAGAAACTTGTTTTTCAATATTTTTTTTCGCTTATCCACAGAAACCTTCGATCCTAATAACAGTAATAATTAATCCTTAAAAGAATTCTAAAAAGACTTACTGAATTTATTACCTGGCCAGCGCGCTCATGAATTTTCGGGATGCGCACAACCCCCTAGCAATAAGCATTGAATTCCCCCCGGTATTTGCATAGAATGCCGCTCCTGTTTTGGCTGTTCATTTTCCAGCCAGTTACTGAATTTCCAACTTACGAATTGTGAGATCATCACCATGAAAAGAACGTTTCAACCAAGCGTCCTGAAGCGTAAGCGCGTTCACGGTTTCCGTGCCCGTATGGCCACTGCCAACGGTCGCAAGGTTATTTCCCGTCGTCGTGCCAAAGGCCGCGCACGTCTGTCCGCGTAAGCTCTGATCGCCTCATGAAGGCTTTGAGTTTCCCGAAATCACATCGTCTTTTGCGACCTGCTGATTACGGCAAAGTCTTCAACGACGTGCAGCTGAAAGTTCCGCACCGGAATTTTCTGATCCTGGCAACACCGAATAACCTCGGTCACGCCAGGATCGGTTTGATCTTCTCGAAGAAGAACCTGAAGCTTGCAGTCCAGAGGAACCGGATAAAACGCCAGGTCAGAGAAAGCTTCCGGCACCAGACAGATCTGCCCGGTGTCGACCTCGTAGTTCTGGGACGTCAGGGGCTGGTTTCCCTTGATAACCATACGGTTCGGGCATCCATGGACGACCTCTGGCGACGTCTCAGGAAAAAGTACGCTCAATCTCAGCCATCCCGGGCAGCAACATCCGAAACTGCCGGTCGAGGAACGGGTTAATGCGCAAGCTTCTGCTTCTGCCCATCCGCTTCTACCAGTATGCAATCAGTCCCCTGATGGCCAGTCACTGCCGCCACTATCCCACCTGCTCACAATACGCCGTTGAAGCCATAACCCACCATGGTGCGCTTAAAGGATTATTTCTCGCAATCCGGCGTCTGTTAAGGTGTCATCCCTGGGCGGAAGGCGGTTATGATCCCGTGCCAGGAACAACAGAACCCGGGGTTCAGGAAACCGTAACAGCCTGCGTACACGCTGATCACTCCCATACAACAACCCAGACCAGACAGTAACTCTATGGATATTCAACGCATCGTATTATTTGCCGGCCTGGCTATTGTCAGTTATCTGATGGTGCTTGCCTGGAATGAGGATTACCATCAGCAGCCGGAAACGGCTCAAGTCGCTGAATCACAGCCGTCGCAGAACACCGCCAGCATGGGCAATTCAGACGATATGGTGCTTCCGGAGGACAGTGCTGCTCAGATGAACGGTGATGGCGAGTTCACGACTCCCGAAACAGGCCAGGCTGTCGTAAGCTCGACTGCAAACAACACTTCAGTTAGCGATCAGTTCATTACTGTCCGCACTGACGTCTACGACCTGAAGATAGATCGCGTCAGTGGTAACCTGGTAAGAGCCCAGCTGCTTGATTACGACGACTCCCTGAACAGCGAGGAGCCGTTAACCCTCCTGAACAACACCCAGAACCGCCTGTACGTTCTTGAAAGTGGTCTGATTGGTCGTGACGGTCCCGATAGTCGCAAGAATGGTTCCGCTCCCGTTTACAGTGCTGATGCCTCCAGCTATGAGCTAGCTGAAGGTGACAGCCAGCTTCAGGTCGATCTGACCTACACCACTGACAACGGTGTCCAGATCACCAAGCGCTACCAGTTCGAACGCAATAGTTATGAGATCGACGTTAAGTACCTGGTTGAAAACCAGTCCAGTGACAACTGGCAGGCGAATTTCACGGGCAAAATCGTCCGTGACCAGTCTCCGGATCCGACCTCTCAGACCAGCATGGGAATTCAGGCATTCCTTGGTCTGGTGATCAGCTCCCCGGAGGATCCATACGAAAAATTTGATTTCAGCGACTTGCAGGAAACCCAGATCAACCAGTCCGTTACCAACGGATGGCTGGCCTTCCTCCAGCACTACTTCCTGTCTGCCTGGGTACCGGAACGCGACATCTCTGCCCAATACCAGACCACACAACGTGGCCAGAACTACGTCATGGGGTTTGTCTACCCGGCCACCACAATAGCCCCGGGTGAGGCTGCCGAGATCGGCGCACGGGCTTATGTCGGACCGAAGATCATTGAGCGTCTGGAAGCCGTGGCTCCGAACATGGACCGTACCGTTGATTTCGGCTGGCTGTTCTTTATTTCCTTGCCGCTGTTCATCATTCTGGACTGGTTCCACAGTATCGTTGGCAACTGGGGTGTTTCCATCATCCTGCTGACCGTACTGGTCAAGGGGGTGTTCTTCCATCTGTCCGCCACCAGTTACAAATCCATGGCCAAGATGCGCGCGGTAGCGCCCCAGCTGACCCGGCTGAAAGAGCTCTATGGTGACGACCGCCAGCGAATGTCCCAGGAAATGATGGGCTTGTATAAGCGGGAAAAAATCAATCCGCTCGGTGGCTGCCTACCAATACTCGTGCAGATGCCTGTGTTCATTTCCCTATACTGGGTACTGTTTGAAAGTGTGCAGCTACGCCATGCGCCGTTCATGCTGTGGATTCAGGATCTGTCGGTCATGGACCCGTATTTCATCCTGCCGATTCTGATGGGCGCCAGCATGTTCCTACAGATGAGTCTGAATCCGACTCCACCGGATCCCATGCAGGCCAAGATCATGAAGATGATGCCCTTGATCTTCACAGTGTTCTTCCTGTGGTTCCCGGCAGGTCTGGTACTGTACTGGCTGGTGAACAACATTCTGTCCATTGCCCAGCAGTGGTACATTACCCGCAAGATCGAAGCAGAAATGGCCGGTAAGAAGCACTGACCGGTGCCCGAACCGTCCCGGCAAAGGCTCCTCTGTGGAGCCTTTGTTGTTTTCAGCCTGTGGAAAAAGCATGAGCCAGAGTTCTGAAACCATCGCAGCCATCGCCACCGCACCCGGACAGGCCGGGGTCGGGATCGTTCGCGTGTCCGGTCCCAAGGCCGGGGCCATTGCACACAAGATGCTGGGCTTTGAGCCTAAACCCCGATATGCCCATTACGGCCCGTTCCACGACAGCCGTGGCGAGTTGATTGATGAGGGCATCGGGCTGTTTTTCCCCAACCCGCATTCATTCACCGGTGAAGATGTGTTTGAACTGCAGGGCCACGGTGGCACGGTGATTCTCGATCTTCTGCTGCGGGAGGTGTGCAGCCAGGGGGCAAGACTGGCCCGGCCTGGTGAGTTTTCCGAGCGGGCGTTTCTGAACGACAAACTGGACCTGGCCCAGGCCGAAGCCATAGCCGATCTGATCGAAAGCAGCTCGGAACAGGCAGCCCGCTGTGCTGTTCGTTCCATGCAGGGGGTGTTTTCCCGCCAGATAGAAGATCTGGTGGATGCGGTTACGCACCTTAGGATCTATGTTGAGGCGGCAATCGATTTTCCCGAGGAGGAGATCGATTTTCTGGCCGATGGCAAGGTGGCCAGTGATCTTCAGAACCTGCTGGACCGTCTCGAGAAAATCCTGGCCGAAGCCCAGCAGGGAACCATTCTGCGGGACGGCATGAAAGTAGTGATCGGCGGAAGACCTAACGCCGGTAAATCAAGTCTGCTGAATGCCCTGGCCGGTCGCGAAGCTGCCATTGTTACGGCTATTGAGGGCACGACCCGGGATGTCCTGAGGGAACATATCCACATCGATGGTATGCCATTGCACATTATCGACACAGCCGGTCTTCGGGACAGTCCGGATGAAGTGGAACAGATCGGTATTGCCCGGGCCTGGGAGGAAATCCGTCAGGCCGATCGCATCCTTCTGATGGTGGATGCCACCACGACCGATAAAATCAGTCCCCATGAAATCTGGCCGGATTTCATTGATCAGTTACCAGCCAATGCGCCCGTGACGGTTATTCGCAATAAGGTGGACCTTTCCGGTGAAACGGTTGGCATGACTGCCGAGGACCACCAGAGCGCGCCGGTTATCCGTCTGGCTGCAAAGTCTGCCGAAGGTTTGGAGATTCTCCGGGACCACCTCAAGCAGTGTATGGGGTTTGCCAGCACCACAGAGGGTGGTTTCCTGGCCCGTCGCCGGCACCTGGATGCCCTGGAGCGTGCGCAGGCCCTGCTTATTCAGGGTCAGAGCCAGCTGGAAGGGTTTGGTGCAGGCGAGCTCCTGGCAGAGGACTTGCGGGCCGCCCAGGATGCCCTGGGAGAGATCACCGGACACCTCACCCCGGATGAGCTGTTGGGCAAGATATTCAGCAGCTTCTGCATCGGGAAGTAATCAGCAAGCCTCTCAGTTGCACTGATTCTCGGCAACAACCTGCTGAATTTTTATTGAGCGATCACTCAATAAAGACTAGAGTACTGGACAGGTTCAAGAACAAACGCAATCGTCCAGGAGCTATAAGCGATGAGTCCCAAGATCGATTACTACTTCACCTGCATTTCCCCGTTCACTTACCTTGGCCACCGGGTATTCCTGGAAACAGCCCGAAAGGCCGGCGCTGAAGTCAATTTCAAGCCCGTGAAACTGGCAAAAGTATTTGCCAATTCGGGCGCGAAGCCCGTCCCCGAGCGTCCGGTATGTCGACAGGAGTATCGTCTCCTTGAAATCGAACGTTGGGCAAGAAAACGGGACCTGAAAGTAAACCTGAAGCCAGCGCACTTTCCAACAGACCCCGGGCTTGCAGACCGTTGCGTTATTGCCCTGCAGCAGGCCGGTGAAAACCCTGGTGAGTTTGTTCAGCAAGCATTGGCCGCCTGTTGGGCAGAGGAGAAAAACATTGCCGACGAAGGAGTCATTCGTGGCATTCTGAATAGCCTCGAACTTGATGCCGACGCTTTAATTGAGGCAGCCGGTTCATCCGCTATGGCTGACCAGTACGACGTTAACAGCGAAGAGGCCGTCAGCCAGGGCGTGCTGGGAGCCCCGGCCTACCTGTTGAATGGTGAGCAGTTCTGGGGGCAGGATCGGGTTGAGTTGTTGGCAGAGACGCTGGAATCGGAATCCGGAGCGAAATGATGATTGATCTCTATTACTGGCCGACACCCAATGGCCACAAGATCACCATATTCCTTGAAGAGGCCGGGCTGGACTACCAGATTCATCCTGTAGATATCAGTGCCGGAGACCAGTTCAAGCCGGAATTTCTAGCCTTCTCGCCAAACAACCGTATGCCGGCCATCATCGACCACGACCCCGGAGAAGGCCGTGGACCCATTACGGTGTTCGAGTCTGGTGCCATCCTTATTTATCTCGCGGAAAAGACAGGCCGCTTTATGCCAACCGATCTTCTTGGCAGAAAAACAGTGCTGGAATGGCTGATGTGGCAGATGGGGGGGCTGGGGCCCATGGCGGGCCAGAATCATCATTTCGTCCAGTATGCCCCTGAGCAAATTCCATATGCGATCGATCGGTACGTCAATGAAACCAACCGTCTGTACGGTATACTCGATAACCGCCTGAGCGGTCGGGACTGGGTTGCCGACGATTATTCCATTGCCGACATGGCCATTTACCCCTGGATCGTCCCCCACGAACGGCAACGGCAAACCCTGTCTGACTTTCCCAACCTTGAGCGGTGGTTCCATTCGATGCAGGCGAGGCCTGCCGTTGTGACTGCCTACGAGAAAGGTGCACCCTGGTCTAAACGATCGGCCGTCACCGATGAAGGAAAGAAATTATTGTTTGGCCAAACAGCCGCGGTAAATAAAAAAGCCTAGGCCGAGGGAAGCCTTCGCGCTTCCCTTTCCGGTTTAATTCACAGGGTAGTGTTAGCCGGTTGTACGCCACTCGTTCTGACCAACTGGTTCCAGGGCTTCGGTGTTACTCCGATTGCCGAGGAAATCCGGTCGTGGTTTGTTGCCACAGAATGGTGCCTGGATCTGGTTTTCTACACTGTTGTAGACAAAGAACAGATTGCTACGAGGCCAGGGCGACATATTGGCATTCGAGGCATGCAGAGTGTTGCACTCGAAGATAATCAGCGAGCCGGCGGGACCGGTGGGGGCTTTGATACCGTATTCGTCAGCCATGGCTGCAAGGTCCCGATCGTTGGGAACGCCCAGTTCCTGTTTTTTCAGGGATGACTGGTAGTTGTCTTCCGGCGTGCGGCCGACGCAGGGCACAAAGGTCTTGTGGGAGCCGGGAATCAGCATCAAGGGCCCGTTAAAGGGCGTGTTGTCGGTGAGGGCAATGGAAAAGCTGACTGCCCGCATCCGGGGCATGCCGTCTTCGGCGTGCCAGGTTTCGAAATCGGAGTGCCAGTCAAAGCCCTTGCCATGGAAGCCGGGTTTGAAATTGATCCGGGATTGGTGGATATACGCTTCACTGCCCAGAAGCTGGCGTACCATCGCCAGAATCTTCGGATCCCGGGTCAGCCGGTCGAATCGATCAGACAGTTCGTGAATGCCGAAAATCGAGCGGATTTCCTGTTTTCCGGGTTCGGTAATGGTGCCCTCAGAGCGAAGAATGCTCTCATTGTCTTCGTAGGCCCGCAGATCTTCCCGGAACTGGCGAACAGTGGCCTGGTCGAGAAAACTGTTGAAGACGAGAAAGCCGTCGCGCTCATATTGCATCAGTTCGGTTTCACTCAGTGGTCCATCGGTTCCCGATCCTTTGCTGTGCACGACAGGGTCTTGGCGCTCAAAGCTTTCAGTGGGACGTTCCAGGCGGGTTGGATAAAAGTCGTCAGCACGAGTTTCCATATTCGAACCTCCTTCTTTTATTCTCGATATCAAAGGTTTTCTTTTTAATTCAGTTAGTTAATAACTCCAAAGCGGAAATGCACCTGTTAGATGGGTTCAGGCGGGCGTATTTCAAGGGCAAAAAAGTCCCGGGCCTTGCCCGGGAGTAAGAGAGGCCGGATAGCTTATCCGGTAAAGGCCAGATCCTCGGCATCGAGCTGCATCAGGTTGTTGCTGGGGCTCAACATGGTGGCGGCGTGGCTCTGGGCCCGGGGCAACAAACGTTCGAAATAGAACTCGGTGGTGGCCAGCTTGGCCTGATAGAAGCCAGCCGACTCCTCACCTCCGTTATCGAGTTTATCCACAGCCACGGCGGCCTGGCGCAGCCAGATATAGGCCATGGTGACGTAGCCGCTGTACATCAGGAAATCGTAGGCTGCCGAGCTGACCATATCCCGGTCCTTGCGGGCCGCGAGCATGATCCGGACCGTCAGCAGGTTCCACTGGCCCGTCAGTTTGAGCAGTTCCAGCGCCCAGGGGCGTAGCCGTTTGTCGGTGAGCTGTTTGCGGGCAAAATTGGCAACCTTCAGGGTAAACTCGCGGACCGCGCCGCCCTGGGTCATCAGCAAAACTTTTCGACCCAACAGATCCAGCGCCTGGATTCCCGTGGTGCCCTCGTACAGGGTGGCGATGCGGGTATCCCGGACAATCTGCTCCATGCCGTGCTCCCGGATGTAACCGTGGCCGCCAAAGACCTGAACCCCCAGGTTGGCGGCTTCGCACCCGAGTTCGGTCAGAAAGCCCTTCAGTATCGGTGTCAGGAAGCCGAGTTTGTCATCGTATTTTTCCGCCTTTTGTTCGTCGCCTTCGGTGAAGCCTTCCACCATGTGATCGGCCAATCGTGCGGCGTAATAGAGCATGGCCCGGCCCCCTTCAGCGATTGCTTTCTGGGTCAGCAGCATCCGGCGTACATCGGCATGATGGATCAGGCTGTCGGCCACCTGATCCGGTTCTTTCTTACCCGAGAGCGCTCGCATGGAGCGTCGATCCTTGGCATAGGCCAGAGCCCATTGATAGGAGAGTTCTGCCGGCCCGACACCCTGGATCGCGGTACCGATTCGGGCCGTGTTCATGAAGGTGAACATGCAATTGAGCCCTTCATTTTCGGGTCCGATCAGATAACCGGTAGCCTCGTCGAAGTTCAGCACACAGGTGGCCGAGGCCTTGATGCCCATTTTCTTTTCCAGACTGCCGCAGACCACAGCGTTGCGTTCGCCGACATCGCCTTTGGTGTCCGGCAGGAACTTGGGCACGATAAACAGGCTGATGCCTCGGGTTCCTTTGGGCGCATCCGGCAGACGGGCCAGGACAATATGGACGATGTTCTCGGTCAGGTCGTGGTCGCCGGAGGAGATGAAGATCTTGGTCCCGGTGAGCCGGTAACTGCCGTCGGCCTGTGGCTCGGCTTTGGTCTTCACCTGGCCCAGATCGGTGCCGCACTGGGGTTCAGTCAGGCACATGGTGCCGGCCCAGCGGCCCTCGGTTAGTGGTGCAAGGTAGGTCTGTTTCTGATCCTCGGAACCGTGCAGGAAAATGGTGTTCATGGCACCCAGAGACAGACCCGGGTACATGGAGAAAGGCCAGTTGGCTGTGCCCATCATCTCCTGCTTCAGAAGTCCCATGGACGCAGGCAGGCCCTGGCCGCCATATTCCTCGGGTGCGGAGAGCCCCTGCCAGCCTCCCAGGGCATATTGCTGGTAGGCCTCACGGTAACCGGTGGGTGTGGTGACTTCGCCGTCGTCGAGTTTGCAACCTTCCTCGTCGCCCGAGAGGTAGAGCGGGCTAAGTACTTCTTCACAGAACTTACCGCATTCGCTGAGTATCGCATCCACGATATCCGGTGTGGCATTTTCACCGCTGGCCAGGGTGGCGTAATGGCCCGGATAGTCGAACACGTCGTTCAGCAGAAATTTCATGTCGCGCAAGGGCGCCTTGTAAACCGGCATAGCGGAATCCTCTGTGTCTTTCTCGGAATTGTCACTGGGCAATCACCGCCCATTTTTTATTGTTTTACGCCAATACTCGGGCACTGCCATTGACGAAAAGCGCCCTGCAGACTGTCAGAATGGACAATTGGCCGAGATGACGTAACAGCCCCGGGTGAGTCCCGGCGATGATCGCTTAACACGGTTTTGGCGTATCCCTTTGCGCCGAATTCCCATTACAACCCCGTTCAGAGAGTGTAAAAGTCATGCAAAGCCTGTTAACTGAGATATCGAAACGCCTGTCGACACCTATACTCTGGGTACTGTCTTCGGCACTGCTGCTCAGTGGCTGTGCCAGCCCTTCGCTCGAGGACTACGCAGACCGCACACCGGAACTGGTCCCTGAAGAGTTCTTCACCGGCGAACTTTCCGCCCGGGGGGTGGTCAAGAATTTCTCCGGTGAGGTGATTCGTACCTTTGATGCCGATATCAGCGCGTCGTGGGATGATGAGGGAGTGGGCACCCTGGATGAGGTATTCCGTTTCAATGACGGCGAGGTCCAGACCCGGGTCTGGACCCTGACTCCCGCGGACGACGGCTACCATGCTGACGCCGGTGACGTGGTTGAACCCGGAACCATGCGCTGGAGCGGTAACGCCATTCATATGAATTACGTCCTCCGCGTGGCCTACGGTGACGGTACGCTGGATGTGCGGATGGACGACTGGATGTATCTGATCACGCCCGACACGCTGATTAACCAGACCACCATGAGCAAGTGGGGAATCGACGTGGGCGAAGTGGTTCTGGTCATCCAGAAAAAGTAACAGACGACTAATCAAGACCCGAAACATCTGGAAATCCTATGTGGAAGCAGTGGTTGATTGCATTGGTGCTGGTGGCTGTAGGCATCGGCGGCGCCTTTGTGTATCAGAACCTGGACAACGGCGATGCCGCCCAGAACGGTCGTGAGCGTCCCGCCAGCGCGGTCAACACCATGCTTCCGCAGATGGAGACAGTGCGCGATGTGGTCAATGCCGTTGGCAGCCTCAAGGCCCTGAATGCGGTGGAACTGACGACGGAAGTGAGTGGTCGGGTGGTGGAACTGAATCTGGAAACTGGCCGGCGGGTAGAGCAGGGCGAGGTCCTTTTACGACTGGACGATCGTCAGGCACGGGCGGACCTCCAGGTAATCGAGGCTCAACTGGCGGATGCCCGTCGGAAATACGAAAGGGCACGGCGCTTGCGTTCCAACAACAGTATTTCCCAGTCCCAGGTGGATGAGCTGAGAACGGCTGTCGACGTTGGCGAAGCCCAGCGCCAGTCGGCGCGGGTCCGTCTGGAGAACCACCGGATCGAAGCGCCGTTTTCCGGTGTGGTCGGGCTGAGTGACATCAGCGTCGGAGCCTATGTTACCGCAGGAACCTCGGTGACCACTCTGGACACCACCGACCGTATGGAACTGGGTTTTTCAATTCCGGAACGTTTCCTGGGGCAGGTGAGTCTCGGACAACAGGTCCGCGGCGAATCCCCGGCCTATCCGGATCAGGCCTTTTCCGGTCAACTGGTAGAGTTGGGTTCCCGGGTCAGTGAGCTGAGTCGATCATTGCCGGTACGGGCGCTTATCGACAACCTGGACGGCCTGCTCCGACCCGGGCAGTTCATGTCCGCCACCCTGACGCTGCGGGAACGCGAAGCACTGGTGATTCCGGAGCAGGCAGTCATGATCCGCGGTGATGAACAATATGTGTTTGTGGCCGAAGACGGTGTTGCCCGGCGGGTTTCGGTCAAGCTGGGGTCGCGCACACCCGGGTTTGTTGAGGTTGCGAGTGGTTTGAACCAGGACGATCGGGTAATAGTGACTGGTCAGGACCGGCTCAGCAGCGGGGACCGGATTCGGGTGCTGGAAGATGACAAAACCATTCCCGAAAACCGTTTTATCACGGCCAGGGAGTCGTAATCGGTGGTCCTTTCTGACATTTCCATCAAGCGGCCGGTGTTCGCGACGGTTCTCAGTCTTCTGATCGTGGTATTCGGGTTGGCCGCCCTGATGGGCCTGCCGGTGCGCGAATATCCAGATATTGACCCACCCGTCGTTTCCATTTCCACCGATTATACCGGGGCAGCGGCCGAGGTCGTGGATACCCAGATTACCCAGGTGATCGAGGGTGCCATCAGTGGCATCGAGGGTATTCGCTCCATCGAATCCTCCACAGAACAGGGCGAATCCCGAACCAGCATCGAATTTACCACGGCCCGGGATGTCGACATTGCCGCCAATGACGTGCGCGATTCGGTGTCTCGAATCGCCAACCAGCTGCCGGAAGAAGCAGACCCTCCGGTCGTTCAGAAAGCCGATTCCGACGCCCGGCCGATGATGTGGATAACACTTCGCAGTGATGTCTGGGACAGCGCCGAGCTGAGTGACTTTGCTGACCGGGTTCTGGCGGACCGGCTGTCGGTGCTCGATGGCGTGGCGGACGTGCGCATTGGTGGCGAGCGGCGGTATGCCATCCGGGTCTGGCTGGACCGGGAGCGGCTTGCCGCTCGCGATATCACTGTGGCGGAGGTTGAACGGGCGCTGCGAGCCAACAATATTGAATTACCGGCTGGGTCGGTGGATTCCTCCACCCGAAACTTTACCGTTCGGGCCGAGGGCCGGTTGTCGAACGTGGAACAATTCCGGGAGCTGGTGATTCGTCGCGATGGTAACGATCTGCTGCGTCTCGGCGAGGTTGCCAATGTCCAGATGGGGGTTGAGTCGGATGTCAGCCGTCTGCGTGCGAATGGTCAGACCGCAATCGGCATGGGCATCATCCGTCAGTCCAAGGCCAACACCGTAGCTGTTTCCGATGCCGTACGTGCCGAGCTGGAGAAGATCCGCGAGACCCTGCCACCGGAAGTCACCATCGCGGAAAGCTACGACGAATCCATCTTCATCCGCGCGTCCATCAAGGAAGTAGTAACGACGCTCGCCATCGCAGTGTCCCTGGTTATCCTGGTTATCTTCCTGTTCCTGCGTTCGTGGCGCGCCACTCTGATCCCGGCGGTGACCATTCCGGTCGCAGTGATTGGCGCCTTCATCGGTCTGGGTTTCCTGGGTTTTTCCATCAACGTGCTGACCCTGCTGGCGGTGATTCTGGCCATCGGCCTGGTTGTGGATGACGCGATTGTGATGCTGGAAAACATCCAGCGCCGGATTGATGAGGGTGAGCCGCCATTGCTGGCTGCATACCGGGGCGCAAAACAGGTCGCTTTCGCCGTCATTGCCACCACCCTGACCCTGGTGGCCGTGTTTGTCCCCATCTCCTTTATGGGCGGCAATATCGGTCGGTTGTTTGCCGAGTTCGGTTTCACCCTGGCGGCGGCGGTGGTGTTTTCAAGCCTGGTTGCCCTGACCCTCGCACCCATGCTGTGTTCCAAGTGGCTCAGACACAGTCCGGAATCGGCAGAAGGTCACCGGTTCTGGGCGGCGAGCGAGAACGTCCTGAATGGCCTGACCAATGGTTACCGGAGGCTGTTGCAGTTTTCCCTGAGACAGCCAGGGCTGCTACTTGGCCTGGGGCTGGTGGGTCTGGTCATTGCGGCTGTGGTGTACCCCAAATTGCCCCAGGAACTGGCGCCGACCGAGGACCGGGCGGTGATCATCATGCCCACCAGCGCGCCGCGGGGCTCAACGGTTGAATACACCGATCACTACGTCCGCCAG
Organism: Marinobacter sp. BW6; assembly: GCF_008107725.1. Classification (GTDB taxonomy): domain Bacteria; phylum Pseudomonadota; class Gammaproteobacteria; order Pseudomonadales; family Oleiphilaceae; genus Marinobacter. Next base: position 248,010 of record NZ_VIRN01000064.1, read on the forward strand.
GTGGAAGAGTCGTTGCTGCCGTATCTTGATGAAGGCATCGCCAATCGTTTGCTCGCCATCGTCGGATTTCGCGACGAAGAGGACAACGCGTTCATGATCATGGGGCTCGTGCCCTGGGAAGAGCGGGACATCAAGCAGCAGGAGGTGACCAGCGAAATTCGCAAGAAGCTGGCCGATGTCTCCGGCATCCGAACGGTGGCTGTGAACCCACCGGGTCTGGGCCAGCGGGGATTCAGCCAGGCGGTCGAATTTGTGGTAGCCGGTCCGGACTATGAATCGGTGCAGGCATGGAGCCAGGAGATCGTGGAGCGGGCCAAGGAAAACCCGAATCTACAAAATCTTGATACCGACTTTGAGCTGACCCGGCCGGAGCTGCGGGTCAACATAGACCGGGAGCGGGCGGCGGACCTGGATATCACCATTGAAGATGTGGGGCTTACCCTGCAGACCATGTTGGCATCCCGGCAGGTGACAACCTACATCGATCGGGGCCGGGAATACGATGTGATTATCCAGGCGGAAGATGCCAATCGGGCAACCCCGGAGGATCTGGGGCAGATTTTTCTGAGGCCCCGGGAGGGCGGTAATCTGATTCCATTGCAGGCGCTGGTCTCAATGCAGGAAATCGGTGCCAACCCGGATCTGCGCCGTATTGACCGACTCCCGGCCGTGGTGATCAGTGCCTCCCTGGCAGATGGTTATGATCTGGGCTCGGCACTGAACTACCTGAACAACCTGGCTGTGGATAACCTGCCGCCGGAGGCCCGGGTCAGTTACAAGGGGCTGAGCCGGGAATTCCAGGAATCCTCGGCTGCCATCTACGTTACCTTTGCGCTGGCCTTTGTCATCGTATTCCTGGTGTTGGCAGCCCAGTTTGAAAGCTGGATCCATCCGCTGATCATCATGCTGTCGGTGCCGCTGGCGGTAACCGGCGCGCTACTAGCGCTCTGGTGGACCGGTATCAGTCTTAACATCTATAGCCAGATTGGCATCATCATGTTGCTGGGGTTGATGGCCAAGAACGGGATACTGATTGTGGAGTTCGCCAATCAGCTTCGGGACAAGGGCTACGAGGTTCGGGAGGCGATTCTCGAGGGCGCCTGCCTGCGTTTCCGTCCGGTACTGATGACCACGATATCGACGATTTTTGGTGCGATTCCTCTGGTGATCGCCACCGGCGCGGGTGCAGAAAGCCGGGCGGCCATTGGCATGGTGATACTGGGCGGGCTGATCTTTGCCACCACGCTGACCCTGTTTATCATTCCCGTGCTTTATAACTTGCTGGCCCGATTTGCCAAGTCCTCCAATGCGGTTGAGAAGGAACTGGAACGCCAGGCTTCGGGCCAGGCTGGTGGAACCGGGCTGGCAGCGGCGCCACAGAAACGCGCGGATGACTTCTGACCGATTGGAAGATTATAGGGTGGCCGGGAATTCAAGCTGGCCACCGAACATTTCATCTGGATGGATGTCGACACAAAAGACCTGTTGGCCCGGCAGCATTGTCGAAAGAGTTACCGTTCGTTTTGCGTCCGGCAGACCGACATAGGGCCGACAACTGCTGATCTGCTGGGGCCGTTCCAGGGCATTGCGAAAGTACTCCCGGTGCGTCCAGCGAGCCCCGGCCGAATGATACAGGGGATTGAACTTTCCGCGATGTTTGTCCGGATTGGCCCGTGCGAGGTTGCCCTGTTGTATGCCCTGTGGGTTGAGCAGGAAACAGCGTTTCACGCCGTCCACTTCCAACAGCTTGTTACAGGCGGTGCTAAACGGTAGCTCCCGGCTCAGGGAATGGCAGGCTTCGAGTATTTCGAATCTCAGAAGGCGAAAATAGCTCTCCTGGTCCCGGATGTCCTGGGCGGAAGACTCACTGGAATCGGCAATGATTCGCTTCAACGTCTGTTCCGTGAGTTCCGGCTCATGCTCTTTCAGGCAGGTTGGCCGGGCAAACAGGAAGCCCTGCAGAAGATCAGCGTCAGTCTGAAGAGCGATGTGGGCCTGGGTGTTGTTCTCTATTCCTTCCAGAAGCACAAGACTGCCGCTCTCGCGAATCATCTTCACCAGACTTTCCAGAAGCATTCGGGCGCGACTGTTGTTCTCGGCGTTCACCAACAGGCTGCGGTCGAGTTTTACGATGAGCGGATTGATGCGCCACAAGCGCTCGAAATTGGAATCGCCCATACCAAAATCGTCAATGGCAATTTGAAAACCATGAGCCTTGGCTTTAAGAATGAATTCCAGAAGTGCAGTCGGATTGTCCGATGCCGTCTCTACCAGTTCCAGCACCACCTTCTCGGGATCAATTCCGCTACTCTGGCATTGTAGAGCGAGTTTCTCGAGGGAGGCTTCCGGGTGGATGCAGGTGCCGGGATTAATATTCAGGAACAGCCAAACAGACTCTGAGCTAGCAGCAAAGTTGTCCAGGTGAAGCTGCAACAGATGTCTGTCCAATATCGGAGTCTGATTATTTTCTTCGGCTTCCTCGAAAAGGGTGAAGGGAGAGATGCTTTCGTTGTTCTTTCTGACCCGTACCAGCGCCTCGTAGCCAACCAGTTTTCGATGGGTCGGGCTCAGGATCGGCTGGTAAACAGAACTGAAATCATAGTCGTCGATGATCTTGGGAGCCCGGGTTATTTCGGCTCCGCGATAGATGCGCCGGGGAAGTCGGACTACGCTGCTCATGGTCAGGAACCTTTATACTGCCAATGGTCTGGCCATCCTGGCCTGATGATAAAAGAGTGTCTGAACAGGGAGATTAAGCGAATTCCGTACCAGACAGTCAAAAATCAAGCATTTAGCTTTGCTTAACCCCGTCAAATAATTGAGCTGTGCCGCCGGTTTCCGCACTCTTGCACCGGATACGGGCAGATTATGAGCGGGAACGTTGGCAATGCACCAAAACAGGATTTCCTGATGCCATCAAAAAGTCAGTTCCGTTTGCTTGGCCAACGCCGGTTCCTGCCGTTCTATCTGACCCAGTTCTCCGGCGCCTTCAACGATAACCTGTTCAAGAACTCCTTGCTGCTGTTGATCACTTACAGCGCCGGCAGTTTGATGGGCCTGTCCGTGAATGTGGTGGTTAACCTGGCGGCCTTCCTGTTCATCCTGCCGTTCTTTTTGTTCTCTGGCATTGCCGGTGAAATGGCGGACCGCTATGAAAAATCCCGGATCATTCGGAACGTGAAACTGGCGGAAATCGTGATTATGTTCGTTGCCGCGCTCGGGCTCTGGTTTGGCTGGTTTGAGTTGTTGCTGGTACTGCTGTTCCTGATGGGTACCCAGTCCACCTTCTTTGGCCCGGTGAAATACGCCATTTTGCCTCAGGTACTGGCAGACGATGAACTGGTGGGGGGCAATGGTCTGGTCGGTATGGGCACTTTTGTCGCAATTCTTTTGGGCACGATTGCCGCGGGCCTTTTGATGGGTTTTGAGACGGCCGCGCGCTTAACGGCGATTGCCGTTTTTGTGTTCGCGGTACTTGGCTATCTGGCGGCACGCCAGGTGCCGGCAACCGAACCCGACGGTTCCGGAGTTACTGTACGTTTCCGGCCGGTGATGGAAACCTGGAGGCTGATGGCCCTAGCCGCTGAGCGTCGCCAGGTGTTGCTGGCCGTGTTGACCATCTCCTGGTTCTGGTTTCTTGGTGCGGCCTACCTGACCCAGTTTCCAAATTTCGCACGTACTAATCTGCTTGGCGATGAGACGGTTGTGACCCTGCTTCTGGCCATGTTTACGATCGGCATTTCCATTGGATCCATGATGTGTGAGCGGCTTACCAAACACCGGATCACCCTGGCCCCTGTGCCCTGGGGAGCCCTGGGTCTGAGTCTGTTCGGTATAGATCTGTATTTTGCTGTGCCAGCCGATCCGGTGGCTTCGACCTGGTGGACCCTGTTGACCGATCCCGTTTACCTGAGGGTGTTGATGGATCTGGTGGGAATCGGGATCTGCGGCGGTCTGTTCATCGTGCCCCTGTACGCCTTTATCCAGCACGAAACACCGCGGCCCAAGCGCGCCCGTATCATTGCTGCGCTGAATGTCATCAATGCGCTGTTCATGGTGGTCAGTGCCCTCGCCGGGATTGTGGTACTCGGTGTGCTGGGCATCAGTATTCCTGGGTTTTTCCTGTTGCTTTCACTTCTGAACGGCCTGGTATTGCTTGTGGTCTGGCGGCTCAGGCGTAAAACGGCCGCAGGTTCTGTGGATAATTAGTTGGACAACCTACGGAAAGGTTCTGGATGAATTTTGTTAAGTTTAATAAAAACAATGAGTTAATTGTTTTTTTAGGGTGATTAATAAGTAGTCTTGCATGTGGATAACTTTCTTGAAAACTTTTCTCAGAAGAGTGACCCAAGCCTATGAAAATCTGTAGATTTCGGTTTTCCACTATCCGTCTGGCTTCTGAAAAAGCGCCTGTCGAGTGTCTGTGACGACCCTGCAGCTTTCAACCGCGGTTGTCTCTGGTTAAAATTTGCACATTCTGACTGCAATTTGTTGGGTGAGGCGTTATACTCGCCGCCCTATTTTATCCCCCGATTTCCGAGGTGAGCTGTGGATTTTCCGACCCGTTTCGATGTCATTGTCATTGGTGGTGGCCATGCCGGTACCGAGGCCGCGCTGGCGGCCGCACGCATGGGTTCCCAGACCCTGCTGCTGACCCACAACATTGAGACCCTGGGCCAGATGTCCTGCAATCCAGCCATCGGTGGTATTGGCAAAAGCCATCTGGTCAAGGAGATTGATGCGCTGGGTGGCGCCATGGCGGAGGCCACCGACAAGGCTGGTATTCAGTTCCGGGTACTGAACAGCCGCAAGGGTCCGGCGGTCCGCGCCACCCGTGCCCAGGCTGATCGTGTTCTTTACAAGGCCGCCATCCGCCATACCCTGGAGAGCCAGCCGAACCTGACCCTGTTCCAGCAGGCGGCCGACGACCTGATTGTGGAAAACGATCAGGTGACCGGTGTTGTTACCCAGACCGGAATCCGGTTCAACGCCAGGACGGTGGTGCTCACCACTGGCACCTTCCTGGGCGGAGTTATCCACATCGGTATGCAACACCATGCCGGCGGCCGTGCCGGTGACGCTCCGGCCAACGCCTTGGCACAGCGTCTTCGGGAGCTGCCGTTCAATGTTGGCCGCCTGAAAACCGGAACGCCGCCGCGAATCGATGCCCGGTCTGTGGATTTCTCGCTGATGCAGGAGCAGTGGGGTGATGACCCCACGCCGGTGATGTCCTTTATTGGCAGCCGTAGTCAGCATCCGGAACAGGTCTGCTGCTACGTGACCCGAACCACTGAACAGACCCACGATATTATTCGCAGCGGTTTCGATCGTTCGCCGATGTTTGCCGGCAGCATCGAAGGGGTGGGGCCACGCTATTGTCCCTCCATTGAGGACAAGGTGAACCGGTTTGCCGACAAGGATTCCCATCAGATCTTTGTGGAGCCGGAAGGCCTGACCACCAACGAGCTTTATCCGAACGGGATTTCCACCAGTCTGCCGTTCGATATACAGCTGGCGGCGGTGCGTTCCATTCCCGGCTTTGAAAATGCCCACATTACCCGGCCGGGTTACGCCATCGAATACGATTACCTGAACCCACAGGACCTGCGCCACACCCTGGAAACCAAGTTCATCCAGGGCCTGTATTTTGCCGGTCAGATCAATGGCACCACCGGTTATGAAGAAGCCGGTGCCCAAGGGCTGTTGGCGGGGATAAACGCTGCCCTGCGGTCCCAGGAAAAAGACGAGTGGTACCCGCGCCGGGATGAGGCCTATTTGGGAGTATTGGTGGATGACCTGATCACTATGGGCACTTCGGAGCCCTACCGCATGTTTACCAGCCGCGCTGAGTACCGCCTGATCCTGCGCGAGGACAATGCCGACCTGCGTCTGACCGAAACCGGTCGCAAGCTTGGCCTGGTGAATGACGAGCGCTGGCAGAAGTTCAACGACAAGCGTGAGGCGATCGCCACCGAGCGCAGCCGCCTCGAGGCCACCCGGATTCATCCGAATACCGAGGCCGGTGAGCGGGCCAACGGCTTTCTAAAGCAGCCTATGACCCGGGATCAGTCCCTGGCCGAGCTGCTGCGTCGCCCCGAGATTGTCTACAGCCATATCGCCGCGATTGGTGCCGAGAAGGCCGATGATCCGGTGGTCGCAGACCAGGTGGAAATCGAGATCAAGTACGAGGGCTATATTTCCCGTCAGACTGATGAGATCGAGCGGCTGCGTAGAAATGAAAACACCGCCCTGCCGGTGGATCTGGACTATGACGTGATTGGTGGCCTGTCCAATGAGATCAGGCAGAAGCTCAAGACCGTGCGGCCGGAAACCGTGGCCCAGGCTTCGCGCGTTCAGGGTGTGACTCCGGCGGCGGTAAGCCAGATCCTGGTGCATCTGAAGAAGCGCGATCTGCTGCGCAAACAGTCGGCCTGATCCTAGCGCATGACCAAGTCACTCTGGCATAGCCAGCTCCGGGACGGACTGGCAGTGATGGGCATGGCCCTGACGGAGGATCAGCAGGAAAAACTGCTGGCTTTCCTGGGCCTGCTCAACAAATGGAACCGGGCCTATAACCTCACTGCTGTGCGTGATGAGCGTGTGATGGTGTCCCGGCAGCTGCTCGACAGCCTGAGCATTCTGCCCTGGGTAACCACGCAGCATCTGCTGGATGTGGGAGCCGGCGGCGGTCTGCCTGGTATTCCCCTGGCCATTGCCCTGCCCGAGACGCGCTTTACCCTGCTCGACAGCAACGGCAAGAAAACCCGCTTCCTCCACCAATGTGTGCTGGAGTTGGGCCTGGATAACGTCGAGGTTATTCACGGTCGGGCGGAAGATTGCAGCCCCGCAGAACCCTTTGCCCAGATCAGCAGTCGCGCCTTTACCGCGTTGGAGAATCTGGTGCACTGGTGCGGCGATCTGTTGGCAAATGACGGTGAGTTCCTTGCCATGAAAGGTCAGTTTCCGGATGATGAAGTGGCTGCCCTCCCGGCTGGCTGGCAGGTAAAATCCAGCCACTCCCTGGACGTACCCGGCGCTGATGGCGAACGCCATCTATTGGTTGTCGCCCGGGCGGGAAATTCCCGGTAGCTCGGCAGTCGAGTTTCTGAACCGCTAACCCATAAACAAGGAGGCAGGACATGGCGCGCGTGATTGCAGTGACCAATCAGAAAGGCGGTGTGGGTAAAACCACCACCTGCGTCAACCTTGCTGCCTCCCTGGCCGCCACCAAGCGCCGGGTGCTGCTGGTGGACATGGATCCTCAGGGCAACGCCACCATGGGCAGCGGTGTGGATAAGAACGCTCTCGAACTGTCCGGTTACGACATGCTGACCAAGCGCGCCAGCGCAGCCGAGGTGATCATCCCCGCCGAGGCCTCCGGTTTCGATATCCTGCCGGCCAACGGCGACCTGACGGCCGCCGAAGTCGAGCTAATGAACGAGATTGGTCGTGAACATCGCCTGCGACTGGCGCTGAACACCGTTCGTGACAACTACGATTACATCCTCATTGATTGCCCGCCCTCCCTCAGCCTGTTGACCGTGAATGCTTTGTCGGCGGCAGACTCGGTGCTGATTCCCATGCAGTGCGAATACTATGCACTGGAAGGACTGGCAGCGCTGATGAACACCGTTGAGCAGATCCAGGAAACGGTTAACCCCAATCTGCAGGTGGAAGGCATTCTGCGTACCATGTACGACCCCCGGAACAGCCTCACCCTGGACGTTTCTGGCCAGCTGAGCGAGTATTTCGGCGACAAGGTGTATCGTGCAGTGATCCCCCGCAACGTCCGCCTGGCCGAGGCGCCAAGCTACGGCGTACCTGCCCTGAAATACGATCGGGCCTCCAAGGGCGCCATCGCCTACCTGGCCCTGGCCGGCGAGATGGTCCGCCGCCATGGCTCAAAAAAGACATCCGCGCCGGTTGCGGTGTAACATACCGCCCTGTCACTCACTTAAGCACAACGATTTTCAACGGGAAGAATGACTGACACCATGGCGGCGAAGAAACGAGGATTGGGTGAACGTGGACTGGGCGCCCTGCTGGCGGGCTCCAAGGTCAATCTTGACCAGGAGCTGAAAGACCACGACGGTGAGCTCCGCGAAGTTCCCATTGATCTGATCCAGCGTGGTCGGTTCCAGCCCCGGCGTGATATGGACCCTGCCGCCCTGCAGGAACTGGCGGATTCCATTCGCCAACAGGGTGTGATGCAGCCGGTAGTGATTCGTCCCATCGCTGAAGGTCGGTACGAGCTGATCGCCGGCGAGCGCCGCTGGCGTGCTACCCAGATGGCCGGCCTCGACAGTATCCCGGCCATCATCCGGGATGTCCCCGATGAAGCCGCCATCGCCATGGCGCTGATCGAGAACATCCAACGCGAGAACCTCAATCCTATTGAAGAAGCCTTCGCCCTCCAGCGCCTGCAGGACGAGTTTGGCCTGACCCAGGCCCAGGTAGCCGAAGCCGTTGGTAAATCCCGCACGACCATTACCAACCTGCTGCGACTGATCGGTTTGTCTGAAGATGTTCGTATCATGCTGGAGCATGGTGATCTGGAAATGGGCCACGGCCGCGCGATGCTGACCCTGGCACCGGAGCTGCAGATGCAGGTGGCCAAACAGGTGGTGGCAAAATCACTCTCGGTTCGTCAGACCGAGGCTCTGGTGCGGCGGGTGCAACAGGAAACCCCGGACAGCAAATCCCGGAAAAAGGGGAGTGTGGACCCCAACATTCGCGCCCTGCAGGATGATCTGGCTGAGCGACTGGGGGCAAGGGTGTCCATTGATCACGGTCAGCGTGGCAAAGGCAAGCTGGTAATCGAATACAGCTCGCTGGACGAACTGGACGGCATTCTTGGCCATATCAAATAAAAACGTCGGGGTTTTATCGGCCTTCCGGCCCCCCTACGAAAGTTCGTACCTGGCCATGTACACAACATGTAGTGGTGAAAAACTGAACGGCCGTCTATTTGTGACTTAAATTGCCAAAACCCAGTTATTCCGCCGCTTTTGACGGATCAGCCGGTGCCCGGTTTTGTTGATTCGTGCACATTGAACACATATAATCTGCGGCGCTCGTATCGGTGTATTTGCTTACTTTTTAGACGACATCGAGCGAAAAGCACCGTACTTCCGGGACGAACATGACGAAGGCAGCATCAGGCGGTATTGGCCGCCCGCCCATCGCAAGATGGTTTGCAATAGAAAGTGTGGTACTTGTCTTCGTTAGCCTGGCGTTTCTCTTGCGAGGCCAGGTTTCCGGCTATTCAGCGCTGCTGGGCGGACTTATCTTTCTGATCCCCCATGGTTATTTTGCGCTCAAGGCATTCCGCTTCTCCGGCGCGCGGTCTGCCAAGAAGATTATGACTTCTTTTTATCAGGGTGAGGCCGGCAAGCTCATCCTGTGCGCCATCCTCTTTACGATGGTGTTCAAATGGATTCAGCCGCTTGATATAGCGGCACTTTTTTTAACATTTGCGATCATGCTGGTCACCAACTGGTTGACACCGCTTCTGGCGGGCAGCAATACGCAGCAAAGCTAACTGGACCTGGGAAACCGTTATGGCAGGAAGTGCATCAGAATATATCCAGCATCACCTCCAGAACCTCACCTACGGTAAACTTCCGGCAGGCTATGAGCGTGCCGACGGAACCGTACTTCAAGATGCAACCTGGACGCTGGCTCACACCGGCAGGGAAGCATCCGACATGGGCTTCTGGGCACTGCACATTGATTCATTGGGCTGGGCGGTCGCGCTCGGTGCCCTGTTCCTGTTTATTTTCCGGTTGGCCGCGAAGCGTGCTACCTCGGACCAGCCTGGTGGGCTCCAGAACTTCGTTGAAGTGATGGTTGAGTTTGTCGATCAGAGCGTCAAGGAAACCTTCCACGGCAAGAACAAGGTGATCGCGCCGCTGTCGCTGACCATTTTCTGCTGGGTGTTCCTGATGAACCTGATGGACCTGGTGCCAGTGGACTTCCTGCCCCAGCTGTTCCATCTGATGGGTCTGGAATACATGAAGGTCGTTCCGACCACGGATGTTAACGTTACTCTGGGCATGTCCCTGTCGGTATTCGCACTGATCATCTACTACAGTCTGAAAGTGAAGGGCGTGGGTGGCTTCGTCGGTGAACTGACCCTGCACCCCTTCTCTTCTGACAATCTGTTCCTGAAGATTTTGCTTGTCCCGATCAACTTCCTGCTGGAAGGTGTGAGCCTGATCGCCAAGCCGATCTCGCTGGCTCTGCGTCTCTTCGGTAACCTGTACGCAGGCGAGCTGATCTTTATCCTGATTGCACTGCTGCCTTTCTGGGCACAGTGGGCACTGTCTGTTCCCTGGGCGATTTTCCACATTCTGGTTATCACCCTGCAGGCATTCATCTTTATGATGTTGACGATCGTGTACCTGAGCATGGCTCACGAAGACAGTCACTGATCGGACACCATTAAGCCGTAGTTCTAAACCCTAAACCCTTAAACTGAAAAACCTAACTGAAAACTGGGAGTTATCATGGAAACTGTAGTTGGAATGACCGCTATTGCCGTTGCACTGCTGATTGGCCTGGGTGCCCTGGGTACTGCGATTGGCTTTGGTATCCTCGGTGGCAAGTTCCTGGAAGGCGCTGCGCGTCAGCCGGAAATGACCCCGATGCTGCAGGTTAAAATGTTCATCGTTGCAGGTCTGCTGGACGCCGTAACCATGATCGGTGTTGGTATCGCTCTGTTCTTCACTTTCGCCAACCCGTTTGTCGGCCAGATCGCCGGTTAATCGAGTCGCCAGAGCCGGGGTTTTGCCCCGGTCAGATGATTCTTAACAAAACAGGCGAGAGGTGAAGACGTGAACATTAATTTGACGATGATTGGTCAAGCCATCGCGTTCTTTATCTTTGTCGTCTTCTGCATGAAATACGTGTGGCCGCCAATCATGGCCGCACTGCAGGAGCGTCAAAAGAAGATCGCTGACGGACTGGCTGCCTCAGACCGCGCTGCGCGCGATCTGGAACTGGCTCAGGAAAAGTCAGCTCAGGAACTGCGTGAAGCCAAGCAGCAAGCTGCTGGCCTGATTGAACAGGCCAACAAGCGCGCGGCCCAGATTGTGGAAGCATCCAAGGATGACGCCCGCAAGGAAGGCCAGAAGCTGATTGAGCAGGCCAAGGCCGAAATTGAACAGGAGCGCAATCAGGCTCGTGACGCTTTGCGTGCAGAAATTGCCACCATTGCCGTTGCCGGTGCTGAGAAGATCCTGGAAACCTCTGTCGATGCCTCCAAGCACAACGAGATGTTGGAAAAACTGGCGGCAGAACTTTAAACGACGAGGTTCATCATGGCAGAACTGAGAACGCTGGCCCGTCCCTACGCAAAGGCAGCATTTAATGCCGCTCAGGAGCATGAACAGCTGGCTGAGTGGTCCCAGGTGCTGACAGTTGCCGGGCAGGTCACCGCGAACAAAGACATTCGACAGCTTCTCGCGAATCCGGGTCTGGAAGAGCAGAAGAAGGCAGAGCTGATTCTGGAGGTCGCTGAAGATGGCGTCACCGATCAGGTCCGCAACTTTTTCGCTGTACTGGCTGAAAACCGCCGGCTGACTCTTCTTCCTGAGATTGCAGCGCTCTTCAACACGTACCGGGCTGATCTGGAGCGCACTGTTGATATCGAAGTCACCGCGGCTTTCGAGCTGACGGACGAACAGCAACAGAAGCTCGCCCAGGCACTTTCGAAGAAACTCGAGCGGCAAGTGTCACTCGCAGCGTCACTGGACAAGTCTCTTATTGGCGGTGTGATTATTCGCACCGGCGATATGGTCATTGACGCATCTGTACGCGGAAAGCTGACCAAGCTGGCCGACGCTCTGGGCTCCTGATTTCAGCACAAGGTTTGAGGATATTGGCATGCAGCAACTGAATCCATCCGAGATCAGTGACATCATCAAGAAGAGAATCGAGAAACTCGACATCTCTTCCGAAGCAAAGAACGAAGGTACGATCCTGTCGGTTTCCGACGGTATCGTTCTGATCCACGGTCTTGCCGACGTTATGTACGGTGAGATGATTGAATTTGCCAACGGCACATTCGGTATTGCGCTGAACCTTGAGCGCGATTCTGTCGGTGCCGTTGTGCTGGGTGACTACGAAGATCTGGCGGAAGGTCAGAAAGTTCGTTGTACCGGTCGGATCCTGGAAGTGCCGGTAGGTCCGGAACTGATGGGCCGTGTTGTTGATGGTCTGGGTAACCCCATCGACGGCAAGGGTGACCTCGGTACCGACCTGACCTCTCCGGTGGAGAAGGTTGCACCGGGCGTTATCGCACGTCAGTCGGTTGATGAGCCGGTTCAGACCGGTCTGAAAGCGATCGACACCATGGTGCCGATCGGTCGCGGCCAGCGTGAGCTGATCATCGGTGACCGTCAGATCGGTAAGACTGCTGTCGCCATCGACGCGATCATCAACCAGAAGAACACCGGCATCAAGTGTATCTACGTTGCCGTTGGCCAGAAGCAGTCTTCCATTGCCGCCGTTGTGCGCAAGCTGGAAGAGCACGGTGCCATGGACCACACCATTGTGGTTGCCGCCGGTGCCGCCGATCCTGCAGCGATGCAGTTCCTGGCGCCGTACTCCGGTACCTCCATGGGTGAATACTTCCGTGACCGTGGCGAAGACGCCCTGATCATCTACGATGATCTGTCCAAGCAGGCTGTGGCTTACCGCCAGATCTCCCTGCTGCTGCGTCGTCCGCCGGGCCGTGAAGCATATCCGGGTGACGTATTCTACCTGCACTCCCGTCTGCTGGAGCGTGCGTCCCGTGTAAACGCCGATTACGTTGAACAGCTGACCAACGGTGAAGTGAAAGGCAAGACCGGTTCCCTGACCGCCCTACCGATCATCGAAACCCAGGCTGGTGACGTTTCCGCGTTCGTACCGACCAACGTAATCTCCATTACCGACGGTCAGATCTTCCTGGAAACCAACCTGTTCAACTCCGGTATTCGTCCGGCGATGAACGCCGGTATCTCCGTATCCCGGGTAGGTGGTTCGGCCCAGACCAAGATCATGAAGAAGCTTGGCGGTAACATTCGTCTGGCTCTGGCCCAGTATCGTGAACTGGCCGCTTTCGCACAGTTTGCTTCCGATCTCGACGAAGCAACCCGTCAGCAGCTTGAGCACGGTCAGCGTGTAACGGAACTCATGAAGCAGAACCAGTACAGCCCGATGTCTGTGGCTGAAATGGGTACGGTTCTGTTCGCAGCCAACGAAGGCTTCCTGGACGACGTTGATGTCGACAAGGTAGTGAAGTTTGAAGCGCAGATGCTCGACTGGATGCGCTCCGAGCAGAAAGACCTCCTCGACAAGATCAACGAGAAAGGCGATTACAACGACGAAATCGCTGCCGGCCTCAAAGCTGCACTTGAGAAATTCAAGACCACTCAGAGCTGGTAAGAAAACGGGCCTGCGGCGACTGTCGCGGGCCGCTTTTCGTAGCAACGAGTGTCTAACTTGAGAAGGCAGTGAGTTATGGCCGTCGGCAAAGAAATACGTAACCAGATTTCAAGCATCAAGAGCACGCAGAAAATCACCAGCGCCATGGAAATGGTGGCTGCGAGTAAGATGCGTAAGGCTCAGGAGCGGATGCAGGCGACACGCCCGTATGCCGAAAAGATGCGTCAGGTGATCGGGCACATTGCCAAGGCGAACGCTCAGTACAAGCACCCGTTTATGGTCGAGCGCGAGGTAAAGCGCGTGGGCTATATCGTGGTGTCAACTGATCGTGGCCTCTGCGGTGGTCTGAACATCAACCTGTTCAAAGCGCTTGTCCGTGAAATGAAAGCGTGGAAAGAAAAAGGAGTGGAAACCGATCTGTGCGCCATCGGGCAGAAAGGGGCTTCCTTTTTCCGGAGCTACGGCGGCAATGTCGTCGCGGCGTTGACCCATCTGGGGGACAGCCCGAGCTCTGAAAAACTCATCGGCAACGTCAAGGTTATGCTGGATGCGTTCTCGGAAGGCAAGATTGATCGCCTTTACGTGGTAAACAACGAGTTCGTCAACACCATGACCCAAAGCCCGAAGGTGGAGCAATTGTTGCCCCTGCCTGAGAGCGAAGACGAGGAAGAGATCAAGAACCAGTGGGATTATCTCTACGAGCCCGATGCCAGGCAGATCCTCGATGGCCTTCTGCCACGTTTTATTGAATCCCAGGTGTACCAGGGTGTGGTAGAAAATCTGGCATGTGAACAGGCAGCCCGGATGATCGCCATGAAGAGCGCAACTGATAACGCCGGTGGCATTATCGACGAACTTCAGTTGGCTTATAACAAGGCGCGTCAGGCAGCCATTACCCAAGAGATATCGGAGATTGTGAGCGGCGCCGCTTCGGTTTGATCCAGCCCACAATCCAACTGGTTTTATTGACTATCAAGATAACGAGGAACCGAGCATGAGTAGCGGACAAATCGTTCAGATCATTGGCGCGGTTATCGACGTGGAATTCCCACGTGACTCCGTACCCAAAGTATATGACGCACTGCTGCTTGAAGGTGGCGAAACAACTCTGGAAGTCCAGCAGCAGCTGGGTGACGGCATTGTTCGTACCATCGCAATGGGCAGCACAGAGGGCCTGAAGCGTGGCCTGAAAGCAGAAAATACCGGCAAGCCGATTTCGGTACCGGTCGGCACCCAGACTCTGGGCCGTATCATGGACGTTCTGGGTCGACCCATCGACGAAGCCGGCGATATCGGCGAAGAAGAGCGTTGGGCGATTCACCGTAAGGCCCCGGGCTATGCCGACCAGGCAGCGTCTGCGGACCTGCTGGAAACAGGCATCAAGGTTATCGACCTGATCTGCCCGTTCGCCAAGGGTGGTAAGGTTGGCCTGTTCGGTGGTGCCGGTGTTGGTAAAACCGTAAACATGATGGAGCTGATCAACAACATCGCGAAAGAGCACTCCGGTCTCTCCGTATTCGCGGGTGTTGGTGAGCGGACTCGTGAAGGTAACGATTTCTACTATGAAATGAAGGACTCCAACGTCCTCGACAAAGTAGCGATGGTTTACGGTCAGATGAACGAGCCTCCCGGAAACCGTCTGCGTGTGGCCCTGACCGGTCTCACCATGGCTGAGAAATTCCGGGACGAAGGTCGTGACGTACTGTTGTTCGTGGACAACATCTACCGTTACACCCTGGCCGGTACGGAAGTATCCGCACTGCTCGGCCGTATGCCGTCTGCGGTAGGTTACCAGCCGACTCTGGCCCAGGAGATGGGTGAGCTGCAGGAGCGTATTACCTCCACCAAGAACGGTTCCATCACGTCCATCCAGGCGGTCTACGTACCGGCGGATGACTTGACTGACCCGTCGCCTGCGACCACGTTCTCGCACCTGGATGCTACAGTTGTACTGAGCCGTGATATCGCCTCCAAGGGTATCTACCCGGCGATTGATCCGCTGGATTCCACCTCTCGTCAGCTGGATCCGCTGGTCATCGGTCAGGAGCATTACGAAGTGGCCCGTGGCGTGCAAACTAACCTGCAGCGCTACAAGGAACTGAAAGACATCATCGCCATCCTGGGTATGGACGAACTGTCAGAAGAAGACAAACTGACTGTAGCCCGTGCCCGTAAGATCGAGCGTTTTCTGTCCCAGCCGTTCCACGTTGCTGAAGTATTCACCGGTTCTCCCGGTAAGTACGTTTCCCTCAAGGAAACCATCAGCAGCTTTAAGGGCATTCTGAATGGCGACTATGACGAACTGCCTGAGCAGGCGTTCTACATGGTTGGTACCATTGAGGAAGCGGTCGAGAAAGCGAAGGAAATGAAGAGCAAGGCAAAGAGCTAATCTGAGCCGACGCACTTGTTTCCGGATCGATCAAAGAGGCAACTGACATGGGTATGACCGTGCATTGTGATGTGGTAAGTGCCGAAACAAAGATCTATTCCGGATTGGTAGAAATGCTGATCGCAGCGGGCTCCGAAGGTGACCTGGGCATTGCCCCGGGCCACGCGCCGCTGCTGACCCAGCTGAAGCCGGGCCCTATTCGGATCATCAAGCAGGGCGGTGAAGAAGAAATTCTTTACGTGTCTGGCGGATATCTGGAGGTCCAGGCCAATCTGGTGACTTTGTTGGCGGATACCGCGGTTCGTGCAAAGGATGTGGACGAAGCAGCCGCGCTCGAAGCTCAGAAAGAAGCCGAGAAAGCACTTGCCAACAAGACTGGTGAATTCGAGTATTCCCGTGCAGCTGCAGAGCTGGCCGAGGCTGTTGCGCAGCTTCGTACCATCCAGCAGCTGCGTAACAAAATGCGCTAAGCATTTCCGTTTCGGGTTTGCCGAACACCGAAGCCGCATCCTGAGCGGCTGGAAGACCAACGTATTGCGTTGGCCATCCGGCCCTGAAGGGTGCGGTTTTTTTATTTTCAGCATTCAGAGAGTGAACACTCCGGGAGCCTGACTTTTCCATGAGCCCGCTACACGTTGTCATTCTGGCCGCCGGCCAGGGTTCCAGAATGAAATCCGCACTGCCCAAGGTACTGCATCCGATTGCCGGTCGCCCGATGCTCCATCACGTCATCGAAACGGCTAAACAACTTGGTGCCGAAAAGATCCATACGGTGATCGGCCATGGAGCTGACAAGGTCCGTGAAGCGACGGCTGAAGCCTCGGTAAACTGGGTCACCCAGAGCGAGCAACTGGGTACCGGCCACGCTGTGGCTCAGGCCCTGCCGGATCTTCCCGATGACGCTCGGGTTTTGGTGCTCTACGGGGATGTGCCTCTGACTCGCCATGAAACCCTCGATGGGCTGGTTGGTACCCTGGATGAAAACACCCTGGGCCTGTTGACGGTGACCATGGACAACCCCCAGGGGTACGGACGGATTGTCCGGAATGCCGATGGCGACGTGCAATCCATTGTTGAGCAGAAAGATGCTTCGCCAGAGCAGCAGCAGATCCGCGAGGTGAATACTGGCATCCTGGCGGTGTCAGCGAAGCATTTGAAATCCTGGTTGCCGACGCTCTCCAACAGCAATGCCCAGGGTGAATACTACCTTACCGACATTATTGCCATGGCGGTGGAGCAGGGTCTGTGCGTTTTGGTGTCTCAGCCAGAGAATCCCTATGAAGTTCAGGGAGTCAACAATCGCCTGCAACTGGCGGAACTGGAACGCTGGTTCCAGCGTCGTCAGGCTGACCGGCTGATGACAGAGGGCGCGACGCTCGCGGATCCTGCCCGGGTTGATGTCCGTGGCGAGCTCAGTATTGGCAATGATCTTTGGATCGATGTGAACGTGGTCTTCGAGGGGAATGTCAGCCTCGGCAGCAACGTGTCCATTGGTCCGGGTTGCGTCATCAAAGATGCAACCATTGCTGATGGCACCGAGATCAAGGCCAATAGTGTGATTGAAGGCGCGGTGATTGGCGCCAATGCGCAGATCGGACCGTTTGCCCGCATCCGTCCGGGTACGGAGCTGGCGGCGAATACCAAAGTGGGCAACTTTGTGGAAACCAAAAAGGCCATCGTCGGTGAGGGTAGCAAGATCAACCATCTGAGTTACGTCGGTGATGCCTCCGTGGGCCGTAATGTGAATGTGGGTGCAGGAACCATCACGTGTAATTATGATGGTGTGAACAAGTACCAGACGGTGCTCGGTGACGGGGTTTTCGTGGGTTCCAATACGGCGTTGGTCGCCCCGGTTACCGTTGCGGCCGAGGCAACCATTGGCGCAGGATCGACCATCACCCGTGACGTGGCCGACCACGAGCTGGCCGTCGCTCGGGGCCGGCAGCGGAACATCGCCGGCTGGGAAAAGCCAAAGAAACACTGATATAAACGATCGACAGACAGGTAGAACAGCATGTGTGGAATTGTAGGCGCGGTTTCGGAAAGGGACGTTCAGGGCATCCTTCTTGAGGGTCTGCGCCGTTTGGAATACCGGGGGTATGACTCTGCGGGCATGGCCGTGATCGGTGGCGATCACAGCGTCCAGCGCGCACGGGAAGTGGGTAAGGTTGCCGCACTCGGGGATGCCATGAAAGCAAACCCGCTCGCGGGTCACCTGGGCATTGCTCATACCCGCTGGGCAACCCATGGCGAGCCGTCGCAGATCAACGCCCATCCGCACATGTCCGGCGAGCGTCTGGCCATCGTCCATAACGGTATTATTGAGAACTATCAGGAGCTTCGGGAAGAGCTCCGGGCGGACGGTTTCGAGTTCACCTCACAGACTGATACCGAAGTCGTTGCCCACCTGATTGAGAAGAACTACCGCGCCCTGGGTAACCTTCACGATTCGGTACGGGCTGCCATTGCCCGTCTTCGTGGTGCCTATGCCCTGGCCGTTGTTCACGCCGATGAACCCAACCATCTGGTGGTGTGCCGCGAGGGCAGCCCCCTGGTGATCGGCGTGGGTATCGGTGAGAACTTCATCGCCTCCGATCAGTTGGCGCTGTTGCCGGTGACTGACCGTTTCATGTTCCTCGAAGAAGGCGACATTGCCGACATTAAGAAGGATGGAATGACCATCCTGGATCGTGAAGGTCAGGCAGTCGAGCGGGAAGTAACCCGCTTCGAACACGGCGCTGATTCTGCAGACAAGGGCGAATACCGTCACTTCATGCTCAAGGAAATCTACGAGCAACCCAAAGTGATCAAGGCCACCATGGAAGGCCGGGTCACCAAAACACGGGTTCTGGAACAGGCCCTCGGTACCGAAGCTGCAAACCTGCTGGAGAACGTTCGTCACGTCCAGATTATTGCCTGCGGCACCAGCTATCATGCTGGTATGGTCGCGCGTTACTGGATTGAGGAGCTGGCCGGCGTCGCCTGCTCGGTGGAAGTGGCTTCCGAATTCCGCTATCGCAAACACGTAATCCAGCAGGACACCCTGTTTCTCTGCATTTCCCAGTCCGGCGAAACCGCCGATACCCTGGCGGCTCTGCGCCAGGCCAAGAAAGCCGGTTTCCGGGCGGCGATGGCCATCTGCAACGTGCCGGGTAGTTCCCTGGTTCGGGAGTCCGACCTGGTCATCATGACCCAGGCAGGGCCGGAAATAGGTGTGGCCTCAACTAAGGCCTTCACCACCCAGCTCACGGCATTGTTGATCTTCACGCTTGCTCTGGCTCGCCATAATGGACTGCCTGAAGAGCAGGAAGCGGAGATCGTCGAGGCCCTCCATCTCGTGCCTGGCCAAGTGAGCGATGTTCTGGCCCTGGATGGCGAAATTGCCGAAATGTCCAAGGCCTTCATGGACAAGAACCACAGCTTGTTCCTGGGTCGCGGTTCCCAGTTCCCGGTCGCCCTTGAAGGTGCGCTGAAGCTGAAGGAGATCTCCTACATCCACGCCGAGGCTTACCCGGCCGGCGAGCTCAAGCATGGCCCCCTGGCCCTGGTCGACAGCGAAATGCCGGTGGTCACCGTGGCGCCGAACAACGACCTGGTTGAGAAGCTCAAGTCCAACCTGGAAGAGGTCCGTGCCCGCGGCGGTGAGCTCTTTGTCTTCGCTGATAAAAAAGCCGATGTGAAAGCGGAAGACGGTATTCATGTGATGCAGCTTCCGTCAGTGCATCCGATTACGGCTCCGATCGTCTACACCGTGCCACTGCAGCTTCTGTCCTATCATGTGGCGGTGCTCAAGGGTACTGATGTGGATCAGCCGAGGAATCTCGCCAAGAGTGTTACCGTGGAATAAGCGTCCTCATGGAAAGCTTATCGGTTGCCAAAGAATCCGCCTGTTGGCGGATTTTTGCTGTCTGTCTAGGTTCCAGGCAGTTATTTTTTTACTAGGCAGTCTTTTTAGGGCTCGAATCGGTTAAAATGTGGGCTTGGTGCTGCTGTTTTGTTCAGCAATTTCACGCTCACTGTCTGTGTTTTTCGGCGTCCAACTCCCTTTCTTTGGTTAGTGAGACCAAAAGCGGTCTCCCATTTGTACCTTTGACCAATACCCCGGTACGTAAATATCAAGGAAGATGCGGGCGCTTCACGACACAATACCAATAACCCGTTTTTTCAGAAGACTCCTGCAATGCCCAATACCGTTATCTCCGGCTTTACCCACAATTTCCTTGGCAAGGCGCCCGTCTGGTACAAGCAGGTCATTTTGCTGTTTCTTGTCGCCAACCCGATTGTCATGTGGACCCTGGGGCCGGGAACGGCTGGCTGGCTTCTGATTGCCGAGTTTATTTTTACCCTGGCCATGGCCCTGAAGTGTTACCCCCTTCTGCCTGGTGGCCTGCTGGCAGTGGAGGCACTGCTGATCGGGCTGACCACGCCGGATGCAGTGTATCTGGAAGTGCTCACCAACTTCCCGGTGATCCTGTTGTTGATGTTCATGGTGGCGGGCATCTACTTCATGAAGGAGCTTCTGCTGGTGACCTTCACCCAGATTCTGGTGGGGGTGCGTTCCAAATCGGCGTTGTCTCTTCTGTTCTGCTGCGCGGCAGCGATTCTCTCGGCCTTTCTGGATGCACTGACGGTTACTGCGGTGATCATCAGCGTAGCGGTGGGTTTCTACGCGGTGTACCACAAGGTGGCCTCCGGTAAGGGCTATCAGCACAAGGATCACAACACCGGTAGCGATGACGAGGTCATCGAGCTGCATCGGGAAGATCTGGAGAACTTCCGGGCGTTCCTGCGCAGCCTTTTGATGCACGGTGCTATCGGTACCGCGTTGGGTGGCGTTGCCACCATGGTGGGCGAGCCCCAGAATCTGTTGATTGCCAAAGTCGTGGGTTGGGACTTTGCCGGTTTCTTCCTGCACATGGCGCCAGTGAGTTTGCCGGTATTGGCGGCCGGATTATTCACCTGCTGGGCTCTGGAGAAGCTGCGTTGGTTTGGCTATGGCGGGCGCTTGCCCAAGCCTGTGCGTCAGGTTCTGGAAGAGTTTGCGGAGAACGAGCGGACCAAGCGTACCAAGGCTGATCAGGCCGCGCTCTGGGTACAGGCTGTTGCCGCTGCGATCCTGGTGGTGGGCCTGGCTTTCCATCTCGCCGAGGTCGGTCTGATTGGCCTGCTCGTCATCATCCTGATTACCTCCTTTACCGGGGTTACCGACGAGCACCAGATTGGCAAGGCCTTCCAGGAATCCCTGCCGTTTACCTCACTGCTGGTGGTGTTCTTCGCGGTGGTTGCGGTGATTCACGAACAGCATCTGTTCAAGCCGATCATTGACTATGTTCTGTCGCTTCCGGAAGCCCGTCAGCCTGGCATGTTCTTCATCGCCAATGGCGTGCTCTCGATGATCAGCGATAATGTGTTTGTGGCCACCGTGTATATCAGCGAAGTGAAGCAGGCCCTGGATGCCGGTGCTATCAGTTACGAACACTTCCAGAAGCTGGCAGTTGCCATCAACACCGGCACCAATCTTCCCAGTGTGGCGACCCCGAATGGTCAGGCGGCTTTCCTGTTTCTGCTGACATCTGCCATTGCGCCCTTGGTTCGGCTTTCCTACGGCAAGATGGTAGTGATGGCGTTTCCTTACATGCTGGTGATGGGCGGCGTAGGTTTGTACATGGTGATTAACCATATTTGACATTCTGTTCGGATTTTTGCGGGCAGTGTCAGTGCAGATTTTCCCGGGTCTGGTAATCTTTGCTTAATCTGACGCCAACAATACGGATTCCATGTTCAGAAACTGCTCAGACCGTCGCTCCTCAATGTTTGAAGCCATGCATTTTGGCGGTTTCCGGCTTTGGATTTTGCTAGCGGGATTACTGTTTGCGTCGGCCACCCTCTCTGAACCGGAATCAGCTGGAAAAAACCTTCGCATTGCCTACGTCGAGTTTCCCCCTATCACCTATCGTGGCGAAAACGGCAAGGCCGAAGGATCTTTCATTGAAATAACCCGTAAAGTGGCTCGTGAAGCGGGTTTCGAACCAGAATTTCTCTATCTGCCGGTAACACGGGCTTATCTGTATCTAACCAATGGTAAAATTGATGCCTGGCCGGGCGTGACAAGTATCCCTGCACTTGATGGGGAGGTACTCGAAAGCTGGGCAAGTCCTCTGCCGGTCCAGCTCAGCGCCTGGTATCTGGAGCAAACCCCGCCAGTTGATCACTTCGACAGGCTTTTGGGAAAAACGGTCATTGTTATTGGTGGCTACACCTATGGTGGTCTCCTCTCATGGTTGGAGAGTGAGGGGTCGATTCGTGTTACCGAAGCGCCTAACCATCGCTCGGCTCTGGATATGCTCAAGCGTGGGCGCGGAGATTATTTGCTGGACTACCGGCAACCGGTGATTGACACACTCGAGATGCCGGCTGACAGCATGGTTCGTGAATCCGAGATCCGTTCCAGGAACCTTGCCTGGCTGTTTTCGCTGGCCAATCCGCGGGCGGCGTTACTCCGGGATGCGTTTGACGACGCTTATATCCGTCTTGCAGAGAAGGGCGAGGTCCCGCCACTAAGGAAACTAAACCAAGGTTTTGTGGTCCCCGGTTTTCCGGAGCAATACCGCTAGCATGCCGGTCTGATTCAAGAGCCCGGCCGCAGCCGTATATCGCCGTACCAGGCCGTGGCCTTTTCCCCGGTGTTGTCCGAGTCCGACATGATGGCAATGCCCACCACCGGCGGTGGTTCCTCGCCAAAAGCTTCCCGATAGTCGGCCATGATATCTCGCTCCACCGTGACCCATTCGCCGACCTTTTCCGATCCGGAATTAACGGCAATCATCATGGTTTTCTCGGTGTACGGGTTGGGCACAATCTCGCCCTCCGGCAGCGTATTGGCCCAGATGTAGTTCAGGGCATTGCCAGGCAGGGACTCACCGAATAACACCTCGACGGTCTTGCGTTTGGCGCGCTCGAAAAAACCCGCCTTCTCTGGCTGGAACTCGAATGCCACATAGATTCTCGCCGGATAATCGTCCCCGGACTTTTCCCGGGCATCCCCGTTTTCGAACACATTCGAGACCTTCCAGCGCCATTGCAGAATCAGCGAATCCGTTGGCTCCAGTCTGACCCGTGCGATCAGACCAGACGCTCCGCCGTCCGTGGTCGCCCGCACGACCTGCTGACCGTCTTCGGCTGTCAGTTCATAGCGGCTGAGCTGATCTATCTTGGGGAATTCCAGAGGCTCCCAGCCATCGTTCAGGGACTGCATTTTCGAGAAAGGTGTGAGGGGGGATGGTGTCTGTGCCAACAGGAGTCCTGACAGGCCCATCAGAACCAGCACTGATAGAAATGTGGCAGTCTTTCTCATCCAGCTTCTCGCTTTCAGGTTCACAGTACCCCGATGGACAGACGTTAGGAGCAAAAGTGCCCGAGGCGATTATTGGATCGCCAGCAAGCGGATTGCACTGGCCGCCGCTGCCGTCCGGTTCTCCACGCCCAGCTTCCGGAATACCTGCTCCAGGTGTTTGTTGACGGTGCGTGGACTCATATCCAGTATCTGGCCAATTTCCCGATTGGTCTTGCCATTGGCGATCCACAGTAACACGTCGGATTCTCTCATGGTCAGTTCGAACCGTTGCCGCAAGGCGGCCGTGGCGCTGTTCTGGTTTTGTGGTGTTTTTAGTCGCAGCAGGTATTCCCGGTTATCCACCAGGGCCAGGAACTCTACAGAGCGGGCAACGCCCATGATCTCCAACGGCATGCTGTGTCCCGGATCAGGGCTATGGCCCAGCCATTCCCCCAGTCGGGCCCGAACGTCGGAAAACTCTGCATGTGCAGCGTCGGGCAGGTACTGACAGACCTGCGGTGTTCCCCAAAGCAGGTTTCCCTCACGATCCACCGCAAACAGGTTTTGACCGGCGGTATCCAGAGCGCTGCGAGCGCTTCTGGTCATGCGTGCGTTGGTCAGGTGCACATCCATTCTGGCCAGCAGTTCTGTGGTGTTGATGGGTTTGGTCACGTAATCCACGCCACCGGCGTTGAGCCCCATGACGACATGCTCGGTGTCGCTGAGCCCGGTCATGAAGATGATGGGGATGTCTGCAAACGCCGGGTTCTCTTTCAACCGACGGCACGTTTCGAATCCGTCCATATGGGGCATCAGGGCGTCCATCAGCACAACGTCCGGCGTGATGTTCTGGCTGATGGTCAGAGCCTGGTTGCCTTCGAGGGCAACCAGCACGGTCATGCCTGCCTCTTCCATGGCATCGTTGATCATTCGAATGGAGTCGACCGCGTCATCCACGACCATCACGACAGTCTTCCGGTCATTATGAAGCTTCATGTTCGGCTACCTCGAGGAGTTCAAGAATTTTCTCAAACTGGAAATCGTTGGTGAGTCTTGTGAGCTCAAGCGTAAAGGATTCGGTGGCATCGCCGCTGTGTTTCAGGGCATGGAGTGCTTCAAGCAGACCTTTCCGGTGACCGATCCGGGCCAGATCAGCCAGCGCCAGGCGGTGCTCTATATCGGGTAAGGGTAGGGCTCCGTGCTCTGGGGCAGGGATAGCGGCAAGGGGGTCCGCGCTCTTGTTAAAACGCCATCCCAGATCCAGTACGCCGGCAATGGTGTCGAGTAGCAGGTTCAGTCGCACCGGTTTTATGATGTAGCCATCATGCAAACGTGGGGAATCCGCCGCGTGGTGACCCTCATTGGCGTCGGCCGAGACCATCACGACCGGGATGGAATGCTTTTGTTCTCTCAGCAATGTCAGCACTTCCCAACCGCTCATGCCCGGCATGGATACGTCGAGAAGCACAAGGTCGGGGTGCTCGGCCTCAACGGTCTCCAGTACCTGCAGCGCATTGCCGATGTCGATGATTTCAAAGCCCAGCGGCGAGAGCATGGCGCGCATGACCTGACGGTGGGAAACGTCGTCGTCCACCAGCAGCACCTTGCGCCGGGTACCGTGATAGCCGTAGATCCGCCGGGTGGGGGTTGAGATGGAGCGCGGTGTTGAGGAATGCAGGCTTGATAGCATCAGGCTCACCCGGAATACGCTGCCCTGGCCGGGTTCGCTTTCTACCGTGATGTCACCTCCCATGATTTCCGTGAGCAGGCGGGTAATGGTCAGACCCAGACCTGTGCCGGCCCGGCTTTGCCCAGGAGTCCGGATACGTTCGAAGGGCCGGAAGATGCGTTCCACGTTCTCCGGGGCGATGCCCTCGCCGGTATCGCGCACGGTGAACTCAGCGACCTGACTGCGATAGCGAAGGGTCAGGGAGACGCCACCCCGGTCGGTGTATTTGATGGCGTTGGACAGAAGGTTGATCAGAATCTGGCGCAACCGCTTCTCGTCGGTGGTCACCATCTCTGGCAGCGGATTGGGACAGTGGTAATCAAAGGCCAGGCCCTTGTCTTCTGCCTGCAGGCGGAACATGGTTACAAGTTGCTCCATCAACAGCTCAATCCGGACCTGATCTCGGTGCAGGTCCAGTCGGCCTGCTTCGATTTTGGAAATATCCAACAACCCCTCAATCAGATCCGCGAGGTACTCACCACTGCGGCGAATCACACCCAGGGCTTCCTTGCGGTGTGAGGGGATGGTCTCGTCGTTTTCCATCAGCTGGGCATAACCGAGAATGGCATTGAGGGGTGACCGTAATTCGTGGCTAATTCCAGTCAAATAGCGACTTTTCGCCCCATTTGCTGCCTCTGCCTGCTCTTTTGCCTGTTGCAGGGCCTGGTCTGTTCGTTCATGGGCCACGATCTCTTCCATCAACAGACGGTTCTGGCGCCGGGACTCTTCCTCGGCCACCACCCGGCTCTCATGGGCGAGCACGAACAGCCAGCAGATTACGCCCGTGACGATGACCAGGATAAAGAAAACTTTCCACAGGGTGACCGACAAAAGAATGCCTTCAGCGGGTGAAGCGACCGGCGTCTTGAAATAGATCAGGGACAGCAGCAGGCCGGAAAGGCCGTTGATGAGCACCAGCAGGCTCAGAAAATGCCCGAGCCTTGAGCGCAGACCGGCCAACACCGGTTTTGGCATCAGGCTCCCGAGAAACTGATTGAGCTGTTCCTGATATCCTGCCCCCGGTTTGCAGGCGTCTGCGCAACGGGCATCGAGTGAACAGCACAGTGAACAGATGGTGCCGTCATACGCGGGACAATGGGTGAGATCTTCCGGTTCGAAGTGATGTTCACAAATCGTGCACTGCACGAGCTGATGGTCAGTAGCGATGGGGACGAATGGCCGTGCTGTGTAGAAACGGCCACCGGTTTTCCAGGCGATCAGAGGCGCCATGATCAGCGCGACTCCCATGGCGATAAAATGGGAAAGAGCCTCCGGATAAACGCCCAGTATGCCGG
The DNA here is from genome assembly GCF_008107725.1 of Marinobacter sp. BW6. Taxonomy (GTDB): domain Bacteria; phylum Pseudomonadota; class Gammaproteobacteria; order Pseudomonadales; family Oleiphilaceae; genus Marinobacter. Next base: position 274,187 of record NZ_VIRN01000064.1, read on the forward strand.
TATGGCAGATGATGCCTACTACAGAGGCCGTCAGCATGGCACCAACCCCGACCGGGTTGATGTCGTACAGGTGGGCACGTTTGAACTCAATGTGTGCGGGACTGAGCCCCAGTGGTTTGTTGATCACCAGATCCGCCACCAGCGAACCAACCCAGGCAATGGCGACGATGCCATAGAAACCCAGGGTTTCCTCCAGCGCCCGGTAAACCCCCAGTTCCATCACCAGAAGGGCAATGGCGACGTTGAAAAACAGCCAGACAACTCGTCCGGGGTGGCTGTGGGTGAGTCGCGAGAAGAAGTTGGACCAGGCGATGGAGCCGGCATAGGCATTGGTAACGTTGATTTTGAGCTGGCAAAGAATGACGAAAATGCCCGCCATCGCCAGGGAGATCTCGGGCGAATGGGTAATGTAATTGAAGGCGATCAGATACATCTGGGTCGGATCAGCCGCCTCCGAGGCGGTAACGCCCTGTTTCAGGGCAAGAACCGCAAGAAAGGAGCCCGCCAGGATTTTCAACATGCCGATCACAATCCAGCCAGGTCCGCCTGCCATCACGGCGGCCCACCAACGTCGCTTTTCCCGGGCATTGCGGGGTTCTGGAATGAAGCGCAGGAAATCCACCTGCTCGCCGATCTGGGCAATTAAAGAGAAAACCACGGCCGCCGCAGCCCCGAACATGACGATGCTGAATCCATCGGAATTAACCGGGTTAACTCCCTTGAACTGTGTCCAGTCGCTGACTGAAGAGGCATCGGCGTAAACAATAAAAACAAACGGTATCAGCTGCAAAAGGATGAAAGCCGGCTGGGTCCAGACCTGGAACCGACTGATCGTGGTGATTCCATGTATAACCAGTGGAATGATGACCACGGCACAGATCAGGTAGCCGAGAACCAGGGGAACCCCGAACAGCATTTCCAATGCCATGGCCATGATGGCCGCCTCGATGGCGAAAAAGATAAACGTGAACGAAGCGTAGATCAGCGAGGTGATGGTGGAGCCTATATAGCCAAAGCCGGCACCGCGAGTCAGCAGATCGATGTCGACGCCGTAACGGGCCGCGTAGTAACTGATCGGGATGGCGGTGAGGAAAATCACCAGACTGACGGCCAGTATGGCGGCGACCGCATTGTCGAATCCGTAGTGGAGGGTAATGGAGCCGCCGATGGCTTCCAGCGCGAGGAAGGAGATGGCGCCCAGGGCGGTGTTGCTTACCCGGGCCGCCGACCAGCGCCGGGCACTCTTGGCGGTAAAGCGAAGCGCATAGTCTTCCAGGGTCTGGTTGGCTACCCACTGGTTGTAGCTGCGCCGAACCCGAAAAATATTCTGTCTTGCCGCCATGACTGCCTTGCCTTTGGTGTTTGAGTGCCCCGCGTTAGTGCAGCTTCAAGCTGAAATGCACCGGATGAGAAAACCGGAACAATATCCGTGCCATAGACCGGTGCAGGGATGTTCTTCTTCTGCATGCCTGCGTTTTAGCCTGTCCTGTTGGTTACAGGAATGCGTCAAATGACGTAGCACGCTGGGGCGATTGCCGAATGGGCACCTGTACGGGCGCCGAGCAGAATGATTCTCGTGGGCGCTGTGCTTTCGAAGGGAAGCGCGGATCCGGACTTCAAAAACTGCGAGGAATCACCATGGATACGACAGATCAAGCCGCCAACGGGCGGTCGTTTGGTAAGGGACTGGGGCTGAAAAAGAGCCTGATGACGCTGGCGGCTTCCGTCATGCTTGCGACGTCGGCACAGGCGGCAGTGCCGGCCACAGCAGAGGTCAACACGACTGGTCTGGCGGTGACGGATGACACCGTTACGGTCGGCATTCTGCACTCCATCACCGGCACAATGGCGATCAGTGAGATTGGCTCGGTTCAGGCGGAAAAGCTGGCTATTGACCAGATCAACGCCTCCGGTGGTGTCCTGGGCCGCCAGATTGAATTCGTCCAGGAAGACGGCGCCAGTGACTGGCCGACCTTCGCTGAAAAATCCCGGAAGCTACTGCGCCAGGACAACGTTGCTGCGATCTTCGGCGCCTGGACCTCGGCTTCCCGCAAGGCCGTTCTCCCAGTTATCGAGCAATACAACGGCATGCTCTATTACCCCACCTTCTATGAGGGTCTGGAGCAGTCGCCCAACGTGGTCTACACCGGCCAGGAAGCGACCCAGCAGATCCTTGCCAGTATCGACTGGGCCGCAGAAACCAAGGGTGCCAAAAGCTTCTATCTGCTCGGATCGGACTACATCTGGCCCCGTACTTCGAACAAGATCGCCCGCAAGCACATCGAGGACAAGCTGGGCCTCAAGGTCTCTGGCGAAGAGTACTATCCGCTGGGTCACACCCAGTTCAACTCGGTTATCAACAAGATCAAGCTGCGCAAGCCGGACGTGATCTTTGCCTCGGTTGTCGGTGGCTCCAACGTGGCCTTCTACAAGCAGATGAAAGCGGCCGGTATCGATTTCACCGATGAGAAGCCCCTTCTGCTGACCATCTCCGTGACCGAGGACGAGATCCGCGGTATCGGCGGTGAGAATGTGGACGGCATCTACGCCTCCATGAAGTATTTCCAGAGCCTCGATAACCCCAACAACAAGGAATTTGTTGCGGCCTTCAAGGAAGCCTACGGCGATGACATGGTCATCGGTGACGTGACCCAGGCGGCTTATCTCGGCCCATGGCTGTGGAAAGCAGCGGTTGAAAAAGCCGGCTCATTCGACATCGACAAGATCCGTGAAGAGTTCGCAGGCATCGAGTTCACGAAAGCGCCAGAAGGTTACGTGCGCATCCACGAAAACCATCATCTATGGTCCAAGACCCGTATCGGCCAGGCTCAACCTGACGGCCAGTACAAGGTTGTCTATGAGACCGAAGAACTGATGGAACCGGACCCGTTCCCGGAAGGCTACCAATAAGCCCGGACTGCTGGCGCCCCCGGGCGCCAGCATCCGTTGCCTCTGCAACACGAGATTAAGGGTTTGAAGGGTAAGTTGGTCTAAAGGGGAGTAAGGGTCATGTTTGATGGCTACACCAGCAGTGAATTGATGTCGATATTTGCCATGCAGGGGTTTGCCGGGCTCTCCCTGTTTTCAGTGTTCGTACTGATGGCATTGGGCCTGGCCATCATCTTTGGTCAGATGGGGGTGATCAATATGGCCCACGGGGAGTTCATGATCCTCGGCGCCTACACAACCTACCTGACATCCGGTTTTTTCCAGTCCTATCTGCCGAGCCTGTTCGGCGGCTACTTCTTCGTCGCCATGGTTCTGGCTTTCCTGATTTGTGCTGCCCTGGGGGCATTCGTCGAATGGCTCATGATACGGCGACTCTATCACCGACCACTGGATACCCTTCTGGCCACCTGGGGTCTGAGCCTGATCATGCAGCAGGCTTACCGATCCATCTTTGGCGCCCGGGAAGTGGGTGTGGACCTGCCCGAGTGGATGATGGGGGCGATCCAGGTCACTGACCTGGTGGAGCTGCCCATCAACGGCTTGTTCGTGATGATCATCGCGCTGTCCATTGCCGTGGGCGTGTATTTCCTGATGTACCGATCCGGTTATGGCAAGAAAGTGCGGGCGGTGGTTCAGAATCGCCCCATGGCTGAAGCCGTTGGTATCAACAGTGCCGGTATCGACCGAGCCACCTTTGCCCTCGGGTGTGGCATCGCCGGCGTCGCGGGTGCTGCCTTCACCATGATCGGTTCCACCGGTCCGTCCTCTGGCCAGGCTTATATCGTAGACACCTTCCTGGTGGTGGTGTTTGGCGGTGCCCAGAGCCTGATCGGCACCATTGTGTCCGCCTTCGGTATATCCCAGGCCCAGTCCACCATGGAGTTCTTCCTCAGTGGTTCCATGGCCAAGGTGCTCACCCTGCTGGTCGTCGTCGGCATCTTGATGCTGCGTCCAGAAGGACTCATGGCCCTCAAGGTCCGTCGCTAGGAGATTGTCATGAAGAGTTCATCCCCATTGAAATGGTTTGCCACCCGCGAGGGACTGTATTACGTCGCACTTGCCGTGTTGCTGGTGGTGCTTTTGCCACTGGCGCTCGACCCATTCCGCCTGAACATGGTGGGCAAGTACCTGACCTACGCCTTTGTCGCCATTGGCCTGGTGATGTGCTGGGGCAAGGCTGGCATTCTCAGCCTGGGCCAGGGTGTGTTCTTTGGTCTTGGCGGCTACTGCATGGCCATGTTCCTGAAGCTGGAGGCCTCCACTCCGGAGGCCACCGCCATCCAGTCCACCCCCGGCATCCCGGATTTCATGGACTGGAACCAGCTCACCGAGCTGCCCTGGTTCTGGGAACCGTTCCACAGCTTCTCCTTTACCTTGCTGGCGGTGATCGGTGTGCCGGTTCTGCTGGCGTTCGTTATCGGCTTCGCCATGTTTACCCGGCGGGTGGGGGGCGTGTACTTCGCCATCATCACCCAGGCTATCGCCGCAATCCTGACGATTCTGATTATCGGACAGCAGGGCTATACCGGCGGTGTGAACGGCATTACCGATCTGCAGACGCTGAACGGCTGGGACATCCGCACCGATGAAGCCCGGACCATCCTGTACTTTGTCTGTGTTGGCATGCTGTTCCTCTGCCTGTTTGTGGCGCGCCTTGTCCAGAACCGGAAGCTGGGCCGCATCCTGGTGGCCATGAACGCCCAGGAAAACCGGGTGCGTTTTTCTGGCTATGACGTTGCCGCCTTCAAGATCTTCGTGTTCTGCCTGGCAGCGGCTTTTGCCGGCGTCGGTGGTGCCATGTTCACCCTGATTGTTGGCTTCATGTCGCCGTCGTTCATCGGCATCGTCGCGTCCATCGAGATGGTCATCTTCTGTGCCCTGGGTGGCCGGTTGTCCATCCTCGGCGCGGTCTACGGTGCCTTGCTGGTGAATGCCGCCAAGAGTGGCTTCTCGGAATCCTTCCCGGAACTCTGGCCGTTTGCCATGGGTGCCTTGTTTATCGGTGTCGTACTGGCCTTCCCGAACGGTCTGGCCGGCCTGTATCAGACCTACGTCATGCCCCTGGAAGACAAGATCTTCAAGCGCAACAAGGGTGCACAGCTGGAGGCCAAGCCCGCGGAAAAAGCCGCAGAGCCAAAGCCGACCGCTGAGAAGACTTCTGATTACGATCCGATGATCGATTCCTACAGCCCGGAGAAATCGTGATGAGTGCAGCCAAAAGCAAAAGTGGGGATTTCCTGCTGGCGGTCGAAGGCCTGACCGTGTCATTCGATGGCTTCAAGGCCGTGGATGACCTGTCCTTCTACCTGGATCCCAAGGAAATCCGGGTCATCATCGGCCCCAACGGTGCCGGTAAAACCACGGTTCTGGACCTGATCTGCGGCAAGACCAAGGCCACGTCCGGCTCCATCAAGTTTGACGGTAAGGAGCTTACCAAGCTCAAGGAGCACCAGATTGTTCACTCGGGTGTGGGCCGGAAATTCCAGACCCCGTCAGTGTTCGAGGACCTGACCGTCTTCGAAAACCTTGAAGTGTCCTACCCAAAGGGACACAGCGTGATGGGCGCGCTTGGATTCAAGCGCGACGCGGAGGTGATCAAGGCTGTGGAGGAAGTGGCTGAAACCATCTTCCTGACCGAGGCCCTGAATGAGCCGGCTGCATCGTTGAGCCATGGCCAGAAGCAGTGGCTGGAGATCGGCATGCTGCTGATCCAGAAACCGGACCTGCTGATGCTGGATGAGCCGGTGGCCGGGATGTCCGTCACCGAGCGCAAGAAAACCGCCGAGCTGCTGAGGGTGATTACCAGGGACCATACGGTGCTGGTGATCGAGCACGACATGCAGTTTGTCGGTGATATCGCTGACCGGGTCACGGTCATGCATCAGGGCAAAGTTCTTTCCGAAGGGTCAATCGAGCACGTGAAATCGGACCCGAAAGTCATCGAAGTCTACCTGGGGCACTGATCATGCTGAGCATCAAACATCATTCGGTGGCCTATGGCCAAAGCACCATCATCGATGACCTCAACCTCGACGTGGCAAAGAACGAAATTGTCGCCGTGGTGGGGCGTAACGGCATGGGCAAGACCACGCTGATGAAATCCCTGGTGGGCATGACCCCCACGCGAGGCGGTGAGGTCAGCCTGGATGGGAACGACCTTTCCGGCCTGAAGAGCTTCCAGCGTGTGCGCGCCGGAATCGGTTTCGTGCCGCAGGGGCGGATGATCTTTCCGACACTGACGGTACGGGAGAACATCGAAACCGGCCTGGCCGCCGTGGGTGAAAAGAAGGTACCCGAGGACCTCTACGAGATGTTCCCGGTACTGAAGGAAATGCAGAACCGGCGTGGTGGCAACCTCTCCGGCGGCCAGCAACAACAGCTGGCTATTGCCCGGGCACTGGCCACCCGGCCCAAGGTGCTGCTGCTTGACGAACCCACGGAAGGTATCCAGCCCAACATTATCAAGGAAATCGCGCAGACCCTTCGGCGCATCCGGGATGAGCGGGGCCTGTCGATTGTGGTTTCGGAGCAGGTACTCAGCTTTGTAATGGATGCGGCAGACCGGATTCTGGTGATTGAAAAGGGCGCGATTGTGCACGAAGAGAGCCGGGAAGAAGCGGATCAGGACAAGATTGCGAGCTATCTGGCGGTTTAACGAGGAGCAGAACGATGAGACACGGTGATATTTCAAGCAGCAACGATACCGTCGGCGTAGCGGTGGTGAACTACAAGATGCCGCGGCTGCATACCAAAGCCGAGGTGTTGGACAACGCCCGCAACATCGCTGACATGATCAAGGGTATGAAAGTCGGCTTGCCCGGCATGGATCTGGTGGTGTTCCCGGAATACAGCACCATGGGCATCATGTACGACAACGAGGAAATGATGGAAACCGCGGCCACCGTGCCCGGTGACGAAACGGCCATCTTCTCCGCCGCTTGTCGTGAGGCGAACACCTGGGGCGTGTTTTCGCTGACCGGAGAACGACACGAGGATCACCCCAACAAGGCGCCGTACAACACCCTGGTTCTGATCAACAACGAGGGTGAGGTCGTCCAGAAATACCGCAAGTGTATCCCCTGGTGTCCGATCGAGGGGTGGTATCCGGGTGACACTACCTATGTCACCGAGGGTCCAAAGGGCATGAAGATCAGCCTGATCATCTGCGACGACGGCAACTATCCCGAGATCTGGCGCGATTGCGCCATGAAGGGGGCGGAGCTGATTGTTCGCTGTCAGGGCTACATGTACCCGGCCAAGGAACAGCAGGTGATGATGGCCAAGAGCATGGCCTGGGCCAACAACTGTTACGTTGCGGTGGCCAACGCCGCCGGATTTGACGGCGTGTATTCCTACTTCGGCCACTCCGCGATCATTGGCTTCGATGGCCGTACCCTCGGGGAATGCGGTGAGGAAGACATGGGCATTCAGTATGCCCAGCTGTCCGTAAGCCAGATCCGTGATGCCCGTGCGAACGACCAGTCCCAGAATCACCTGTTCAAGCTGCTGCACCGGGGCTACACCGGTGTGCATGCCTCCGGGGACGGCGACAAGGGAGTGGCCGACTGTCCGTTCGAGTTCTACCGTACCTGGGTGATGGACGCCCAGAAGGCGCAGGAAAATGTGGAGGCCATGACCCGGAAGACGGTAGGTACCGCCGAGTGCCCGGTGGGCGAGCTGCCGTTCGACGGCAAGGAAAAATCCGCAGGGGCCTAAGCCCGGGAGGCGTTCATGCCGTTTATCAACGAACGGCTGGAAGCCAATCGGGAAACCATTGAAAAGAATCGGGCCGCCTCAGGCCCGGTTCGTGCTTCCCGGTTCCGCTTCGAGCCCGAGGCCGTGATGGCCAGACTGCGGGAAAATATCGTCGGCCAGGATGAGGCCCTGGCCGCCATGGAATCCATGCTGGTGCGGGTGAAAGCCGATATCGGCGAGGACAGCCGGCCGCTGGCGGTGCATCTGTTCCTGGGTCCCACCGGCGTGGGCAAAACCGAAACCGTGCGCCTCATTGCCGAAGCCATCCACGGTAATCGCGATGGCCTGTGCCGTATCGACATGAACACCCTGGCCCAGGAGCATTACGCCGCTGCCCTGACCGGTGCACCGCCGGGCTACGTGGGCAGTAAGGAAGGCCACAGCCTGTTTGATCTGGACAAGGTACAGGGCTCCTTCAGCAAACCCGGCATTGTGTTGTTTGATGAAATCGAGAAAGCCAGCAAGGAAGTGGTGCGCACGCTGCTGAACGTGCTGGACACCGGTCGGCTGGTGTTTCCCTCCGGTAACCGCGAGATCGACTTCCGCAACACCCTGATCTTCATGACCAGCAACGCCGGTGCGCTGGATGCGGAGGCGCATGAGCAGAACTACCAGCGGGGCTGGCGCCGCTGGCTCCGGTTATCAGCCGGCAACGGCGAGGCCATTCGCGATACCGCCCTGCGCCGGCACTTTGACCCGGAATTCCTCAACCGGATTGATCAGATCCTCACCTTCAACCGACTTACCGACAACTGGCTGGAAGCCCTGCTGGACATTGAGCTGGCGGGCCTCAATCGCCGGTTGTCCAGAAAGCACGCCGAGCTGTCGCTGTCGCCTGAGCTGCGAGAGGAACTGTGCCGTGGCTACGACGCTCGCTATGGGGCCCGGGAACTGCTGCGGGCTTTTCGCCAGCGGCTGGAACCCGCCGTTGCCCGGGCGTTGTTGGCGTATCCGGACTGTCGCCGGTTTGAAGCCGGCCTGCAGGGCAGGAAGGTCACGGTGCACCAATACGTCGAATGACGTAGGCACCGGGGGCATTTCGCGAATACCTCACAGGGTCGGGATTTCGGATAGTAAAGCCGTTACCTAATCGTGTAAGCCAACACCAAGGAGCGCCTGCTATGGCTGAAACCATTATCAAGATTGATCTGAACAAGTCGGCCTATGAGAACGACAAAATTCACAACCGCTGGCACCCGGATATTCCGCTGGTGGCCACCGTCAAGCCGGGCGACGATTTCATCGTCGAGTGCTATGACTGGACCGGCGGCCAGATCAAGAACGACGACAGCGCCGACGACGTGCGCGATGTTGATCTCAGCCAGGTTCACTTCCTGTCGGGACCGATCGGGGTCGAGGGCGCGGAGCCGGGCGACCTGCTGGAAGTCGACATCCTCGACATCGGCACCTTCGAAGAGAGCCAGTGGGGCTTTAACGGGTTCTTCTCCAAGCAGAACGGCGGTGGCTTCCTGACCGAACACTTCCCGGAGGCCCAGAAATCCATCTGGGACTTCAACGGCATGTTCACCAAATCCCGCCACATTCCCAACGTGGAATTTGCCGGCCTGATTCACCCGGGCCTGATCGGCTGCCTGCCCTCCAAAGAATTGCTGGACACCTGGAACAAGCGTGAGGCCGGACTGGTCGCGACCGATCCGGAGCGTGTGCCGGAACTGGCAACACTGCCCAACGGTGAGACCGCCCATATGGGCCAGATGACCGGTGACGCGGCCAAAGCTGCCGGCGCCGAAGCCGCGCGTACCGTGCCGCCACGGGAACACGGTGGCAACTGTGACATCAAGGATCTGTCCCGTGGCTCCAAGGTGTATTTCCCGGTGTACGTGGACGGGGCCGGCCTCTCCGTGGGCGACCTTCACTTCAGTCAGGGCGACGGTGAAATCACGTTCTGTGGCGCCATCGAAATGGCCGGCTGGATTCACCTGCGGGTAAACCTGATCAAGGATGGCGTGAAAAAATACGGCATCAAGAACCCGGTGTTTAAGCCCAGCCCGATCAAGCCCCGTTACGACGATTACGTGATCTTTGAGGGCATCTCGGTGGACGAGGACGGCGGCCAGCATTACCTGGACGTACACGTGGCTTATCGCCAGGCGTGTCTGAACGCCATCGAATACATGACCAAGTTCGGTTACACCAAGGCCCAGGCCTACGCAATTCTCGGCTGTGCGCCCGTGGAAGGCCACATCAGCGGCGTGGTGGATATCCCCAACGCCTGCGCCACGCTCTGGCTGCCAACGGGCATCTTCGACTTCGACATCAACCCGTCCGCTGATGGGCCCCAGAAGAAAGTCAGTGGGGGCATGGACGTACCGTTGTCGAAAGATAAGGAGTAATCACCATGCCTGTGTATGACTACAAGTGCCGCGAGCACGGCCTGTTTAACACCCTGGCAACCATGGACGATGCCGCCAAGCCGGCAGAGTGCCCTAGCTGCAAGGCCCTGTCGCCACGGGTGATCGTACTGCCCTCGCACATTGCGGCCATGGACCCGGCCCAAAGGGCAGCTGAGGACAGGAACGAACGGTCGCGGCATGAACCGGTGTTCTCCAGCGCAGACCGGAGGGCGAATGATAAGGAGCATAGCCGTGCCTGCGGCTGTGGCTCTCCGAAGCCCGGAAAGTCCATGCTGTTTTACACCGCAGACGGGAAGAAGATGTTTCCTTCCATGCGGCCCTGGATGATCAGCCACTGATCGGCTGAGTAGATGCTGTCACGTGTTTGGCCTCCTTCATGGGGGCCTTTTTTTGTGTCTGCCCACCTTGTCCCTTCCAGATATCGTGTATATAGTGTTTCCATCCTTGGTCAAATACCAGATGTAGTGATCAGTGCGTAACCAACTCGGTCAACGTGTGATCATCTTTGGCATTCTGGTATCGGGAATCCGGTGAGACTCCGGAACTGACGCGCAGCGGTATTGGGGAACAAGCGTGGCATCAAGACACTGGCGCAAGCCGGGAAGTCGCCACGCAAGGCCGAATCTATAGATTCACGCCCCTGAGTCCGAAGACCTGCCAGGGAGAAAACTGCACCTTCGCGTTTCAAGGTGAGCAGACCGGACTCAGGCCAGACTCGTAGGTCGGATTAGCGAATGCGTAATCCGACATCCCTGCCTGCGCTAAGCCGCTTTCGTCGGATTACGCATTCGCTAATCCGACCTACGGTGGCGTTCCGTTTCTCTGCCTACGCGATGGTGAAAGGATTCCAACGCGTATTCAGGAGAACACAGCATGTCTGCCTCAGCCCTGGCCGAACCCCGGCCAACCTCGCACACCGATACCGAATCCCTTCAGGTCATCAAACGCAACGGCACCCTCGTGGGCTTTGACCCGTCGAAGATCAGCATTGCCGTGACCAAAGCGTTCCTGGCCGTCGAAGGTGACCAAGCCGCCGGCTCCGCCCGTATCAACGACGCGGTGCACCGTGTCACCGACCAGGTTATCCAGGCCATTGGTCGTCGCCTTAAAGCCGGCGGCAAGGTGCATATCGAAGACATTCAGGACCAGGTGGAACTGGCTCTGATGCGGGCTGAAGAGCAGAAGGTGGCCCGGGCCTATGTGCTTTACCGGGAAGAGCATGCCCGTGAGCGTGCCCGCCATGCCCCGGTGGAGGCCCACCCGCACCTGACCGTGAAAAAGACCAGCGGCGAGATCGCTCCGTTGGATCTGGGTCTGATGAAGCTGCAGGTAGAACAGGCGGCCACGGGGCTGGAAGGCATTGATGGTGATTCCCTGGTGGACGATGCCCTGACCAACCTTTACGACGGCATCGCCGAGGAAGACGTGCTGTCGGCCTTGATCATGACGGCCCGCAGCCGGATTGAGCGGGAGCCGGACTACAGCGCGGTCACCGCTCGTCTACTGCTGGAACAGCTGCGTCTGGAGAATGCGGCTGCCCTGGGCCTGCCTATCAGCCTGCCTCTGGCGGAGATCTACCCTCAGGCCCTGGCGGCCTTCATCGAGGCAGGTATTCGTTATGAGTTGCTGGACGATGCACTTGCCGCTTTCGATCTGGAGCGCCTTGGCGCTGCCCTGAAACCGGAGCGTGACCTTCAATTCGGTTTTCTCGGTCTGCAAACCCTGTACGACCGGTACTTCCTGCACTGGAACAAGGCTCGCCTGGAGCTGCCTCAGGTATTCTTCATGCGCGTCGCCATGGGCCTGGCCCTGCGCGAAGACGACCCCAATGCCCGCGCCATCGAGTTCTACAACCTGTTGTCGTCCTTTGACTACATGGCCTCCACGCCCACCCTGTTTAACAGTGGGACCCGCCATTCACAGCTGTCTTCCTGCTATCTGACTACTGTGGGTGATGACCTGGAAGACATCTACGGCGCCATCCGTGACAACGCCATGCTCTCGAAATGGGCTGGCGGCCTGGGCAACGATTGGACTCCGGTACGGGCACTTGGCTCCCACATCAAAGGCACCAACGGCCAGAGCCAGGGCGTGGTGCCGTTCCTGAAAGTGGTGAACGACACTGCCGTGGCGGTGAACCAGGGTGGCAAGCGCAAGGGCGCCGTATGTGCCTATCTGGAAAGCTGGCATATGGATATTGAAGAGTTCCTGGAGCTGCGCAAGAACACCGGCGACGAACGCCGCCGCACCCACGACATGAACACCGCCAACTGGGTGCCGGACCTGCTGATCGAACGCATGCGTGAAGACCGGGACTGGACCCTGTTTTCACCCAGCGATGCACCGGATCTGCACGACCTGTACGGCAACGCCTTCCGTGAACGCTACGAGCATTACGAAGCCCTGGCCGAGCAGGGCAGGATCAAGCTGTTCAAGAAAATCCCGGCCAAGCAGCTCTGGCGCAAGATGCTCACGGTGCTGTTCGAAACCGGCCACCCCTGGATCACCTTCAAGGACCCGTGCAACCTGCGCTCCCCCCAGCAGCACCGGGGCGTGGTGCACAGCTCCAACCTGTGCACGGAAATCACCCTGAATACGAGCGCTGACGAAATTGCCGTGTGCAACCTGGGTTCCGTGAACCTTGCGGCCCATATCGCCCATGGTGAGATGGATGTGCAGCGACTGGAACAAACGGTAAACACGGCCGTGCGCATGCTCGATAACGTTATCGACATTAACTATTACGCCGTGCCCCAGGCCCGCAATTCCAACCTCAAGCATCGCCCCGTGGGGCTCGGTCTGATGGGCTTCCAGGATGCGCTCTATCAACTGGGCCTGCCGTATTCCAGCCCGGAAGCGGTGGAGTTTGCCGACGTTGCCATGGAGCAACTCAGCTACTTTGCCATCCGTGCCTCGGCTTCGCTGGCGGGTGAGCGCGGCGCCTATGAGAGCTATGAGGGCTCACTCTGGCAGCAGGGCACTCTGCCGATCGACTCCATCCACCTGTTGAAGGAAAACCGCAGGGAAGGGGACTTGTCTGTAAATACCAACGCCCGGCTAGACTGGTCCCCGGTACGCGAACTGATCGCAAAAAACGGCATGCGCAATAGCAACGTGATGGCGATTGCCCCGACTGCCACGATTTCCAACATCGTGGGTGTGTCCCAGTCTATTGAGCCGGCGTACCAGAACCTGTTCGTGAAATCGAACCTCTCCGGCGAGTTCACGGTGGTGAATCCCTCCCTGGTCCGAGACCTCAAGGCCGAAGGCCTGTGGGACAACGTGATGGTGAACGACCTCAAATACTTCGACGGTTCCGTGCAGCAGATCGACCGTATCCCGGATGTGCTGAAAGCCCGCTACGCCACTGCCTTCGAGATCGATGCGCGATGGTTGGTGGAAGCCGCCGCCCGGCGCCAGAAATGGCTCGACCAGGCCCAGAGCCTGAACCTGTACATGGCCGAGCCCAGCGGTAAAAAGCTGGACGCCCTGTATCAGCTGGCCTGGGAGCGTGGCCTTAAGACCACCTATTACCTGCGCTCCCTGGGTGCCACCGGCGCCGAGAAAACCGCCCCGGTCGCCGCGCCGCAGCCCCAGGTGTGCAGCATCGACGATCCGGACTGCGAAGCCTGTCAGTAAGTTTTGGTGCCGTAGGTCGGATTAGCGCAGCGTAATCCGACAACCAAGCCAGAGTTCAGGAACTAAGTCGGATTACGCTGCGCTAGTCCGACCTACGATGAATTGAATGTGAAGGTAAGAAAATGCTCAATTGGGAAGACGATCAGATCACTCAGAATAGACCCGAAGCCCCAGCAGCCCCGGCTCCGGTCAACGTCGACGACAAACGCGTCATCAACGGCGAGACCGACATTAACCAGCTGGCGCCATTCAAGTACCCCTGGGCCTGGGAGTACTTCATGAACGCCAACAAGAACCATTGGACGCCGCTGGACGTGAACATGGCCCAAGACGTTCACGACTACCACCACCGGCTCACCGCACCGGAAAAACATGTGTACGAGAACGTGCTGGCCTACCTCACCACCTCCGACATCCTGGCCATGCGCAACATCGGCCTGGCGGTGATGGAGAAGATGAGCGCGCCGGAACTGCAGATCTACCAGGCCCGGCAGGTGTACGAGGAGGCCATGCACACCTGGGCCTACCAGCACTGCATCGAAACCCTGAACCTGGACCAGAGCGAGATCTACAACCGCTACCGGGTGGTGCCCGCCATCAACGGCAAGATCCAGATCGCCAACCGAAGGCTGGACGCCGCCATGCGCCCGGACATGAACCTGCGCAACAAGGACGACCTGCAGGAATTCATCATGTCCTACCTGTTCTTCGCGGCGGTGTTCGAAGGCACCTGGTTCTACAACGGCTTCAGCCCCATCTTTGCCCTGCAGCGCCGGGGCCTGATGCGCGGCACTGGCGAACAGCTGCAGTACATCCTGCGGGACGAGGCCATGCACTTCTCCTTCGGCTTGAAGGTGGTGAACCAGATCGTAGAGGAGGAAAAAATTACTTTCGACCCGAAAGCCGTGCGTGATATGTGGGACGAATCCGAGGCCGCCGAGAGAGCCTATGCGGACTACATCCTGCGCGATCCGATTCTCGGTTACTCGGCGGAATATCACAGCGAGCAGTTCCGCTTCGTGGCCAACCGCCGTGCCCGTACCGTGGGCCTGGAAGAGCCGTTCCCGGGTGCGAAGAATGTTTCGCCCTGGCTGGACGAGCAGGCCACCCTGCGCAAGGAGAAGAACTTCTTCGAGACACGGGTGATTGAATACCAGACCGGGGCTCAGTTGGAGTGGTAGCGGATTAGGCCCGGAGTGCAGCGAAAGGTGTCGCAAAACTCCGGGGACAACTGCCACTGCTCCATGTGCCGCAAGCTCCATGCGGCGGCTTTCCGAACTTGTGCAAAGGTACGAGTCGATTCAAAACCGGAAGTCTATGCTCTACAAGGGCTGGCTGATTAAGACGTCAACTACTCTTTTCAGGTGGCGGTGAGCGTCTCTTCGGCTCGTCCGATGTGCTGCCAATGCAGACCTGATTCCGCCCCTGGACCTTGGCCTGGTAGAGCCTCTGGTCGGCCGTTGCAATGGCGTGCTCCAGGGTGACGTGTTCGGAATGGCGGCTGGCGACGCCCACGCTGATGGTGCATTGGATTACTTTGCCGTGGTCATTGATCACCAGTTGCTCAACACTCCGGCGGTAACGTTCGGCCACTTTGTGGGCTTCGGCCTGATCTGTCTCCGGCAGTAACAGAGTGAACTCCTCTCCTCCCCACCGAGCGAGGAGATCGCCATGGCGACGAGAGCGATCAAGCTCGCTGGCAATTTTTTTCAGAATTCTGTCGCCAGCGGCGTGTCCGTATCGATCGTTGATACTCTTGAAGTTATCGATATCGATCATCGCCACACAGATGTTCCGATGGTTTCGTGTGACCAGACTCCAGAGTGACTGCGCAACAGGCAAAAAACCGCGCCGATTGTTCAGGCCGGTCAGCAGATCAACCTGGGCCGTTCGTTCGGCTATCACACGGGCATCGACGTTTTTACGAACAAGATCGGCCAGGGCCAACATCAAAAGCATGGCGTCCACCACCATGCCGATGTCCACGGCGTAATAGCCAACCTGGGTATAGGAAATGGTACCGGTTACCGTAAGAGCGGTAATGGTAGCACCCACGGCGGAGGCCAGAGTGCCCAGCATAAAATACCGTGCAGACTCGTTGCCGGACATCCAGCTCGACACTCCCATATACAGCATCAATACACTGAACACCGGCACGATCAGGAATGCGAGGCGCAGTGCCGGGCCCTGTTCGTTTAGTGCGAAACAGATGCCAAATAGCACGAAGTAAGATATGCACAGGACCTGGATGACTCTGTGAAGTCGTGGGCGGTTGAGTTTGGTGCGGAGAAAATTTGTTGCAAACGCCAGTCCGGAGCTGGCGAAACACAGCATCAACAGGGGAGGCGCCCACTGCTGCCAGACGACCGCCTCGGGCCAGAGCAGGACCATTCCGATCCCGTTGTAGGAGGCCGTCATGGCTACAAACGTGCCCGTGTACAGTGAATAGTACAGGTAACGCCGCTGCCGAAGGCTGACAAACAGCATCAGCGTGTAGGCGGAAAGTGCGAACATAAGGCCGTAGACGAAACTGTAGAATGCGGTTTGTGCCTGCTCTTGGTTGTGGCTACTGGCAATGCTCGAAAAATAAAGCGGCAGTTTCATGGGGTCCGCCGTTTCCACCCGCACCAAAAGACGCGTCTTGCCGGGTGGAAACGAGTAATCCGCGCTCGGCAGGCGCTTGGCAAGGGAGCGTTCATTCAGCGCAATACGGTCACCGGCAACAAAGTGCTGCAGCAGACGGTTGTCAGCCAACAGGAAGAAATCCACATGCTCGAGCCAGCCGGTTCCGACGGACACGCGCCGTACGATGGTGTCGTTGGTTGAATTGATAACGTTAGCCACCACCCAGACCGCCTCGGAATTGATGCCACGGGTTAATACACTGGATTCGGGCTTTTGCAGAACAGCGGGATTTCGACGGATGAGGGACTGCACGTCATCAAATGAGAGAGGCTGCTCGTGTTCAACCAGAAAAGCCATGCGATCGACTATGGAGCCCTGATGGTCGGTTTGCGCGTCGATAACCGGAACCAAGCCATCACCGGGAGGCGATTCAGCCAAAACGTGTGTCGCCAGACCCAGAAGTGTCAGGAGGAGAAAGAGAAGGCCCTGCGATCGCACTATGCAATGTACTCGTTTTCGCCGAATTGGCTAGAATATAGGCAAATTCGGAACTTGTCATATGTCATGCTGATCAAGACCAGCCGGAGTGCGGTCGTCAGAGTACAGTCAGTGCCGCCTAGCACTCCAGGCGCTTTCTCTCCCCGGACTCCACGTCGACGTATTCAATCTTTACGGTCTTGAAGTTCAGATCGACAAACAGGTGACAGTAGAAATCACCATGGCGCCAGGCCATGGCCACGCTGGAGTCATTGGAGTAGTTCAGCTCGAAATGGCCATCAAAGGCCGGATAGTTGCTGCGGAACTTCATCAGACTCAGCAGGCGTTGTACCACCGGTTTTTGCATCTCCTCGTCCACTTCTTCGAGGGTGTAATAGTGCCGGTTGATATCCCGCAGCTCGCCGGTCTGTTCCATCAGTTCATGATCGTTGCACCCGGCCAGCAGGCCAACGTAATACACCTGAGGAATGCCGGGAGCGAAGAACTGGATCGCCCGGGCGGCGATGTAGGCATCGTCGTTTTGCATCAGGGCATCGTAGAAGGTGCAGGTTAACTGGTAGATCGCCCCTACACTGTGAATGTTCGCCGCTGATCGGCGCAGAATCGGGTCGGCACTGCGTGCGTCTATGTTGTCGATGAGTATTCTTATTTTTTCATCCGGTAGCACCCCTTCGACATCCGGTATGCAGATGCCATCGTGGGTATCCAGCACCGTCACCATGTTACGCGGACACATGCGTAGCCAGTTTTTCAGGTAGGTGCTGTTCGCATCCAGCAGCGAGTAGAGAAGCAGGGGTGGCAAGGCAAAACCATAGGGATGCATGTTGCGCCGGCTGATGGCGTACTGGTAACTGGTGTGATCGTGCACCTCTGGCAGGCATTCAGCTCCATGCTTGAGGGCCACCTCGTTAATCCAGTCCAGAATCCGGTAAACCTCCGGTTCCACGAGGAAACAACTGGTGCCGATGCGTTTGGTGGTGTAGCCAAACGCATCCAGCCTCAGCAGGTTTACGCCCTTGGAGGTGAGAAATCCGATGTAGCTCTCCATCAGGCGATAGGCCAGATCGGAATCGTAGTTCAGGTCGATCTGCTGTTCGGTGA
The DNA here is from genome assembly GCF_008107725.1 of Marinobacter sp. BW6. Lineage (GTDB taxonomy): Bacteria > Pseudomonadota > Gammaproteobacteria > Pseudomonadales > Oleiphilaceae > Marinobacter. Next base: position 292,129 of record NZ_VIRN01000064.1, read on the forward strand.
ACGTGCACCAGACCCGGGTTTTGGTGCCATCGGCCAGCGTCACTTCCCGGAAAGGTTCCTTTTCCTTGCGGATATGAATCTTGGCCATGTCGTCCGGGGAGATCTCGCCATACTTGTCGACGTGGACAAACAGATCGGCGTGTTCCGAGTCGAATCCCTTGGCGATGAAATCGCGGAACTCCGGCGACTCATCGGAGATATGATTGACGGTCAGGTCCACACACAGGTCGTATTTCTGTGTAAAGGCTTCGATGTCATCCCAGGTTCCGAAGTCAGGGTCCACTTCCTTGTGGGTGAGGGGGGAGAAACCGCTATCGGCGTTCGAGGGAAAGAACGGCAGAATGTGAAGACCGCCGATGGCCTCCGAGAGGTGTTTTTCCACCATGGTGTGGAGGTCTTTGAGATCTTTACCAATCCGGTCCGGATAGCAGATCAGCTGCACTGCGTTTTTGAGCAGCATGGCGTTGCTCCTGGTTGTCAGCTTATAGGTGGCGGCCAGTTCAGGCTGCGTTTTTCCCCAGCGGTACGATCTTCTTTAGCTTGGTGTCACGCCGCTCTTCCACAGCCTCTATAAACTCCCGGCCCCAGTATTCGATGTCATATCGACACACGGCCCCATATGCCTCGGCCAGTCGGCTCTGGGCTTCGCTTCGGCTCATGGCCAGCGCGTAGTAACAGGTGTCGGCCAGATCCTGTGGATGGTGGGGGTTGGCCAGGATGGCGCCCCGCAGTTCGGCGGCGGCGCCGGCAAATTCCGAGAGCACGAGCACCCCACGGCCTTTGGTCAGCCCCTGGGTGGCGATGTATTCCTTGGCGACCAGGTTGAGACCGTCCCGAAGGGGGGTAATCCACATGACATCCGCCATGGTGTAATAAGCAACCAGTTCCTCGAACGGCAGGGCGCGGAAGAAGAACTGCACCGGGGTCCAGCCCACCTGGGCAAACTGGCCGTTGATACGCCCCACGGTCTGTTCGATCTGGGCCAGCAGTTCCTCGTAGATGGTCATCCCTTTCGCAGCCGGCACGCACACCATCATCAGGGTGACTTTGGTTTCCAGTTCAGGGTGCTCGGTCAGCATGCGCTCGTAGGCGTGGAGTTTCTCGAGGATACCCTTGGTGAAATCGAGTCGCTCCACGGAGAGAATCAGTCGTATGTCGTCCAGTTCTTCCCGAAGGCTTTCCATGCGGGCGATAACGTCGTTATCAGTCAGGGCGTTTCGAACCCGGCTCAGGTCGAGACCAACAGGGTGAGCCCCGAGACCGATCGTCCGGTCATTGATCTTGATCTCGGTGCTCATCTCATCCAGTCCCACTGCACAGCCATAAGTCAGAAAACGCGGTGCACATCCGGCCCGTTGGGTCACTTCCAGGGGTGTAACGCCGCGGGCCACGTCAACAAAGTTCTCGGCTTGCCGTGGAATATGGAATCCGATGTGATCGCACTGCAGCAGGCTGCCGATAATCTCCCGGCGCCAGGGCAGCACGTTGAATACATCGGCCGAAGGAAAGTAAGTGTGGTGAAAGAAAGCGATAGTGACATCCGGACGCAGTTCCCGGAGGAATGCCGGCACCATCCACAGATTGTAATCGTGGATCCAGACCACGGCGTTCTCCGCCGCCTCAGCTGCGGTGCGTTCAGCAAAGAGCCGGTTTACTTTCAGGAATACCTGCCAGTGATCATCCCGGAACGTGGCCCGTTCCCAGAAGGTGTGCAGGGTTGGCCAGAAAGCTTCTTTGGAGAACCGTTTGTAGAAAATATCGACATCTTCCGCGCTTAGCGGTACTCGGGCGGCGACCAGTTTTTCATAGCGGCCGGTGTCGACTTCGGTGTGAGTCTGGAAAGGCCCCAGATCAGGGTCATCGATGGACCATGCCACCCAGGAACCGGCCTTGCCGTCGGCAAAGAAGCTCAACAGGGTAGGGATGATGCCATTCGGAGATCGGGGCCGGCGCCGTATCAGTTCTCCGTTCTCGATCACCTCTTCGTAGGGCAACCGGTGGTAAACGATGACCAGGTCGGATTTGCCCGAGCGCATGGGATCCGGAATCTCGGCATCGATACCGGCATGACCGAGGAAACCGAAGTGTTCGAAGGCCTCCAGAATGCCGCCACAGCCGGTGGCCTCGGCATGGAACACCCGTGCCTGGAGCTCGGTCTCCTCGAGCAGGCCGGTCTCGGAGGCACCGACACAGACACCCTTGAAGCTCTGCTGGTACATCGACAGGTCGTTCAGAGTGTCGCCTGCCACCAGGACCGATTCAGGATCCGCCTCCAGGTGTTCAACCAGGCGAGTCAGGGTGCTGCCTTTATTGACGCCACGGGGCAGGATGTCCAGGTATTTGCTGGCAGAGAACAGGACTTCGCAGGACAGTTCGTCTGCCTTTTCGATCAGGCCTTCACCAACCGCGGAAACGTCGCAGAAATAGGAAACCCGGCGTTCCTGGGGCACTTCCTGACGCTGCAGACCTGCAAACGAAGAAAGTGCCGCTTCGACCACCTGTTCACCTGGCCAGATCCGGTCAATCTCGCCCTGTAACGGTTGGATGGCCTGCTGGGACTCGCCGTGCACCACAGTGCAGCCAACGTCGCAGATAATGTAGTCAGGCTGGGGAATGGTGGGGTCTGAGAGAAGGGGCAATACCGACTCCAGCCCTCGACCAGTCACGAACACCAGCTGGATTTCCGGGTGGGCCGAAATCAGCTGGTACAGCCTGAGACGATCGCCCGGATCACCCGCAAGAAAGGTTCCGTCGAGATCGGTGGCAAGCAACATGGTGGTGCACTCCTGTGTGAGTGTTTCCTTTTGTCCAGTGGTTCAGCGCACCGATGCACAGAGATGGGTAACCACTCAGTGAAGGCAAAGCGCATTGCTGAACCGGGGACCCTGGTCAGAGTGCTTGCAGGTTTTGTACCGTGCGATGACGAGAAATGGCGGGCTTTGTGCAGAAAACGAACAAATTACAGTGTAAAAACAAGGTGTTGTAATGAAATGGGAAGCGCCGGCCAGGGTCAGAATGACCAGCGCATATCGGTCGATATTGGTGCGGTAAGATGCGGCATGCGTTATTTCGGGGCTTTGTCAGGGCCCCGATATCGGTGTGTTTAACCGGCGCTTACCGCTACCTGTGTTCCGTTGAAGGCGGCGTTGCCTGTCAGAGAGTCAATTCGTTGGGAGTCCGTCACATCGTTCATGCTGGCACCAGGTTGCGACTCCGCAACCGACATGCGGGTGTCGGCGCGGTTATGGCCCCAACCCTGGGGAATACTGATCACCCCTTCAAACATATCGTCGTCGATCTCGACCGGCAGCCGGATGTTACCGGTCACCGAGCGGACCTCTGCCAGTTGGCCGTCTTCAAGGCCGAGCCTGCCGGCATCAGCGGCGTTCATCTGCAACGTGCACGGGTTCTTGCCTTTTACCAGCCGGTGGGAATTCTGGGTCCAGGTGTTGTGGCTTCGGGGCAGGCGGCGGCTGATCAGGGTGAAGGGATAGTCGCTGTTCTGATTTGCCTGCAACAGGCCCGAGTCATTCAGGCGTTTCAGATCGTCCAGGTACAGCTCCGGGGCAATCCGGATCTTGCCGTCCTCGGTCTGGATGCGCTGCTCCAGACAGGGCTGCAACGGTCCCAGGTCCACGCCATGGGGGCTGGCTTTCAGGGTCTCCAGGCTCATGCCCTCTTTGCCGTAGGCGCCGTGTTTCAGGCCCAGATCCAGCATTGCTTCCGGGGTCACGCCGTCGTCTTCCAGGCCGGTCAGCTGCAGGGCCAGATCCCGAAGAATTTCCCAGTCGTGTTTCTGGTTCGGTGCTTTCTCGAACATCGGTTCGGAGAACTTGGCGGTGTTGCGAACCGCGAAGGAGTTGAAGAAGACATCAAAGTGGGGCACTTCCAGTCCGGTCGTGGCCGGCAGGATGATGTCCGCATGGCGGGTGGTTTCGTTCAGATAGATATCCACCGACACCATGAAATCCAGCGCATCGAAGGCTTCTTCCAGGCGAGCTCCGCCGGGTGCCGATAGCACGGGGTTGCCGGCGACGGTAATCATCGCGCGAATCTGTCCCTCGCCCGGGGTCAGGATCTCATCAGCCAGGGTAGCGACCGGGAACTCGTTGTTGAAGTAGGGCAGTTTTCGCACCCGGGACTCATAACGGCCATAAGAGCTGGGCTTGCCCTTCTTGTCCCGCACCAGATCAAAGGCCGGCTGAGGGAACATGGCGCCACCGCGGCTATCGAAGTTGCCGGTGAGAATGTTCAACACGTTGTTAAGCCATTGGCAAAGCCCCCCGAATGACTGGGTTGAGGCGCCCATACGGCTATAGCAAACGGCGCTTTTTGCGGCGGCCATATCTCTTGCCAGCTTTCGGATCGCCTCCGCGGTCATACCGCAGGCATCGGCCACGGTCTCGGGCGAATAGGGTTTGACGGCCTGGGCCAGATGCTCCAGTCCGTCGATCCGGTCCTCCAGGTGGCCCAGGGTTACCAGCTGTTCCTCGAACAGGGTGTGTACCATGGCCAGCATGAACAGGGCATCGGTTTCCGGGCGGATAAACAGGTGCTGGTCGGCTTTTTTGGCGGTTTCAGTACGACGCGGATCCACCACCACTACCTTGCCACCCCGTTGCTGGATGGCTTTCAGCCGTTTACCCACCCCCGGCGCGGTCATCAGGCTGCCGTTGGAGACAATCGGGTTGGCGCCAATGATCAGCATGAAATCCGTATGGTCGATGTCCGGCACCGGAATGAGCATGCCGGCGCCGAGCATGTAATTGGAGGCCACATGGTGTGGCAACTGATCGGCAGAGGCAGAGCTGTAGCGGTTGTTGGTGCCCAGAGCCTTGAAGAACCGCGGCAGCATGATGGCGTTGCCAAAGTTGTGGGCGTTCGGGTTGCCCAGATAAACCCCGACCGCATCCTGCCCATACTCCTGCTGGATGCCCCGGAAACGGGAGGCGATTTCCCCGAAAGCCTCATCCCAGCTGATTTCCTGCCAGCCGTCGGCGGTGCGCCTTATGGGTGTTTTCAGGCGGTCCTTGTCGTTGTAGAAATCCTGGAGTGCGACGGCTTTCGGGCAGATATGGCCATGGCTGAAGGGGTCGTTGTTATCGCCCTTGATGGACAGGATCTCGTTACCCTGATGCTTGATTTCGAGGCCACACATGGCTTCACAAATGTTGCAGGTGCGGTAATGGGTCTGGGTGTCGGTCATAGCAAACACTCGGTCCGGATATTGTCATTATTGGTTCTGGCAGTGTGGCACAAGCCGGCAAAAAATCAGACGGTCATAATTCACATAAAACCGGTCAATCCCGCCAAATAATCTTTCTGGCGACCGCTGAAAGACAGCTCGGTTTTTCATCGTACAATAGCGCCATGGCCAGAACCTTCTACCGCCGGGGCCCGGACCATCGAGCCGGAGCGCCTGTTACGTTTCTCGACGTCCGCCGTCGTTTCCAGTTTCGTTCCATCGAGATTGGCCGCTGGGTCACAGAGCCGGAAAAACAGCGCAGTGCGTCGCTGTTCTACGATGCCCTGTGCGACCTGATGACCATTCTTGGTGGCACCGAGTCGCTGGTTTCCCTGCGTGGCACCCTGGCTTTACAGTATGGCATTGGCGGCCGACCCGGTGTGTCGGCCCACTACACGCCTGCCACCCGCAGTTTCTCCCTGGCCAAGAACGCCGGCCCAGGCAGTATTGCCCATGAGTGGTTTCACGCTTTCGACCATTACATCGGCGAGAAGCTTTTCGGCGAGACCCAGAGAGGCCAGTTTGCTTCGAAACTGTGGTTAAGCCGCGACGACGTGGTCAGACATCCGTTGAATGATCGCCTGCAGGCCTGCTTCAAGGCGATTCTTCTGGATGAAAAAGGCGCAGAGCCGAGTGAGCTCTTTCGATGCTCGGTGCAGGCCGACAAAGCTGCAGGAGTCCAGTATTTCAGCCTGCCAGAAGAGCTTTGTGCCCGGGCCTTTGAAGCTTTTGTGCAGGACAGCGACTGCAAGAATGCCTTCCTGGTGAGCGGAACCCGGGAAACGGAAGAGGCCAGAATGGGGTTGTACCCGATGGGTGATCAACGCAACCGGATCAACTGTGCCTTCAGGGCGTACTACAATGCACTGGGAGCTGCGCTAAGAGCAGCCTGGCGCTAGAGACAGGCGGATCGCAAGGCCACAGATTGCAAAGCCTTCTGATCCGCCAGGTCCCTGTCACCGATGGCTGTGGTCGGTTTGTCCTAACCGGTTATCGGGTACTGATACTGCCGGATTCATCCGAAATGACGATCTCTACCCGTCGGTTCTGTTGTCTGCCTGCACTGGTGTCGTTGGTGGCAACGGGGTAGGCCTCGCCATAGCCTTCCACCTCAATCCGGCTGCCCGGTATTCCCTGATCCATTAGCTCTTGCTGAACCGATACGGCGCGTCTCTCCGACAACTTCTGGTTGTATTCGGCAGCGCCCGTGCTGTCCGTGTAGCCTTCAATGAGTACCCGGCGTTCCTGATACTGCTTCATGAAATCAGCCAGCCGCTCCACGGAGCGCTTGCCTGCATCTTTCAGGTCGGCCTTGTTCAGATCAAAGAGTACATCACCCAACGTGAGTACCATGCCACGCTCTGTTTGCTCAGCTTTCAGCGCCGCCATTTCAGCTCGCAGCGCTTCGGCTTCCATACGGGCCTCGTTCGCCTCATTGGACTTCATTTGCAACATGAGCTGCTTGCGGCGCTCTTCCACAGAACTGATCTCTTCCTCCAGATCCGCACGCTTCCCCTGTTGCAGGGCTATCTCGGCGTGACGCTGTGCCAGATAGGCGACATGCTCGACTTGGTTGATGTCAGCGCCATCCTCCAGCAGAGCCTGGGCTCTATCCAGTTCGAGTTTGGCTTGGCGTAGTTGTGCAGAACCACTGCGCGCTACGTTTGGATCCTGCTCTATTGCCATGTAAGCGCTTCTGGCCTCGTCGACGCTGGCATTCTGTTGAGGGGTGCTTGCACAGCCAACCATCAGTACGGATAGCCCGAGCGCGAAACCGATTGATAATGTAGAGTTCATTTGGCGTGTCTCCTTCCGCCGCGCCTACTGCTGATTTGAATTCAGCTGCTGGCGTAGGTTCTCGATGTTGTTGTTGATTTCGGCAACCGCTCGTTGGGCCTTTTCGGTCTCAGAGCGGGCGCCTGCCAGTTGGGCATCGACCTCGGCTTGCTCCAGCAAGCGTCTGGCTTGGGTGTATTGCTCCTCATCGATAAGAGCGCGGGCATCGGCTACCTTATTCATTGCTTCATTCAGCAATACGGGCTGAAATTGTCGGGCGTCTGAAGCCTCGGCCTGCTTGATGGCGGATTCTGCAGATTGCAGCTCGCTATCGGGTTTCGGCCCCGGTCCGGCGCAGGCAGTCATAAGGGTCGCCAACGCGAGGGTAGTTAGAGTGCGTGGCAGTGAAAGGTGCGGTTTCATATGAGGACCTCCTTGGTTCACAACATGATCCGCAGCGCGACGGCACTAGCCATATTGTCAAATAGTGTAAAATACGCTGTTTTTGAGTATAGCCTACGGCATTCAGTTTGCTACGGACGCATAAATTTCACACAGACTGGGCTCGGAAAAGATTATGGCAACTGACGTGAATGGCTTGAAAGTGCTGGAGCTGAAAATACCCCCGGTTGTACTGGTTTTGATTGCAGCCGCCGGGATGTGGAGTGTTTCAGCTTTGTTCCCAACTCTTTCTTTTGATGTTCCAGGCGTGGTCTGGCTGTCCTCCAGCATCGCACTACTTGGCGTTCTCGTCGCTATCCTGGGTGTGCTGGCCTTCAGGACTGCAGGAACAACCGTAGACCCGAGGGTGCCGGACCAGTCTGAAAGCCTTGTGGTCTCGGGGGTCTATCGACACAGCAGGAACCCGATGTACCTCGGGTTCCTGCTGGTTTTGGTCGGGTGGGCGTTGTTTCTGGGCAGTGTTCTTTCAATGCTATTTCTTGCGGCCTTTGTAAGCTATATGAATCGCTTTCAAATCATCCCCGAGGAGCGGTTTATGGGGGAAAAGTTTGGAGAGTCATATCTCAGGTACAGCAGGGAAGTTCGTCGTTGGCTGTGAAGGCTAATGATTTAACGCGGCCTGGAGTAAGCAATTCAGGTTACCGCTATCAGCCGGTTTACTTCGCTTTCGGCCTCCATCCAAACCTTCAGCTCCTCAAGCGCCTTTGGCGGGCAGATCCAGTAGCCCTGCAGCATTTCCGCCCCCAACTGGTTCAGAAGGCGGGCCGACTTTTCGGTTTCGACGCCCTCGGCCACAACCTGATAGCCCAGGCCCTGGCCCATCCTTATGGCGGTTTCAACAATCATCCTGGCGCTCTCGCTGGATTCGATGTCCTGTAACAGGGCCCGGTCCAGTTTGATTTCGCTGGCGGGCAGTTTCTTGAGATAGGAGAGCGAGGAGTAGCCGGCACCAAAGTCGTCAATCGAGAGCTTCAGCCCGATAGCCGTCAATTCGTTCAGGGCTTTCAGGCCTCTATGGGGATCGTCCATGGCCGCGGTTTCGGTGAGCTCGACGATGACCTGTTCTGCTCGCAGCTGATATCGCTTTATGCGGGTTTCGAACAGGCCTGTCAGTTCCGATGAGCTTAGATCCCGGGCAGAGATATTCACCGAAACGCTCAGAGCCGGATCGAGGCTATGGAGTTCCTTCAGATCGTTCAGAGCCTGATCCACGACCCATCGTGTCAGATGTTTGATCACACCGGTTTTCTCCGCCATCGGAACAAACTCAATAGGCGGCACCCAGCCTCGATCCGGGTGGTACCAGCGGATCAGGGCTTCAACACCCACCACCTTGCCTGTCAGACTGCTGATTTTGGGCTGATAGTGGAGTTGGGTCTGGTTTCTGTGCAGCGCCTCTCGCAGGTCTGACATCAACGTTAGTCGGCTTTCGTCGTAGATGTCGTTCTTCCTGGAATACAGGCCGGTTTGATAGGGGCCGAGGGGCGCCATTTCCATCCCGACATGGGCATTCCGGATCAACAGGGCCGCTTTTTTGCCATGTTCCGGGTAGCTGGCCGCGCCGAACCGAGGATTGGGCTCGATGGCGATGTTATCCAGCAAAACCGGTTCTGCCAGTTGCTTCAGAGCATTATCCAGCGACCTGAAGTCGTCTCCGGTTTTGCTGACATCCACCAGCAGGCCAAAGCTGTCCCCGGACAGCTGATAGACACGCTCCTCTTTACCATCGGAGTTGACGGCAGAGTGCACCATAGGCAGGGCGCCTGCCAGTCTTGTCATCTGTTCGGCCATCGCTTTTAGCAAGCGCTCACTGCGCTCAAGGCCCAGGGTCCGGTTGATTTCTGTTAACTGGGTTACGCGGGTGACCCCCACCAGGTAGCGGCCATTGGGATGCTGTTGCAACTGCTCATCGACCATCCATTCGAACCGGTTCCGGTTGGGAAGACCGGTAACGGGGTCATGGGTAAGTGCTTCGTTTAGCTTGTTCTGGGCCTGGTTCCGGGCTTTTTGCTGCTGAAGGATGTCGGCTTGGGCCTGGATCTTCTGTTCTCTTTCCCGGTACAGGCGGTCCGCCAGGGCAAGGGTCAGAATGAAGGCTTCAAGTCCGGAGCCAATCTGCATGGCGTATTCGGTAAAGAAATTCTCTGGCAACAGACCGAGCGCCCGGCCTGCCGTTGCCGATACCCCCACCGTGAGAGGTGTCCAGGCGATTGTGAAGAACACACCGGCTCGCACACCGGCAGCCCAGGCAACTGGGCCTGCCAGCAGCAGCAGCGAGAAGAACCCGAACGCAGAGACCGCCGCCACCCGGATGCCGGTGTCATAGTTCAAAAGCGGGGCGCTCAGGAAGTACAGGAGTTCGAAAGTCAGCATGGCTTGCAGGGCCCGGTAAAGCCGCGGACTGTGTGAGCGAACTTTCAGGAACTCCATGCAGAACAGGATTGAGAACATCGCCAGGAAGGGGATACTGAGCATCAGCAGATGGGCGTGAAGGGCTGGTGCATCCGGATAGATATGCTGAAGCGTGTAGCCGCGGAGAGCGGCGAAGAACAGGAAATACCCGAAGATGGCCAGGGCGTAGTACAGGTACAGCTTTTCGCGAAGTGTCAGGAACACGGCCAGGTTGATCAGAATGATGACTGCCAGGCTGCCGTAGTAAAAGAAATGCAGTTTCTGCTCGTTGGCAGCGGCCTCGTAAAAATCATTCTGTTGCCATATCCGCAACGGCACGACCATGGTGCCCTGGGTAGCGACCCGAATGTAGAGCGTTTTCAAGGTGTCCGGGGCTACCTGGAATCTCAACAGCATGTTGGGATGGTCTACGTCCCTTGGATAGAAGGGATGGGTGTCGCCGGTCTGGTATTCGCGAAGTACAGTGTCTCCGGAGAGCTCGTGGAACACCACGTCATCGAGCTGGGAGTAGGCCAGCTCCGCGATCAGCAGTTGATCATGTTCTGTATGGTTACGCACCTGAAGTCGCAACCAGTAGGCGGAATCTGTGATGCCGAAGGTGGCCTTGCTGGAGGGTCTTGCCTGCCATGCCGACGCGGGAAGGGCGCGGACAGCTTCCAGGGTGGCTTCGGCACTGGTGTCTTCCCAATACTGGAAATGGCTTTCGATCGGTTCGTCAGGGGCAAGTGTAATCGGGCCGGCATCCGCACGGGCAAACTGGAACGCGCAGGAAACCAGGATCAGAACAAGGATACGCAGAGCATTGTTGAGGATCACGAACAGTAGACCCCGTTTTATCGCCATCAGGCTTTTCTTTTTATCGTACGGTTCAGCTTAACAATGTTTCCCCCTGTGAAAAGCCGAGAACCGATATTTAATGTAGCGAAATGTCTCATATTTCGAGTTTCCAGGCGCTGCGTTCCGTTTCTTTGGTGCTACCGATGGCCCAGGGGCGCCTGTCTGGATCGCGGCCTTTCTGCTACGTTGAAAGGATAAATCCTTTCCCACGGAGGCCTCTATGTTTGTCGCTGAAAAAGCAACCGGGCACCTGATTGAGGTACTGGACATTCAGGCACTGTTTGATCCCCATATCCAGCAGGTGAGTGGCAGTCTTCATTACGGGGAGGAGGCGCAGGATCCTGAACCCTATTCCAAATCCGAGCTGGCTTTTCCTTCCGGCGAAGCTCTGCCAATCTGCTGGACAGACCCCGACTACCGGCGCCATAGCTGATATTAGCTTTCCCTTGCTGCATCCTTGATGAGGGCCACGTTAGCGTGGCCCTCATCTTGTCCGTTTTTTAAACAGGTTTGAATTCCTCGTCCGGCTTCTGTAACCTTTTTGTTAATTGAACGTTCAATTAACAAAAGCTGGGCTAATTCGCGCTGCTTTTTAACACCGGAATCAAGACGAGTAACCGAAGCCGCCATGCCGATTGTTGGAGTAAAAGACACACGTAAACAGCAGTTGATTGAAGCCACCATGGCGTCCATCGCCGAGCTGGGCATGCAGAACACCACCATTGTGAGTATCAGCAAACGCGCGGGGATGTCCTCCGGGATTATCAGCCATTACTTCGGTGGCAAGCAGGGGCTGATTGAAGCGGCCCTGCGTTATTTGCTGGATCAACTGGGCAAGGAGTTGCGGGAGCGCATGGCAAAAACCGACCGCTCCCCCGAGCAGCGGTTGAATTGCATCATCGAGTCGAATTTTTCCGAGTTTCAACGCTCGGCGCTGGCGGCCAAGACCTGGTTGAGCTTCTGGGCTCGCTCGATGCATGAGCCAGGGCTCAAGCGGTTGCAGCAGATCAACAACGCCCGCTTGTACAGCAACCTGCGCTACTCCTTTGCCCAGGTGCTGGCGCCAGACGCAGCGACCGAAGCGGCCCGGCAGACCGCAGCGATGATCGACGGGTTCTGGCTGCGTAGCGCCCTGAGCCTGGACCCGTCAGAGAGTTTTGAAGCCGGCGAGCGGCTCTGCAAGAAATTTGTCCACGAGACACTGGCGCAGGCAACTGCCTAAGCCGGGATTGATTCGAACGGCCCACAAGGCCTGAAGACACCGAACCGAGGTTATCTACCGACTATGTCTGCATCTCTTCCTGTTGTTCAGAATTTCGTCCATGGCCGTTTCCTGGCCAACCGCACCGGCGAGACCTTCCCCGTGGTGAATCCGGCCACCGGTCAGGTTATTTACGAGGTGGAGGTGGCGGATGAGTCCGTGCAGCAAGCCGCCATTGAAAGTGCCCGCGCCGGCTTTGCCGAGTGGTCTGCGATGACTGCCATTGAGCGCAGCCGGATCCTGTTGCGGGCGGTTGCGCTGTTGAGAGAGCGCAATGATGAGCTGGCCGCCGCGGAAGTGCGAGATACCGGCAAGCCCTGGCAGGAAGCCGAAGCTGTGGACGTGGTTACCGGCGCAGACGCCATTGAGTTCTTTGGCGGTCTGGCGCCATCCATTGAAGGTAACCAGCAGGATCTGGGTGGCGATTTTTACTACACCCGTCGGGAGCCTCTGGGCATCTGCGCCGGGATTGGCGCCTGGAACTACCCGATCCAGATTGCCTGCTGGAAATCCGCGCCGGCCCTGGCCTGCGGCAACGCCATGATCTTCAAGCCCTCTGAGGAAACCCCCATGGGCGCGGTGAAGCTGGCGGAAATCTTTACCGAAGCGGGCGTGCCGGCGGGTGTGTTCAACGTGGTGCAGGGCGCCGCCGAAGTGGGCCAGTGGCTGACCCATCATCCGGAGATTGCCAAGGTATCCTTCACCGGCGAAGTTGCCACTGGCAAGAAGGTGATGGCAGCGGCGTCCTCCACCCTGAAAGACGTCACCATGGAACTCGGCGGAAAATCTCCGTTGATCATCTTTGACGATGCGGATCTGGAAAACGCCATCTCCGCCGCCATGGTGGGCAATTTCTACACCCAGGGCGAGATCTGCACCAACGGCACCCGGGTGTTTGTTCATGAAGACCTTTACCCGCGCTTTATGGAGCGGCTGCTGGAACGTATCCGCAAGAACATCAAGCCCGGTGACCCGATGAACCCGGACACCAACTATGGCGCTCTTATCTCTGAAAAACATCGGGATCTGGTGCTCGATTACATCGCCAAAGGCCTTTCCGAAGGCGCCACCCTCAGCCACGGTGGCCGGGCCTTTGAGCCGGAGGATTCGAAAGGGGGCTATTTCGTTGAGCCCACCATCTTCACCGACTGCACCGATGACATGACCATCGTGAAGGAAGAGATCTTCGGGCCAGTGATGTCGGTACTGACCTTCTCCGACGAAGACGAGGTAATTGCCCGGGCCAACAACACCGATACCGGTCTGGCCGCTGGCGTGTTCACCAACGATATCCGCCGGGCTCACCGCGTGATTCACCAGATCGAGGCCGGCATCTGCTGGATCAACAGCTACGGTGCCTCCCCGGCGGAAATGCCGGTGGGCGGCTACAAGCTCTCCGGTATTGGCCGGGAAAACGGGCGCGAGACCATCGCTCACTACACCCAGATCAAGTCCGTTTATATCGGAATGCAGGATCTGGACGCCCCGTTTTAAGCCCGCACTCGACACAGGAGAACGCGTATGACAGAAAACCGATACGACTACATCATTGTGGGTGCGGGTTCCGCCGGTTGCGTGCTTGCCAACCGACTAACTGAGGACGCGCGCCACCGGGTGCTGCTGCTGGAAACCGGCGGCAGTGACAAGAGCATCTTCATCCAGATGCCCACCGCCCTGTCCATTCCCATGAACACCAAGAAATACGCCTGGCAGTTCGAGACCGAGCCGGAGCCGTACCTGGACAACCGCCGCATGCACTGCCCCCGGGGCAAGGTTCTGGGCGGTTCCTCCTCCATCAACGGGATGGTGTATGTCCGTGGCCACGCCCGGGATTTTGACGAATGGGATTCCGAAGGCGCTATAGGCTGGCATTACCGGAACGTCCTGCCTTATTTCAAGAAGGCCGAAACCTGGGCGTTTGGCGCCGATGATTACCGGGGGGATACAGGCCCGCTCGGCGTGAATAACGGCAACAACATGCAGAACCCGCTCTACAAGGCGTTTATCAACGCGGGTTCCGATGCCGGTTACTTTGAGACCGATGATTACAACGGTACCCAGCAGGAAGGTTTCGGCGCCATGCACATGACCGTCAAGAACGGTCGTCGCTGGTCCACCGCCAATGCCTATCTTCGCCCGGCCATGGAGCGCCCGAACCTGACCGTGGTCACCCACGCCCTGGTTCACAAGGTGTTGCTGGATGGCAAGACCGCCACCGGTGTCCGTTACGAGCAGGGTGGCAAGGTGCACGAGGCGAAGGTCACCGAAGAAGTCATCCTGTCGGCCGGCTCTATCGGCTCACCGCACCTGCTCCAGCTGTCCGGTATTGGTAAGCGTGAGGTGCTGGAGCAGGCCGGTATTGAGGTAAACCACGAGTTACCCGGTGTCGGTGAAAACCTGCAGGACCATCTTGAGTTCTACTTCCAGTACCGATGCAAACAGCCGGTGTCTCTTAACGGCAAGCTGGATTGGTGGAACAAGCTCAAGATTGGCGTGCGCTGGATCCTGTGCAAGGACGGTCTGGGCGCCACTAATCACTTCGAGTCCTGTGGATTTATCCGTTCCAAGGCCGGTGTCGAGTGGCCGGACCTCCAATACCATTTCCTGCCGGCGGCCATGCGCTACGACGGCAAGGAGGCCTTCGATGGCGACGGTTTTCAGCTGCACATTGGCCACAACAAGCCCAAGAGCCGTGGTTTCGTGCATGTGCAATCCGCTGATCCGAAACAGGCGCCGACTATCCGCTTCAACTATCTGGAGCACGAGGCAGATCGGGAAGGCTTCCGCGACTGTGTACGCCTGACCCGGGAAATCATCAGTCAGCCGGCCATGGACGAGTATCGGGGAGCGGAGATCCAGCCCGGTGCCGAGGTCCAGACCGACGAGGAAATCGATGCCTTTGTCCGCCAGGCGGTGGAGAGCGCCTATCACCCGTCTTGCTCCTGCAAGATGGGCACCGACGAGCTGGCCGTGGTGGACCCGGACACGCGGGTACACGGCATACGAAATCTCAGGGTAGTGGATTCGTCCATTTTCCCGACCATACCCAATGGCAACCTGAATTCGCCCACCATCATGGTGGCCGAGCGGGCAGCCGACCTGATCCGGGGCAGGGAGCCCCTCCAACCCTCTGACGCGCCTGTGGTGATGGACGACCAGTGGCAGGCACGTCAGCGACCGGGACAGGCAAAGCGCGCGCTGGTCTAGCGCGTCGTCATCCCACCCGGGCGTGCAATGCGCCCGGGGTTTTGCAAGCCCTCAGGATTTCCCTATCAGCGCGACGGTGTTCTGCCGTTTTCGGGCGCCCGATAGGCAAGTCCTGGGTTTGTGTCCGATTCGAAAGAAGCAGCGCTTACAAAGTAGAGGAGGAACACCCATGCTGTTCATTACAAAGAAACAAAGCAACCGGAGGACGTTATGACACTCTGGTTATCTGCAGGTTTGATCTTCACCTTCGCCGCCATTGTGCTGATCCTGTACAAATGGTGGGACATCCAGTGCATCGGCGTAACGCCGGTCAGAACTTTCACCTTTATTGCCATACTGTTCACCTCCGGTCTGGATGTGGGGCTGATCATGTTCCCGCTCACCGAGTTCGGTGGCTATGGCGATCTGTCTGCCAGCCCTGAGTACGGCTTTGCCAACCCGCTGGCCATTGAGTTCGGGTTCTGGGCATTCCTGATCTGGGGATTCTATTTCCTGACCTGTTTCTATTTTGCGATCATCGAGCCACGGGTACAGTTCTTTGAAATTCCGCTGGTGAAAATTGTGAACAACGTGGTGATCATCGGCACCTGTGCGTTTACCGCCTATCTATTGCTGGTGAATCTGCCCTGGTATCTGCCCATGTTGGGTGATGGCGAGTCCGTGGTGCCGGCGTTCTACTTCATCGTGTTTGCGGCGATTGCGCTGGCGGTCTACTCCAGTTCCAAGATCAAGTATGTGCGCATCCTCAGCCTGGGTTCGAGTCTGTTGTTTATCGCCCTGATTGTGGGCATGTGGTTCCGTGCGTTTGTCATGGGCGCCGGCTCGCCGGCGGATTTCTTGGGCACCGCCGGATTGATCAGTGAGTACTTCGCCAACATTCACCAGTTTGCCCTGCCCATCAATGACTACCACGAGTTCTACCTGTTCTGGTGGTTTGCCTGGAGCATCATGATCGGCCAGTTCACTGCGCGTTTCGTAAGCGGTATCCGTACCTGGCAGCTGTTGATTGCCATGCTGGTGGTACCGTCCATCGCCATTGGTGTGTGGTTTACCGTGCTTTATCACTACCATGCGGAAGGCCTGCAGATTGCGGCGTTTACCAATCTCGCCATGATCTCCGTGGGTGTGTTGATGGTGGTGAACTCGCTGGATTCACTGATCCGGCTGTACACCGACAATCTCAATCTCACGGCCCAGCGCCTGGGGAGGGCGAACTATGTGGTGTTCAATTTCCTCGCTATGGTCGGCCTGACCATGCTGTTCCAGCTGGATTTTTTGAGGATTCAGTGGGTTGGCGCCCTGGTGATTGCGCTGTATTTCGGCTGTTTCGTCTATATCCTGGCGAAGAAACGGGCGGAAGTGGCTGCCATTAAAGCGTCACCGAAAGAGAATATTCTGGACTTTGGAAAGATTGAACTGGCGGGCTAAGGCCCAATAAAGGGGGTGGCGGAAAGAAATTCCCGGTCGGAACCCACAGATAGGTTTTTCCTATCCCCGGGTTGGGAATTATCAATTTTATCCGCACCTCCAATATCCGTATTGTATGCGCCATCAATTCATCAACTTATGAATCCATCAACAAGGAGTTTTTAATGGGCATCATTAACAGCGAGATCAAGCCGTTCAACGCCACCGCCTTCAAAAACGGCGAGTTCGTTGAAATCAGCGAAGCAGACGTGAAAGGCAAGTGGGCGGTATTTTTCTTCTACCCGGCCGACTTCACTTTTGTATGCCCGACCGAGCTGGGCGACGTGGCCGACAAGTACGAAGAGCTCCAGAAGCTGGGCGTTGAAGTGTTCTCCGTGTCCACTGACACGCACTTCACCCACAAGGCGTGGCACGACAGCTCCGAGACCATCGGCAAGATCAACTACTACATGGTAGGCGACCAGACCGGCACCATCACCAACAACTTCGGTGTAATGCGTGAAGGCCAGGGCCTGGCAGACCGCGCTACCTTCCTGATCGATCCGGATGGCATCATCCAGTCCGTAGAAATCAGTGCTGAAGGCGTTGGTCGTAACGCTGACTACCTGATGGACAAGGTCAAGGCTGCCCAGTATGTGCGCAAGCACCCGGGTGAAGTCTGCCCGGCCAAGTGGAAAGAAGGCGAAGAAACATTGGCTCCGTCTCTGGACCTGGTTGGCAAGATCTAAGCTTCTCCTTCCGGAAAGCTTATGAACGAAAAACCCCGGAATTTCCGGGGTTTTTTTGTGTCTGACGAAAAAGTGAAGCTCAGAGAGCCTCTAGAATGCTTTCGGCGCTGGTCTGGTCCAATCCCTGGGCATCGATATTCAGCAGCTCAACCTTACCGTCGTTCACGATCATGGCGTAGCGCTGGCTGCGAATGCCCATACCGTTCGCGGTCCGATCCTGGGTCAGGTTCAGAGCCTTGGCGAACTCTGCCACGCCATCGGCCAGCATGACGATCTCTTCGGCATTGTGGGCCTTGCCCCAGGCGTCCATTACGAAGGCATCGTTGACCGATGTGCAGACGATGCTGTCCACGCCTTTGGCGCGCAGTTTGTCGGCATTTACCACAAAACCGGGTAAATGGGCGGCTGAACAGGTGGGGGTAAAAGCACCTGGTACGGCAAACAGGACGGCTTTCTTGCCGGCAAAGAGTTCGCTGGTGCGGACTTTCTCGGGGCCCTTCTCGCCCATTACCTGAAGTTCGATGTCTGGCAGGGTATCACCGGGCTGAATTGGCATTCTTGTGGTCTCCACTGTTGTCCTCGTTGAAATAATCGGCGCCACGGGCCTTGAGGCGATAGAACTCTTCAATCACGCCTGCCATCGCCTCTGCGCAATAGGGCCGCAAGCCACTTAATACGAGCCGTTTGGTCACTTCGCCCACCGGTTTGTTGTTTGCGGTCAGGCGGTATTCCAGAAGAACGTTCCCACGCTTGCCGGCTGCCTCGAGCGTGGCGTTGTGCAATTCCAGACCGGGGGAGGGCAGATCCAGGTTATCCAGGGCCAGGCTCATGCTCTCATACATCACCATGGGCCGGTCGGGATTGAACATTACCCCGTTCGACTCCATTAACGGTTTGAGAGTATGGGGGAAGTTTTTTCCGGAGGCGGCCACATAGGCTCGGGAAATGGTCTCGATCAGCTGTTCATCGTCGGTGGTCGCGCCACTGCGAACCACCTCGATATAGACTTTGCCGGCATCGTCGCAGACGTCAATCGTGTCCCCGGTTTCAACGAACTTGAGTGGTACATTCTCTCCGAGCAGGCTGCGGAACCGAAAGGTCATGTTTTCCGACAGCCCGAAGCGCGCCAGTACGATGGCAAAAAGCAGGTCGCCGGGAACACAGAAACGACGGGCATCCGGGTCGTGGATGGGATTGAAATCCCCGGCAATTTCCTTGGCGAACTGGCTGGCTTGCAGGGCGGAAATTACGACGTGTCCGTCCTGGACGGAGTGGAAACGGTCTAGAAACATGCGTTGCCTATTCTGGGTACCAGAGAATGATGTTGCGACGATATGACAACATCATACTGCGGCAGGCTTTCGGTGGATATGCGCTATTGGTCAAGCCCCGAGCAGCGGTGAGTCTGAAGGTATAGCAAAGTCCTATCAAACAGTTTGGGTCAATTAATTTGAGCATTGGGTTGCGGGGCCGTATCTTTGCACCAACTCAACTTAACCACCGTATTTGATTCAAATACTTAGTTTCGAGATTTAAAGGAGAAGTCAGACTATGTTGGATGCCAATATCAAGGAACAGTTGAAAGCCTACATGGACAAGTTGCAGCAGCCGATTGAGCTGGTCGCGGCTTACGACGACAGCAAGAAGTCCCAGGAACTCCGGGAGCTGCTGGAAGAGCTGGAACCCATGTCTTCCAAGATCAGCCTCCGTACTGAAGAGTCCAATGACGTGCGTCGTCCGTCTTTCGCCATCAACCGTGTAGGCACCGATATTGGCGTTCGCTTTGCCGGCATTCCCATGGGCCACGAGTTCACCTCGCTGGTGCTGGCGCTACTGCAGGTGGGCGGCCATCCCTCCAAGGCTTCCCAGGATGTGATCGAGCAGATCCAGTCTCTGGAAGGCCGGTTCGAGTTTGAAACCTACTTCTCGCTCTCCTGCCAGAACTGCCCGGATGTGGTTCAGGCCCTGAACCTGATGAGCGTGTTGAACCCGAACGTCAAGAACACCTCCATCGACGGTGCCCTGTTCCAGGATGAAGTGGAACAGCGTGAAGTGATGGCGGTGCCCAGCGTTTACATGAACGGCGAGCCCTGGGGCCAGGGCCGTATGACTCTGGAAGAGATTGTCGCCAAACTGGACACCAGCTCCAGCGAGAAAGACGCCGAGAAGATCAACCAGAAAGAGACCTTCGAGGTTCTTGTGATTGGTGGCGGCCCGGCCGGCGCCTCCGCTGCTATCTACGCGGCTCGTAAGGGGATCTCAACCGGTATCGCGGCCGAGCGTTTTGGTGGTCAGGTGGCTGATACCATGGGCATCGAGAACCTGATCTCTGTGCCTTACACCGAAGGCCCGAAACTGGTGGCGGCCATGGAGCAGCACGTCAAGGAGTACGACGTGGATATCATGAACATGCAGCGTGCTGAGAAGCTGATTCCGGCTTCACGTCCGGGCATGCCCCACGAGGTGCGGTTGGATAATGGTGCGACTCTCAAGGCCCGCAGCCTGGTCCTGTCTACCGGAGCGCGCTGGCGCCAGATGGGCGTTCCGGGAGAGGAAGAGTATCGCAACAAGGGTGTGGCTTACTGCCCGCATTGTGATGGCCCCCTGTTCAAAGGCAAGCGCGTTGCGGTGATTGGCGGTGGTAACTCCGGTGTGGAAGCGGCCATCGACCTGGCCGGTATCGTGGGCCACGTGACTCTGATCGAATTTGGTGCCGAGATGCGCGCTGACGAGGTGTTGCAGAAGAAACTGCGCAGTCTGAAGAACGTGGAGATCGTCACCTCCGGACAGACCACTGAAATCACTGGCGAGAATGGCAAGGTCAACGGTCTGAACTACACTGATCGTACCTCCGGTGAGCAGCATCACATCTCCCTGGAAGGTGTGTTTGTGCAGATTGGCCTGGTTCCCAACACCGAATGGCTCAAGGGCGACATCGAACTGAGCCAGCATGGCGAGATTATCGTTAACGATCGCAATGAAACTTCCATCCCGGGTGTTTTTGCGGCAGGTGACGCGACGACCGTGCCCTACAAGCAGATCGTGATCTCCATGGGTGAAGGTTCCAAAGCTGCGCTTAGCGCTTTTGACTTCCTGATCCGCAATTCCGTGGATGAAAGCGAAGACGAAGCGGCATAACCGAAAAAGTGCCGCCTGATGAGAGAGAAGCACCGGAGTGATCCGGTGCTTTTTTTATGGCTATGCCCACAGATTTGACAAGGTTTTTCTGGCGTGTGGGAAACGACATTGCCATACTGCCGGACCTGTATGAAAAATAGTCACTTCTTTGTGCCATGGACTGACGAGCGACTCATGAAACGCTTCCTCTATTATGCTTTTCGGGTGCTCTTGTTTGGCGCAATCATACTGAGTGCGCCTGCAGTGGCCGATCCGGTGGTCCGGATCGCGGTTCCGGATATCACCAGTCTGCTTACCGAAAACCGGGACGGTGTTTACCAGAAAATCCTGCACAGGGCCCTGGAAAACCTTGATGTGACTGTGACCGAGCAGTTCTTTCCCTACAAACGGGCCATGATGGTGTTCGAGCAGCATGGCGCAGACTGCATCTATTCCTTTACCGAGGTTCTGGAGCGGCGACTGGGCGAAGATGCGGTTATCGCCAGTTTTCCGCTCGGCAAATTCTCCTATTACCTGTTTACCCCGCAGGACGAAGACCCCATCAGTTCACTGTCGCAGCTGGAGGGGGAAACCGTGGGTGCGGTCATTGGTCATGAAACCTATCTGGACGGGGTACTGGAGGGCCACGACGTTAACGTGATCTGGTCGAAGAGCGATGCCCAGAACGTGGCCATGCTCGAGCACCAGCGATTCGGCGCTATGATTGCAGCGGTTCCGGACGTCCGGCCTTTCATGGACGAGCTCAGCTACGATTCGAAAACACCTCTGCTTGAAAGTTACGATCGGCTAACCTGCCACAACAACGAGGCCAACCGGCAATTCCTGAGCAACCTCTCGGCTCAGATGAAAGGCCTGAAAGAAGCTGGCATTTACAAACAATTGGCTGGCCAGCTGTATGTTGAGTTTGAAGACCCCGCTCCGGCCGCTGAACATTCCCTTCTGAACTGAGACATTGGTTACGGATCTCCGCTTGTCTGTTACACGACAGGTCGGTAGTTTAGTCCCCTCACAAGCCAACCCTGCCAGGTCGTCCAGAGGGTGATTCATCACATGAAGTCCTTTCCAGCCCGCTTGCTGATTAGTTGCCTGCTCCTGTTCACAGGTCCTTTCGCAGACGCCGGCCCAAGGCCCAGTGTTGTTTTTCTGTCACCGGACGACTCCCGTTTCTGGCAACTGGTTGCCGGTTTCATGGAGGCGGTCGCGACGGATCTAGAGGTTGACCTGGAAGTTCAATACGATCGGGAGAGTCATCGATTCAGCTACCTTCGCATGGCGAAGGACGTGCTGAGTCGTGAAGAAAAGCCGGACTACCTGCTATTCATGTGCAAGGAGCATGTCACCGAATCCATGCTCAAGCTCGCGGATGGGGCCGGTGTAAGGACGTTTACCTTCAATACCGATGTGCCTGACGCCGCCCGAGCCAGCATCGGTATGCCCCGAACCGTCTTACCGAGCTGGCTCGGCCACCTTTCTCCGGACAATATTGCCGCCGGCCGTGCCCTTGTTACGCTGCTGGGCAAACAGGCCGAAAAATTGGGCCTCGCCCCCGAAGCCAGCATTCCCATGGTGGCCCTCTCGGGAACACTGGATTCCTCTGCCACCAAGGATAGGGACCGGGGTTTGTTGGCGGCTGCGGTCCAGCAGCGCAGTGAGCTCCGGCAGCTGGTGTATGCCAACTGGAGTCGTGAGCTGGCCCGGGAAAAAACCGAAGTCCTGCTGAAACGCTATCCGAATACTGTCTCTATCTGGAGCGCGAGCGATGGCATGGCACTGGGCGCCATAGAAGCCGCCCGAAATGCGGGCTGGGCTCCGGGGGAAAATCTTTTGGTGGGCAGCGTAGATTGGGAACCAGAGGCGCTGGAAAAAATCCGGCAGGGGGAGTTGCTTGTCAGCCTGGGCCGACATTTCATGGGCGGTGGACTTGCCTTGCTCCTGCTGCATGACTACCACCATGGCCGGGATTTCAGTGATATGTCACCGGACTATATTTTCCGCTACGAGCTGGAACCTGCAACCCGGGACAATGTTGACCAGGTGCAGCGTATTTTGGACCCGGAGAATTGGAGCGCCGTTGATTTCGGGCGGTTCAGTCGCGTCGGCGAAATGGGGGCTGGGAAGGCGGTGCCTGATCCTGATGCCCTGCTGGATGCGATGACGGGGGCGCTGGCAAGGCAGGGAGCAGACACGGTAGCGAGTAGAAAGTAAGGCCTTGCTGGATTCGAGCAGGCTCTAGGGACTCGATATGTCCTGCACCAGACTACCTTCGGGAGCTTCAGGCTCCTCCTCCCCGGCAAAGAGATGGCTATAGGCCGCCCGCACACCGGAGACGATGAACTCGTGGGGCACGTCGTCGAACAGGCCATGGTCGTTGACGTATTCCATGTGGGCCTCACCGGATTCTGTGTACTCCTGAAAGATCGAATCGTGAATGCCATCGAATTCCAGCGGCTCCACGTTCATCAGCTCGCAGAGTTGCCGGTTGAACGCCGGAGTTGCCTTTACCCATTGTCCGTTCAGGTATAGCTCGATAAACCCGTGCATCCGGAAAATGTCCGACTGCAGCCATTCAATCAGCTTCGGGCTTGAGAGATGGTTGCGGACATCGGCCAGCCCCAGCCGGCTGGGGATGCCAATGGAGCGGGCGGCGGCACCCAGAAGAACCGCCTTGGGGATGCAGTAGGTCTCGCCGCTCTCCAGAGCGTAACTGGCACTGAACGTGTTGGCGTCGGTCCGGAACACGTATGGGTTGTAGCTGATGCTGTCACGAACAGCGAGATAGAGCGCCTTGACCCGCTCCACCGGCTCCTCGGGCACGCGCTCCAGCTGTGCCTCGATCCAGGCTTTCAGCCGGGGATGGTCATAGTCGAAAAAGGCGGTTGGCTGGAGATAGCGTTCCATAGTCATCAGTCCGGTCTCGGGATCAGCCCCTGATCGTCCCCAATTCGCCACGGACAGGCAATGGCGGTATCCGCCAGAACGATTGCCGAAAGTGCTCATAGCATGAGATTTGCAGTCTACTGGTCCCGCATTAATTCGTAGGTGCACATGTTTACCGCCGAGGCCAGGTTCAGGGATTCGATCTGCCCCTGGCCGTGGATGCTGTAAGGCAACGCCCGAAGTTGGTCCAGGGTCTCGCGCGGTACCCCCCGGGCTTCGTTACCGAACAGATAACAGTCGTGCTGGCGGAAGGCCTGTGATGTCATCGATCCCCCATTGAGGTCCAGACACGCAAGGCTCTGGTATCGGTCAGTAAGGCTGGCCAGATCGACGTCTGTCTCAAGGGGGACGTGAAAGAGCGCGCCCATGCTGGCACGCACTACCTTCGGGTTGAACGGATCCACACTGCCCGGGCTCAACAGACACCGGAAACCGCCAAACCAGGCGAGGGTGCGCAGTATCGTACCCAGGTTGCCGGGGTCCTGAACCTCGTGCAGATAGATTGCTTTTTCGCCGGGCACGGGTTCCGTCGAGCGTTCGGGGATGGGCACCACCGCCAGAATTCCCTGGGGTGTTCGGGTGTCGGCGAGCTGCGCCATCTGGCGATCGCTGATCACATGAGTCCTGAACGGGCTCTGCCAGTGCTCATAGGCACCGTTGACGTAAAGCTCCGAGGCCCCCAGCGCGGGTTGGCGGGCGGCTGCTTTTTGCAGCTCAAGAATCAGGTGTTCGCCCTCAACGAGGTAGTGGCCAAACGACTGCCGGTACTTTTTCTGGTGCAGCTTTTTGATGTCGGCCAGATTCACGAGGGCGGTCTCCCGTCAGGTGGGCGTGGTGGGTTCTGAAAAATCACAGAATTCAGGCAGGATTGTACGTGTGGCCGGCCCGGTT
Source organism: Marinobacter sp. BW6 (assembly GCF_008107725.1). Lineage (GTDB taxonomy): Bacteria > Pseudomonadota > Gammaproteobacteria > Pseudomonadales > Oleiphilaceae > Marinobacter. Next base: position 316,451 of record NZ_VIRN01000064.1, read on the forward strand.
GTCAGGATTTTGCCGCCGCCCGGCGCGGCACGTACAATTGGCGTCTGGCTTTCCCGTTGTGAAGAGACCCCATGGCCCGATCCAAAAGCAGTAACCGCTGGCTTGAAGAGCACGTCAACGACCCCTTCGTGAAACAGGCGCAGGTAGATGGCTACCGCTCCCGCGCCAGTTACAAGCTTCTTGAAATCAACAAGAAGGACCGGTTGATCCATCCCAATATGGTGGTTGTGGATCTGGGCTCGGCGCCCGGTGGCTGGTCCCAGGTGGCGGCCAAACTGGTGGGCCATAAGGGCCGTGTCATTGCTTCCGACATTCTGCCCATGGATGCCATTGCCGGTGTGGATTTTATCCAGGGTGATTTCACCGAGAACGACGTGTTCGAGTCGATCATGGCCACCCTCGGTGATGACCCGGTGGACGTGGTGATTTCCGACATGGCTCCGAACATCAGCGGCGTGACGGTTGCCGACCAGGCCTCATCCATGTACCTGGTGGAACTGGCCCTGGACATGGCAAGCCAGGTGCTAAAGCCCAAAGGCAGCTTCCTGGCCAAGGTGTTTCAGGGGGAAGGGTACGACGAGTACCTGAAATCGGTCCGCGCCGTCTTCGACAAGGTTGTGGTGCGCAAGCCGGATTCCTCCCGCTCGCGCTCCCGGGAAGTCTACATCCTTGGCAAGGGCTTCAAGGGCTGATCAATCTGCAGCCCGGTCGAACCCCTGCATGACGTTCACCGCATTGACGCCGATGGCATCGACGTCATACCCGCCTTCCATGGTAAAGACCGTCGGCAGTTCAAGCCGGGCCAGACACTGGCCCAGGGTCAGGTAGTCGCCGGAGGTCAGTTTGAAGAACGAAATCGGGTCTTCTTCGAAGGTGTCGACACCCAGGGCAACCACCAGGGCGTCCGGTTGGAATGCCTTTATCCGCTCGCAGGCCTTCTCCAACCCCTGACTCCAGACGCTGTAGGGCGTGTTGGGCGGATAGACTATATTCAGGTTGTAGCCTTTTCCGGCGCCCTCTCCAGTTTCATCTTCAAAGCCCAGAAAATGGGGAAATACCAGGTCCGGATCGCCATGCAGGCTGATTGTCAGCACGTCGTTGCGATCGTAGAAGATCGCCTGGGTGCCGTTGCCGTGGTGGAAGTCCACATCCAGCACGGCGACCTTGCCATAGCCCTGGTCACGAAAGGCCTGGGCCACGATCGCGGCATTGTTGAAGAAACAGTAACCGCCGAACAGATCGGCGTGGGCATGATGTCCGGGCGGCCGGCACAGGGCAAAGGCGGCGCGCTCGCCTTCGGCAACCAGTTTCTGGGCGGTAAGGGCCACATTGGCTGATGCCCGGGCGGCTTCCCAGGTGCCATCCGAGATCGACGTCTCCGCTGCAAAGCTGTAGTAGCCCAGACGGCCGTCAATGTCTTTGGGTAGCCGATGGCGCATGCCACGCCCGGCCCAGACTGCCGGGATGGCTTCGCCCGGTTTGCCGGCAGCGAGCCATTCCCCCCAGCAGGTTTCCAGGAAAGCCACATAATCGGCCGTATGCACCCGTTTGACAGGTTCCAGACCAAATTCTTCCGGTTCAAGAATCTCTCCAAGGGCCTGGTCCTTCACCCGTGCCAGGATGGTTTCGGCACGGGAAGGCTTCTCGTGGGGCTCGATCAGCAGTCCGCCATCCAGTTCGGTTTTGACATGTCGGCGGCTGTGCAGGGGCGAGAATACGGTTTTCATGGTCTTGGGTGGTCCTTGCTGAATGACGTGAGCACTTTGGCACAGGGAGCTTCATGGCTCAAAAGCCCTGATTGTGGCAGGCTGAGAGCTTTTGCGGGCAGAGGGGATTACCGATATGGCGACGAGCGACAGGCCGGTGAAGGATGATTGATCTGATCGCGGATATGACCCTCGCCGAGGCGCTGGGCCAGGTGTGCGGTCTCGTAGCCCTGGGTTTCTGCATCGCCGGTTTCGCCAACAAGAACGACGATCGGCTGATGGTGCTGCTGATCTCCGCCAACGTTGCCTTTGCCCTGATGTTTGCGCTTTTCGAGAGCTGGACGGCATCGGCATTGACGGTCCTGGTGATCCTGCGCATTACCCTTGCCCGCAAATACCAGGGCAACTGGCCCATCATGCTGGGCATGCTGGCGGTGAACCTGGTGGTCGCCTGGGCGACCTGGAAATCGATCACCGACGTGTTCCCCCTTGCCGCCGCGGTTTGCGGCACCGTGGGCATGTTCATGCTCCGGGGTATTCCTCTGCGGATTGTGCTCGGACTGGCAGCTCTGGCCTGGATGCTCAACAACATCGTTATCGGTTCCGTAGGTGGCACCTTGGCCGAGGGTATGGTCCTCGTCACCAACATCATCACCATTATCCGGCTCTACCGGCTGCAGCAAAAATACCCGGATTTCACGTCGGGTCACTGATCGCGGTTTTGAGATCGGCTGTTCCTGGGTCTGACTACGCCCCGCTGGACGACTGACTGAAACAACCAGGGGCCCGGACCACTTTGGCCAATTCCCGCGCAGCCTTGCCTGAGCTATCTTGATTCCAGACCATTAACTATAAAAAGCGGATTGGAATCCGAGAGGACGGGTAATGAGTTACCAGCACTTCGATGTACTGATCATCGGCGCCGGCGTTTCCGGCATTGGCATGGCGTGTCACCTGAAGCGTGAGTGCCCCGGGAAGTCGTTTGCGATCCTCGAGCGTCGGCAGTCCCTGGGTGGCACCTGGGACCTCTTCCGTTACCCGGGTATCCGCTCGGATTCAGACATGTTCACCTTCGGCTACAATTTCCGTCCGTGGACCGGTGGCAAGGTGCTGGCGGATGGTGCATCAATCAAGAAGTATGTGGCGGAGACCGCCAGGGAACACGACGTTGAGCGCCACATTCGTTTTGGCCTGGCGGTCAAGACGGCGGACTGGTCGGGCGTCGACGAGTGCTGGAAGCTCTCGGCCCTGAACGAAGCCACCGGCGAAACAGAACACTACACCGCCAACTTCATGGTCGGCTGTACCGGCTACTACAATTATGATCAGGGCTACAAACCGGACTTTCCGGGCGAAAGCGATTTCCGCGGTCAGATTGTGCACCCGCAGCACTGGCCGGAGGATTTCGACTATACGGATAAAAAGGTCGTGGTCATTGGCAGCGGCGCAACTGCGATTACCCTGGTGCCGACCATGGCCGAGAAGGCCTCGCATGTAACCATGCTCCAGCGCTCACCGACCTATCTGATGCCTTTGCCCTCCACCGACAAGGTGACCCTGTTCCTGCAGAAAATTCTGCCCGAGAAGACCGCCTACCGGCTGACCAGGGCCCGGAATATTTCCATTTCCCGTTTCCTTTACCAGCGCTCCAGAAAGAGCCCGCAGTTCATGCGCCGGCTGTTCCTGGGCATTATCAAACGCAAGGTTGGGGACACCGCCGACATGCGGCACTTCACCCCGGATTACAATCCCTGGGACCAGCGCCTGTGCGTGGTAAAAGACGGGGACCTTTTCCAGGCCATGAAAGCGGGCAAGGCGTCCATTGCCACCGATCATATTGACCGCTTCACGGAAACCGGCATCCGCCTGAAATCGGGCGAGGAACTGGAAGCGGATATCATCATCCCGGCAACAGGTCTGGATATCCAGATGCTGGGCGGAATCCGGCCGACCGTGGACGGCCAGGAAGTCGTGATGAAAGACAAGATTATCTACAAGAACGTCATGGTGGAGGGCGTGCCCAATGCCGGCATGATCTTCGGGTACACCAACATCTCCTGGACCCTGAAGGTGGACATTGCCGCCGAGTATCTGTGCCGACTTATGAACCTGATGGACAAGCGTGGCTATCATACCGTGGTGGCCAGAGATACTGAGAACAGTCGCGGCGACGACACCGTGCTTGGCTCCCTCAATGCGGGCTATATTCAGCGGGCCGCCGATCGTTTGCCTCGTCAGGGTACTCACGGGCCCTGGAAATCGTCTCAGAACTACCTCGAAGATGTGAAAATTCTGCGTTTCGAGCCGATTGAGGATGGCTACCTGGAATTCGACGGGAAGCGGACTCACGCGAGCCACAAGGAGTCCGGCGGCTTCCTGAGACCCCTGCGCTCGGCCCTGTTCGGGACCTGATCACTGAAAGGCCGAACGTATGACGTCCCGGTAGTTGCGGATGCGCTGCACGTAGTGCACGGGCTCGTAGCCACGGGCGTATCCGTAGCGGGTGCTGGGGTAGTATCGCTTGTCCGCTTTGAGGGGTAAAACCTCGGTCATTTCCTGCCAGGAATCCGGATTCTTGTTCAGTGTCCGGGCCAGTTGCCGGGCATCCAGCAGGTGTCCCCGGCCAATATTGTAGCTGGCCAGCGCCAGAAAGGTGCGGTCCGGCTCCGGAATGGTCTCGGGCAGGCGGCGGTGCCGGTCGGCCAGGTAACGTGCGCCGCCATCAATGGCGGCCTCGGGGTCCAGCCGGTTGGTCACGCCCAAGGATTCAGCGGTCCGTCGGGTCAGCATCATGATGCCACGAACTCCGGTGGGGGATTTTGCCGCCGGGTCCCAATGGGACTCCTGGTAAGCCAGGGCGGCCAGCAAGTCTGCCGGCATCCCGGTTTTGGCCTCCGCTTCCCGGAATTGATCAATGAATTCGGGTAGCCGATCCTCAATCCGACGATTCAGTGCCCGCAGATCGACAAAATCGAAATCACCGATGTAGGAGTAGTATTGGTTTTCCATCAGGCCTATGGCTTCATCGCCATCCACGCTGTTCATCCACTCGTGGGCATCCGAGCCCAGATCTCCTGAACCCTTGGGTAGATACCAGCCCAGATTGCGGCCCTCTGTGAGCGTCATTGCCACTTCCAGATGCGGGAAATGCCGGCGCATCACCTGAACAATGTTGGAGTCAGCGACGGTGCAGCCGACGTCCTGTTCGGCAACATCCGAGAGAATCACTTCTGTAGTGCGGTCTGCATCTTCCTGAAACCCGATGCCCGGGTGTTGCTCATTAAGTTTGTTCAGGGTTTCGACGTAGCTGGAGCCGGCGGTCACGACAATATCGGTGCCCGGAATGTCCTCAGGCTTCCGGGGCATGGGCCGCGCATCGCGATGGCAGACCAGTTGTTCGGTAATCTCGGTGTGGGCAGGGCCTCGAACAAAGTGTTCATCGCGGGAGGCCAGGTGGGTCAGGCCGGCTGCCGCCAGGTGCGTTTCACCGGACTCCAGCGCCGCAAGCACCTCGCTGGTGGACTCCAGCATGTTCCATTCTACCTGCCAGCCCCGTTGCTCGGCGTAGGCACTGATCAAGGCGTGTTCGGGTCCAACGGGATTTTCATGGCGATCCAGGTAGTAGGTGGTTGAGCCATTGCGGGTGGCTACCTTGAGTGTCCCGGTTTCGGACGGTGATTTGAGATCGTTTGTCGTCGGTTGGCTGGTGTCTTCACTGCAACCGGCCAATACAAGCGGCAGGAGCAGAAGGCCGTGGGCGAACTTCCATCGGGACATAACGAGGAATTTCCTGTCTTTTGGGATGACTTCTACGTATAAACACGTATCTCCTCTAAACCATACTCTAGAATTCCGGAATTGGATCCCCTTTTGTCAATCAGGGTGGGTGAGGATCTCAAGTATCCAGCTGACCTGGAATGTGTCAGGCTGGCCAACCTCTTCCTCATCATAGGCAACCGTTGTATGGCGTCCGGTAGAAAAAGTAGAAAACGCCCTCTCTGGCATCCTGTCTTCTGGGGTGCCTGGATTCTGGTCTTTATGCTCTGGCTATTGTCGTTTCTTCCGATGGGAATCAAACAGCGTTTTGGTCGCTGGCTGGGAAGGCTGCTTTCCAGAAGAATGCGGTCCCGAGCCAGGGTCGCGGATGCCAATCTTGCTGCCTGTATGCCGGAACTGGACGAGGCAACCCGCAGCCAACTGGTCGAGGATTCCTTTGTCGCCTCGGCGCGTGGCATTCTGGAAAGCATTCATGCCTGGTGGCAGGACATGACCCCCTATTGCGAGAGCGCCTCGGTGTATGGCTCGGAGCATCTTGAAGAAGCTAAACAACGAGGCAAGGGTGTGCTGCTGATCGGCGGGCACTACAGCATTTTCGATTTTGCACTGCCTTTGATCGCCTGCAAGCTCGATAAGCCGGGTTACATGTATCGCCCCAACAACAATCCGGTGATCGACCGTATGATCGAACGTGGCCGCCGGCGGCATTTTGGTATCCGCCCCTTCACCAAGCGTCAAGTAAGGCCAATGTTGTCGTTTCTCAAAGAAGGGGGCCAGGTCTGGTTCGCCTGTGATCAGGATTTCGGCAAAAAGTCGGAGGTGTTTGTTCCCTTTTTCGGGATCAGTGCTGGCTGCATTACCTCACCGAGCTTTATTGCCAGGGAATCGGGCGCTGCCGTCATCTGCGTGAGTCACCTTCGAATGCCCGATGGCAGTTACCGGGTCGTGTTCTCTCCGATTCAGGAATCCTTCGGTGAAAATCCAGAACAGGACGCCAAAGTCTGGAACCGCTTTATTGAAGCCACCGTTCGGGAGCAGCCCGATCAGTATCTGTGGCTGCACAAGCGATTCAAGAGCAGGCCGGAAGGTGCGGCAGCGATTTACTGATGTTGTTTCATGCGTAACGCTGGCGGCTGTTCTATGCTTAAAACGTCGGCAAACCCTCCGGAGGATACTATGCGCTGCGTTTTCAGACTGGTTCTGGTGGCATCGACTCTGTTGTTCGCCACGCTCACTCATGCTGCAGATGGGTTGGTCGCGGTCAAAAGCAGTCACGATGTCAAAGCCACGGCCGACAAACTCGAGTCTGTGCTAAAAGAGAAGGGCATGACGGTCATGGCCCGCATTAATCACCAGCAGGGCGCCGCGAATGCCGGGCTTGCAATGCGTCCGACCGAATTGTTGATCTTCGGCAACCCCAAAGTCGGCACGCCACTGATGCAGTGCGCCCAGAGTGTCGCCATTGACCTGCCCCAGAAAGCCCTGATCTGGGAGGATGCCAACGGAGACGTGTGGCTGGGATACAACGACCCGCAATACCTCAAGAGCCGCCATGGCATTGAAGGATGCGATGAGGTGCTCGGAAAAGTGAGCGGCGCACTGGGAAATTTTGCCAAAGCGGCAACCCAGTAGATAAAAACGCCACTCGGCTAACGGGAACAGCGGGCCTGGTTCACTCGTCGGGTGCCCGGATCTTTTCCAGGCCCCTGGCCAGTGTTGCCCGTGACAGCTCGCCCATGTGGGAATCAATTAGTTCGCCCTGAGCATTGTAGAAAAGCGTGGTTGGCAAGCCATTGCTGCCCACGGCTCGTGCCAGCTGGGCCTGATCGTCCCGGTAGAGATTGTTCAGGTTCAGGCGGTTTTCCTCGAGAAAGGAACGGATGGTCTCGGGCTGTTCCCGCTGGTTGGCAAACACAAACGCGATATCCGGATAGATGTGTTGGGCTTCCTGCAGCACGGGCATTTCCCGGATGCAGGGTGGGCACCAGGTCGCCCAGAGATTCACTACCAGGGGTTGGCCCGGAGCCAACTGGGACATGTTGATCACTTCACCATTGAGCGAGCGCAGGGTAACGTCCGGCATGCCGCGGGCCTGCTGTTCGATCAGTGTAATGGTGCCTGCGGTGCCGGCCCAGAACAGGGCGCCTGTTAACGCGGCCGTGGCCAGTGGCTTGCGTTGTGCTTTCCTGCGCCACATCAGAAAGCCGGTGAAGATGATGGCGCCGATGACACCCCAGAGCGCATCGAAACCGCCGTCCCGGATATCAATGATGCCCAGCAGGTCGTTCTGGTAATGCTCGAAGTAGCTGATCACGAAACCGATCCGGGCGCTCAGCATCGCTACCACAAAGATATCGGCCACCGATCCGGCCACCGGCACCCGATATTTGCGGCCGAGTACCCCTCCAACCAGCAGAGCCAGGCCGAAGGCGATAACCAGGAGCAGGTGGCCGATGGACAGGCTCAAGGGGCCGATACTGACGCTCATTCTGACAAATCCCTCTGTGGTTCGGTTTCGTGAAGGCAGTCTGACTCGAAGATGCAGTCCAGGTTCCTTCGGATGCTTATTATAATCACCTATGGCTAATTCGCCGGGCCTCTGTTAATGTGCCTGCATCCTGCCTCTAGGGATTCCGCAGTTTAAGGCTTTAAGCCCGTGCGACCTTTCCATACGACCTGTCAGAGGACGTCACCCCGATAACGGCGCGTGACCGTAGTCGTCTTTTATTCCATGAATGTTCATGGCATCTGCCCGCATTCGCCGATAACGGTGGTCGTGGAGGCAGAATAATCAAGAGTTGATCTTATATGAGTTTTTCTTCACTCGGTTTGTCCGAGCAGCTGGTCCGTGCCACGTCTGACCAGGGTTATGAAACCCCGTCTCCCATCCAGGCCCAAGCCATTCCCGCCGTGCTTTCTGGCCGGGACGTTATGGCTGCTGCCCAAACCGGCACCGGCAAAACCGCCGGTTTTACCTTGCCCTTGCTGCAGCGTCTGGGTGAAAACCCGCGCACCGGAAAAGGCCCCCGCGCCCTGATTCTGACGCCCACCCGTGAACTGGCGGCGCAGGTTCATGACAGCGTGAATCTTTACAGCAAATACATTCCCACCAAGGCCGCCGTGGTCTTCGGTGGTGTGAAAATCAATCCGCAGATGATGAAGCTGCGCAAAGGCCTGGACGTGCTGGTGGCAACACCGGGCCGTCTGATGGACCTGTACCAGCAGAATGCTGTGCGCTTCAACGAAGTGGAAATCCTGGTTCTGGACGAAGCCGATCGCATGCTGGACATGGGCTTTATCCGCGACATCCGCAAGATCCTTTCGTTGTTGCCGGCCAAGCGCCAGAACCTGCTGTTCTCCGCCACCTTCTCCAACGAGATCCGCACTCTGGCAGAAGGTCTGCTGGATAACCCGGTTCAGGTTGAAGTCGCGGCTCGAAATACCTCTGCCGAAAATATCAAGCAGTCTGTCTACCCGGTAGATCAGAGCCAGAAAACAGCGCTGCTGAGCAAGCTGGTTCGCGATAACAGCTGGGATCAGGTGCTGGTTTTCACCCGCACCAAGCATGGTGCCAATCGCCTGACCCAGAAGCTGGAGAAGGACGGTATTACCGCCGCTGCCATCCATGGCAACAAGTCACAGGGTGCCCGTACCCGCGCGCTGGCGGATTTTAAAGCTGGCGAAGTACGTGTTTTGGTGGCGACTGATATCGCCGCCCGTGGCCTGGACATCAAGCAGCTGCCCCAGGTGGTGAACTTTGAACTGCCCAACGTGCCGGAAGATTACGTGCACCGTATTGGCCGTACGGGCCGTGCCGGTGAAAGTGGTCACGCCCTGTCACTGGTCAGTGCCGATGAAGGCAAGATGCTCGCCGGTATCGAAAGACTGATCAAAAAGCAGTTGCCGCGCACGGAAGTGGAAGGTTTCGAACCTACCAACAACCTGCCGCTGAAGCCCAAGGCGAAGGCCGATCCCAGTCGCGCCCGTAACCGTAATGGTAATGGCGGCGGCAATGGTCGTCCCGGCGGAAAGCCGAAGAGCTTCGGCGCCAAGCCGGGTGGTCGCAGCGGTGGCCGTAGCCAGAATGGTGGTGGTCAGCGGAGTCGGCCAGCTCAGCGCCAGAGTGCCTGAGGCAGGTTAAGACCTTTTAGAAAAGCGGAGCCAAGGCTCCGCTTTTCTGTTTCTGGTGGCCTGACTTTTTAACAACGGATGCTCTAGTATTCAGAGTCTGAATCCAGTCCAGCCGGGGTGTTTCCTTCTATGCATCAATCCAGCTCTCTCCGGGCAAAGCTGGGCTTGAACCGACCAACGCGGTCCATGGCCGACGGTCAGTTCGTGCTCGCTCTGGTTGTCGGCTGTCTGATCGGCGTTCTGCTGACAGTGCTTGCCGGTGGCAGTGGCTGGCAGGATGCCGACCTGCTGTCCATTCTTTCGTTGGTACTCTGGGCACCGATCATCGAAGAACTGGCGTTTCGCGGTGTGGTGCAGGGTTGGCTGGTCACTACCTCGGTGGGTCAAAGACGTTTTGCCGGCCTGTCCTGCGCGAACCTGATCACAGCGCTTCTGTTTACCGCTTGGCATCTTGTCTATCGAACCGATCTGATGGCCTGGCTGGTGTTGGTGCCTGCGCTGGTTTTCGGGTATTTCCGGGATCGGCATGGCTCTCTGGTGCCCTGTGTCATTCTCCATGCGGCCTATAACATGTCGCTTCTGCCGGGTTGGTTTTTCTTGTAAGTCCCTGGAGCAAGTGAAGACGACGACGCTGACCGTGCGATCGAAAACTGACCAGTGTCAATCTGGGCGACTGCATACCGTTCCATAGTTATGAAAGACATTGGGAGGGTTTATATGGCGAATAGTCGTTATTTCAGAGAACTCGCATCATCAGCATTTTGGGTAACGGTATTACCTGTTCTGGCGGCATGCAGTGATAGTAGTGGACCGGTAGTTGATGTCAGCGACGAGATCGAACCGGATTCTGGGTATGAGAACGTTCTGCCCTCATTGGTTACCCAGGTTGAGCACTGGAGCCCGACCGGCGTTTTCCTGGCGGCGGTCGATTGCGGTCAGTGCCATACAGCCAGCGCTCCGGGTGACACTCCAGCTGTGTTGCGGGCGCCTGATATCCAGATTTCGGCGAATCAGCCCTCTCCGCAGGGCGAGGACATAAGTCCCTTCTCTGACTGGAAAAGCAGTGTCATGGCCAATTCGTTCACCGATCCCTATTTCCGGGCCAACATGGTCCATGAGTCAGAAACCTTCCCCCATCTCGCCGGCTTTATTGAAGACACATGCCTGACCTGTCATAGCCCGATGGCCAGGACCCATGCTCATCAGACGGGGGCGGGACTTGAAGCTGGCTTTTACCGGGCTGAACAGGCCGTGGATGATTCGCACGCACGCGAGGGCATCAGCTGCACAGTCTGCCACCAGATAACCGATTCCGTCATGGATGGGAATGCCTACCCCGACGGCGTTCATTCCGGGGATTATGAGATTCCTGCAGAGGGTGATCCGGGGGCCTTCACTATCCATGGGCCTTACCAGAATCCCCAGGGTCAGGCGATGCAGAATCAGGTCGGTTTCAGACCGGCTTTTAGTCAGCATATGTCGGACTCCCGGCAATGCGCGACCTGCCATGAATTGTATACCCCGACCATCGACACGGAGACGGATCAGCCCAACGGCGAGGATTTCCCTGAACAGACGCCGTACACCGAATGGGCCAACAGTGATTTCGGGCCCAATGGCAGCAACACACGGTCCTGTCAGCAGTGCCATATGGCGCGGGAAGAGATCAGTGAGGACTTCCTGACCCGTCTGGCGGTAAGACCGAACGGGTCGGTAAACGCCAATTGGCCGGAGAGGCAGCCATACTCTCCGCATGTCATGCTTGGCGGTAATACCTGGTTGCTGGAAACATTGGAGCTGTTCAGAGAGGGGCTCGGCCGGGGCGATATCAATGAGGCAGGGGAATTCGCGGCGACGGCAGAGCTGACCCGGGAGTTCCTGAAAACAGCCGCGTCCATATCAATCAGCGGACAGACGTTTTCCAGCGGCGAGCTGGCCTTTGATCTGACCATCCAGAACAACAGCGGTCACAAATTGCCAACCAGCTTCCCTGCGCGCAGAATCTGGGTGGGGACGCGTATTGTTGATGCCAATGGCACGGTGGTATTTGCCAACGGAATCCCGGATGAAACCTACCGGTTGCCCATGGATGAGGTATTCGCCTCCGATGCCTGTCTGGCAGCGAAAAAGCCCTTCGGGTTTGATTCCTCGGCGTGTTACCTCCCACATGTCAGCGAAGTCACCTCCGAACAGGATGTGCCTGTTTATGAGGCCGTTCTGGGTTCTACTACCGGTGAGATCACCCATATCCTGCTTTATGCGGCGAACTACCTGAAGGATAACCGTATTCCTCCCAGGGGGTTCCACGTAGCGTCGGTGCCAGAAGATGTCCGTCCGGTCGGACTGAATGGGGACAGCGATTTCAACGCCGATAATGCGGGCCAGGACACCATTCGATATCGGATTCCGGTTAGCACAGCCGTGGCATTGCCCTTACAGGTGGAAACGACTCTTTACTACCAGTCCATCCGGCCGACCTTTATCGATGGTTTGCACGGGGAGCACGAATGGGTTGATGAGTTCCAGACAATTGCCAGACTGAACCCACCGCCTGCCGAGGTGATGGCCGAGCTGAGCTTCCAGGTTGAGTAGGCTCTGATAACTGGCTCAGGGAAGAGCGGTTTAGTGATGGGGGAATGGACACAAAAAGGCGGGGCCGGAGAAGCCCCGCATAGGAACACGCACCTTCCGCCAGCCAACAGACCGTGGCGACTGGCGGAGGCACGGGGATCAGAACTTGTAGGAAACGCCTACCATGTAGACCCAGGGGTCGATATCCACGTCGATAGTGCTGGTATCGGCTACCGCATTGCCCGCGTAGGCGTTGATGGTGGCCTCGGTGTCGATGTCGATCCACCAGACTGCGGCGTTAATACCCACGTTTTCGGTGATCATGTAGTCAAGACCAATTTCGGCTGCCAGACCGAAGCTGTCATCCAGCTTAATGTCGGTGCCGGTGATGGTGCCGGCCGGGGTTCCTAGGTTGGCTTGCGCAACCCCGTCATAGACTCCCGTAAGAGTGCTGGTGGTCTTCTCTTCAAAGAAGTTGGTGTAGTTTACGCCCGCACCGACGTATGGCTGGAATTTGCTACCGCTTGGCATCGGGAAGTATTGCAGCGTGATGGTTGGCGGTAAGTGTTTGGTTTCTGCCAGTTTGCCAGTACCACCCAGGACTGCACCGTCACCCTCAATGTCATGTTTGAACGGGGTTGCGGCCAACACGCCGATAGCGAGCTGGTCGGTCAGCATGTAGCTGGCGGTCAGGCCCAGCTGGCTGTTGGAATCGACGCTGACGTTAGCGCCATTAATTTCGCCCACCGCCTCGGACTTTAGATTGCCGCTGGAGGAGTCCGGATCAACCGTTGCCACACCAACGCGGCCGATAAAATCACCAGCTTCGTACGCCTGAACAGCCGGAGCCGCAGCCATAACCGCTGCAGCCAGAACACCAAGTTTGAATGTACGGGACATATCCATCTCCTTAACCTGAATCGTTGATGACTGCAGATTAATGACATCGGGAGATGGAAACTTGATTTAGCGCAAGAATGCCCGGGCAGGTGAGCGGGTTTGATCAGCGGATTGATTCAACTCAAAAAAACGGACGGTGGTGCGGTGACTGCGGTTATTGCGGATGGTCAGGCCGAGTTCTTTTTTCTCGCAGGCAGGCTCTCGTCTGGCACAAACACGTCCCGAATGGACAAAGCTCGGCCGTCTGCGTCCTGGACTTCCACCGTGTGTATCGGGCGACCGGTGGCGCGGTCACGCAGGTCCAGCGGGGCCTCGTCCGGGGCGGGATTCCATTTGTCTCCCCACTGACGAAGGGCGATAACCACCGGGAAAAGGTCCCGGCCTTTCTCGGTCAGGCGGTATTCGAAGCGAGACCCATGCTCGCCAACATCGACCTTGCGCAGCACTTCATTATCCACCAGCCGCGCCAGGCGATCGCAGAGGATATTCTTGGCGATACCCAGTTCCTGCTGGAAATCCACGAACCGGCGGGTGCCATACATTGCGTGCAGCACAATCAGGAGGGACCACCAATCACCCACTTCATTGAGGGCGCGGGCGACGGAACAGCTGGAGTCATCAAAACGTTTTCTGGCCATAACGGGAGTGTACCGAATAGGGTTGCATTTTAAAACCAGATTTAATAGGGTTGCTTAACGAAACCAAATTAGTGAGGTTGCATACTACCATGAGCATGAATCTTGGCCCGCTTTTCGAACCGTTTGAACTCCACAACCTCAAACTGCGAAACCGTGTGGCTATGGCGCCCATGACCCGTAACTTTTCGCCGGATGGTGTCCCGGGAGAGAACGTGGTGTCCTATTACCGCCGCCGGGCCGAAGCGGGCATTGGCCTGATCATTACTGAGGGAACGACCGTCAACCACCAGGCCGCCAATGGCTATCCGAATGTTCCGGCATTTCACGGCACCGACGCTCTTGAGGGCTGGAAACATGTGGTCGACGCAGTCCATGAGGCCGGAGGCGCGATTTTCCCGCAGCTTTGGCACGTGGGCGCCGTAAGGAAGGAGGGCACTCCTCCGGATCCGTCGGTCCCCGGATACAGTCCTTCCGGCTTGTTCGCACCCGGAAAGCCTAACGGCAAGGCCATGAGCAAAGAAGACATCGAGGACGTCGTCACCGCGTTTGCCGATGCGGCTCAGGATGCCAAAGCCCTCGGTTTTGACGGTGTCGAGATCCATGGCGCTCATGGTTACCTGCTGGACCAGTTCCTGTGGGAAGGCACCAACCAGCGCGACGATGAGTACGGCGGCAGCCTGGAAAACCGTCTGCGTTTTGTAGTCGAAATCGTTGAAGCGGTGCGTCATCAGGTAGGCCCGGACTTCCCGATTATGCTGAGATTCTCCCAGTGGAAGCAGCAGGATTACGAAGCCAAACTGGTGAATAGCCCCGAGGAACTCGAGCGGCTCCTGAAACCTCTGGTGGAAGCCGGTGTGGACATTTTCCACGCCTCCACTCGCCGTTTCTGGGAGCCGGAGTTTGAGGGCTCTGATCTGAATCTGGCAGGTTGGACACAGAAACTTTCCGGTAAGCCGACCATGTCCGTGGGCAGCGTCGGACTGACGGAAGATTTCATCAGCGGGACCTTCGCCAGCAAACAGGAAGCGGTTGAGAAAGCCGGTATCGATGAACTTGTGGAGCGGATGAATAACCACGAGTTCGAGCTGATCGCCGTTGGCCGGGCACTTCTGCAGGATCCCGAGTGGCTGATCAAGGTGAAAGAAGGTCGCCTGAACGAGGTGGAGTCCTTCGCCAAGAAGTCCCTCGCCAAACTGTATTGACCAATACGCTTTGATCGGACGATCGACACTTGCCGCAGTGCCTTCTGGCCTGCGGCTTTTTTGTTTCCGGTCAACCTGTCGTCTTCGTAATCGCGTCTGAACTGAGACACGTTATGATGGGTGAAATTCATCCGAATGTGAGGCATTAGTATGTCGATGATTGGTTCGATTAGAGCTCTGTCCGTGGCACTTATGATGGCAGTCATAGTGGGCTGTGCGACCGTCGGGAAAGATTTTGCCACCCACAACGTGGACCAGATCCAGATGGGTGAAACCACCCGGGCCGATATCCAGGAGATGTTCGGCGAGCCGTGGCGCACCGGAATCGAGGACGGCAAACGCACCTGGACCTATGGCAAGTACAAGTGGTCTGCCTTCGGTGATGCGGAAACCACCGACCTGGTGGTGCGTTTCAACCAGGACGGAACCGTGTCGTCCTACGTGTACAACACCACCGAATAACTTCGCAAGTAAACAGGCGCGGGGCGGCCTTCAGCCCCGCAAACCTCCTACCAGCTTATCGATGCTGTCCTTGGCATCGCCGAACAGCATGCGGGCGTTGTCCTTGAAGAACAGCGGGTTCTCCACGCCGGAATAACCGGTGGCCATGCCCCGCTTGAGGATAACCACCTGGTGGGCCTTCCAGACCTCCAGTACCGGCATGCCGGCAATCGGGCTGCCCGGGTCTTCAGCGGCGGCCGGGTTCACTGTGTCGTTGGCACCTATTACCAGCACCACGTCGGTGTCCGGGAAATCATCATTGATCTCGTCCATTTCCAGAACGATGTCATAGGGCACGTGGGCCTCGGCCAATAATACGTTCATATGCCCCGGCAGGCGGCCGGCCACCGGATGGATGCCAAAACGCACGTTCACACCCCGGTCCCGGAGGATCTTGGTCATTTCGCTGACGCCGTTCTGCGCCTGGGCGACCGCCATGCCATAACCGGGCACGATGATGACTGACTGCGCGTTGCGCAGCTCTTCACAGACATCATCAACACTGGATTCGTGCACCGTCTGGTCGGCATCCGCGACCGCCGAGCTGCTGCTGGTCTGGCCGAAGCCACCCAGGATGACACTGATGAATGACCGGTTCATGGCCTTGCACATGATGTAGCTGAGAATGGCACCGCTGCTGCCCACCAGGGCACCAACGACAATCAACAGATCATTGCCCAGCATGAAACCGATGGAAGCGGCTGCCCACCCGGAGTAACTGTTCAGCATGGACACCACCACCGGCATGTCGGCGCCGCCGATGGCCATGATCAGATGAACACCGAGCACCGAGGCAATGGCGGTCATCAGTGCCAGCGCCACGATGCCGAGGGCCATGCTGTCGGTGCCCAGGAACCAGGCCCCGAGGAATACGCAGACAATGATTGCCACCAGATTCATCAGGTGCCGGCCGGGCAGGGTAAGGGCTTTGCTGTCGATCCGGCCGTCGAGCTTGCCGCAGGCCACCAGCGAACCTGTGAAGGTGACCGCGCCAATGAAGATACCTACGAAGACTTCCACAAGCTTGATGGTGTGCTCGGCTCCGGAGGTCTCAATCAGCGGCTCGATGTAGCCTGAAAAGCCGACAAACACGGCTGCCGCGCCGACAAAGCTGTGGAGTAGGGCCACCAGTTGTGGCATCTGGGTCATTTCCACCTTGTTGGCGATGGCAATGCCAATGCCGGCACCCAGCAACACGGCAATCACGATCGAGACGATGCCTCCGTCAACGCTGGCCAGGGTGGCTCCCACGGCGATGATAATGCCGGCAACGCCATAGAGATTACCGCGCCTTGCCGATTCCTGGTGGCTGAGGCCACCGAGGCTGAGAATAAACAAGATACTTGCGACCACGTAGGCCACGCTCACCAGTCCTGTGCTCATATCGGGCGTCTCCTACTTGCGGAACATTTTGAGCATGCGATGGGTGACCCGAAAGCCGCCCCCCACGTTAATGCTGGCTATCAGCACCGCGACAAACGCCATGATGCCGACGGCAATGTTTTCCGCCTGGGCCAGATGCAGAATGGCGCCGATCACGATGATGCCGCTGATGGCGTTGGTGACGCTCATCAGGGGGGTGTGCAGGGAAGGCGTTACGTTCCAGATAACCTGCCAACCGATAAAGCAGGCCAGCACGAACACGGTAAAGTTTTGCAAGAAGCTTTCTGGCGCGTGCGCGCCAACGCCATAGAGTGCCAGGGCGGTCACGACCAGAAGAACACCTTTGCCAATAAGGCTGCGGCGATCGGCGTTTTTCTTTGCTGCTGCCTTGTCAGCGGCCGACGGTTCCTCGGTGCCCGGTGCGGGCTTGGGACTGACCGGGGATTCCGGTTTTGGTGGTGGCCAGGTGATGTCTTCTTTGTGCACCACCGTGAGGCCACGGATGACGTCGTCTTCCATGTTGACCACTGGGGCCCCGTCCTTTTCGGGTGTCAGCTCGGTGAGCAGGTGCACCAGGTTGGTGGCGTAGAGCTCACTGGCGACCTTGGCCATGCGGCTGGGCAGGTCGGTGTAGCCGATCAGCGTTACGCCATGATGATGCGCCACCTTGCCGGGTTCGGTGAGTTCGCAGTTACCGCCCCGCTCGGAAGCCAGATCGACAATCACGCTACCGGGCTTCATGGATTTCACCATGTCAGCGGTGATCAGTTTCGGCGCCGGTTTACCGGGAATCAGGGCGGTAGTGATGATGATATCCACTTCTTCCGCCTGCTCCGCAAACAGCGCCATCTCCGCCTTGATGAACTCGTCGCTCATCTGCTTGGCGTAACCACCGCTGCCGCTGCCATCCTCGTCATCGAAGTCCAGAACCAGGAACTCCGCTCCCATGCTCTCGACCTGTTCCTTTACCTCCAGACGGGTATCGAAAGCCCGAACGATAGCGCCCATGCTGTTGGCGGCGCCAATGGCCGCCAGGCCCGCTACCCCGGCACCGATCACCATAATTTTCGCGGGTGGGACTTTGCCTGCAGCCGTTACCTGGCCGGTAAAGAAGCGCCCGAAGTGGTTCGCCGCCTCGATCACCGCTCGATAGCCGGCAATGTTGGCCATGGCGCTGAGGGCGTCCATCTTCTGGGCGCGGCTGATGCGGGGCAGACTGTCGATGGCAAAAGACGTGATCTTTCTGGCGGCCAGTTTCTCCAGAAGTTCGGGGTTCTGGGCCGGCCAGATGTAGCTGACCAGAAACGCCCCTTCTTTCATCAGATCCGCTTCGTGCTTGCCCAGCGCCGGATTCTCCATGGGGGCGCGGACTTTCAGGATAAAGTCGGCTTCTTTCCACAGCGAGCTGGTATCGGCTGCGATGGCTGCGCCCACTTTTTCATAGGCGGCATCGGAATAGTTAGCGGCTTCGCCGGCGCCGCCTTCGACGATGACGTCGTAACCGAGCCCGATCAGTTTGTGAACAGAGGGGGGCGTTGCGGCGACCCGCCGCTCATCCTCGAAGATTTCCTTAGGGATACCGATTTTCATTATTGGAGTGCCTCCGGATTTCCCGATCAATCACTTGTTCTGGTTATCTACATACTAGTGCAGGTTGCCAGATCTGCCCGGAAAGCGGAGTAATCCGATGTATTTCAGCTATGTCTCAGGGCGAGGCGTTCGACTTCCGTCTGGGACAGGTGATCGAGCATCGCACCCCGGAATTGCCGGTTGATGAAGTGTTCGGTTTCGGTCTGGATGGTTTGGCGCTGGGCGGGCTTCTCGATGTAATCCATGGCCCGGAACAGGATGTAGCGGATGGTCATTCGGGAGATTTCATGAATGGTCTCCGGCGGCACGGCGCTTACCAGTTGTCGCTCGATAATATCTTCGGCCATTTCCCGGGCGCTGGCATCAAGCTGTGATTCCAGGGCCCGGCGCAGTATTGGGGAGGGGCCGTGGAGTTCCCGCACGGCCACCGTAGTTGCCGCCGGATTGGCCAGGAAATAGTGATACACAAACGCCACCGTATCCCGCGATGCCTGTTCGGAAGAGTCCGCCATCTGCCGCAGATCCCGGACCCCGGCTTTCATCTCCTCGGCAATGTAACCCAGTACCTGCAGGCCGAATTCATCCAGGCTCTTGAAGTGTCGGTAAAACGTATTCGGGTTCAGCCCCGCTTCCCGGGCAAGCTCCCGCAGTCCCAGCGATGTCAGGCTCCGGGTTTCGGTAATCAGCCGAAGCGCCGCCTGGATGAGTTTCAGCTTTCCGCCGGTTAATCCGTTCATCTTTTCCTCTGGTTGGGTGCAAGAGCGGCTGTCGGATATTGGAATAGGCCTGCCAGATTTCAAAAGAATCTCTGAGGGTGGGCCACTGTGAGTCTGACGGTCGTTTGTGGGAAGGGCTTCCAAAACTGTCTCTCGCCATGGATGGCGAGAGCCAAGCGCCACAGGGATGTGCCGCAAGGAGCGCGTTTTGGAAGCCCTTCCCACAAATGACCAGCCCCCCCCCAGCCAGAGCCCGCCGCAGAGGCCAACGATCAGTCACCTCAGGCCAATCACCGAGCCAGGAGTATACGGTTGTATACCAATCTGTGTATACATGTGTCTACCGGTCATCATGACCAACCGGACAACAACAGACAAGGTCGGGCAGGCCAACGCAGGAGTGCAGCAATGACACTGAACACACAGATCGCCATCATCGGCACCGGCTTCTCCGGCCTGGGCATGGCCATAAAACTCAAGGAAGCTGGCTACAACGACTTTGTGATCCTGGAGCAGAGTGACGACATTGGTGGCACCTGGCACCAGAACCACTACCCGGGGTGTGCCTGTGATGTGCAGTCTGCACTCTACTCCTTCTCCTTCGAACAGAACCCGAACTGGAGCCGGATGTACGCCCAGCAGCACGAGATCAAGGCCTACCTGAAGCACTGCGCCGAGAAATACGGGCTGATGAAGCACATCCGGCTGAATACCCATGTGGCGGGAGCGCGCTTCGATGAGGCCAACCAACGGTGGACTGTTGAAACCTGTGACGGCCCGGCGCTGTGGGCCTACCTGCAGGAGAAGGGCTTGAAGCCGGGAGAACGGTTGGATCGCACCGATAAGGAACTGCCGGAATTCAGTACGTTGAGGGCGGATATCCTTGTTTCCGGGATGGGGGGACTGAGCACCCCGGCCTATCCGGAGATCAAGGGGATCGAATCCTTCACTGGCAAACGTTTTCATTCCCAGGACTGGGACCACGACTACGACCTGCGGGGCAAGCGGGTAGCGGTTATTGGTACCGGTGCCTCTGCCATCCAGTTTGTGCCGGAAGTTACGAAGCAGGCCGCGAGGGTGGACCTTTACCAGCGCACGCCACCCTGGATCATGCCCAAGCCGGATCGCGCCATCCGGCCGCTGGAGAAGCGGCTGTTCCGGGTGTTCCCGCAAACACTCAATGCCTTCCGTCAGAGTATTTACTGGTCGCTTGAGGCGCGAGTGCTGGGTTTTGTGGGTAACCCCCGTATTCTGAAGCTGGGTGAACTGCAGGCCCGCCGACATATTCGCAACCAGATTCCGGACAAGGCGTTGCGCAAAAAGGTTACCCCGGATTTCCATTTTGGCTGCAAGCGGGTACTGATTTCCAACAACTACTATCCGGCGCTGGCACAGGATCATGTGGACGTTGTGACTGAGGGAATCCGAGAGGTTCAGGGCAATACCGTCATCGACCAGCAGGGCAACGAGCGCCAGGTGGATTGCATCATCTACGGTACGGGCTTCAGGGCCCAGGATCCGATTCCTGCGGGCATGGTGTTTGGCCGCAATGGTCAGGACCTGCTGGACGCCTGGAAGGACGGCGCCGAGGCCTATAAAGGCACCACCGTTAGTGGTTTTCCGAATTTCTTCATGCTGATGGGACCAAATACCGGCCTCGGCCACAGCTCCATGGTGTATATGATCGAGAGTCAGATTCAGTACGTGCTGGATGCCCTGAAACAGATGCGCCGGCAGCAATGGAGCAGTATGGAAGTGAAGCCGGACGCCCAGAGCCGGTACAACGCTTCCATTCACGCCAAGCTCGGTGACTCCGTGTGGCAAACCGGGTGCAAGAGTTGGTACGTCAACGAAAACGGTAAGAACACCACCCTGTGGCCGGGCTTTACCTGGCAGTTTCGCCACCAGACACGACGTTTTGACGCTGAGCAATACGAGTGCACAGGTGCCGGGGAAATCGTCTCCGGGGATGAGCCTGCCCTGGCCCTCTAGTGTCCGACTGGACGGGGCACAAGGCCGGGTTTTTAACGGTGGATAAGTTGCGTTTTGGCCCGGATGGCCAATACTTGAAGCAATGGTCTTGCCGGTATCGGCCAAGGATGCCCCCCGATGAAGCTGTTCCACTGCGGCCGATGCGCCAACCTGCTTTATTTTGAAAACAGTCGTTGTACCAGTTGCGGGTCTGGCCTGGGCTTTGCCCCGGATGTCATGGACTTGCTGGCCATCGAGCCAAAGGATAGTGGCACCTGGGCGAACGTCGCCCAGGGGGACCTTTACCGGCTTTGTGGCAACTATCAGAGCCAGGGCGCCTGCAACTGGCTGATACCCTATCCGGACTCCCACACATACTGCGTCGCCTGTCGCCTGAATCGCACCATCCCCGACCTCAGTGTCCCGAAAAATCACGCTCTATGGCTGCGTCTGGAAAAAGATAAACGTCGGCTGGTGTATTCCGTGTTGCGTCTCAAGCTGCCTTGCGAACCCCGGAATGAAGACCAGTATGGACTGGCGTTTGATTTTCTGGCCGATCAGCCGGCGATGTTTGACGAGCGGGCGAAAGTAAAAACCGGCCACGCCAATGGTGTGATTACCATGAACATTGCCGAGGCGGACCCGGTGGAACGGGAGCGGATGCGGAGCCAGATGGCCGAACCTTATCGCACTGTTTTGGGGCATTTTCGCCACGAATCCGGCCATTACTACTGGGATGTGCTGGTCCGGACCGGGCCATGGCTGGGTCCAGTCCGTGAAGTTTTCGGGGATGACACCCGAGACTACAGACAGGCCATGGACCAGCATTACCAGTACGGCCCGCCCGCTGACTGGCAAAGCTGGTACATCAGCGCCTATGCCAGCAGCCATGCCTGGGAAGACTGGGCAGAGACCTGGGCACACTACCTGCATATGGTGGATACATTAGAAACAGCCTGGCAGTTCGGGATGCGAGTGAATGCCAGGCAGCGCCCGGTAATGCACAGCGAACCGGACCCTGCGTTTGATCCCTACCAGGTTGATGATTTCGAGGCACTGATCAAGCACTGGTTACCTCTGACGCTTGCGCTCAACAGTCTTAACCGAAGCATGGGACATGAGGATGCCTATCCTTTTGTGCTGGCAGCTCCGGTGGTGGAGAAACTCCGCCTGGTACACCGAATAGCTCACGGTGGTTAACGAAAGGACCCCAAATGAAAAAGAACAAATCGATAGACTGGAAAAACTACGATCCCAACGACTTCTTCGATGAGCTGATTGCCGCCAAGGGCAAGCCCCGGTCTGCGGCCACAGCGATTACCGACTACCTGGGCAATCTTGGTTCCGAGGAGATCCAGGCGCGCCAGCAGGCTGCCGAACTGGCCATTCTGGAGATGGGGATCAGCTTCACCATCTACAGCGAGGGTGAAAACATAGATCGGGCCTGGCCCTTCGATATAATCCCACGGGTGATATCGCTCAGGGAATGGGAGACCATCGAGCAGGGCCTGGCCCAGCGCCTGACCGCCCTCAATATGTTCATCAATGACATCTACAACGACCAGAACATCGTCAAGGACAAGGTGATCCCGAAGTACGTGTTCGCCAACTCCAAGAACTTCCGTGAACAGTGCCGGGGGTTTACCCCGCCATTGGGCGTCTGGGCCCATATCTGCGGGTCGGATCTGGTTCGGGACAAGGACGGCACCGTGTACGTTCTTGAGGATAACCTGCGGGTTCCTTCCGGTGTCTCTTACATGTTGGAGAATCGACAGTTGACCAAGCGGGTGTTCCCGGAGCTGTTCGATAACACCAGCATCCTGCCGGTGGATGACTACACAAACCAGCTGTTCGACATGCTGGCGTCGATTTCGCCCCGGCCACAGGATCACCCGAAGATTGCGGTGCTGACGCCGGGTATATTCAATTCCGCCTATTTCGAGCATTCCTTCCTGGCGCAACGGATGGGCGCGGAGCTGGTGGAGGGGGCCGACCTGGTGGTTGGCGAGGATGACTGTGTCTACATGCGGACGGTCGAGGGTCTGGAACGTGTGGATGTGATCTACCGGCGCATTGATGACGATTTCCTCGACCCGGAGGAGTTCCGCGCCGACTCTACCCTGGGCGTACCGGGGCTGATGCGGGCCTGGCGCAACGGCAAGGTTGGCCTGGCCAATGCGCCCGGCGCTGGCGTGGCCGACGATAAGGTTATCTACGCCTTTGTTCCGGATATGATTCGTTACTATCTGGACGAGGAGCCCATCATCCCGAACGTGCCCACCTGGATGTGTGTGAACAAACAGGACCAGGAGTACGTTCTTGAACACCTTGATGAACTGGTGGTCAAGCCGGCGAACGAGTCCGGGGGCTACGGCATGCTGGTGGGGCCGCATTCAACCAAGAAGCAGCGCACCGAGTTTGCCCGCCTGATCAAGAAGAACCCGCGCAACTACATCGCCCAACCCACGCTGAATCTGTCCGTGGCGCCAACCCTTTGTGACGAAGGCCTGGCGCCCCGTCATCTGGATCTGCGGCCCTTTGTATTGCAGGGCGTCAGAACCTACGTCACGGCTGGCGGGCTCACGCGGGTGGCGATGAGAAAAGGCTCCCTGGTGGTGAATTCTTCCCAGGGTGGTGGAAGCAAGGATACCTGGATCGTGGACGAGGAGAATTGATGTGCTGTCACGTGTAGCGGAACGACTGTACTGGATGGCCAGATACCTTGAGCGGGCCGAGAACAACGCCCGAATGATCATGGCCTTCAATTCCCTGGCGCTGGATATGCCCCGGGAAACCCAACTGTCCTGGAAGGGACTGGTGGCGGTTACCGGCATGGGCGCGTTGTTTGATCAGCACCATCAGAAGGCCGATGAGCGCAACTGCGTCAAGTTTCTGATGGCGGACGGCTACAACCCTAGCTCCATAGCCTCCTGCATCAAGGCCGCCCGGGAGAACGTGCGCACTACCCGGGATCAGATTCCGACCGACGCCTGGGAGGTCATCAATGAGCTCTACCGTTATATTCTCGAGCATATAGACCAGGGGGTTGGTAAACGGGCGCGATATGAATTTCTGAACGAAATCGTGGGTCGCTGCCAGATGCTTAATGGCTTGCTGGCCGGGTGTATGAGTCACGATGCGGGGTACGATTTTATTCGGGTCGGTCGCAACCTTGAGAGGGCGGATATGGCCACGCGGCAAATTGAGGTCGGAGCCCTGCAGTTCCTGGATGGCTGGGATGGCACAGAAACCTACGGCGGGCTTTTGTGGACCAGTGTGCTGCGTTATCAGAGTGCGTTCCAGATGTACCGCCACAACGTCCGGCGCAAGGTCAGCGGGCCTCTGGTCATCCGCTTCCTGCTGCAGAACGAGCCGTTTCCGCGGTCGGTGCTGCACAGTCTCGGCGAAGTGGCCAATGCTCTCGGTCGCCTGCCCAGGAACGAGATTCCGTTACGCACGGCATTGCAGGCAGTACGTCACACCCGGGAGGGCGATGTGGATGCACTGATCCGTAAGGAAGACGTGATCCTGTTCCTGGAAAACCTGCAGTTGGAGATCGGTGAGCTTCACGAGGATATTGCAGAGACCTGGTTTCCTGTCTACGAGATAGCCTGAAACTGCCATTTTCTTTCGCCTGCGAGATAGGTTCCATGTCGATCCATGTTGCTCTGAGTCATACCACCCACTATCGCTATGAGCGCCCCATTACTCTGGGGCCCCAGGTGGTTCGGCTACGGCCCTGTCCCCATGCGCGTACCCGCATCCTGAGCTACTCGCTAAAGGTTGAGCCGGCAGACCACTTCCTTAACTGGCAACAGGACCCGCAGGCCAACTATCTGGCCCGTCTGGTGTTCCCGGAGAAAACCCGGGAGCTGAAGATCGTCGTGGATCTTGTGGCCGAGATGGCCGTGATCAACCCGTTCGATTTCTTTCTGGAACCTTGGGCGGAGACAATCCCCTTCGACTACGAGGAATGGCAGACGGCAGAGCTTGCACCCTATTTACAGAAGTTGCCGGAGACTCAGGAGTTTCAGAAGTGGATGGCCTCCATAGACCGCAAGGAAATGCCCAGTGTGGATTTCCTGGTGGGTGTGAACCAGCGTATTGCCGACCGGGTCGACTACCTGATACGGATGGAGCCGGGTGTACAGACGCCGGAAGAGACGCTGAAGAAAGGCTCCGGATCCTGTCGGGATTCCACCTGGTTACTGGTCCAGACGCTTCGCCATCTTGGCCTGGCGGCACGGTTCGTATCCGGTTACCTGATTCAGCTCAAAGCTGACCAGAAAGCGCTGGACGGCCCGTCTGGTGCAGAGGAGGACTTTACGGATCTGCACGCCTGGTGTGAGGTCTTTTTGCCTGGGGCGGGTTGGGTAGGTCTGGATCCAACCTCCGGACTGTTTGCCGGGGAAGGCCATATTCCATTGGCCTGCAGTCCCGATCCGTCTTCTGCCGCTCCGATTACCGGCATGGTGGAGGACTGCGGAGTCGAGTTTGAGCATCAGATGAGCGTCCAGCGCATCTGGGAGGCCCCGCGGGTAACCAAACCCTATACCGAAGCCCAGTGGCAACGCATCGTCGGCCTCGGTCATGATGTGGACCAGCGTTTGGCCGAGCTGGATGTGCGCCTGACCCAGGGCGGCGAACCGACGTTCGTGGCCAATCATGACCGGGACGAGCCAGAGTGGAACACCGAGGCAATGGGGCCGACCAAGCGGCTGAAGGCCATCGAACTCTATCACCGGATGCGGGATCGTTATGGTGCCGGCGGGCTGATTCATTTCGGCCAGGGTAAGTGGTACCCGGGCGAGCCGCTGCCACGGTGGTCCCTGAACTGTTACTGGCGCAAGGATGGCGAGCCACTCTGGCATGATGAGCGCTGGCTGGCGGATGAACGCTCTGCAGGTGGGGCGACCCCGGAAGCGGCTCATCGGTTTCTGCAGGGATTGGCGAAACAGCTGGGCGTTGATGAAAAACAGATGTTCCCGGCGTTTGAAGATGCCTTCTATTACCTGTGGCGGGAACGTCGCTTGCCGGTCAACGTCGACCCATTTGACGCCAAACTCGAGAATGCCCTGGAACGGAAGCAGCTTCAGGAGATTTTCAGTCGCGGTCTCGATGAGCCCGTTGGCTACGTGCTGCCCCTGCGGGTCACCGAAAAGGGACAGGAATGGGAGACGGGCCCCTGGTTCCTGCGCAGTGAACGCTGTTACCTGGTTCCCGGCGGCTCCCCCATGGGGCATCGTCTGCCTCTGGATAGTCAGCCTTGGGTAGAAGAGGCCGATTACCCCTGGATACACGAGCAGGACCCCTTTGCGCCCCGTGGCCCGTTGCCCGGGAACGAGGAAATCCGGCAATGGAACAGCCGCAGCCAGGCGGGACAAACGTCCCCGGAATTGGAACCTCCCAAAAAAGGAAAGTCGGCACCCGAGGTTGTCCGTACGGCCCTGTGTGTGGAGCCCCGAGATGGCATCCTTCGCATCTTTATGCCGCCGTTGGAGGATCTGGAACCCTACCTTGCCCTGGTGTCAGCCATTGAAAAAACCGCTGAAGAGCTACAGCAGCCGGTCCTGCTTGAGGGTTACGAACCGCCCTCGGACCACCGGTTGAGTCATTTCCGCATCACGCCAGACCCCGGGGTGATCGAAGTGAATGTGCAGCCGGTGCGAACCTGGGATGAGCTGGTTGAACAGACAGAGACTCTGTACGCGGACGCCTATGAGTGCCGGCTGACCTCCGAGAAGTTCATGATGGACGGGCGCCATACCGGCACCGGTGGCGGCAACCACTTCGTACTGGGCGCCCAAAAGGCGGAGGATTCGCCCTTTCTTCGACGTCCCGACCTGTTACGCAGCCTGATCAGTTACTGGCATAACCATCCCAGCCTGTCCTACCTGTTCTCGGGCCTGTTTATCGGTCCCAGTTCCCAGGCGCCACGGATCGATGAGGCTCGCAACGACCATGTGTTCGAGATGGAGCTGGCCTTCAGGGAGATGGAGCGGTTATGCCCTATGGGCAAAAAAGTCGCGCCCTGGGTGGTGGACCGTCTGCTCCGTGATTTGCTCACGGATGTGACCGGCAATACCCACCGGGCCGAGTTCTGCATCGACAAACTGTATTCCCCGGATGGCCCCGGCGGGCGCCACGGGTTACTGGAGCTGCGGGCCTTCGAGATGCCGCCTCACGCCCGGATGAGCCTGACCCAGCAACTGCTGTTGCGGGCCCTGGTGGCCCGCTTCTGGGAGCAACCCTACAAGCCTTCCGGTCTGGTGCGCTGGGGCACGGAACTGCACGACCGTTTCCTGCTGCCCCACTATGTCTGGCAGGATTTCGAGGACGTCATCGACGACATGAAGGCGCACGGCTACCCGCTTGAGAGCGAATGGTTCGCACCCCATTTCGAATTCCGCTTCCCACGAATCGGCGACTACAAGGTCAAGGGCATTACCCTTGAGCTGCGTTCTGCCCTTGAGCCCTGGCATGTCACGGGCGAGCATGGCGCCATTGGCGGCACGGCCCGCTACGTGGACTCCTCTCTGGAGCGCTTGCAGGTGAAGGTTCGTGGTGCTGCGCCGGATCGATACCAGATCACTTGCAATGAGGTGCCGTTGCCGCTGCAACCTACCGGGATGGTGGGTGAATCTGTGGCCGGCGTGCGCTACCGTGCCTGGCAGCCTTCGCAGTGTATGCATCCAACCATTGGCGTCGATGGCCCGCTGGTTTTCGATATCGTGGATACCTGGAACGAACGCAGCCTTGGTGGTTGCGAGTACCACGTAACACACCCCGGCGGCCGTAATTTCGAGACCCTGCCGGTGAATTCATTCGAGGCAGAGGGCCGGCGGATGGCGCGCTTCTTCAGAACCGGTCACAGCTCCGGCCAACAGCCCCTGCGACCGGTTCCGGAGCACCGGGAATTCCCGTTCACCCTGGATCTGCGATATCACAAATAAGATGCCTGGACGTGTGGTTTGATGCTGGCTCCGGAGAGTAGAAAGCGGCTATGCTTCCAGCTCACTGATTAACGGAGCCTGAATTCAAGGTGGCGAAGCAGCGTGCAGTAACTGACATCCTCCGCCAGTACCACCCGGTGCCGGATCGGTTTGATGAGCTTGGCTCCATGGGTTCCGGGCCGAAGTCCCATTGGCGGCCCTTGCTGAAGCAGCTCAACCTTGAATCGGTGGACAGCCTCAACCTCAGGTCCCAGGCCGTTGCCAACGCGATTGCCGAAGACGGTGTCACCTATAACGTTTACGAAGACCCTCGCGGAGATTCCCGGCCCTGGGAAGTCGATCTTTTGCCGTTGGTGCTGGGCGCGGATGAGTGGCAATGGCTCTCCAAAGCCGTGGCTCAGCGTGCAGAGCTACTGGACCGGGTTCTGGCAGACCTTTATGGCGACCAGTCGCTGTTAAAAGAGGGGCTGATGCCTCCGGCCCTCGTATACGGGCAAGCGGGTTTTCAGTGGCCCTGCCAGGGAATTCAGCCAGCCGGTGGCCGGTTCCTGCATCTCTATGCCCTGGATCTGGCGCGGGCACCGGACGGCGGTTGGTGGGTAATGGCAGACCGGACCCAGGCTCCCTCGGGCGCAGGCTATGCCTTGCAGAACCGGCTGGTGATTTCCCGGGCGTTCCCGGCACCGTTCCACAATCTTCCGGTAACCAATTTGTCGGAGTTCTTCCAGGGATTCCAGAACAGCCTGGCGGGCATGTCGCCCGCTGGAACCGAGTCGCCGCTGTGTGTTCTGTTGACCCCCGGCCGTTTCAACGAAACCTATTTCGAACATGTCTTTCTCGCCCGTTATCTGGGCTTGCCCTTAGTTGAGGGCCAGGACCTGACCGTGCGTGACGATACCGTCTACCTGAAAACCCTTCAGGGACTGCGTCGTGTTCACGCTATCTACCGTCGGCTGGATGATGGCTTCTGTGATCCGTTGGAGCTTCGTGCGGATTCTGTTCTCGGCATTCCCGGTTTATTGGGTGCTGTGCGGGCGGGCAAGGTTCTGATGGCCAATGCGTTGGGCTCAGGTGTGCTGGAGAGCGCCGCGTTGTTCGGTTTCCTTCCGGAGATTTCGAAGAAACTGCTGGGCTCGCCTTTGGCCATGCCATCGGTGGCCTCGTGGTGGTGTGGAGAAAAGCCGGCCCTGGACTATGTGATCGAGCACCTGGACGAACTGGTGATCAAACCGGCGTTCGCGAGCATGCGTATGGAGCCGGTTTTCGGCTATCAGGTGAAGGGCGAAGAGCGAGACGCTCTTATCAAGAAAATGCACGCTCACCCCCATGCCTTCGTGGGCCAGGAGCTGGTGCACCTGTCCCAGGCGCCGGTCTGGAAGGGCGAGCGGGACCAGCCGCTGGCAACGCGATCCATCGGTCTACGACTGTTCGCCGCGGCCACGCCTTCGGGCTGGCGGGTCATGCCCGGTGGACTGACCCGGGTGGCCATGGACGAAGGCGTGGAGGTCATCTCCATGCAGCGGGGCGGATTGTCGAAAGACACCTGGGTGCAGGCCCGCTATACGGGGCCGTCAACCTCCCTTATCAAGAAGCGGTTGCAGGTTTCGGATCTGCTGGACGGTGAGAGAGACACGCCGTCGCGCGTGGGTGAAAACCTGTTCTGGATGGGGCGCCACTCGGAGCGGGCGGAATGTACTGCACGGCTATTGCGGGCAGCCTTCAACCGGTTGTCGGGTCATGATCAGGCAAGCGAAGAAGCCCTGTTGGGTTTGCAGCAGGCGGCTGAGCAGTTTGGAACCCTTCCGGAGGCAGAAGAGGACGCGGTGCCCGAGCCGCTTCCTGAAGCGCTGCTGAAGGCGGTCAGCGATCTGAAGTTTCCGGGTTCCGTCGCTTCCATTCTTCAGGCTTTGCTGTTCAACGCCAGTCAGGTCCGTGACCGGCTGTCTTCCGACAACTGGCATACGCTCAACCGGGTTGGCAAACCCCTCAGCCCGGCACCCGCCACGCCGGACCAGTCGATCCGGGCACTGAACCTGGTGTTGCTGGACTGCGTCTCACTGGCCGGATTTGCGATGGATGATATTACCCGGGACGCCAGCTGGGTTTTCCTGGTGATCGGCCGACGTCTCGAGCGCCTTGCCAACCTCTGTACCTTGATTTGCGTGCCGTTGTTCAGCGACCGGTTCAGCCGCCATGCCATGCTTGAGTGGCTGCTGGAGGTGGCGAACTCGGAAGTCACCTACCGCACCCGATACCGCCGTACACCGGAGCTTCTGGGCGTACTCCATACCCTGGTCATGGACGCGAGCAACCCCCACTCGGTGATGTTCCAGCTCAGGCAACTTCAGAAGGACCTGCCGGAGATGGGGCGGAAAACCGGCCAACTGTTTCCGCCCGATCTCGGCGAAGCCCTGCAACGTCTGCAAGCGGTTGATTTACATCCATTTGAGCGAAAACGCCCGGACAAAGCCTGTGAGGCTCTGGCGGAACTGTTGTGTGATATCCGTTCCGAGGTCTATCGTGTTTCGGATGAAATCCAGCGGCAGTGTTTTATTCACACCCGGTATTCCGATCGACCTGTGAAACCGGATTGAGGCGTCTGTCATGACATTTGTCCGTTACCATGTACGTCATGAGACCCTGTACCAGTACGATCAGGTGGTGGGGGAGTCCCATCATTTGTTGAGGCTTACCCCTCGGGCGCTGCCCTGGCAGAGGAATCTCGAGCATCATCTGGCCATCGCACCCGAACCTTCGGTAAGACGTTCGTTCCTCGATTGTTTTGGAAATCGGATCACCAAAATCCATTTCACCGCCGACCACGAGTACCTGGAAATCGTCAGCGAGTTCTGGGTGGAGCTTCGAAACCGGCCAAAACCTTCGGCGTCCGCTGCAAACGTCCCCTGGGAGACCGTGCGCGACCGACTCCGGTACCGGGCAGACAGGAAATTCCCGCCGGACCATCTGCAGGCCACGGCCTTCCGGTTTGTTTCCACCAATGTGCCCATTGATTCGCAGTATGCCGCCTATGCCCGCGAGGCGTTTCTTCCGGGCCGGCCTCTGGTGGAGGCGGCGGATGCGCTCATGCGGATGATTCATCGTGATTTCAGCTTTGATGCGACGGCCACGGAAACCTTTACCCCGGTCGAGCAGGCCTTCAAGGCCCGTCGTGGCGTCTGCCAGGATTTCTCCCACATCATGATTGCCTGTCTGCGCTCGGTGGGCCTGGCCGCCCGTTACATGAGCGGTTATATCCTGACTCATCCGCCGGAGGGCAAAGAGCGTCTGGTCGGTGCCGATGCCACCCATGCCTGGGTGGCTGTGTTCGTGCCGGATTTCGGCTGGCTGGAGCTGGACCCGACCAATGCCCTGCGGCCGGATCTGGAACACATCACGCTTGGCTGGGGCCGCGACTTCTCGGATATCACACCGATGCGGGGCGTGCTCCTCGGAGGCGGTGAGCACGAACCAGAGATTGCTGTAACCGTGGTTCCGGAGGAGGAGTTCGCCTCGTTGTATGCTGATGGCGAAACCTACCTGGAAGAATTGTCTCCAGAATGACCATGGCATAAAGACGCGGCATCAATCCCGACCCAAACCGTTCAACACCGTTTCCAGGACCATCGGGCTTGAGAGAATCCGATGATGGCCAAGGCCACTGGTGCGCAGAAGTGCTGCCTTAACCCAGGTTTCAGCCACGCGTTGGCTTTCTTCCGGTGAAATGGACGTGTCTGTGTCGTCGATGGCAATCAGGCCGCGCTGGTTAAGCCCGCGGCACAGCGTCTCAAGATTCAGTTGCTCCCAAATGGCCGGGCCGAACCGTTCTTCCATGAGTTCGAGGTGAACGGCCAGTGCGTCGGGACTGAGTGCCAGCTGTCTGCCGAGGTTAGCCATAACGGCCCTCAGGCTGACCGGAGGAGCCAGCATAACCAGGTAGTCGGTCTGTACCCCGTCGGTGATGGCACGCGCGGCTGCGATACATCCGAGGGAATGCGCCAGTACACCCCGGGCCCCGCCTACGCTGGCAGACACATGGGCCGCTACCTCCGCCATTTCGAACAGATCCGTGCTCTCCCCCTGAGCCCGGCCGTGGGCCGGGGCATCGAAGAGAACCACGCGGTAGCCGGCGTCAACCAGCGGTTCAATCCAGGCGCCGAACTGGATGCCCGCGCCTCCCCAGCCATGGACCCCAAGAATCACCGGGCCTTCTCCCCAGGAATAGACTGGAATGGTTCGTGCGCCGTGTTGAAGCTGGGTATAGCTGTCGGTGTTATCCAGCCAATGCTCGTAGCGTATTGGCAGAGACAGACGGGAGGGCCTGAAGGCCATTCGGTTTACCAATCGCCCGGCTTTCCGGGGTGACAGCCGTGAATAGGCTTGCAGTGCCAGCCGGGTGGCAGAGAATCCCATTGTGACTGGTGCCCTGGAGGTGGTGACTATCTCGGGTTGAGAGTTCAATTGTGCAGTCATGGAGAAAGTCCTTCTTCGTACTGTGATGGATGACAGGTTCAGATTAAGGCTTGCGGGCCTCCATCAGGAGTGTCATATTTGACATATAAAGTGCGAAATGAGTCATTCCGACATGATAAACGTTGCGGTCGTTGCCTTGCCGAACTGTCACGCTTCCGGTGTACACGGCGTTATGGACTTCTTTACAGTCGCAAACTACTGCGGTCAGATGCCCGGAACGCCGAAGCACCCGGTGTTCAACTGCCAGGTGGTGACTGTCGATAACGAACCGGTCCGTGGTTACAGTGGAGCCACGGTGGTGCCGACGATCCGTCGTGAGGACTTTCATCCGGATCTGATTGTCGTGGGCTCTTCTGTCGAGGCGGCGGTCAGCTCTGACCTCCTGGAACGTACCCTAGCGCCGGCTATACCGCTGCACTCCTGGTTGAGGCAGGCTTTTGACGAAGGCGTGGTGTTGGCCAGTGTCTGTACCGGCAGTTTCGTATTTGCCGAGGCCGGTTTGCTGGATGATCAGGTAGCCACCACCCATTGGCGTGCCGCGCCTTTGTTTCGTAGCCGTTACCCGGATATTCGTCTGGAGGAAGACCAGCTCCTTGTGGATAACGGTCAGATTGTTTGTGCGGGAGGGGCAACGGCGTTTGTGGATTTGTGTCTGTACCTTGTGGAGCGATTTGCCTCACCTTCGGTAGCACTCGCCTGTAGCAAGATGTTGGTTCTGGATGGCCGGAGGGTAGAGCAGACGCCCTACATGGCGTTTTACAGCAGCAAGGCTCATCAGGATGATTCAATCCGAAAGGCTCAGGCATGGCTGGAGCAGCACTACGCGGAACCGATTAGCATTGACGACGTCGCCGGCGTGGCCGGGCTGGGTACAAGAACCTTCAAGCGCCGATTTAAAGAGGCCACCGGTGAGACGCCCATAGGCTATCTACAACATCTCCGGATCGAGGCGGCAAAACATAAGCTGGAGTCGAGCCGGGAGCAGACGGCCCGTATTATCTGGGCCGTGGGATACGAGGACGCCAGCTCTTTCCGTCGCCTCTTCAAACGAACTGTTGGCTGTACCATGGAACAGTATCGCAAGCGCTTCAGTTATGTGACGCCCATGGCGGTGTAATCCGTTCCATACGTTCACTTCCGTACGGCAGAAAAAACCATTGCAGGCTATGCTTGCCGGCTTTCACTGATCCGCTGGACCGCCCTGAATGCTTGAAACCTTTTTCTCAACCTATATCAGCAGCACTATCCGCTTCCTGTTCCTGCTGGCACCGTTTTTCGTGGTAACCATGTTTCTGGCGCTGACCAGAGGGCTGCCGGCAACTGAGAAGACTTCGATTATCCGCCGTGCCTGCGTTTCGGCGTTTATTCTGGGCGTCATTCTGTTTTTTGCCGGCCCGCTTCTGTTCAGTGCCATCGGCATCACGCTCAACTCGTTCCGAATTGGCGCCGGCAGTCTGCTGTTCCTGACCGCTATCAGCCTGGTGACCAGCGGTACCCGGAATCACGCCACGGGACTGCCTGACGAGGACCGAGATGATATTGCCGTTGTGCCTCTGGCCATTCCGGTGATGATTGGTCCGGCCACCATTGGTGCGATTATGGTCTACGGTGCCGAACTCAACCGGGTATCCGAAGTGGCCGGTGGACTTTTTGGGCTGGTGTCGAGCTTGCTGATCCTGGGGTTGCTGCTGCACCTTTCGGGCTACCTCGAAAAGGTGCTCGGCAAGACAGGGCTGAATATCATGTCCAAGATCAGTGGTTTGATCCTTTCTGCCATGGCGGCCGAAATTGTGCTGACGGGCATTGCGGGTTTCATTGCCTCCACCTAGAGTATCGCGGGAGTAGGGCTACACTGCAGGGTGTCTGATGTCTGCCAATACCATTGAGCACAATCGCAAACGATACGATTTCTCCGGTGTTGAGTCGGTCTGGCTGTTTGGCTATGGCTCCCTGATCTACAAGGTCGATTTCCCCTTTCTGGAGCAGCGCCCGGCGTCGATTCGTGGCTGGGAGCGGCGATTCTGGCAAGGTTCGCACGATCACCGGGGAACCCCGGAAGCGCCGGGCCGGGTGGTGACCCTGGTAGAGAAGCCTGATGCTGTTTGTAAAGGTATGGCATTCCGGGTATCGCCCAATGTGTTCGAGCATCTGGATGTCCGTGAAAAAAACGGTTATTTGCGCCTGAGCACCCAGCTTACCTTCGACAATGGCAGCCATGCCGAGGGGCTGGTGTACATTGCCACCGAAGACAACGAGGCTTTCCTGGGCCATGCGCCCGATGCGGAGATCGCTAGCCAGATCGCCTCTGCCTCCGGCCCCAGCGGCCCGAATGCCGAGTATCTGCTGAGGCTGGCTGAATCCCTTCGTGCGCTCGGTGCAGACTGTCCACACACCTTTGCCATTGAGTCTCACCTGAAGTCTGCCCCCAAAAACGACACGCATGGACACTAGAACGTCAAGCAGACAGGGCGTTTCGTAAAGATCCTGCAAAGCCCGCTTCAGGGCACTGACATTCTCTCCCGGTTCGATAATCTGGTTTCAGAGGCATCCGGTATTGGGTCCGGATGCGACATCTGTCTCTGAACAGGACGGGAGAATCATCATGAAGCGATTATTGATAGGAAGCCTGGTCACGGTTTTCCTGATGGTATCTGCTCCAGTGATGGCCGATGGCGATGACCGCCGGGGTCAGGGTTGGCAGAAGCATCATGAGCGGGGCAAAGCCTCTCCTCCGGGTCACCAGAAAAAGTTCCTGCAAGCCCATTATCGCAACGACCATTATGACCGGCGCCATCACAAGCCCCGGCACTACAAGCAGCACAAATGGGACCGCAAGCACCATAATCGTTATGATCGCCACCGCTACCATGGTGACAAGCGCCACTGGGGCAAGAAGCATAAGCGTGATCTCTATCGGGACAGGCACGACCGCCGGCGTGACTGGCATCGCCACCATTCCGGCCATTACCGCATCAAACTGGGCTACGGTGACGGATTGCCACCAGAGGCCCGTATCGGTCGGATCATTCACGACACTCACGTGCTGATTGAATCCTCCCGGCACTGAATGAAATCCTCTGGTTCCGGAGCTCCTGTTGCTCCGGAACCGGATTGAATCCCCTTGCAGGCTCCTTGCGCCGGTGCTGTAGCCCAATCAGCAGCAAAGGCACCACAATCATCAGGCTGCCCGCCAGGAACCACAGGTCGGGTACTTCACCGAACCAGATCCAGCCTATCCCCACGGCCCAGATCAGACCGGTATATTCGGCGCTGGTGACCTGGTTGGCGTCCACCTGGCGGTAGGCCAGCAGTACGGTGATGTTGTAGCCGAGAATAAACAGCGCCGAGCCCATGGCACCGATCAGGATGCCAGAATCCCATTGGGCGCCTTCCCACCAGGCCAGGGCGCCGGCCGCTGGCAGAATCAGCAGATAATTGAGGAACAGCTTGTGGACGGTACTCTGCTGTTTCGGCAGTTTCCGGACCAGCACGGCGTTGATAGCCAGCGCAAAGGCAGAGCCAAGCGCAGCAACGGCCGCCCAGTTGAATTCCACCGGTCGAAGGATAAGCACAATACCGGCAAAGCCGCTGAACACAGCGCTGACACTCAGCGGAGTGAGCTTTTCCCGGAACAGGAATACCGAGAGCACCATCACCAGGATGGGCGCCGCGTAGAAAACGGCGTTGGCGGTCGCCAGCGGCAGGTTGGCCAGGGCGATCACCATGCACAGCAAGCCGGCCAGGTGGATGTGGGCCCGGAAGGTGTGGATTTTCAGGCCGGCGAACAGGTTTTTCCGGTCCAGTTGCCCGGCCATTGGCAGCAGGAGGGCCAGGGTGATCAGGCAGCGCAGGAAGGCAAACTGGAAGATCGGGGCGCCGGGTTCGAGGAGTTTGATGAACACGTCAGAGATCAATGCCATGGCGTTGCCGATCACCAGCAGCAGGATGGAGCTGTTTACGGTTTTTCCTGACATGTTTTTCTCCTTTGCTCTTTAAGTTCTGGTGCAAGAGCAAATCGAGTGGCTCCCTCCGAAAACCGCTGTGAATACGTCCCTGTACGCTTGCTCTCCGCCATCCATGGCTCCGAGCATTTTCGGAGGGAGCCACACGATCTGCTCCCGTAACATGGAGGGCAGTCTAAGCGGGTGTTAATATCCGATAAAATGATCATTATCCAGCAACCATTAGAAAATTAGATAATGAAGCTCCCACCTCTAAAAGCCCTGCCTGTCTTCGAAGCCGTTGCCCGTCTCAACAGCTTTTCGCTCGCTGCCGATGAGTTGGCGGTGAGCCAGAGTGCCGTCAGCCATCAGATCAAGCAGCTGGAAACCTACCTGGGCGAGCAGTTGTTCTGGCGCAGCGGGCGGACGCTGTCGCTGACCGATGAGGGGCGGCAGTATCTGGAGGCAATCAGCTCAGCGCTGTTGCAGATTGAGCGGGCCAGTGAGCAGTTGCTGGGGCATGAGGAGTCCTTGCTAAGGCTCTCGGTGTTCAGTTCGTTTGCCGTGCGATGGCTGGTGCCTCGGTTGCCGGATCTGAAGCGGTTGCATCCACAGTTGGATCTGGCGCTGGAAATGAGCAGTGGCAATCCGGTGTTATCGGATCGGGTGGCGGATTGTTTTATTACCGTCAAACCTACGTCGCCGGCGTTCAGTTATGAGCTGCTTTATGAGGAGCGTCTATTCCCGGTGTGCAGTCAGGATTATTGGCAGAAGATTCGCCGGGAGCTGGCGCTGGAGGAGGTCTCCGGCGACCCGGCGTCGGTGTTATTAACGCCGGCAATGGTGGCGGAGTATCCGTTGCTGTCGACCTACAGCATCTACGACCGTCAGGGTGGGGACTGGGAGGCCTGGTACCGTGAGGCCGGCCTGGCGCTGCCCGGGTCGTGCCGCTTGCTGCATTCGAGTCATATGCTGCTGTCGTTGGAAGCCGCGCGCTTTCACCAGGGCATCGCGCTGACCAACGACTACATGCTCAGCACCCGTAAGGATTCCGGCGACTTCGTGCGCCTGCCCTGCCATTCCGTGATGACGGGCGACATTTTTTATCTTGCGTGGAAAACCAGCCGCCGTCGGGAAAGAGGGATTCAGCTTCTGCGGCGTTGGCTGGTCTCGGAGGCGATCACTTCAGGGCTACGTCCGGAAGAGGTATCCGATTAGCCTGGCAGGAGAGCAGGATGTTACTCCTGCGACGGAACGGAAGCCCGACACTGAGCGTGTGTACACAGAGTTCTCTGGAGTCGACGAGCCATCAAGTTCGTCCCTGATCCATGTTCGAGAGGAGCAATAAGATTATGTACAAAACCCTGTCCGCTGTCGCAATCGTTCTGTTGCTTGGTGCGACCATGCACGTCAACGCTGGCAACCACAGCGATGCATTGCCGCCCGGACTGCAGAAGAAACTCGAGCAGGGTAAGCCGCTGCCCCCTGGCTGGCAGAAAAAAGTGGATATTGGTCGCGGCGACCGTTTGCATCGCGAGCTTTACGATTACGGCGATGTTCGCTACATCGGCGATGGTCGGGAAGAAGTGAGAGTGGAAGACCGCATTTACACGGTCATCAAGGACACTCGGGAAATCATCAACATTCTCGACCAGTAACGGGTCAGTCTTCACCGCCCGACTTATCCGGCGCTTTCGGGCTGAAGGAGCAGCGGTCGGGTTTTATGTCCAACAGTGGCGTGCCGTCCAGACAGTCCAGGCCGCGCACAATCAGCGTTCCCTGTTCTACGCGAACCAGTTTGACCATGGACGTGCCAATCGGATTAGGTCGAACCGGGGAGCGCAGGGCAAAGGTGCCGAAGGTCTGGCCGTCGCTTCTGGGGCTTTGCCGGATCAGATCGCGTCGGCTCTGGTCCAGCCAATAGAGCACTTCGATGGTGTCGTAGTCTTCCAGCCCCTTCAGCCCTTCGTGCCAGACAGGATCCAGAACCAGCCGACACTCCGGGCCTTCTGCATTGCCCTGGCGCGGGCAATCCTTGCGATCGCGCCAGGGAGTCCGGATGGTACCAATGAAGCGCAATGTGGCATCAGAGGCCGGTTCCAGTTCCACTGCTTGCTCATTGGGGCGCAAATCTGCACGATCGCTCATCGACCGGCCCGTACCTTATTTCTCGTCTCTGGGTGGGCGTTCGACCACCTTGCGCTTGCCCTTGGCACAGCGTGAGAGTGCTTTCAGGCCATCGGCATCGAAGGCATCCACGCGGATCACATCATAAAGCGCTTCCAGTGCTTCCAGCAGTTTGTCGCACTCGTCTGCCTTGA
The DNA here is from genome assembly GCF_008107725.1 of Marinobacter sp. BW6. GTDB lineage: Bacteria > Pseudomonadota > Gammaproteobacteria > Pseudomonadales > Oleiphilaceae > Marinobacter. Next base: position 355,222 of record NZ_VIRN01000064.1, read on the forward strand.
CCACGCCCTGGGCACAGGCCCAGTCAACCAGTTCCTTGCGCTGATGGCCCATCAGCAAGTCAATGCCGCCCAGTTCGTCTTCATCCCGGTTACGCATGGCGTCATGCAGCCGGCTGCGCATGTCCGCCGTCTCGTTGGCGAGTTTGTAGGCGTTGAGTACCCGCCCGAGCGGATCGTCCGGGTCCATGGTGGTGTAGGCACCGCGACTGATGCGCTGGCGCACCGGGGTGTCCTTGACGATAGATTCTGCGACCTTTGCGCCCAACTTGTCGTCCGGACCGTTCAGGCCAGTGGCGCCCAGCGGGAACACCAGCAAACGCAGGGGCCAGCGCAGGGCCGGCACCGGGAAATTGATGATGGCTTCGCGCATGGAGCCCTGTAGGTCCCGGAGGCAGGTCTGCAAGCACCACTCTACCAATGGCCGCTGGTCATCGGGGTAACCTTCCTCATGCCACTGCTTGATGACGGCGGTCGCGTAATAGAGTTGCACCAGGCAGTCGGCCATGCGCCCTGAAAGGCGTTGCCGGGCTTTGAGGCCACCGCCAACGGTAAGCAGAGTGACGTCGGTCATCAAGGCGAAGGCTGCTGAGAACCGCGCCAGCTGTCGGTAGCTGGACTTAATGTTGCCTTGCCGTGGCACCGATTCGGCCCATCCTTTGGTCAGTCCCAGCAGCAGAGCCCGAAGGGCGTTGCGGGTGGTATGAGCCAGATGCCGATAGAAGATGCCGTCGAATTTCTTCGCCGCCTTGTCTTCATCTTCCATGCCAGCCGCTTCGATTTCCTCAACGATGAAAGGATGGCAGCGGATGGAACCCTGGCCGAAGATCATCAGACTGCGGGTGAGAATGTTGGCGCCTTCGACGGTGATCCCGATGGGCACCGCCTGGTAGGCCCGGGCCAGGAAGTTGCGAGGTCCGGTGATAACACCGCGGCCGGCGACTACGTCCATGGCATGGTTGATGACTTCCCGCATCAGATCGGTGTTGCGGTATTTCAGCACGGCGGACGGTACCGAGGGCCTTACGCCACGGTCCAGCATGCCGGAGGTAAGCAGCCGGGCTGCGTCCATCATGTAGGTGTAGCCGGCGATGGGCTCCAGTGCTTCCTGAACCCCTTCAAACTGGCTGATGGTACGGCCGAACTGTTCCCGGGTGTAGGCGTAGGAGCCGGTGGCCAGGCTGGCCACCTTGCCGGCGCCAGTGCCCAGGGCCGGCAGCGAGATGGAGCGGCCGATGGACAGACATTCCAGCAGCATGGTCCAGCCCTTGCCAAGCATGTCCTGACCGCCGATGACCTGTTCCATGGGGATGAACACATCCGTGCCCCAGGTCGGGCCGTTCATGAACACCGTGTTCATGGGGAGGTGGCGGGCACCGGCGTTGACGCCGTCGGTGTCCTTCGGCACCAGCACACAGGTCACGCCGATCTCATCCGAATCGCCCAGCAGCTTGTCCGGATCATAGACCTTGATGGCCAGGCCAATCAGTGTCGCCACCGGCGCAAGGGTAATGTAACGCTTGTTCCAGGTGACTTTCAGACCCAGCACTTCCTTGCCATTCCACTGGCCCTTGCAGACGATACCTTTGTCGGGAATGGCACCGGCGTCGGAGCCAGCCACCGGCGAGGTCAGGGCGAAACAGGGAATCTCGTCGCCGCCTGCCAGTCTGGGCAGATAGTGGTGTTTCTGCTCATCGGTGCCGTAGTGCATCAGCAATTCACCGGGGCCGAGGGAGTTGGGCACCATCACGGTCACGGCGGCCGATACGCTGCGGGTGGAAATTTTCATCACGATTTCGGAATGGGCGGTATTGGAGAAACCCAGGCCACCGTCTTCTTTCGGAATTACCAGTCCGAAAAAACCGTTCTCACGGATAAACTTCCAGACCTTGTCCGGCAGGTCGTACTGCTCGTGGGTGATCTTCCAGTCGTCGAGCATGGCGCAGAGCTTTTCCACCGGTCCATCCAGGAAGGCCTGCTCCTCACTGGTGAGATGGGCCGGTTTGGCGTCCAGCAACTTGTTCCATTTTGGCTTGCCGGAGAAGAGCTCCCCGTCCCAATCCACTGAGCCGGATTTCAGGGCTTCAGCCTCGGTGTCCGAGAGTTTTGGAAGTCGGCTGCGCACCCAGCCAAGCAGGGGGCGGCTGAGCTTGTCGAGCCGCAAGTCGCCGGGGATAACCAGAATCAATGCCAGCGCCAGCAGAACACCGCCACAAAGAATGCTGATCAGATGCCATTCATCCTGGAACAGACCCACAACGGTCGCAATGGACATGACCGCAGCGGCTGTGGTGCCGCCAATACCAAGATAGATCAGCAGCAGGGCACTGATCAGCAGGAGAAGAACACTCATGGGGAGACCTCCGTATCGTGAATGCAATTGCTCAGAAGCTGCTTTAACCATCGGTTAAAGTTCAGGCAGTTGCAAGGGTTCAGGGCGTGAGATGTAAAGATTGATTGCAGTAATGAAAAGGATTGTCAAAAAACCGGGGTGAAGGCTCTATTGATTGATCTAATCTGCCATTTTTAAAGAAGTCATAGGCTCATTCAATAAAAATCTGCCCCGGAGCCTACTGATGTTTGGTCATTTCACCGTTGCGAAACGCCTAGCCCTTGGTTTTGGACTGATTCTGTCCCTGGTAATCGCGGTCAGTCTGATTGGTAATCAGCGGGTCGGTTTCATCGACAGGACCCTGACCGATGTGGGTGACGGCGCTGCCGTGAAACAGCGGTACGCTATCAACTTTCGCGGCAGTGTCCACGATCGGGCGATAGCCATTCGGGATGCGGTGCTGGTGGAGAACGAGCGTGCCCTGCAAACACACCTCGCTGACATTGAGCGGTTGAAGGCGTTTTACCGGGATTCTGCTGGCCCCATGGATGAAATGTTCCGGGAAGAAGGCGCTACCAGCCGGGAAAAGCAACTGCTGGCGGCGATAAAAGGCATTGAACTCAGGGCCCTCAAGTTAACGGACGAACTGCTTGAGCTGCGACTGGCCGGCAACATCGATCAGGCCGGGGCATTTCTTCTCAGCGATGTCTCCGGCGCCTATTCGGAGTGGCTCAAACGGGTCAACGCCTTTATCGACTACCAGGAAGACGTGGTGACCACCGGTGTTGATGAAGTGCGTGAGGCGGCGAGCACATTTAATGCCCTGAACCTGTCAGTAACGGGTCTTGCGGTCGTTCTGGGTGCACTTGTGGCACTGGTAATCATCCGCAGGTTGAAGAAGATTCTTGGCGGTGAACCGGAGGATGTTGCCCAGGCGATTCGTCAGCTGGCCGACGGAGAGCTGGACCAGGATATTCAAACTCGCTACCCGGACAGCGTGATGGGCGCGTTGCAGGATACCGTGGAGCGACTGGGTGGCATTATCCGGGAGGTCCGCTCAGCGGCGGAGGAACTGTCCAGCTCGTCTTCTGAACTGGAGGCGACCTCCGACAACAACAGCCGTCAGATCCGTCTACAGGCCAGCGAAGCGGAACAGATGGCCACGGCCGTCAACCAGATGGCCGCCACGGTAAACGAAGTGGCCGGTTTCGCGGCCAGCGCGGCCACCGCTACCCAGAAGGCCGATACCGAGGTTGAAAGCGGGAATCGCGTGGTCCAGGAAACCGCTGCCTCCATCGGCGAGCTGGCGGAAACCCTGGAACAGGCAACCCGGACCGTGCAGCGGGTGTCTGAGGACAGTGCCAACATCGAGAAGATCATAGAAGTGATTAATGCCATCGCCGAACAGACCAACCTGCTGGCACTGAATGCTGCCATTGAAGCCGCCCGCGCGGGTACTCACGGGCGGGGCTTCGCGGTGGTGGCGGACGAGGTGCGTTCCCTGGCGTCGCGGACCCAGGATTCCACCCGGGAGATCCAGGAAATGATCGGCAACCTGCAGACCGGTGCCGGCGAGGCGACCAACGTGATGGAAAGCAGTCGTGAACTGGCACGTAACACGGTGGACAAGACCAGCGAGGCGGAAGCTGCCCTGGCCAGAATCCGCAATGAAGTCGGCGCCATCAACGACATGAACGCCCAGATTGCCAGTGCCTCGGAAGAGCAGAGTTCCGTTGCGGAAGAGGTCAACCGCAACATAAGCCGCATCCACGACGCTACCGTGGAAACGTCAGCCGGTTCCGAGCAGGTGGCCGGGGCCAGTCGGGATCTGGCGGTGCTTGCCGGGCAGCTGCGTTCGCGGGTCAGTGTCTTCCGGTTTAAAGGCTGAGCCCGCAGATCAACAACGCGAGAGTGGTCAACAGCACCGCGACGTTGATACCCAGAAGGGTGTTCAGCTGTGCGGGATTGCTCAGGGCGCCCCGCAGCCTGGTGCTAACCCAGACCGCTGCCGGTAATGGCGCAAGGGCGATGGCCGTCCAGGTCGGCAACCAGCCGACCCAGATTGCCGAGCCGAGTAGGCCGTAGCTGCCAAGTAACAGCAGGCCTGCCAGGCGGGCAGCGGCCGGCTGGCCCATGGTAATGACCAGATGCCGCCGGCCGACTTTCCGGTCTGCATCGGCATCCGGAATCTGATTGATCAGCAGTAACTCACTTACCAACAGCAGGCTGATGGCAGAGGCCGCAACGGCCGCAGCATCGAGCCGCGCCCCCAGGGCAATCAGGCTGCCCAGGATCATCACGGGGCCGAATCCCAGCCCGGGAGCAAGCAGGCAGATCAGTGGCGAACGGGTAATCCAGCGGGTGTAGGTAAGTACCAGCACCACGCCTGCGGCACCCAGCACCAGCATGGGCAGGCCCCGGAGCCACAGAAAGTAGAGGCCAATGGCCACAACCAGTGCCAGCGTACCGGATGCGGCCAACAGGACCTGCCGGGCGGCGGAGGGAACGTCGGGCAGAGCGCCACTGCCGCCGGAGAACGGCGTGCGCCGGGTTATCAGGTCCAGACCGGAGATGAAGTCTTCGTATTCATTAAGCAGGTTGACGGCGGCATGGGCCAGCAGGGCACCAATCAGAACCAACAAGGTGTCAATCAGGGCCGGCGATGCGCCCTGCTGCCAGGCAAGGGCCACACCAAGGCCGGCACACAGTGGTGCGAGTATCAGAAAGTTCGGGCGGGAGGCGCGCACCACCGCAACGGTTTCAGGCATCGGGTCCTTCCTCTGATCAAACGTAGCCGGCGGCAAACACCAGCCCGAGCACAACCGGAATGACCACGAGACTGCCCAGGTTGCTCAATAATACCAGCGAGGCGACCTTGTGTGGCTCCTGCTGGTACTGTTCCGCCACCATGTAATTGAGTACGGCCGGGGGCAAGGCTGCGAAGACCCACAATGCCGCCACCTGCATCCCCGGAAGATCGAGAATCGCAATCATCGGCCAGGCCAGTATCAGCCCGCTGGCGGGGCAGGCGATGGCGCCCAGCATGCCCAGTTTCCAGTCACTGAAATCAATATCAAGCATGCGTACCCCGAGGGCAAACAGCATCAGCGGGATGCAGACACCGCCCAGCATGTTCAGGGTTTCCAGCAGCCACTCCGGAAGAGGCACGCCCCCGAGATTGACCGAGAGCCCGGCAATACTGGCAAACACGATGGGAAGCTTGAGCCGTTTGACGATGGACGTGTGGGGGTCGAGCATGTACAGGCCCACCGAAAAGTGCAGCAGCATTTCCACGATGAACAGCACAATGGCGGCCGGCAGGGCTTCATCACCGAAGGCCAGCACCAGCAGAGGGATGCCCATGTTGCCGGAATTGTTGAACATCATCGGTGGCAGGAAGGTTTTCAGGTTCAGTTTGAGAACCTTCGCCATGGGGTAAAGCACAATCCCGGAGCCGAGTACGACCACCGTGGCTGCCAGGGCCAGTTTGGCGTAGTCCTGCAGTGGCGCCTGCTGGTCAGCCAGTACGGCGAAGACCAGCATGGGCACAAACAGTTCCATGTTGAGAACGTTGAGTCCCTGGATGTCGGGCGTCCGATAACGACCGTAAAGAGCACCGCAACCGGCGATCAGGAAAACCGGCAACATGGTGGACAGAATCTGGCCAATCATTAAACAGGCTCCGAAAAAGGGGTAGATGTTTTTATTGAATAAACCGTTAGGTTCGCAAGTACCGGCCCGCTTGGGCAAGTATTAATCACCAATGTTCGACCAAAGCCGGAGACAAACGTAGAGGCCCTCTGGGGGGAGACGCTTGCGGTGCCAGGTTGGGGACACCACAATACCGGTTTCCAATGATGCTATCTGCCCTGGAGAGTTCTTGTGTCCAGTCCGTTTGATCATCCGGTTTCCCGGGAAAATACCTGTTCCGTCAAATTTGATGCCCGCAAGGCGGTTTTTGGCACCGAGGACGTGGTTCCGGTCTGGGTGGCCGATATGGACTTCGCGGCACCCGAGGCTGTCACCCGTGCGTTGACTGCGCGGGCCGCTCACCCGGTCTACGGTTACACCCTGTTTCCGGACAGTCTTTATCAATCGATGATTGACTGGTTTTCTGCCCGCCATGGCTGGGAAATAAAGCGGGAATGGATCCTGATGGCACCGGGTGTGGTGCCGTCAATCAACGCCGCGTGCATGGCTTACGCGGGGGCGGGCGAGGGGGTCATCATACAACCTCCGGTCTATCCGCCGTTCTTCAGCTCGGTGCGCCACAGTGGCCGGGTGGTGATCGAGAACCCGCTGGTGCCGGAGGATCCGGACACCGGGGACCCGGGTCACTACCGCATGGATCTGGATCACCTTGAGCAGTGTGCCGCCCGGCCGGATGCCCGAATCCTGCTGCTGTGTTCGCCCCATAACCCGGTGGGTCGCGTGTGGTCAGAGGAGGAGCTGAGGGAGGTGCTGGATATCGCACGCCGGCACCAGCTGGTGGTGGTGTCTGACGAAATCCATTGCGACCTCACGTTCCCTGATAAACCTGGCCACACGATGCTGGCGAACCTGGCTGGCCCCGAAGACGCGCTGGTAACGGCGGTCGCGCCCAGTAAGAGTTTCAATATGCCGGGGTTGGGTTTGTCGGCCCTGGTTATTCCCGACCCTGACCGGCGCAAGGCGATGAAGGCCGTGTTCGAATCCATGCATCTGCCCCAGTGTAATCCGTTCAGTATCGCGGGGTTTGAGGCCGGCTATCGCCACGGCGGCCCCTGGCTGGACGACCTGCTGGCCTACCTGCAGACAAATCGGGACTATGTCGTTGAGGCTGTTGGCCGGCGCCTGCCCGGCATCCGGGTGTCAGCGCCTGAGGGCACCTACCTGATGTGGCTGGATTGCCGCGAACTGGATCTGGACGACGCTGGATTGAAACGTTTTTTCGTCCGGGAAGCCGGTGTGGGCATGAATCCGGGTATTTCCTTTGGCGACCCGGGGAGTGGTTTTATGCGCTTGAATATCGGCTGCGCCAGATCAGTACTTGAGGAGGTCATAGGCCGCATAGAAGCGGCCCTGGGCAAGCACCGGCCGGATCACTGATTCTGCAGGGCACAATGCTCTTGGACTAGCTTCCAGTGCGGCGGCTCGTCCATCTCTGGCATGTCTCCTCGCGTTGGCCCGGTGGCTTCCCAGATCTGCCCACCGTGGCTGGCCAGGTCGCCCTCTTCGTAGCTTTTTGAAAACAGCCATTGTTCCGGCTTTACACACATCCCTGACGCAGTTTCGCCCCGATGGGATTTCTCGTCGGTCGGATTGAATCCCGGCTTTCCGTCATTCTGTTTGTCGTTTGCATCGGCCCTTTTTCCGCTCTCGGGCCGGTTGCTGCAATCGGGCACTGAGTCCAGTTTGATCCAGTCAAACGTGATACCCGGCTCCAGTCCCCTGTGCATTTCTCTGGATTCGTACCAGTGGCCTTTGTGGAAAACCACGGCGTCTTCGGGGTAATAGTGCTCAGGGTTCCACGTGGCCACGTCCGGGTCGCAGGGGGCTGCGGCAGCCGGCGCAGACAGGCCGGCGGTTAACAGGACCAGAACCAGGCAAAAGAAGCTGCGAGAGTTTCCTGGGATACGTTCAATCATGGGTGTCTCCTTTTGCTAGTTGCTCTGGGGATGGATAGTGGGTGCGTTTTCGGGTTTGTGTGGCCAGCACCAGCCCGGCAAGGATCAGCGCACCGCCGAAAACATGAAACAGCCCGAGTGATTCTGCCAGGAAAATGCCCGCCAGAATCGAGGCAAAGACGGGGGTCAGATACATAAAGATGGCCGCCCTGGCCGGGCCAATTTTATGCACACCGTGGTTCCAGAATCCATAGGCGAGGATTCCCGGAAAAATTGCGAAGTACAGCAACGGCAGTGCGGTGCTCTCCGACAGCTTGAAGCCACCGGAGAAGAAGACCAGATCCATCAGGTAGAACGGCAGGACAACCAGCGTTCCCAGCAGGATCTGTGTGGTCAGAAAGGTGAGCGCAGGCAGAGGCACAGCCTGTCGTCTCAATAACACCGAAAACAGGCCCCAGCTGAATACCGCCGCCACCATAATCAGATCCCCCGGCTGGGCCTTAAGGCTGGTCAGCACCGAGAGATCACCGCGGGCAATAACGGTGACGATACCGGTTATCGCCAGCGCTATCCCGAGGGCCTGGATCGGACGGGTCCGATCGCCAAGCAGCACCCAGGCCAGCAGCGCGACGAAAATGGGAATAGTGGCGTTAATCAGGGCAATATTGGTCGCGGTAGTTGTGGTCGCCGCCAGGTATAGCAGGGTATTGAACGCCCCCACGCTGAAGGTCGCCAGGGCCAGCATGGAACCGAACCGCTGGCGGATAACCTGCCGATGGCGCCAGATTCCCGGAAGGCCAAAAGGGAGCAGGATAGCCAGAGCGATTACCCAGCGCCAGAACGACATGGAGAGCGGCGGGATGTTCTCAACCGTGCCCCGGGCGACCACTGCGTTGCCGGCCCAGAAAAGCGGGGTAAGAACCAGCCCGATGTAGGCCAGGCCGGGAATTCGTGACAAGACTCCGGCATTCTCGGAAGACACAAAGGCTCCTGTGAGATTGGTGATGCCCGAAAAAAGCCTAGCATACTACTCTCCGAGAACTTCTGCCTCCGTACCAATGTGGTAGGCGGCAAAACCGGCCATCACTACCTGGTCCACAGCCATACCGATAACCCGGCCATCGGTGGTGGACCGGATGGGGTGCTGGGCATTGGTGATCGGATCGGAGACGTAACCGAGAATCTCCCCTTCCGATACGTTTGCCCCCAACTCAATTTCGCTGAACAGGATCCCGCCGTGGTCCGCGCGGATCCAGTCGGAATCGTAGTAGACCGGCTCCGGATCGCCCCATACGAACATCCGGGAGATCATGCCCTGGCGCTCCATCAGGCTGGTGAGGCTGTTCACGCCGGCGCTGATCTGGTGTTGCTGGATGCGGTGGGATTCTCCGGCCTCCAGGGTGACGGTGCGAATACCGGCTTCCACAGCGGCCGTGCGCAACATGCCCCCAGAACCAGAGCTGTGAACCACTGCCATGCGATCAAAGCCCCGGGTGAATTCCGCCACGTCCGGGTTGTTCATGTCGGCACGAAGTTGCGGCAGGTTGGTGCGCTTCAGTGAGCCGGTGTGGATGTCCACCAGCATGTCGCATTTGCGAATCACGTTCTCGAACAGGGAATGGGCAATCCGGTCCGCCAGGCTGCCGTTGGGGCTGCCCGGGAAATGCCGGTTGAGATCCCGACGATCGGGCAGATAGCGGCTGCCCTGCTGGAACCCCGGCAGGTTTACAATTGGCACACCGACAACCCGGCCTGACAGTTTCTCCGGGTTCAGGTCGTACATGGTCTGACGGATGATTTCGATGCCGTTCAGCTCATCCCCGTGGACTGCGCCGGTGAGGCACAGGGTGGGGCCGGCGTTGATACCGTTAACCACCAGTACCGGCGTGGTCTGGGATAGCCCGGCAATCTGGATGCCGGGCGTCCAGGCCAGGCGGGTAGACGTGCCCGGCATGACATCATTGTCGAGCAGGGTGAAAACCTTGCCCTTGCGAATCTCGGGTTGCGGCTCGGGTTCGGCCACCGCTTCGGTTGCCATGACCTCGGATTCTGCGGCATCCGCATCGGTATCAGCGGGCGCAGAAACCTGTGCCTCCGGTGGTGGTGCAACCTGCTTCAGATCGATATTCGGGGCCACTTTGCGGGAACCGGCTGAGGGCGTATCGATACCGGCTCCGCCCTGTGGGGCTTTCGGCTTAGGGGCTTTGTTGTCCTTCCCTTTGGTCTGCAGAGGGGCCGACTGCTCAACGTCTTCGACGCTCTCGTCCTCGGCCAGTTCCGCGATCAGCACTTCGGATTTTTTACTGGCCTTTGCCGAATCGGTTTCGGCCAAAAGCGGTGCCGACAGCCAGGGTATAACCAGGCCGATCAGCAGGATCCGGGGGGACGGTTTTTTAAGCCGCTCAAACAGCATATTTCCTCACGGTTCGTCAGTGTGCGCTCAAGGATAGAGTGCCGCTGGCGGTCATGAATACTGCTGTGACAAAGGTTTAATGCCACTTTCATGAAATCCGGGCAAGTTATAACGAAGACATTTATACGCCGGAAACGCGATTAACAATATGGGTGTTTTGCGAAATCTGGTGTGCTTTCGTTACTCCCGCGTTAGCTGTCGTGTACGGCATGCCAGAGGTCGTTTTCCCGGAACGCCCTGTGCTCGGCCTCCAGTTTCAGCAAATGCGCCAGGGCGGACCGTGCCGCGAGGCCATGGATGGCCGCCGGAACATCGTCATAGGCTTTGGCGGTCAGGGCTTTCAGGTCCACCGGAGTGAGGGCTTCCAGCGCACGGGCCACCTTGTGTTCGCGGGACAGGCGGTGGGTAATCAGGAAGTCGATCACCGCTTCGGGATGCCCCATCAGGAACCCGTGGGCCGGCGCAATGTAACGAACAGACTCGGCCAGCAACTCGTAGAGCGATTCGATGTAGGCCTTCATGTCGCCGTCCGGCGGATTAATCACCACCGTTGAGCCCTGCATGATGTGGTCACCGGAAAAAAGAAGGTTCTGGTCGACCAGCAGAAAACACAGGTGGTTCGACGCATGGCCAGGGGTATGCAGCACCTTCAGGACCCCGGCTTCGGTCACAATCAGATCACCGTGCTCCGGCTCGTCGTCGGCCCGGAACGTCTGGTCCTGGCCGGCACCCGGGGGTGCCGGCCAACCGAATACCCGGCACCCGGTGCGCTCTTTCAGGGCAGCAACCGCCGGTGAATGGTCCTGATGCGTGTGGGTCACCAGAACCTGGTCAATCACCCCACCGGTCACCTCCAGAATCCGCTCGATATGGGACTCGTTGGCGGGGCCGGGATCAATCACCGTAAAGCGTTCATGGCCCAGGATGTAAGTGTTGGTACCCGGCCCGGTCATCATGCCCGGGTTGGGCGCCGTCAGCCGAGTGACCCGGGCCGCGACTTCAACCGGCTCACCGGGAATAATCTCCGCCCGGGTCGAGCCTTCACCTTCCGGATCCAGCTTCGCGGCCTCATCATAGGCAGGCGCTCCCGGCTCCAGCGTTACCGGCTTGCCCTTTTTCATCGCCGGCCATGGTTGATCGGGGTACGGCTCGGGCGGGTTCGCATGGGCATAGCGCATCAGCGCATCGGTGGTCTCAAACCCGTTCAGAACCCGCAACGTCCGGATTGTCGGGAGTCCCAGCAACCGCTGGCCCTTCCGATGGTCCTCAAGCGCCTGCTCCGGGCGGATCCAGACATGATCAATGGTTTCCACCCCGTCATGCCCGGCCAATTGTCCTTCAGGAGCCGGCGTCACGAAAAACCGCGTATCGAAACGCCGTGGCGGTCCCGGCGGCGTAATCCAGTGGCCCAGGTAAGCCAACCTGTCCAGGGGAATCGCCAAACCGTGTTTTTTGCACAGACTGGCCAAAGACAGATCGCCGTCGAACACCGATTTCCGGTCCGCATGGGCGGGGTGATCCCCGGCTATCGGGTTGACCTGCTCATCCACCGCAACCAGAACCCCGGACTCCTCAAAACACTCCCGAACCGCCGCCAACATATAGTCCGCGCCGCCTTCATCAACGCTCATGGTCTGACTGATCTCGGCGTCTGCGGTGCCGATAATATGATCCTGGCCGTGGGTCTCATTTTCCTCGACCCTCCCACCGGGGAACACAAAATAGCCGGGCATAAACACGGCGTCCCAGGTACGTTGCAGCAGCAGGACCTCAAGGCCGTCGGCCGTATCTCGAACCAGAACTAGTGTGGCAGCAGGGCGAATATCCATAGGACTCCAAATACGATCTTTTTTATTCAGTGCGCGAACAAAGTACGAACGACGGCTGGGAAAGGCCTTCCAAAACTGTCTGTCGCCATGGATGGCGACAGTCAAGCGTCACATGGACGTGCCGCCAGGAGCGCGTTTTGGAAGGCCTTTCCCAGCCGTCGCTCCACCAGGCTCGATGCGCAGAGGTCTGACAGCAAGATAACTGATTTAACTCAGAAGATCCCGAGATGAACACTAAAGTCGAACAGCGTATGATTTGCCCCAAGATACCCAGTGAAAACAGGAACCCCCGTGGCCCGAATCAAACTCTCATTCCCGGATGACGTCTTCTGCTTCGAAACCAGGATGCCCGTCAGAATCACCGACATCAACGGCGCCAACCACCTCGGCAACGACGCCCTCATCTCCATGCTCTCCGAGGCCCGGGCCCAGTTCCTGGTCAGCTATGGCATCCAGGAAGCCAGCAAGGACGGCACCGGCATTATCGTGACCGACCTGGCCACCATGTACCAGTCCGAGTCCTTCTTCCCGGAAATGCTGCGCTTTGAAGTGGGTCTGATGGACTTCAACAAGTATGGCGGGGATTTCGTATTCCGGGTCACCAAGGCCGAGAGCGGCCAGCCGGTGGCACTGGCGAAGTATGGCTTCGTCTTCTTCAACTACCACCGCAAGGAAGTGGTGCCGGTGCCCGAGAGCTTCCGCTCACGCTTTGCCTGAGGATATCTCGGCCTTAAGGCGCGTCATGCCGGCACGGTAAAAGCTGTAAGCCATGGCGCCTGCAAACAGATTGCCCACCAGGGCGCCGCTCATCAGCCCGTAGAGGCCGTTGACCTGGCTGCCGATCCAGAGCAGGGGCAGGAAACACAGGAACAGGCGCAGGGTGGACACCAGCAGGGCCCGCATGGCCAGGCCCAGGGCATTGCAAACCGACACCATCAGCATGCACACGCCCAGACCGCTGTAACTGAGAGGCACCCGCACCAGATAGCCGGCCAAGACCTCCTGAACATCACTGTCGCTGGAGAACAGCTCCGATACCAATCCGGAAGCGACAACCCAGGTGAGGCCAATGGCCAACTGCCAGACCACCACAAACCGGACCGCAAGGCGCACCAGTTTCCGGATCTGCTCGATATCGCCGGCACCCAGCATGCGGCCAATCATCGGCGGCATCGACATGGTCAGGGCGAGCACCACCACAATAGAGAAAAATTCCAGACGGGTGCCCAGGCCCCAGGCGGCCACTGCTGCCGAGCCGAACCCGGCCACCAGGGCCGTTGCGAGCATGGCCGAGACAGCCGGCATCAGCTGGCTCACCATGGCCGGGGCCATGATGCCGTTGAGCTGTTTAAGGGCCTTCCACAGGGCAAGCTCGCGCAGGTCGAACCGGATCCAGCGGCGTTTCAGAAGTTTCGGATAGATCACCAGACAGCCGATTCCGAACGAGGTGATGGTCGCCCAGGCGGCGCCGGGCAGTCCCCAGCCGAAAACAAAGATGTAGAGCGGGTCCAGGGCGATGTTGGTCAGGCTCGTGGCCACCATCATGTACCCCGGCAATTTAGTGTCACCGTGGGACCGGCAAACGCTGTAGCCGAAGTACAGGAAGGCCCCGGTCCAGGCCGCCATCAGCCAGGGGACCCAGTACTGCCGGACCAGTGGCAGTAGTGAGTCTTCAGCGCCCAGGGCGGTCATGATGTGGCTCTGCAGGAACCACAGCGCCATGCAAATGACGAAAACAAGGCTGCCGCCCACGGTAATGATCAATCCGCCCAGCCGGTAAGCCCGAATTTCATCGCCAGCACCCAGTGTGCGGGAGACGATCGCCGTGGTCGCAATCCCCAGACCCACCTGAAGGCCGATGATCAGTTGCTGCATCGGCAGGGTGAAGCCCAGTGCAGCCAGCGGATCCCGCCCCAACTGACCCACGAAGGCACTGTCGGCCAGCTGGAAGGTCATCAGGGACAGCACCCCGAAGAGCATGGGCCAGGTCATGCTGTAGAGCTGGCGGGCCAGGGATGGGTTTTGGGTGGTGGTCTGCACGGGGCGTCAGGGGCCTTCGGTTAGGATTCGGGCTTTGGGCGGGGATTCTAACAGGTTCTGGTTTTGGAGCATGCAGTCGGCTGGGGGCGGGCTTCTGAAACACGCTGTGAATACATCCCTGTACGCTCGGCTCCGCCATCCATGGCTCCGCACGGTTTCAGAAGCCCGCCCCCATCCAACTGCCCCGAAAACCGGTGATATGTCCGGCGCTCAGGGAGATAAGAAGCTTCACAGCACCTTCAGCGCCGCATCGTAATCCGGCTCGTCCTTGATCTCATCGACCAGCTGGCTGTGGATGACCTTGTCGTTCTCATCCAGTACGACCACCGCCCGGGCGCAGAGACCGGCCAGGGGGCCATCCTGAATGGCGACGCCGTAGTCCTGCTGGAAGCTGTAGTTCCGGAAGGTGGAGAGGGTTTCGACGTTTTTCAGGCCTTCGGCGCCGCAGAATCGGGCGGCCGCGAAGGGCAGGTCGGCGGAGACCACGAGGACCACGGTGTTGTCCAGGCTGCCGGCCTTTTCGTTGAATTTCCGGGTGGAGGCGGCGCAGACGCCGGTGTCGATGCTCGGGATGATGTTCAGGATCTTGCGCTTGCCGGCCCAGTTCTCGAGTTTGACTTCTTCCAGCCCGCTGTTGGTAAGGGTAAAGGGAGGCGCGTTGTCGCCTGTCTCGGGGAATTTGCCGCTCAACTCAATGGGATTGCCGTCCAGGTTAACGCTGCTCATGGTATTTGCTCCTCGGTGTCTGGTTTAGAGTCTTACGTACTCTGTGTAGACCACTTTGGATGATTTTGCCTGTTGGCTTTGGCGGTTGGGCTGATGCGGGAGGGCTTTCCAAAACACGCTCCTTGCGGCACGTCCCTGTGACGCTTGGCTGTCGCCATCCATGGCGACAGACAGTTTTGGAAAGCCCTCCCGCATCAGCCTCCTAGCATCAGAGTCTTTTCCCCTGAGGCCATTAGACTTCAATTACTGGTTATTGATTGTGGTTCGAAACCTTTCGCAGGATAACGCTGAACCAGCAGCAGATAACAGGCCATCGCGAGTGCTGCGCAGGCGGCAATGATCAAGGCCATCACCAGGGACGTGCCATCGTGCAGGTGACCCACGAGCATGCCGGCAACAGCCGCTACGGCCATCTGGGTGAAGCCGAACAGGGCAGAGGCGGAGCCGGCCATGGTGGGGAAGTTCGCCAGGGCGCCGGCCATGGTCTGGGGCAGGACCATCCCGGTGCCGATCATGAACAGGGCCTGAGGCAAAATGACGGCCCAGACGTTGAACACTTCACTCAGTGCCAGCACGGCCATGAGGCTGCCGCCAGCCACCGCAATGATCAGACCGCGAACCAGGATCTGGTCCGGAAGCAGGCGACGGCCGAGACGGACGGCGGTCAGGTTACCGATAATGTAGCCGGCCACCATGCAGGCAAAGTACAGACCGAACTGTTCTGTCGGCACGCCGAGGAAATCAATAAGCACGAACGAAGAGCCCGACAGAAAGGCGAACAGGCCGGAGAAGATCAGGGCATTGGTCAGGGTGTAGCCGACGAAGCTGATGTCCTTCGCGATGATCCGATAGTTCCGCAGCAGGCTGCAGAGCTTCAGCGATTGGCGATGCTCCGGGCGCATGGGCTCTGGAATACCAAAGGCCACCACCACGGCCATTACCAGCGCATAACCGCCCAATGCCAGGAATACCGAAGCCCAGCCCAGGCTGGCCGTCAGCAGGCCACCGATGGTAGGCGCGACCGCCGGCGCCAGGGCCATGATGCTGGCCAGTATTGCCAGGATCTTGGCGGCCTCACGGGGCGTGTAGATATCCCGAATTGCCGCCCGACCCAGAACCGGGCCGGCAGAACCACCAAGCGCTTGCAGGAAACGGCACAGAATCAACGTTTCGATGTTCGACGCCAGGGCACAGCCAATACTGGCAATGGCGAAAAGGACGAAACCACCGATCATGATCGGTTTGCGACCAAAACGGTCCGCCAACGGACCGCAAATCAGCTGAGCAATGGCAAAACCGACCATATACAGACTCAGCGTCAGCTGAACCTGATCGGTACCGGTGCCAAAGTCAGAACCTATTTGTGGCAGTGCCGGCAAATACATGTCCGTCGCCAGCGGCCCAAGGGCCACAGCGGCGGCGAGAAGTACCGTTGTCCAGACACTGGTCAAAGTCAGCATGGATTTCCTAATGCGTTATCAGAGAGTTACCAAAAGAGTTACGACAGGTCAGGTTGGGAAAGGCTTTCCAAAACTGTAGAGGGCCAAGGATGGCCCGAAACAAGCGCACATGGATGTGCTCGTAGCGTGTTTTGGAAAGCCTTTCCCAACCTGGCCGACCGCCGAGTAATGGCAGTCTAGGTGAGGGGAGGTCAGAAGATAACGCCAGCAAAGCTCATACAACCTATGAGCAAAACTAATTGATTAACTTTTCAGACCGTTGAGCGTAGCGGCAACCGCATTCACCTGATTACGCAGCCATTTGTGGGCGGGGTCGTTCTGGTTGCGGCGGTGCCACAACATCAGCAGGGTAAAGGGTTTGAAATCAAAGGGCAGGGGAACCCAGGCGAAATCGCGGAGTAAGTGTTTGCTCATGCCTTCCGGCGCCGTGGCCAGCATATCCGTGCCCCGCAGGAATTCCGGCAGGCCCGAAAAGTTGGAAACTGTCACCACATTGCGGCGAACCAGGCCACGGGTGTCCATGGCGGTCTCCACCGTTGGCTTCTCGCCGGTGGCAAACAACAAGGCGATATGATCCGCCTTCAGGTATTCCGGCAGATCCGCAGGCGGTTTCCGGTATTCGGGATCATAGAACACCACCATTCGATCGGCCATCAGGCCCCGCTGCATAATGTCCGTCGCTTCCGGCGCGTGCGGAGAAATAACCAGATCACAGACATCCTTTCGCAACAGGTCGGCCCGGGGAATGCCAGACGGAATCACCTGGAGACTGATACCAGGGGCTTCGCTCCTCAAGGTACGCACCAGCCCTGGCAAAAGCAGGTCCCGCTGGTAGTCATTGGCAGCAATCGTAAAAGTGAACTCAGCCGTGGCGGGGCTGAACGGCGGGCCGGAGGACAGCGACTGCAGGTCATCCAGGATCTGGCGGATATGCGGGCCGGCCTGCAGTGCGTAGCGGGTTGGCACAATGCCACGCCCGGACTTCACGAACAGGGGATCTCCGAGGGCCTGACGCAGGCGTTCCAACGTGTGGCTCACTGCCGACTGGGTAACACCCAGCCGGACCGCGGCACGGGACACGCTGCCTTCATCCAGCACTGCCAAAAAGGTGCTCAGGGCACGGAAATCCAGGTTGAATGTATCAATCGGGTTCATGAATGGCAGTGTAACCCGATGACTCCGGCGGCGCTACGGCGCCTTGCTGGACTCGTTTGCCTGGATGAAGGACCCAATGGCCTGAGCCAGATCATCGAACCAGGGGTTATAGGTCAGCCGGCTGGTAAATACTGGCCGCTCCGTGTCGTGCCAGGCGCTGAACCAGAGATCCTGCTCCGGCAATTCCCGGCACCCCTCCAGGGAAATGTTGTTCGGTTCCAGACATCGTTGCAGCGGCGCGCCCAGGCCATAGAGTTCGTTGTCAGGCGCAATCAGCAGGGACTGGTGAGAGAACTCCAGGATATTGGCGTCAGGCAGATAGCTGTTCAGGAAACGGATGCGTTCATCGGCCTGTGCGTCGGGCCAGGGTTTACGGGTATCCCGAAAAGTCATCATGGCGTTCCGGGGATTGGTGAACCGCTTCCGGAACTGCGTGACAAGATACTCGAGATTGATCACCGAGTCGGCCTCGGTTGCCGCCAGAAACAAAGGTATCTCAAGGCTTTCATATTGCCTTATCCGACTCTGCGCCGACGAGATGACATCGCCGATCTGGCTGCCAGCGTTAAAGGAAAACGACTCGTACTTGACCGGATTAAGCTCGGGCTCTTTTTCCACGAAATCACCAAAAACGTCGGCGATGGGTGCCAGCCAGAGGTAATCCCGAAGACCGTTAAGCTGCCAGGCGGGCGCGACTGCAATCAGGCCCGCCGGTCGCGGTCCGGTCTCCGAAAGGGCGTATTCTGTGGCCAATGCACCGCCGAGGGAGAATCCGCCGATAAAGGCCAGGTCCACGTCCTGGGAAAGGGCGACGAAGTGATTGCGTACCTGATCGCGCCAAACATCGGCGCTGGCTGTCACCATATCGCCTGGACGGGTGCCGTGTCCCTGCAGCAACAGGGTCCGGACTTCAACGCACTGATCCGCCAGGTAACGGGCCAGATCACGGAACACAAAAGGCGAATCGCTAAGGCCGTGCACCAGCAAAAGCCCGGTGCGATCGCCGGGGCTGCAGCCGGCCGCCGGTGCAAGCCTGTATGGCAGGTTCCACAACACCTGCTGTTCTCTCTCAAACCCTTCCACCGGAACCAGATTGGTATCGACATAGGCTTTGACAGATTCCACATAGCGGTCGAAATCAGTAACCGGTTCCGCGCTCAAGGTTGATGGCCCGGGGCTGTAGAATTGAGTGCTGGTGGCGCAGGCGGCGGTCGAGGCCAGTGCCAGTAAAACGAGCAAATTCCTGAGAATAGTCATAGCCGGCGAGTGAGATTCGCTCCTCTTATCATAACTGTCGTCATTGCTGACTGTGTTGAGTGATCGTTCAAACCCCGATACTGTGGTTGCAGTATACGATCCCAAACGCCATTCCGGATGAGGAGCCCCACCGATGACCATGACCCTGGCTTTCGACGTCTACGGAACCCTGGTAGACCCCATGGGCATGTCCCGCCTGCTGGCGGAAGATGCCGGCGACAGTGCAGAAGCCGTGGCCGCTCTGTGGCGGGAGAAGCAACTGGAGTTTTCATTCCGAAAGGGCCTGATGAAAGTCTACGAAGACTTCGGCGTATGCACCCGACAAGCCCTGCGCTACGCCATGGCCACCCACAAACTGACCCTGTCCGAAGAGCGCGAAAACGCCCTGATGGCGGCCTACCTGTCTCTGCCCGCGTTCGACGATGCCTTGCCAGCGTTAAAAAGTCTCAGAGGCGACTATCCGCTTTTCGCATTCTCCAACGGTGGTTATCCGGCACTGGAGAAAGTGCTGGGACACAACGACTTGCTCGACCAATTTGAAGGTCTGGTATCGGTAGACGATATCAAGAGTTTCAAACCCGATCCGGCTGTATACACCTATGCGAGAAGGGCGACGGGCTGTTGGGAGAAGCCTTTGTGTTTGGTTTCGAGCAATGCCTGGGATGTGATTGGAGCGCGCGCATCGGGATTGCTGGCAGTCTGGGTGCAGAGAGACCGGAACAAGGTTTTCGAGGATTGGGGCATTCAACCCTCTGCAGTGATCGACAGTCTCTCAGAACTAAAGAAGACCCTGAAGAACCTTTGAAGCCAGCGGAGGCAGGTATCGGGGAGGGCTGTCCAAAACTGTCTGTCGCCATGGATGGCGACAGTCAAGCGTCACAGGGACGTGCCGCAAGGAGCGTGTTTTGGACAGCCCTCCCCGATACCTGCCGGCAATCACCGAGCTCAAAGAATCAGTCCGACCGCAAAGCCAGCCACTCCGCCAACTCCAGCCAACTCTGACGAGGCGCCTTGCTCCCGGCAAGAATGCCCATATGGCCACCCGGCACAACCCGAAACGTCTTGTCTGTAGAGCTCACATGATCCATCACCCGCTTGGCCGCACCCGATGTCACGAGCGTATCGTCGCCTCCAGCGATGGCCAGTAAGTTGGCACTCACATTGTCCAGCCTGGCGATATCCTCGCCGATCTGGATTTCACCTTTCGACAGCTGGTTGTCGATCCAGACGCGAACCACCGTATCCTGAATGATCCCGCCAGGGTAGGCCACCATACGATCCAGAAACGCCGACGTAGTGGCGTGGTTGGTGACAAACTCCCGGTCACCCAGCCGGATGATCAGCTCCCAGTAACTCATTACGCTGGCAATCGGATTGGTCAGCTTGAAACCGATGGTGTTGGCCCAGCCCGGAGTATGAAACCAGTGAGGTTTGACATCGTGAAGCCGGAACCCTGTTCGTTTCCGGATAAACCCGGCCACATCTGCCATGCGCTGATTCAGAAGCCCAATAATCCCGGACGCATGGCTGTCGATCGGCGAGCCAAGCACGATGGCATTGCGAACGTGCTGATCGTTGCTGAGGGCGGAATAGAACAGCGTGAACATGCCACCCATGCTCCAGCCATGCAGCGATAACTCCTGCTCACCGCTGTGCTCCCGAACCCGGTTCAGATAGGCTGGCAACAGCTCGGCCACGTAGGTATGCAGGTTGTAGTGACTGTGCTTCCGCGTTGGCATGCCCCAGTCGATCAGATACACCTCAAACCCCTTGGCACGCAGAAACCGAACCAGACTGCGCTGGGGAAACAGATCGTAGATCAGCATATTCACCGCCAGGGGCGGCACGATCACAATCGGTGTCTTATGGGCCGTTCTCTCAACCGGAATGGTCTCACCTTCCAGCTCGATGAAATCCTCGGCCAGCGGCGGATAGTAACGCAGGCTGACCAGCCCATCGGTGTGCAGGGTTTCGAATGGCGTCTGTCCGGCCTGAACCAGACTGGCGGCCCGGAACACCCGGTCGAAGGCATTACCGGCATAAAGGGCTGTTTGCCGGGTAACTCCTGTAGCGCGGTCAGAGGCTGATTTGAAGAGATTGGGCATAGGAATGTCCATGGATAATTTGAGGCTCACTTTACTGATTACCGAACGTCGAGTCCCGCAGGCCAGAATTCGAGATTATCCATGGTGAGGCGCAAAGCACCATGGCAGAAGTGTCCAATCCCGTGGGCAAACCGGTCACTTCAGGCCACTGCCCAACGAGGCCTGTGGTTGCTATCATTAGCCCCTATTTGCACACAATAACCAGAAACAGGATCGCCATGCTCAGTTTCCTTCCCGCCCCCGTAATCGGCGTACTCAATTCCATTCTGCTGGGAATCAACACCCTGTTCTGGTGCATACTGCTCTACATACCGGCCATCCTGAAACTCATCATCCCCATCACCGGCTTCCGGGTTCTGTGCACCAAAGTCATTATCTGGATCGCCGAAGCCTGGGTGGCCTGCAACACCGGCTGGATGAAGCTTACCCATGGCACGAAATGGGAGGTGAAAGGCGCCGAGAACCTCAAGCGGGAAAGCTGGTACCTGGTGCTGGCCAATCACCAGAGCTGGGTGGATATCTTCGCCATGCAGCGGGTCTTCAACCACCGTGCCCCGTTTCTCAAGTTCTTCCTCAAGCAGCAGCTCATCTGGGTACCGGTAATCGGTCTTGCCTGGTGGGGCCTCGATTTCCCGTTCATGAAGCGTTACACGAGGGAGTACCTGATCAAACACCCGGAGAAACGCGGTGAAGATTTGCGGGCAACGCGTCGGGCCTGCGAGCAGTTCCGCCATACCCCGGTCAGTGTGATGAACTTTGTTGAAGGGACCCGCTTTACCCAGGCCAAACACGATAAACAGAAATCGCACTACAAGCACCTGCTGACACCCAAGGCTGGCGGTGCCGCCTTCGTGCTAGACGCCATGGGCGATTCGATTCAGACGCTGGTGGACGTGACTATCGCCTATCCGGGAGGGGCGCCCACGTTCTGGGACTTTATCTGTGGCCGGGTAAAGGAAGTCAAAATGGAAATCCACACCGTTGATATCCCGGACCATCTGAAAGGCCGGGACTACTCAACGAATGCTGAGCACCGCCGGAACGTTAAAAACTGGCTGGGGGAGCAATGGCAGGCCAAAGACGAACGGCTGGAAAGGATGCTGGCCCGATAATGATCGGGCATCAGCCGTCGGAATCATCCTCCACTTCATCCGGATGTTCCTGCTTGTAACGCTCCCACTCTTCCCAGTCGTGGGGCGTTCCCGCATGGGGCCTTCGCAGATGTTTTGCGTGCTCCATGGCGTTGTGGCGGAGACTGTGGTCCCGCTCTTCGTCTTCCTTGTCGAAACCGTATTTTTTCAGAAATTCATCGGGCGTGATGGGCATGGCGCACCTCCATCATCGGATCATGTCCTGATTGATACGATGCGCCTGCCCGTGTGGTTTTTCAACCGTTGTCGGAGCTCGTCCCGGTCGGGATCTCCTGGGCTTCCACCAGCTTGAAATTGATTTGCCTGCGTTCCTCGTCCACCCCTGAAAAGCTTACCGTTACCGGTTGTTCCAGTTGGAAGATGCGTCCGTTCTTGTTGTGGATCAGGCGCAGGGTAACCGGATCAAAGCTGTACTTGCCATCAAGATCCTTGCAGCTGACGAACCCTTCCAGGCCATTGGCATCCAGGCGGACGAAGAAGCCGGCAGGCACGGTGCGGCTGATAACGCCGGGCATGGGCTCTTCGCCGAGCGTTTTGGCAAAGTCACTCTTGAGCCAGGCTTCGAGACTGTTGGCGGCCTGACGGGCGCGGATCTGGGCAGCTTGGAGGGCCTCCAGCTGATCCTCACTCAAGGCTTTCATGGGGGTATCCCACAGCGCCGATTTGATCAGCCGATGCACGTAGAAGTCCGAGAACTTGCGCAGTGGCGAGGTAAAGGTGGTGTAGGCATCCAGTCCCATACCATGGTGTGGAGCCGGCTTGAAGCTTAACTCGGCCCGGGCCAGTTGGCGGGACAGTATGGCCTTGACCGGAACCTCTGCCTCCAGGGCGTCGGTTTCCTTCATCAGCTTTCGGAAGCCCTCGGCCTGATGGGCATCAACCCCGGACAGGTGTGGTGCGTGACTGTCGATCAGCGCCCGGATGTTGTCGGCGCGATCATCCCGCAGTCCTGGATGCTGGATAAACAGACCGGCGGTCTGGTTGGTCAGGAAGTCCGCGGCGCAGCGATTGGCGGCGACCATGCACTCTTCCACCAGGCGGTGGGCTTCTTTCTGGATGGACGGCTCAATCAGTCGGATACGTTTGTTTTCGTCCAGCCGGAGGCGGAATTCCGGGCGGTCGCCGCTCAGCAGCGCGTGCTCGCTACGCCATTTTCTGAGCGCTGTCGCGGCTTGGTGCAGTTGATCCAGACTGTTGGCGACGGTGTCCGGCAGTGCTTTGATCTCATCGTCTTCCCGACCTTCGATCAGGTTGGAAACGAGCTCGTAGCTGAGCTTGCCCTTGGACTGAATGACCGCCTGGTGAAAGCTGTAGTCGCCAAGGCTGCCATCGTTGTTGACCTGAAGGTCGCATACCAGAGTCAGCCGCTTTACGTCTGGCATCAACGAGCACAGGCGGGTGCTTATGCTGTCAGGCAGCATGGGCAGGGGCTCGCCGGGGAAGTAGATGGCGGTGGCCCTGTTGAACGCCTCCTGTTCCGCCGGGCTGTCGGTGTCGATCACGGCGGTCGGGTCGGCAATGGCAATCGACAACGACCAGCCGGTGGCGTTGGGTTCGGCCAGCAGGGCATCGTCCATGTCCTGGGTGCCCGGGCTGTCGATGGTCACATAGGGGCGATCCGTTCGGTCTTCCCGTCCGGCTTCCCGGGATTCGATATCGCTTTCGCTAAGGCTGTCGGCCTGTGTGCGCACTGCGTCCGGCCAGGTGTCCGCCAGGTCAAAGGTTGCGAGGGTGAAGGAACGCTCGATGCCGGGTTCCCCGGCCTTGCCAATCACGCGCAACACCTTGGCCTGGCCCTTGCCGTCCTTGATCGGATGCTTGTGAATCTGGCAGTAGATGAAGTCGTCCGGCTGGGCATTCATTCGCTCTTTGGGCGGGATGAAGATCCAGCGGTTGATGCCCGGGGTCTCCGGTACCACAAAGTGCCCTTTGCCCTTGACCAGGTAACGGCCAACAAACGTATTCAGGCGGGTTTCCAGCAGTTCGTCCACCACGCCCTGGGTCTTGCCTTTCTCAACTTCCTGCTCGGTGACGTTCACCCGGTCGCCCGGCAGCACCTTCTGCATCTCCTCGGGCGGCAGGAAGACATCCCGACCCTCTTCGAGCGCAACAAACCCGAAGCGGCCATTGGTGGCTTTGACAGTACCGGGGAAAACCACCTTGTTTTCCTTGATATCCGATTTCAGCTGGCGCAACTGGCTGAGGGCGTCGGCTTTGAGCATGAAGTAACCTGGCTGGTAAATAATGAATGATGGGGCGGAGTATAACGGTTATGGCTCTATGCGTCAGATAGCAGAATACGCAAATCAGATTTCTGCCCAGAATCTCTGGAGGTTGGCCAGTGATTTGGTGAGCAGATCGAATTCGGTCGTTTTGCCCTCACGTTCAAACAGTTGTCGCCGGGCCGTGTCCAGATCAAATAGCACTTCCCGCTGGGCTGGTTCCCGAATGGTGCTCTGAGCCCAACCGATAGCGACACGGCGCTGGCCCCGTGTGACCGGATCAACCCGGTGCAGGGTTGAGGACGGATAGACCACTGCCGCGCCGGCCGGTAATTTGTAGAAATGCTCGCCCGCCGTGGTCTCGGTAACCAGTTCGCCCCCGTCGTAGCTGTCAGGATCGTCCAGGAACAGCGTGAAGGAAACATCGGTCCGCAACCTGCCGGCCCCCCGGCCCATCACGGGATCGTCCACATGATTGCCGTAGGTCATACCATCCCGGTAGCGACTGAATATAAGAGGTGTGACCTTGGCAGGCCGCACTGCCATCTGGAACAGGGGGTGTTCAGTCAGGGCTTTTTCCACCTCGGCCCGAAGACCTTCCGCCTGGCCCCCGGACACCTTCAATTGCTCGTTGTTCTTGACCAGCTTTGCATGCCACCCGGCTGTGCTCCGCCCGTCCTGAAACTGGCCGCCGTCCAGAGCGTTGCGGATTCGCTTGAGCTGTTCAGGGGTCAGGATCTGGTCGATACAGATAATCATGGTTAGCTCAACTCTTAATACGAATAATTTGCAATCAGTGTTTGCTGTGGCGCATCATGCACCACTATGGACATGCCATCAATTCTACCGTTGTTGACGAAGAGCAGCAGGCGGTTTTTAACAGGAGAAAGAACGGAATGAAGAATGAAAAGCAGAAGCTCTGGACCGGCATCGGCATGGCTACGCTAATTGCCAGTTCGGGAGTTGTTGCCAGCGAGCATAAAGAAAAGCATTACGACGACATGATGACCTCGGGCTCAGCAGAAGGCGGTGAGGGCGGAGAACATCACGGTGGTGAAGGCGGTGAACACCATGGAGGTGAAGGCGGTGAACACGGAGCAGGAGCGGCGTTCAGTTACTTTGCCGCCGGTGGCGAAGGCGGAGAAGGCGGAGAGGGCGGAGAGGGCGGAGAGGGCGGATCAGCCGCTGTTTCTCCTGTCGACTCTGACGGCGCCTATGTTGCCATGTTGCAGATGATGCAGGGTCATTTGATGGCGGCTCGGGAATTGATCAAGGCAGGCAAAGTCGCTGACGGGCGTCCACATCTGACCCATCCCTGGGTTGAGCTTTACGGCATGGTTGAACCGGGCCTGGAGAGCCGGGGTCAAAACGACGTGAGTGAGCGTCTGGAGTTGTTGGCGAATCAGGCCGGCGGGGTTGAGCGTTGGAGCGACATCAATAAGGAGTTCCAGGCGGCCTGGGTGGCTCTCGAGAAAGCGGTCAATGCTGCCGATAGCAAGCGCGCACAGAGTGCCGGAACCGTCTCGAGAGTGGTCCTCTCGCTGACCAAGCAGGCCGTGCTTGAGTATGACGAGGCGCTGGACGAAGGGCGCTTTGTTGCCGTGCACGAATATCAGGACGGGCGCGGCTTTGTGAGTTCCGCACGTGACTATCTGGATAGCCACCAGGTGACACTGAAAAAGCAGAACAAGGAAGCCTGGCGTGATGCCGTGAAGGCACTGGACGAGCTCCAAAAAGCCTGGCCGTCAGCCGTGCCGCCCGAGCAGCCTGCAGTTCCTGTAGCGAACGTCTACTCGGCCCAGGCTCGCCTGGAACTGGCTCTGGCGCCATTCCTCTACTGATTCGTGGTGTTGGCCGGGGCCTCTGGTGTTGGGCCCCGGCTTTTCCCGTCAGTCCTCGGAAAGGGCTTCTTCGTCATCCAGTGTGTCGATGCAGACCTGGTTACGGCCGGCGGCTTTCGCGCGATAAAGCGCGCGGTCGGCATGTCTGAGGATAGTGTCGCTGCTGTCGCCGGGTCCAGCAAAGAAGGCCCCTACGCTGACCGTTACAGGGGTACCGGTTTTTCGGCTCTCCTGTTCAACCAGCTCCCGAATCCGTCGGGCAATCTGTTCCAGCGTGCCGTGGTCACAGGGCGATAATAAAACCACGAACTCGTCGCCTCCCCATCGCCCCGGATGATCGTAGGGGCGGACGCCGGCTTTCAGCCAGAGAGCTACCCGGCACAGAATCTGATCGCCGGCCTGATGACCAAGGTTATCGTTGATGCTCTTGAAATGGTCGATGTCCAGCCAGATTACGCCAAAGCCGCTTTCCTGGCGGCGTGCCCGCTGGATTTCCTCATCCAGTACCTCGTCCAGGCCGCGACGGTTTTTCAGGCCAGTCAGGGGATCGATCCGGGCCAGACGGTTCAATTCATCCGTTCTTTGCGCGACTTTCTCTTCCAGCTCCCGGGTAGAGTGACCCAGGCTCTGGGTCATTTTCTCGAAGTGATCGGCCAGCCAGCCGATCTCGTTATCGGGTTTATCCAGCCGTGGCAGGTCGAAGCTGCCTTCCCGGACTTTTTCCACGGCGTGTTCCAGACTCATGATGGGCTTGAGAATACGGGACTGAATAATCAGGTGGAATAAAACCAGTGTGACCAGCAGTGTCGTCAGGAACACGGCCACAAGGGGCCACAGGTAGCTGGTTGGCAGGAGTGTATTGAGGTCGAGCAGGGTGATCTCGAACCAGCCAATGGCTGGCAGGAAGGCAACCCCCGCCAGGTGCTTGCGGCCATCGACAGTCACAAAACCGCTTTCTACCTCGCCAGCCCTGTCTCCGCGCTTTTTCAGCAGTTGCAGCATTCCGAGGATCTGCTGCTTGTCCTGGGGATCATCGAATAGCAGGTCAACAGTGTTCTTCTGACCTTCGGGTTTGATGATGCTGGCGAAATCGATGTAGTTCCGGTCACGGTATAGCTGTATGGCGCCGTTGTAGTCCACGAACAGGGTGGTGATGCCTTCCTGGCCGATGTCGACTATATCCTGCAGGAAAGCGTCAAGACTCAGACCGGTACCGACCATGCCGACAATTTCGCCGGCCTCGTCGCGCATCAGCACATCGATCCAGAGTTTGGTGACGCCCAGCTCTGTGTCTGGATTTACGTTGAGATGGAAATCACGACCTTCCTCAATCAGCTGGAAAAACCAGGCGTCATCGGGTTTCTCCTTATCGAGAACATATCGGAACTGGCTGCCAGCGTATTCGTTTTCCTCGTTGTTGTAGTAATAGTGGCCGTTCTCGACGAGGGCAACGAAGTAATTGTTGTCCCGAAAATTGGAACGAAAACTTTCCATCTGGCGGATGGCTTCAGATTCGAGCGTCGCACCATCCGGATTGGCGGCCCAGTTGATCAGGGCGGAGGAACTGGCCATTTGTTTGGCCAATCCAATCTCGCGCTCCAGGGACTGCAGCAGACGGGCGCTGTCATAGCGCACCTGGATCTCCGCGACCTGTTGGCCCCAGCGCTCGATAATGCTTTCGGATAGCTCCCGATAGGCCAGCCACGAAGCCACGGATGCCACAATAATCAGGCTGGCGGCCAGGCCAAGGATTCGGGTTCTGAGGCTCAACGAAGATCCCTCTCGGATTTTCTGGGTTTCTGGGCGCCAATGATAGAACACTGGTTGACCAGTGTGTAGGGAAAACGGACAGGGTTTGGGGTGTGACTGGAGAAAAATTGATCTCAAGGGCCGTTCTAGACGGCCCCTGTTCATCGCCCAACCTTAATTGTGTTGGGAAAAGATTCGGGTCTGTCCTGCCTCGTTGAACAGGATGACCTTGTAATGGTCTTTCCGGTCGCCCATCTCCATACCGGGCGACCCGATGGGCATGCCTGGCACACTCAGACCCCTTGCCTGGGGCGCTTCACTGATCAGACGTTTGATGTCGTCGGCCGGTACGTGACCCTCGATGACATAATCGCCGACAAAAGCGGTATGGCAACTGCCAAGACCGGCAATCAGGCCGGCGTCCGCCTTGATTCGACCCATGTCGTTCGTATTGGTCGCTTTGACCTCGAAACCGTTCTCTTCCAGGTGATCAATCCAGTCACCACAGCAGCCGCAGGTCGGGGATTTGTAAACGTGGATGCTCTGGGCTGCGCCAGCTGCGAGAGCCGTGGTGCTGAATCCCAGTGCTGCCATCAGGCCAAAAGCCAGGGTGTGTTTTTTCATGGCAAGTACCTCAGTGGTGATGTTGATGCTCACTCGAGCCTGTGTCGTCAGAGCCGGAAAGCCAGAACCACCAGACGATGGCTGCCATCAGGGCAAGTCCTCCGACGTTGACCAGCAGTGTTTCCATCAGTTCCGCTCCTTTTGCTGTGTTGGATCACTATTCCTGACTTTCTTTTCCGAGCGGTGGCTGGTTCGGAACAACCTCAGACGGTTGGCGTTCGACACCACCGTCACCGAAGAAAGGGACATGGCAGCGCCGGCCAGAATCGGGCTCATCAGTATTCCCCAGACAGGGTAGAGCAGGCCGGCGGCCACCGGAATACCCATAGTGTTGTATACGAACGCGCCAAACAGGTTCTGGTGAATATTCTTCACCGTGGCCCGGGAGATCTCGATGGCATCGGGCACGCCGTGGAGCGAGCCTCGCATCAGAGTGATGCCAGCGCTCTCAATGGCCACATCCGTGCCGGTGCCGATGGCAAAACCGACGTCCGCTGCCGCAAGGGCCGGGGCGTCGTTGATACCGTCGCCGACCATAGCGACTATGTGGCCCTTGCCGCGCATTTCGCTGACTACTTCGGCCTTGTCTTCGGGTAAGACTTCCGCGCGATAATCATCAATACCGGCCTTTTTGGCGATGGCCTTGGCGGTGGCGTCGACATCGCCGGTGACCATCATCACCTTGATACCAGTCGCGTGGAGGCGCTGGATCGCGGCCTTCGAATCGGGTTTGATGGCGTCAGCAACACCAATGACTCCAAGAGCTTCGGTGCCCAATGCCAGGAATAGTGGCGTGCCGGCTTCATCTGTAATTGAGCTGGCGGCCTCGGCGAGGTCGCCAAGCGCCACCCCTTCGTTTTCCAACCAACGCTTGTTGCCCAGGCGCAGTGGCTGGCCGTCAAACTGACCTTGCACGCCTTTGCCATTCAGGGCCTCAAAACCGTTCACCTTTTCAGCTTGAACAGTTTCCTCCTTCGCCTTCTCCAGAATGGCCTCGGCCAGAGGGTGTTCAGAGTGCTGCTCAAGACCGGCGGCCAGCGCCAGCAGACGCTGTTCATCACCGTCGCTGGCATGAATCCGGGTGACTGCAGGGTGGCCCTCGGTAATGGTGCCGGTTTTATCCAGAATAACCAGGTCCAGTTTGCCCGCGGTCTGCAGGGCATCGCCCTGACGAATCAGGGCGCCGTATTCGGCGGCCTTGCCAACCCCGACCATCACCGACATGGGTGTGGCCAGACCAAGTGCGCAGGGACAGGCGATGATAAGCACCGTGGTAGCGGCCACCATCATATGAACCACCGCCGGTTGCGGCCCGACGTTGTACCAGACCAGCGCGGCCACCACGGCAATCAGCATGACGGTGGGTACGAACACCGATGAGATCTTGTCCGCCAGTCGCCCGATGGCAGGTTTGGAACCCTGGGCTTTTTTCACCAGCTTGATGATCTGCGCCAGCGCGGTGTCACTGCCTACCCGGGTGGCCTCGTAAACAATAGAGCCATGGGTATTCAGGGTGCCGGCAGACACCTCATCGCCTTCCGATTTGCTGACCGGCATTGGCTCGCCCGTGAGCATACTCTCATCAATGCGGGTCGACCCTTCGGCAATCACGCCATCGACTGGTAGTTTTTCCCCGGGTCTCACGCGGATGTGATCGCCCTTGAGCACCTCCTCGACTGGAACGTCCTGCTCTTCACCATCGCGAATCACCCGCGCGGTTTTCGCCCGCAGGTCCAGCAACCGGCGCACCGCTTCTGACGTCTTGCCTTTAGCTCGCAACTCAAGTGCCTGGCCCAGGTTGATCAGACCGATGATCATTGCCGAGGCCTCAAAGTAGACATGGCGCGCCATCTCCGGCAGCGCACCGGGAATGCTGGCCACTACGATGGAGTAGAGCCAGGCGGTGCCGGTACCCAGGGCAATCAGGGTGTCCATGTTGGCATTGTGGTGCCGGAACGCCTTCCACGCCCCGGTATAAAAATGTCCACCCGTGGCGGCCATCACGATCAGTGTCAGCACGCCCAGCCCGAGCCAGGTGCCCTGGTTGGCGTCGGTCACCATCATGGTGCCGAAGCCCATACCCCAGACCATCAGCCCGAGACCCAGGCCCAGACTCACTGCCATCTTTACCAGCAGCGTCTTGTACTGCTTGCGGTCTTCCTCCTGCTTGCGATCATCCGCTTCGTCTTCGTCCTCAATCACGCTGGCGCCATAACCGGCGCTCTCAACCGCCTTCACCAGCGCCTCGGGATTGGCACTGCCGGTAGCTGTGGCGGTGTTATCGGCCAGGTTCATGTGGGCATGGCTGATACCCGAGACCGACATCAGGGCTTTCTCAATGGTGTTTACACAGGAAGCACAGGTGGCACCCGTGACCGACAGATGAATCTGCCCGTCCGCACCGGTCGCTGTCGCAGAACCAGCCGGAGCGGAATCTGCGTCGGTTGCCTGATCTTCAGAGTGGCGGGAGGTATCGGCCTCACCTTTATTGCCTGAAGAACAGCAACTGGCGGGTTCGGCGTCATCCTCGAAAGGCTCAGCAGGGTAACCGGTCTCGGTAACGATCCGAGCCGCCTCACCGGCATCCACGCCCTCAGGCAGGGCCACCGTCTGCTTTTCCAGATCGACTTCAACCAGCTCAGCATCACCAGTCAACGGCTCCAGCGCGTTGCGAATCTTCTTCGCACAGCCCTGACATGAAGCCCCGGAAATGCTGAGAGTGGTTTGTAAAACAGGTATGTCAGTCATCCAGAATCACTCCTCGTTCTGTTCGCTTGCCCCGCAACAGGGCGCCGGATCATCCCAGTGTTCAATCAACCGGCAAATGGTATGGCCATCCGGCGTGCCATCCGGCATGTCCTGCCAGGCTGCCAGCGCAGCGGTCATCCGCTTGCGCAGCTGCTGCAGCTCCCGAATTTCCCGCTCAACTTCTGCCAACCGGTGTTGAAACACATCCCGAACCATCGGACACGGCGAATGATGATCGTCCGCCTGATCCAGAATCTGCCGTATCTCAGGCAAGGAGAATCCCAACTGTCGTGCTTTTCGGGCAAACCGAAGCCGGCGTAGGTCCTCGGCATCGTACTGCTGGTAGTTGTTATCCGGGTTACGGGTCGGTTTGAGCAGGTTCTCGCGGGTGTAAAACCGGACGGTATCCGGATTTACCTCAGCGGCTTCTGCAATCTCTTTAACTTTCATGAGCCTTTATCACCCCGCTGCGGCACGGCAAACGCCATATGGTAACCATAGCGTAAAACCTGTGAGCAACTCACAGGTCAAAGGCTTTTTTGAGAGGAATAATCCTGGGAGGGCTATTGGTTCCGGGAGCGCAGGAAGGTACCGCAGGTCTTGCACTGGTCTGGCGCCATCAGCTTCGCCTGCCAGCCAATCTTGTGGCCACAGGCCGGGCATGCCAGCTTCAGCTGCAGAGCAATGATGGGCGTGATCAGGGCGGCAATCAGAACGCCCAGAGGCGCCCAGCTTTCACCGCTGGACAACCCCAGTTGACTGCTGAACACCAGAATGATGGTCAGCGCCACAAACGCAAAAATGAAATAGTTCCGGTTCCAGCGTTCCCACTGGCGAAGCTTCTCGTCCTGTTCCGGAGTCAGGTATTGCCTGGCCATACAAAATCACCTGGAGAATTTGATTCTATCTTGGGGATGGGTCGCGGCAATTACAATCCGGAATCGGCGGTAATGCCCGCTACCAGAACGCCGGAGGCAAGTGCCTGTTCAAGATCTGAGACCGGAATCGGTCGACTGATCAGATAACCCTGGGCAAAGTTACAGCGGTGATTCTTCAGGAAACTCAGTTGCTCCTCGGTTTCCACACCCTCTGCAACTACCTCAATACCCAGGTTGTGAGCCAGATTGATCACCGCCCGAGTGATCACCGCATCGTCATGGCGTTCGGTGACTTCGGTGATAAACGAGCGATCGATTTTCAGCAGATCGACCGGGAAATCCCGCAGGTAACCGAGAGAGGAGTAGCCCACCCCGAAGTCATCAATGGCCAGGTGAATACCCAACTGGTGCAGGCGGGAAAGCTGATTCAGGTTGTGTTCGATATTCTGGATGAAGATCTCCTCGGTGAGTTCAACCTCCAGACGATTTGCGGGTACATTCTCCGCCGCGAGGGCTTCCCGGATGTGGTCGACGAGGTCTTCGTCGTCCAGCTCCCGACCGGAGAGGTTAACCGCGATGCGCAGGCCTTCCTGGGGCGTGCCTTGCCAAGCCGCCAGCTGCCGACAGGCCGCCATTACCACCCAGCGACCAATATCAGTAATCCGGCCGCTCTCTTCTGCCAGAGGGATGAATTCCACCGGCGGCAGCAGTCCACGGCGGGGATGGCGCCAGCGAATCAGCGCCTCAACACTCTGAATTTCACCGGTGTCCAGATTCAACTGGGGCTGGTAGAAGAGCACGAACTCGTTGTTGGCGAGGGCCTGACTCAGGTCCTTGTCCAGCTCCAGACGCATGACTTCCCGTTCCTGCATGCCTTCGGTGTAGAACTGGTAGGTATTCCTGCCCTGTTCCTTGGCCCGGTAGAGGGCAATGTCCGCATTGCGTAGCAGCGTATCGGCGTCCAGGCCGCTCTGCGGGTAAACCGCCACGCCCATGGTGGCGGTAATGCTGTGGGATTGCCCCTGAACATCGAAGGGCTGGTCAAAGCACTGTTTGATCTGGCCTAGCAAGTGAATAATGTCGTCAATGTCGTCTACTTGTTGCTGACAGAACATGAACTCATCGCCGCCGGAGTAGGCAACCAGCAGGCGTTCGTTGCTCAAACGGTTCAGTCGCTCGGAAACCTTGATCAGCAGTTCATCCCCGAACTGGTGGCCGAGGGAGTCGTTGAGGGTCTGGAAGCGGTCCAGATCCAGCATGACCAGCGCCACCTGGCGCATCTGGCGATCGGCAATATTCAGGGTGTGGGACAAATCTTCCATGAAGAACCGACGGTTTGCCAGACCAGTGAGGGTGTCGGTGGATTCCAGTCGTGCCAGGTCTTTCTGAATGGCGGTTCGCTGTGCAATTTCCTGATCCAGTTCCCGGCGGGTCTTCAGCAGGGCGCGATTGCGTTTCAAGATGAGCTGCACAAGCAGCGTGGTCAGACTGGTCAGCAGGCCCATCAGCAAAAAGGTTGTGAACGTCATGCCCGGCCAGTAGCTAGACTGGTTCTCCACCCACTCAGTGGATGGGCGCAGGGTTAACGTCCAAGCGAGTGTCGGCAGATTAACGGTCTGGGTATGGGAGAAGTCGCGACTAACTGACTGTGATACGTTCAGTTCATAGCTCAATTCGCCGGCCTCGCGGATTTCAATCCGAAAAGACTCCAGAACCCGTTCAGTGAGCAGTTGGCGGGCCAGTACTTCCATTCTGAACACGCCGGCCATAAAGCCATTGTTCTCAGGGCCAGCACCCACTGGCGCATAGATCACCATGCCCTTGCCGCCCTGATGAAGTTCAATGATCCCCGAGAGATCCCAGGTGCCGGATTCCTTGGCCTGTTGAAGTGCCTGCCGGCGCTCCTCATTGAAAGCGACGTTGAAGCCGATGACCTCCTCGTTGTCTGTAAATGGCTCGAGCCAGCGGATAATAAAGTTCTGGTCAATCCATTCGATGGCCTGGTAAACGCCGAAGTCGTCGAGATAATTGCGGGCATCCCGTCGCCACTCTTGCTCGGTTTGGGTAGGGGCTGCCTCCAGGCGTTTGGCCATGCGCCGGATCGCCTCGGCGTGGACCAGGAATTCCCGCTCAAGGTGGTTGGTCATAGCCCGGGCTTCGTTGGCCAGGTTCGTTTCTATCTGACTTTTATCCTGTTGGACCAGTCCGTAGCGCAGGCCGGCCGCCAGGCCCAGGAAAACCAGGAAGATCACCACCGGAAACGCCGGGCTCAAAAGGCCCGAAACAACAGCTTTAGGGGGTGATGCTGGTCGATCCACAGGTTACTCCGTGATTGGGAATGGTGGTGCCAGGCAGTTGGCACCGCCCGCGCAATTATGAGGCATTTTTATCCGCTACCGCCATCAGTTGCTTGATTCGGTCCCGAAGCGAGGCTCCGAAGGCGCCATCGGGCAGTGGCTGGGCAATACCCGGCGTACCTTGACCAGGTTCTGAACCAGTCGATCCAAGATCCACTACCCGAGGTGCTACTGCCCGCTTATCGCGATCCAGCAAAATCTCCACCCTGGGTTTGAGCTTTCGCCCCGGGTGAGTCGCCAACACAATTGCCACCTCGCCTGTGGACAGTTCTACCAGACTGCCGGGTGGATACACACCAACCATTCGTATGAATGCTTCCACCATGGTGGCGTCGAATTGCTGGCCGCGGTTCCTGAAGAGGATGCGGATAGCATCGGAAGCCGGAAGTCCGTCACGGTAGCTTCGGTCGCTGGTGATGGCATCGAAGGCGTCAACGATGGAAACCAGGCGGGCAAACCGGCTGATCTGCCACTCTGCCAGTTGTTTCGGGTAGCCGCGGCCATCCATGCGTTCGTGGTGGTGACAGGAGACATCACTGATGATCGGATCAAGGTGGGGATCGGCACGAAGCAATTCGTAACCCAGCGTTGTGTGCCGACGCATGATGCTGTGTTCTTCAGGCGTCAAAGCACCCGGCTTATTGAGGATCTCGTCTGGCACCTTGAGTTTTCCGAGGTCGTGCAGTAGTCCACACATGCCAACGGTTTCCAGATCCTCGTCCGGCATTCCCAAAAACCGGGCAAAGGCGACGCAGAAAATAGCCACCCTGAGACAATGCTCTGCGGTGTAGGCATCCCGGGACTTTATCCGGCTCATCCAGAACATGGCGCTGGCGTTGGCCTTCACGCTGTCGACGCATTCCCGAATGATGGGGCGAGCGCTCTGGAGATTGAGGTCGTTGCCGGCTTCGATTTGTCGGGTGACTTCTTCCACAAAGGCCTGGGTCCGGCTCCAGGTTGCCTGCGCCCGAGGCAGTTCCTGCTGGAGTGAACGGGTTTCCGGCAGTGGTTCGGTGGTTCGCCGCTTGAGTGCGGAAATCTGATCAAGCACGGGAATCAGGCGCTTTTCCTCATCCTCTACCAGCACCCACTCACAGTACTGCCGCAGAATCTGCGCCTGGCTGTCATCACTCAGGGTGAAACCCTGAAACAGAACTGGCACCTGGGTCCAGGGCCTGTCCAGACTGACAATGCGCATGCCGGGCTGGAGCAGGTCCACCGGGAGCCTCACACGCTGGAGGGTCGAAACCGGGATTTCAGAATGGGTAGCGAACGCCGTCGGCGCCGATACTGATTGTCGGTGCTGTTTGCTGGATTTACGTCGGAACCACATGGCTCTACCAGTCTTCTGTTTATATCCGGTGATTATGTCAGACCTGACAGACCGGTTACAGAAGAGTGCCGAAAGTGTGACGCAGTTCCTGATTCAGGTCAGGTTTCAGGGGCGCTGCGAAACCCTGGGGATGCCAAGGCGGGGTATTTCCTGTTTCGGACAATGGTCCATCACCACCGTAAGCCCTGCAGCCTCAGCCCGGGCAGCACCCTCCTCATTGATAACACCTATCTGCAACCATACAACCGGGATATTGAAATCGATGGCCTGGTCAATGATCGCATCGGTGCGCTCTGGAGCCAGGAACAGATCAACCATGTCCACCGGTTCCGGCAGGCTATTCAGATCGGCGTAAACGGTTTCGCCAAGCACCGTCTGGCCTGCCAGACGAGGATTCACCGGGAGGATTCGGTAGCCGTGGGCCTGAAGGTATTCCATGACCTCGTGGGAAGGCCGGCTGGTCTTCTCACTGGCGCCAACAAGGGCAATGGTCCTGACCGTGGTCAGGATGTCACGCATCTGGTCCGGGGTATTGCTGGGCATGGTGCTGGGAAACCTCGCTGAATTAACGGTGTGCCTGAAGACAGACAGACACGGATTCCGCATAGCGTAGCGCGTGTGGCTTGTCGATTTCCACTTCGGCCCACTGCACTGCCTCATGCTCCATCACGATGGTCAGGACCTCGTGGGTCAGGCGTTCGAGCAGTGCAAACCGGTTGCCATCCACATGGTGAATGATCTGCTTGGTGATGGTGCGATAATTCAGGGCGGCCGCGATTTCATTCTGGTTGACCGCCTCGGCCGCATCATAGGTCAGGCTGACGTTGATCAACACGTCCTGCTGATTGTTGATTTCCTCCTCCTTTATGCCGATGTAGGCTCTCAGGAGAAGATCTTTGATGCGGACTTTTGCGAGGTGATTCCCGTGGACGTCTGTCATGCGGCCTCCCTAGGGTAAGGTGCTTCAGCGATTGTTGCTGATCAGGGTCAGAAACTCGGTTCGAGTTGCCTGGGATTTTCGGAACTGCCCGAGCATCATCGACGTCTTCATGCGGGAATTCTGTTTCTCCACGCCTCTCATCATCATGCACATGTGCTGGGCCTCGATAACGACGGCCACGCCCTTCGCTCCGGTGACGCTTTCGACCGCTTCGGCAATCTGTCGGGTCAGGTTTTCCTGGATCTGCAGACGCCGGGCATACATGTCGACGATGCGGGCGAATTTTGACAGACCCAACACTTTGCCCTGGGGTAGGTAGGCGATGTGGCACTTGCCGATGAACGGCAACATGTGGTGCTCGCACATGCTATAAAGCTCGATGTCCTGTACGACCACCATTTCGTCCATGGCTGATTCGAATACGGCATTGTTCACCAGGTCGCCAAGATCCTGCTGGTACCCGCATGTGAGGAACTGCATGGCCTTGGCCGCGCGCATTGGAGTGTCTTGCAGACCCTCGCGGTCCGGGTCTTCGCCCAGGCCATCGATAATGGCACGAAAGTGCCCGGAGAGGTCGTCAAGGAGTTTGCTCATAGTCTTTTCCGGTTAGCAGTGTCTTACGAGGCCCAAAGCTTAAGGCAATTTGCCCGCCATCTCTACGTTTACGGAGGCATTGTCGGAAAAGACCACTTTGGCTGTCACGCCCTGTGGTTTGGGCGGTAGGGCTATGGCAGTGGGGGCTGGTTTGTTCTAAAGTTTCAGGCTGTGAATGTTCGCCGGGGACAATACATGGAAGATGTGATGCCTACTGTCGGTGGGGTTTCCGCCGCGGAGCGCGCGGAAGGCACCCTTGAAGGGTGGCAACAGGGAGGTAAGTGGTTCAGCTTCGAGGGGCATGCCATTTTCAGCCGGATGGCAGGCTCGGGAGAACCGCTGATCCTGATTCATGGTTTTCCCACCGCGAGCTGGGACTGGAATCGCCTCTGGCCGATGCTGGTTCAGCAGCATAACGTGCTGACTCTGGACATGCTGGGCTTCGGCTTTTCCGACAAGCCTTCCGACTACGATTACAGCATCGAAGACCAGGCCGACCTGTTCCAGGGCTGGATTGAGGGGCTTGGCCTGCCGTCTGTGCACCTGTTGGTCCACGATTATGGGTGCAGTGTGGCCCAGGAACTTCTGGCCCGGGAGCAGGAAGGCGCGCTGCCTTTCCGGATTGCCAGTGTCTGCTTTCTCAATGGTGCCCTGTTCCCGGAAGTCCACAACCCGTTGCTGATTCAGAAGCTGCTGAGAAGCCCCTTTGGCGGTCTGATCAGCCGAGGCCTTACCCGACGCAGTTTCGAGCGCAACTTCCGCCGGTTGTTCGGTAACCAGAATCCCCCGGATCGTCAGGATATGGAGGACTTCTGGTATCTGCTGACCTACAACAATGGGCGAGGCATCCTGCACCATCTGATTCAGTTTATGGAAGAGCGCCGTTGTCATCGCAACCGTTGGGTTGGCGCGCTGCAGAAGGCAACGCAGCCGATGCGATTGATTTCCGGCACCGCTGATCCGGTCTCTGGTGCCGGTATGGTAAGGCGGTACCGGGAACTGATACCCGATGGCGATGTAGTCACTCTGAGGAACATCGGGCACTACCCGCAATTTGAGTGCCCCTGGGACGTCTTCAGCGCCTATCGAGAGTTTCGCAAGCGATGCGATCGGTAGACGCCGCGGGTTCGTTGCGTGCGTTAGCCCGATGCGGAATCTGGCATGTCTTCGGCACCCCGGCCTACAACCGGTAGCGGCCGGGCAGCATTGACCACCTGGTTGCGACCCCGGGATTTCGCTTCGTACAGCGCCTGGTCTGCCCGGTTCAGCCAGACGGACCAGGTCTCGCCCTTGCTGACTTCCGCGACACTGGCGCTGGCCGTCACCTTGATATTCTCAAGGAAGGGCCGGGCACTGATGCTGGTGAGAAGCTGATTCGCAAGAATGTCTGCATCCTTCTGACGGGTTTCCGGCAAAACAATCATGAACTCCTCGCCACCGATCCGGAACAGCTGGTCGCTTTCCCGCAATCGGGATCGCAGGCGCAGTGCCATTTCTGTAAGCACCTTGTCGCCGGCCAGATGGCCCCACTGATCGTTGATGGTCTTGAAGTAGTCAAGGTCCAGAAGGACGAGGCTGGAAACCCGCTCATAACGCTCCCGCATCTGGATCTGGCTGTTGAGAATATCGGCCAGCTGCGACCGATTAAGACAGCCGGTCAGGGGATCTGTGGTTGCCAGCCGGGTGAGCTCCTGCTGAAGCCGGCCCACCAGCCAGGCGAAGATCATGGCAAACAGGCAGGTCAGGCCAAGCGAAAAGGTGATCCGCCAGAAGTCGGCCTCGGGAAAGCGCAGGAAGGAGACGACAGCCATGACAACCACGAAAAT
This sequence comes from Marinobacter sp. BW6, assembly GCF_008107725.1. Taxonomy (GTDB): domain Bacteria; phylum Pseudomonadota; class Gammaproteobacteria; order Pseudomonadales; family Oleiphilaceae; genus Marinobacter. Next base: position 394,405 of record NZ_VIRN01000064.1, read on the forward strand.
GATGTTGCTTCCGATTGCTTCTCTCAGGGGCAGCAGGAAAAACAGGGCCATGGCAGCAGGGTACGCCCAGTAGAGACCGGCGTGGCCATTGATATGCGTGGAGTAGGCGGCACTGACAACGGCAAGTAGCGGGAAAAGGCGGCCTTTAAGGAAATAGGTGCCACGAAACTTCAGAAACGCGATCACCAGAAGCGCGTTGGTTGCGAAAAGCAGCAGTATCGCAGAGAGCAGGAAATGAGCTTGCTGCCACTGGATTACGATCAGAGGCGCTACCGCTACGAACGCCCAGAAATGCAGATGGTAGACCAGCTGGCGTTTGAAACCCAGCACCGCGAGGGTCGGGTTGGTTGCAAGGGTAGAGGGTGCTACCGAGAAATTCACAGCATACTCCCGCTGTCTGAGTCGAATCCGCCCGCGTCCTCTTGCGGGTCAGTCTCGAAGTCTAGCATGGCCGTTCATTTAATGAAGTAGACGGCATCATTTATGGCCCTCATTAGTTTTGTTCAGTTGGCCGGGCCTTGTCCACTTCGCTAAACTTCGCGAGATTAATTCAGGGACATGCCCAGGGACCACCCTATGACTGCTATTCACACCCGAGAACCGGCTTTGATCATCCGGGCCGGCCGGCGCGCGTTGCAGCGCCTCAAGGAAAAACCGCTGGCGCCGGAGGACGTGCACGTGATTCCGGGCGCTGCCGGTGGTCCCAAGGCTCTGGGAATAAGCGGCCTGGATAAGGCCATATTCGGCGACTGGCTGCCGCGGGTTCCCCAGGAGCGGTCGCTGATCGGCTCTTCCATTGGTAGCTGGCGCTTTGCCGCTGTGGCCTCTTCCGATGACCCGAAAGCCCAGCTCGACCGGTTGGCTGAACTGTATACCACCCAGCGGTTTGCCAAGGGTGTCAGTGCTGCTGAGGTGAGCCGTAAGAGTGTGCTGTTTCTGGAAGAGCTGCTCGGTGGGCGGGAAGATGCCATCCTGAACCACCCCTGGTACCGGCTTAACATTGTGGTCGTTCGCAGCCTCGGCATGCTGGCAGAGGATGCCCGGGGACGGTTGGGCCTGGGCCTGATGAGCGCCATCAGCGCCAACATGGTCAGTCGCCGGCATCTGGGCCGGTTTATGGAGCGGGGCATCATCCACGACGCTCGTCTGAAAGCGCCTGTGTCGAAGCTGGTGGATTTCCCCAGTCATGAGGTTGCGTTGACCCGCGAGAACCTGCTGCCTGCCCTTCTGGCGTCTGCGTCTATCCCGCTGGTGATGTCCGGTGTCCGCAATATTCCCGACGCACCCGAAGGGGTTTATCGTGATGGTGGTCTTCTGGATTATCATCTGGATCTGCCCTACCAACAGCCGGGTGTGGTTCTTTACCCGCACTTTACCGATAAGGTGGTGCCCGGCTGGTTCGACAAATCCCTGCCCTGGAGGAGGGGTGACGCCACCCGGTTGCAGGATGTACTGCTGGTTGCACCTTCGAAAACCTATCTGGAGTCCCTGCCTGACCGTAAACTCCCGGATCGGAAGGACTTCGAGCGCTATGTCGGCGATGATGCTGGCCGGGAACGTGTCTGGCGATCGGCCATTGCCGAGAGTGACCGCCTGGGTGATGAGTTTATGGAAGTCATCGAAACCGGGCGCCTGCCCGATATCGTCAGGCCTCTCTGAGCGCAGAGTTTCTTCAAGAGTGTCTATACTGGTTCGGTACAGTCATGACTTGGGGAACAGATTATGTCCGATGAAAAACCGGTAGTCGCCAGCAAGACGCCTTTCTCTGTCATGGTGGAGGCAGGAAAGAATTACTTCTGGTGTGCCTGTGGTCGAAGTGGCAGCCAGCCATTCTGTGACGGCTCCCATAAGGGAACCGGTATAGCCCCGGTTAAGTATGAGGCGGAAAAGAAAGAGTGGGTCTGGTTCTGCGGATGCAAACAAACGGGCAATGCTCCCCTTTGCGATGGCACCCACAAGACCCTCGACTAGACCGCCAAGCGTTGCAGTGTGCTTATCCTGAAGCCTGAAAGGCCGTGGACCGGGTCCTTCAGAGCCCGGACCCTGAGCACCACGGGAACCTCGTTTTCCTGATCCCGGTAGAGCAGCGGAAGATCGATCCGCTCAATCGAGCTGTCACTGCGAGCGGCCGCCAGGGCCCGTCGGTAATTGGCCTGAAAGTCGGGTGCAACCAGCTCCTCCAGCGACTGCCCCGCCAGGTCGGCGGGCGCTCGATCCAGAAGTTCGGCGATTTGGGGTGACACAAAACCGATCCTGCCATTTTCGTCCAACTCCCAGATCACGGCTCCGGACAGTGCCACCAGATCGCGGCTTCGCTGTTCGCTGTCATTCAGCGCCCGACGCAGTATCGACTTCTCGACCTGAAAGTTGGCGATCTGATGGTCAGCCCCGATTTCCCTCTGTTCCAGGCCACAAATATGGAGCGTCTGCAAATGAAGCCGACGGTTCAGGAGCAGGGCAAGAGAGGCAGCGAAGACGGACAGGGCGAAACCGGCTATCCAGACAGTTTGCGCGGCCGCACGGGCGACCTCTTCCAGCCCTCCGGGTGAGGGCACGGTGGTCAGTATCCAGTTCTGATCCAGGGGCGAAACTTCAGTACGCAATGCCCGGGTCGGGTCCACCGAACCGTTGGTGCGTATCTCCAGCAGTGGCATCTTGGTGTGTCGTTCGAGGGTATCAATGCGCAGGCCGAGGGAATCAGGCAGGGTGTCGCTAAACAACGTCTGGAGCCAGTCCGAGACGGGCTGGCGGCTGTCGATCAGCCCCGGCTGATCCGGGACGTTGGCCAGCAAGTGATTGACCAGAGCCTGATGCTGGGCATAGTAGCGCGCTTCAGCGAGGGCCATGGCCCGCCGTCCTTCGATATTTGCGGTGATTCCGGTTACCACCAACCCGGCTGTGACCATTAGCAGGGGGATCCAGAGCCCTGGCCAGAGTACCGGTCTGCGGAACCGGGCTGGAGCTGAGCTTTCCATGCCGGGCGTCCTTTGCGTCTCGGTCTGCACCTTGAGTTCAGACCACTTGTACTCCTTTACTTTAGTCCAGCTCTGGAAGAGAGGGAAATGCTCAGGTCCGGACCTTGCCGGCTGTGCCGTATACCAGGAGAAATACGGCGAAAGCCGTCACGACAACGGACGGGCCGGCGGGCGTGTCCAGGTGCCAGGACAGACTCAGACCGCCGCTTACCGCAACAAACCCGAACGCCACCGCCATGGCGACCATGATTTCCGGGTTGTGGGCCAGTCGTCTGGCGGTCGCCGCAGGAATGATAAGCAATGCGGTAATAAGCAGCACGCCGACGATTTTCATGGCCACCGCTATGACCAGTGAAAACATCAGCATGAGAACCAGGCGGAGACGCTCCACGGCAACACCCTCCACCCGGGCGAGTTCTTCGTGGATCGTGCTCATCAGCAATCCGCGCCAGAGCACCGCCAGAAGGACCAGAATCAGTGCCGCGCCGCCATAGATCCACAGCAGGTCTTCACGGCTCATGGCAAGAAGGTCCCCGAACAGCAGGCCGGTCAGGTCCACGCGGACATCTGGCATAAAGCTCAGGGTTACCAGGCCGATGGCCAGCGCGCTGTGAGCCAGTATGCCAAGCAGGGTATCCGTTGCCAGGGTCTTCGTTCGGGATAGCAGCACCAGCGCCATGGCCAGGATCACGCAGGTGATGATGACACCAAGGTTCAGCGGCACGCTGATCAGAAAGCTCAGGGCAATGCCCAGCAGAGCCGAGTGCGCCAGGGTATCGCCAAAATAGGCCATTCGTCGCCAGACCACGAAACAGCCCAGTGGTCCCGCCACGAGGGCGACGCCGAGGCCGCCAATCAGGGCGCGCCAGAAGAAATCGTCCAGGACGGCATCAATGATGGGCATGACTGCACTCCGTGTGTCCGCCATGCCCGGATGAGGCATTTTGGGAATTGCCGTCCACCACATCCCCGTGCAGATCGTGACTGTGGTTATGGTGATGGTGATAGACCGCGAGGGACTCTGCCACCGGTCGGCCAAATGTCTCTATGAAGGCCGGGTCGTGGGAGATGTCTGCAGGGTAACCGCTGCAGCACACATGCTGGTTCAGGCAGATAACCTTGTCGGTTGCTGCCATGACCAGGTGCAGGTCGTGGGAGATCATGATGACACCGCAATTCAGGTCGTCTCGCAGCTGGCGGATCAGATCATACAGCGATGCCTGGCCATTGATGTCGACCCCCTGGGCCGGTTCATCGAGTACCAGAAGATCCGGTTTGCGGGCCAGAGCCCGGGCCAACAACAGCCGCTGTTTCTCGCCGCCGGAAAGATGATGTACCGAGGCGTGCAGCAGGTGGCCGACGCCGGTGCGGGCTAGAGCGGACTCACATTCGCTGAGCGCCCGGCCGCTGAGCAGCATGAACCGCTTGACGCTCAGGGGCAGCGTGGCCTCAAGAGTCAGATGCTGAGGAACGTAGCCAATCACCAGGTTTTTTTCCACAGACACTCGGCCTGCGGACACCTTCTGGATGCCCAGCAATGCCTTGATCAGCGTGGTTTTGCCCGCCCCGTTGGGGCCGATGATGGTAATGATGTCGCCGCGGTGAATCTTCAGGTTGACCCGGTCAACCACGGGCCGTTCGTCGAGCCGGACAGTGAGATTCTCGAGGCTGACCAGCGCATCAGTCATGGTCTGGCTCCACCTGGCAGCGGGGACAAAGGCCGGCAATCTCAAGCGTGGTGTTCTCCGCCTGGAAGCCTTCCTCGGAAGCCGCTTTGCGGACTTCCTCCGAGACTGATGGTGCCGTCAATTCGAGAACATTGCCGCAGGCGCGACAGATCAGAAACATGCCGGTGTGGGTTTCACCCGCGTGGGTACAGCCCATAAATGCGTTGAGTGAGGCAATGCGATGCACCAGACCATGCTGTTGGAGGAAATCCAGGGCGCGGTAAACCGTGGGCGGGGCTGCGTTATGACCATCTGAGGACAGCTCCGCGAGCACGTCATAGGCACCCAGAGGCTTATGGGACTGCCAGATCAGTTCCAGTACCCGTTCCCGGATGGGTGTGAGGCGGGCATTCTGGCGCTGGCAAATGGCTCTTGCGTCACTCAGGGCCTGGCTGACACAGGCGTCGTGATTGTGGGGCCGATAGGGAATGGCGCGGGCGGACATGGTGGAGATCCTGCAGAATTTGAAACATTATAACATTTCCAGGAAGGTCTGCCATGCCCGGCAGTGGAACGAAAAACGGTCAGTGTCGAGACTGTAAAACCAGGGATTCCAGAAATTCCAGGTTCGGGATCCAGGCGTTCTCGCCCTCTACCTCAACCAGCATGAGATCCGCCGGGCCTGGCTCGCCGTCCAGTTTCCTGACCTGTTCCTCGGTCAGGCGGGCCTGGCTGGGAATACCCTGGGTAACCAGTGCCATAAACGGAATTTCCTTGTGGTGGTCTCCGATCGTATTGAGCACAACAATGCGGCCACGATTGTCGCCCGGAACGGTGAGGGAACCGCCGTTCGCTGCATCGTAGGAAATCACGGGGAGTTGAAGGCCACGCCAGTCCAGATAGCCAACCAGCCACTCCGGTGTGTTGGCGCCCGCGTCAGAGCTGGCGTAGTCCACCACTTCCGCAATCGAGACGTTTGGGAGCAACAGTTGCCGTCCGCTCATGGGAATCATGACGCAGGAGAGGGATTGGCTGTTGTCATTCATTGCTTGTTACCTCAGGCGGAGTCTCGTTTCTGCCGGCTCTTGAGAAGGCAGGATTCTTCAATGGTTTTTACCAGTTCCCGGGCAAGTTCCTCCGGGGTGCCACAAAAGCCAGCGCACCCAGTGGCGGCCACGGATTCGGGCATAGAGCTGTTACCGCAGCTTGTGCTTTCCTGAACCCAGATTCTGCTACCGTAGGCTTTCAGCAAAGGTGCCGCAATAGCGCCATCATTGCCCATGCCCGAAAAAAGAATAGCATGGCAGCGCTGGCCGTAATGATCTGCGACATTCAGCAGGACCTGATCAATGGAAGGGCCGTAAGGCCCCGGCCAGGCATTGCTGGTCTCTGTCAGGGCGCCCTGTTCGCCCAGCTTCCACTCGTGCTCTACCGGCATCAGCACGACATCACCATTCTGAACCTGATAACCCTCTTCCGCCCGCTTGAGCTGGTAGTGGGCGTGGCGGCCCAGTACCCGGGTCAGAACCTCGGTGAAGTTGCCATCAATGTGCTGGGCATAGATAAAGCCCACGGGCAGATTCGGAGGCAGGTGATCCAGAAACGTTTTTACCGCCGCCGGGCCACCCAGAGAGGCACCCAGAATCCAGACTTCCTCGGCTACCGATCCGGGAACAGCTGGTGGAATCCAGTGTGGCAGATCCGGTGAAGGTATTGCTGGCGGCGTATCCTGCTCCAGCTGTGCCAGTGTCGCCTCGGAATCCAGCTCCTCCAGATGCCCCAGTTGCTGCTCGAGCTTGCCCAGCAGCCGTCTTTCCCAGCGAAAATACTCGGTGCTTCCGGGTTTGGGTGCTTCGTCCAGTCCGAACAGCACCGGTGCTTCAGTGTTTTCAAGCAGGTGATCGAACAGTAGCGGGTGATCGGCCTCATCCTCAAGGGTAACCAGCCAGAGGCTGGCATCCGGAAATTCCGGATAGCCAAGCAACCGGTCCGGGGCCCCGGAAAAACGGACCTCCAGACCGAACTTGGCAGTCGCGGCCTGCAGCCGATGGCGCTGCAGGACGACATCCGAGACGATCCCGACCTGTGGCCGGCCAGACTGGCCGGTCATCACTGACGTCCGGTCAGCCGCTCGATGGTTTCAAGCAGCTCGGTCTCCTGGAACGGCTTGCCGAGGTACTCGTTGACACCAATGGCCAGGGCCCGCTCGCGGTGTTTCTCGCCGGTCCGGGAGGTGATCATACAAATCGGGATTTCCCGCAGGTTGTCATCGTGGCGCACGAAGCTGGCGACCTCGAACCCATCCATCCGCGGCATTTCGATATCCAGCAGGATAATGTCCGGTTTATGGTCCTGAAGCTGTGCGACCGCATCCAGGCCGTCTTTGGCGGTGATGACTTCCATGCCATTGCGTTCCAGTAGTCGTGAGGTGACTTTCCGCACCGTTACCGAGTCGTCCACTACCATGACTACGGTAGCCTGTTCCTCGTAACGGGCCGATTCGCGAGCCTTCTCGAGATTGGCCAGGCGCTGACGCTCGGACAGGATGTCGGAACGGATCATCGCTGGCAGGTCGAGAATGACGACCACGTTGCCGTCACCCAGAATGGTGGCACCGGAAACACCCCGGACCGTACTGAACTGCGGACCGAGGGATTTAACAACAATCTCCCGGCTGCCCATCAGGTTGTCTACCTGCAGGGCCATGGGCTGCTCGGCGCCGCGCACCAGAATCACCGGCAGCGGCAGAGCCTGTCCCTGCAGCTTCGGATGATGGTCACTGTTCAGCAGGCTGCCCAGGTACTGGAGCCGGTATTCCTGGCCGGCGTATTCGTACAGCGGGGCATCGGGCTTGTAGTATTCCTCGAGCTCGTAGGTACTGACCCGAACAATACCCTCGATGGTGTTCAGCGGGATCGCGTAGAAGTCCTCGCCGGTAGAAACCATCAGGGCACGGTTCACGGAAACCGTGAACGGCAGGCGCACGGTGAAGGTAGTCCCGCGGCCCACTGCAGAATCGATATCCAGGCTGCCGCCGAGCTGCTTGATCTCGCTGGCAACCACGTCCATGCCCACGCCGCGGCCGGAAATCTGGGTTACCGCCTGGGCCGTCGAGAAGCCTGGCTGCAGGATGAACTGCAGGACTTCTCGCTCGGACAGGTCTTCATCTTCCCGCAACATGCCCTGACGGATCGCCTTGTCGCGAATGACCGACGATGGAATACCGGCGCCATCGTCAATCATGCGCAGAACAACGTCGCCACCTTCCCGGGTCAGGGACAGGGTCACCTCGCCTGTTTCCGGCTTGCCGGCTTTTTTGCGGTCTGCGGGGTTCTCGATGCCGTGGTCGAGGGCGTTCCGGAGCATGTGTTCCAGCGGCGCGATCATGCGCTCGAGGATGTTCCGGTCCATCTCGCCTTCGGCGTTGCGGACATCGAAGTCCACCTTCTTGCCTAGCTCGCCGCTGATCTGACGCACGATCCGGCGCAGTCGGGGCACCATCGAGGCGAACGGAATCATCCGGGTCTTCATGAGACCTTCCTGGAGTTCCGTGTTGATCCGTGATTGCTGTACCAGCAGGGTTTCCGTGTCCCGGACCCGGTCAGACAGAGTCTCACGCAGGTCCGCAAGGTCCGAAGAGGACTCTGTCAGGGCCCGGGAAAGCTGCTGGATAGATGAGTAACGGTCCATCTCCAGTGGGTCGAAGTCGTCGCCGTAGTCCGGACCGTGCTCCTTCTCGGCACTGAACAGGATCTGTGCTTCGGTTTCGATTTCCATCCGGCGCAGCTGTTCTCGCAGACGCTCGATCGTGGCGGCCATTTCATCGAGAGTATGGCCAAAGTCGCTGCTTTGCTGTTCCAGCCGACCACGGGTAATACTGGTTTCGCCCGCGAGGTTGACCAGTTCATCCAGCAGCGGCGCGGATACCCGGATGGTTTCCTGGGCTGCGCGCTGGGCGTCGGCCGCCTGTTTGCGGGCCTTGGCCGGGGATTTCCCTGATTTCGGCGCCGGGGCCACCGGTTTTTCCGCTTTGGCGGGCGGTGCCGACGCTTCGGGCTTCTTCGGTTCCGGCGCAGCGGGAGCCTGTGCTGGCTGTTCGGCCTTTGCCGGTTCCGGCACGCCTGAGCCGGACTCATAGCCTTTACGAATATCGGCCACCAGGGCAATGATGGCGTCGTGGTCTTCGGTAATGGCCTGCCACTGTGATTCATCCGGGGCATTGCCGCCCAGATCAATCAACCGGGTTTCAAACGCGTGGGCCTTGTCGCCAAGCTGGGTCAACTGGGACAGACGGGCACCGCCCTTGAGGGTGTGTAATGCTCGCTGGGCTTCCTGGTTGAAGTTGTGGTTTGCCGGGTCTTTGCGCCAATCGTCGAGCAGCTGCTCAAGCTGATCCATGATCTCGCCGGCTTCCTCAAGGAAGATTTCCAGTACTTCCGGATCGATCGCTTCCTGTTCGGATTCTTCACGGGGGGCAGCGGTTTCCTCGGAGGCAACCTCATGGGCTGCCTGGAACTCCTCAATGAGCCTGGTATCCGGTGAGGGTTTGTTGCCTTCTTCCAGGCTATTGAGCATGGCTTTCAGGCTGCCAAGTGCACGGTCGCTGAGGCCGAGCATCGTCTTCTGGTTGTTGGACCCGGAGATCAGGGGATCAAGGGCGTCCGACCAGGCCTCTGCCAGGTTGGCAATCGGATCAACGTCAGAGAGCCGCGCACCGCCCTTGAGGGTATGCAGTTCCTGCTGCAGCTGGGTCAGGCCGGTCAGTTCCTCCGGCTCGTCTCGCCACTGGTTGAGACACTCGTTAATGGCGTCGTAGATTTCCAGGCCTTCGTCCAGGAAGATGCCGATCAAGTCGTCATCACTGGCCTGCGTCAGGGTCTCGTTGAAACTGGAGACCTCTGGAGCTTCCTCGGCCGCAGACACTTCTTGTTCAGCCTCTGCCGGTTGTTCCGGCTCTTCCTCACGGGTATCAGTGGGCATTGCCTCGCCCCGAAGGATAGACTGAACGCGAGCGACCAGCTCATCGGCAGGCGGACAGGGCTTCTGGGTGGCTGCCTGCTCGACCATCTGGGCCAACCTGTCATGGCAGGCAAACAGCAGGTCGTTCATGTAATCGCTGGCTTCCAGCTGACCTTCCGCAACCTTTTCGAAGAGGTCTTCAAGCACATGCGTCAGGTCGCCGATGGCCTCGACGCCGGCCATTCGGGCGCCACCCTTGAGCGTGTGGACATCGCGCTGAAGTTCCGCAGCAACGGACCGATCCGAAGGGTCCTCTGTCCAGGTATGCAGGGCGCTGCCGGTGGAGTTGATCAAATCGTAGGCTTCCTCCAGGAAGATACCTACCAGTTCGGGATCCAGGTGAGAGAGGTCGGCAACACCATCTTCCGGCTCAGCGGTTTGATCGGCTTCTGTCGCGGCAAGATCGGAATCGACCGGTTCATCAACGTCCGGGAGCGGAGCCTGTTCCTCTTCGTTGGTATCCGGTTCGGAGTCGTCATCCTGGCTGGCAACGTTGGTGACTGGCCGTGTTCCGGTCGCATTGTCCATGTAAGCCTGGATTTCACCGATCAGATCCGGAGCCGGGCGTGGTGGCTCCTTGGCTTCCAGATTCTCGACCATGCCCGCCAAACGGTCGTGACAGCGGAACAACAAGTCGGACAGTTCATCGTTGATTGACAGCCGCTGTTCGGTCAGCCCTTCAAAAAGGTTTTCCAGTTCATGAGAGAGATCACCCACTGCCGGAATGTCCGCCAGTCGTGCGCCACCCTTGAGGGTATGCAGATCCCGCTGGAGCAGGCGCAGGATATCCAGATTCCGGGTATCCTCACTCCAGTTCTGCAGCGCTTCTGCACTGCTATCTACGAGGTCGCGGGCTTCTTCCAGGAAGATTTCCGCCAGTTCCTCATCCATTTCGTCATCGGATTCGGACGTTTCCGGAAGCGGAGGTTGTTCTGCGGCTGCTGGCTCGTCGCTTGCCGGCGTTTCGGTCTCGTCCATCTCAAAGCTGAGATCGATTTCCTCGAGGTCTCCGGTGAACTCCTGCTCGAAGGCATCTGGTGCCTGATTCTCCGGGGTCGACGCCTGTTTCAGTCCCTCAAGGGCGGCGACGATGTCATCGCTGGACTCAGTGGCAAGCCCGGCTGCGACCTGGTCCATCATGTTGATCAGTTGTTCGTGAGCGGCCCGGACGGTCTCGAAGAAAGTATCGTCTGGCGCTTCGTCGTGCCTGGCGGCCTCGTCATAGGTTTCTTTCAGTGCACCCGAGAGCGCCGCAACGTCGCCGAGCCCGGCTTCGGAGGCGCCGGAGGTCAGTTGCTCCAGTTCGGAACGTAGCGGGTCCAACGATTCCATTTCACCGGGGTTGCCCGCCCAGTGATCAAGGATCCGGTCGGCATCAAGAACAATGTCTAGCCCTTCGTTCAGGAACAGTTGAACCAACTGTGACGGCGCCTGCTGTGGATGCTGGCGCGGAGCCTCCTCACTGTGGCTGCGGAGTGTTTCATCCGTCAGGTGATCCAGCTTTTCGAGGAAGGCTTCGGTGCCCGGCAGCGAGGCCTGGGGGTTTTCACGGATCTGGGCCAGTCCCTGGGTGAGGAAATCGCAGGCGGAGTCGATCAGTGAAAGCACGTCGCGGTTGGCACGTTTGTTCTGGGCCCGGGATTCCTTGACGAATCGCTCAAGTGGTGTGATTACGGCAGCGATCGGGCCGATTCCGGCTGTATGTGCGCTGCCCTTGAGTGTGTGCAGGGCCCGGGACAGATCGTCGGTGTAGGTAACCGAGGTTTTATCTCCGGCCGCTGAGAGGAAGTCCTTGAGTGTCTGAAGGTGGGTCTCGGTTTCGCTCTCAAAAATATCCAGCAACACGGGATCGACCGCATCTTCGTCGGCGACTCCGGTTTCAGCGTCGGTTGCACCCGTGTCGCTCTCAGCCACGGCTTCTGAGCCATCCGAGTCGGCGGCGGGCATCGTGCTGGCATCGGGAATCTCGCCGTTGGCCAGAGCATTGGCTCGTGCTTCCAGGCTGGAGGTGTCGACCGACGGCGCCCGGTGTTTTTCAAAATCTTCGACCAAGGCCGGCAGATTGGTGGTAACGTCCTCCAACAGGCTGGCAATGTCATCGTTCATGAAAATGCTGCCGTCTATGACGCGGTTCAGCATGTTTTCAACGGACCAGGCCAGCTCCCCGACAACCAGTGCACCGACCATCCGGCCACTGCCTTTCAGTGTGTGGAAGGCACGGCGGACTTCCGACAGAGCGCTACGGTCATCGTGCTGACGCAGAAGCATCGGCAGGTATTCGCGAATGGTGTCCAGCACCTCACCGGCTTCTTCAACGAAGATCTCGAGTATTTCATCGTCGATCAGGTCGTCTTCATCAGACGCTTCAGAGACGGCTTCAGCGGTGTCTTCGTCCTCGACGGGGGTTTGTGTTTCCTGTTCTTCATCTCCCGCAAAGGCGGTTGTGTCTTCTACCTCGGGGACTTCCGGTTCCGCCACGACTTCATCGTCTGTTCGGCGGGTCGTTGCCATCGCTTCGGCCCGATTGATGAGCTCTTCCACGTCGCCGGCGGTCTGGCCTTGCTTGAATTCACGGATCAATGAGGGAATACGGGCATTCACCTCGTCCACCAGAGTAAACATGTCGTCGGTGGGTCGAACGGTCTGGTCAATCACGCGGTTCAGCAGATTTTCAACAGACCATGCCAGCTCGCCAATACTGGTAGCGCCAACCAATCGTCCACTGCCCTTGAGCGTATGGAAAGCACGACGAACCTCGGTCAGAGCCTCACGATCATCGTGATTCTGGCGCAGTCGGGGATAGAACTCATGGATGGTTTCGAGAACCTCTTCGGCTTCCTCAACGAATATGCCGAGAATCTCATCGTCCAGAAGATCCGCATCCGAGCTCTTGCTTTCTTCGGGAGCAGCCGGGACGTCGGTTTCCGGCTGCTCTTCAACCGGCTCAACAACGGGTACGTCTTCCGCGGCGGTTTCTGTCCAGGTGGGTTCGGCCCCGACCGGGAAGCCAAGGGACGCGAGGCTGTCTTCCGCAACCCTGAGAATCGAATCGTTTTCGCCAATTCCCTCGGCAAGGCGCTCGAGGTAATACTCGATACTGGTGACCGCATCGGCCAGGATGTCCAGCTGCTTCCAGTCCGGGACCTGTTTGCTGCCCAGCAGAACATCGGTAATGTAGCGCTCAGCCGAGCCCAGCATACCGGCAACCCGATCCAGCGGGATCAGGCTGAGCCCGCCGCGAATGCTGTGCAGCAAGCCTGGAACGTGTTCGATTTCACGGGTATCCCATTGCGAAGCAATGAAATTCACAATGGCGGATTTAACCTGTTCCAGGGTATTTCGGGATTCACGGAGCAGCGCGCCGCTGGCCTCGCCCAGCTCCCTGGAGCCAAGGTTCACCGGGGCATCTGAGGATTCGTCTGCGGACGAGTCCTGTTGACCGTCACTATCCAGGCCCGCGAGACTGGCTTCGACGTAAAGCAGCGCGCCGGCGATGTCCATCAGGGTGCCATCGTCAACCTGTTCGGTCTGAGTGCTGAGTTTTTCAACCAGTTCGACCTGCTCGGTTACGACTTTCCGCGGTATACCCAGCCCCAGCACCGCCAGGGTATTGGCCACCTGGCGCAATCCCGGCAACAAGTCTTCAAGCTCGCCGTTCTGGCGCAGCTCTGACCGGACAAAGAGGTCCAGCTGGTCCTTCAGTTTGGCCAGTTCTTCATTAAGCGCGCCGACAACCGAATGGATGGCATCACGGCCTGGGCCGGATACCCGGGTTCGGGCGGCGTCAACATCGTCTTCTGAGGGCAGCGCTTCGTTCAGCTGGTAGGCATCCCGCAGGGCACTGACCTGGGGAGAATCCAGATCCCGGGCCCGGGCGACATAGTAGAGCAGGTGTTTGAGCAGCGCTTCCGGCGCTGGCTGCTGAAGAATATCGGCGTGCTCGTCGGTCAGTCGGCGAATTTCACTGTCGAGCTCACGGAGCAGGGATTTAACCGCCGCATTCACCGGATTAACGTGTGCCTGCAGTGTTTCCACAAAGGCACTGGCCGCTTTCCAGAGCTCGCCCCGGGGGGTTTTCTGACACAATCGGATCAGTCGTTGAAGCACCTTCTGCATGTATTCGAAATGGGCATCAAGATCCGCTTCCCGGATGACGCCGGCCAGCGCAAACTGATACATCTGGCGCAGCTTTCGGATGTGGCCCAGGACCGTTGGGTCTTGCAGGCGCTGGGATACCTTCCCGGTCACGGTGATTCGTGACGGGGCCAGGTCCGGTTTGAACAGCGAGGTATCAGACAGCAGAGATTCGCCACGGGCGGCCCGCAAGTCGTTAAGCAGCGGCAACAGCACCATCGGAAAATCGTCCTGGCTGCTGGCCAGATGCTCAAGGTACTGGGGCAGTTGCAGGATGGCCTGCATCAGGACTTCAACGGCTTCGTCGATATTGGCAACGGTTTCGTTGAGCACTGCCTGGGTGAGCTTTTCCATTTCCTCGGTGAGCAGAGCTGCACCGTAGAGCTCGACCATTTGCAGCGTGCCGTGTACCTGATGGAGATAATTCAGGCAGAAGCGCAGGCGCGCGGTGTCGTCACGATTCTCGACATACGCTTCCAGTGCATGCTGACCCTGGGTCAGCGTGTCCTGTATCTCTCCCCGAACCCAGTCGAGGGCGATGCTGTCATGGTGATTGCCCATAACCACTCCGGTTATTCTTCGTCAGTCTGGCGTTTGATCCACGCCAGCACATGTTCCGAGGGGACTCTCTGTAACCCGGGAGGCTGCCAGTCGGTCAGCTCTCCCTGGCCCAGAACCAGCAACCCCCCGGGCGCCAGCCGCTCTGCAAGTCGCTTGACAATTTCCCGTCGGCGCCAGCGACGGAAATAAATCAGCAGATTCTGGCAGAAGATAATGTTCATCCCGTGCATGGGTGCCTTATCAAGATCCAGAACATTCAGTCTGGTAAAGCACACCCGGTCCCGGATGCTGTTCACAATTTCTACGGTATTCCGCTCGGCCGGGCGGAAATACCGGGCTTTCATGTCCTCATCCATTCCCAGCAGTTTGCGGGGATTGAACTGACCGTTCCGGGCTTTTTCGATCACAGGCTTGCTGATATCAGAGCCCGTAACACCGAACAGCGGCTGCAACGCCAACTGGCTCATGCATTCATTCAGCACCATGGCCAGGGTATAGGGTTCCTCACCGGTGGAACATCCAACACTCCAGGCCTCCAGGGGACGCTTTTTCAACTGTTCCCTTGGCCGTGTCAGGACATAGTCGGAAACCAGGCGGAAAGCGTCCGGATCCCGGAAGAACCGGGTCTCCTGAACCGTGAGTCGATCCACCAGCGTTGACCATTCCCTGATCGCATCGGGCCCGGATACGATTTTTTCGTAATAGGCCTGATAGCTGCTGCAGCCGATTTCCCGCATGCGGATGCCAAGATTCGTTTCCAGAAACGAACGGCGCTCGGCCGACAGGGTTATGCCGGTTCGGTGTTCCAGCAGGGTTTGCCACTGGTTGAACTGCGCCTCGTCCATATCCGGGAGTCGGCGCAGTGACCAGATGCCCTCGGCAGGTGACAGGTTGTTATGCATTTGTGCCATAAACCGTCAACAGCCCTGGAACGGAAATCAGCCCACCACCGGAACGTCGCTGTCTTCCTCTTCTTCGTGATCCGCCACGTCTTCTTCCGGCAGGGTGAAGCCGGCAACGGAGGACCGCAGCTCGGACGCCATTTCTGCCAGGTTACCGATAGACTTCGCAGTCGCATTGGTACCGGAAGACGTCTGAGACGTGATTTCCTGGATAACGTTCATGGTGTTGGAAATGTGTGCGGCCGACGACGACTGCTGACGTGCGGCGTTGGAGATGTTCTGGATCAGTTCCGCCAGAGACATGGATACGTTCTCGATTTCCTCGAGGGCGATACCCGCGTCCTGGGCCAGGCGAGCACCACGGACCACCTCGGCGGTGGTGTGTTCCATGGAGATAACTGCTTCGTTGGTATCCGACTGGATCGTCTTAACCAGTGCTTCAATCTGCTTGGTTGCGGCGGAGGAACGTTCCGCCAGGCGCTGAACCTCGTCCGCAACAACCGCGAAGCCCCGGCCCGCGTCACCGGCCATGGAGGCCTGGATTGCGGCGTTCAGAGACAGGATGTTGGTCTGGTCGGCAATGTCGTTGATCAACGATACGATGTCACCGATTTCCTGGGAAGATTCACCCAGACGCTTGATCCGTTTGGAGGTTTCCTGGATCTGTTCACGGATGTTGTCCATGCCGCGGATGGTGTTCTGTACCACTTCCGCGCCTTTCTTCGCGATCGCAACCGACCGCTCCGCAACCGCAGAGGATTCGGCAGCGTTCGAGGATACCTGGTCGATGGACACGGCCATCTCGTTCACCGCAGCGGAGGCGCCGGCAATTTCCTGGGCCTGGTGCTCGGAAGCATCGGCAAGATGCATCGCAGTGGCCTGGGTTTCCTGGGCCGCTGACGCTACCCGTACGGCAGTACCACGAATCGCCTGTACCAATCCGCGCATCTGGTCGATCGCGTAGTTGATGGAGTCGGCGATGGCACCGGTGAAGTCCTCGGTTACCGTGGCCTCAGTAGTCAGGTCACCATCAGCCAGGTCAGCCAGTTCGTCCAGCAGTCGCAGGATCGCGTTCTGGTTCTGCTCGTTCTGCTCTTGCGTCGTGGCGAGTCGGGCCTGGGCTTCGCGGTAAAGAGCCAGACCAATGAACACAACAATCGCGACCATGGCTGCCAGGATGGCAAAGGCCAGAGTCGGGCTGACCAGTCGTGAGCCGGATTGGGTCCGGAAGTTCTCGGCCAGTACTGAGAGCTCGGAAAGCAGAATCTCGGAATTCTGGAAGATGTCGCTGGCCGCAGTACGAACCTTGAAGAGGTCGGGAGAGGCCTCAAGGATCGCGTCTACGTTCTGGGAAACGAACTGGAACAGTTCATCGACGGCTTCGAGGCCGTAGATGGCGTCTTCATCATTTACCTGGGAGATGCCCATGGCCGGGTTGCCGTTCAGCTGGCCCTCGAGCACTCGGCCGAACAGGCTTGCGTCGCGACCGAAACGGTCGGCCGCAATAACCGCATCTTCATCACCGGAAAGTACGTTGTTGACCGAGCGAACAATACGCTCCGCCAGAAGTGACTGGCGCTGGGCCAGTGCAATCTGTTCGGCGGGTGCGCCGTTGTCGAGCAGGATCTGTACGATATCGTCGTACTCAACCTGCAGCTGCGGAATGGTTTCGTTCAGGGTCCGGGCGACCTCATGCAGGCCGAGCACCGCATCCTGGGTAGATAGGATGCTGTCGGCGTTTTCCCGCACGGTGTTCCAGTTTTCCTGAACGCCACTCTGTTGAGCCAGTTCACTCGGCGGCAGACCGGTTTCCGGGTTACCCTCGGTTACGTTGGTCCAGAGCTGCTGGAATTCGTCACGGGAGCGGCGCAGCTGGTTGAAGGCCTCGGCGGTTCCGCCGGCAGCCTCAGTCGCGTTCTTCGCAATCTCCTGAGAAAGCACCCTCAGCTCGGCGGTGTTGGCGATGTATTCCTGATCGTTCTGGCTGTCGTTGTTGATAATGAACAGCACGGCAACGAGCAGGATGGTGAGTGCGATCAGCGCGGCGATCAGGCCGGCAACCAGCTTGTTGCCTCCCTGTCCCATACTGAGTCTTCCGGCTCTGTTCTTCATTTTCTGGCTCCCGGCCTCTTCAAGAAATTGGCAAGTTTGTTTTTTCGGGTTTCAGGCGGTCAGAGTGATGTTCCTGCCATTGTCACCACCCTTACCACTGTGCGACGTCCAGAAATCGTTCGTCATCGAGCAGATCGACGGCCGAAAACACTTTCCAGACTTCCTCGTTGCGTTCGTAACCGCCTGAGACAAACGGTCGAACGTTTTCAGGCACGCCCTCGGGCGAATCCTTGAAACTGTCAGTCGCGAAATACTGCATGCCCAAGACACTGTCGACCACCAGCCCGCTAAAAATATCACCCTGTTCGACTACCAGTACGCGCCGCTCCCGCTGGCTTCGGGAAGAGCGGGGGATATCAAAAAAGCCGGCAAGATCAACCAGGGGCAGGAGGCGGCCGCGGACATTGGCCGCGCCAAGCAGAAACGGGCGAACCCCCGGTATGTGGGTGAAGCGGGGGACATGGAGGATTTCAGTGACTTCGCCCATGGGGGCAACGTAGCGTTCACCTGCGAGAACGAAGCCGATGCCGTTCCACAGTTCAACGGCTTCCTGTTGTTCCGGCAGGCCGGCAGCCATGGACCGGCTGCGCGCGGCGATATCCGTCAGAACGGCAAAAGGGGCGGCCTGGGCGGACATGCGTACTCCACAGTTGGGGATCAGGCAATCAGACTGTTGATTGTTTTGATCAGATCGTCTTCGTTAACCGGCTTGACCAGGTAACCCTTGGCGCCCTGACGGGTGCCCCATACGCGGTCGGTTTCCTGATCCTTCGTGGTGACGATCACCACCGGGATGGAAGCGGTTTCCGGTGCGCGGGTCAGTTGGCGGGTTGCCTGGAAGCCGTTAAGGCCGGGCATAACCACATCCATCAGAACCAGATCCGGGGTCTCGGCACGGGCCTTGGCAACACCGTCTGCGCCGTTGTCGGCGGTCAGCACTTCGTGCTGGTGTTTTTCCAGGATCGTGGAAATTTTCTTAACCTCGGTAGGGGAATCGTCAACAATCAGAATGCGGGCCATGGTTTCCTCGATGGTTCTTGGGGTCAGCAGGTTTACTGTTCCGCCTGTGGAACGTACTGGCGGATGGTATTGAGCAGCTCATCCTTACTGAACGGTTTGGTCAGATACTGGTCCGAGCCGACGATTCGGCCTTTGGCCTTGTCGAACAGCCCGTCCTTGCTGGAGAGCATGATAACCGGCGTCTTTTTGAAGGAGGAATTGTTCTTGATAAGTGCGCAGGTCTGGTAGCCGTCCAGTCGGGGCATCATGATATCAACAAAAATGATGTTCGGCTGGGAATCGGCAATCTTGGCAAGAGCGTCAAAGCCGTCAGTCGCGGTGATGACCTCACAGCCGACCTTTTTCAGAAGGGTTTCTGCGGTGCGACGTATGGTTTTACTGTCGTCGATCACCATGATCTTCAAGTTCTCGAAGTTGTCATCCATTGTCCAACTGCCTTGCGCTCAGCGACTGTCGTTATTTTAAAACGGGGGTTTTAACACAAACCTTAAGGTTCTTCTATAAACCCCGCTCATTTATAGATTATCAATGGCCGGATAAAAAGTATTAGTTTGTGACCAAATGTACTTCTGCCCGCAACGTCACGTAACTGACTGAGGATTTCTCCGGATGCATTTGCGGCTCGGGTACAATACCATCTGAGATCACAGCATAGCACTTAATGCCCGGTCGGCTCTGCAGACCGGTTCGTGTTTTTAACCCTCAGGAGTGCAGGAACGCCCATGACCGTCAGACTCGGGATCGTGATGGATCCGATTGAAGATATCCACTTCAAGAAAGACAGCTCACTGGCCATGTTGCTGGCAGCCCAGAACCGTGGTTGGGAAATCGAGTACATGGAGCAACCGGACCTGTATCTCGATGGCGGTCGGGCCATGGCCCGCACCCGGGATCTGACCGTTCATATGGATCCGGAAAACTGGTACAGCTTCGGGGCTGCTCGGGATCGGGCGTTGGGCGACCTGGATGTCATCCTCATGCGCAAGGATCCGCCGGTAGACCGGGAGTTCCTGATGGCCACCTATATACTGGAGGCGGCCGAGCAGCAGGGCGCGCTGGTGGTCAATCCGGCGTCAACGCTCCGTGACTGTAACGAGAAGCTGTTTGCCACCCAGTTCGAGGACCTGACACCACCGCTGCTGGTCAGCCGCTCGGCAAGCCGGTTCCGGGAGTTCTATGCCAGACACGGTGACGTCATCATGAAACCGGTGGACGGTATGGGGGGGCATTCGATCTTCCGTATCAGGGAGAACGATTTCAATCTGGGGGTCATTATCGAAACCCTCACCAACTATGGCGCCCACCAGGCCATGGCCCAGAAGTACATTCCGGAAATCAGCGATGGCGACAAGCGTATCCTGCTGATCGACGGCGAGCCGGTACCCTACTCCCTTGCGAGAATACCCTCCCATGGAGAGAATCGGGGCAATCTTGCCGCTGGCGGCCGGGGCGAAGGTCGGGAACTGACTGCCCGGGATCGGGAAATCTGCGAACGCGTTGCGCCGGTGGTTAAAGAGAAAGGCCTCATTTTTGTCGGCCTGGATGTGATCGGTGATTATCTTACTGAAATCAATGTCACCAGCCCGACCTGCATCCGGGAACTCGATGCGGCCTTCGGAATCGATATTGGTGGCCTATTAATGGAAGCGATTGCAAAGCGCCTGGGCCAGGCATAACCCGGTGATGACGGCTGGGCAGGTTTAACGACAGGATCCGTATCAGGAATGGCAGTTCAGGTAAGCGACTTCGACCGGTTTTCCTTCACCCTTTTCATGGCGCTGGCGGTGCACGCCATTGTGGTGCTTGGAATCACCTTTGCGCCCGAGCCGCCCCGTTCCTCCGCCCAGACGATGGAAATCACTCTGTCGCAGTTTGACGACGAGCAAGCCCCGGAGAAAGCGGACTTTTTGGCCCAGACCAGTCAGAAGGGCAGCGGTACTCAGGAAGAGGTCCGGGAAATGACCACGCCTCAACCGGCGGAGGTCAGCCAGCCGGAGGTGGCTCAGGTTCAGCCCGAGCCGCCGGCCCAGACCGAACCGCAGCCGCGTCAGGAAAAGCAGGTGGTACAGACCGAGAGTCGGTCCAGTCAGAAGGTTCAGCAGCCTGAGAAGCGCACCAAGCCGGAAGAGGAACCTCTGCCGGTTCGGGAGAAAAAGAGCCTGATGGAGCGCAGCCTCGAAATTGCCAGCCTGGAGGCCCGCTTCGATGCGCAACAGCAGGCCTATGCCCGAAAACCCAGGGTGATGCGTGTTACCGCTGCCTCCACGCTCAAGTCCAGCAACGCCTGGTATGTTCAGAACTGGGTAAGCAAGGTAACCCGGGTGGGCAATATCAATTACCCAACCGAGGCGCGCAATGCCGGAATCTATGGCACACTGAGAATGCTGGTGTCGCTGAAGAAAGACGGCACCATCAAGGAGGTGGCTATTCTGCAGTCTTCCGGCAGTACCGTGTTGGACGATGCAGCAATCCGCATTGTCAGGATGGCCGCGCCTTTTGCACCGTTTCCGGACGAAATGCGGCAAGAGGTGGATCAACTCGAAATCATACGTACCTGGTCCTTCCAGCGTCGGGGGCTGACATCCGGATGACAGCATCAAAACATTCTCCCCACAGCTTGCGGCACCATTTCCTGGTGGCATCACCCTATCTCGATGATCCGCGATTCCATGGCGGCGTCATCTATATTTGTGAGCACTCCGACGATGGCGCCCTGGGGTTGATGATCAATCACCCATTGGATATCCATCTGGGCGAGATTCTGGAACAACTGGATCTGCCAGGGGGTGAACTGGATCTGCCGGTATTCAGCGGGGGTCCGGTGCAGCCGGAACGGGGTTTTGTGCTGCATCCTCCCGGAACCAGCTGGCAGAACACGGCAAAGGTCACCGACGATGTTTTGCTGACTACATCCCGCGACGTATTGGCGGGCATTGGCCGCGCTGAGGGCCCCGATGAATACCTGGTGGCCCTTGGGTATTCCGGCTGGAGTGAGGGGCAGCTGGAAGAGGAGCTGGGCAGCAACGCCTGGCTGACTTGCCCGGCCACCACCGATATCCTGTTTCGTACCCCTTGGAAAGAGCGCTACAAGGCGGTGCTTGAGCTGATCGGCATTGACCTCAACCAGCTCAGTGAATCGGTCGGCCATGCCTGAGCCGGCCAGCCGTCGCGTGATGGCGTTTGATTTTGGTGCCCGCCGGATTGGCGTTGCCGTCGGCCAGGAATTGCTGGGCACCGGGCAACCGGTGGCGCTGATTCCCGCCCGAGACGGTATCCCGGATTGGCAACAGATTGAATCCCTGCTCGAAGAGTGGCGCCCGGACCTGGTCTTGGTCGGTCTGCCTCTCAATATGGACGATACCGAAAACGACATGTGTGCCCGGGCGCGCAAGTTCGGCAAGCGCCTGCATGGGCGCTACCATGTGCCGGTAGAGATGGTGGACGAGCGGCTCACCAGCTTCGAGGCCAAGGGTGAAGTGATGGCCGCCGGAGGCAGTCGTGATTTTGGTCGTCACGGTGTGGATGACCGGGCCGCGGTGCTGATCCTGGAAACCTTTTTTCAACAGTGAGGACCGAATGACGGCATTGCTTGATATTGACCAGTTGCTTGACCAGATGGAAGCCGGGCTGAGTCAGGCGCTCGAGCAACGGGGCGTGGAATCTCCGGTTCTGATCGGTATACGGACCGGAGGCGTCTGGCTGGCGGATGTGCTGAGCAAACGCCTGGGAATCGAAGAGCCGTTCGGCGAACTGGACATCTCCTTCTACCGCGATGACTTTAGCCGCATTGGTCTGAATCCCCGGGTCAAACCCTCAAGCCTGCCCTTCGATACCGAAGGCCGGGACATCATCCTGATTGACGATGTCATCATGAGCGGCCGGACCATCCGGGCCGCCATGAATGAGATCTTCGATTATGGCCGTCCAGCCAGTATTATACTGGCCACCCTGATTGACCTTGGCGCCCGGGAACTGCCCATCCAGCCGGATGTGGCAGGCAAGACAATGGCGCTGGAGTCCCATCAGCGCGTCAAGCTGCGTGGCCCCGACCCGCTCCGAATTGAGCTTCAGGAAGCCGGACAATAAACCTCCGAATCAGATAACAGGCGACCCATGACCGCGAACGACTCTTCCCCGCACCACTTGCAGCTGACCCGGGATGGTCAGTTGCGGCACTTTCTCACCCTCGACGGCCTTGACCGCGCCTTGCTGACCGACATTCTGGATACTGCAGATTCCTTTATCGAGGTCGGTGAACGCACCATCAAGAAAGTGCCGTTGCTCCGGGGCCGGACCGTGGTAAACCTGTTTTTCGAGTCCAGTACCCGGACTCGCAGCACCTTTGAGCTGGCGGCCAAGCGACTGTCTGCGGATGTGCTCAATCTGGATATCAGCACCTCGGCTACCTCCAAGGGTGAATCCCTGTCTGACACCCTGCTGAACCTTGAAGCCATGGCCAGCGACATGTTCGTGGTCCGGCACTCCCAGAGTGGTGCACCGCATTTTATTGCCGAGAGCGTTACCCCGGGGGTGGCCATTATCAACGCCGGTGACGGGCGACATGCGCACCCGACCCAGGCCATGCTGGATATGCTCACCATTCGTCAGCACAAGGGGCAGTTTGAAGGTCTGAAAGTCGCCATCGTCGGTGACGTGCTGCACTCCCGGGTAGCACGCTCCCAGATCCGGGCCCTGAACGAGCTCGGTGCCGAAGAAGTTCGCGTCATTGCCCCGGGTACCCTGTTGCCCAAAGACGTGGAAAGTCTGGGCTGTACCGTCGAATACGATATGAACCGAGGAATGCAGGATCTGGACGTGGTGATCATGCTGCGTCTTCAAAAAGAGCGTATGGAAGGGGCATTGCTGCCCAGTGAGCGGGAGTTCTACCGGCTCTATGGTCTTAACCAGCAGAAACTGGCCCTGGCGCACCCGGAATGCATCGTGATGCACCCGGGTCCCATCAATCGGGGCGTTGAAATTGAATCGGCGGTGGCCGACGGGCCGCAATCGGTGATTCTGAACCAGGTCACCAACGGCATCGCCATCCGGATGGCGGTCATGTCCATGGCGATGGGGGGGCAGGTAGCAGAACGCCAGCAGAAACTGAGTGAGAGGGGCCAGGCATGAGCAGTGTCAACACATCCGGAAGCAGTCTGAAGATCACCGGAGGCCGACTGTTCGATGGTCAGGGCGCCGAACAGGAAAACACCGCACTGCTGATTCGGGATGGCCGGATTGCGGCGATGGGCGAAGCCGCTGCCCGGGAAGCGGCCGACGAGACCATCAGCGCAGAAAACGGCGTGATCACGCCGGGGTTTGTGGATCTTTGCTGCAACCTCCGCGAACCGGGCAATGGCCAGAAGGGTAATATTGCCTCGGAAACCCTCGCAGCGGCCCATGGCGGTTTCACCACGGTCTGTGCCTCGCCGGAAACGTCACCGGTGAACGACTCCAGTGCCGTCACCCATCTGATTCGTGATGGTGCTGCCAGCCGGTCGCCCATCCAGGTTTTGCCCATTGGTGCCATTACCCGGGGTCTTGAGGGCGATCTGCTCAGCGACATGGCTGGCCTGGCTTCAGCTGGCTGTGTCGCAGTCGGTAATGGCTCCCGGGGCGTGCGCAATGCTCGTATTTTGCGCCGGTGCATGGCCTACGCCCAGACCTTCGGTCTGACGGTGATGTTCAGCCCGGAGAACCAGGCCCTGGCCGCCGACGGCTATGCCCACGATGGTCTGGTGACCTCGCGGCTTGGCTTGCTCGGTATTCCGGAAGTGGCGGAAACCGCTGCGGTGATGGAAATGCTGTTGCTGGCGGAGGAAACCGGGGTTCGTTTGCACCTGAGCCAGTTGTCCTGCGCTCGCAGCGTTGAAATGCTGGCTGATGCCCGAAGTCGCGGTATCGCGGTGACCGCCGATGTGGCCATGCATCAGCTGGTGTTCACTGAGGATGCCCTCGCCGGGTTTGACAGTCGGTTTCATGTCCGGCCGCCACTGCGCAGCGAGAGCGACCGAAAGGCCTTGATTGCGGGCGTCCGGGAAGGCGTTATTGATGCCATTGTCAGCCAGCACCAGCCCCATGATACCGCCGCCAAGCAGGCGCCTATGGCGGCCACCGAGCCGGGTCTTTCCAGCATCGAAAGCGTGCTGTCGCTGGGTCTGGAGCTGGTGGAGATGAATGAACTGGCACTGGCTGACCTGATCCGGGCGCTGACCAGGGGCCCGGCCTCCGTGCTTGGCCGGACGGCCCGGCTCGCGGAGGGAGAAACGGCCGATATTTGCCTGTTCGATCCCGATGCCTTCTGGACTCCGGGAGCAACGACACTGGTTTCGGCCGGTCGTCATGCTCCGGTGATTGACCGCGAACTGCCTGGCGTCATCCGACTCACCCTCAGTGAGGGTCGAAAGGCCTGGCCTCAGCCAGAGATCTGATCCTGGCTTACTGTCTCAAAGTGCGGCAGAGGTTGCGGAACCTCTGTCGACACCATCACAGAATCTTCCCCTGTTGCTGAAAAACCCTTGATGGCAGGCACCAGTGCCAACGTATTCTTGTAGCCGTCGCCCTATGGTCGACCAAGGAAAGCGTGGCCTGGCCGGTGCCTATCTATGGACCGGCGCCCGACAATAATAACCAGGAGTCATCCCGTGAAATCAGCAAATCTCCCCCAGCGGGTAGCCATGGCGGCTGCCCTCTGTGCCACTCTGGTCTTTCCCTCGATGGGTCAGGCGCAGGCACAGAACGAGCCTCTGGAACGCAGTTTTTGCGTTTTTGACCCGGTGGGTGCCAATGGCCCCCTGTTTGCCATCACCAAGACCTTCCAGCCGGTGGCCCTGAAAAACGGCATCAAGCTGGATCTTCGTGCCTATACCGATGAGAAAGTTGCCGCCGAAGACTTCAAGGCAGGGCAGTGCGACGCCGTTCTGCTCACCGGCACCCGGGCCCGGGAATTCAACAAGTTCACTGGCAGTCTTGAAGCCATGGGAGCTGTGCCCGGCGAAGAGGAAATGCGCTTGCTCTACAACACCTTGAGCCAACCCAAGGCCCGGCCGTTTCTGATTGACGGCCCCTACGAAGTGGCCGGCGTGTTCCCGGGTGGCGCCATTTACCTGCACACCCGTGACCGCAGTATCGATTCGGTCGAGAAGCTGCAGGGTAAACGGATTGCTACCCTGGATTACGATCAGGCATCGGTGCGGATGGTTCGCCATGTGGGCGCATCCGTGGTGGGCTCCAATTCAGCGAACTTTGCCGGCAAGTTCAATAACGGCAGCGTTGACCTGGCCTATGCCCCGGCCGTCGCCTACACCCCGCTGGAACTTTACAAGGGTGTTCAGCCCAACGGCGCAGTGGTGAAATATGCTCTGGGGTACATGAATTTTCAGGTGATCATCCACCGCGATCGGTTCCCGGATTCCGCCGGCCAGATGGTGCGCGACCAGGCCATCAAGCGCATTGACGAGGCTTACGAAATCATCGCCCAGGCAGAGGCGGAGATTCCGGAAGAGGTCTGGATGCAGCTTCCCCAGGAAGACACCGCCGAATATGACAAGATGCTGCGAAAGGTGCGCCTGTCGTTACTGGAAGACGGTGTTTACGATGAGCGGGCCATCAAGTTAATGAAAGCGATTCGGTGCCGGGTAGATGCAGCCCGTTCCGAGTGTGCCTCCGTTGCCGGAACCTGAGGCCGGAGTGAAGCAGGCCCGCGTCTGCGGGCCTGTGCCTGATTAGCGGATTTCGTCTTTCAGAGCCTTGCCTGCTTTGAAGCCCACGGTCTTGCTGGCAGGGATGCGAATGGTCTCGCCGGTTTGTGGGTTGCGTCCGTCCCGCGCCTCGCGGCTGCGGATATTGAAGGTGCCAAAGCCAATCAGGGTGGTGTCTTCGCCACGGGAGGCGGCGGCCGACACCTGGTCGGTAAACGCGGTAATCACTTCGCTGGCCTTGTCCCGGGTAAGGCCTGTGCGATCGGCAATGGCCGCGGCGAGTTCAGGTTTGCGCATCGGATACTCCTTTTTTGTATTTCTATTGGTTCAGTCTGGTCCTGGCCGGAATCACAACGACTCACGGTTGCTCAATCTATAGTGGCTCCGGGCTCATTGTGCAAACCCCCGGGCGGGGAAGTGTGTGTCATTCGGCGTCATTTGCGGCATCGGTCGCATAAAAACCGGGCGTCGTACGCCATAATGCGTGCCTGGTTACAGTCTGTAACAAACCGGTTTGTCCGCCGGAGTCTGGCCCGTGCGATCGCAGCAGGACTGCATCAGAACAAAAAACGAAAAGGTGAAGAAGGTATGACCCATTTCCGGAATCCCTCCCGCAAGGCGCTTTTTTCCGGGTGCCATGTACGTAACCTCATGGCGGCTTTTATGGCCAGCATGGTCCTGAGTGGCTGTGGCGCGGTGAATCACGTGATGTACAAGACCACCGGAGATGTGATGCAGGGCTTCTCCCGGGATCACACGGTGCCCTTTCTGATGGAGAGCAATGATTTGGCCATGGGTTGCGCCATGAGCGAGGCAACCGCGCCATTGCTGATGTCTTTCGGTCGTGTCACCAATGAGCCGGACCAACTGGCGGTGATGCTTTACCTCTCTGCCGGCGGTTGTGCCGAGGAAGAGGCCAGGGAACAGGAGCTGGCCGCTCTTGCCGCCCTGCACGCCATGAACGGGAATGCCGCGGAAGATGCCATGATCCGCCAGAAGCGGGCCCATACCGTTGCCGCCCGGCGTTATTACACGGCCTGGCAGCACCATAATGCCTATTACGGCAATCCTGCCGATGGCGAGTGTCCGGATTTCGATGACGACATGGACGAGTTTATCTACATGGCCGGCCTGCTGTCCGGTCTGCAGGCCCTGAACGCCCAGATCCAGTCCACCTCCTCTATAGGGGTGCCGGCCAACGTTGGTTCCATTGCCGCCCGGGCCACCAGCTGTCTCGATAATGAGAAATGGTGGGGTGCGCCTATGGCTCTGAGAGCAACGGTCTGGGCCATGATCCCGGGCGCCGAGCCAGAAGGCGAGGACGCTTTTGAGCGTCTGGCCATTGCCGGCGATCAGGGTGATGCGGCAGGTGTTCGCCTGCCTCACGTATTCCATGCCATCGCGGCTTTGAACAAGGGGGACGAGGTGATGGTACGGAACGTGATTCGGGAGCACGCTGAGTCCATCGAGAATACTCCGGCCAACGAAGACTGGCGATTCGTGGACGCCATGGCAACCGACATGATTGTCGCGGTTTCTGATCGTCTGTGGGTCGAGAACACTGGGCATCGTACGCCCATGGGCCAGCTTGGCACCTTCTGGGATGACCAGCGGGAAGAGGTCGAAACCATGGATCTGGACGATCTGCTTTAACCACTTTCTACCCAGAGTAATCAGTTATGTCGAAGGGCGGTTTTCATCGTAGCGGGCTGGAGTGGTTTTCATCACTGCCCGCATGCCTGCTGTTACTGGCGGTGGTCATCTTCTCCACGAGCAGTGACATCCATAACCAGATGTTGCGTGGAGGCGAACAGCTCTGGAGTGGCTACTACAAATTGCGCATGGATCCGGTTCAGCCCACCTGCGACCCGAACCGGGATATTGAGGCAGCGGTGGCTGCAGAAATGGCGGCTGATGCCGAGGCGGATGACCCCATGGCGGCGCTGCTGGGGGTCGAAGAAAAGGACCCGGCCGATGTCCGGCTTGCTATCGAACGGGCGGTTACTGACTGCCGCGAGGCCCACCAGAATTTTGAGAGTCTCAGGGAGCAACTGACACCGGGTGTGAAGGCCTATCGGGCTGTCGAATTGTTCATAGCTGACCTGATTGCCTTTGGCCTCGAGTCCCAGCGTTTTATTCTGGTGATTCTGGTCATGTTGTGTGCGGTGACCGCCACCCTGACCCGCCATCACATCGCCATGCGTGCCATGGAGACCCGGCTGGACTATACGGTTTCTCACACGCTGCAAACCATTGCCAACGCCATGCTGCTGGGCTCCAGCGCGATCTTTCGCCAGTCCAGTCTGGGCTCAGAGACCGCCGTCTCATCGGAAGAGCTGTTGCTGCATAATTTCTGGATTGTCGGTTTTGCCTGCCTGACGTTGGCCAGCCTGTACCGGCTGTTCCGGGTGCCGAATGACCTTCAGGACGGCGGCAGCCTGAACAAGGCCTTTCTGGCCGTGCCCCTCTACACCGTAATGTGTCTGATCTCCGGCACTTATTTCGCCCTGATTGGGCACGCCTCCGGAATCGGCATCTATCTGGGCAAGATGATGGAGCTGTCCGACATGTTCCTGAATGTCGGTCTGTATGTGTGGGTAGGCATGATGCTCAAGCAGACCCGCCTCGCCACCCTGGTGTTCAATGTCTTCCGGCCCTGGCGCATGCCGCCTGAAATGCTGGCGGTTGTGGCGGTTCTGGTTGCTGCCGTGCCAACAGCGTATACCGGTGCTTCCGGCATCTTCGTGATCGCCGCCGGCGCAGTAATCTACAGTGAGTTGCGTGCGGCCGGGGCCCGTCGCCATCTGGCCCTGGCGGCGACCGCCATGTCCGGCTCCCTGGGCGTGGTGTTAAGGCCCTGCCTGCTGGTGGTTGTGATTGCCTATCTGAACCGGGAAGTCACCACCGACGAACTGTTCGGCTGGGGTATCTGGGTGTTCGTGCTGACCGCCACTATGTTTGCGATCGTGGCCCTGAGTGTGAACCGCCAGAGTGAGTTCAACCTGGCGCCTTCAGCCGAAGCCTTCCCTGCCATGACGCAGGCGCTCAAACCATTGATTCCCTACGTGCTGGTAATCGCTGCCGTGGTGCTGTTCTATCGTTTGGCGCTTGACGTGAGCATGGATGAATTCTCGGCGCCAAGGCTGCTGCCGGTGATCATGCTCGCAATCCTTGTGTATGAGCATGTCAGCCTGAAAAACCGGAAAGGAAAAGCCTCGGGGGAGATCAATCATCAGGGGCTGGAACGAAGTCTTCGTGGTGCCACCAACGATACCACGGCGGAAATTGGCGCGCTGTTGCTGTTGCTGGGGCTGTCCGTCAGCATCGGTGGGGTGATCGAACGGGCTCACCTGATGGAGGCCTTCCCGCAGTCGTTTGACAGTGCCTGGTCGGCGATGCTGCTAATGGTGGTTATTCTGGTGATACTGGGCATGATCATGGACGCGTTCGGTGCGGTGATCCTGGTGACGGCCACCGTTGCCACGATTGCCTACTCGAGCGGGATTCATCCGATCCATTTCTGGATGGTGACCCTGGTGGCATTCGAGCTGGGTTACCTGAGCCCGCCGGTGGCCCTGAATCATCTACTGACCCGGCAGGTGGTCGGAGAGGCGGAAGTGCTGGCGGCGCAACAGGAAACGGGAACGTTTTACCAGCGTCATGAACGCATCATCATGCCGCTGATTGCCATGGGGATTTCGCTGGTGCTGGTGGCCTTTGTTCCTTTGCTGTTCTACGCCTGATCCGAAGATGTGGCCTGACCGCTAGCGATTGCCCCACATCTTCGAAACGGCGGCATCCGAGCCCAGGGTTCCGACGATCACCGACACGCCCCCAATGCCCAGGAACACCAGCACCGGAATCAGGGCACCGGCTTTCCCGGTGTACACCAGTGCAATGGCAGAAACCGTTGCCAGAAAGAGGAATAACACCCCTACCACGTTCAGGACAGTCCGATGTGAATCCTTGTAGCTGGGACCGACTTTACCGGATTCCAGTGGTTTGAGGATGGGAGAGAAGAGTCGTCTCAGGCGCTGTTTCATGTAGCCATTTCCTAGAATGTGTTGCCCCCTATCATACAAAAAAAGCGCCGTGCTTTCGCAGGGCGCTTTTCTTACTTACAGGAATCGACTCAGCTCAATTTCGGACCGGCTTCGACGATTGAGTCCGCCACGTCGAACTTCTTGAAGTTCTCGACGAACTGGGTAATCAGTTCCTGGGCCTTGCCATCGTAGTAGTCCGGGCTTACCCAGGTGTTGCGCGGGTTCAGAAGCTCGGTATCCACGCCCGGAACATGCTTGGGCACATCCAGGTTAAGGGTTGGCAGGTGCTCGGTTTCCACGTCGTCCAGGTCGCCGTTCTGGATGGAGGCGATGATGGCTCGGGTGGTCGGAATGCTGAATCGCTGACCTTCGCCGTAGGGGCCGCCGGTCCACCCGGTGTTTACCAAGAAGACCTTGCTGCCAAACTCGTCCATCCGCTTCATCAGCAGTTCGGCGTATACGCCGGCCGGGCGTGGGAAGAAGGGCGCGCCGAAGCAGGTGGAGAAAGTGGACTTCAGCTTGGACGAAGAGCCCATTTCGGTGGAACCGACCAGCGCGGTGTAGCCACTGAGGAAGTGGTAAGCGGCGCCTTCGCGGCTCAGGATAGACACTGGCGGCAGAACGCCGGTCATGTCGCAGGTCAGGAATACGATGTGAGACGGCTCACCAGCACGGTTCTCGATAACCCGTTTTTCAACGTGCTCAAGCGGGTAGGCACAGCGCGAGTTTTCGGTGAGAGATACATCGGTGTAATCCGGTTCACGGGTCTCGGGGTCGATCGTCACGTTCTCGACGATGGCGCCGAAGCGGATAGCGTCCCAGATGATCGGTTCGTTTTTCCGGGACAGGTCGATGCACTTGGCGTAGCAGCCGCCTTCGATATTGAATACGGTGCCCGGGCCCCAGCCATGCTCGTCGTCACCAATCAGGAAGCGGTGGGGATCGGCGGAGAGCGTGGTTTTGCCGGTACCGGACAGGCCGAAGAACAGGCAGGTCTCGCCATCTTCACCAACGTTGGCCGAGCAGTGCATGGGCAGCACGTCTTTCTCCGGCAGCAGGAAGTTCTGCACCGAGAACATGGCCTTCTTCATTTCGCCAGCGTAGTGCATGCCAGCCAGCAGAACCTTGCGCTTGGCAAAGTTGATCATCACGCAGCCGTTGCTGTTAGTGCCATCGCGCTCGGGCTCGCACTCGAAGTTGGCGGCGTTCAGGATCTGCCATTCCTGTTTGTCAGCCGGGTTGTAGCTTTCCGGGCGGATAAACAGGTTGCGGCCGAACAGATTCTGCCAGGCCGTCTCGGTGGTCATTTTAACGGGCAGATAGTGTTCCGGGTCGGAACCGACATGGACGTGAGACACGAACTGGTCTTTCTCGGCGATGTAAGCTTCAACACGGTCCCAGAGAGCGTCGAACTTTTCGGCGTCGAAAGGACGGTTGATCGGACCCCAGTGGATATCGTCCGAGGTGCTCGGCTCCTCGACAATATAACGGTCCTTGGGAGACCGGCCCGTGCGGTCACCGGTTTTTACAACCAGGGAACCGTTGGCTGCCAGCTGGCCTTCCTCGCGTGCCAGTGCCACCTCAACCAGTTGTGCTGTACTCAGATCATGATAAGTGTTGCTCACTTCGACCTCGCCCTCGGGATGTCTTAGTGATTGCTCAGGCCGCCCCCCAACATTGACGGAAATCTGAGCAATCGGGTCAATTCAGGCGCGCTATTATGCCAGACACGCCGGTAAAAAACGACTGCCCGGAAAGCCTTGCTATCAGTGCTTTTCCGGCTAATCGAACCTGCTCCTAGTGTAGCGTATGACCGGTGAAAAGATGATCAATATCATTTCTATCGAAGCGATAGTGAGCGTGACAGAACTGGCAATCCATCTCGATAGAGCCCTGTTCCTCCAGAATGCTGTAGCATTCTTCGCTGCCTATGGCTTCCAGTGCGCCGAGGGTCCGCTCCCTGGAACAGCTGCACTGGAAGGCGACCGGTTCGGCGTCGAACAGCCGCACGGTCTCCTCATGGAACAAGCGATGGAGCAGGGTTTCGCTGTCCAGCTCCAGTAACTCGCCGGCTTCCACGGTCCGGGCCAGATGGTTTACCCGGTCCCAGAGGTCTTCGTCTTCCTCCGTTGCGCCCGGCAGGCGCTGGAGCATCAGTCCGGCCGCGCCGTTTTCATCGGCGAACAGAAACAGGCTGGTGGGAATCTGTTCAGAGCGATCAAAGTATTCCTCAAGACAGCCGCCAAGCGTGTCCTGATCCCGGGGTACAACTCCCTGATAGCGGTTGCCGCGGTTTGGCGTAATGGTGATGGCCATACGGCCCTCACCGAGCAGATCGTGGAAGCTGTCTTCGCTGACCGCATGCTCATCAAAGCGGGCCAGGCCGCGAATGTGCCGATCGTGGCTGCACTCGGCCATCAATGTGCGCAACGGGCCTTCCCCCTGGGCCTGAACGGACAGCGTGCCCTCAAACTTCAGGGTACTGCTCATCAGAATACTGGCCACCAGCGCTTCCCCCAGGAGTTCGCGAACAGTGTCCGGATAGGGCGCCTGGCTGCCGATTTCCTGATAGCTGTCTCTCAATTGTACCCAGGCTCCCCGCACCTGGCTGTGTTCAAAAATAAAGCGCTGGAACTGGTCGCGGGATGCCATGTTGTGTCTCCTGAATGCTGAATGCCGGTCGTTGCACGTTGACTGAGGGCGGGGATGTAAAAGGGTTCAGAGGCCGTTCTGTTCGCGGAAGCGCTGAATATCCCTACGGTCTTTCTTTGAGGGCCGTCTGGCCGGAGGAAGCTGCGCCGCCTGCATGGTTTTACGCTGCCAGGCCATGTCCTCGCGTTTCTTAACGCTCTCTTCGGTTTCGTGGTAAAGCGTTTGAGCTTCTGGCGCACCGCGGCGCCGGTCACTGATGTCATCAACAATAACGATTTTTTCCTGCCAGCCCAGGCGCAGCGTCAGCTTTGCGCCGGTCTCCACCAGCTTACCGGGCTTGCAGCGCTGGCTGTTGTAGTGGACCTTGCCACCCTCGATCGCTTCCTTGGCCAGGGACCGGGTCTTGTAGAAGCGGGCGGCCCAGAGCCATTTATCGAGTCTTACACGTTGGTCGTCAGCGGTTGATGCCGTCATGTCTCCTCACCTGATGGGCTTGTAGGTCAATTATAACCCTGTCATCGGCCGGATGGCAGGGGCGACCGTTGGCGAAGGGCCGGGAGAACTTCGTTGAAGTGGTGAATGCAGGGAATTTCCGGGTGCCGTTTTCGGGCCTCTTGCTGGCTGTCCGGCGCTAATACGGCCAGGCACTGGGCAATGCCTGCAGTCAGAGCGCTTTCCAGTACCGGGAAACTGTCATCGACCATCAGGGTCTTTTCGGCTTCGTAAGGTGTCAGACGCTGGAGGTCGTCCCAGAATGACGGGTCTTCCTTGGGCTTGCCGAGCTGATGGCTGGAGACAATGGCATCCACTCGCTTATCGAGGCCGGTGCGCTGGAGCTTCAGGGCCAGGGGATCCGGGTGGCAGTTTGTGACAATCACCGAGTGAAGCCCGGAGTGCCTGAGTGCGTCCAGAAAATCGGTTACGTGGGGCCGGTAACCAATCCGGTCGCCCACTTCCGCCTTCAGGCCGGTGATGTCCAGGGACAGCCGCTCGCTCCAGTAGTCGGTGCAGTACCAGTTCAATGAACCACGCTCAGCCATGATCATCGGAATCAGGCGATCTTTCGCTTCCTGGGGGTGGAGGTCATAGTGCTCGGCGTAGCGAGCTGGCAGGTGTTCGAGCCAGAAGTGGTTATCGAAATGCAAATCCAGCAGTGTCCCGTCCATATCCAGGAACACCGTGTTGAGAGAAGACCAGTCAACCATAAAGCAAAACAGCCCGAAGAATTTTCTTCAGGCTGCCGGAGTTCTCTCGTCGGGGCAAGCCGTGATAGTACGGAGGCCTGCCCGGGGAACGCGGATCAGTTGCTGCCCTGTTCAACCGTTTCAGGTTTTTTGCCAGTGCGGGTGCAGCCCAGGCAGCGCACGAAGGTCGCTTTGGCAGGGCCCATCACCAGAACTTCGCCGGCTTCATCGGCGTTGCCGCCCAGCAGAGAGAAGGGCAGGGATACCAGGTAGACTGCACTGCCCACAATGGTGGTTGCCAGCAGGGCCGGGCGTACAAAAATGGCATCGCCGGTCATGGCCAGTGCGGACGGGGTTTCATCCACAGCCTGGGCATGTCCTAGAGAAGAGAATGCCATCAGGCAGGCCGCCAAAGTGGCCACCAGAGTGCGGGAAATATTGCGGGTCATCGTACTGTCTCCTGAGCTTTTTTGCCCTAATAGGTACTGTCTTCGAAGACGACAGCACCGGAATCGCATCAAGTGAATACCATCCCATTGTATATCTTGGGCGTTAATCCTCTGTTAACTATGAATCATATTTGCGCATTTTCAAACGATTTTTCGTTGCTGAATGTGCCATCTCGTAAGCATTCAGCGCTGGCAGCGTGGGCAATAAACCGTCGCGCGATTATTCATTCGGATTTCCTTCAATGGATTTGTGCACTCTTTGCAGGGTTCACCACCTCGTCCGTAGACCAGAAGGGACTGGGCAAAATAGCCGGGCTGGCCATCGCTGTTCACGAAATCCCGCAAAGTAGTTCCGCCCATCAGAATGGCGGCGCTGAGGGTTTCACGGATCGCCTCGGCCAGTCTGTGGTAGCGGTCCAGGCTGATTCGCCCGGCTTTGCGGCGAGGGTGGATGCCCGATTTAAACAGCGCTTCGTTGGCGTAGATGTTACCAACCCCGACCACCACATGATTATCCATGATGAACGACTTCACCGGGGTGTTTTTTCCGCGGGACACCCGGAACAGGTACGTGCCATTGAATTCGGGGGACAGGGGTTCGGGGCCCAGATGGCTGATCAGAGGATGCTCATTGGCAGAGTCGGCCCAGAGCCAGCAGCCAAACCGGCGGGGATCATTGAATCGCAGAATGACGCCTGACTGTAACGCCAGGTCGATATGATCATGGGTCAGTGGTGGCGTGTCGTCGGTGATAATGCGCAGGCTGCCGGACATGCCGAGGTGAACAATCACCGAGCCCTGGTCCAGGTTCAGGAACAAATACTTGGCCCGTCGGTCTATACTTCTGATGACCTGACCTTCCAGTTTCTCGCCAAGATCTGCCGGAACAGGCCAGCGCAGGCTGGCGTTGCGCACGGTTACACGGGCAATGATTTCGCCCTCGCAGTGAGGGGCGATGCCACGGCGGGTGGTTTCTACTTCAGGCAGTTCGGGCACGTGTGGGAGTCTCCGAGATAAAGCGAATAAGTGTAATCAGTAACAATTTTGCATCCAAATGCTGTTGTTTTGGCTTACAGCTGTACGCTAAAGTTGGCGGGTTGGCCTCGCGCCAAAGATAATGATTTTGAGGATTTTCTATGTGGTTTAATGGTCTTCTTGACCTGTCGTGGATGCAGCTCATTCTGGTAACACTTGGAATGACCCACGTCACGATTGTCAGTGTAACGCTTTATCTTCACCGCCATTCGGCGCACAACTCACTGGATCTGCATCCGGTTCTGAAACACTTCTTCCGTTTCTGGTTGTGGTTGACCACTGCCCAGAACACCAAGGAGTGGACGGCCATCCATCGTAAACACCATGCCAAGTGTGAAACCGAGGAAGATCCTCACAGCCCGGTGGTGTTGGGTATTCGCAAGGTTCTGTTCCAGGGAGCCGAACTTTACGCTGAATCGGCCACCCCGGAAACGCTTGAACGCTATGGCCAGAGGACCCCGGAAGACTGGGTAGAGCGAAATGTCTACAGCCGCTATAAGATGCTGGGCATCGCGTTGATGGCGGTAATCAACCTGGCTCTGTTTGGCGTTCATGGCATCTGGATCTGGGCGGTACAGATGATGTGGATCCCGGTGTGGGCGGCCGGTGTGGTTAACGGCATTGGTCACTGGATGGGTTATCGGAACTACGAGTGTGCTGATAATGCCCGTAACATCAGCCCGCTGGGTCTTCTGATTGGCGGCGAAGAGCTGCACAACAATCACCACACCTACCCGAACTCCTCCAAGCTGTCCCGTCGCTGGTTCGAAGTGGATGTTGGTTGGGGCTACATCCGCCTGTTCCAGTTGTTCGGTCTGGCCAAGCCCAAGGGCTACCGGCCCATTGCCCACCATGTACCGGGCAAGCTTGAGGTGGATGTAGAGACCGTTCAGGCGATTGCCAATAACCGGTTCGATATCATGCGCCAGTACCGAAAGCGCGTTATGGAGCCGGTGCTGCGCCAGCAGAAGTCGCTCATGGACGATGAGATCCGTCCACGGTACCGGAAGCTCAAGCAGCTGCTGTCACGCGAAATTACGTTGATCCACCCGAAGGAGAAGGAAACTCTCGAGTCTGTGCTGGAGCGTAACGCGGTGCTGCGCCAGATCTACGAGAAGAGCCACGAGCTGCAGGCGCTCTGGCGTCAGCGTGGGCTCAAACCGCAGGATAAACTGAATGCTCTGATGGAATGGTGCCGAGAGGCGGAAGCCAGCGGCATCCGGTATCTTGAAGAGTTTGCCGAGCATCTCCGGGCATACTCGTTGCGTCCTGCTGGCTGAGTCAGTCAGGTTGCTGAATTCGGGGCCAGATGAATTCTTTCATCTGGCCCTTTTTCGTTTTAGGGCGTGTGTTGTTCCGTTCCAGGGGCTACCCGGAACAAAGAGTAGGTGACTTGTCCGGCGCTTTTCTGACGGTGCAGGCGCCATGAGGCAGGCACGGCCGGGGTTGGCAATTCGCTTTCGTGTTCCACGTAGACCCATCCGCCGGGTTTGATCCAGGCCTGCTCTTCCAGTAACGGAAACAGTTTCTCCAGCCATCCCTGACGGAACGGAGGATCCATGAATACGATGTCGAATGGCGGTCGGGTTCTCTGGCGAAGATAGCTCTCGACGTCTGAGCACACCACGTCCCCGTTGTTGGATTTCAACAGCCTGAGGTTGTCCCGGAGTGCCTTTGCCAGGGCAGGCGTATGATCCACCAGGGTCGCCCGTCCGGCACCTCTGGACAGCGCCTCCAGCCCTAGAGCGCCAGAGCCTGCGAACAAGTCCAGGCAGTCGTTGCCTGCAAGATGGAAGGCAAGCCAGTTGAACAGGGTTTCCCGGGTTCGGGCGGGGGTTGGTCGCACGCCACCGGCATCCGGAAATCGCAGTTTCCGGCTGCGCCAGTCGCCACCGATGATTCGCAATTCACCGGTCCCCGTGTCGTTGCGCGTCGCAGCCGTACCGCGATTCGGTGGCGTTCTTTTTGTAGGGCTCTGGCTTGCAGCTTTTCGGCGCGCCATAGTCGCGGCTCCGGGAGTGTGCTGGGTTCGGGGTGTCTGCGCGCATCTTACCGGAAACCGGGACTGGCGTGATAATCCGGGCGACCCTCACTTCACCGGGACAGTCTGATAGAATGTCCGCTTTCTTTGTCCCGCCCATTCAGACTGATGGATTGACTTTTATGACGGCAGAGTGGATTTCAATCGGCCTTCTGGCCCTTCTTGTGCTCGTATTTGTCCTGGATATCGCTGGTAACCGAAGCCGTGCGCCGCGCCCGAAGCCGGTACCTCAGCGCAAGCCGGAAGTTGCCAAGGGGCCTGCGCCTGCGCCGGATAAGGCCGAGAGCGAAGCGCCTGCCGCTGTCGAGCCGCAACCCGAGCCGGTGGCTGAGCCGGAACCGGCCCCAGAGCCTGAACCCGCAGAAGAGCCGCAGAAAGCACCGGAACCTGAGCCTCAGGTCAGCGTTTTCGAGCGAATCAAAAAGGGGTTGGGCAAAACCCGGGCGAGCCTGACCGGTGGCTTGTCCGACATGTTCTCGCTTGGCAAGAAAATTGATGAGGACCTGCTGGAGGAAATCGAAACCACGCTGCTGATGGCAGACGTTGGCGTCACCGCCACTTCCGAAATCATTGATTCGCTCACCGAAAAGCTGGAGCGTAATCAACTCAAGGATGGGGAAGCCCTGCGCAAGGCCCTGAGGGATGAGCTGCATGGTCTGCTGAAGGACGTGACCAAGCCGCTGCAGATCGACTCCGGCAAGGTCCCTTACGTCATACTGATGGTGGGTGTAAATGGCGTGGGTAAGACCACCACCATTGGTAAGCTCACCAAAAAATTCCAGAACGAAGGAAAGTCGGTGATGCTGGCCGCTGGCGATACCTTCCGTGCGGCAGCGGTCGAGCAGTTGCAGGTCTGGGGTGAACGCAACAACGTGCCGGTAGTCGCCCAACACACCGGTGCCGACAGCGCCTCGGTCATTTTCGATGCCATTCAGTCTGCCAAGTCCCGTGGCGTCGACGTGGTGATCGCCGATACCGCCGGACGACTGCAGAACAAGGACAACCTGATGCAGGAGCTGGAGAAGGTCGTCCGGGTGATGAAGAAGCTGGACGAATCCGCGCCGCACGAAGTTATGTTGGTGCTGGATGCAGGCACGGGCCAGAACGCTCTCAGCCAGGCCCAGGTGTTCCAGCAGGCCGTCGGCGTGACCGGCATTACCTTAACGAAACTGGACGGCACGGCCAAAGGCGGTATCGTGTTTGCCATTGCCCGTCAATTGCAGTTGCCCATCCGGTTTATTGGTGTTGGCGAGCAGGTGGACGACCTGCGCAGCTTTGATGCCGAAACCTTTGTGGACGCCCTGTTTGACGAGTAGCCCGGAATATAACCGCGCGGAAGCCGCCCATGATTGAGTTTCGTCAGGTCACCAAGCGTTATGACAGTGATCACACCGCCCTTCGCCAGGTCAATTTTGGCCTGGAGCGTGGGGAGCTGGCGTTTCTGACCGGCCATTCCGGTGCCGGCAAGAGTACCCTGCTGAAGCTGATCATGGTGATGGAGCGCCCCAGTGCCGGCGAGGTCGTGGTAGGTGGGCAGGTTCTGAATCGCTTGCCCCGCCGTCAGATCCCCTACATTCGCCGCCACATCGGCGTGGTCTTCCAGAACCACCAGCTGTTGTTCGACCGTACCGTTTTCGACAACGTTGCCATGCCGCTGGAAGTTATGGGTGCGTCTCCCAGAGACACGGGCCGGCGTGTCCGGGCTGCCCTGGACAAGGTGGGACTGCTGCAGAAGGAAAAAATGAACCCGATGCAGCTTTCCGGAGGGGAGCAGCAGCGAGTCGGTATTGCCAGGGCGGTGGTTAACAAGCCGCCGGTACTGCTGGCGGACGAGCCGACAGGTAACCTGGACCCGGCCCTGTCTGCCGACATCATGAATCTGTTCGGACAGTTCAGCCAGGTGGGCGTGACCGTGTTGATCGCAACCCACGATATCGCCCTGATTAACGAGATGGGACGGCGGACGCTGAAGCTGGATCATGGCCGCCTGGTTACCGGCGGCACCTCGGTTATTGGTGGAGGTGCCAGTGGCCGCTGATCCACGCAAAAGGTCAGAATCTGCCCGCGGTGCCAACAAGGCCCGTTCGCCCTGGCGTGAGCAGGCAGAAAGCTATTTCACTCATCACCGCAAGGTTGCCGAGGATAGCGCTCGTCGTCTTTGGCGCACGCCGGTGGCCAGTCTGATGACCTGGACGGTGATGGGGGTGGCCCTGGCCTTGCCAGTGGCGCTGTTGTTACTGCTAACCAGCCTTCAGGGAGTCAGCGCCGGTTGGGAGAGTAGTGCCCGGGTGACCGCTTACATCGAGCTGGACGTGCCGCTTGAGCGGGCACGGGTGCTGAGCAATGACATTGCCGGAGACGGTCGGGTGGCTGACGTTGAGCTGGTTGATCGGGCTCAGGCCCTGGCGGAGTTCCGGGCCTCATCGGGCCTGGAAGATGCCCTGGATTATCTCGAAGACAACCCGCTGCCGCACACCCTGCTGATTACCCCGGAGGAAGGCGCGCGGTCCACTGAGGGTGTGGAAGGGCTCGTCCGGTTTATTGACGGTATGGAGGGCGTCGAGAGAGTTCAGGTAGATCTGGGCTGGTTGCAGCGCCTGAATGCCATGACCGATCTGTTGGCCCGTGCCGTCTGTGCGCTGGCGATCCTGCTGGCGGCCGCGGTTGTACTGGTGATCGGAAATACCGTGCGCCTTTCGATTGAGAGCCGCCGTGATGAAATTCTGGTTGCGAAACTGGTGGGCGGAACAGACAGTTTTGTCCGCAGGCCTTTTCTGTACACCGGCGCCTGGTTTGGGCTCGGTGGTGGGCTGGTGGCGCTGATTCTGTTGCAGTTGTCACTGTGGTGGCTCAGCGGGCCCATAGAGCGGCTGGCGGGCCTGTACCGAAGCGACTTTTCCCTCGACGGGCTGCAGTTTGATGGTGCCCTGGCGTTGATAATTGTCGCGATGCTGCTAGGCTGGCTAGGCGCCTGGGTAGCGGTGAAGCGTCATCTGGATGACATGGAGCCGGGTGATATTGCCGGAGGAGGATGATCCGGATAGCGGGAAAACCGTATTGAAGAAACAGCTTGTATTGGAGTAGGTTTAGAGCCAGTAAAGCCACAGTGGAATTTCCAGATAGTTGATTTGAAACGTTTTACTGGAGATTTCGGGAACTTTCAGGGTTCTTGGCGGTCTAAGTAGCAATTGGTATATTTATGGGCCGTTGGGTTCGGAGGTTAGAGCATGGGTACGAGTTTACAACTGGTTGACAGACTGGTTCCGGGTCAGAATCTCGAGTCTTACATTCAGGCTGCGAGCCGCATTCCGGTGCTCACAGTGGATGAAGAGCGCGACCTCGCCGAAAGGTTGCATTATGAGGGCGACGTGGAAGCTGCCCGTCATCTGGTCATGTCTCACCTGCGCTTTGTGATTCACATTGCCCGGAGCTATTCGGGTTATGGTCTGGCACAGGCCGACCTGATCCAGGAAGGCAATGTTGGCCTGATGAAAGCGGTTAAACGCTTTAATCCGGAATACGGTGTGCGTCTGGTTTCCTTTGCGGTTCACTGGATCAAGGCAGAGATTCACGAGTTTATCCTGCGCAACTGGCGGATTGTGAAAGTGGCCACTACCAAGGCCCAGCGTAAGCTGTTCTTTAATTTGCGCAGCCAGAAGAAGAAGCTTGCCTGGCTAAGCCATGACGAGCTGAACGCGGTGGCCGAGGATCTGGGCGTTGAGCCCAAGGTTGTGCGGGAAATGGAAGGCCGACTGGCTTCCCAGGACACAGCCTTCGACGGTCCGCAAGACGATGACGACGACAACGCCTATCAGGCACCTGCGTATTATCTGGAAGACGCGCGCAGCAACCCGGCGACCCAGCTTGAAAATGCTGACTGGTCCGACGACTCCAATGGTCGGCTGATGCAGGCTCTGGGGCAGTTGGATGAGCGCAGCCAGGATATTCTCCGGGAGCGCTGGTTGTCTGAAAGTAAGTCGACCTTGCACGAGTTGGCCGACAGGTACGGCGTCTCGGCCGAGCGTATCCGGCAGCTTGAGAAGAATGCGATGAAAAAGATTCGCGTGCAGATGTCCGAGGCGGCCTGATTGGTCGGCTAGCTCTGCGACAAGGCCCTTAAGAACGCCACCACCGGTTACGGTTGGTGGCGTTTTTGTTTGTATAATCGAAAACCAAGCCTCCCAATTTTCTTCTCTTACTTCTGGTGTTAAGGCGTGAAAAATGACCAATAAACTCCCTCATATCGCATTTCTTGGCATCGGCCTGATGGGTGCGCCCATGACCCGTAACCTCCTGAACGCGGGTTTTCCAATGACGCTGTGGAATCGCACGTCCAGCAAGTGCGAGCCCTTTTCATCGGAGGCAGCCATTGCCGAATCCCCGGCAGAGGCGGTTTCCGATGCCGATGTGGTGATCACCATGCTGGAGAACAGCGATGTGGTGGAGCAGGTGTTGGTGGCTCAGGGCGTGATTGATGCTCTGAAACCGGGGGCGCTGGTGATTGATATGAGCTCGATTCAGCCTTCTTCAGCCCGTCGCC
This sequence comes from Marinobacter sp. BW6, assembly GCF_008107725.1. GTDB lineage: Bacteria > Pseudomonadota > Gammaproteobacteria > Pseudomonadales > Oleiphilaceae > Marinobacter. Next base: position 436,436 of record NZ_VIRN01000064.1, read on the forward strand.
ATGGTCAGCTGGCTGCGGAGCGGGGTGCTGGCTATGTCGATGCGCCGGTGTCCGGTGGCACGGTGGGCGCGGCAGAAGCTCGCCTGAGTATCATGGCTGGCGGTTCGGAAACGGATGTGCATCGTGCCCGACCGGTGTTCGAGGCGCTCGGCAAGTGCACGCGGATCGGTCCTGTTGGCGCCGGGCAACTGGCGAAGTTGGCCAATCAGGCTATTGTTGGAATCACTATTGGTGCTGTGTCGGAAGCGCTGTTGCTTGCGGCGAAAGGCGGTGCGGATCTTGCGGCCGTGCGGGAGGCGTTGCTGGGTGGGTTTGCCGGTAGCCGGATTCTGGAATTGCATGGCCAGCGCATGATCGACCGGGATTTCGCACCCGGCGCGCCGGCGCGGATTCAGCTTAAGGACATGCGGATGATTCTGGATGAGGCCCGCGCAGAAGGGTTAACCCTGCCCCTGGCCCAGCAGACTCACAATGAATACCTGTCGCTGGTGGCCAATGGTCACAGTGATGTCGACCACAGTGGCCTGCTGCTGGAGCTGGAGCATCTGAACGGTGCCCTGCTTGGCTCTCTTGGCCGCGGCCCGAAGGAGTAACCACGCCATGCCCCGTTTTGCTGCCAACCTGTCCATGCTGTTCACGGAAGTGGACTTTCCCGAGCGCTTTGCCATGGCCCGTGCCGCCGGCTTTGAGGGAGTGGAATACCTGTTCCCTTACGCCTATCCCAAAGACCTGCTCAGTCAGATGTTGAGTGACAACCAGCTGACCCAGGTGCTGTTCAATCTGCCGCCCGGCGACTGGGACGCCGGTGAGAGGGGGATCGCTTGCCTGCCGGATCGGGTTGAGGAGTTCCAGGCTGGGGTTCATCAGGCAATTGACTATGCCAAAGCTCTGGGCTGCCGGCAGTTGAACTGCCTGGCAGGGCTGAAGCCGGAGAGCGTCGCAGATGACGTTGCCTGGCAAACGCTCGTGGATAATGTTTCCTGGGCTGCGGCAAGGCTGTCGGAGGAGGGCATCACACTTTGCCTGGAAGCCATTAACTCACGGGTGGACATGCCCGGTTTCGTTCTGGATACCACCGGCAAGGTGCTCGCGTTGATTGAGGAGGTGGATGCAGACAACGCGCGCCTGCAATACGACCTTTACCATATGCAGATCATGGAAGGGGACCTGGTACGTTCGATGGAATGCCTGCTGCCCTGGATTGGCCATATCCAGTTTGCCGACAACCCCGGACGACACCAGCCGGGTACCGGGGAGATTAACTTTTCGAATGTTTTTGCAGCTATCGACGCCATGGGTTATGACGGCTGGGTGAGCGCGGAATATCGGCCCACCGGGGCCACCGGTGACAGTCTGGACTGGTTTCCGAGGAAAGTCTGACCGTCGCCATTGGCGACACCCTCTTACAAGATCGTAACTGGCCGGGTTGCCAACTTATTCGTACCCTTGTGGTTAATGTAATCCGCTATCGGGAGGAGAGCCGGTGAAAGCGCTGGTAATCGAAGACGATCAGGACGTTGCAAATTATCTTGTCAAAGGGCTGAAGGAATCCGACTTCGTGGTCGATCACGCAGCCGATGGCAAGGAAGGCATGATGATGGCGGCCAGTGAAGATTACGACATCATGATTGTAGACCGAATGCTGCCGGGAATGGACGGTCTGTCCATCATCAAGACAGTGCGTGCCACGGGAAACCAGGTGCCGGTTCTGATTCTCAGCGCCCTGGGTGATGTAGACGACCGTGTCGAAGGCTTGCGCGGCGGCGGCGACGATTACCTTACCAAGCCGTTTTCATTCACCGAGCTGTTGGCGCGTATCGAATCCCTGGTACGGCGTAATCGCCAGTCGGCGGAAACCGAGACGGTTTTGAGGGTGGCGGATCTGGAAATGGATCTGTTGGCCCGCACCGTCAAGCGGGCTGGCCAGAACATTGATGTTCAGCCCCGGGAATTCCGTTTGCTGGAATACCTGATGCGCAACGCCGGCCAGGTGGTGACCCGCACCATGCTGTTGGAGAAAGTATGGGATTATCATTTTGATCCCCAGACCAACGTAATTGACGTGCACATCAGCCGGCTGAGAGCCAAGATCGATAAGGAATTCGATACACCCTTACTGCAGACCATCCGGGGTGCAGGGTACATGTTACGTGAAACTGCTTAGCCAGCTCAGGACCTCGTCCTTCCAGCTAGCCCTGCTGTACATGGTGGTGTTTGCCACCTCGGTATTTCTCTTACTGGCCTTTATCTACTGGCGTACGGCGGGGTTCATGACCGCCCAGACCGACGAAACCATTGAAGCGGAAATCGCCGGCCTGGCGGAGCAGTATCGTGGCCGTGGCGTAAACGGCCTGATTACCATCATCCGTGAGCGTGTTGCCCGCGACCCCAACGCCAAATCCATTTACCTGCTGGCCACCGACGACTTCCTGAAACTGGCTGGCAATATCGAAACCTGGCCAGAAGGCAGCCGTTCTGAGAGCGGTTGGATCAATTTCACCCTGAATGAATCCGTGGGCTGGAGCGGTCCAGAACGCCTGGCCCGTGCCCGAATCTTCGAGGTTCAGGGTGGTTTGCGCCTGCTGGTCGGGCGGGATGTCGACGAACTCACCAGCCTCAAGCGGGTGATTGAAACCGCGATCAACTGGGGTATGGGGATCACCCTTGCGCTTGCGCTGCTTGGTGGCTTCCTGATGAGCCGAAGTACGACCCGGCGTATCGAGGTTATCAACAACACCTCACGTCGGATCATGAACGGCCACCTGTCCCTGCGGATACCAACCCGTGGCACCGAAGATGATTTCGACCAGCTGGCGGAAAACCTGAACCAGATGCTGGACAGGATTGTGTATCTGATGGAGGGCATCCGGCACGTTTCCGACAGCATCGCCCACGATTTGCGCACGCCCCTGACCCGACTCCGCAACCAGCTTGAAAACACCCTGATGTCGGTGGATAACGACGAGGCGAGAGAGCAGGCCGGCCGCGCCGTGGCCGAAGCCGACCAGTTATTGGCTACCTTTAATGCGCTGCTACGCATCGCCCGGCTCGAAACCCGTGGCAATGCCGCAGACATGAAACCGGTGTCGCTGGACGAGCTGGTAACTGATGCCTGTGAGCTCTACGAGGCGCTGGCCGAGGATAAAGACCAGTCGTTTGAACAGGCCCTGGAAAGCGGGGTGATGATTGAGGGGGACCGCGACCTTCTGTTTCAGATGGTCAGCAATCTTATTGATAATGCGATCAAATACACGCCGGAGCAGGGAGTCATCGGCGTTGCCGTTCGGCGTGAGAGTGCTGAGGCAGTCTTTGAAGTTCGGGATAGTGGTATCGGTATTCCCGATGCCGAGAAAGACCAGGTTTTCCAGCGCTTTTACCGGGTTGGCAAGAGTCGTTCACTACCGGGTAATGGTTTGGGGCTCAGCCTGGTAAGTGCTGTGGCGGAAATCCACCAGGGACGGATTATACTGAGCGATACTCACCCCGGGGAAGAGTCGCCGGGGCTGACCGTGGCTGTGAAAATGCCCGCCTTTACCGAAGCCCGCAAACGAATTCGCGCGGCCCAGGCCGAACAGCGGACGGAGTCAGCGACCGGGGAACCCCGAACCGACTCTCAGTCCACGGGCGTAAATACTCACTGACTGGCGCGGAACCGGTTGATCTTCGACAGCACCGGGCCGATCAGGGCGTCTTTGCGGGACTCGATCTCGTGGGTAATCCGTTCAACCTGGGAGCGGCGACGGTTTACTCGTACCTGAATGCTGTCCCATTCACCTTCCAGGTGTCTCTGCTCTGCCGCCAGAAAAGCCGCGATGTTGTGACGGTTGACCTTGCCGGTGATTCCGTACTGGTCCAGCCGATAGCCAAGGGCATCCACGCCATTCAGTGCGATGTTCAGCAACGTTTGGGTATTCATGTTGGTTTCTCCGAAAAACGAATCTGTAAGAAGTAATATCTCCCTAAGCTATGCTTCGATCCTAGAGTCTGCAACCTAATTCCGAAGGCCAGCGCTCGTAGTTTCCCTGACTAAAAGGTAATTCCTCGGCCACGCCGGTGTAATCAAGGATGTGCATAATTGAAACTGTAGCTTTGGAAGCCTGCAGATTTGTTGCTTGCTTCTCCCTCCAGCACAGCGCTAGCCTTACCCCGTTTTTACGGGGTTTTTTTATGCCCTTCCGATTTCTGATTCCCAACTGGCAGAGGACGTTGCGAAACCAATGACCCAGGTTCCCGGTAGTGGCGGCCCGCGCCCGAAATACATCACTCCGGAAGGCGAACGTGCCTTGCGTGATGAATTGCAGTATCTGTGGAAGGTAAAGCGCCCGGAAGTCACCCAGGCCGTCCGTGAGGCCGCTGCTCTTGGCGACCGCTCGGAGAATGCCGAGTACATCTACGGCAAGAAGCAGTTACGGGAAATCGATCGTCGGGTTCGTTTCCTGAGTAAACGCCTGGAAGAGCTGACCGTTGTTGACCGCTTGCCGGATGACCGGAACAAGGTGTTTTTCGGTGCCTGGGTGACGGTGGAAGACGAGGACGGTGATGAACAGACCTATCGGCTGGTAGGTGCGGATGAGTTTGATCTGACCAAAGGCTATCTCAGCATCAATTCACCGCTGGCCCGAGCCCTGATTGGCAAACGCCTGGACGATGAAGTGGGCGTTCGAACCCCGGAGGGCTGGAAGTCGGTGTTTGTGGTTGGTATCCGCTATCAGGCACCAGCCGACGACAAGTGAATGATGTCACAAAATTGGCGAGTGGCCGGGCAGCGTGTGTGATTTGTCGATAGACTGATCAAAATTTGTCACAACTGTATGCAGACAGGATAGTCTGCCGGGGTAATTGCCATGGGTATGCGTGGAAGGGCCAGGAACGTCCAGAGCAGGGTGAGCACACCGCTGGTGGTGGGCCTGCTTGCGGTTCCGGTTTTTACGGGCGGAGCGTTTGCGCAGAGCAACGTTCAGGGCAGTGCGTTTCAGTATGAGGAGCGCTCGACCATCGATACCATCCACCTGAATTCCATGGAGGAGGAGACCCTGGCCAACACGGTAATCGAGGGTGGTTTGTCGGCGCCGGCCGCAGGTGTTCCGCTGAAGCCCCGGGTGGAGGACGACTTTTACCTGGATCCGCTTGGGCTTCGCCCGGGCGACAATCGAACCGATCTTGGCCGTTCCCAGATTCCGGTGGAGTTCCGGTTCAGCAACCCCAAGTCCATTCCCGGGCAGACCCACAGCAACAACTACGTGATCCGTCCACCCGCGAACCGCACCTACGACGCTCTAAACGTCAATATGAACGAGCGCTGAGACAGGTATCAGGCAGCGGCGCAGCCATTGTTCTCGGCAGACGTCTTGCCCAGTACATCCTCATAGAAAAATGTCAGGGCCTGGCTGGCCTGATTGAACCGCGCCCTGGATACGCTCATACGATCTCTCAGGTACTCCAGGAATTGCTGGCGGTCTTCATTGGCCAGTGCGTCCGGATCCTTCAGATCGTTGAACAGCACAAATCGGGTGATCCAGTGCAGGTAGGTTTGCTCTGAGCGTTGATTGAGCTTGTGCTTGTGGATTGCGTCCTTGACCCGGCCCACAAGGCCTGGCTGGGATTGTTCCAGCGCCTCGGTGATGTCCATAAATAACTCTTCCTGATGAATTGGTATTGTTATTTTGCGCGCATCTTATGACAAGCGATTTACCAGCGCAAAGCTTTATTCAGGAAGATTGACTCTGGTCATTTTTCGACCAGAGTCTGGGCCGAAAACCAATTACTTAAGGGCTTCGAGTTTGTCGATGTACTTCTGCATGGCCTCATCGCTGGACATGCCCTTGGCCTTCTCCCAGGCATCAAATTTGGCACGACCGACAAAATCCATCATGCCCGGGCGCTTGCCGGACACATCGCCCTCAGTAGCCTGCTTATAGAGCGCATAGAATTCCAGTTTCATCTCGTTCGAGGGTTTGAAGTCGCCCTCGGCAGTCTGGATGTAGTTGACGGCTTCTTCGAAGCGGGTTTTCAGGTCACTCATGTTGATCTCCGTATGGTTTTACTTTGGTCCTGTTTGTTGCGCGAGTATAGCTAGCCGCTGTTCGAGCGTCATTGGCTGATTTTGGCTAAGGGGCTCTAAAGAAGGCGAATAGGATGCCATCAGGCATTGATGGTCTATGTTTGGACGATCAACGCGAAGATAAGCGGCGGCCCGACAGGGACGTCCGGTGGAGGCCAACGGCCGGAACGAACTTAATCGACTTGTTAAAACCTGCCATCAGGAACCACCGGGCTTAGCCAGCCGCACCGCAACGTTGCTGTGTTGCGATCCAGCTTGGGTCTCATGCTGTGAGCCGAAAAGATTGACCCACTGACCCTGAACCAAAAGCAACTCCCCATTGCCAGCCCTGTTCCCATTACTCGTACTGTAATTGCCAGCATAGTTGAATTGAAATTGGTCGGGCGAGCCCGCAACTGGCTTGAATTCGTAACCTATGGCCAACTCTCTTGAAGAAGCAAAGCCATTATCCTTGCTCGACACACTAACCTTTAAGAGACTGGACTCCCTGAGAAAACTTGGCAGCAGGTCGGAGGGTGCGCCATCGGTTTTGGTGGCCAAGCACTCACAGTACCGAACCTCCAATACCAGCGGTTTTTTAGCGAGATAGTCATCAGGAGCCGAGTTCTCGGCAAGGGCAATACTGGGGATCAAAGATAGAAAAAGCAGAGTAATTTGCGATGCGATCCGTTGCATATGACCTCCTGTATTTTCGTTTTAACAGCTAATTATACGAACGTGTTCGCCTATCACGCATTTGGGAGATTCACAGCGTTGGCCCTATTGGAAACATTTTGTTCAATAGAGTCATGTGCTTAACTACCGGATTCCAGCCCTCAATGCCTGAGAAATACGCCCACTCGCCTCTGAGACAGTTTCGTGGGGGCGTATATCTTCTAGAGCTTCCGCGCCGTTTCCGCTCTATATCAGAGGGTTATCGGTCATTCCCCGGTCTCCCCCCGGAGCTTTGCGAACGCATTCGTATAACTCTATCGTTATCCATAACGGCAGGGTAGTCCAAACGCCTGCATCCCACACACAAGTGGTGCCTTTGTTGAACAGTTCATAGTGTTTTCGGGGGCCTCGGTGATAACGTTTTGTTCTGAATCAGGAGCCTTTCGCCCGTAAAGGCACCAGGGAAGCAATCGTTTGAAAAGGAAGTCCTCTTGAAAGCATTCATAGTTTTGTTTTCTCTTTGCCTTATTCCCCTTGCTGCAAATGCCGGCGTCTACAAATGGGTCGATTCCAGCGGCCAGACCCACTTTGGAGACCGTCCACCGGCTAAAGCGGCATCAAGTGAAGTCGCGGTGAAGGCCGCTCCAGCCAGCGTGGATGCGGATGTTCGGCAACGCCACCAGAAAATGACCGAGTTCCTGGAGCAGCAGCAGGAGGAGCGTGAGGCGCGGCAAGTTGCGAATGCCAAGGCTGAGGAGAAAGCAGAGAAACGTGCTGAACAGTGCAAAAATCTTCGGGCGCGTCTTAAATTTCTCGCTAGCGTTTCGACCTTTTACAACCTCAACGATCAGGGTGAGAAGGTCTATGTGAATGAGGCCGAGAACGCTCAGATTCGCGAAGAGTTTCGCGCCAAGGTTCGGAAAACCTGCGGTAAAGGATAGTGCCTACCTTTACTCGATCATTGCCGGCGCTTGACGGGGATCAAGACTGACGAGGACAGCGAGCCATACACTGGGATGAGTCAAATACATCTGATCCCCCACAGTCACGGAGACTGCGCGAATGTCCCTGGAAAAACACGATCTGATTCACGAACTGCCGGAATCCAAAGAAGCCATTCATCTGCTGAAGACCAACAGCCATCACTTCGCCAAGCTGTTTGATGAATATCATGAGGCGGACCATGCCGTTCATCGCATTGAAACGGGCGCTGAAAACACGTCCGATGAATACCTCGAAACCCTCAAGAAGAAGCGACTGAACCTGAAGGACCAGCTGTTCGCGATGATTCGTGAATACGAAGCCTCAACGGCCGGCTGAGCATCACGCCCTCGTCACAAAAACGTCGTTCCGTCGTAACCCTCCTTGTGAACACTGATGATGCAGTATCATTCATTTCACAAGGAGCTGGTTATGAAGCTACGCACGATCCTGGGCCTGTTGCTCTGCACAGTTGCCTTCTCAACGGCGCAAGCTGCGCCGGGTAAGTCTCATCATGAATCCTGGGTTCCACCCGGTCTGGATGAGTGGAAGGATGTTCCTTCTCAATCCTGGCATAACCGCGCTGGCGGAAAGCAGCCTATCCAACTCGGGCCGCGGCCGTTCTGGCTGGTTGAGAACATGGATGAGAGCCCGCTGAAGGAGCGCCTGCAGTCCTGCACTACCCGCCATCTCAAGCGTTCGAATTTCTCCATAGGCCACCGTGGCGCCCCTCTGCAGTTTCCCGAGCACACTCTGGAGTCCTACGTTGCCGCCGCGCAGATGGGCGCGGGCATTGTTGAATGCGATGTGGCCTTTACCAAGGACCGTAAGCTGGTGTGCCGGCACGCCCAGAACGACTTGCACACAACCACCAACATTGTTGCGGTGCCCGAGCTGAACGCCAAGTGTACCCAGCCATTTGTCCCGGCCGATCCCGCTTCCGGTACTCCGGCCAAGGCGGAGTGTCGCACCAGTGATATTACCTTGGCCGAGTTCAAGTCCCTGAAGGGCAAGATGGATGCCTACAACCCCATGGCAACCACCCCGGAGGAGTATTTGGCTGGTACAGCCGACTGGCGCACCGATCTTTATGCCAGCCGGGGTACGCTGATGACCCATAAGGAAAGCATCGAGCTGTTCAAGGCGCTGGGGGTAAAGTTCACCCCGGAGCTGAAATCGCCGGTGGTGGATATGCCGTTTGAGGGTGACTACAGCCAGCAGGATTATGCTCGCCAGATGATCCAGGATTACATTGATGCCGGAGTTGAGCCGGGGAATGTGTGGCCCCAGTCGTTCAATCTGGAGGATGTGCTGTTCTGGGTGAATGAGGTGCCCCGGTTTGGCCGGCAGGCAGTTTTCCTTGATCAGTCAGCGCCCACATCGAAAAACACGTCATTGGCTTACATGGAGAGTCTTAAGGCACAGGGCGTGAATATTCTGGCGCCGGCCCTCTGGAAAATGCTGACGCTCGACAGCTACGGTGAGATTGTTCCGTCGGAGTACGCGGAGAATGCCCGCACCGCCGGTCTGGACCTTATCGCGTGGACGGTTGAGCGCAGCGGTCCACTGGAGAATGGCGGTGGCTGGTATTACCAGACAGTGACCGATGCCATTAACAATGACGGCGATATATTTCACGTGATCGATGTTCTGGCCGGTGAAGTCGGTGTGATCGGTATCTTCTCGGACTGGCCGGCCACCACCACGTTTTACGCCAATTGCATGGGGCTGGCGGGAGGCCCTTCGAAGGCGAGCCGGTGAGCTAAAGGCTGGTAACTCGTGCCTGAATTTCATGTGCTACTCTGAAAGAGCCTCCGCCAATATCAATCACGGGCGGGGGCTTGTTCTTATACTGGAAGCGCCAAATTAGCAGTAAATATATTGTTTAAGGAGGCAGAACATGGAAGCTAAATCTACTCAGGACGACTATAACCAGGTCAAGCGTGATCTTCAGGAACTGCGCGAGGATCTGGCAAAGCTGACCCGTACGGTATCGGAAAGCCAGAAAAGCAACATCAGCAGTCTGCGTGATGAAATCCGTAGGGAGAGTCGTGAGGCTCTCGATCAGGTCAGGCAAAGGGGCGATGAGGCCCTGCACCGTGCCAAGGATGCCGGCGATAAAGCGTTTCACGATGTTGAGAGCAAGATTGAGGAGCGGCCGTTCCTCAGTATCATCATCATGTTTTTGGCGGGCATTCTGGTGGGCAAGATGCTTGACCGCTGATCATGCTTGATTCCGCTCAGATACAGGGTGCGGTGCGTAAGGCTGCCGCTGCGGTCATCGGCCTGGTGTTGGCGATGGTCTTGCTCACCGCCCTGCTACTCTCCGGGTTTTATCTGCTTATTCAGGCAGCGGTTCTCGCGCTATCCCCATGGCTCGGCGAGGCCGGTGCCATGGCGTTGGCAGGTTTCGTTTGTCTGCTTTTGCTCGCGCTGGTGTTCCAGCGCCTGACACGCCCGGTTGCCGCCAAGAAACGTCGAGAGGCAGAAGATGGCCAGGCAAGCTCAGGTATCGATGCCGTTCGCAATCTGATCAAAGAAAACCCCATGGAAGCGGCTTTGATGGCCTTCGCGGTGGGTATCGCAGAGCAGAAAGATCCCCGGCTCAAAGCATTGCTTTTGGAGGGGGGCATGGTGCTGATGAAACAGGCGGAATCCACAGAACCTGATGCGCCCGGAGCCACTGACGTTGCTGATCCCGATGAGACAACCTCTTCAGGTCCCGGATCCACTCTCTAATTCGAAGTCATTGTTTTTGAAAAGTTAATTTCGGATTACCAGATCTTAGTTCTGTTTTAACCCGGTTGGGCGATCATTTCTTGTAGGGTGAGTTCAGGTAATTGAGAGGCAGCTTTCGATTGCCATGGAATGAAAGGACATTTGAACTCATTAGGAGGAACGCCCTATGAATTCCGCTATCCGTTTTACCAGTGCTGCACTTTTTACCGCCTCTGTTTTCACAGTTCCTGCCGCCATGGCTCAGGACAGCGTGGCGCGAGACCAGTCAGGCCCCTACATTAGCGGCAGCTACGGTGGCTACAAGTCCCATGGTGGGGAGTTCGAAGATGAGAATGATCTGCTAGGTGTCGCCCTGGGTTATCAGTTCAATTCGTTTTTCGCCCTGGAGGCGGAGTACATTGATTTTGGCAACTTTGGCGAGGATGACGTTGAAGGCAAGCTGAAAGGCTTTGGCCTGGGCGCCGTAGGCCGCCTGCCACTCACTGACAGCTTCGGCGTGTACGGTAAAGCGGGTGCCTTTGCTTCCGCTTTCGATGTGGATGCGTTCAATGAGAGTGAAACCTATGATGAGGTGTCGCCCTTCGTGGGTGCCGGTGTGGATTTCCGGGTAACGCCCCAGTTGACGGCATTCGCGGAATACAATCGCTACAACGTCGACATTGATAAAGAGGATTTCAACGGCCAGGTAACGAACAGTGGGCCGGAGTTCGATACCGGTCGGGTCGGCCTGAAATACCAGTTTTGACAGGAGCAAGGCGCAGCGTAAGGCTGCGCCTTTTCGGGTTTACTGAACGTTTTCCTGTTCACCAAACCGGTCGGCGAACAGTGCCGAGGAAAGGTACCGTTCCGCCGTATCGGGAAGCACCACCACAATGTTCTTGCCCTGGTATTCCGGCTGCTTGCTGATCCGCACCGCAGCCACTACGGCCGCGCCACAGGAAATGCCGCAGAGAATGCCCTCTTCCTGCATCAGCCGGTGGGCCATGTCCATGGCGTCTTCGTTGGTGACGGTCTCCACCTGATCGACCATTTCCATATCCAGGTTTTTAGGCACGAAGCCCGCACCGATGCCCTGAATCTTGTGGGGCGATGGCTTGGGATCTTCTCCGTTCATCACCTGGGTGATCACCGGGGAGTCGGCGGGTTCGACGGCAATAGTGGCGATCTGTTTGCCCTTGGTGCCTTTGATGTAGCGGGAAACGCCGGTTAACGTGCCGCCGGTCCCTACGCCTGCCACGAAGATATCGACTTCACCGTCGGTATCGTCCCAGATTTCAGGGCCGGTGGTGTCCTCGTGGATACGGGGATTGGCCGGGTTCTGGAACTGCTGGGGCAGGAAATAATTGTCGGGATCGGACGTGTAAATCTCTTCCGCTTTGGCAATGGCGCCAGGCATGCCTTTGGCTGGCTCCGTTAGCACCAGTTCCGCTCCCAGGGCTTTCAGCACCTTGCGGCGCTCCAGGCTCATCGAAGCAGGCATGGTCAGAATCAGTTTATAGCCCCGGGCGGCGGCCACGTAGGCCAGTGCAATACCGGTATTGCCGCTGGTGGGCTCGACAATGGTCATGCCAGGCTTCAGGGTGCCGCGTTTTTCGCCATCCCAGATCATGGCTGAACCAATCCGGCATTTGACGGAATAGGCCGGGTTTCGGCCTTCAATCTTGGCCCAGATGGTGGCGCCGTCATTAACACGGTTCAGTTTTACCAGCGGGGTGTTGCCTATGGACAGGGAATTGTCCTCGTAAATACGTGCCATGGGGTTCTCCTTATTCCATTGTTTTTACCCAGTCTAGCACCACTCAGGAACCCACCGAACGTGCTTCCAGCCGATTACGGCCGTTCTGTTTTGCCTGATAGAGAGCCTGGTCTGCCTGCCTGAGAAATTCTGCGGGTGAGTCGTCGGGGCCTGGCGTGCCTGTGGCAAGGCCGATGCTGATGGTTATATTGATTTTGTTCTCGCCGCATACCGAGCAGCTGTCTTCGACAGCCCGACGGAAGCTTTCCAGCCTGTTCTTGATTTCACTGCTGTCCTCGTAGCTGGCAAAAATCACAAACTCCTCGCCACCAAAACGGGAAAGCCTGTCAGTTTCGCGTCGGAAGTGCTCACGCATCAGGTCGGCGAGTGTTTTCAGGCAGACGTCTCCTGCTTCATGGCCATAGCTATCGTTGATCATCTTGAAATGGTCGGCGTCCACCATGGCGACGGCAAAGCCTGAATGGTGCCGTTGGCACCACTGAAAACTCTTGCGAAACTCCTGGTCAAAGTAGCTCCGGTTGCCCAGTTTGGTCAGATCATCTGTCACGCTCAGCCGTGCGAGCGTTTCGTTGGCGTTGGTCAGGTCTCTGTTGAGGCGATTGAGCTTCCGGTTCCAATAGAACAGGAGGGCGGTAATCAGTATCGCCGCAATGGCCAACTCCCAGAACAGGGTGTAATCCATCGACTGCTTCAGCCGGATATTGCGCCATTGCCGTTCGAGATTTTTCCGCTCTTCTGCGGTAAGGCTGGATACCAGCTTCTGCATGATGCCCAGAACAATGGGCTCATCTTTGCGCGTTGCTACCGAAAGCGACCAGTCGGCGGGAATGCGGCCGATGACTTTTATATCGGCAAGGCCGAGCTCCTGCATGTAATAGCTGGCTGTTGCCAGGGTTGTAATATAGCCGTCCAGCTCATCGTTTTGCAGTTGGCGAAGGCCTGTCCGCTCGTTGGCGACTTCGATCAGATTGAACGAGGGATAGCGGCTTTGCAGAAGTTCTGCGAAGGCATAGTCCTCGACAACGCCGATTCTCTGCCCGCGCAAGTCGCCGACTCGCTCTATGAAGGGCGCTGAAATCCGGCCAAGCACAACCGTCGGCACTTCGAGATAGGGTTCGGTAAAGTTCAGGAATTCCAGCCGCTCTGGCGTTTTCATCGCCATGGTGAAAATGTCGCACCGGCCTTCTTTGATGCTGTGGATGGATTCCGTCCAGGTGTCTGTTTGGACTAGCTCGAACTGAACCGGAGACCTTTTCGAAAATAGACGGACCACTTCCGCTGATAAACCGACGTGTTTACCCTCGGTGTCCAACCCCTCAAGAGGAAACCATTGTGGATCGATACAGGTATTGATTTGATTGTTTCGGGCCTCAAGCCAGGCCAGCTCAACGGCGTTCAGGGTTACCTCACCGGTTTCCTGAATTTCCAGGTCAACGCTTGCTCCGAGCCAGCGGTTCTCGATGGTGTGCATCTCTTCAGGGGTGATTGCCGACAGGGCCTGATCGAGGATGGTGGCCAAAGGTGCCAGGCCGGGTCTGACACCGAACCGAAGGTCTTCCCCGGTCTGGCCTTCGATAACCAGCTCGCCCGCGATTCTGACGCCCGGGATACCCATCTCCCGGATCCAGAAGTTGCCGTTGGGCAACGCAGCGAGCACAACATCCACTGCGTCTCTGGCCAGGGCCTGGAACATGGCGTCCTGGGTTGTGAATATCCGGGCATTGTCACCGAGCACGTCGCTGACTTGTTCCTCGTAATAAATGCCGGAACCCAGGGCAACGCGCAGGTTTTTCAAATCCTCCAGACTCTCGATTCTTAAGGCCGGGTCTCGCGTAAAAGCGACGTTGGGGATGGTGTGGTACGGCTGGGTAAAGCGGGTAAAACCCTGACGTTCGGGCCGGAAGGACATATTGGCCAGCACATCAATTTCACCGTCCCGGAACAGCGGGAGGAGTTCTATCCACTGGCCCTCGACAGGGATTAGCTGTAATCCGGTCAGGTCCGATATCCGGCCAAGCACGTCAACGCTCAACCCGTGAATCCGGGTGGCGCTTTCAAAGCTGTAGGGGGCGTAATCCCGCATCAAACCAACGCGAACAGGGCCGGTTTCAGCGATAAACTCACGTTGATCCGGAGTCAGGGAAAAGCTGGCATCACTGGAAAGGCTGTCACCGCCCAGTTCTCGCCAACGTTGAAGCAGTTCGCCGATTCGTTCGTCCGGGATACTCTCCAGACCAGAGGCGATTTTCTGGTACAGATCGTCGTTGGCTTTCAGAACGCCTATGCGAAGATCCTCGGTAGCAAGGTCTCCCAGGGGCGCGGTTCCGGCAATTTCAAGGAAACCGAAGCCAGCCTTGTTGGCATAGTATTGAAGCGTCAGCCTCGGGCCAATAATGACATCGACCCAGCCGAACGCCAGAGCGCGAATGAGGCTGTGGAGGGAATCATAGCTTGTCAGGGGCATCCCTTGCGCGACCAGTGCTTCGCGGTAGTACACGTCGCGAACCACGCCCACGCGAAGGTCCCTGAGATCCGATAGGGTGCTGATTTTTCCCAGTGGCGTCTGGGTATTGTGCATCAGATAGGTCTGGCGGAGGTGATAGGGCTCCGTGAACAGTATGTTTTCCGCGCGTTCGGCACTGAACGAGATGCCATCGATGACATCCAGCTCACCTCGCAGGAACGCATCGTAGATTTCCGGCCAGCTGCCAGCCCGGAATCGGAAATCCAGATCGGTCTGTCGTGCCACCTCCCGGAGAATATCAACAGAAAAACCGGAGGCGCCTGGGCCATCATCGAAAGAGTAGGGTTTGTTGTCGCCCACGATCCCGACGGTAACGGTATCATCCGGCTGTTCGGACACTGCCAGTGGGGATGCCAGCAAAAGGCAGAGTGCCCAGAGAATTGTCGCGGCCACGCTCCGGCATCGGGTTTTTTTGTTAGTAGCGCGAGTGTCCATCGGCAGGCCGGCGATCCTTTACAGCTTCGTCTTTAGTGTAGCTGTAACCGACGTGATTTCACATTAATCAGGCGCTGACCGAGCGGCCGGTGTAATCGGAGAAGTCGGGCTTTTTTGGATGATGCTGATCGTCGGTCATATAAGCTGAGGTCAGAATGAATTCCGCGGTTGCCCGGTTGCAGGCCACGGGAATGTTCCAGAGAGCGGCAATACGCAGCAATGCCTTGATATCCGGATCATGGGGTTGCGGTTCCAGGGGATCCCAGAAGAACACCAGCAGGTCGATTTCGCCTTCGGCAATTTTGGCGCCGATTTGCTGGTCACCACCCAAAGGACCGCTGAGCAGGCAATGGATGTCATCCCGCTCCAGGTTGTCCCGGAGCAGCCGGCCGGTGGTGCCGGTGGCGTAGAGTTTCAGTGGGGCAAAACGGGTGCGGTTTTCGGCAACCCAGTCCACCAGTTCTTTTTTCTTGTTGTCGTGTGCCACCAAAGCGACGGATTTTACGGCCATTTGGGGTAAAGTCTCCTGTTGTCATGGTTTTTTCAGGGCCAGTGTTTCACAGGCTGGCCCGGTTCGGAATAGGAAAGAGGTTTATGTCCGAAACTGCATCCTTTGACTGGCAATCCACGCCAGCCGCTGTCTGGCGTCGACATCGCTCGGGGCTCCGGCCCATCCGCCGGCTCGATCCGGTTCAATGGCAGGATCTGACCGGTATCGCCCGACAGCAACAGGCCCTGGCCCGCAATACCGAGCGCTTTCTTGCCGGTGAGCCTTCCAATAACGCCTTGCTCTGGGGCTCCAGAGGCACGGGCAAGTCGTCCCTGATCAAGGCGCTGCTGAATCGGTACCAGGAGCGCGGGCTTCGGATGATTGAGGTGGACAAGGACGACCTGGTGAACTTGCCGGAAATTGTCGATGACATCTGCGATCTGCCGTTCCGGTTCGTTATTTTCTGCGACGACCTGTCATTCGATGTTGGGGAGTCCGGTTACAAGGCACTGAAAAGCGTGCTTGAGGGCTCCCTGGAACTACCGCCCGAGAACGTGCGGGTTTACGCCACCTCCAACCGCCGCCACCTGATGCCGGAGTTCATGTCCGATAATCTAAAGAGCGAGATGCGCGACGGGGAACTGCATCCGGCCGAAGCCATTGAGGAGCAGGTTTCCCTGGCGGACCGGTTTGGCCTGCAACTGTCATTTTATGCCTTCTCGCAGGAGGTATACCTGCAGGCGGTAGACGCGCTGTTTCCAGACGTTGATGATCGCGACAGCCTGCACAGGGAGGCGATTCGCTTCGCCACCGCCAAAGGTGTGCGCAACGGTCGCACGGCGCAGCAGTTTTACCGGCAGTTTGCCGGAGCCAGGGAGCCGGGCAGCTAGGCGGCTACTGCCGCTTCGCCATCTTGATGAAGTGGTGGTGTACCACCCGAACTCCCAGGAATACCAGGGCCATTACGACAGGAATCGCGATGCCCAGAACCAGGGTCTTGTTGAAGGCGAAACCGGCTTCGTAAATCGAATCCAGCCCGAACTTGAGTAGACCGATCAGATAGTAGGTGATGGCTACCACGGAGAAGCCTTCCACGGTGTGCTGCATCATCAGCTGAATCTTGGAGCGCCGGTCCATGGAACTGAGCAGTTGCTGGTTCTGGCTCTGAATGGCCAGTTCCACCCGGGTGCGCATCATGTCCGACGCCCGGTCTATACGGCGTGACAAGTCTTCCAGCCGTTCGCTCACGGCTTCGCAGGTTTTCACCGCCGGTGTCAGTCGGCGGGTCATGAACTCGGTCAGAGTCAGGTGGCCTGAGAGTTCGTCTTCCCGCAGTTCTTCCAGGCGGGTCAGTACCAGCTGGTGATAGGCCCGGGTGGCGGAGAAGCGGAAAGTGGAATGGGCCCGGAAGGCTTCGATGCGGGCTGCAATGTTGGTCAGCTGGGCCAGAAGCTTTTCTTCGTCCACATCCTCGTTTTCAGCCAGCGACCGGGTGATCACCGCCAGTTTTTCGTCCATATCGTTCAGGGACGGGGTGATTTCCCGGGCAACCGGTAGCGCCAGCAGTGACATCAGGCGATAGGTTTCGATCTCCATCAGTCGCTGGGCCAGTCGGCCCAGTTGGCTGTCTGACATGTGGTGGTTCATCACCATGAAGCGGCCAAAGCCATCGCTGTGCAGTCGGAAGGTGCCCCATACCCGGGCGGCCCCCTCCTGCGGGCTACTGCCAACCAGTCGCATGCCTTCGAAGTGCTTGCGCACATAGTCCAGATCGCCCTCGGTTCCGTCAGCGGCGGGCTGAACTTCGAGGTGGAATGCCGCGATTACGGTTCCAGTCAGTTGCTCCAGCCAGCCTTCGGGTAGCGGGGTGATACCGGTCTCGGAAAAGGGTGTTTCATCGCTCGCGTCCAGATTGATAAAGGTGTAAGACGCGAATTCCATGTGCATCTCGCGTCGCACCCGGAGCGAACCAAAGGTGTGCTCAAAACAGCCCACCTCTTTTTCCGGCACCGGGTGTCCCATCAGCCGGTGCAGTTCCTGCAGGTGCCGGAACTGCTGTGCCCGTTGCTCCGGTGTGGTCAGAACCGCCATCTGGGTGACCCGCGCCGGTGTCGGCAGGACCTGAAACGGCCGTGAATGCAGCTCGTTGTAGAGATCGTTACGAAGCGGATGAATGTCGAGGGAGTCCAGGCGTGCGCTCACGGCAGGCAGTTCCTGTTTTCAAGAATGGATGGCTGGGATAATAACCCGGAAGCATACGCCGTCAATGCCACCTTGGGTGTGGTTCCGGGCTTCCACCCGGGCACCATGGTAGTCGGCAATCAGGCTGACGATCAGCAAACCCTGCCCAAGATGGCCTTGCTCCTGTCCGTCCCGCATAGAGACAAACGGGCTGAAGATGTCGGTTGAGGCGTCTTCCGGTAGTGTTGATCCCTGGTTGAAAACCGACAGGCACAGGCTCTCTGGCGTGGTTGTTAGCCCTACCTCAATCAACCCATCCTGCGGTGTGAAATCCCGTGCGTTGTCCACCAGTTTATCGAGCAGCTGCACCATCAGCTCCGGAGAACCGGTAATCGCACAGCCCGCATCCGGTCCTGAGTAACGGATCTGGTGGCTGCTATCGAGGGCCTGGTAGGCGGCTGTGGCTTCGGCGGCCACTTCCGCCAGATCAAACGTTTCCTTATCTGCATGGTCCAGGCTTTGCTCAAGTCGTGCGGCCTCGCTCATACCGTGGAGTATCTGGCGGAGGCGTTCGGTGGCAGAGGCGGCCCGTTCTATGTATTGCCTGCGTTCTTCTTCCGAGTCGCTATGGCTGAGATTTTCCAGCGAGGAACGAACCACAGCGACAGGTGTCTTCAGCTCGTGGGAGAGTCGCCTGGAGAAACTTTCCAGGTAGCGGTTGTAGCCGTGTAGGCGGTCCACCATGAGGCTGAAGTGCCGCTGCAACTGACCCAATTCATCTTTGCTTCGGGCACCTGGCACCCTGCCGGTGATCCGACCGTCTTCGTCAATGCTGGCGCTCACAGCGCGCTGCAGCCGTGTGATCCGCCAGGAGAGCCAGCTGGCATAGCCAAGCAGAACCAGGGTAAGCGCGACAATAATCAGGGTGCTGCGGGCAATGACCGAGCCGAGGGCAGAGCCGGACAGGGTCAGAAGCTGGTCCAGTGACTGCTCCAGAATCAGCGTGCGCCCACCGAATACCTGCCGGGTGGCTAGCAACCAGACGCTGTCATCTTCGTGACGGACCAGATCCGATTCCGGGAGCGCTTCAACTGCAACACGGTTGGAGCCGGTTTCGATTGAGGTGGGCTCTGGTTGGTAGAGGCGGACCAGACCCCGGAGCGCATTGAGGCTGATCTGCTCGACCACCTGTAACGGGCTGAGGCTATCGAACTCGGGCGCGGTCGTGGTCGGGCCAGACTGCTGTCGTGCGATCACCCAGCCGGCCGGTTCAACCAGGCGGACCCGCTGGCCCTGGTTCAGTTGTGGTTCCAGCTGACGTTCAAGGGCGAGGTTGCGACTGACCAGAACCGGCAACGGGTCGAGCGGCGTGGAGACACCTGTTGTCTGGTCCTGGCTCCATAATGCTGCGAAGCCGAGGCGGCTACGGTCGGCAGGCATGGGCAGTTTCACTTCCAGTTGCCAACCCTCGCCGGTGCCCTGCAAAAAGCCGGAGATGCGGTAGTCTGGCTGCAGGCTGGACTCTTCCAGGCCATAAAGTTGGCCCGGAGCCGGGGTGCGCAGCAGCCAGGATTTGCGGATGGCTTCGGGCGCAAGGCTGCCGGGAGCCGCCTCCAGCCAAAGTCTGAGCCGGTCATAGGGCTGATCCGGATTGCCCGGGTTGAAGAACACGGGTTGTCGTTGGTTCACACGAATCAGCAGATACAGGTTCCGTCGGTCGGTGACCGCCTGCCACTGGAGGAAAGGTTCTCCGGCTTCGATGCTGGTTTGGCCTTGCCAGTTTCTTGCCTGGTTTTCCTCATCATACCCCGGCCAGTCGTCGCCATAACCATCCAGGTTCAGGTTGCCGGTCAGCGGTTCAACGTAGATGGCTGGTTCACCTGCCCTGACAACCGGGGTGCCGAGGATCTGATCGCCGGCAGTCTCGGCCAGTCTCACGGCCTGGGCCTGCAGTTGCTGCCGGGCCTGTTGTCGGAGGGCATCGTCCAGCTCCAGGACAAACTGCAGGCCTGCCCAGGGAATCAGCAGCATCAGCAGGCTGGCAACGAAAAGCTGGCGCTTGAGGTTCAAGACTCAGACCTCACGGGCGTTCCAGCGGTAACCCATGCCGTAGGCGGTCTGGATACCATCGAAGGTCTCATCCAGCTGCGAGAATTTGCGGCGGATGCGTTTAATGTGGGAAGTGACCGTGTTGTCGTCCAGCACCGTGCTGGCCGCTTCCATCAGCTGCTCCCGACTGCGGACATGGCCCGGGTGCTGGACCAGCGAGTGAAGCATCCAGAATTCGGTGACGGTCAGGTCGATGGGCGTTTCCTCCCAGGCGACCGTCATGCGATCCACATTAAGGGTGAGTTTGCCCCGCTGGAGAACTTCGTCCGGCTTCTGGAGGGCTTCGGACCAGGCATCGGCCCGTCTGAGCAGGGCGGTAACCCGCGCCAGTAGGTGGTCGAGGCTCATGTCCTTGGTGACATAGTCGTCGGCGCCAAGACGAAGGCCGTGGACGGAATCGATGTCGCTGTCACGGGCGGTCAGGAAGATGATGGGCAGGGTCTGGGACAGTGACCGCAGATCCTGGCACAGGGCAAAGCCGCCTTCCGGTTCGTCGCCCAGGCCGACATCAATGATGGCCAGGTCCGGCAGTGACTGACGCAGCACCTGCCAGGCAGAAGACCGGTCGCCATGGGCAGTCACACGATAGCCCCGGCGCTCGAATGCGGCGCGGTAGTTGTCGCGGATAGCCGGTTCGTCTTCGATCAGTACAATGTGTTTCTTCATGGTGGCGGCTGCGTCCCCTTGCCGGTGTGTGCCTATTTAACCACGGCAGGTTTTGATAACAAGGGCGAAGGGCGTTGTTGCCATAATTCATCATTTTTTGAGGGCGGTTTGTCGCTTTCTGCCATGGGAGTTCCTTTCCGGATTGCTGAAATGGCGGTGTTTCGCACAGTCATGCAGTCACAAGGATTCTCTCATGATTATTTCCAGTTCTCCTCTCAGGCTTTGTGCTCCAGCCCCAGTTACCAGACGCCAGCGACTGCGGTTCAAGCGCTTTCTGGAGGGTGTCAGCCTCTGGCTGGCAGTTTTGCTGATGCTGTTTGTTCACCCCCTCTATGCCGAAGCCAATGAGGCAGACAACGTCGGCCAATTGCATTTTGTCGACGGCCAGGGGCAATGGCAGGAACCGGCGCTGGTGCTGGACAGCGAGTTCGACATACAGGTCAGTGGGTTGATTGCCGACACCCGGTTGCTGCGCAGTTTCCGGAATACCAGTGACCAGTGGCGGGAGGGCATTTTCGTGTTCCCGTTGCCCGAAAAGGCCAGTGTCTATGGTCTGACCATGAAGGTGGGGGAGCGGACCGTTGAGGGCAAGGTGCAGCCGAAAGAGACGGCGCGTCGGACCTATGAGAAGGCAAAAGAGGCCGGGCAGCATGCGGCGAATGTTGAGCAGCAGCGTCCGAACCTGTTCACTGCCCGAGTTGCCAACATACCGCCGGGGGAGACGGTGTCGGTGGAGCTGAAATATCAGCAACCGGTGCAGTATCAGGCCGGCGTGTTCGAGCTCACTGTTCCGACCACGCTGACGCCGCGTTTCATGCCGGGAGCGCCAGTTCGCAATGCACCCGATCAGTGGCAAGGCGGTTGGGCACTGCCGACGACCGAGGTGCCGGATGCCGGTGCCATCAGTCCGTTTACGGTAAATCCAGCTGATGTGGCGGCCGACAGCCACCGGGCGCTGATCAATCTGGTGATTGATTCCGGGCTGCCGCTGGAGAGTGTCTCCAGCCCGTCGCACCGTCTTGCTACCCGTCAGGATGGCCAGACGTTCACGGTGCGTCCCGATGGCGGCGAGATCCTGATGAATCGTGATTTCGTGGTGCGGTGGCGCCCGGTCGCCGGGCAGGAACCCTCCGCAGCGGTATTTCACCAGTCCTGGGAAGGGGAGAACTACCTCATGGCCATGCTGGTGCCAGGTGAAAACGGCACCATGGCGCTGCCCCGGGATCTGGTCTTCGTGATCGATACCTCCGGGTCCATGGCGGGCGAATCGATCCGCCAGGCCCGAAGTGCCCTTCAGGCCGGTCTGGAAACGCTGACGCCGCGAGACCGGTTTAACGTGATCCAGTTCAACAGCCAGACCCATTCCCTGTTCATGCAGCCGGAAGTGGCCACCGGCAATAACCTCGCCCGGGCCCGCCAGTATGTTGATCGGCTAAGGGCTGACGGCGGTACGGAGATGGCGCCCGCTCTGTCCAGGGCTCTTGAAAGTGAAAGCCAGACTGAAGACGGGGCGCGGGTGCGTCAGGTGATCTTTATTACTGATGGCGCAGTGGGTAATGAGGCAGCGCTTTTCAGCCAGATCCGCCAGCAGCTGGGCAACCAGCGATTGTTCACGGTGGGGATTGGTACTGCGCCAAACCGGCATTTCATGCGTGAGGCCGCCCGCTGGGGTCGCGGTACCTACACGGCGATCCACTCGCCTTCTGATGTGGACGGTCCTCTGCAGGCCTTGTTTTCCGCCATGGAGTCGCCGGTTTTGACGGATATTCGGGTCGACTGGCCAGGGCAGAAAACAGGTAAGGAGTCTTTCCCGAAGCGCCCTGGTGATCTGTTTCAGGGCGAACCACTGATTCACGTGGTTCGGGGAGTCCCGCCCATGGGGGAGCTTGAGGTATCGGGTCGCCTGCCGGGTGGCAAGAACTGGAGCAGGGCATTGGACCTTCAGCAGGCCGCTTCCGCAACGGGGCTGCATCGGCACTGGGCGCGTGAGAAGATCGACAGCCTGGAGGATGAAGCGAAAGTCACGGGTGGGGAGCCGGACAAGTCAGGCATTACCGAACTGGCAGTCACCCACGGGTTGATGTCTGCCTACACCAGTTTTGTGGCGGTGGATTCCACAACCGCTCGAACTTCAGAGGCGCCAATGGAATCGGATAATTTGCCCACTCTTCTGCCAGCGGGCAGCCAGGCCGGCATGCTGCGTTATCCGCAGACGGCGACATCAGCGCCGTTGCTGATCGCGCTCGGGCTGGTCGGGCTGATGTTCTCCCTGGCGATTGTGTTGCTGCAGAGGAGGGCATTCTCATGACACGGCTGCTGCTTCTGTTATTGACCAGCTCTGCTACCTTGTTGGTATTCGGGTTATGGATTCCGCTCAAGGCGGTTATCGCCCAGGAATTACTGGAAATCGCCTGGGCGGAAAGCCAGGCCCGGCAGATGGAATCGCGCCCCTGGCCGTGGGCGGACACCTGGCCGGTAGCCCGGCTGGCTATTCCGGAGCTGAACGACTCAATGATTGTTCTGGCCGATACCCATGGCGAGAGCCTGGCCTTCGGGCCGGGTCGGTTAACCGGTAGCGGCGATGGCGGAACCGTGGTCATTGCCGGGCACCGGGATACGCATTTCCGGAGGCTGAAAGCGCTGGAGACCGGCAATGAGGTTCGTTTGCAGGCCCGGAATGGCCGCTGGCAGAGTTACCTTGTCGAGGGCGCCCGGGTGGTGGACAGCCGTTCAGAGCTGATTGATACCCAGCGTTTGCCGGAGGGAACGCTTCTGCTGGTTACCTGTTACCCGTTCGACAGTGTCGACGCCGGCGGACCGCTACGATATGTCGTCAGGGCCTCGGCAAAAGGCAAACAAAGGGAACAAATTGACACTGTTGCCGGAATATAAAGTTGGCGTACACTTGTGCGCCAGAATTTGGCTGCAGAGTTTGGTTGCATGGGTATTATCAGAAAACTGCTGGCGTGGCTGAGCGTGCCGATCATCTGCCTGTTTGCGCTGGTGTTCTACGCGGCAAGGCCGTTCAATCCGGATAACAATCGTATCCTGGCGCGTGTTGTGGCCCGTTTCGGGCGGGCAGTCCTGGGTATGGAGCGCCCGTTGGAAGGCTGGGAAAACATGCCTCAGGATCGGCCCACCGTCGTCATTGCCAATCATCAGCACAATGACGATTTGTTTGTTGTGGGCGACCTGTTGCCGCCTCGCACCGTGACAGTCGGCAAATCATCACTGGTGTGGGTGCCCTTCTTTGGCCAAGTGTTCTGGCTGGGCGGCAACGTTATCCTCAATCGCGGACGTTCCCATAAGGCCATTGCGGTTATGAAGGCCACGAGCAGTGCCATTGCCCGGGATCGGAAAAGTCTCTGGGTTTTCCCCGAAGGCACTCGCAGCAGAGGTCGGGGACTGCAGAAATTCAAGAAAGGCGCGTTTCACGCAGCGGTAGCATCGGGCGCTCCCATCACCATGGTCTGTGTTCAGGAGTACGCCGATGAGGCCGTCGGCTGGACCGGCCGGCGTGAGTCAGTGGCCATTCGGGTACTGCCGCCCATTGAAACCGAGGGTCTCACGGCTGACGATATTCCGGAGCTGATCGAGCGTTGCCACAAAAAAATGTCGGAGACGATTGCCACACTGTAATCGCCTCGTCTGGAAGTGCTTGAAGCACTTCGGTAAACAGGGCAGTCTTGCGGGACTGATCGTTTCGTTCAACGACCCTCAGGGAGAGGCAAGAGATGAATCTGATTCTGTTTCTGATTATTGGCGGTGTAGCCGGCTGGCTGGCGGGCCTGATCATGAAAGGCCGTGGTTTTGGCGTCCTGGCCAACATCGGTATTGGTATTGTCGGTTCTTTCATTGGTGGTTTCGTTTTCCGGCTTTTGGGTCTGGCGGCCCAGGGCGCTGTCGGTGAGCTGGTGACCGCGACGGTAGGCGCTGTGCTACTCCTCGCGATCGTCAGTGCAATCAAGAAGGGCTGAGCATGATCGTTCCCGTAACCGGAGTGTTCGCCGCAGTCATCGGCATTCTTCTGCTGGTGTTGTCGGCTCAGGTCGTCAAGTTTCGTCTGAAATACAAAAAGGGCCTGGGCATCACCGATGATCGGGACTTCGAAGCTGCTGTAAGGGCTCATGCCAACCTGGTGGAGTACGCGCCAATTGGCCTGATCATGCTGGCAATCGCTGAGCTAAACGGCGTTGCCAGTGGGTTGATCTACTGGACCGGCATGGGATTAGTGGTTGGCCGTATTCTGCATGCCTTTGGCATGATCAATGGTCGCGGCGGCCCCCACTGGGCCCGAATGGTGGGTATTCTGCTGACCTGGCTGGCGATTCTGTTGGCAGCGTTGATGCTGCTATGGAACGTCTGGCAGGTTTACGGCTAAAGGTAAAAAAGCAGGGGGCGGCCAGTGGCCGCCCCCTGTTGGTTATGGGAGCCCGAGTCTACGACCGATCAGTCTTCAACCTGGCTCTCGTCCTCAAGGATCAGCTCCACTTCCTCCTCATCCAGGACCTGAGCCTCATACGTCAGACCCTGGGCCTCAATGACGTCTACAAAGGCCCTCAGGTGGCTTTTTGAACCATCCAGCAGGTTGGAGTAAGCCAGGATGATGGCGCGCTCATCGGTCTGGTTGATGGCGGCCAGGATATCTATCATATCCTTTTCCTCAATCAGACCTCCGACATACAGGCCATCAATAAACGAGTTCTTGCCCTTGGCCACCAGTTCGTCGTAAAGAGCCTGAAGTTCCTCATTGGTGAATACGCCGATCGTGTCGTTCACGACCGGATCTTCAACATCGAACTTTTCCAACAGGTAATTCACTGAGCTGGTGTGGGTTTCTTCAGAAAGTGCGATTTTGGCAAAGACCTGCGTTCTGTCTCCCCAGTACTGGTCCATGGTCAGATAAACGTCCCGGGCCAGTTTTTCCTCTTCCCGCATGAACTGCAGGTCGCTGACCTCAATGGTGGTCAGGTCTTCCGATGTGGCGGTGTCTGCCGATCGACCTCCGCCGTCGCCATTGCGGGGGCCGCCCGCTGCGATTGCGGCGCCGGTAAAAAACATCGAACCAATGAGTGCGGCAGAGATGAAGGGTTTTACGTTCATAGTGACCTCTCTAGTCAGGTAGTTGAACCCTGGATACATCACTAAGACGAGGATTTGGGGCAAAAGGTTCGTTAAATAAACGTAAGTTTGCTTTCTTTTTTGTAACTAAGTCGTTGATTTGTTGGAATAATAATTTCCACTCTTAATGGGAGTTATCTGTTTAATGCCATTAAAATGGGAATAGTTTAGATTTCGGGAGAAGGGCAGCTCTGTCCCGTTTGGGCTTTCCATATTCGCAAAAACTGCATCCGCCCCCGCTGCACAGGAAGCCGGGGCGGTCTGTTTGGCGGGGGCCTCGGTTCAGAGCGCCTGAGCCACGTCCAGAGCCAGGTATTCGAGCTCAACGCGCCGGTTGGCTGCTCGGTCTTCCGGTCTTGCCAGTGGTCGGGCTGAGCCCCAGTGACTCATAAGAATCCGGGATTCCGGAACGCCTTCCTGCATGAGAATCCGCGCCACTGTATTGGCCCGCAATCGCGAGAGAAACCGGTTGTAGTCTTCCGAGCCAAAGTTGTCGGAGTGGCCATGAATTCTGACGCTTACTGAAGGATGTTCCTTCAGGTATGCGGCATGTTGTTGCAGGAATGCAATGTCATCGCTGTCCACAGAGTGTTTATTGAAGCCGTAATGGAACTTCATGCGGTGAGGGCGCCGGGCTCCGGTCTCGAAGGTGGCAGGTGTGAAGCCTGCGGCTATCGCAGCGTTGGCAATCAGGCCCGGGTTATCCAATACAAGTACGGTCATCTGAAAAATCCTTGGTTCGGTATCCGGTTTTTCTTGTTATTCACGCTCACTATTGGCCGGAGCAGGAATAACGGCAATTGGCGAAAGGTCGATACGTGTCCCGGCACAGTCCGTCGATGGAAGCGATTAAATGTCATTTGTGTGACGTCCCAATGACAGTCGGGCCGGTTGTTCGGGCTTTTCCGACTCTGTGGTGTGTGCCACATTTCCGGGATTGACCCACAACGACCTTTGCGCTGGATTCCATTTGAACGCGAAAAGAAGGCGCGGCTGTGGTAAAAAGCAGACTTTCAGGGACAGATTATGATGAATTGTGACCGCCCATGCTGATTATCCCCGCCGAAAACGCCATCAACTGGAAACGTCCGCCTTGGGTCACCCTTGGCCTGATCATGGCCTGCCTTCTGGTTTTTCTGTTCTATCAGGGAGACGACAGCGGCAAGCTTGAGCAAGCCGTTGAGCAATACCTGGACGCCGATCTCCATCAGCTGGAGGCGCCGGCCTACGAGGATTACCTGCAGCGGCAAATCCAGTTTCAGGGGGAAGAAAGCCGGGTCTACGAGCTTCAGCAGTTCCAACAACTCCGGGAAGAGAACGAAAACTTCTGGCTCGCCATCAACCTGATGATGGATCGGGAGTTTTACCAATACCTCCGACAGAATCAGGATGTCATCTGGGCGCCAGCACAAAGGGCGCATTGGCAGGAACAGCGCAGTGCCATCGAGCAGCAGTACCTCCAGAAACTGAGTGCCAACCAGCTCGGGCTGGTCCCTGCCGATCTGTCGCTGTATACCCTGATTACCTACCAGTTTTTACACGGTGGCTGGGGCCACATCATCGGGAACCTGATCTTCCTGTTCCTGCTCGGCTTTACCGTTGAAAAAGCCCTCGGGCCCGGCCGGTACCTGATTGCCTACCTGGTATGTGGTGCCCTTTCAGGTCTGATGTTTACCGCAGTTTCTGCGGGCAGCTATGTGCCATTGGTGGGGGCCTCAGGTTCAATTTCGGGACTGATGGGCATGTACGTGGCCATCTACGGGTTACAGAAAATCCGTTTCTTCTATTTTCTGGGTGTCTATTTCAACTACTTCCGGGCACCCGCCATTGCCCTGCTTCCTGTCTGGGTTGGCAAGGAAATCTACGATTACTGGTATGCCGGCGCCACCGGTATCGCCTACATGGCCCATGCGGGCGGTCTGATCGCCGGCGCCGGGCTGGTCTGGCTGCTGGGCAAGAGCTGGCTGCAGGTCCGCGAGGAATTCTTCGAGCCGGAAGAGGAAGAGCAGGATGCCCGCTTTACCACCGGCTACGCCCAGGCCATGGCCAGCCTGGGCCGGATGGAATTCGATCTGGCACGGCGGCAATTCGAGGCTTTGCGTGAGCACTACCCGGAACGCCACATTCTGCTCGAGCATCTCTACCAGTTGGCCAAACTCCGACCGGACCTGCCCGCCTACCGTGAGCGTGCCAAAGAGCTAATGAACGACGCCCTTAGTCGCCGCCAGCCGGAGCAGATGATTGCCATCTGGCAGGAATACCTGGGCAAAGGGGAGAGCTATCAGCCATTGGCTCCGGAGGATCACAACCGCGTCTTGTTCACGAGTCTCAAACAGCACGATCTCAAGTCTGCGGAGAAAGCCTTCGAGCGGCTTAGAAGCACGGGCGATGACATGCTGACAACCGAGGCCTGTCGGTTGTTGGTGGAAGAGTTTGAAAAGCGCCAGATGGCGCCCAAGGCTCGTCATTACCGTCAATTATTGCAGGCCAACTGACCTAGTCTTACTCCTGAACCGAAAAAGACGCCTTGGGCCCCTTCAGCGGCTCTTTATTCTGCGCCTGTTCCAGATAAACCGTGATCTGCTCATGCAGCGGATGATTCACGCACTTTTTCTGGATAAACGTCAGAAAGGCCGTCGCTTTTTCCCACTGGGACAAACCGTTCGCCAGAGTCTGGGCCACCAGCAGATAGGCTGGGGCCAGCTGTTCGCTGTCCGGGAAGCGCTTGTGGAAATCCTGCAGCAATCGTAAGGCCGGTTTGAACTGGCCCCGGTGATACAGGGCCCTGGCGCAGCGCACCAGCAGGTCCGGGTCCTCCAGTTTGAAGCCGGGCTCCGCCTGCTGGAGCGTAGCCAGAACACCGGCTATGCCTTCCCCGTCGTTTCGGTCGGCCAGCCAGCCCAGGATGCGTGGGTGGTAGCGGTAAAGTTCCTCGGTGTCCTGGCGGGCCGTTAGTAGTTGGTAAAGCTGACCGATTCTCACGGCATTGTCCCGGTCCCGTTTCAGCGCTTCCTTCAGCATACTCTGCACCCGGTCGTAGTTGCCGTCTTTCAGGTTCATGTCGATATCGGCATCGAAGCGGGCGGTGCGGTCGCGCTGATGGGTGTCCTGGCCGCTGGTTTCACCCTGGATATCCGAGGCGAACCCCAGCTCTTCCTGATACTGGAACAGCAGATAGCCGAGCATGTGGAACAGGATCAGGGTGAAGGTACTGTTCAGAAAACCGGCCAGGGGCTGGGCCACCCAGAACGGGAAGTGATTGACGGCAAAGTCCTGGGCAGCGCCGGAGGCGAGGGTCAGCAGGATCAGGTAACCGTAGAGCAGGAAATAGGGAGTGCCAATTCGCGAGATCAGCACCGCCAGATTCATTGGATTCACCGCCGCGCCAACCGAGCGCTCCATGGCCAGTACCATGATGCTGGCCGGCAACGCGAGGACCACAAACGCCAGCGCCAGCAGCATCAGGACCGGGCCGCCGAGCATGGCGGCAGCGCCAACCAGCCCGCCCATGAGCACGAACACCAGTAACTGCAGGATGACAATATCAAACCCGCTGCCGGTGAAGGCGACGGACACGGCCGGCGGTTTAAGATGGCCTTCTGCGGTGTGGTTGATCACCGCATAGGTGTACTTGAACAGGGCCAGTGCCAGCACCAGCCAGATCAGAACACCAATCAGGTTGGCGGGGGCAACCACCGGCACCAGGGTACAGATGGCGATAACGATCAGCGGATCGGTATGGAACGGGTAGCGGAAAAAGGCACCGAGCCGTTGCCAGAAGGGGACCACCTCGGTGGCGGCACCCAGGTAGCGCATGGCCTTGCTGCAGTGTGGGCACAACGCGCGTCGCTGCCGGGTGTCGGCATCGGGCATGCAACGGCTGCAATAGTGAATCTGGCACTCTCCGCAGTGCCATTTGGCGGGGTCGCCGGGATGGTAGTGGCAATCGTGTTTCACAGGTGCTTGTGTCCTGGTCCATCAGAAAATCGTTGGCTCATGATGACAGATGTCGGTTTTGAGCGCAGCAAACCAGTTAACAGGTAGACTATTGCGAGTTCCCGGGCGTATCCAACCCGGCACATTTCATTATCCGGAGGTTGCTTGGAACACCCCCAGAACAGCGTAACGGGTATCGACACCCGTGGAACCCGGCAGCAGTACACCTGGCGGGGTATCTTCGGTCTTGCGCTCAAGCACAAGCCCAGACTGGTGCGCGCCAATCTGCTGGCCATCATGGCCACCGTTATGAGTGTGCCGGTGCCGCTGCTGCTGCCGGTTCTGGTGGACGAAGTGCTGCTGGACGAGCCTGGCCCGGTGTTACCGGTTATGGATTCCTTCCTGCCGGGGAGCTGGGAAACACCGGTGGTCTATATCGGCCTGATGGTTGTGGTGGCATTTCTGCTTCGTGTGGCGGCACTGTCGTTCAACGTCTTGCAGTCCCGGGAGTTTTCCAAGGTTTCCAAGGATGTGGTGTTCCGCATCCGGTCCCGCCTGCTGGGGCGTTTGCAGCGAGTTGCCATGTCGGAGTACGAGACTCGCGGTTCTGGCGGAATCAGCAGTCACTTTATTACCGATCTGGATACCGTTGACCAATTTCTGGGCACCACCATCAGCCGTTTCCTGGTGGCCAGTCTCACGGTATTCGGTACCGCTCTGGTGCTGCTCTGGGTGCACTGGCAGCTGGCCCTTCTGATTCTGCTGTTCAACCCGCTGGTGATCTTCGCCACGATTCTGATCGGCAAGCGGGTCAAGGAACTGAAGCGGCGGGAAAACAGTGCCTACGAGGAATTCCAGGGGGACCTCACGGAAACCCTGGATGCCATTCATCAACTGCGGGCTGCCAACCGGGAAAAGCATTACCTGCGCCAGCTGATCGACCGCGCCCGCAACGTCCGTGACCACGCCATACAGTTTGAATGGCGCAGTGACGCGGCCAGCCGGGCCAGCTTTGCCCTGTTCCAGTTCGGTGTCGATGCGTTCCGCGCTGCGGCCATGATCACCGTGCTGTTCAGCGACCTGAGCATCGGCATGATGTTCGCCATTTTCGGCTATCTCTGGTTTATGCTGACGCCGGTTCAGGAAATGCTGAACATGCAGTACGCCTGGTTCGCCGCCAATGCCGCCCTGGCGCGGATTAACCGATTGCTGGAACTGAAAGAAGAGCCCCGCTATCCCGCGCTTGAGAACCCGTTTCGCGACCGGCATACCGTGGGGCTCACCCTACGGAATATCCACTTTGCCTACGGCGAGGAAGAGGTCCTTCGGGGCATCAACCTGGAGTTGGCGCCCGGCGAAAAGGTGGCGCTGGTGGGGGCCAGTGGCGGCGGTAAATCCACCCTGATTCAGGTCATCCTGGGCATGTATACGCCCCAGCAGGGTGAGGTGCTGATTGATGGCGTGCCGGTTCAGCGTATCGGCTTGCCGTGCCTTCGGGAGCATGTGGCGACGGTGCTCCAGCACCCGGCGCTGTTCAACGATACCGTTCGCCAGAATTTGACTCTTGGGCGGGACAAGCCCGACGCGGCACTCTGGGACGCCCTGCGAATTGCCCAGCTGGATTCCACAGTTGCGGCCATGCATGACCAGCTCGATACGGTGATCGGCCGTCAGGGCGTGCGGTTGTCTGGCGGCCAGCGTCAACGGCTGGCCATTGCCCGGATGATCCTGTCCGAACCCTCGGTAGTAATCCTGGATGAGGCCACCTCAGCGCTGGATGCGGAAACCGAGTTCCAGCTGCATCGGGACCTTGAAGCGTTCCTGAAACAGCGCACCACCCTGATCATTGCCCATCGCCTCAGCGCCGTTAAACAGGCAGGTCGTGCCTGTGTTTTCGAGGACGGTAGAATCATTGAAGAAGGCCATCACGATGAGCTGATTGCCAGGGAGGGGTTGTACGCCCAGCTCTACGGCGAACGTCAGATGTAATCAGCCTCCTTAAAGCTTACTTTTCCTTACAACAAAAATTGATCTGTCGCTTTTTGCGTCCGTAAAAGATTGCAACTGCAAGTTGTTTGGTCGTAGTGCTGTGTAATGCACCTATAGTCCGATCTTAACTTTCTCTGCAAACTTGCGGCGATCTCTGATGGATAGGACACGTGAACAGGAAAACCCCAACTATTCTGCTTTTCGCCGCAGCGTTCCTGCTGGCGCTCGCGCTCCCCGTGCTGCCGTCGTTGCTCAACAACAGCGGCTTCTACGGCATGGCGATCGATGAGCCCGGTGAGAACCTGAACGGCTATCGGCCTCCCGAGAATGGACTTGCCGTTATTTTCTTTGGTTATCGCCAATGCGGGACCGTTTGTCCGGTCCAACTGGTCAATCTGATTGATCTGAGCCAGCGTTTGAAGGGCGCGAAAGTCGAATTCCTGTTTGTCACCCTTGACCCTGAAAACGACACGGCAGAAGCGCTTCGGCAAACGGTCGCGGGACTTGGTCATTCGTTCCGGGCCTACCGGCCGGATAATCACCGGGCTGCCCAAGAACTGGCTTCAGCTTACAACGATTTTGCCGTTAAGAATGGTGGTGAAGCGAACGATTTAATCGCCCACAGCGCAAGACTGCATGTGGTGACATCGGATTTTTATAGAAGGCTGGTTTACACCACGCCAGATTTGAACCTTGAGCTGGTTGAACAGGATATTCGCCGCTTGTTGAAAGAAAACAATAGCGAGAGTTCTACATGACTACAGCGGTAAACAGTCAATCTTATGAAGTTGAAATCCGGGAGCGCACCGATCGCCAGATGCTGATGATCCTGCTGGCCCATGTGCCGGTGGTCGGATTGCTGGTGCCCATGGGCTATGGGACAACGACCTTTGCTCTGGTTGCATCGTTACTGGTTGGCGGTCTTGCAGTAGCCGGGTTCGTCACCATGCGTGGAACCCGCCCGCTCTCGTTGCTGTTTGCAGCCTGCCTGATGCTCCTCTCCGCCATCATGATCCAGGCCCAGATGGGGCGTATTGAAATGCACTTCCACATTTTTGCCGCCCTTGCCCTGGTCATCATTTATCGGGATTGGCTGCCGGTCGTGGTGGCGGCGGGTACCATCGCCGTTCATCACCTGGTGTTAACAGGTCTTCAGCTCAGCGGGGCATCGCTGGGTGATATGCCATTGATGATCTACAACTACGACTGCAGCTGGTCAATGGCGTTTCTGCACGCTGCCTTTGTGGTGTTTGAGGCGGCGATTCTTGTGTTCTTTGCAATTCGAATGGGTGCGGAGCAAAAGCAGTCTATCCAGATTATCGAGATTATCCGGGGGTTCGACAGCAACAACGATCTGACGTCCCGTCTTGATGATACGGACAAGAGCGTGACCGCCAGTTCGTTCAATAACATGCTTGAGCGGTTCGTTGACTTGATTGCCAAGCTCAGAGAATTGTCAGAGCAACTGCGCGCAAACGCTGATGAAATGACCGGCGTCAGTGATGCCACCACGCAGATCGCCAATGAGCAGCAGGTCCAGACCGATCAGGCGGCCACGGCAACCAACGAAATGTCTGCCAGTATCCAGGAAGTGGCCAGTAACGCGCAGCAAGCGTCCGATGCGGCCAGCAATGCGTCCAGTGCTGCCGGCCGGGGTGGTGAAGCCATGATCAATGCGTCGAAACTGACCGAGGCCACGGATGAAGCGCTCGAAAGCAGCGCCAGCAGGGTCGATGAGCTGAGCGAAAAAATTGAATCCATTGCCTCTGTGGTCGGTTCGATCAACGCGATTTCCGAGCAGACCAATCTGCTGGCCCTGAACGCCGCCATTGAAGCAGCCAGGGCAGGCGAGCATGGCCGTGGGTTCTCGGTGGTAGCGGATGAGGTCCGAGCGCTTTCGCTTCGCACACAGGAGTTTACTGACCAGATTCGAGCGACCGTTGGCGAACTGAGCGAGATCTCCGAAGCCACCAAGGCATCCATGGCGATGGGGAGGACCCGGTCTGCGGAATCCACGCGGGCGATACGGGAAACCGGCGAGGCAATCCGCGAGGTTGAAGCTGCCATTAACGAGGTTTCCAGAATGAATTACCAGATTGCCTCGGCCTCGGAGGAACAGGCAGCAACGTCGCTTCAGATCAACGAGAATATTCATTCCATCGCTAACCGCAACAACGATGTGGTGTCTGAGGCTGAGCGGGTCGGAACCATGGCGACGGGGCTTGAGTCGGTCACCGAAAAACTGAATGAACTGGTGAAGCTTTATCGCATCTAAGCCTTCCAGGAACTGATGTCGGAGAGTCGCCCGGCTCTCCGACGTTGGTCTGATATTCACCGCGCTGATGCCGAACATTCACTGGCCCGCGGTTGAACTCTCGTTAATTGCTGCAATAGTTAAAGGTGACTTCACGCTGTGGAGTCCTTTCATCAGGCTATTGCCCGGTATGGGATTGCTTTCCCGGTCGATGCGTTGCTGAAAGGGCTTCGAAAGAGCCTTCCGGAATACGCGGATAACGACGAAAAAGGAGGCACCACATGTCGAACGAAAGTCTCAGCAAAGACAGTCTGAATACCCTTTCCAGCCTGGATGCTGGCGGTAAAACCTTTCATTACTACAGCCTGCCCAAGGCTGCGGACACCCTCGGCGACCTGAATCGCCTGCCGTTTTCGCTCAAAGTGCTGATGGAAAACCTTCTGCGCAATGAGGATGGCACCACCGTAGACAGAAGCCACATTGACGCCATGGTTCAGTGGATGAAGGATCGTCATTCCGACACTGAAATCCAGTTCCGGCCTGCCCGTGTGTTGATGCAGGATTTCACCGGTGTGCCGGGGGTTGTCGATCTGGCCGCCATGCGCGAGGCGGTAAAAGCCGCTGGTAAGGACCCGGCCATGATCAACCCGCTGTCGCCGGTGGATCTGGTGATCGATCACTCGGTGATGGTGGACAAGTTTGGTGATGCGTCCTCGTTCAAGGACAACGTGGCCATCGAAATGGAGCGCAACCAGGAGCGCTATGAATTCCTGCGTTGGGGGCAGCAGGCCTTCGACAACTTCCGTGTGGTGCCGCCGGGTACCGGCATTTGCCACCAGGTGAACCTGGAATACCTCGGCAAGACCGTCTGGCACAAGGACCAGGATGGCAAGACCATCGCCTATCCGGATACGCTGGTGGGCACCGATTCACACACCACCATGATCAATGGCCTTGGCATCCTCGGCTGGGGTGTTGGCGGTATCGAAGCGGAGGCCGCCATGCTGGGCCAGCCCGTTTCCATGCTGATTCCGGAAGTGGTGGGATTCAAGGTGTCCGGCAAACTCAGGGAGGGCATCACCGCCACAGATCTGGTGCTTACCGTGACCGAAATGCTGCGCAAAAAAGGCGTGGTGGGCAAGTTTGTGGAATTCTATGGCGACGGTCTGAAAGACATGCCGGTCGCAGACCGGGCGACCATCGCCAACATGGCTCCGGAATACGGCGCCACCTGCGGTTTCTTCCCGGTGGATGAGCAGACCATCAAATACATGCGCCTGACCGGTCGCGAGGAAGAGCAACTCGAACTCGTGGAAGCCTACGCCAAGGCCCAGGGGTTGTGGCGAGAGCCCGGCCATGAGCCGGTGTATACCGACAACCTGGAGCTCGACATGGGCGAAGTTGAGGCCAGCCTTGCCGGCCCTAAACGCCCGCAGGATCGTGTTGCCCTGAAAAACATGAAGTCGTCCTTTGAGCTGCTGATGGAAACGGCCGAGGGACCGGCGGAGAATCGTGAGGCGAATCTTGAGTCTGAGGGCGGCCAGACTGCCGTAGGCGTCGATGACAGCTACGAGCACCATGCCAGCCAACCGCTTGAGATGAACGGCGAGAAAAGCCGGCTGGATCCGGGCGCCGTGGTCATTGCCGCCATTACTTCCTGCACGAACACATCAAACCCCAGCGTGATGATGGCTGCCGGTCTGATCGCCCAGAAAGCGGTTGAGAAAGGGCTGAATACCAAACCCTGGGTCAAGACATCGCTGGCGCCGGGCTCCAAAGTTGTCACTGATTACCTGAAAGTGGGCGGTTTCCAGGATGATCTGGATAAGCTGGGCTTCAACCTAGTGGGCTATGGCTGCACCACCTGCATCGGTAACTCCGGGCCTTTGCCGGACGCGGTTGAGAAAGCCATCAGCGACGGTGATCTGACCGTGGCCTCGGTACTCTCCGGTAACCGTAACTTTGAAGGCCGTGTGCATCCGCTGGTGAAAACCAACTGGCTGGCGTCACCGCCCCTGGTGGTGGCCTATGCGCTGGCGGGCAACGTTCGCCTGGATCTCTCCAAAGATCCGCTGGGTGCAGACAAGGATGGCAATCCGGTTTACCTGAAGGATCTCTGGCCCAGTCAGCAGGAAATCGCCGAGGCAGTAGAGAAGGTGAAAACCGACATGTTCCGCAAGGAGTACGCGGAAGTCTTTGACGGCGATGCCACCTGGAAGTCCATCAAGGTGCCGGAAAGCAAGGTGTACGAGTGGTCCGACAAGTCCACCTACATCCAGCATCCTCCGTTCTTCGAGGGCCTCAAGGAACAGCCGGATGCGATTGAGGACATCCAGGATGCGAACATCCTGGCGATGCTGGGAGACTCGGTAACGACCGATCACATCTCCCCGGCCGGTTCCTTCAAACCGGACACTCCTGCCGGTAAATACCTGCAGGAACACGGTGTTGAGCCGAAAGACTTCAACTCCTACGGCTCCCGCCGGGGTAACCACGAAGTCATGATGCGCGGTACCTTTGCCAACGTGCGTATCAAGAACGAGATGCTCGACGGCGTGGAAGGCGGTTACACCAAATTCGTGCCCACCGGCGACCAGATGGCGATCTACGATGCAGCCATGAAGTATCAGGAGCAGGGCACGCCGCTGGTGGTCATTGCCGGCAAGGAATACGGTACCGGCTCAAGTCGTGACTGGGCGGCCAAGGGCACCCGCTTGTTGGGTGTCAAAGCCGTGGTGGCCGAATCCTACGAGCGCATCCACCGCTCGAACCTGATCGGTATGGGCGTAATGCCACTTCAGTTCCCGGAAGGCACGGACCGCAAGAGCCTCAAGCTCACCGGTGAGGAAACCATCAGCATCGAGGGCTTGTCTGGCGAGATCAAGCCGGGCCAGACCCTGACGATGACGGTGAAATACAAGGACGGTTCCACCGAGACCTGTGAGCTGAAGTCGCGGATTGATACCGCCAACGAAGCCGTTTACTTCAAGCATGGCGGCATCCTCCATTATGTTGTGAGAGAGATGCTGCGAAACGCCTGATTGAATGAGTTGGTAAGGCATAGCGGTCCGCCGCTATGCCAGACTCATCTGCAAAGCCAAATTTCAGTTACATTCCAGAGAGAAACGAGAGAGAGATTATGACCGATCAACCGTTTCTGACAGACGTCAAAACCCTTCGCGAAAGGGCCCGCAAACATATTGAAGAAGGGGCTCTGACCGAGGGCTATGGTGCCAACCGCGATAATGTGGTGAAGATTCTTAACGAAGCGCTGGCGACCGAAATCGTCTGCACCCTGCGTTACAAGAGCCATTATTTCCGTGCCGATGGGATCAACGCCAATGTTGCTGCCCAGGAGTTCCTGGAGCACGCGGACCAGGAGCAGCAGCATGCGGACTGGCTGGCCGAGCGTATTGTGCAGCTGGGTGGCAAGCCCAACTTTTCACCGGAAGGCCTGCTGACCAGATCACATGCGGAGTTTGTCGAAGGCGAAACCCTCCGGGACATGGTGGTCGAGGACCTGGTGGCGGAGCGGATCGCGATTGACAGCTACCGCGAGATTGCCCGCTACCTCGGAGACCAGGACCCTACTTCCCGGCGGATTATTGAGGAAATCCTGGCTCAGGAAGAGGAACACGCCGACGATATGGCCGGTCTGCTGGAAGGCTTGGATGGCTAATCCCCGATTATAGGGGCTAAGTAGAAAACCTGGTTCACTGGCGGCCAGATGCCTGAGATTAAGTCTGGTCTGCCAGTGGCAAGCTCAACCAGAAGCAGGCGCCTTCGCCTTCTTCAGAGTTGAAATCGACTTCCCCGGCCATTCCATGCATCAGCTCGCGAGTGATGGCCAGCCCCAAACCTGTGCCAGCCCTTGAGTTTCGATCCGGGGCGTCTGCTTGTGAAAATTTCTGAAAAATCCTGTCCTTGAACTCAGAGGGGATTCCCCGGCCCTGATTGCAGACGTAAATTTGGATCGCGCCGTTTGATTTCTCAGTAAAAACTGTCACCTCAGAGTTGTCGAACGAGAACTTGATGGCATTGGATAGCAGGTTGTTGAGAGCCTGGCAAAGACGACCGTGGTCCGCCCGTACTATGTCATTATGCAGGCACTCCGTTTTCAACGTGACTCCCTTTTCCAGTGAAAAGCTCTCGATCCCTTCCACACATTCCCGCACGAGCTCTGCCACGTGGCAGTCAGACATCTGGAAAACCATTTTTCCGGCCATCAGTTTTTCGACATCAAGCAGGTCGTTGATCAGAGCGGCCAGATGCTGGGTATTTCGGTAGGCAATCTGGGCGAGCCTGGATGCCTTTGGCGGGAGCTCGCCAACGGCGTTGTTCGAGAGTAATCCCAGGGAGCCCGCAATAGACGTAAGAGGCGTTCGCAATTCATGACTGACAATGGAAATGAACTCGTTTTTTACACGGTCTGCCTTCTTTTGCTCTGACATATCCCCTGCAATCAACCAGATAACAGGTTCACCATGTTCGGTGTCCAGTGTGAGGCCTTGAAGGAGGATCGGGGTCAACTGATCGTTTGTTCCCGGGTAGTACCCCTCCAACCCGCGAAAACTCAGGTCTCTCTGGAGATCGCCAACAATATCCCGGACGGAGGGGCATTCTCGGCCTGCCGGGTCGTAATGGTTGTTAAAGAAATTCAGATCATCGGCCTTGTTTCCGAAGATATTTTTGAAACTGTTGTTAGCACGCAAGAGTCTGTTGTTGTGGGAGTCGTACAGTCCGATGCCGAACGGCGCCAGTTCAAATAGCCCCCAGAAGCGACGTTGCATCTGATGATCGCGCAGCAGAAGACTGGTCAGCCAGAAGGTGACTGCGAATATCAGTGCCACCAATAAGCCGAGAATAGATCGAACCAGCATTGGTGACTCGGGCTGATTTGGCCACCCCTGTTCAGGTTGTGCGCGCAGCGTCCAGCTAACCCCGGACATATCGAGCTCTGCTTTTACCGGTTCTCGCCATTCAACTGTGACATCGCCAAAAAAAGGTTCGGCTTGGGTCTCTGTGGCGTCGGTTCTGAACAGTGCGAGCTGGCCGTTTCCCATAAATGACCGCAACTCGATCGCGTTATACAGGCGATTAAGATCAAGAATCACGGAAATAACGCCCCAAAATCGGCCAGAGTCTTTTTCGAAAATCGGAACGCGAGCAGCCATGCCCTGGCCGCCTTGAACCAGATTGATGGGACCGCTAAAAAGGGCTCGTCCCGATGTCTGCAACATCTGAACCTGTGCCGGGGAGATGCTTTGCCGGGTCAGATCGAGGCCGATGGCGGCCTCATTACCAGCCAGAGGATAGATGTTGCGAATGGTAAGGTCAGGAGCGAGCCCAATGTTACGAAGCTGTGGCGCTAGCTCGAAAATGACGGAAGCAAGCTGTTGGAATCTGGTCTCCGTGATATTTGGCTGAACCGCCACATTGGCGGCAAGTCCCCAGACGGTCTGGACGTTCTGAAGAATGGTGCCTTGGAGCTTCAGGCTCAAGTCGTTGAGTCGGGTCTGCCATTCCTGGCGTACATCGGCTCGGTGGCTTTCTGTACCGGCGTTGTCAAGCACGATGGCGACCAGGAGTAGTAACGCCAGGACGACGGCGCGTGCAGACCAGATAAGTAAGAAAAACGCTCGGTCTCTAGTTGGTATGGCCACTTATAAGGGCGCCTGTGCCAGTTCCAGCTCAAGCCAGAAAGTTGAGCCTTTGCCTTCATGGGACTCGAATCCAACCTCGCCGCCCATCTGAGACATAATTTCTTTTGTGATAGCCAGCCCCAGACCTGTCCCTTCCTTGGACCGAGAAGAAGATGAATTTGCCTGCGCGAATTTCTGGAAGATCCGATCCCGAAAGGCGTTGGGAACGCCCGGTCCCTGATCAGTTACCTCCAGTCTTGCCCGAGTACCAGCCTGACGAAGGCAGACATCAACGACACCTGCTTTCGGAGAGAACTTGATGGCATTTGAAAGCAGGTTCGTCATGGCCTGTGTGAGTTTTCTGCTGTCACAGCGAGCGTAAAGGTCTGGTGTGATGATACTCAGTCTGATCTCAACATCGCGTTTATCTGCCATGGGCTCTATTTCTTCAACGGCGGCCACAGCTGCAAGGTCGAGCTTCTGGACCGAGACCTCGAAGGTAACATTGCCGCTGACCAGCTTTTCAATATCGAGCAGATCATCGATCAGATGGCGGAGTTGCTTACTGTTGCGTCGGGCAATATCAAGCATCTGCTCGGTTTTTTCCCTGATAGGGCCGGTTGCGCCGCCAAGAATCAGCTCCAGGGAACCAGAGATCGAGGTGAGTGGTGTTCGAAGTTCATGGCTGACGGTAGAGATGAACTGGTTTTTCATCTCTTCGATTTTTCGGCGTTCATCGATATTGGTGATGTAGCCATGCCAAAGCGTGCTGCCGTCGGGCAGGGCCTCGGGTTGAGCAAGCCCTTCAACCCAGCTCCAGCCGCCGGTATCAAGACTAACCCTGTATTGGTGCCGCCACTCCTCGAGAGACTCCGAAGACTTCTGGATGGAAGTAAGTACGCCAGGAAGGTCTTCCGGATGTACGCGATTAATTGCCTTGGTTGCATCTATCGCTGCTTCCTCAGAATCAATGCCGTAAATGCTCTGAATACCAGGACTGGTGTACGGGAAACTGCTCCTTCCGTCCGGCCATAGCCGGTATTGGTAAAGCATGCCAGGAGCCTGGGTTACCAGTTTGTTGAGGGTTTCGGTTTGCTGAATGCGGTAGAGCGTATCGGCTACCCAGTCTGCAAAAAGCGTTACGAACATTTTCTCTGTGGCACTGAATTTATGGGTGCGTTGAGCCCGTGACGAGAAATTAACGGTTCCAAAGATTTCCCCATCAACCCAGATAGGCGCTGCTATATAGGCTTCAAGCCCGAAAACCCCATAGCACGCATGGTTGCTGAAATTGGAGTTTGCCATATGTTCAATGGCTACCACCTTCTCGCTCGAATCCAGAAGTAGGGCACAGTAAGTCTGGTCGAGTGGCAGATTGGTGCCATTGGCGATTGGTTCAGCCTGGTGGGTGAAATTCCAGTGAATGGTGTAGACGTGTTCGGTTACCCGGCTGACGATGCCAGTCTCCATACCAAGGTAGTCGCAGGCGATCTCCAGGGCTTTTGCGGCCCGTTCATCTGTTTCGCCGTCGAAATCCATGGCGATTTCGGTCAGGATGTTGAGGGCACGATTGCGTTCATCGTGGTGGTCCCGGATTTCACCGATAGCGAACTCCCGTTCGACAAGATCTGCCAGATCACGGAGGGTTGCTTGATCCTCTTCTGTGAGGGAGCGTGGCTTGCGATCGATAATGCATAAAGTACCGACCCTGTGACCATGACGGTCGTGCAGCGGGGCGCCTGCGTAAAACCGTATGCTGGGGTCTCCAGTCACCAGAGGGTTGTCGTGGAACCGTTCATCGTTAAGGGCGTTTTCGATCACCAGAGTCTCTTCCCGCAGAATGGCATGACCACAGAATGAGATATCCCGTGCAGTCTCCGGGGCATCCAGCCCATGACGGGATTTGAACCACTGCCGATTACTGTCGACCAGTGATACCAATGCAATGGGAACGCTGAGTGACCGGGCGGCCAGTCGGGTCAAACGGTCGAAGCGTTCCTCGGGCGCTGTGTCTAAAAGTGCCAGTTCATCCAGGGCAGACAGGCGGTGGGATTCATCTGGCGGGAGATCAGGCGTTTTCATGGTTGTCTCCAAAGGTTTCGCTTCGGGACTTTGGCGCGGGCAATTCCACCCAGAAATGCGCTCCATTCTCGTGATAGTACCCGACCTCACCTCCCATCAATCTCGCCAGCTCCCGGGTGATGGCGAGGCCGAGACCGGTTCCTGCCCTGGCACGGTCGGTTCCGGATTCTGCCTGGGCGAAACGCTGGAAGAGCCGGTCAACAAAGGTCGCGGGCACACCATCGCCTTCATCTGCTACCGTGATTCTTACCTGATTGTGGGGGGCCGGGCTCGACCAGATTTTTAAGGTGCCCCCCGCCGGAGAGAATTTGATGGCATTGCTAATGAAGTTGTCGAGGATTTGTCGAAGTCGAGCCGGATCAGCAATAACCGTTTGATCTTTTGATAGATTCTGCTCCAGGTGAACCCGATAATGATTTGCCATGCTTTCAATACCCTCGCAGGCCTGACGGATGGCTTTTTGCAGGTTGACCGTCTCCGGAAAGACCGGCATCTGACCTGCCACCGACTTGTTGAAATCAAGCAGATCTGAAATCAGGTGCTGGAGTTGTTCGCTGTTGCGGTAGGCGACATCCACCATGGCGTTAGCTTTGGGCGGTAATTCACCAGCTGCACCGGAGCGGAGCAGCTTGAGCGAGCCGTTGACAGAGGTGAGCGGTGTTCGCAGTTCATGGCTGACGGTCGAGACAAACTCGTCCTTCAGCCGGTCCAGTCCTTCCCGCTCTTCCATGAGGGTGTTAAATGCCACTGCAAGGTTGCGGACTTCAGACGGCCCGGACTCAGAGACACGGCTTGAGACAGCGCCGTCCCCGGACATTGCACGGATTTTCTCGGACATGAGCTGCAAGGGCCGGGTTGTTGCGCGGGTAAGCGCCAAAGCGGCGACGGCCAGAAACAGGGTAGCGAAGACGCTGATTGCCAGAAATTTTTGGAACGATGCCCATGCCGGCTCAGTTGCCAGTTCGTAAGGAAACGCACGAAGGAACATCCATCCTATCCGGCTCAGGTGTTCTGTTGCGTAGATCCATCTCTGGCCATCCCGGTCGGTGACCACCCCCGAAGTGACACCCGACAGCGCTGCATCGATGATCAGGTTTTCACCCGGTGCCGGCAATTCTGGCATTGGGGCATTGGATGCAAGTGAATCCACCTGGATGAAACGTTCGGTATCGAGAACTTTGAACAGCGCCTGTTGGTTTTGATTGTCGGAGGAAGGAATGAGCTGGGATTCCTTAAGATTGATAATGCCGCCGGCAAAGCCCAGTAGATCGCCATCGTCACTTTCGATGGGTGCGACAAATGACAGCAGCGGCAGGCCGGTGCGGCGGCCGATAATGGGGCTGCTGATAACCGGCTTTCTTTCAGTGAGAGCGCGTTTGAAGTGGCTCCTGTCGGCGTAGGATGTACCGATCCGCCCAGGTACGAAAATGTTCTCCGCAATGGCGACGGCATTTTCGTCCATGATGGTCAGGCCTTCCGGGAAGTAGTCGTTCAGGGTGGTTTGACGGCCAAGCAGGCTATTGATCTGTTGCCGGGAAACGAGGCTGTCACCATCGGTGAGCGTCGTCGAAAAGGCCTGCAGAGCGACCAATCTTGCCTCCAGAGAGCGATTGACCTGGTCGGCGCTACTTTGGGTTTCGACAAGCTGTTTCTGGGTAAGAACCCGCTCAAAATCCCCGAGTAACTCGTTGTAAGCGGTTGCCAGCAGAACTATAACGGTTACAACACTGGTGAGGACGGTAATCAGGGCAATGCGAGTACCGAGGGACAGACTTTTCAAAGCACTTCCTTGGAGTAGTAATAGCCTTGCAGGCCATAACATGATTTCATTAGAGCGAGAATAATGGATTTAAACGGAGCGGCAAACCGTAATTGCCGGGAGATAGTGAGTGGTTTCGCAGTCAGATAACGAAGTTTCCCAGAAACTGAAGGCCCTCAGGGAGAAATTTCTCAAACGGGCACGTGAGGATATCCGGGAATTGAGTACCTATGCGGAACAGACCCGGTCTGGCACGCTTTCCGCAGAAGCCCTTATTCGCTGTTATCAGTCTCTGCATCGGCTGGCCGGCTCGGCAGGTACTTTTGGGCTCCCAAAGCTGGGGCAGGAAGCCCGCTTACTCGAAAAAAAGCTCAAAAGCCAGGCCGAACAGTTGGGGGACACACCTGAAGTTCATCGCCAGTCGATTGAGGTGCCCGAAGATTTCGCCGACGGTATCGATACTCTTGCTGAGCTTGTTGAGGTAAAGGCGGAGAGTTCCGGAAACCCGGCAGCGAAACAAACCACGTTGGTCGCGGAGAACCGAATTGATGGCAGCCACGGTATGCAGGTTCGTATACTGCTTATTGATGCTGATGCCAGCGGAGCTGTCGGTTCTCTCTCGGCTGAATTGGCCCGGTACGGTTTTATCTGTCAATTCGTGGACGAACGGGACGAGAAAGCGTTGAAAACCG
The DNA here is from genome assembly GCF_008107725.1 of Marinobacter sp. BW6. Taxonomy (GTDB): domain Bacteria; phylum Pseudomonadota; class Gammaproteobacteria; order Pseudomonadales; family Oleiphilaceae; genus Marinobacter. The sequence goes on from NZ_VIRN01000064.1 coordinate 480,507, forward strand.
CTGTGTCTAAAAGTGGCAGTGCTGCATCCGTTCTTTGTCGGGATTCGATCTTACCAACAATCATGCCTCTGGTTATCAGCCAGAGAGGAGAGGGTTCGCGTCGCCGGCTACCGGTGGTCGCCATAGGCGATGACGACACATTTGATAACAACTACCTTGTGGCAAAAGCTGGCGCGTCGGCATTTTTTTCAGCGCCGATCAACGTGCCTGAACTAGCAGAGCGTATAGAGTCTCTGGCTATTGAGCGAAGCTCTGGCGTCAATGGTCGCGTTCTGATTGTTGAGGACGACATTGAGCTGGCGGAACACTATTGTCTGGTCCTTCGCTCGGCGGGGATAGAGGCTGAACCTCTGACCAGGCCTGACCGCCTGATGGCAGAGCTCTCCGCGTTTCAGCCGGACATCGTACTCATGGATGTCCAGATTGGTGCCTACTCGGGTGTAAATCTCGCCCGGCTCATCCGTTTTGAATCCCGCTGGCTAAGCCTGCCGATCATCTATCTTTCGTCCGAGGACGATCGAGACAATCAACTGGAGGCCCTGTCCCAGGGGGCAGACGAGTTTCTTGTCAAGCCTGTTTCGGATGACTACCTGGTTCGTTCAGTGCGCATCCGTTGCTATCGGGCACGACAACTCTCTGATCTGATGAATCGCGACAGTCTCACAGGACTGCTCAAGCATTCCCTGATCAAGCAGGAGCTGGAAAAAGAACTGGCTCGGTGCCGCCGCTTCGGGCACGCTTCAAGCGTTGTCATGATTGATCTCGATCACTTCAAACAGGTCAATGATACCTGGGGTCATCGACAGGGCGATATTGTGATACGGGCGCTTGCAAATCTGTTACGGAACCGCCTGAGAGAAACCGATATCATTGGTCGCTACGGTGGTGAAGAGTTCGCGGTGGTGCTTCCCGATTGTTCGGTGCAGGCTGCAATGGCTGTCATTAAGGGAATTGGGGAGAGCTTTTCCGAACTGGCCTTTTCTGTTGGCGACAGCGCTTTTCATGTGACCCTCAGTGCGGGAGTCTCGGAAATCAATGATTTCGTCAACGGAGACGACGCTCTGGAGGCAGCGGACCAGGCGCTTTACCATCGGAAGCGGGAGGGGCGCAATGGCGTTACCATTTATCGCCCGGATTAAGGGTGTTTGCTGTCAGTGAGTGGTGGTCGTTTGAAAGCGCTAATCCTGGAAGATGATGATCTGGTTTCCGAGCTGCTCGAGACCGTCGTTGCCGGATTGTATCCCGGTGCAGTGGTAAAGGTCGCTGACACGTTGGGTGAGGCTGTCGTCCAGGTTGGTCGCAGCTCTTTTGACCTGTTTATCACCGACTGGAACTTGCCAGACGGGGCGGGTCTTGATCTCGTTAAAAAGATCCGGAAAACCGACCGGGACGTGCCCATCGTGATGGTTTCCGGCCGCTCTGACCGTGATTCCGTGCTTCAGGCTGCGCATTTCGGCATTGATGGATACATGACCAAACCGTTTGATGTCCAGCAACTCCATGAACGACTGGTAAAGCTGCTTAAGCCCTCGAACGCGCCGCCGCAAGATGTTTCGGTATTGTTGAAAAATTCTCTGGAAGAAGTCGTGCAGTTACCCTCCGATATGGACCCGGCGGATGTTCTCGAGCTAATGGACCGCCAGGAAGAGTTGTCTCCTGCCCAGCTTGCTGAGCGCTGGCGTGAAGAGGCCAGTCTTATTGCACGGTTGATGGATGTTGCTAACAGCACGTCGTTTCGACGAACGGGAAAACCGGTAGAAACGCTCAGGGATGCGATATCGTCAATGGGCGTGGCTCTGGCCCTGAATCAGGCCCTGGCGCTGTCCCTGGATGTGTCCAATAAGCTGAAGCACGATGCGCTCCGCGATCTGGCAAAGAAACACCACGAGGAAGCCTTAGACGTCGGCAAAGAGGCGCATCGGCTGGCAATCCGGTTAAAAGCCCCCCCGGTTATCCTTCAGAAGGCAGGTTTGCTGAGTCGGCTAGGAGAGCTGGCAGTGTTGAAGGTTTTGAACCAATACCTGAGCTTGGGCGGGACCCTGGAAGCTGACGAGGCAGAGCAACTTTTGAAACAGTGGGCCCAGCCTTACGGCAACCGACTCAAAGTGCAGTGGCGTTTACCGCTGGGCCTGCGCGAATTGATAGGGTCGGTGCACCATTTACCAAACGACTGCACGCGGGAAGACAGAATTACCATGCGTGCGGCGGCCTTGCTGGCTGGCGGGAAGCAGGATGCTGAAGAGTGTCGAAGGCTTCTCAGAAGGCTGGGCATGGACACTGAAGAATTAATCAAGGACTGATGTATGAGTGCTGTTAGCGACCGTGAAATCACCCGAGTGCTTTACGTCGAAGATGATCCCGACATTCGCGCAATTGCTGAAATCGCTCTCCAGGAAATTGGCGGTTTTGAAGCCGCTCTCTGCGAGTCCGGCGCGGTCGCTGTCGAGACTGCGCCAAGCTTCGAGCCAGAGCTTATTCTACTGGATGTCATGATGCCGGGAATGGACGGGCCCTCGACCCTTAAAGCTTTGCGAGAGCTCGATGGGATGGCCGAAATCCCGGTGATCTTTATGACGGCACGGCTGCAAAACTCGGAAATTCGCGAATACCGGGAATTGGGCGCCTTGGGTGTGATCCCGAAGCCGTTCGATCCGATGACCCTCTCGGACCAGATTTCACGGATTCTGCGGGACGCCCGGGATTAGAACAGGAGTGCCTCGCCTGCTCTGGAAAGGTGCGAACACGGCTAATTTCCGGTAGTCTGGCCGGCCCGAGCCATGTTTGATTGATGAGGTAGCTATGTCATCCTCCCCGTCCCGGGACGAACTGAAAGCCAAGCTGAATCTCGAGACTTCCCGCATCCACTGGCAGGAATTACAGACCTATTTTGCCCGCGGGCAGGTGGTCAGGGTGGCTCCCGAGTTGGATCTGCTTGAGGTTGCCACCCAGTTGGCAGCGGACAACAAGACACGTTTCGAACAATGGATGAACGACGGCCTTGTGGGCGAAGTGGCGCCGGATACCGCGCAAATCTGGTATGACCGCAATGCGGAGCTCTGGGCGGTGGTCATCGCGCCCTGGGTTCTGGTTCAGGACAGGTCAGGTCATGTTCTGCACTGACAGCCCAGCGCCATGAAGCTCCATTATTTCCACGGCCGTAGCCCGCTCCGGGACCTTGTGATGGTGAATGACGGCCAGCGGGTTGAGCTGCATATCCGGCCTGTTGGCGATGGTCATTGGGGGCTGGTGGCATTGGCGGGGCCTGATAGGGGGCGGCCTGATGGCCAGTTCTGCCGGGGCCCCTGGCCAACCCAGGCTCGCGCTGAATCGGTTCTGAGAAGCGTTGCCGGCACGATGATGGGAAAAGGCTATGATCCAAAGCCCGGTGACTATGTGGTGTGGTCCGTTTCTGCCCAGCGCCTTGCCCGCACCATCGGAACCCCTGAGGCGGAACAAGCCAGCCCCGAATCCGACCTCGACCAGTTCAAACCCCTTACCTGATATCCATCCCTTCTGTTGTTTGAGGACACCATGCTGACCGGAGCCCTGCTCATTCTTGCTCCCCTGTTCCTGGGGTTTGCCATCGCCCTCAAGAATCGCTGGGCCATGACCATGATCCATTACACGGTAGAGGGCCTGGTCTACTTTATCCTGTTGCTGCTCGGCCTCGGGCTTGGCCAGATGGAGGGGCTGGCGGCGCAGCTGGGCGGCATGGCTGGCCAGGTGCTGGCGCTGGTATTGGTGCTGTTTATTGCCAACATGATCGGGCTCTGGCTGTTTCACCGTTGGCAGCCAATGTCGGTTGAGCGGGTGGAAGGCAGTGTCAACCCGGGTTACCGAAGGCTGTTCCTTGCCGGCCTGAAACCCCTGGTGGCGGTCATCGCCGGCCTTCTGGCCGGGTACTATCTCTTGCCGGACATGCCCATGGCGGAACAATTGGCCACCTGGGCTCTGATGTTTCTGTTGTTCCTGATTGGGCTTCAGTTGCGTAATGCTGGCCTGTCGTTGCGCAAGCTACTGATGAATCGTCAGGGCCTGGGTATTGCCCTGGCTCTGACGCTCAGCTCCCTGGCGGCCGGGGCTTTATTGATACCCTGGCTTGGGCTGCCCTGGCATGACGCCCTGGCGGTCGCTTCCGGGTTTGGGTGGTACTCGCTGTCCGGCATTGTGATTGGCGAGGCCCTCGGGCCAGCCTGGGGCGGTGTCGCTTTCCTGAATGATGTGCTCAGGGAGATTGTAGCGCTGGCCATTATTCCGCTGCTGATCGCCAACCGACCGGCAATGGCCATCGGTTATGGCGGCGCTACCGCCATGGACTTCACCCTACCGGTAATCCGCAGCAGTGGCGGGCTGACCTGTGTTCCGGTGGCTATCGCCTCCGGTTTCTTGCTGTCTTTTCTGTCGCCGGTGCTGATGGGGGTATTCCTGTCTTTAGGTTAAATTGACGCGGTGCAATGCAAGTTGCGGTTTTACGGGTAGTATGTGAAACAGTAAACTAGCTCTATTGACAAATGTTAATGTCTTAGCCCGGTCCGGAGCCTGATGCAACGCCGTGAATTCCTTGGTTTATCGATAGCAGCCGGACTGTCCGCCGCCGGATTGCCGGGTTGCAGCGATTCCGGCCCTCTAAGATTCGGAATTCACCCCTGGGTTGGCTACGAGCCGCTCTATCTCGCCGACGATTTTAACTGGCTGCCGCCTACGGTCGGCCTTAAACCGGGTACATCTGCAAAAGAATCCATGGAAGGGTTGTTGTCCGGAGCGCTTGATGGGGCGGCACTGACTCTGGATGAAGTCATACGGGTCCGTTCCAGAGGTTTGGAGCTGGTTGTGGTTGCTGTCGCCGATGTATCTGCGGGTGCTGATGTACTCATGGTCAAACCATCGATCCCGGAGCTGTCGGCCCTCAAGGGGCAGCGAATTGCGGTGGAGCTGGAGGGTGTCTCAGGCATTATGCTGATGGAAATCCTTGAGGTAGCGGGGCTTGGCCAGAACGATGTCGTTAAGGTGGATTTGCCGGTAAGCCGGCATGCGGAGGCCTGGGCCCGGGGGGAAGTGGATGCTTCGGTATGCTACGAGCCAACAGCTTCGGTAATCGAAAACGCCGGTGGCGTTCGGCTTTTTGATAGCAGTGACATTCCGGAAACCATTTTCGATGTGCTGGCGGTGACTCGGGAAGCAGCAGACAGGAATGCCCGCGCCGTCCGCGATCTGGTGATAGGGCACTTTACCGGTCTGCAGCATCTGGTGCGAAGTATGCACGATTCGGTATACAGAATTGCGACCCGTCAGCGCATCAGCCCGGATGAGGTCCGGGCTGCGTTAGCCAATGTTATGCTGCCGGATCTGGCCGCAAACCAACGCTACCTGAGCGCAGCCGGACCCATCGAAGCTATGGCCAAGTCACTCTCCCGTCTGATGCTTTCCGAAGGGATGATTGATCAGAATCCGGGCATCCAGAGTCTGTCAGACCCCTCGTTTTTGCCAGCGAGAGTCCCTTGAACGGTCGCCGGTTTGCTATCAGTCTGTGTCTGCTGGTCGTCACGGAGTTACTGGCGATTGCCGCAGCCAATGCTGATGAAACGCTGACCCTGGGCGTCTTTGCCTATCGGCCAGACCATGTGCTCCAGGAACGCTACCAACCCCTGACCGACTACCTGTCCCGGGAAACCGGCATCACTATCAGGCTGGAGGTTCTCAACCAGGAGAATATGAGCCGGGCGATTGCCGCCAACCGGCTGGATATTTTCCTCACCAACCCCAGTCATTTTCTGCTGATCCGCAGCGAACGCAGTTTGACCGGTGTGCTGGCTACGCTGGTAAGGCGCTCCGGAGAATCGTCGACCGCAAGTCTTGGCGGTGTTGTTTTTACCAGGGCCGGACGCGACGACATTGAGCATCTTGCCGACCTCCATGACAAAACTATTGCCTCACCCGGTGTTCATTTTCTTGGTGGGTACCAGACTCAGGTTCTGGAACTTCTGGATGCCGGCATTGATATCCGGAGAGTGAACCTGATTCGTTTCCTCGGAACTCACGACCGAGTCGTTCGTTCGGTACTGTCAGGTGATGCGGATGTGGGTTTCATCCGTACCAGCATCCTGGAACAGCTGGCACAGGCGGACCCCGATCTGTTTACCCGGGTGAAGGTTCTGAATCGTCAGAGGCTGTCGGGGTTCCCGTACGTTGTTTCAACCCGTCTATACCCGGAATGGCCACTGGTGGCGCTTCCCCATGTGAACGAGCGGGTTGTGCGAAGGATCGCCTCGGCGCTTTTTGCCATCGAACCCGAGGATGATGTTGCGATGGCCGTGGGCATTGCCGGCTTTTCGCCACCTGCGGATTACCAGGCCGTTGAGCACCTCGCCCGCACTTTGCGGGTGCCACCCTACGATCAGGTGCCACAATTAACCTGGGTCGATGCGTTGCACCAATATCGGCTCTGGGTATTTACCATTCTGGTCCTGGTTATGCTGTTGTTTACCTCGTCTTTGTGGCTTGCCCGGAGCAAGCGCCAGCTCGCAGCGGAGCAGCGTCGTTTACGCCAATTGATCCGGGGCTGGCCGCAGCCAGCCCTGATCATTCAGGATGGTCGGTTCAGTGATACCAACCGTGCTTCCGTAGATCTGCTCCGGTATCGCTCCAGTGAGTCGTTGATCGGCAAGGATCTTTCTGTTTTTTCTCCCGAGTACCAGCCAGATGGACAATTCTCCCGTCATAAACTGACGCATATGCTGACGCGGGTTTCCAGTGGCCAAGTGGAGCAATGTGAGTGGGTTCTGAATCGCTCTGACAGTACGGAAGTCTGGGTGGAACTTACCATGGCACCTGTCCACACCCAGGACGAACGGGAGGCGTTCATCCTCTGCTCGCTATACGACATCACCCGAAGAAAGCGCGCGGAACAGCGCCAGCGCCTGGCTGCCAGCGTGTTCGAGTATGCTCGCGAGGCCATTTTCATTACTGATAATCACGGTATGGTGATTGATGTGAACGATGCGTATCTGGCGATTACCGGCCGGCCACGCAACCAGGCTATCGGCCGTTTACCGCCACTACCGGTGGATGAGGGCAGCGGCATTTTTGCCAGTGCACGAGCCCAGGGCTTCTGGTCCGGGGAATTCGCCAGCAGACGCTATGATGGTATGTCCATTACCTTATCGGTAACCGTCAGCAGTGTCCTTGGTGAGCACAGTGACGTCTCTCATTTTGTTGGTATTTTCAGTGATATCAGCCGGCTCAAGGAGCAGGAACGTAAACTGCGTATCATGGCCCATTACGATTCCCTGACGGGGATGCCGAATCGGGTTCTCTTTGCTGACCGACTACACCAGGCCATGGCGCTGGCACGCAGGCAGAATGGCCAGTTAGCTGTGGTCTATATCGATCTTGACAAGTTCAAGCCAGTTAATGACGCTTTTGGCCATGACGCAGGAGACCAGTTGCTGGTGGCGATCGCCGCTCGAATGCGCTCGGAGCTCCGGGAAGAGGACACTCTGGCCCGTATCGGGGGTGATGAATTCGCGGCTATTGTGACTAATATTCAGGAGGAATCCGCTCTGGAAAGCCTGCTTGGGCGGATGCTGGCGCGCGTGGCCGAACCGGTCTGGGTAGCCGACCACAGCCTGGAAGTGTCGGCGAGTATCGGTTACACCCTGTTCCCGCAGCCAGAAGATCTGGACGGTGACCAGCTTCTGCGACAGGCCGACCAGGCCATGTATCAGGCCAAGCACCGGGGCCGTAACCGTTACGTGCGGTTTTCTGCACCTACCGGCTGAGCATCTCGGTTCAGTCGTTCCGTAGAGGGTACCCAGTCCAGCGACTTATACCACTGATCGCAGAGGCGCCGCACCGAACTCAGGTCATCCAGGGTCCTTTCCCCTAAAAGGGCCGGCAACTCGCGGGTAACAATCATGGCGAGCATCCGGGATTTTAACAGATGGTAGATCTGCTCAGTTCTGTTCAAGGTCTCCGGCGCTGGTGGCTCCTCAGACGACACCAGCTCGCGCAGCAACTGGATATATGTCTCAATTTCGCGTGCTAACGGTGCCAGTTGCGGCAGTTTACCGGATTGGCGAAATTTCAGGAGTGCAGGCGCCAGGCTGGTTGCTTCGGTAAGATATCGACAGGTGCGAATGGACAATGTCAGGGTATCTACCGTGACAGGTAGCATCTTTTCTGCCCGAAGCCGGGATATATACTCGGTGACCGCGCTATTGAGGCTCAGCGCCGCTTCTGACCTTGCCTGAATCTGCTCCGGCATCAGATCCTCCCGGTCGAGACAGACCCTCAACAGGCCACGGGTCAGACCAATCAATCGTTTCATTTCCTGGTCAACGGCGCCCACGGCCAGCTCCGGGGTATTGATCAGGGTGTCATCCAGATAACGGGGCTCCGCGTTATCCTCTTCCTTACTTCGGAACATCCGCCCGAGGATTCGAGCGAATGGCCTGAGCAGCGGCAGCATAATGGCAGCGCCAAGCAGATTGAACAGGGTGTGGAAGATGGCCAGGGACATGGCGGCGTTAGTGTCCAACTCCAGCCAGCCGGTCACGACTGCCACCATCCAAAGCATCACCGGCAGAATCAGTATAGCGATAGCACCGGTGACCAGATTGAATATAACGTGACCAAGAGCAAGGCGCCTGGCGTTTGCGGTTGCCTTGAGTACCGCGATAGCGGCCGTGGATGTGGTTCCCAGGTTGGCCCCGATTACTGCAGCAGCGGCATCCTGCAGGGACAGTATATTACTGGCTGCGGCACTGAGTATGATAGCCAGTGCAGCGCTGGAGGATTGGGTCAGAACGGTGGCCAGAAACCCGAACAGAACGAACAGCGGCAGCGCGAGCCCCTCGCCCAGAACATCGGAGCCATCAAGGCCTACGGTCAGCTGTCCGAGAGAGTCCTTTAGTACTGAGAGTCCGAGAAAGAAAAGGGCAAATCCTGCCAGGGCCTCCCCCAAAGACTGATTTCTTTGCCCGCGGCCAAGCAGTTTCAGTGCAACACCCGTCGCAAGCAGTGGCATGGCAAAGGCTTCGATCTTGAATCCGAAACCCACCAGGCTGACCAGCCAGCCGGTCATGGTAGTGCCGACATTTGCGCCGAAAACCACACCCAGAGAATGACTCAGGCTCAGCAAACCGGCGTTTACAAAACCGATGGTGGCAACCGTCACTGCGCTGGAGGATTGAACGATCCCCGTGATCAACACTCCGGCTCCGAAGCCACGCAGGGGCGTGCGGGTCCAATGCCCGAGCATATGGCGCAACTGGTGCCCCGCGGCGCTTTTCAGGCCGTTGGTCATCATTTCCATGGCCAGCAGGAACAGGGCCAGGCCACCAAGAATCTGGAAGATAGTTGCAGTCATGTCAGAACTTATTGACTGAAAACGGGGTTACTCTGAGCTTAGCAGAGCCCGGGGCTAGCGGGGCGGCGGTTACTCACGCGAGGAATTTCCGGACATCGATTTTATACTTATCCGGGTCCACCGCCCGGAGGATTCGATCCTGGGTGCTCGGTTTGGCGAGATCGATGGTGTCCACTGTGATCGGCATGCGGAATTTGGTGTGGTACATCACCCGCACAGTCGGCAGTCTCTGGTCGCTCTCGTTGGCTTCGATTACCACGCCAAGTCGTCCACTTTCCAGAAGTACCAGAGAGCCCACCGGATAGAGGCCCAGGCACCGGATAAACTGTTTGACCAGGCTGGGGTCCAGATGACTGCCGCTCCACTCCAAGAGCTTCTTCAGGCCCTGTGTGGGTGTCATGCCCTTGTGATAAACCCGATCTGCGGTGATCGCGTCATAGACGTCGCTGATGGCCACCATGCGACCATATTCCGAGATCTCGTCGCCCTTAAGGCCTTCCGGATAGCCCGTGCCGTCCAGGCGCTCATGGTGTTGGGCCGCCGTGATGACGGTGAGCTCACCAATGCCTTCGGTGGTGGCGAGGATGTCCCGTGAGTGGCGAGCGTGAAGTTTCATCACCTCGAACTCTTCGGCCGTCAGGCGACCAGGTTTGTGCAGTATCTCATCGGGTGTAAGGATCTTGCCAAGATCATGGAGCAGTGCGCCGACGATCGTCTGGTGCAGGACATCAGAAGAAAGGCCGCGGTAATTGCCAAACAGGGACATGAGTACACTCAGGTTGACCGAGTGTTCCAGCAGATAATTGTCTTTCTCCCGGATTCGTCCCAGACAGCTCAGGGCATTGGCATTGCGAAGCACAGAATGTTGGAGTTCATCCGCCAATTGATGGATGGGCGCAACGTCGATAGCTCCGCCGACCTTGGCGTGGTTCATGAACTCGCCCACCAGCCCCTGGGCCTGGCTGTGGACTTGCTGGGCGATCACCATTTCTTCCGCGAGTGGCACATGGGGGCGCAGGCCCGGCGTCAGTTCGCCAGCCCTTTGAAGGGCCGACTCATTGCGCCGATCGACTTCGGTGGCGGTCTCGGCGTCCTGGGTATCGATACCTTTCGAGGCGTCGATGTATACAAACGCCACGCCCATGCGCCGGATTTTATCGATGGTTTCCTCTTTTTTGATCACACCGCGCTTGCGCTGGGTGTTATGAGGAATCCAGTCGTTGTTCAGGTCGGTTATGTACATCCCGACCTTGAGTGCGGAGATGGGAACGCGTTTGATCATTCAGTCGGGAAAAACGTCCGCAAGCTGTTGTTGTAGGTTTTAGCGATTACTTCATCAAGGGGAAGCTCTTTCACCTCGGCGATTTTTTCGGCCACAAAGGGCAGGTAAAACGGTGCGTTTTCCTTGCCGCGGTAGGGAACCGGGGTCAGGAACGGAGAGTCGGTTTCCAGGAGAATCTGGTCGATGGGTGCCATCCGCACGATGTCCCGAACGTTCTCGGCCTTGTTGAACGTGGTAATGCCGTTGAAACCCAGACACCAGCCGTGATCCAAAGCATACCGGGCGAGCCCCGGGCCGGAAGTGAAGCTGTGGATCACGCCACGGCGTTTCAAAGTGGTTTCAAATTCACCGAGAATGGCGATGGTGTCTTCGTCGGCTTCACGGCTATGGATAACCACGGGGCGGTCTGTGTCACAGGCGATCTGCAGCTGACGCCGGAACACGTCCCGCTGTACGTCCCGGTCAGCGTTGTCGTAAAAATAATCCAGCCCGATTTCGCCCACGGCAACGATCTTCTCGTCCCGGGCGTGGGCGCGGATTTCGGCTTCTACGTCATCGGAATAGCTTTCAGCATCGTGGGGATGGATTCCCTGGGTACCGTAGACCCAGGGGGCAACCTGGCTGAGCTCTCGTACCCTGGCAAGGTTATCCGGGGACACCGCAATGGTGATCACTTTCTCGATATTGACCCCTTGGGCCTGTTCCAGAGTCTCTTCAAGCGGACGGTCCTTGAGGTAATCCAGGTGACAGTGGGTCTCTATGATCGGATGATCGAATACGGGAATCTCGCGACGTTTTTTACTCATTGCCGGGTACTACACTCCATCGCAACCTGCGTTTGGGCTGCTATTCTGTGAATTCAGGCTCATAAGTTTACCAGCTTGTACGATTGTTGACCTGTATTACCTTAATAGGGACTTGCACGGAGCACCTTGATGAAGCTGTCGGCGTTTGCCAGTTCTTTTCTTTACGACCCTGGAAAGCCCAGATTCCGGGATTACCCGACTTTTCTGGATGGCGATGACACCACCCTGCCAGGATTGGAAGCCAGTCTGGATCAGATCGGTGAATACCAGCGCCGGCTCTGGGCCAACCAGGCCAGGGCGGTTCTATTGGTTACCCACGGCCCGGACACCAGCGGAAAAGACAGCCTGATCCGCACCCTGGCAACCTACGCGGACCCCGCCGGTTTTCACGCCTGGTCGTTCAGCCGGCCCAGGGGCCCCGAAATCCGGCACGATTTTCTCTGGCGGGTTACGCCGTTTCTGCCCGGCTTTGGCCAGATGGTCGCTTTCAATCGCAGCCATCATGAAGCAGTGATCGCCGAGCGGGTATGGCCGGTCCACACGCCTGACAGCTACAACTGGCAAAACCGTTACCAGTCCATTCGGAACTTCGAAAATCACCTGGTGCAGGAGGGGACCATGGTGATCAAGGTCTGGCTCAACCTGTCTGAGGACGAGCATCGTCAGCGTCTGCTGAAACGCCTCGACAAACCGCGCAAACGCTGGAAGTTTGATAAGTCGGATATTGACGGCTGGGAAAAACGCCGAGAGTACGAAGCGTTTGCCGAGGAAGCCATGGCCGCGACCCACGCAGAACAGGCGCCCTGGTTTATCGTGCCGGGTGATCGGAAGCCCCAGGCGCGCGCGATTGTCGCGGCCATTCTGGCTGAGCAGTTGCAGAAACTGGCGCCGGATTACCCGAAAGAAGACGAGAATGTTTTGAAAGAGTACCGTCGCCTGCTGGCGAAAAGCGGCGTGAAATAAACACTGGGGAGGAATGCATGCACGTTGTTGTCGTTGGTGGCGGCGTGGTGGGAATGACCACCGCCTACGAGCTGAATCGCCGAGGCCACCAGGTTACTGTGCTGGAGCGCCATGCCGTGGCCGGTAATGAAACCAGCAAGGCCAACGCGGCCCAGCGATCCTATGGCGTGGTGTACCCCTGGGCCGATCCCGCGATTGTGTTCAAGGCCATCCCCTGGATCCTCAAGCAGGACGGCCCCCTGAAGCTTCGCTTCCCGCCGTCTGTGGAAACACTCAAGTTCATGTTTTCCACGCTCCGTTACGCCTGGTCGCCAGGGCTGTTCGGATTGAATCGCCGCGCCATGTTGCGCCTCGGCATCCACAGCCGGGAACGGTTCCTGGCGCTTGAGAAGGAGCTTGACCTGTCCTTCGATGGCGACCATCAAGGCCTTCTGCACCTGGCCAGTACTCCGGAGGCACTGGAAGGCTACAGGGCGACTCATGACTTGCTGAACGAGCTGGGTATCCCTTCCCGTTTGCTCACCCCGGAACAGGTACGCGAAGCCGAACCCGGCATGGTCGGCTACGGTCCGCTCTTCGGTGCCTTGAGCTACGACACAGACGGTACCGGCGATTGTCACCAGTTCGCCCGGGAGCTGGCGAAAGCCTGCGAGGCAAAGGGAGTGCTCGTTCGTTACAACGTGGAAGCGGAAAAGCTGATTGCTGATGACCACAAAGTCAGTGCAATTTCTGTCAGAAACAATGATGGGGTCATGGAAACACTGGAAGCGGATGCCTTCGTGATCAGCGCCGGCTGCTGGTCTAACCATCTTGTGGAAGCCCTGGGCCTGCAACTGCCCATCTATCCGGTAAAGGGCTACAGCTTGACGGTTCCTATGAAAGACCCCGAGCGAGGACCGGCTTCCACCATCCATGACGACAACTACAAAGTCGTTTCTACCCGTCTGGGCAATCGGTTACGTGCCACAGGGTTTGTCGAGCTGGCGGATTTCAACCGGGATATTCCCGAAGCCCGACTGGCAACTATCAAGAAGTCGGTCGAATCCCGGTTCCCCGGCTGCGCGGATCTTGATGCTGCCGAAACCTGGACCGGCTTCCGCCCAATGACCCCGGACGGCCCGGCGATTATCGGCCGTGGCACTAGAGAGAACCTCTTTTTGAACACCGGCCACGGCACCTTCGGCTGGACCCTGTCCGCGGGCAGTGCTGATGTCATCGCCCAGGTAATCGACGGCGAGGAACCCGCCATCTGTCTGGATGCCTTCCGGCCAGGAAGATTCCAGGAGTAGTTTCAGTAAATCGGTGCGCGCAAAAGGCCCGGGAAGGCTTATCCGGCTGGCTCATCCTCAGAATCAGAGTGCGCTGGAGAACTAGATTCCACAACGCGCTCAACGTTCGAGCACAGCGTATGAACAAACCCGATATCCCGATCAGACAATAACGGCAGCCGCTCGAAAACCCACTGGGATAACTTCCCTGCGGGCGGTGTATCCAGCTCCGGTAGCAAGGTTTCAAGTCGGCCGCGGAGTGCGCCAAGACGGTTCTCATCGGCAGGCTCGCTCAGGCTATCCTTGGTTTCCGAAAGCCCGGACATTTCCCAGGCATAGAGCATCACGGATTGAGCCAGGTTCAGGGACGGGTAGGCCACCTTCATGGGAATGCCAGTCAGCAGATCGCAGAGCGCCAGTTCGTCATTGGACAGCCCTCGGTCCTCGCGGCCAAATACCAGAGCTGCCGTGGCCACGGATGAACCCTTGGTTGCCAATGCTTCCCGCAGGCGTGGGGGCGTGTGCCAGTCCTTACGCTGGTGCCGTGGCTTGGCTGAGGTCCCCATCAGCAGGTCTACGGAGTTTCTTACCGCCGCCAGATCGGGGAAAATGCGCGCATTGTCCAGGATGTGGTCGCTGCCATGGGCCAGCCAGTGGGCTTCCGGACGCGTGTGCAGGTCCGAGTTGACCAGCCAGAGTTCGCCGAAGCCCATGGTGCACAGGGCGCGGGCGGCCGCTCCGACATTTTCCGGAACCTTGGGTTCAACAAGTACAAAGGCCAGTTGCATGACGTTACCTCCGGCGGCGAGTTTACACCACGACGCGGAATCTTTTTACCAGCGGTGGCAGCAGCTGAACGACTGGCTTGTTGAGCACCGGGAGTTCTGGCAACCGGCGCCGTTCATGACACCGGAACCAGCGTGGACACGCCATTATCCGGAACTGGCCGCAATGCTGGCAGGGCTTACTGATGACGAATGCCGGCACCTGGATGACGCTCCGGTTGAGCTGGCCGCCAGGGCATCCCGGTGGCTGTCGTCCCTGGAAGGTTATTCGGAAATGGTGCTACTTCCCCAGCTTTTGCCGTCAGCCGAAAAGGTTTCGGAGGCGACCCTGCCGGAAATCCGGGCCACGGACATGCCGGGCCGGAAACGATTGCAGTCAGGTGCGTTTGCCGCAGCTATCGTTCCCCTGGGGCATTCTGTGCTGGATTGGTGTTGTGGCAAGGGCCATCTGTCCCGGACACTGGCGCCGCTTTGCCCCGGTGAGATACAGGGTTTCGAGTGGAATCAGGAGCTGGCGCGGGACGGCAATCGACTGGCCCAACAGTTCGGAGATCGTGTGTCGATCCGCTGCCAGGACGTCATGGCAACGGATCTGTCGCTTCCGAAACGTCACCATGGTGTTGCACTCCATGCCTGCGGCGATCTGCATCGGCAGTTACTGAAGCGAGGCAGCGAAGCCGGGTTGCCGAGACTGAGTATCTCACCTTGTTGTTACCACCTGACCGACCAGGATATCTACCAGCCCCTTTCTGACCGAGCGTCGGGTTATCGGGAGACACTGCAACCAGGCCGAACCGACTTGCGGCTGGCGGTTCAGGAAACAGTGACCGCGCCAGCGCGGGTCCGTAAACAGACCCGTCTGATCAGTCAGTGGCGCCTCGGCTTTGATGGCCTGCAGCGGTCCTTGCGAGGGCGGGACGAATACCTTCCAGTGCCGTCTCATCCGGCACGGCTGGTTAATGAGGGCTTTGAGGCTTTTTGCCGCTGGGCGGCGGCGAAAAAACACCTCGAATTACCCGGCAGCGTGGACTTCGATGACTGGCTTGCGTGCGGCGAGCGTCGGCTGGCGGAGGTTCGCCGCCATGAGCTGGTCAGACATCTATTCCGACGTCCTCTGGAGCTCTGGATGGTGCTGGATTACGCGCTGTTCCTGGAGGAGCAGGGTTACCGGGTACAACTCGGGCAGTTCTGCGACCGGGCACTGACGCCCCGGAATCTGCTGCTCGATGCGGTCAGGGTTTCCGATACTCCACCCGGTCAACACAGCCATCCCTGAAATACACATAGGTTAGCTCGTACAGCGCGCCGTAATAGCGGGTCTGGTAGATCCAGACTTCCTGAGGGCTGGTGTAGGTTTCAGGCGGATTGCCAAAGGCCCGGCGCACATGCTCTCGGGTCATGCCCTGGACGACCTGCTCGCGGACCAGATAACGACGCAAATCGGTGGAGTTGATAAACCGGCAGGTGCCGGCCTCTTCCTTGGGTTCCTGCTCTTCGGACTGTTCTCGGGAATCCGGGGCCTCCAGCGCCGGGAGGTTCTGGTCAAAGCTGCCACCAATCCGGTTATCCCTCAGCTCAACCGATTCTGCATCCTCCCCGCATGGCTGGTCGGAGAACACGGTATTGCCCTCTTTATCGCAGCGGAAAACCTGAGCTTCTGCCGGCGCTGCCAGGGCAAGCATGATAGTCATCAGGCCAATAGGTCGGAGCATTGGTTTCTCGCTTTTCCAGAAGCAGAAAAGGCGCCGGAGGGCGCCTTTTCAACAATCCACTCAGATATCAACCGGTGGTTAGCGGCGAATCTGAATGCGCGCTTCAACCCGGCGGTTGGCAGCACGGCCGTCTGCTGTGTTGTTAGACGCAATTGGCGCCTCTTCACCGTAACCTACGGCTTCCACCCGTGATGGATCAATGCCCAGAGGTCCGGTCAAACGACCGGCAACCGCCTCAGCGCGACGCTGGGACAGGAACTGGTTGTAGTCGGCGTCACCGCGGCTGTCGGAGTGACCGGCAATTTCCACGATGGTTTCCGGGTTTTCCTGCATAAAGTCAGCAACCCGACTGATTTCGCTGTCGTAGGCGTTGCCGATCACAGAGCTGTTGGTCGGGAACTGCACTTCGATGGTGAAGGTCTGGATGGTTTCCGTTACACCCTCACAGCCGGTGTCATCCACTTCTGCACCGGCGGTGGTGTTGGGGCACAGATCCTGGCTGTTCACTACGCCATCGTTATCGCTGTCCAGTTCACAGCCACGGCTGTCGACTTCAGCACCACGTGTGGTATTTGGGCACTGATCGCGACTGTCAGCAACGGCGTCGCGATCCTCATCCGGCTCACAGCCATTGCTGTCAACGGGTGCTCCAGCCGGAGTGCCGGGACACTGGTCTCTTGAATCCGGGACGCCATCGCCATCAGCGTCTGCGGGCTTTGGAGCGGCCTGGGCCACGGTGCGGGCAAAGGCAAAGCTGATGCCCAGAGAGACTTGGGTATCAAACGTGCTCTCATCGATCCCGTGGAACTCGCGGAGATCGCCGCGCAGTGATACGGCATCGCTGATGTTGTAACGGAAACCGGTACCTACATTGACCCGAGTCTCGTCATGGTTGCTGCCAGCGGTCTGAACACCACTGTTGTCCGAACCAAAGTCTGCATGGCCTGCGCCCAGAGAAACGTATGGGTTCCAGGCCTCCTCTGGGCCTGCAAAGTAGTAGGTACCATCAACCCGAACTTCATCAAATTCGGATTCGCCGGCCACGTATTTGCGATCGGCGTCGGCGCGTGAGTAAAGTGCCTCAACTGACCAGTGGGGGCGGAAGCGGTATTCCACACCAACGCCGAAGGTCCCGGTCTCGCTCAGATCGCGTTTGTCGTCAAATAGCTGGAAGCCGGCAAACGGATTGATATAGATGGTTTCCTGGCGGTCGGCCAGGGCCGGGGATGCCAGAGTTGCGGCCAGTACAGCCGCGGAAATCGGACGCATGATGTTCATGCAGAACCTCCTGTTCATTGTCGTTGTGGTACCGCACTTCTTCATGAAAAGTGCTTTTATACCCGGAATTTAGGCCAGTAGGCCAAAAAAGACAAAAAAATGATACGGATTGTTACGTCCGCAATTGTACCCAGTGTACGTTTACGTGCCGGAAGTCGTTTCAGGCCAGAGCCGTAAAATACAGATGCGCGCTCTTCTTGCTGAAATTGAGAATCTCGCCGTTGTCGAAGTGCACTTCGAACGAGCTTTCATCCTCGGCAACCACCGAGCCGGAGCCAAAAATCGCGTGGCTAAGACGCTGGTGATGCCAGAGCGGTTCCATCGAACTTTTGGATGTTGCGGCCTGGCCTTCCAGGGTGACACTTTCCCGGTCGGCATAGCGCTGGCTGACCGCCGTGAGGGGAGCGCTCAACCGGATTGTTGAAGCTTCGGCCGGGGTCCGTTCATCCAGCCAGTGTCCAAACTCCTCGGCCAGCTCGAAGCAGCACTCCTCCACAAACCGGCTGGGGCCCAGATCGCCATCCAGGTGCGGTTGCTTGCTGGCCGGTCGGGTGATCACATGCAGCTGCTGACGGGTTCGAGTCATGGCGACATAGAGAAGCCGCCGCTCGCTTTCCAGAAATCCTCTGGCATCGTCCTGGGGGCGCGGGCTGTAAGGCAGGTATTTCTCCTGAAGGCCGGGAATGATCACAGTCGGCCATTCCAGCCCCTTGGTGCGGTGAATGGTCGACAGCAGCACGCCTCCCAGTTGCTTTTCACCCGCCTGCTGCTTCAGAGTTCTCAGATGCTCCAGTGCGCCTTCGGCTGTGACATCCAGGCTTTTCAGGTACTGCCGGAATCCTTGCACGGTATCAATCCGTTCCTCGGCACTTTCATGAGTCAGCGCCAGGCTGCGGATGCCCTCGTAAAGATCGGTGTGCTCTGCGTAGACACTGATCAGCCCGGCCACTGGGCCGCCGTAGCTGCGCAGTTGGGCAAGCACCTCGCCCAGCTTCCTGAGCTTGCGAGCGGCCATGGGCGCCAGGGCGTCGAAGTCCATAGCCAACAGTCGTTCATGCCAGCCGCCGGAAAACCCCGACAGGAAACGCGCCAGCTGTTCCAGCTCCGACTCCTTCAACCCGACGTGGGGAAAACGTAACAACTGCCGTGCAAGTTCCAGCCGATCCTCGTCCGGAAGATTCTCCAGCTTTCCCGTCACCACCATCAACAAGGCGGTGATGGCCTGCACTTCCCGACTGAACAGGGCGCCCTTGCCGGCATCAATCCGATAGGGAATCTGCCGCGCCAGCAGCTTCAGCTCAATGGGTACGCTCTGGCTCCAGACCCGGAACAGAATGGCGGTGCCGGCCAGGGCCGGTTCTGACTGGCCCTGTAGAATTTGCAGCACCGTATCGGCATCGCTCTCCGCCCGATGCAGGGTGATCTCTGTGCCGGGAGTGGAAGGGTGGGAATGGCAAAGCACATCCTTGCGCCCGGTGTTATGGCAGATCAGATGGTTTGCCAGCAACGCCACCCGGTGACCGTAGCGGAAGGTGTAGCTGAGGGTTTGCTCCAGCGGGCTTTCAAACTCATCGCTGAACCGTTTGAGAATAAACTCGGGCTTTGCGCCCCGGAACTCGTAGATTGTCTGGTCCGGGTCGCCAACAACCGTCACCCGGGCCCGGTCTCCAGCCACGTAGCGCAGCAGCAGGTGCTGGATCTCATTGGTGTCCTGGTACTCATCCACCAGAATAAGATCCATCTTGTTGCCCACCAGCCGCTGCAACGGAGGATTCTGGTGAATCGCCATCACCGGCTCGTACAGCATGTCGGCGTAGCTGATCCGGCCCTGGCTTTTCCGCCACTGCTCAAAACTGTGGAACAGATCGACCAGATACTTGTGCTTGTCGGAATACCCCAGCTCCTCAAACACAATCTCTGCCGGTGAAAGGGTTGTTTTCACCAGATCAATAAACCCCGTCGCCGTCTCGACAAAATCCTTCTTGTTGCGCCGTATCTCATCCGCCAGATCCTCCGGCGCCAGCCGCCGCGTCAATTGCCAGGCCTGAAAACTGATCTCCTGCTCGGTCAGAATCTTCTCTGAGAATCCTGGCAGATAACCCTCCCGCACAAACCGTTTATACAGGCGGAGGCCCATGGCGTGATACGTCCGAATCTCCGGCAGCGCCAGCCCGTTCTGAGCGCAAACGTCCTGCAGCTTGCGCTCAAAATCCACCCGGGCGCTCCGGTTGAACATCAACACCAGCATCCGGTCCGGATCATGGCCCTGTTCCAGCAGATACCGGATACGCCACGCCAGCGTCGAGGTCTTGCCGCTGCCAGCCACAGCGGTAATTACCGAATGCTCATAGCCGGCAGTAATAATCGCCCGCTGTTCATCGGTAAGGTAATCCGGCAGGTTGGTGCTATCGGGAATTTGGGGTTCGGTCGGCATGGCCGGTATTGTAACGGCCTGCTGGTAGAGCGGATACCGCTCCCGCATAATTGCGATCAAAACATGAAAGCTAAAAGGTCTTAAACATGGAAATGTCCGAATCGGTAAACGTACTGGGCGAAAAACTGGAAACCTGCGGCAAAGACCCGATCACCGGCTTCTACCGCGATGGCTGCTGCAACGTCGGCCCGGATGACTTTGGTCTGCATGCCGTCTGCGCCGTGGTCACCGACGAATTCCTTGAATTCTCCAAAGCCCAGGGCAATGACCTCAGCACCCCCAGACCGGAATTCGGCTTCGAAGGCCTGAAAGCGGGTGACAGCTGGTGCCTGTGCGCGGCTCGTTGGCAGGAAGCCTTCGAAGCCGGCAGCGCGCCACGAGTCCGCCTGCGCGCCACGCACCAGGCCGCTCTGGAAAAGTGCGCCCTCGACGACCTCAAAGCCCATGGTGCCGACCTTAGCTGATGAGTCATCCTGGACCCGACGCCGCGCCGGATGCCGCTGTCTGGCGCACTCTGCAGGCCAGTCTTGCCGCCAATGGCGAACGCCGTCTGGTCCTGCTTGAAGGTAGTCGGGAAAAAAATCTCGAGTGGCTTTCTGCCCTGCTATCTGAACTCGAGCTTCAAACCAGCCTCTGGACCGGGCCTACGGGCCAGTGCCCCGATCCGCGCCTGACCCGGATTGTCCCGGGCGAGGCCCGACAATGGCTTGGCCGGGAAGTCTCCCTGATTATCTGGGACGGCTGGCAGGGAAACCCGCCCGATGCCTTCGCTGCTCTCTCGGGGGCATTGACCGCCGGCGGCTTGCTGTTCTGGTTGATGCCGCCGCTGGATGAGTGGCACCGGTTTGCTGACCCGGACTACCCGAGGACCGGTCTTGACCATGGTGGAGAGCATCCCTTTGCGGCCCGTATGGCCGATATTCTTGTCGATCATGAAGCCGTGATCCGGATCTCTCCGGGCAAATTGCCATCAACCGTGCCCGCCATTCCCGCTGTACCGGAGCAAAGCTTCCGAATCGGCGCAACCCGTGACCAGGAACAACTGGTTCAGCGCCTGGTCCGGTTTGGCCTGGGCCGAAGACGCCGACCGCTGGTTGTGACCGCAGACCGGGGGCGGGGCAAGTCTGCCGCTTTGGGAATGGCTGCGGCGGAGTTATTGGAGAAAGGCAGGCGGGAAATCGTTGTTACTGCGCCATCGGAACAGAATGTAGACACCCTGTTCCGCCACGCCCGGGAAGCTCTCTCAGATCAGCTGGACCATGTCAGCGCCGGTACGCTGACAACCCGGTCGGGCGGGCGCCTGAGGTTTATTCCGGTCAGGGAGCTTCTGGCCTTGCGACCGGAGGCCGAGGTGGTTCTGGTGGACGAGGCCGCTGCGGTCCAGGCATCCCTGCTGAAATCGGTTCTGCTGGGCTGGCCCAGGGTGGCATTTGCCACCACGGTGCATGGCTACGAGGGCGCCGGCCGGGGCTTCGCCATACGCTTTCGACAGGTACTTGAACAGTCGACGCCTCACTGGCAGGCGATGACACTGACCGAGCCGGTGCGCTGGGCCGTGAATGATCCGCTGGAAGCACTGGTCAGTCAGCTCTTTCTGCTGGCTGCCGATGGCAGTGTGCCACCCCGAAAAACCGAAAGCAGCGCCGGAGAGCTGGTCATCGAAGCCTGGCACCCGGCAACTGCCGGCGATGAGGCGCTGTCTCATGCCTTTGGTTTGCTGGTGGATGCCCATTACCGGACCAGTCCGGCCGATCTTCGGCAATGGCTGGACGATCCGGCTGCTCGGAGCTGGCGTGCACGGATTGGTGACCGGACGGTTGGAATCCTCTGGTGTGCGCTCGAAGGTGGCCTTTCACCGGAGCTGGCCGAACAGGTCAGCCTGGGCACCCGTCGAATTCGCGGACATCTCCTGCCGCAATCGCTGGCCAGCCACAGCGGCTATCCGGAAGCCGCTGTCCTGGAAGGTCTTCGTGTGGTGCGCATTGCGATCTCAGACGACGTCAGGCGGCAGGCTATTGGCCGAAGCCTGGTCGAGGCCGCACTGGCGTATAGCGTCGCGCAAGGTGTTGATTATCTTGGAACCAGCTTTGGCGGCAGCACCGACCTGCTGGCCTTCTGGCAGACCTGCGGTCTTCATGTGCTCAGGGTCGGCTTGCAGCAGGAAGCCACCAGTGGGGAATATCCGTTGCAGATGATCAAAGGCATCTCTCAGACGGCCCTGGATCTGGAAGGGCGCATTCGCAAACGACTCGCCGGCCACTGGCTTACCCTGTTGCCCGACAACTGGCCCGGGCTGGAACCGGATCTGCTGGCGGAGATAACGGCCGATCTGCCCCCGGGGCCCGGGCTTGATAGTGATGATCTGCGGGATCTTCGTAATTTCGCCAACGGCCACCGGGGGTTTCAGGTTATGGTTCCGGTTCTGCGGAAGCTGAGCCAGGCGCGGGGAACCATGGCGTGGCTGAGGGACCATGAAGACCTGGCCGTGTGGTGCGGCAGCGTACTGCAGGGTTGGCCATGGTCGTCGCTTCAGGCTCAAAAGCTGTGCCTGGGGCAAAGAGAAGGTGAAGACCGGCTGAGGCTGCTGGTTCGCGATCGTCTCAAGGATGGCCCGGGTTTGTGACTCGCTCGATTTAATTTCCGATGGTGTCTGCCCAGAATAGGTCCACCTATCTTTCCACCGAGACTCCATAGAGACTGTTTGTTATGGCCAAGGGAACCGGCGCCCTCCGTGTTTTGCTGATTTTGCTTCCGCTTTTTGTTTTTCTGTCTGGCTGCGCTTCCCAACGCCAGCCGGTTACTCTCAGCCCCGAGGCGCTGGCCGAGGCTGATGCGCTTTTGATTTCAGTTGCCGGGAATGGTGAAAAGAGACGCGTGCAGCTGCTGCTGTCCGCCGGCGCCGATGTAAACGCCAGCGACCGCAACGGCTATACCCCTGTGATGCGGGCAGCAGAGAACGGCCATCTATCGGTGGTCAAAGTGCTACTGGCAGCCGGCGCCAACGTCAATGTCAGCCAGGGCGGAGAGTCACTGCTTATGAAGATAGTCGCCAATGGTGACTTGCTGACCGCGGAACGGCTGGTGGCCGCGGGGGCCGATGTGAATTACCGGGCCAAGGACGGCCAGACCGCGCTGGACATCGCTCGCACCACCAACAATCGGGATCTGGAAATGTTGTTGGTGCAGGCGGGCGCTCAACTCTAGTGTCCGGGGGCTATTCCAGGCCCATCGGATCGGTCTCGTCATCCCACTCCGGGGTGAAATGGGCCGCGACGACATCTTCCGGGACATCGGCAACGCCCGGATAACTCCATTTGGGGTGGCGATCCTTGTCGATAGCCAGAGCCCGTATGCCTTCTGCCAGGTCAGGACGGCGGATGCATTCCGAGACCATGGCCAGCTCCATACGGAAGGCGTCCTTCAGGGACATCTGCTGGGCTTTTTGTAACTGGCTCCAGACCAGCCAGGCGGACACCGGGCAGCCGGTCCTCAGCGTATTCATGCATGCATGCCACCAGTCGCAGTCCACCTCCGCCGTGAGCAATTGGTCGACGATTTCGGGTAGTTCATCGCCAGCGCTGAGCCGGGCAATTCGCTGTTCGTGCTTTGCAAGGTGGCTGGACGGCAGTGCCCGGTAATCCGGTGTCTGGAACTGATTCAGCAAGCGGAACAGGCGGTTGTCGTCCGCGGCAGTCTGCCCGGTCCAGCGTTCCGACGCCAGGCGGTCGAGCAGGCGGTCCCGATCTTCCGGCAGAATCGCCATGTCCGCGAGGCCAACCCGCAGTGCATCGCTTACGTTCAGGCGAGCGCCGGTTAAGCCCATGAACAAGCCGAGTCGACCGGGCAGCCGTTTCAGAAACCAGCTGGCACCCACATCCGGAAACAGACCGATGGCGATCTCGGGCATCGCCAGGGTGACATCCGGTGTTATCAACCGATACCGGCAGCCGGAAAACACACCAAGACCACCGCCCATTACCACGCCGTGGGCTATACCCAATACCGGCTTCGGAAAACGATGGATGGTGTAGTCCATCCGGTATTCGCGGCTGAAAAAGCGTATCGGTTTCTCTCTGTCTTCCGGATCGAGAATCGCATCGTAAAGTTCGCGGATATCACCGCCGGCGCAGAAGGCTCTTTCGCCTGCTCCCTGAATAACCACGATGCAGATCCGGTCATCATTGGCCCAACGATCCAGAATGTCCTGGGTCTGCTGGATCATTTGCTCGGAAAGTGCATTAAGCGTGCCCGGGGAGTTCAGCGTCAGAACTCCGATATGGCCTTCGCGACAGGCAAGTTCCTGGGCCTCTACAGACATTGACGTTATCTCCGGATAATGAAATCGATCTTGCATACGGAATCGAACGTACTTTCACTCTAATAGCCAGAACAGAAAAGAGGACGAACGTCGAAAGGAAGTCCTTGACCTATCGCATTTGAGGTTCCCCGGCTCTGTGCTATAAGTGCTAGTCAGTTTACTGTCCGGCTTCCAAACCGGGCTGAAAATCTTGAAAACGATGATGAGAGGGTAATGACAATGAATCTGAAACACTACGCTGTTGCGGGAATTTTTGCGCTTGGCGCTGCAGTGCCTGCTGTAGTTTCTGCTGCGGATGCCGAAGCGGGTAAGGCCAAGGCGGCTGTGTGCGCTGCCTGTCATGGCCAGAACGGTCTGGCGCAAATCCCGACTTACCCGAACCTGGCGGGCCAGAATGAGCAGTACCTGGTATCTGCCCTTAAGGCGTACAAGAACAAGCAGCGGTCCGGCGGCCAGGCGGCCATCATGCAGGGTCAGGCTGCTGCCCTGAGTGACGCCGATATCGCCAACCTGGCGGCCTATTACGCCAGTCTTCCCGCAGACGGCGGCAAGTAAGTTTTACCGTGTCAGCGAAGCGGCTCAGGCCGCTCCGCTGACTATGCGATAGCTTGGTCTGTAGGCCGAAGAGCCAGGTAGTTTCATGCGGTTCTGGGTGACAAATTGCTCCAGCATGGCCTCAAGGGGTTTGATCAGGCTCGGATCGCCAGCAATCTCGAACGGCCCCTTCTCCTGAACCTGCCGTATACCACCTTCCTTGACGTTCCCGGCAACGATACCGCTGAACGCTTTCCGCAGATTCGCGGCGATCAGGTGCACCGGCTGATCCCGATGCAGCTCCAGCGCCCGCATGTTGTCGTGATTGGGCTCGAACGGTAACTGGAACACCGGGTCGATCTTCAGCATCCAGTTGAAATAATACGCATCCTGCATGGCGCGCCGGAACGTCTCGACCTCCTTCATGCCCTTTTTCATGGTCTGGGCCACCCGCACCGGATCGTCGATGATAATCTCGTACTTGCTGGCAGCTTCGTCCCCGAGGGCGTTCCGGATGAACTTGTCGATCATCTCGAAATACTCCGCGTTCTCCTGTCGGCCGGTAAACACCACCGGGAAGGGCAGGTCGGCGTTGTCCGGATGCAGCAGGATGCCCAGCAGGTAGAGAATTTCCTCGGCGGTGCCGACACCGCCCGGGAAAACAATGACACCATGCCCGCAGCGCACGAAGGCCTCCAGCCGTTTCTCAATGTCCGGCATGATCACCAGCTCATTGACGATGGGGTTCGGTGCTTCTGCGCCAATAATGCCCGGTTCGGTGATGCCGATGTAGCGGCCGTTCTTGACCCGCTGCTTGGCGTGGCCGATGGTTGCGCCTTTCATAGGGCCTTTCATGGCCCCCGGGCCACACCCGGTACAGATGCTCAGGGCTCTCAGCCCCAGTTGATGACCTACATCCTTGCTGTACTGGTATTCGTCATGCCCGATTGAGTGGCCACCCCAGCAAACGACCAGATCCGGTTGTCTTCCCGCCTGGAGTACCCGGGCATTGCGCAGGATGTGGAAAACGTAGTTGGTGAGGTCTTCCGGGTCGTCCCGCCGGAAACCTGCGGCTGACTGGGGAATCGAATGGGAGTAGATGATATCCCTGAGAACCGAGAACAGGTGTTCACGGATCGCTCGAAGCATCTGTCCATCAACGAACGCATGTGCGGGCGCGTTGATCAGTTCGAGTTTGAGACCCCGTGGCTGAGGAACCAGACGGACGTCAAAGTCAGCATGGGATTCCATCAATGCCTGACAGTCGTCGGTTTCTACCCCGGTATTCAGAACCGCCAGGGCACACTGGCGAAACAGCCGATACAGGCCTCCCTCGCTGCGGTCCTTGAGGCGGTTGACCTCATGATTGGAAAGAATTTCAAGGCTGCCCTCGGGGGAAACCAGGGCATTGATGGTCGTTTCCTGCATTAACGGTGAAACTCCTGGATGTTGCGGAAATGCCCGATTTTGAGGCACGCCTTCAAAAGAGTAGACTAAGGCCTTTCATGACAATACGCCACCCGACAAAATTCCGATTTATGAAACTGCTTATTCGTCCCGCTCCGGAAGTTGCTATCAAGAGTAAACCTGTCCGCCGTCAGCAGATGCGACACCTGCGGCAGAACATCCGAAAATTGCTGGCCCGGCTGGATGCGGAGATTCGGGTCGAAGGCAGCTGGGATAGGGTAGACGTGGAGGTACCTGACGGCCGCGGGCTGTCCGGGCCCGCCCTTGAGGTGCTTCTGCGCATACCGGGTATTTCCACGATTCAGGAAATCGGAGCGTTTCCGTTTGTCAGCCTTGACGACGTTGCTGACAGAGCCGTTGAGGCGTTTGCCGACCGTTTGACTGGCAAAACCTTCGCAGTCAGGGCCCGCCGTCACGGTGAGCACAGTTTCCGCTCCATCGATCTGGAACGGACGGTGGGTGCCGCGCTTATTCAGGCATCGGGTGCCAGTGGAGTCGATCTCAAATCCCCGCAGGTTGAGGTGCGGATTGAGGTCAACGACGATCGCTATCACATCGCCCATCGTAAGCACCGGGGGCTGGGCGGTTACCCCCTGGGCAGCGTCGAAAATGTGCTAACCCTGATTTCCGGGGGCTATGATTCGTCCGTGGCCGCCTACCTGATGATGCGTCGGGGTTTGCGCAATCACTTCCTGTTTTTCAACCTCGGGGGCACAGCCCATGAGGTCGGTGTGCGCCAGGTAGTCCACTACCTGTGGGATCGCTATGGCGCCTCCCACAGCGCGAAGTTTATCTCGGTGCCCTTCGAGGGTGTCGTCGCCGAAATCATGCGTTCGGTGAGTCACCGCCACTGGGGCGTAGTGCTCAAGCGCCAGATGCTGATGGCGGCGGCCGAGATTGCCCGCAAGAACAACGCAGTGGGTCTGGTGACAGGGGATGCCGTGGCCCAGGTGTCCAGCCAGACCCTGAGCAACCTCAATGTGGTGGATCGGGCCAGTGACGAGGTGGTCTTGCGGCCCCTGGTGTCCATGGACAAAGAGGCCATCATTCGTATCGCCCGGGAAATTGGCACAGAGGTTTATGCCCGCAATATGCCCGAATACTGTGGCGTGATCTCCCAGAAACCGGCGACCCGCGCCAAGCTCCACCGCGTCGAGGAAGACGAGGCCCAGATGGATACGTCAGTGCTTGCTAACGCAATTCAGGCCCGGGAGGAAACGCCGGTAAGCCGTTTGCTGGAAACGACCGTGACCCCTGAGGAAGTGGAAATGGTTCAGACGCCGTCGGTGGAGGACGTGATTATTGACGTCCGTCATCCCGCCGAGGGCGAACAGTCTCCGCTGAAGCTGACCAACAATGAAATTCTTAAGATCCCGTTCTATGAGCTGAATCAGCAGCTTCCGGAGTTGCCAGCAAACCGGCAGTACCTGCTGTATTGCGATCGCGGCACGATGAGCCGCATGCACGCCGGGCATCTGAAGGCCGAAGGGCACGAAAACGTGAAGGTTTACGTGCCCGCAGCCTGATGCGTCAGCCTGCCAGACCTTTGAAGAACTGCTGGACGTTCTCGCTCAGAGCCTCCAGATCGTAACCGCCTTCCTGCACTACCAGCGTCGGCAGCCCCAGCTGACGCACATGGGTGCTAAGCTTGCAGAAACCCTCCGAGGATACCGACACCTTGGCCTGGGGATCATTCTTGTAGATATCGAAACCGAGGGCGAGTATCAGGGCATCCGGCTGGAAAAGTTTGATGGCCGCCAGGGCTTCATCCAGTTTTGCGAAGAAATCGTCTTCCGTTGATCCGTGGGGCATCGGCATGTTGATGTTGTAGCCAAAACCTTCCCCTTCACCACGTTCGTTCTCAAAGCCGCTGACGACCGGGTAGAAGTTGGTGGTGTCGCCATGGATGGAGATGTACAGCACATCGCTTCGATCGTAGAAGATTTCCTGAATGCCCTGGCCATGGTGCATGTCGGTATCCAGGATCACGATCCTGGGGAACCGTGTTTTCATGTGCTCGGCGGCGATGGCGGCATTGTTCAGGTAGCAGAACCCGCCTGCGGCATCCCGGCGCGCATGGTGCCCCGGCGGGCGACAGACAGCGTAGGAAGTGCGGTCGCCGGCAATCAGCGCGTCGGCGGCACCCAGTGCACTCTGGGCCGACCAGTAGGCGGCATGCCAGGTATGCTCGCCAATCGGGCAACTGCCATCGGCCTGGTACCGCGCAGCCTCCGCCAGGATGCCAGTCAGATGGTTGGGGGAGCGCACAAAGATATTCGAGATAACTTCCTCGCCCCAGTCATCCATCGCTTTCCAGCGCCGATGGGCGGATTCCAGAAAACGCAAGTAGCCCAGATCGTGAACTTTTGAGATCGGCCCCGCGCCCTGGTCGGCGGGCTGTAGCACGGAGATGCCCATTTCTTTCAGTCCGCCCAGCATTTCACCGGTTCGAGCAGGGATCTCCTGGGGCTGGCGCATCTGTCCCCGGGTAAAGTACGTCTGTGGAATGTGCTCATCCTGTGCGGGATGGAAAAATGCCTTCATTGTCCGGTCTCCTGGGTGTCTGATCCCCCGAGTATAGGCACACTCAGGCGATGATCAAAAGCCTGCCCTTGACTTTACAGGGTGGGATACAACATCCACTATGAAAGACATAAAACACTGACGCAACCAGATTACCTGGACTGCGCCCCACACGGGGGCGGAGCCAATCACAGAAGAGGAGCCGAGATGATCGAGTCACCCCTGCTGGAAAAGCTGACCGGCTATATCGGTGGTCGCTGGACTGATAATGAGCATGGCAACACCTTCGATGTTTACAACCCGGCAACGGGCAAGGTGATCGCCCAGGTCGCATCCATGTCGGAAGACGAAGTGAACGCCGCCGTTGCTTCCGGCAAGTCGGCACTGCGACTGACCAGTCCCTACAGCATCGAGACCCGCCGTAAGTGGCTGGAAGACATCCGGGACGCACTCAAGGCCAACAAGGAGGAAGTCGGTCGGATCCTGTGCATGGAGCATGGCAAGCCGCTGCAGGAGGCCCAGGGTGAAGTGGATTACGCCGCCGGGTTCTTCGATTATTGCTCCAAGCACATCCAGGCCCTGGATGCCCACACCATCCCGGAAAAACCGAAGGACTGCACCTGGACTGTCCACTACCGGCCCATCGGTGTCACGGGCCTGATCACGCCCTGGAACTTTCCCATTGGCATGATCGCGAAGAAGCTTTCGGCTGCGCTGGCGGCAGGCTGCCCATCGGTGATCAAACCGGCCAGCGAAACCCCGCTGACCATGATTGCCCTGTTCAGCCTGATGGACAAGCACACCGACATACCCGACGGCATGGTTAACCTGGTGATGGGTAAAGCCAGCGTGATCGGCAAGGTTCTCTGCGAGAGCCCGGATGTGCCCATGCTCAGCTTTACCGGCTCCACCGAAGTGGGCCGCAAGCTGATTGTCGATACAGCGGAACAGGTCAAGAAACTGGCCCTGGAGCTGGGTGGCAATGCGCCGTTCATCGTCTTCGACGATGCTGATCTGGATGCCGCAGCCGACAACCTCATCGCCAACAAATTCCGCGGTGGGGGCCAGACCTGCGTCTGTGCCAACCGGATCTTCGTGCATGAGAAAGTGGCCGATGCCTTCGGTGAGAAGCTGGCCGAGCGGGTCAACAAGATGACCGTCGGCGACGGTATCAACGGCGACGTGGATCTTGGCCCCCTGATCAACCAGGCCGGCTATGACAAGGTTAAACGTCACGTACAGGATGCCCTTGAAAAAGGCGCGACCCTGGTTGCCGGCAAGAAACCGGAAGATCTGGGCAACGACCTGTTCTTCCCGCCCACCGTGGTGCACGGCGTAAACCGGGATATGTGCTGTTATCAGGAAGAAACCTTCGGTCCGTTGGTGCCCATGGCCCTGTTCCGCACGGAAGAGGAAGTCATCGAAGCCGGTAACGACACCGAGTTTGGTTTGGCCTCCTACGTGTTCACCAACGATGCCGAGCGTGCCCAACGCGTTGCTGCCGGCCTTCGCTTTGGTCACTGCGGTTGGAACACTGGCACCGGCCCGACGCCGGAAGCGCCGTTTGGTGGCATGAAGGCCTCTGGTATTGGCCGTGAAGGTGGCCTGGAAGGTCTGTTCGAGTTTGTTGAAGCGCAGACTGTACCAAGAGGCTTTTAATAGAGAAGCCATCTCCGAAGCGAGATAAGCGCGGGGGCGGGGCTCTGTTCAGGACTGTCTGTGGCCAGGGATGGCCACAGCCAAGCGCACATGGATGTGCTCGTAGCGTGTCCTGAACAGAGCCCCGCCCTCGTGCTTTCCCCGTCAAGAAAAGGGCTAACCCAAGCCCAAAAGAAATCCCGCATTTCTCCTGTTATACTCTCAGACCTGTTTATTTAACCAGTAGCGAACCAATTCTTTATGGACGTCTCCCACATCATCGATCCGTTGAACGATGCCCAGCGCGAAGCTGTAACTGCCCAGAATGACCACTTGCTGGTGCTTGCCGGCGCGGGCAGCGGCAAAACCCGCGTTTTGGTCCATCGGATTGCGTGGTTGATGACCGTGGATCGGGTGCCGCCCACTGGCATCCTGGCGGTTACGTTTACCAACAAGGCCGCCAAGGAGATGCGTTACCGCATTGAGCAGATGATGGACATTCCAGCTCGCGGCCTCTGGTTCGGCACCTTTCATGGCATTGCGCACCGTCTGCTGCGCTCGCACTGGAAAGACGCCGGCCTGCCAGAGAACTTCCAGGTGCTGGACAGTGACGATCAGTTGCGGCTGATCAAGCGGGTGATGCGGGAAAACCAGATTGATGAGAGCAAGTGGCCGCCAAAGCAGGCCCAGTGGTTTATCAGTAGCCAGAAGGACGAAGGGCTGCGGGCGGATCACATCCAGGAGAATCCGGGCGACCATTTCCTGTCGATCATGCTGAAGATCTATCGCCAGTACGAGAAGCTCTGCCAGCAGGGCGGTCTGGTGGATTTTGGCGAGCTGCTGCTGCGTTCCCACGAACTCTGGCTGCATCGCCCGGAGCTGCTGGCCCATTACCAGAGCCGGTTCCAGCACATCCTGGTGGACGAGTTCCAGGACACCAACACCATTCAATATGCCTGGTTGCAGGTGCTGGCCAGCAATCGCGTGCCAATGACGGTGGTGGGGGACGACGATCAGTCTATCTACGGCTGGCGGGGTGCCAAGGTCGAAAACATCCAGCAGTACCAGCGGGATTTCCCCAATGCCCGGCTGGTGCGTCTGGAGCAGAACTACCGCTCCACCCAGATGATCCTGAGGGCGGCCAACGCGGTAATCGCCAACAACCAGGGCCGGTTGGGCAAGGAGCTCTGGACCGACGGCCCGGAAGGCGAGCCGATCAGCCTGTACGCGGCATTCAACGAACAGGACGAAGCCAATTACATTGCCGACAGCATTTCCGCCTGGGTGCAGGACGGTAACCTGCGCAGTGAATCCGCCATTCTCTATCGCTCCAATGCGCAGTCCCGAGTGCTGGAAGAGTCGCTGATGCGCCAGGGTATTCCTTACCGGGTCTACGGAGGCCTGCGATTCTATGATCGCCAGGAAATCCGCAATGCTCTGGCGTACCTGAGGTTGGTCCAGTATCGGCGGGACGATGCGGCTTTCGAACGGGTGGTCAATGTGCCGCCTCGCGGCATTGGTGCGAAGAGTCTCGCAGAGCTCCGTGAATACGCGACCGAGCAAAGTATCTCATTGTGGGAATCCGCCGAGCGTCTGCTGGAAGCCGGGCAGGTGAAAGGCCGGGCCAAAACCGGGTTGCAGTCTTTCATCGCCATTATTGAGGGCCTCTCCGAAATGGTGGGCGAGGCTTCATTGCATGGTCTGATGAAGCAGACCATCGAAAACAGCGGCCTGAAGGACTATCACGCCAGCGAGAAAGGTGAGAAGGGTCAGGCCCGGGTGGAGAACCTCGAGGAACTGGTGAATGCCCTGTCTGATTACGAGGTAGAGGATGGCGTGGACGCGCTGTCGGAGTTCATCGCCCAGGCGGCTCTGGATGCTGGTGAATCCCAGGCCGAGGACCATGAAGACAGCGTTCAGCTGATGACCCTGCACTCTGCCAAGGGGCTGGAGTTTCCGCTGGTGTTCCTGGCCGGCGTGGAAGAGGGGCTGTTCCCCCACGGCATGTCCCTGGAGGAGCCGGGCCGCATGGAAGAGGAGCGTCGCCTGGCTTATGTCGGCATAACACGGGCCATGAAAAAGCTGGTGCTTACTTACGCCGAATCCCGGCGTTTGTACGGGCAGGAAAAGTTTAATGCGTTATCCCGGTTCGTTCGGGAGATTCCGGGCGACTGTCTGCAGGAAGTGCGCCTGCGAAACACGGTGACTCGGCCGGCTATGGTGGAGCGCCCTAACGAAAGCATGTTCAGCCAGGATTCGGCCCAGCAATCCGGGTTCAGCCTGGGGCAACGGGTGCGTCATCCCAAGTTTGGCGAGGGTATCGTGATGAATTCCGAGGGTACCGGGCACCATACTCGGGTGCAGGTGAACTTTGATGAGGGCGCCAAGTGGCTGGTTCTGGCTTATGCGCCTCTCGAGGCCTGCTAATTGTAAGCAGGCCTACATCAGAACGGCGTAAATCACACCCGCCAATGCGATCCGATAAATCACGTACGGCCACATCCCCACCTTGTTCAGCCACTTCAGGAAGAAGTGAATCGCTGTGATGGCCATCAGGAATGAGGTCACTCCGCCGATCAGGAAGCCATTCCAGTCCACCACAACATCCGAAGTCGCCACTTCCAGCAGTTTAACGGCCGATGCCAGCACGATGATGGGAATTGCCAGCAGGAAAGAGAACCTGGAGGCAGTTTCCCGGCTCATGCCCAGAAACAAGCCGGCGGTGATGGTAACGCCGGAGCGGGACGTACCGGGGACCAGGGCCATGGCCTGGGCGATGCCGACGAGGACGGCGTCTTTCCAGTTGAGCTTGTCCAGGGTGCGCTGGCGTTTGGGCAGCCAGTCTGCAACGCCCAGGAGCAGACCGAAAAACAGGGTGGTGAAGAAGATGACTTCCACGGCTCGCAGTTCGTTATCGATCATGTCCAACAACGCCAGGCCGGCGAGGCCAGCCGGGATGGTGCCGATCACCAGATACCACGCCAGGGCGCCCTGGCCAATGATTTTACGGCGGCTGACAGAAATCAGTCCGTCCCGGGCAATACCGAAGACGTCCTGCCGGAAATAGAGCACAACCGCCAATAAGGTCCCGACATGCACGGACAAATCGAAGCCCACGCCCTGATCGGTCCAGCCGAACAATGCCGGGGTCAGGATCAGGTGGGCGGAGCTGGAGATGGGCAGGAATTCGGTCAGTCCCTGGAGTAGGCCAAGGAATAGGGCCTGGAAAACGTCCATTGCGTGGATTCCGTCAGATTCAGTGCGTCAGAAATGTGGTCGCGATATTAGCAGGGTGGGGGTGAGCTGAACAGATAATGCGAATGAGGCCAACGCCGTAACCAATGTCCGGCGTTGGCAGCCGCGAATTATGCCGGGAAACGATCCCGGGTTTTATTGGCGATACGCACAAGCACCAGCATCAGTGGCACCTCCACCAGAACTCCGACGACGGTTGCGAGGGCGGCGCCGGATTGCAGGCCGAACAGGGCGATGGCGGCGGCTACGGCCAGTTCGAAGAAGTTGCTGGCACCGATCATGGCACCCGGAGCTGCAATGCAGTGGCGAACTTTCCAGAGCCTTGCCCAGCCGTAGGCCAGGAAGAAAATCAGGAAGGTCTGAACGATCAATGGCACGGCGATCAGCACGATGTGCAGGGGATTGTTCAGGATTACTTCGCCCTGGAAGGCGAACAATAGCACCAGGGTGACGATCAATGCCGCCGGGGTGACCGGGCTGAGCCGCTTCATGAAGACGTCGTCGTACCACTGCTGGCCGTGGCGCGAGATCAGTGCGCGGCGGGTCAGGTAGCCGGCCGTTAGCGGAATCACGATATACAGGACTACAGACAGCAGCACGGTATCCCAGGGTACCTGGATGTCGGAAATGCCCAGCAGGAAAACAACAATCGGCGCAAAGGCGAACAGCATGATGATGTCGTTCAGCGATACCTGAACCAGGGTGTAGGCGGCATCGCCTTTGGTCAGGTAGCTCCACACGAACACCATGGCGGTGCAAGGCGCCGCACCCAACAGGATCGCGCCGGCCAGGTACTCGCTGGCCAGCTCCGGCGCGATCCAGGGTTCGAACACCACCATCAGAAAGAACCAGGCAATGGCAAACATGGTGAAGGGCTTGATCAGCCAGTTGACGATAGTAGTGATCGCCAGGCCTTTCGGTTCTTTTCGTACACCGACCACCGCACTGAAATCAATCTGCGCCATCATCGGGAAAATCATCGCCCAGATCAGAATGGCGATCGGAATGGAGACCTGCGCGTATTCGAAACGGGAAAGGGTTTCCGGTACCACGGGCGCGAGCTGGCCGAGGGCTACGCCGGCGATGATGGCAAGGGCCACCCACACCGACAGATACCTGCCGAACAGGTCCATTCCTTCGCGGGTGTCTTCTGCCTGGTTTATTTCTGTGTTGGTGCTCATTGTGCTGGAGGATTCCTTTACTCGTGGCGACGCTGGATCTATTATGCACAAAAATAGATATTCATAAAGCCGAATATACGGAAGTTCAGATATGAAGCGCCGCGTTTTGTTCGTCTGTACCGCCAACAGTGCCCGTTCCCTGATGGCAGAAGCCTTGCTCCGGGACATGGCCGGAGACCGGTTTGAAGTGGCCAGCGCCGGCACCGAGCCAACCAGGCCCCACCCGATGGCATTACAGGTGCTTGAGGAAGCCGGTGTTGCTACGGAAGGATTGCACAGCAAGCAATTGGCGGAGGTTCGGGAGCAATACTGGGATTATGTCATTACCCTTTGCGAAAAAGCAGCCGATGAGTGCGGCACAGTCTGCCAGCCGGCCCAGCAGATTGCCTGGGATTTTGCCGATCCGGTACCGGCAAACCGCCACGCTACCTTTGCACTCACTCTCAGGGAAATCAGAGAGCGCATTGCGCTGTTTGCGCTGGTGCACCAGAAAGAAACCGGACCGAAACCCGCCAGCTATGACCCGGTCGCCGTGTTCAAGGCCTTGGCCGACGACTTCCGCCTGGCAGCTTTGCTGCTGATTCGCAGCCAGGAACAGCTTTGTGTCTGCGAACTTACCGAAGCCTTTGAAGCACCTCAGCCAAAGGTCAGCCGGCATTTGGCGACGTTACGGGAGGCTGGTCTGCTGGCAACGGAGCGTCGGGGCCAGTGGATTTACTATTCTGTTAATCCCGATATTCCTCAGTGGCTGGCCCGGGTGCTGGATGAAACCGCCAGCCATAACGGCCGATTGATAGAGAACCCGCTTGCGCGATTGCAGACCATGGCAGACCGTCCGTCTGTCCAATGCCTGTAATCCGCTGGCGATCAAAACGACGGAAGAGGTTCATCAGGAGCGCATCATGAGCAAGATCAAGATCGGAATTAACGGATTTGGCCGAATCGGTCGGCTGGCGTTGCGGGCGGCCTGGGATTGGCCGGACATGGAGTTTATTGCCATTAACGATCCGGGCGCAGATGCCGCCACCCTGGCTCACCTGCTTAACTTTGACAGCATCCATGGTCGCTGGAGCCAGGAAGCAACCGCGGATGGAACGGAGATCGTTATTGAGGGCCGGCGTATTCGGGTGACTCATAACCGAACCATCGGTGAAAGCGACTGGTCCGGCTGCGATCTGGTGATTGAGGCCAGTGGTGTGAACAAGAAGGTCAGTGCGCTGCAGGCCTACCTGGACCAGGGCGTGAAACGGGTGGTGGTGACGGCACCGGTGAAAGAGCCGGGCGCCAAGAATATCGTCCTCGGTGTGAACGATGATATTTTCGACCCGGCCAATGACCGCA
This sequence comes from Marinobacter sp. BW6, assembly GCF_008107725.1. Taxonomy (GTDB): domain Bacteria; phylum Pseudomonadota; class Gammaproteobacteria; order Pseudomonadales; family Oleiphilaceae; genus Marinobacter. Next base: position 516,659 of record NZ_VIRN01000064.1, read on the forward strand.
TTGTCACTGCCGCGTCCTGCACCACCAACTGCCTGGCACCGGTGGTGAAGGTGATTCATGAGAAACTTGGCATCAAGCACGGCTCCATCACTACCATTCACAGCCTGACCAATACCCAGACCATTATCGATGCGCCCCACAAGGATCTGCGCCGGGCGAGGGCCTGCGGCAGTTCGTTGATTCCCACCAGTACCGGTTCAGCCACGGCAATTATCGAAATATTCCCGGAACTGAAAGGGCGCCTCGATGGCCACGCCGTGCGCGTGCCACTGACGAATGCGTCGCTGACCGACTGCGTGTTTGAGGTGGAAGCACCGACCGACCGTGCGGCGGTAAATCAGTTGCTGAAAGAAGCCGCTGAAGGTGAGCTCAAAGGCATCCTGGGTTACGAGGAGCGACCGCTGGTATCGATCGATTACAAGACCGACCCGCGTTCTTCCATAGTTGATGCCCTCTCCACCATGGTAGTTAACGGCACCCAGGTGAAGATCTACGCCTGGTACGACAACGAGTGGGGCTACGCCAACCGCACCGCGGAACTGGCTCGCAGAGTGGGTTCTGCCTGATATGACCGCTGCCATCCGACAGTACCTGGTGATCACCGGTAACTATTGGGCTTTTACACTCACTGATGGTGCCCTGCGGATGCTGGTGGTGCTGCATTTCCACCAGTTGGGCTATTCGCCCCTCGAAATCGCCCTGTTGTTCATCTTCTACGAGTTTTTCGGGGTGGTGACCAATCTGGTGGGTGGTTATCTGGGCGCCCGTATGGGGCTGAACCGCACCATGAACATCGGGCTGTTTCTGCAGATTGTGGCGCTGGCTATGCTGGCAGTGCCAGCGGCGATGCTGACGGTGCCCTGGGTAATGGCCGCGCAGGCGCTCTCCGGGATTGCCAAGGACCTGAACAAGATGTCCGCCAAGAGCGGTATCAAGTTGCTGGTGCCGGATGAGCAGCAGGGCACATTGTACAAGTGGGTGGCCATTCTGACCGGCTCCAAGAATACCCTCAAGGGCGTGGGATTCTTCCTCGGTGGTGTGCTTTTGATGGCTGCAGGCTTTACGGGTGCGGTCATTATCATGGCGGTGGCGCTGGGACTGGTCTGGCTGGCCAGCCTGTTTCTGCTGGGGCAGGATCTGGGCAAGAGCAAGGCCAAGCCGAAGTTCAGCGAGATCCTCTCCAAGAGCCGGGCCATCAATGTTTTGTCTGCGGCCCGCATGTTTCTGTTCGGTGCTCGGGATGTGTGGTTTGTGGTGGCTTTGCCCGTCTACCTGCACACGGTCTTTGGCTGGGACTTCTGGAAAGTGGGTGGCTTTATGGCCACCTGGATTATCGGTTATGGCTTTATTCAGACCGTTGCGCCGCGCATAACCGGCAACATGGAAGGCAAACAGCCTGCTGTGCTCTGGGCGGCCGCACTGGCATTGATTCCCGCAGCAATAGCCATTGGCCTGACGGCGGGCTGGTCAGCCCAGTTCGTGATTGTTGGTGGTCTGCTGTTGTTTGGCGTGCTGTTTGCCGTCAACTCGTCGCTGCACAGTTACCTGATTGTCAGTTACGCGAGAGGCGATGGTGTGTCGCTGGATGTGGGTTTCTATTACATGTCCAATGCCGCCGGCCGGCTGCTGGGAACGATCCTGTCCGGTTGGGTCTACCAGGCCTGGGGCCTGGAGGCCTGTCTTTGGATATCGTCGGGTCTGGTGACCATGGCAGCGTTGCTGTCCGTGCTGTTGCCCGAGCGGCGACCAGTTGTGGCTTGAGTTCCCGTCAGAAGCGAATGACCAACCCGGCACCAGCTTCCACCTGCAAGTAGCCGCTGCTGTCGAAGCTGAGTTCGCACCCGCCGGAGCAGAATGCGGAGCCACCCGAATTCAGGGCGGTGTAAACGCCGCGCAGATCCAGTCTGAGGCGCAGGTGGTCAGTCAGAAAGAACTGATATCCACCACCCAGGGACAGGGCTGCCCGGTGGTGGGTTTCGTACCTGGAATCGTCCGGTTCCAGCCGGGTCACCCCGAACACGCCGGAGACAAATCCGCCGTAGTTGTTGCCACCCGGGAAATACAGCCCGCCGAACTGGAGCTGGTAGATCGTCAGGTCGATGGATTCGACGCCCGGGGCGAAGAGGCCGTTGTCGAGCCTGGCCGAGGTGTGCTGCCGACCGAAATAAAGTTCCCCCTGCTTGCCGGGCTCCGCAAGATCAAAATTGAATACCAGCCCCTGGCTTGCGGAATCCCGGAAGTCGATCTGGTCTGAGGTGCTGGCACCGGCGGTTTTGATGTCCACCGAACTACTTGCCCGAACCCCTGCAAACGGTGAAAGGCTGACGTCGGCGACAACCGGAGAGGCGAACAGTGCCGATCCGAGAGCTAACGCTATAAAAGGTCGAAACTTCATACATCCCTGGCCTGTGCGGCTGGTTGTTGGCAGGACACTGTGCAATGGTATGTTCGTGACAAATATTGGCGAGCCCTGGTGATAGTATCTTGACAGATCTTGTGCTGGAAAGTCTCAGTGTTGGGACTCTCAATAACCTGTCCCTGACAGTGCCAAGTGGACAGGTTCTCTGCATTTCCGGCCCTTCGGGGAGCGGCAAGAGTCGCCTGTTACGGGCCGTGGCTGACCTGGAGCCGCACGGAGGCAGGGTTTCTCTGGGTGATACAGCCCAGTTCGATGTTGCTGCCCACACGTGGCGAAGCCGGGTGGTGATGGTGCCCGCAGACAGTCAGTGGTGGTTTGATGACGTGGGTGGTCATTTTTCGGGTGATTCGGCCTCGAGACTCCCCTCCGCTCTGGGCTTTCCGCCCGGGGTGATGGGCTGGTCTGTGAGTCGACTGTCCTCGGGCGAGCGACAGCGCCTTGCGCTTTGGCGGGCCCTTGCCGTTCAGCCGGAAGCTCTGTTGCTGGACGAGCCCACCGCCAATCTGGATAACGACAGTACGGAAGTCATTGAAACCTGGTTACTTGACGAGATCCGTCGTCGGCAGATCGCGGTGCTCTGGGTCGCCCATGATCCGGCCCAGATTCATCGGGTGGCCGACGCCCATTACCGGATCCTTGGCACCAGGCTGGAGCGCGACCATGGAAGTGATTGATCTGGCCTGGTGGAAGTTGGGGCTTGCGGCCTTGCTGGTACTGGCGCTGGCGGCAACTGGGTATCTGGCCCGGCTCGGCGTCACCCGAAGTCTTCTGATCGCCGCACTCCGCACGGTCATTCAGTTGGCGTTGATCGGGTTGGTACTGGAAGCGCTGTTCGCGTCATCTGAGTTCTACTGGATTGCCCTGCTGGCGCTGGTCATGCTGATGGTTGCTGGCCGGGAGGTAGTGGCTCGACAAGGCCGACGCCTGCGGGGATGGTGGGCGTTCAGTATCGGCACCAGTGCAATGTTCGTGTCGTCCTTCACGGTTACGGTGCTGGCCCTGACTGTGGTGATTGGCCCCGAGCCCTGGTACGCCCCGCAATACGCCATTCCCTTGTTAGGTATGATGCTTGGCAACACCATGACTGGCGTGAGTCTGGCGCTGGATCGATTGAATGAATCGGTCTGGCGCCAGCGGGCGGTCATTGAGAACCGTTTGATGCTGGGCCAGACCTGGCAGCAGGCGATGGAGGATATCCGTAGGGAGGCCATGCGCAGTGGCATGATGCCATCAATCAACGCCATGGCCGCCGCCGGTATTGTCAGTCTGCCGGGCATGATGACTGGCCAGATTCTCGCGGGGAGCCCGCCGGCGGTGGCGGTGAAATACCAGATTCTGGTGATGCTGATCATTACCGTCGGCACCGGATTCGGCGCTTTGATGGCGGTTTCGTGGGGAGGCCGCAAACTCTTCGATGACCGGGAGCGTTTGCGGCTGGATCGATTGGTAAAACCCTGAGGGTAGGGCTCGATGTCAACCAGGTACCAAAGTCGCATGGGCGAAGCAGGCATCGCGAGGCTAGGCTTAATCCATCGTTCGCATAAAAGACAACAACAATGATCGACCTGCTACGACGTTATCCCCTCCCTGTGATTGTTCTGGCCCAGCTTTTCGGTACCTCGCTATGGTTCAGTATCAACGGTGTCTGGTTGTCACTGTCGAGGGAACTAGGCCTGACAGAAACCGATTTGGGCCGGTTGACGCTGGCGGTTCAGGCAGGCTTTATCGCGGGTACCCTGACCATCGCTGTGACCGGCCTGGCAGACCGCTTTGGCGCGAGCCGTATCTTTGCTCTGTCGAGTCTGTTGGGTGCCGTGGTTAATGGCGGTTTTGTTGTCGCCGCAGGTTGGCCACCGGTCGATTTTCTCCTGCGATTCGCCACCGGTCTTTGCCTGGCTGGCATCTACCCTCTGGGCATGAAAATGGTCATCGCCTGGACTCCAAAATACGCCGGTGCGGCACTGGCCTGGCTGGTGGGCATGCTTACCCTGGGTACTGCCTTGCCACACATGATGCGAGGCGCAACCCAGGGTATGCCCTGGGAGTGGCCGCTGATGGCAGCATCCTGCCTCGCCCTGGCCGGAGGGCTGCTTGTTTTCCTGCTTGGCGACGGGCCGCACCTGCCGAAAAGTAGTGGCCGGCTGCCCCTCAGCCAGGGTCTGGCGGCCTTGCGTATCCCGAGATTCCGGGCGGTGGCCGGCGGTTACTTTGGTCATATGTGGGAGCTTTATGCCTTCTGGACGTTAACGCCCCTGCTCATCGGCCGGGAACTTCAGCGCCTGGGGCAGGGTGATGCATTGGTTCCCTGGTTGTCGTTCGCGGTGATTGGCATTGGCGCCGCGGGTTGCGTCGGTGGCGGACGGCTCAGTCGAACCCTGGGCAGCGAGTGGGTGGCCCGGCGGGCGCTGATGGTATCTGGTGCCGTTTGTCTGTTATATCCCTGGCTGAGCGGCATGCCCCCGATTTTTCTGATTGCGTTGCTACTTGTGTGGGGTGTTGCCGTGATCGCGGATTCGCCGCAGTTTTCAGCACTGGCGGCTGAGACCGCGCCTCGTGAATCTGTAGGGTCCTCGTTGGCAGTCATGAATGCGGTCGGGTTTGGCCTGACATTGCCGGCCATCTGGCTCACCAGCGGCCTCTGGGGGCAGCTGGGAGCATGGGTAGTGCTTGTGTTGGTTCCCGGGCCAGTGCTGGGTTTGTGGTCGCTCGGAAGAAAACCTTCTACCCCCGAAAGATCATGATCCCAGCCAGCCGGCGATCTCATCTCGTCCGGGAATGGAACCGCTATGCACCAACTTGCCGTCAACCGCTACGGCAGGCGTCGCCATGACCTGATACTCCATAATTCTGGCCGGATCAGTTACTTTTTCTACGTTCACGGTCTGCCCCAGTTCTTTGGCCAAGCGTTCGATACTTTCGGCTGTCTTTACGCACTTTTTGCAGCCGGTTCCCAGCACTTCAAAGGTCTTCATCGGTTTTCTCCTGATATTCGTTAACACTGAATTTGCCTTCAGAACCCGGCAAATAGCCAGGGTTCTATGGCATTGATGACCCAGCCCACCACCATGAAGTTGGCCAGCAGGATTGCAAAAATCAGCGCAAGGAGGCGAAACGTCATCACCTGTTTGAGCATGATGAACTCGGGAAAGCTGGCCGCCACGGTGCTCATACAGAAGGCGAGAGTGGTGCCCACTGGCAGTCCCTTGACGATTAGGCTCTCCATCACCGGAATGACGCCGGTGGCGTTGGAATAGAGCGGGAGACCGGCGAAAACCGCCGCCGGCACGCTCCACCATTGGCCGGAACCCAGGTTGTCGGCAAACCAGCCTTCGGGTACGAAGCCGTGCAGGGCCGCGCCCAAGCCGACGCCGATCAATACCCACTTCCAGATTCGCCCGACGATTTCACCGAGTTCAGTTTTTGCGAACTGATGGCGCTCGGCAAACGTCATCTTGCGGGATTCGGGGACCTCTGTGTTATCCGGCTGTTCATGAGCTGCCTTTGCGGCCTTCTGATAGGCTTTGGCGGCGAAGTCTTTGAGCCAGCGCTCGCCTCTCAGGCTGTCGAGTATCATCCCGCCAACAATGCCAACGGTCATGCCGACCACCACGTAAGCGAGAGTGAACTTCCAGCCCAGCAGACTCCAGAGCATGATCACTGCAACTTCATTGATGATTGGCGATGTGAACAGAAATGCCATGGTGATGCCCAGGGGGATCCCGGCGCTGGTAAAGCCCAGGAACAGCGGGATGCTGGAGCAGGAGCAGAACGGTGTTATCGCCCCGAAGCCGGAACCAAAAACGTAGCCGGCAAGGCGGTTTTTGCTTTGTATGTAGGCACGTACTCGCTCTAGGTCCAGTGTGGCGCGGGCGAGGGCAATGATGTAAATCATCACCACCAGCAAGAATAAAATCTTGGTGGTGTCCTCAATGAAAAAATGAATTGAAGTGCCTGCCTTTGTGGCCGGATCCAGTCCAAGAATGTCGTAGGTCAGCCAGGTGGCAAGATCAGAAAAGTAATCAAGCATTGCCAGTTTGCACCTTTGTTAATGAAACCTCATAACCTGAAGGCGAATAGCTGCCTGAAAGGATACTTTAGATTGTCCGCCAAAGGCTTTACTTCGAAATCCAACTGTCGATGGATGGCTACTGTGGAGTAGCTCTGTACTGAAAAGGCTTTTGATCTGGTTTTGGGCCTTTGCTAGGCTCTTACGCTCTCCCCCTAACCCAATCCTATTATGGCTGGACCTCCATTGCATAACCCTCGTGGCGAAGCACCGAGAATCCTTATGCTTTCCGGTTACGATGCTGCCAGCCACAGGCGTTGGCGCGAACAGTTGACCGCCCTGTTTTCGGGTTTTGAATGGCACAGTCTGGTATTGCCGGCGCGGTTCTTTCGCTGGCGCATCCGAGGCAATCCACTGAGCTGGCTGAATGAGCCGCTCCTGCAGGAACGCTGGGATCTGATTGTCGCTACGTCCATGGTGGATCTGGCAACTCTGCGCGGCCTGCATCCGCGCCTGGCCAGTACACCCTGCCTGCTGTACATGCACGAAAACCAGTTCGCCTTTCCGGTGTCCCGTGGTCAGAACAGCAGTGCAGACCCACAGATGGTGAACCTCTACAGCGCGCTTTCTGCCGATTGCGTGGTGTTCAACAGTGGCTGGAACCGGGACAGTTTTCTGGACGGCGTCGATTCTTTCTGCCAGAAACTGCCTGACAGAGTGCCCGAGGGACTGATCGAAACTCTGCGTCAGAAGTCCCGGGTCATACCAGTACCGATTGAAGATCGGTTGTTTACCTATCGCCCCTCACTGGTGGACCGGTTCTGTCCGCACCTGCTCTGGAACCATCGCTGGGAATACGACAAAGGGCCCGATCGCCTGCTGAATTTCCTGCAGGTTTTGGAACAGCGCTCGGTGCCGTTCCGGCTGAGTGTGGTGGGCGAGCGGTTTCGCAGTTATCCGAAGGCATTTGACCGGATCCGGGAACAGTTTGATTCTTGCATCGAACACTGGGGATTCCTGGAAAGCCGTGACCACTATGATCAGCTGCTGCGCCAGGCGGATATTGTGGTTTCCACGGCACTGCACGATTTCCAGGGTCTGTCGATGCTCGAAGCCATGGCTTCAGGTTGCGTTCCCCTGGCGCCGGACCGGCTGGCCTATCAGGAATACGTGCCGGACTCGTGTCGCTATGGGAGCCATGAACAGGATTCGGAGCGAGAGGCTGAAGCAGCCGCCGATTGCCTTGAATACCTTCTGGAGAAAAGGGCGTCAGCCTGTCCGCCAGAAGGTTGGCGGGCATCCAGCCTGGCCGGCGACTACCTGTCCCTGTTTCACCGTCTGATCAAAAACGGGGTGGGCAAGTCCTGATCCTGTTTCTTCCCCAAACCTGTCTCAGATCAAACCCGCCCCCTTGCGGTTGTCCTCGTCGATACTAGACTCAGAACTGTCTGTCGGCCTCATCACAGGGAGTCGTGGCCATGGAGTTCCATACCCTCGACGGCAATGAAGCGGTGTCCTCGGTGGCTTACCGCCTGAGCGAGACCATTGCCATCTATCCGATTACGCCCGCCTCGGTTATGGGCGAACACGCCGATGACTGGGCGGCTCTGGGCAAACCCAACCTCTGGGGGCAGGTGCCCAGTGTCGTTGAAATGCAGTCCGAGGCCGGTGCCGCTGGGGCGATGCACGGAGCTCTGCAGGCTGGCTCGCTGGTAACGACCTTTACCGCCTCCCAGGGGCTGCTGTTGATGCTGCCCAATCTGTACAAGATTGCCGGTGAGTTGTCGCCGTTCTGCATGCACATTGCGGCCCGCAGCATTGCCACCCACGCCCTGTCCATCTTCTGCGACCATTCCGACGTAATGAGTGCCCGCGGTACCGGTTTTGCCCTGCTGGCGTCGGGCTCGGTTCAGGAAGCTCAGGATATGGCTGCGATCGGCCATGCCGTAACCCTCGAAAGCCGGGTGCCGGTGATGCACTTTTTCGACGGCTTCCGGACTTCCCATGAAATTTCCAAGATTGCAGCGCTCAGTGACGAGGATTTGCAGACGCTGGTCTCGCACGAAGGAGTGGAAGAACATCGCAGCCGCCGGATGACACCGGATCGGCCAGTAGTTCGAGGCACCTCCCAGAACCCGGACGCCTTTTTCCAGGCCCGGGAGGCCATCAACCCTTTCTATCAGGTGTTCCCGGAAAAGCTTGAAGCCGTGATGGACCGTTTCGCCGGTATTACCGGCCGCCAGTACCGGCTGTTCGACTATGTCGGCCACCCCGAGGCCGACCGGGTGGTTATCCTGATGGGCTCCGGCGCCGAATGCGCCCATGAAACGGTGGAGTGGCTGCTGGAGCAGGGCGAGAAGGTGGGGCTGCTCAAGGTTCGTTTGTTCCGGCCCTTCGCCACGGAGCGGTTCCTCAACGCTTTGCCCGATACCGTCGAACATCTCGCGGTGTTGGACCGCACCAAGGAACCCGGCGCCCAGGGTGAGCCCTTGTTACTGGAAGTCAGCGGTGCCCTGATGGAAGCCTGGAGCCGAGGGGATCGGAAGGTGCTGCCCCGGGTGATCGGCGGCAGATATGGACTGTCCTCGCGGGAGTTTACGCCGGCCATGGTCTGCGCCATTTTTGACGAACTGAAAGCGGCAGCACCGAAAACCCGCTTCACCGTTGGCGTGCGCGACGATGTCAGCCATCTCTCGCTGGACGTGGACAACGAACTGGATATTGAATCCCCGAAAACCCGCCGGGCGCTGTTCTTCGGTCTGGGTGCGGATGGCACTGTCAGCAGCAACAAGGCAAGCATCAAGATCCTGGGAGAGGGCACGGAGCTGTTCGCCCAGGGCCATTTTGTCTATGACTCCAAGAAATCCGGCGCTACCACTGTCTCCCATCTGAGGTTCGGGCCGCTGCCCATCCGCTCCAGTTACCAGATCAACAGGGCCCAGTTCGTGGCCATTCACGCGCCCCAGTTTCTGGAGCGGTTTGATGTGCTTGAACACGCTGCCGAGGGTGCCACGGTGCTCCTCAATGTGCCCTGGTCAAAGGAAGAGGTCTGGGATCGGCTGTCGGTCGAGGTCCAGCGGGTATTGGTCGAGCGCAAGGCCCGGCTGTTCGTGATTGATGCCGCCGAGGTGGCGGAAAAGGCTGGTCTGGAACGGCGGATCAACACCGTGATGCAGGTCTGCTTCTTCGCCCTGGCGGATATCCTGCCCCGGGAAGAGGCCATTGCCCACATCAAGGAATCCATTCGCAAAACCTGGGGCCGCCGCGGGCCGGAGGTGGTGCGCCGCAACGTGGAAGCGGTGGACTCGGCCCTGGATAACCTGCACGAGGTGCCGGTCCCGGATAAGGTAACGGCAACTCGTACCCGACCGCCGAGGGTGCCCGAGAATGCCCCGGACTTTGTGCAGAAAGTCACTCGCCTGTTGCTGGAAGGGCAGGGGGACAAACTGCCGGTCAGCGCGTTCCCGCCGGATGGAACCTGGCCAACGGGAACCAGCCAGTACGAGAAGCGAACCATCGCCCTGGAAATACCCATCTGGGAGTCCGACCTCTGTGTGCAGTGCAACTTCTGCGCAATGATTTGCCCGCATACCGCGATCACCAGCAAGGTGTTTGAGCCCGAGTCGGTCAAAGGGGCGCCGGAGGCGTTCGAGGTGGTGTCGGAAACCCAGACGTCTGAACTGGAAGGTCTGGATTACCGGATTCAGGTAGCGCCAGATGACTGCACCGGCTGTGGCTTGTGTGTCGAGGTCTGCCCGGCAAAGGACCGCACCCAGCCCAAACGCAAAGCCATTAATATGCAGCCGATCGAATCGCACCGTGAGGTGGAGGCAGAGAACCTGGCGTTTTTCCGGCAATTGCCGGATGTGCCCAGAGATCGTATCCCCCGGGACTTCAAGTCCCTGCCGCTGCTGATTCCCCTGTTCGAATATTCCGGCGCCTGTGCCGGCTGCGGAGAGACACCCTACATCCGGCTGCTGACCCAGCTAGTGGGTGACCGTCTGCTGATCGCTAACGCCACCGGCTGTTCCTCGATCTATGGCGGCAATCTGCCGACCACTCCGTATACAGTGAACGCCGACGGCCGTGGTCCTACCTGGAACAACTCGCTGTTTGAGGACGCGGCGGAACTGGGCCTGGGTATGCGTCTGGGGCTGGACAAGCTTGTCGGTCGGGCCCGGCAGTTACTGGAAGGGTTCCGGGAAGAACTACCCCACGGGCTCTACCCGGAGCTGACCAGTGCCTGCACCACCGTTGATGAGTCGGCAATGGCATCCAGACGCACAGCGATTGAGCAGCTCCGGAACTGGCTGGCGGACAAGCAAACGCCAGAGGCCCGGGAGCTGGAGAGTCTGGCCGACGAGCTTTGCCCGAAGAGTGTCTGGGTAATTGGCGGCGATGGCTGGGCCTACGATATTGGTTATGGCGGTCTCGACCACGCCCTGGCCTCAGGTCAGAACCTGAAACTGCTGGTACTCGACACCGAAGTCTATTCCAACACGGGCGGTCAGCAATCCAAGGCGACACCCATGGGGGCGATTGCCAAGTTCGCCGCTGCCGGCAAGGCCACCCGCAAGAAAGATCTGGGCCTGCTGGCCATGAGTTATGGTCACGTCTACGTGGCCCAGATTGCCATGCAATCCCACAGCAACCACACCACCAAGGCCCTTCAGGAAGCCGAGAGCTTTGACGGCCCGGCACTGATCATCGCCCACAGCCCGTGCATCGCTCACGGTTATGACCTGGTGCACTCGCCGGCACAGCAGAAGCGAGCCGTAGACAGCTGGGCCTGGCCGCTGTACCGGTTTGATCCCCGACGCATCCACGAAGGGCTGCCGCCCCTGCAACTGGACTCTCTGCGCCAGAAAGTCACCATGAAAGCCTACATGCAGGAAGAAGCACGGTTCCGGATGCTGGAGCTGCGGGCCCCCCAACGCTACGAACAGCTGGTGGCCGCAGCTTCTGAGGCGGCGACTGAGCAGCGTGAGCTCTACAAGCAGCTGGCGGGGATCCACTTTGAGCCCCACGAAACTTCCGACGCTGACAACGAAAAGGGTGAACGTCATGACTGAATTGGCAACCCGTTGGCTGGGGCTGGAACTTCGCTCGCCCCTGGTGGTCGGTGCCAGCCCCCTCAGCGATGACCTGGACGCGCTGAAAGCCTGTGTCGACGCTGGCGCCGGTGCCGTGGTGATGCATTCCCTTTTTGAGGAACAGTTGGTGGAGGAGCAGATGGCGGCCCATCGGTTTATTGATTCGCGGATAAACATGGACGCCGAGGCCCGATCGTTTTTCCCCGAATCCGAACTGTTCGAGATGGGATCGGACAGCTACCTGCAGCGGTTGGAGCTGTTGCGACACTCACTGGGGGTGCCGGTGATTGCCTCGCTCAACGGTATTTCAGCGGGTGGCTGGACCAGGCATGCACGTGAGCTGGAAGCGGCGGGCGCCCATGCCATCGAACTGAATCTCTACGACCTGGCCTCGGATCCGGAGGAAACATCGGAGGCACTGGAACAGAGGCAACTTTCGGTTGTGAGGTCAGTGGCTGAGCAGGTGAGCATTCCGGTCAGCGTCAAGTTATCGCCTTTCTACTCGGCCTTGCCTGCGTTCGTCGCTGGTATCGAAGAGTCAGGGGCCCGGGGCGTGGTGTTGTTCAACCGGTTCTATCAGCCGGATATGGATCTGGATGAGCTGGAGTTAAGCCGGGAGGTGGTGCTGTCGACCAGTGCCGAGCTGCCCTTGCGGTTACACGCAGCCGCCATGTTGTATGGCCAGACAACGCTGGAGATGGCGGTTTCAGGTGGCGTTCATAGTGGTGACGATGCGGCAAAAGCGATTCTTTCGGGGGCTTCTGCAGTGCAGGTGGTCTCGGCCGTGCTTTCGGAGGGTGCCGGCGCCCTGTCGAGGATTACCCGGGAAATGACTGCTCGGCTATCCGGAATGGGATACCGCTCGCTGGCCGAAGCACGGGGCGTTCTGTCAATGGCGAACGCCCCCAATGCCCGAACCTGGGAGCGTCTTAATTACGCCCGCCTTCTGCATGGTTGGAAATAGAGCGGTGAAGGTTCAGAGAACCTGCTCCGGCACCTCGCGGATACGACCGTGCTCATCAATGGCGACGTAGACGAACAGGCCCTCGGTTACCTTGCGTGGATTCTTGGCGGTACGGTCAAGGGTCCACACTTCCACGCTGATTTTCATGGAACTGCGACCGATATCGACGAGTTCGCAGTAGCAACCTACCTGAGATCCCACGCGTAACGGTGACAGGAACTCCATTCGGTCCATGGCCACGGTGGCGTTACGGCCCTGGGAAATCCGTCCGGCCATGGTGTTGGCGGCGAGATCCATCTGTTTTACCAGCCAGCCGGCGAAGACATCGCCATTGGCATTGGTGTCGGCAGGAAGCGGGATTATCTGCAGGGTGAGTTCGCCACGGGGCATGGGTTTGTCATCGTCTAGCGCTGTCATAGTACTGCCTTCTTGCGAGCCTGGAATTGTTTTAACTCGCATGGTAGCGGGCTGAAGCGCCGCTGCAAGCAAATTTGAACATTCCAGACTATATTTCAGAAACTGTAACAAAGTTGTCACAGAGTGCCTTTAGTCTGCATTCATCGGTAAAACACATCCGACACAACGTCCAAACCGAATAATGGAGACTTGACGTGATGAAACTGAACAAAGCACTCGCGACTGTTGCGCTGGCCGGCTCCGTAGCCGCCATGTCTGCACCGGCCATGGCCCGTGACACCATCAGCATCGTGGGTTCTTCCACTGTTTATCCGTTCGCCACGGTTGTTGCCGAGCGCTTCGGCACCAAGACCGACTTCAGCACGCCCAAGCTGGAATCCACTGGTTCAGGCGGCGGTCTCAAGCTGTTCTGCCAGGGTATCGGTACCCAGCATCCTGACATCACCAATGCTTCGCGTCGGATGAAAACCTCCGAGTTCGAGCTGTGCCAGAGCAACGGCGTTAAAGACATCACCGAGTTCCGTATTGGTTCAGACGGCATTGTGATTGCCAGCTCCAAGAACGCGGAAAACCTGGATATCACTCTGGAGCAGCTGTTCCTCGCATTGGGCTCAAAGGTTCCGGTAGATGGCAAGTGGGTTGAGAACCCGAATGAGAACTGGAGCGATGTTGACTCCAGCCTGCCGAACAAGCCGATCCGTGTTATGGGTCCTCCCCCGACTTCCGGTACCCGTGACTCGTTCAACGAGCTGGCCCTGGCTGCCGGTTGCGATGAGCTGCCTGAAGCTGCCAGCCTGAGCAAAGACGAACACGCTTCCATCTGTGAAAGCGTTCGTGAAGACGGTGCCTTCATCGAAGCGGGTGAAAACGACAACCTGATTGTTCAGAAGCTGATCGGTGATACCGGTATGTATGGCGTCTTCGGTTACAGCTTCCTGGAAGAGAATGCAGACCGTCTCCAGGCCGCTACCCTGAATGGCATGGTTCCGACCGCAGAAGGCATTGCTGCGGATGAGTACCCGGTGGCCCGCTCCCTGTTCTTCTATGTGAAGAAGGCCCACGTTGGCGTCGTTCCGGGTATCCAGGAGTACGTCAGCGAGTTCACCAGCAACGCAGCGATGGGCCAGAACGGCTACCTGAAAGATGTTGGCCTGATCGTACCGCCCCGTTCTGCGCTGATGGATCTGATGGACAAGGCAGAAAGCATGCCGAACCTGACCCTGGACGAGCTCAAGTAAGACCGCCGTCCGGTCAAGAACAGAGGTGCGGGTCTCGATGGAGGCCCGCACCTTTTGCACGTTTGGAGGATCCGGTGCCAGTACAGAGCTGAACCTGTAAACTGTGCGCCAATCCGAAGTTGAATACAGGAATTTTCATGCAACCGGCTAATCTTCTATTACTGACTCTGGTGCTGGCGATCGTAGCCTACTGGCTTGGGTATGCCCGCTCCCGGTCGCTGGCAATGCCGCTGGGTGGGATTCGTCATCTCAAGTCCCTTCCGTTCTACTACGGGGCCCGGGCGGCGTTGTGGAGTGGTATTCCCGCGCTGATCGTGCTCGGATTATGGGCGGCATTCCAGGGCAAAGTCATTCAACTGATTGTGATTGGTGGCTTGCCGGACGGCATGATGCCGGCGACCGAGGGTGAGGCGAGCCTGCTGCTGAGTAAAATCAGTAACGTGGCCAGTGGGGCGTTACCCCCTGGTTTTGTTGAGGCACCAATCGCCGAGGCTGCCGAGCGTTTGAAGGCCTTGCGCAGTCAAAGCCAGTTCCTGATGTCCGGACTGGTTATCTCGGTTGCTGTGTTGGCTGGTTTCCTTGGGTGGTTGAGAATCCGGCCGCGCCTGAATGCCCGTGCGCAGGTTGAGTCTATTCTCAAATGGGTGTTTTTCGCCTGCGCGGCCCTGGCCATTCTGACCACCGTCGGCATAATCTTCTCGGTGGCCTTCGAGACGTTCCGATTCTTCGAGAAGGTTCCGTTCACCGAATTCTTCTTTGGTAGCCACTGGAGTCCCCAGACTGCTCTTCGGGCCGATCAGGTTGCGTCTGAGGGTGCGTTCGGCATGATTCCCCTTTTTACCGGCACCCTTTTGATCTCTGCCATTGCCATGGTTGTGGCCGTGCCAGTGGGGCTGCTTTCGGCGATTTACCTGTCCGAGTACGCCGGCCGGAAGGTTCGCGGCGTGGTCAAACCGTTGCTGGAGATGCTGGCCGGTATTCCCACCGTGGTTTACGGTTTCTTCGCCGCTTTGACCGTCGCGCCGTTTATCAGCGATCTGGCCGCTTCCATGGGTATCGAGGCGTCTTCCCAGAGTGCCCTGGCCGCGGGTGCCGTTATGGGCATCATGATTATTCCGTTTGTGTCGTCCCTGTCGGATGATGTGATCAATGCCGTTCCCCAGGCCATGCGGGATGGTTCTCTGGCGCTCGGAGCCACCCAGTCCGAGACCATGAAGAAGGTGATTTTCCCGGCTGCACTGCCGGGCATCATGGGCGGCATCCTGCTGGCGGTCTCCCGGGCCATCGGCGAGACCATGATCGTGGTCATGGCCGCAGGACTGGCGGCGAACCTGACCGCCAATCCTCTGGAAACGGTTACTACCGTGACAGTGCAAATCGTGACCCTGCTCACCGGTGACCAGGAATTCGACAGCGCCAAGACGCTGGCCGCCTTCGCATTGGGCGCCATGCTCTTCCTGGCAACCCTGTTGCTGAACGTCATTGCACTGAAAATCGTACGCAAATATCGGGAACAGTATGACTGATCAACGTTCACAGGCGGAGATCGTCCGCCAGTCGCTCAAGCGCCGTTACCGTAAGGAGCGCCGTTTCCGTGCCTACGGCATATTGGCTATCGCCATTGCTCTCGGGGCCCTGTTAACCCTGTTCACGGATATCATCGGCAAGGGTTACACCGGCTTCCTCAAAACCACCATCACCATGGAAGTGCAACTGGATGGTGAAATGATGTATCTGGATGACCCAAAGGACGAGCGCCAGATAAAGATGGCTGATTTTGTTGAGCCATTGGTTCAGGCGCTGATCAAGGAGGTCCCCGGGGCAACCGAAGAGGACCGGAAGCAGATCCGGGAACTGATCAACCCTTATGCTTCAGT
Source organism: Marinobacter sp. BW6 (assembly GCF_008107725.1). Classification (GTDB taxonomy): domain Bacteria; phylum Pseudomonadota; class Gammaproteobacteria; order Pseudomonadales; family Oleiphilaceae; genus Marinobacter. The sequence continues at coordinate 532,673 of NZ_VIRN01000064.1, forward strand.
TGCACTCCGGGATGCTCTCAAGGCAAATCCCGAGTGGCTGGATACCTCCCGGACCATGACGTTCCTTAGTCACACCGACGTGGATGTCTACGTGAAGCATGCAGGCGACGACGCGTATTCGATCAAGCTGAACGACCAACAGAAGGCCTGGGTGGACGAACTGCAGGAGCGGGGCGTTATCGAGACTTCCTTTAACGACGTGTTCTTCAGTGGTGGCGATTCCCGTGATCCGTCCAAGGCAGGTATTCTCGGCGCCATTGTCGGTTCCCTGCTGACCATGTTCGTTACCCTGATCCTGTCGTTCCCGATCGGTGTCGCTGCCGCGATCTATCTGGAGGAGTTTGCGCCCCAGAACAAGTTCACCGACTTCATTGAGGTCAACATCAATAACCTGGCGGCGGTGCCGTCCATCATCTTTGGTCTGCTTGGCCTCGCGGTATTTATCAACCTGTTCGGGATGCCACGTTCGGTTCCTGTGGTTGGTGGTCTGGTTCTGACGTTGATGACGCTGCCGACCATCATCATTTCCAGCCGGGCCGCGATCAAAAGCGTACCGCCCTCGATCCGAGAGGCGGCGGAAGGTATCGGCGCCTCCAAGATGCAGGTGGTGTTGCATCATGTGCTACCGCTGGCCATGCCGGGCATGCTCACCGGTTCTATCATTGGTATGGCCCAGGCCCTGGGTGAAACCGCGCCGCTGCTGCTGATCGGTATGGTGGCGTTCATTGTGGATGTGCCGGACGGGTTCTTCGATTCGGCCACGGTTCTGCCAGTTCAGGTCTTCCTGTGGGCGGGCAGCCCGGAGCTGGCCTTTATTGAGCGAGCGTCGGCAGCCATTATGGTGCTGTTGGCCTTCCTGATCAGTATGAACGCATTGGCCATCTGGATGCGTAAACGTCTCGAGCGCCGGTGGTAAGGAGAATCAAGATGAATAGTGTGAATACAACCATTGCCAGTGAAGTTACCCAACCGGATGAGGTCGCCGTGCCAGTTCAGGAATCAAAGCCCGCTGAAACCATCATTGAAGAGGGCAAAACCGTCGGTAAGCCGTTCTCGGACGACCCGAAGTTCAAGCTTCGTGATGTCGAAGTGTTCTACGGCGATGCCCCCGCGATCAAGAAGATCAGCCTCGATATTGGCCGCAACGAAGTCATTGCCTTCATCGGCCCATCCGGTTGCGGGAAATCCACCTTCCTGCGCTGTCTGAATCGCATGAACGACAGCATCGATATCTGTCGTGTGAAGGGTTCCCTGCAACTGGACGACCATGACATCTACGACCCCAAGCGGGATGTGGTGGAACTGCGGGCAAGGGTCGGAATGGTGTTCCAGAAACCCAATCCGTTCCCGAAGTCCATCTACGACAACGTGGCCTACGGCCCCCGCATTCACGGCCTGGCCAACCGCAAGTCGGATCTGGACGAGATTGTGGAAAACAGCCTTCGCAAGGCCGGCCTCTGGGAAGAGGTGAAGGATCGTCTGGACGCCAACGCAACTGGTATGTCCGGTGGTCAGCAACAGCGTCTTTGCATTGCCCGCGCTATTGCCGTCAGCCCGGAAGTGGTACTGATGGATGAGCCCTGCTCGGCCCTGGATCCTATTGCCACGGCAAAAGTGGAAGAGCTGATTGCCGAGCTGTCCGAAAGCTACACGATCGTCATCGTGACCCACTCGATGCAACAGGCGGCCCGGGTATCGCACCGCACAGCCTACTTCCACCTGGGACACCTGGTGGAAGTGAACGAGACCAACAAGGTATTCACCTCGCCGGAACATGAACTGACCGAGTCCTACATCACTGGCCGTTTCGGCTGATTCCGGACCTGAGGAATTTTGGAGAAGAACAGTATGCCTACGAAGAAGGACGAAGTTTACGGGGATCACATCTCCCACAAGTTCAATAACGAACTGATGGAACTCAAGACCGAGTTCCTGAAAATGGGTGGTATGGTGGAATCCCAGGTCGAGAACGCCATTCAGGCCCTGGTGGATGGCGATGGTCATCTGGCCGACGAAATCCGCGCCAACGACAAGAAAGTCGACCGGATGGAAGTGGAAATCGACGAGGAAGCCACCCTGATCATCGCCCGTCGCCAGCCGACGGCAAGGGATCTGCGTCTGGTGATCTCGGTCATCAAGATGGTCGCCGATCTGGAGCGTGTGGGTGACGAGGCGAAGAAGATCGCCAAGCTTGCGATCAAGCTGCAGGAAGAAGGCCAGGCCCCGCGCGGCTACGTGGAAGTGCGCCACATCGGCACCCACGTGCTCAGCATGCTCCACGATGCGCTGGATGCTTTTGCCCGTCTGGATTCGGAGCAGGCATTGCGGATCATGAAGGAAGACAAGCGCGTCGATGAGGAATATCAGGCAGCGGCCCGTACTCTGCTGACGTTCATGATGGAAGACACCCGCAACATCTCACGGTGCATGTCCGTGATGTGGGTACTCCGTGCCCTGGAGCGGGTGGGTGACCACGCCTGCAACATTGCCGAGAACGTAATCTTCATGGTCAAAGGTGAGGACGTTCGTCACACGCCGGTGGAAGAGGCTGAAAAAGTAGTCGGCCGCTGATTTATCCAACTTCGGTGGAGGGCCGGCATGTGGTGCGGCTTTCCGGGACACGCTCGAGCCGTCCATGGTCGCTTGGCTTTCGCCATCCTTGGCGAAAGACAGTCCCGGAAAGCCGCACCACACGCCGTCCTATCAGAGCTGGGAGTCAGCCTGCTAAGTTAACGAAAGCGATCGTTGGGCATTGCTGGGCCGCTTGCCGGGACCCAAGCAACAAATCAGGCTTGCTTCATCTTGTCGGTATAAGGCGGCCAACCCAGCGGTTTGCCGCCAAGAACGTGCAAGTGGATGTGGAACACCGTCTGCCCTGAATTTTCCCCGCAATTCATGACAACGCGATAGCCATCGTCGGCAAACCCCTTCTCCTTGGCGATTTTTGCAGCCACCAGATACAGGTGCCCCACCAGCTCCCGATCTTCTTCGGTAATGTCGTTGATGGTGGCGATGGCCTTCTTCGGGATGACCAGAAAATGCACCGGTGCCTGAGGATTGATGTCACTGAAGGCGAGCGCGATGTCGTCTTCGTAGAGGATGTCCGCGGGAATTTCCCGGTTGATGATCTTGGTGAAAATCGTCTCTGACATGGTGGCTCCTTTTGGATTGTCCTTGGGATTGTTGTTCGGTGTTAAAGCTGATTCAGGCCCGGAATCCGGGAAGCTATCTGCCTGACCACGGCTGGAAGTTCCTCATCGATGCCCATGGCGTAGCGTGCCACACGGTTGCGGGCAAAGGGCAGTGCGCGGGCGGCGCCGAGGCCGAGGTTGCGCAGCAGGTGGACGGGTGGGATCCGGTTGCTGAACAGATGGTAGAACAGATCCATGGTCAGCATCATTCTGCGGTTCGCCGGCCGGCGCTGTTGTTCGTAGAGGTTCAGCCACTTCGGATTTGCCAGATCATCGCCGGCGCGCTTGGCCTCTTTGAGGGCTGACTGGAGGGCTTGCGCATCCTGGAATCCCAGGTTCACCCCCTGGCCGGCCAGCGGGTTGATGGTATGGGCAGAATCACCGGCCAGGACAACTCGTCCAGAGTGATATTGTTTGGCGTGCTGGCGGGCGATGGGGAACGAGGCTTTGCTGTCGATGTGGGTCAGCAAGGGCAAACTCGCGGGAAACGACGACTGGATTTCGCTCATCAGGGTGCTGTCGTCCAGGGTTTTCAGGCGTGCCAGTTCATCGGGCGAATCGTACCAGACCAGGGAGCCCCAGCTTTCACCCGGATGTTCCGGACCGGCACTGTGCAATGGCAGGAAGGCTCGTGGTCCTGAAGGGTGAAAGCCCTGCCAGGTAATGTCTGCAACTGGCCCCTGATAACGAACCGAGATTACCATCGCCTGCTGGTCATACTGGTTCCGGATGGTACCAATACCGGCCAGCTCGCGGATCCGGGACTGGGCTCCATCGGCTCCAACTACCAGGGTTGCGATTAGCTCGCGGCCGTCCTCCAATGAGACCGTGGCTGCGTCACCGGATTGCGCCAGCGAGGCAACACCATGGCCATGGAACAGGGTCACCTGGGGGCAGGCCTCGGCGGTTTGCCAAAGTGCCTGTTGGGTGACTGAATTCTCGACAATATGTCCCAGGTGGTGTGCGCCCAACTCGGTGGCGTCGAATTGGACTTCCGCCAGCTTCCGGGGCATCAGGTTCTGCAGTGGATAGCGGGTTTCATCCCACACGGCCAGGCGTTTGTAGGGCGTTGCCCGCATGCGAAGTATGTCATCCCAGGCGCCCAGATTCTGAAGATAGCGCTCACTGCCGACGCTCAGTGCAGATACCCTTAGGTCCGGGGCGTTGTCTGGATCAAAGGCGGGCGGCGGAGCCCGGTCAACCAGGGCAACGCGGAAGCCATTCTGGCCGAGGCCAGTGGCGAGAGCGGCACCGACCATGCCGGCACCAACTACCACAATATCAAAGGCTTGAGTCATATCGGTTTCCTGTCTGATGCCCTCAGTTTACGCGATGACGGCAGCCAGACAAGAGACCGGGATCAAGCCGGCAGTAAAAGCCTCAGTACCCGGCCATTCCTGATACTCGCTGTTTGGCAACGTCGTCTGGCCGGCGACGGCCCTTGACCAGCCAGGCAGGCTTCTGGGCTCCAGGCTTGTTGAATCCCTGATTCAGTACCATAGGTTGCACAAGGTTGATGAAATCGGCGGTTTTCATGTGGACCGATTCACTGTGACTGCCCGCCGCAAACGCCAGCTCTGACTGTTCGGTCAAGGCTTCCGCACAGTAAACAGTCATTCCGAACAGGTTGCCAAAGGGAGGCATGGCGCCTACTTCACAATCCGGGAAGCGGTCTTTGAATTCCAGCTCATCCGCAAGATCGATAAAGTCGGTGTCCAGAATGCGGGATAGCCTGTCCCAGCGGATTCTCCACGTAGCCGGCATTACCAGCATCGCCATTTTGCCATCCAGCTCGATGATCACCGTTTTAACGACGCGGTCGCCAGCAATCTTGACGTGGTGGGCCAGTTCCTGGGCAGTAAATGCAGGGGGGTGTGAGAGGCACATGTATTCAACACCTGCCTCGTCGAGGAATTCCTTCAACTGCTGTACCGGCATCGTGACAACCTCCTACCAGCAATGACAGCGTTCCGGAGCCTGTCGTATTCAGATTGCCTGGCCCCGATGGCCTGGCGGGATCGTTAGACCCCGCCATTAATGGTCAGCTTAGTTGAGGTTACGCAGTTTGCGAGTAACCGGATGTATCAATGAGAAATCGGTCGCGAATCTCAGTCGGTTTTAATCATATGCACATCGCGCTGGGGGAACGGAATGCTGATGCCCTCGGCGTCGAAGGCTTTCTTCACCTTCTCGTGCATGTCCCAGTAGAACGGCCACAGGTCACCGGACTTGGTCCAGGCCCTTACGGTCAAATCGACAGAACTTTCACCCAGGGCGCCAACAACGATCAGGGGCTCGGGGTCTTTAAGCGCACGCTCATCCTCTTCGATAAGACGCTTGCAGACGGCCTTGGCCTTGTCGATGTCATCACCGTAGCCGATGCCGAAGCTCATGTCGCAACGACGGGTTTCATAGGCGCTCAGGTTGGTCAGGCTGGCGTTGGCCAATTGACCATTGGGAATCACGATCCTGCGGTTATCGAAGGTGTCGACAATGGTGTAAAGAATCGAGATTTCACGGACGGAGCCCAGATAGCCCTGGGCATCAATTGTGTCGCCAACCTTGAACGGCTTGAATATCAGGATCAGTACACCGCCAGCGAAGTTAGCGAGGCTGCCTTGCAGCGCAAGGCCTACAGCCAGACCGGCAGCACCGATAATGGCAATGAACGATGTGGTAGCAATGCCAACCATTGAGGCCACGGAGATCAGAAGCAGAATCTTGAGGATTGCCCCGATCAGACCACAGAGAAACTTGTTCAGTGTTGGGTCTTTTTTGCCCAGCTTGTTATCGAGTACACCGACAAACCGGTTTATCAGCCACATGCCGATAATCAGTGTGACAATGGCCAGCACCACCTTCGGTGCGTAAGTCATGACCAGGGACATGGCCTGATTCATGAGTTCCGAGGCACCTCCGTCAGCGCCAAATAGGTCTTCCATAAGGGACTCCTTGTTCGTTGGTATTTTTCATAAGTGTCGGATTAACGGACAAAATCCTGCAACAACGTGATTCGTCTACTTCTTTATATAGCAGACAAATGTCAGGGGCGTATATTGCGGGAAAGATTTTCAGTTAGTGCTTACGCAATTGAGCGCTCACTGGCCCAATCAAGAATGGTTTTGGGGCCTCCGCGGACAAGAATCCGGCCCTGTTTGTGGCTCAGTTGATAGTCGTACATGGGGTCGTAATAGTCCTGGAGCAGCGACTGAATCCAGGCGTTGTGGGCAAGAGTCTCTCCGGTCGTTTCCTGCTGAGAAAGTGCCTGTTCCATCAGGCCGCGCAGCTGCTTGTGTCGCTCTCCGCCCAGGCGCTTGCGGATGCGGTCAATGGCGCTCAGCAGATAGTCCCGGAAATTCAACCAGCCTGCGTCGGCTCCGTCGCGATCCACGTAATCCGCGAACATGCCCTCGACGTAATCTTCCCGGATGATAGTGATGCGCTCCTCCATGGGTTGCTCAAGGATCAGCAGTGGCGACTCGGCCATGCGATCCTTGAGGGATTCGGGCAGGGCGCAGCGTCCCACCAGACGGCTTTCGTCTTCCAGGTAAACCGGGCCACCGTTGAAATGATGGGCTTTGAGCATGGCCACGGCCAGCCGGTTCTCGAAATCGATCTGTGAGGGTTGGGGCGTCACCTGGCGTCCGAAACTAGAGCCCCGGTGGTTGGCCAGGCCTTCAAGATCCACCGGATTCGGGAGCTGTTTCAGAACCCGCGTCTTGCCTGTTCCGGTACGACCGCTGAGTATGCGGAATTCGCCGGATTCGATCTGCGCTTCCAGGCTGTCGATCAGGAATCGGCGCAGTGCCTTGTAGCCGCCTTTGACCAGCGGATAGTCAATGCCGGCCTCCCGGATCCACTGTTGGGTAAGCCGGGAACGCAGGCCGCCCCGGAAGCAGAACAGATAACCCTCGGGATGGCGGGCAACAAAGCGCTTCCAGGCTTCAATTCGCTGGGCCTTGATGTCGCCGGATACCAGTTGATGGCCCAGCTCGATGGCCTTGTCCTGGCCTTTTTCCTTGTAACAGATGCCGACCCGGTGGCGCTCCTCGTCGTTCATGAGTGGCGCGTTTTCGGTATTCGGAAAACTGCCACGACTGAACTCCACCGGTGCCCGGACGTCCATTAGCGGCACATCGTTCAGGAACAGGGAAAGGTAGTCGTCGGTGTCAGGTCTGCTTGCCATTTCAGCGATAAACCAGTTGTCAGATGGAGGCGGCAGTATAGCGGAAATGACTGTTTTCTGCTTGCCGCGCCGTGTTTCCCGACAGGGGCTTGGGTACAATGGCGCGTCCGTGAAATTCGAGGTTGGATACCCCATGTCAGAGGACTGTCTGAATCAGCACCTGCGCAAAACCCTGGCCCGGGGCCGGGTTGCCGTGTCCCGCCCCGCCGGCTGTGAGCGAATCGCCCTGTATCTCTTTGATCCGACGGTGCTTGAGGGACCGTTATCCCACGAGGAGGCACAGGCGGTGGTCGCCGAACCTGCCTACTGGTCGTTCTGCTGGGCCAGCGGCCAGGTGCTCGCCAGCTGGATTCTGGACAACCCCAAGTGGGTCGAGGGTAAGCGGGTCCTGGATTTTGGTTCTGGATCCGGAATAGTGGCCGTGGCTGCGGCGATGGCGGGAGCTCGGGAAGCTATTGCCTGTGACATTGACCCGGCGGCCCTGTATGCAGCCCGTGCCAACGCGGCTCTCAACGGCGTATCCGTTGGACTTTGCGGTGACTGGGCAGATCGACCGAAGGACCTGGATGTCGTGACAGCGGCGGATGTGCTTTACGATCCCGAAAATCGACCGTTACTCGGCGTTTTTCGCGAGGCGGCCCCCCGGGTGCTACTGGCGGATTCGCGGATGAAAGTGTTGGGTGATAGTGCCTATCGCAGGCAGACAGCGATTGAGGCCCGGACCTGGCCGGATCTGAACGAATTCGAGGAGTTCAATCAGGTTCGCATCTATCTGGCCGAGAGAAACCAGTAACGAATCAGGAGTGAAAAAAGGGGGGATACAAAAAATAAAGGGCAACCATGCGGTTACCCTTTCTCGGAACAGGTCGGCGCATCCTTGCGCATTGGGCAACAGCCATGTTGCGAGATCCTTGAGCCACTCCATGGTGCCGGCATCCGAGCCGGCTATCCGAATAGTTATCCCTTAAGCGAGGCGTCCATGTATCCTTGCCTCTCCCTGCAATCCGTGCCGGGGTGCATCCAGTGCGTCATCCATTTCCCTGTCATCCTTGATGTAAAGACTATACCAATTGGATTCTGACAAACGTGTGAATTGTGCACGCGCCGCACGAGATTTTAACGTAGGTGCATTCAATAAAATATACGTATCAGTAAGTTACGCTTTTCCTAACAGGTTGTTGGCACCGCTGCGCACGCGATATCACCGCAAGATCTCACGTCCTTGTGAGAGATATCTCACAGAGATCCTGGCGAATTTCGCAAATCCGGTTTTCCGGCGTTCCGGATGCCGGGCCAGGGAAGAAGTCCGATGGCAATGCCGGCGCCGTCTGCGGCCAGATCGGCCAGGGAAAATTCCCGATAGGGCAGGGTTGCCTGGATAAGCTCAATGCCGAGACCAAAACCCAGTAGCGCAGGTGCAAACCAGATTGCCCGGAGCTCTGGCCAGGCCAGACGGGTCAGGATGGTGAGCTCGAGGAAGGCGATCAGGTGATTCACCTTATCGTTGGACGATGACGGTATGGGGTGAGGGCTATCGGTTGTGGCAAGAAACCCGATGGCCAGCACGGAAACCACAAAGGCTGCCTGCCAGAGGGGGCGGTATTGCAACAGGCTGGTCATTTGTTGTTTCAAAGTATCCATCGGGGAAGTCACTGAGCGTTCTCGGGCTGTGGGAATGTTGCCAACATGATATGCTTTGCGCCCCGTCATTGTCATTGAAGCGGAGGTCCTGCCAGCTATGCTCAAGGGTAATTTTTTTCGTGGACTGGGCTACCTGGGTGAGGGTTTCCGTCTGATTCGTCAGCCCGGCCTGCGGCTGTTTGTCATCATTCCACTGGTAATCAACATTCTGCTCTTCGGATTGCTTTTCTTTTTTATGGGGGAGTTGTTCGCAGGCCTGATCGCCGCCGCGATGTCTTGGTTACCGGACTGGGCCTGGCTTCAGGCACTGGATTGGTTGTTCTGGATTCTATACGGCGCGGTCATCGTGTTGATGTTGGCCTATGGCTTCGTGATCGTTGCCAATCTGATTGGTTCCCCCTTCTATGGTTATCTCGCCGAACTGACGGAAAAGCACCTGACTGGTCAGGAGGTGAACACTGACGACAGCTGGGCCTCCATCATCAAGGATATCCCCCGCGCACTCTGGCGTGAGGTTCAGAAGATTCTGTATTACCTGCCCCGTGCCATCGGTCTGCTCATTATTGGTCTGATCCCGGTTGTTAACCTGGTTGCAGCCGTTCTGTGGTTTCTTTTCAACAGCTGGATGATGGCCCTGCAATATGTGGATTATCCCGCAGATAACCATAAGGTCAGCTTCCCTGCCTTGCGTCGTTTGCTGGGTGACACTCGGTTGTCTGCCTTCGGGTTCGGCTTACCGGTGGCATTGGCCGCCATGGTGCCGGTGCTGAACCTGTTTGTGGTGCCGGCGGCGGTGTGCGGGGCAACGGCTTACTGGGTGCGTGAGAACGGCGCCACAAGAACTTAATTGGTCTGGAGGTTTCTTGGATACATCGGAATTTGTTATTGGTCAGCGTTGGGTCAGCCACAGTGATACCGGCCTGGGGCTCGGGATCGTCACGGATATCTCCGGGCGCCGGGTGACCCTCGGGTTTCCCGCCGCCGATGAGGAGCGTACCTACGCGATTGATAACGCCCCTTTGTCCCGCATTATCTATCAGCTGGGCGAGGAGATTGAGACCTTTGGCGGCGAGCGGTACACGGTTCGCGCGGTTGAGGACATCGGCGGTGTGCTCATGTACCACGCCGACGATGGCTCCGACCTGCATGAAATTTCCGAAGTAAAACTCGCCGGATCTGTGAATTTTTCAGCGCCGCACCAGCGGCTGTTCGCGGGCCAGTTCGATCGCAACGGCGCCTTTCGCCTGAGGTATGCAACGCTTCAGCACATGAACCGTCTGCGGGCGTCCCCCGCCCAGGGGCTGATCGGTGCGCGCACCCAGCATCTGTCGCACCAGATCTATATTGCCCATGAGGTTGCCCGGCGTCACGCGCCACGAGTGCTCCTGGCCGATGAAGTTGGTCTCGGTAAAACTATCGAGGCGGGTCTGATTCTTCACTATCAGCTGCACACGGGGCGGGCAAAACGCGCCCTAATCGTGGTGCCGGACTCCCTGATGCACCAATGGCTGGTGGAAATGCTTCGTCGCTTCAATTTGCGGTTCTCGATCGTGGATCAGGGGCGCTACGATGCCCTGAAAGAGCAGGAAAGCGACGTTGACGCCCTGGTGAACCATATATTCGGCGACGAAGACGCGGTCAATCCCTTTGAGAGCGAGCAGCTAGTGCTCTGCAGCCTCGATTTCCTGAAGAAAAGCCAGAAAGCACGGGACGATGCCCTCAAGGCCGAGTGGGATCTGATGATTGTGGATGAGGCCCACCACCTGGTCTGGAGCCCGGAGGAGGTCAGTCCTGAATACCAGATCGTTGAGGAATTGTCGGCGATCAGTCAGGGGCTGCTGCTGCTGACGGCAACGCCGGAGCAGGTTGGGATTGCCAGCCACTTCGCCCGGTTGCGTCTGCTCGATCCGGCCCGTTTTCACGACCTTGAAGCCTTCCGGAAAGAGGAGCAACAGTACGAGACGATCAACTCCGTTGTCCGCCGGCTGCTGGACGAAGAGTCCGAGATCAGAGCCGGGGACCAGGCACTGCTGCGGGAATGGCTGGGAGAAGAACTGGACCAGCTACTGACGGGGGACAGTCCACGGCAATCGGTAATCGATGCCTTGCTGGATCGCCATGGTACCGGTCGGGTGCTGTTCCGGAACACCCGGGCGGCCATCCAGGGATTCCCCGAGCGCCGCCCCAATCCGGAGCCCTTGCCGTGCCCGGCTATGTATGAAGCGCATGCTTCAGGAATTGAGGGGCTGACGCCAGAAAAAGGGGTGCCAGAGGAGCAATGGCTGTCGGACGATCCCCGGGTGGCGTGGCTTGAGAAAAAACTGGTCAGCCTGCGTCCCGCAAAAGTCGTCGTCATCTGTGCCAGCGCGGAGACCGCAATGGCCCTGGAGCACTATCTCCAGTTGCGGGCCGGCATCCGCAGTGCCGCTTTCCATGAACATCTGAGCCTGATTGAGCGAGACCGGGCTGCGGCCTACTTCGCAGACACGGAACAGGGTGCCCAGGCGCTGATCTGTTCTGAAATTGGCAGCGAAGGCCGTAACTTCCAGTTTGCCCATCACCTGGTGCTGTTCGATCTGCCCGCAAACCCGGATTTGCTCGAGCAGCGCATCGGACGGCTGGACCGGATCGGCCAGACAGAAGCCATTGATATTCACGTTCCCTATCTGCGTGATACCAGTCAGGAGGTCCAGTTCCGCTGGTTCCATGAGGGTCTGAACGCCTTTGCAGAGAGCTGCGCCGTGGGTGTTGCGGTTCAGGAAGCCGTCGAGGCGCAATGGCAGCAGGCCATCGATGGCGACGCTGATGTCACTGATGAGCTGGTGAACGCCTCCGCGGAAGAGTCAAAACGGCTTAAAACGCTGCTGCAGAATGGGCGTGATGCTCTCATCGAGCTGAATTCCTGTCGCTCGGAAGTGGCGGAGGAGCTGATTGCCGCCATTGAAGACGAAGAAGGGGAGGCTCGGGTTCGCGATTACATGATGGAAGCCTTCGACATACTCGGGGTGGATGTCGAGGACCATGCCGATCACTCCGATATTCTGCGCCCCGGCGAACAATATCAGGCCGGCCATGTCGCCGAGTTGCCCGAAGACGGGGTGACCGTGACTTGGGATCGGAAGAACGCCCTGGAGCGGGAAGATCTGGCGTTCATGAGCTGGGAGCATCCGATGGTCACCGGTGTGATGGACTCGGTCACCAGTTCCGGTCTCGGCAAGGCAGCGCTTGCCAGCCTTTCCGTAAAGGCTCTGCCTCCGGGAACGCTGTTGATGGAAGCCCTGTTTACCGTGCACTGCCCGGCGCCAGAAGCCCTGCAGTTGACCCGCTACCTGCCGGTTTCACCGTTGCGGCTGTTGGTTGACGTGAATGGCAAGGAACTGTCGGGGGCTCTGCCGCACGATCGTCTGAACGACCTGTGCTCGAATATCCGCCGGCGCACCGCCCAGGCCATCGTGCCCCAGATCCGCCCGCAGGTTGAAACCATGGTGGATCACGTTGAGCGGTTGTCGGAGCCTCACCTGGAGCCCTTGAAAGCCCAGGCACTGGAGCAGTTGTCCGTCAGTTTTGAACCGGAAATCCGGCGGTTGGAGGCGTTGCAGAAAGTGAATCCGGCGATCCGTGAGGAGGAAATCGACTTTTTCCGCAACCAGTTCGAGGCCGCGAAGGATGCCATAGGTCATGCCAGCTTGGCGTTGGAAGGCATTCGCGTGATCGTGACCGCATAACAAACGATGGGATGACCGTAACTGGCTGACTGTGCGGCATTTGCTGGTCAGCCCTCATCTGATGCGGTACCGTAAACGTAACGGTTTATAGTCTTCGACATTCCCGAACCATGGATGACAGAGAGAACCTATGATGACTTTCATACTGTTTGTAGTGGCACTGGCTGGCCTGCTGATTGTGATGCGGCGCGAGTCTGGTGCAACGTCCGCGATTGGCGTAATGGCCGTCACCGGGCTGCTGTCGCTGATCTTTGCCTCCGGTTGGCTGGCCCTCGTTCTGTTTATCGGCGCCGCCGTAACGGCTGCCGCTGGGTTGCCAGGTTTCCGGCAAAGCTGGCTCACTCCCCGTATTTTCGCGATGTTCAAGAAAGTCGCACCAAAGGTTTCCGACACTGAAAAAGTTGCTCTCGAAGCAGGGACCGTCGGCTGGGACGGTGAGCTTTTCACCGGGCGGCCGGATTGGCACAACCTGCTGATCAATCGCAACACCGGCCTGACCGAGGAAGAGCAGGCGTTCGTCGACAACCAGTGCACTCAGGCAATTTCCATGTGCAACGCCTGGGATGTGGCGGTTGAAAGGGCGGATTTGCCCAAAGAGCTCTGGGACTTTCTGAAAAAGGAAGGTTTCTTCGGGATGATTATTCCCAAGGAATATGGTGGTCTCGAATTCTCCGCCAAGGCCCAGTCCGCGGTTCTGCAGAAGCTGGCTTCCAACGAGACGCTGATGGTCTCCGTGGGTGTGCCCAATTCGCTCGGCCCTGGCGAGCTGCTCCTGAAATACGGGACCGAGGAACAGAAGAACCATTACCTTCCGCGTCTTGCTGACGGCCGCGAGATCCCCTGTTTTGGTCTGACGGGCCCCAGGGCCGGCTCTGATGCCACATCGCTGCCTGATACGGGTATCGTGTGCAAACAGAAAGTTGACGGCAAAGAAGTGGTCGGTATCCGGCTCAATTTCGAGAAGCGGTGGATCACCCTTGCTCCGATTGCCACGGTTGTCGGGCTCGCCTTCCGGATGTTTGACCCGGATGGTCTGCTTGGCGATACCGAGGACCACGGCATAACCTGTGCCCTGATCCCGCGGAATACGAAGGGTATGGAAATCGGCCGTCGTCACTGCCCGATAGGCAGTCCGTTCCTGAACGGCCCGATCAAGGGTAAAGATGTTTTCATTCCGCTGGATTACATCATCGGCGGTGTGGAGATGGCCGGCCAAGGCTGGCGCATGCTGGTTGAATGCCTGTCGGTGGGTCGCTGTATTACATTGCCGTCCGGTGCGGCCGGTGCAGCTGCCTCTTCAGTTGGAACAGCCGGTGGCTTTACCCGTATCCGCCGCCAGTTCAATACACCGGTTGCGGATATGGAGGGTGTGCAGGAGCCATTGGCACGGATCGCAGCCAAGACTTATATCTCTCAGGCGGCTGTTAACCACACGGCTAACATGATTGATAAAGGCGAGAAGCCGGCAGTTCCCTCGGCAATTCTCAAATACCACCTTACCGAGTTCCAGCGCGGTGTGCTTACCGACGCCATGGACGTTCACGGTGGCAAGACCGTGACACTGGGCCCCCGCAATTACCTCGGTATTGGCTACAGCGGCGCTTCTGTCTCGATCACCGTTGAGGGTGCCAATATCATGACCCGCAGCCTGATGATCTTCGGTCAGGGTGCGATCCGCTGTCACCCCTATGTGCTCAAGGAGCTGGCGGCCAAGGATAATGATGATATCAAGGCGTTCGATGACGCCTTCTTCGGCCATGCTGGCCTGATCTTCGGCAACGCGGCTCGCGCCTTTACCCAGGCCCTGGGTCTGGGCCGGGCGGACGTACCGTTCGACAGCGCGAGCCGCAGGTACGCCCAGGCGGTTGCCCGCTTTAGCGCAGCCTTCGGTCTGTGCTCTGATGCGGCGATGACCACTCTGGGCAGCGAGCTGAAGATGCGCGAGCTGATCTCCGCGCGGTTGGGGGACATGCTGTCCAACCTGTACCTGGCGTCTATGGTGCTGAAGAACTGGCACGAAACCCAGCCGGTAGACGGTGAAAAGGAGGTGATGGAATACAGCCTGAGCCTGTTGCTGCACCGTACTGAAAACGCACTGGATGAGTTTCTGCAGAACCTGCCGAACCGCGCGGTGGCGTTGGTTCTGCGTGGCATCACCATGCCGCTGGGTCGTCGTTGGGACAGCCCCCATGATGACCTGGCCCGTAAGCTGGCTCGTGCGATTTCCACCGATACGCCGATCCGTCACAAGTTGATCGCGAGTGTATGGACCACCAACGGTGAGGGCACGGTGGAAAACCCGATTGCCCGCTACAATGGTTTGCTGAAAGATTACGACAAGGCCGAGCAGCTTTACCGGAAGGCAACCAAGGCCTATGCCAAGGGTGAGCTGCCCATGACTGCCCTACATCCGGAAGAGCGGTTTGAAGCGGCGCTTGAGGCCGGTGTCTACACCAAGGAAGAGGCGGACTTCATGCGCCAGTACGAAACTGTGGTGCTGGAAATGCTGACGGTCGATGACTTCCCGTTTGATGCTTTTGCGCAGAACAAGGAGTCTGTTATTGACCACAACCCTGCCTAACAGGAGACATGCCCTGACATGTGGTTGTCGTTTCTTGCAGTGAGTGTTGGCGCCGTGATCGGCGCCAACCTTCGTTGGGCTCTGGGCCTGTGGCTCAATACCACCTACCACGCCGTTCCGTATGGCACGCTGGTCGCTAACTTAAGTGGGGGCTGGCTGATTGGACTCCTGATTGGTTACTTCAGTCATGGCACCACATTGGCGCCGGAATGGCGGCTGTTTGCCATCACCGGTCTTTGCGGTGCCCTCACGACCTTCTCCACATTTTCACTTGAGATGTTTGCCGCCATACAGGAAGGCAAATGGGCGATGGCGATTACCGGAATTCTGGCCCATGTTGTTGGCTCCATCCTCATGACTGCATTGGGAATTTATACGTTTGGCCTGGTAAAAGGCTGATGGGTACCACTACCTACATATTTTCTTGAAAATGCCCTTGGCAAGCCTCGTATTCAGGAGTAGAGTTGAAGTCGTAGGAAAGATTCAGCAAAGCATTTCATGAATAAGACGTACTCCGCAGTTAGTAGTGACCGTCCTGTTTTTGATTCCGCGAGTTCTGTATTTCCGTAAAACGTCGACCTTGCACCACGAAGGTGTATGGCGGCAGATAATATGATTGATTTCAGGAAGTTTAAGTATGTCTACTACTACCGGTACTGTTAAGTTCTTCAACGAAGCAAAAGGCTTTGGCTTTATCACTCGTGAAGGCGGCCCGGACGTTTTTGTTCACTACAGCGCTATTCAGGGCAGCGGTTTCAAAACTCTGGCAGAAGGCCAGCAGGTTGAGTTCACCGTTACCCAGGGCCAGAAAGGTCCTCAGGCGGAGAACGTTGTTGCCCTGTAATCCCTGATGGATTCGGCAATAACCGCCAAAAAGGCAGCTTCGGCTGCCTTTTTTAATGGCTGAAAAACGCCTTGCACGAAGCCCCGCTTTTGTCATTTTCCCTTCTTTGTGTAATCTTTACCGACCTGCTGCTCGTTTAACCGGATGTCGAGATCTCCAGGAATCATTGCATGCTCCGACTGCTCAAGGCTGCCTGGATCCTGTTCTGGGCGATACTGCTTACCCTGATCCTGTTTCTTCCGATCGTGATTACTGCCCTGTCTGGGAAGCGCGGTGATGCGGCGTTTCACGGAACCCAGATTTATGCCTGGATAATACTGAAACTCTGCGGTATTCGGCTCAAAGTGCGTGGCGAGGAAAACATCGAGCCCGGCCAGCGCTACGTGATTCTGAGCAATCATGCTTCCTACTTTGATCCCCCTGCGCTGGTGCTTGCCCTTGGCCTTCAGTATCGGTGGGTTATAAAAAAAGAACTGCGCAAGGTGCCGCTGTTCGGATTGGCCCTGGAGGCTTCCCGGAACCTGTTTATTGATCGCTCCAAAGGTAGCGACGCGCTGGAGAGCATCAAGCGGGGTGTTGACCAGCTGCCGGATGGCACCAGCATACTAATTTTTCCGGAAGGGACCCGGTCATGGGATGGCAAGCTGCTGCCGTTCAAGAAGGGAGCTTTCGTTATTGCCCAGGATGGCCAGCTTCCGATACTTCCCGTAACTATCTGTGGTTCTCACCAGCGTCTGCCCAAGGGAAGTGCGGTGTTCACCACTGGTGAGATTGAAATCGTCATCCATCCCCCGATGGCTTCTGGAACGCTGCCTCTGGATGACCTGATGATGGACGTTCGTAACAGCATCGCGTCTTCCCTCTGAAGCACAAAAACCCGGCCGTCAGACCGGGTTCCTGTTTTCAGAGAGCGTGCTTTTGTTACTGGGCGAAAATGGCCTCATAGAAACGCATGGTGCCGTCCCAGGAACGATTCGCGGCCGCTTCGTCATAACCAATCGGCATACCGAATTGCTCGGCGACCTTGTCGGCGCCCGGGTTGGTAAATGAGTGGAGTACTCCGGGGAAGCTCACTAACGTAAGGTCGACTTTCGCGTCCTGCATTTCTTTCACCAGGCCGGCGACCTGCTCTGAAGGAACCATCTTGTCGGCACCGCCGGTGTAGACCTGAACCCTCGCCTTCACGGTTCCGGCCTCCGCGGTGATCGGGCTGCCAAGAGCTCCGTGATAGCTGACGACTCCGTCCAGGTCCACGCCCATACGCGCCATATTCAGGACAACTGCGCCGCCAAAGCAGTAACCTTGTGCGGCGATGCGTGAAGCATCAACGCTTTCATGATTCTGCAGGATTTCCATCGCCTTCATGAAGCGCGCCTTGACCTGATCCATGTCCTTGGTCGCTTCCTGCATAAACTTCTGAGCGGTATCTGGATGGTCGGCCTGCTTGCCAGAGCCATACATGTCGAGGGCAAACGCTGTGTAGCCGGCTGCCGCAAGTCGTTCTGCCTGGTCCCGGGCAAACTCATTGTGTCCCCACCACTCGTGGACCACAATCACGCCCGGACGCTTCTGCTCGAAATCATCATCCCAGGCCATGTAACCGGTAAAGGTAGTCTCACCGACCTTGTATTCGACGGTCTTGGTTTGCATTTCTGCCAGTACCTGCGTGCTTACGAGAGTGAGTGACAGGGTTGCAGCAGCCGCTGCAGTTTTCAGGGGTGTCATAATCTGTCCTGCTCCTTTTGGGTCGGATTGTTTTTTGTCCGAACATCTACGCCCGGAACCGGTAAACCGATGCAATCAGTTGCAAATCCAGTATAGGACCTTTTGACTACACTACATTCAGAAACTCGCGAATCCGGACCGTTTTGGAGGTTGTTTATGAAAATCGGTGTGCCCAGGGAGATCAAGAACCGCGAATACCGTGTTGGCATGACGCCGGCGGCAGTTCATGAGCTGTGTGGCCACAATCATGAGGTGTTTGTGGAAACCGACGCGGGCGTTGCCATCGGGTTTTCCGATGAGGATTATCGCCAGGCGGGGGCCCGGATTCTTGATACCGCAAAGGAAGTTTTCGACACTGCCGAGCTTATCGTCAAGGTCAAGGAACCCCAGGCCGAAGAGCGGGCAATGCTGAAGCCGGAACATACACTCTTTACCTATCTGCATCTGGCTCCGGACAAGGCGCAGACGGACGATCTGGTGAAGTCGGGAGCCACTTGTATTGCCTATGAAACAGTCACCGATCGTGGGGGCCATTTGCCTCTGCTGGCGCCAATGTCGGAAGTAGCAGGGCGTATGTCGATTCAGGCCGGGGCCCATTGTCTTGAGAAGGCCATGGGTGGTCGCGGCGTGCTCCTGGGTGGTGTACCGGGCGTCAGCCCGGCCCGGGTCGCGGTGGTTGGTGGTGGTGTCGTCGGTCAGAATGCCATTGCCATGGCTGTGGGCCTGGGCGCCCAGGTTACAGTTCTGGACCGGAATATGGAGGTACTCCGATACCTGGACCACCTCTACGGTAACCGCATAACGACGCTGTTTTCCACTGCCCAGACCCTCGACCAGGCGGTCACGGAATCGGATCTGGTGATTGGCAGTGTTCTTATTCCGGGTGCCTCGGCGCCGAAACTGATCACCCGTGACATGATCCGTCGTATGCCGGAGGGTAGTGTTATCGTAGACGTTGCCATTGATCAGGGTGGCTGTGCAGAAACCTCCCGAGCCACCACCCACGACGACCCCACGTATATTGTTGATGGTGTGGTACATTACTGCGTGGCAAATATGCCGGGTGCTGTGGCGCGTACCTCGACACTGGCGCTGAATAACGTGACTTTGCCTTTTGTGGCGGCCCTGGCCAATAAGGGTCCGGACCGGGCGATGAAGGAAGATCCCCACCTCAGGGCCGGGCTAAACGTGGCTGCAGGCAAGGTGACCTACAGGGAAGTGGCAGAAGCGACCGGGCACCCATACACAAACCCTGAATCCCTGTTGGGATCCTGAGTGTGAAACCCTCGGAGAAACCATGAAACTGATCGGATCCACCACTTCACCTTACGTTCGGCGCATTCGTATCCTGCTGGATGAAGAGCCCTATGAATTCGTCAATCTCAATATCTATGGTGAAGGCCGGGACGAGTTGCGGCGTAACAATCCGACCCTGAAAATTCCGGTACTCGAAGACGGCGGTCAGGAGCTTTACGATTCTCGTATCATCGCGCGATACGTCAGTGCCAAGCAGGGCCGTGATCCGCTAACCTGGGATCAGGAAAACCAGCTGACCATGATTGACGGTGCCAATGACTCCGCAGTCACCATGCTGCTCTCAGAAAAATCAGGCATTGATACCAGCGAGGACCTGATGTTCTACAACCTGCAGCGCGAGCGGATCATGACCACCCTACGCACGCTGGTGGCGATGGTGGAGGAGGGTCAGTTCGAAAGCTGGAATTACCCTGCCATCTGTCTTTACTGCCTGGTGGACTGGCTGGATTTCAGGGATCTGGTGGATTTTTCGGGTGTGGAAAGCCTGTTGTCCTATCGTGACAGCCACAGGGATTACCCCTGGGTTGCCGAGACTGATCCCCGCCTCTCCTGATTTCCGGCGACCGGCAATCGCCGGTCGCCTGGCACCTCCCCAACGGCCGGGACGGTTTTTGATGAATTTCCCTTTCCTGATTGCTGTTCTTGACTATAGTTAAGATTAAGGAACGGTTGCTGATCTGACAGTCTCCGAATCCCGTAACTTACAAAACCAACAACAGCGAAGAAGGGGGTTGTCCATGCTCCTGTCACATGCGTTCGGTCTCTTCACCCATCCTGATGAAGAGTGGGCTTCCATACGAAAAGAACATGAAACACCACGCCGGGTTTATGTTGCCTATGTCTTTATCCTGGCGGCTATTGCACCCATTTGCGCTTACATATCGACAGCCTATTTCGGCTGGACGGTTGGTAATGAGCGGCTGATCAAGCTAACCGAAATCAGTGCGATGCAGCTCAGTGTGCTGACCTATCTGGCGATGCTCGTCGGTGTCTTTGCGCTGGGTTATGCCATTAACTGGATGGCGAGAACCTATGGCGCCAAGGAAGAGCACGTGCCCTCCAACGGCATTGCCTTGGCGGCCTATTCCTGCACGCCTCTGTTCCTGGCGGGTTTTGCCCTGTTGTATCCGGTGCCTTGGTTCAACGCCATCGTCTTTTTGGTTGCGTCCTGTTATGGCGCATGGCTTATGTACGACGGGCTGCCGATTGTCATGGGTATTGAGAAAGAGCGTGCGGTGATGTACGCAGGTGCGCTGCTGACCGTTGCACTGGTGATTCTGGTGTCAACCCGGGTCGGTTCTGTCATTCTGTGGAACCTTGGCGTGGGACCTGTTTTCATCAGCGGATAGATTGAGTTCAAACTAAGCGAAAAGGGGAGCTATGAGTTCCCCTTTTTTATGGTTTCCGGCATTTTCCGCGCACCTGTCGTGATTTGCCACCGCCCTGTCGTAATTTGGCAATGCGTTCTTAACGAAGCCCGACTAGGTTCTTCAGTTGGAGTAGTAACGGCAAAGATCGAAGGACGCCGAGGCTACAAAGGAAGAACGCAGGGGAAGACACGACAATGAAACGACTGACACGACGGGATTTTCTGAAAGCATCCGCCATGGGCATGGGCGCCGTGGTAGTCTCTACCGGCCTGGCCGGCTGTGTGCTGGATAGTTCCGACGAGCGCACAATCAGCTTCACTCACGGTGTGGCCAGTGGCGATCCGCTTGCCGACGGCGTCATGCTCTGGACCAGGGCGGCGCCGGCAAACGGTGGGGCTCCTGTCGGCGTAGCCTGGGAGGTGTCGACGGATGAGGATTTCGAGAATCTGGTGCATTCCGGAACGGCAGAGGCCGCCGAAGCCCATGATTTCACCGTCAAAGTTGATGTGCGCGGGCTGGCGTCCGGGCAAACCTACTATTACCGCTTCCAGACGACTGATCGCCAGTCACCGGTGGGCGTGACGCGGACATTGCCAGAGGGCAGTATCGATTCCGTGCGCCTGGCTGTTGTGTCCTGCTCGAACTACCCGGCCGGTTACTTCAACGTCTACCGGGAAATCAGTAAACAGAGCGACCTGGATGCTGTGGTGCATCTGGGTGACTACATCTATGAATACAGCTCCGACAGCAGCAGTTATGCGGCGCAAGATGCTCAGGCGCTGGGCCGTACCTTCCCGGACGACAACAACCTTGAGCTGATTGAACTGGTGGATTATCGCAGGCGTTACGCTGCGTACCGGGCCGACCCGGATCTTCTGTCCCTCCATGCCAGAGTGCCCTTCATTGTGGTCTGGGATGACCATGAAGTGGCTAATGACACCTGGGAGGAGGGTGCTGAAAACCATAACGACGGAGAGGGAGATTTCACCGAGCGCAAGCTCAATGCCCTCAAAGCCTATTTCGAGTGGATGCCGATCCGCCCGGTTATCGAAGGCAGCGACGAAGCCATTTTCCGGACCTTCCGGTTCGGCAATCTGGTGGACCTGCACATGCTGGATACCCGCATTATCGGCCGAGACCAGCAACTGGACTACATGGACTATTTCACAGGAGAAGGGCTGGATGCCGCCCGCTTCACTGTAGATGTTGGCAGTCAGAACCGCACCCTGCTGGGCGCGGAGCAGCTGCTCTGGCTGCAGTCTTCCCTGAACTATTCCACCGCCACATGGCAGGTGTTGGGGCAGCAGGTACTGATGGGCCGAATGAATTTGCCCGCTGAACTGTTGGTGGCCATAGCTACTGAACAGTTTGAAGGCCTGCCGCAAAACCTCGCGGAACTCGCTCAACTCAAGGGTCGGGCTCTTCAGGGAGATCCGTCCCTGACCGACGCGGAATTGGCGCGCATCAACACCGTTGCCCCCTACAACCTGGACGCCTGGGATGGCTACCAGTATGAACGGGAAGTGGTTCTGGGCACTGCAAAAGCGCTGAACAAGAACTTGGTGGTGCTGGCGGGGGATACCCATAATGCCTGGGCCAATAATCTGAAAGACATCCAGGGGGACCAGATTGGCGTGGAGTTCGCCACAGCGTCGGTTACATCACCCGGTCTGGAGGAGTATCTGGGTATCCCTGATGACATGATTCAGGGTGCGGAACAGGCCATCAGTCTGCTGGTCGATGATCTGGATTACCTGAATGTGAATCAGCGTGGCTACATGATGGTTACATTCACTCCGGAAGAAGCGAGAGCGGACTGGTACTTCGTGGACACTATCAAGTCAAAGGATTATCAGATCGATGCGGCCCGCACCGCCTCCCGCAGGGTGTTGCCCGGACAGGGCAATCGTACTGTGGAGCCCGTAACCGCCGTATAGGGTGACGGACCGGCCATTAGCTATCCTGTCCTTGATGCAGCACAAGCCGCTCCGGGCGTCCTCCGGGGTTAAATGGTGAAGTTGCAACGGCAGGGAGCTCTGAAAGCATGTCCGAATCGGTGGAACTTAAACGCAGCGAGCGCGAGCAGCGGGAGCCTGAATGGCATGTGCTTCAGCCTGATGATGCCCGGCGGCAACTGAAAGCAGAGGCGCCTCTGTCTGATGACGAGGTTCGCGCTCGTCTGGCCAGCCATGGCCCCAATGCGCTGTCGGAGGCTCGTGCAAAGGGGCCGTGGGCGAGGCTGGGCCGACAACTCAAAAATTTCCTGATTTATGTGCTGTCGGGGGCCGCCGTGATTACGGCCAGCCTGGGCCATTGGGTAGATGCAGGCGTTATTCTCGCCGTCGTTGTTATCCAGACACTGGTCGGCTTTATCCAGGAAGGGAAGGCCGAGCAGGCCCTGTCGGCCATTCGTCACATGCTCGCGCCCAAAGCCCGGGTTGTGCGGTCCGATGGCCAGCATCAGATAGACGCTGCGAACCTGGTTCCGGGTGATACGGTGCTGCTTGAGCCCGGAGATCGTGTGCCCGCCGATCTTCGTCTGGAGAAATCCCACAACCTGAAAATCGACGAGGCTATTCTCACGGGTGAATCCGAGGCTGTTGATAAATCGACAGAGGTAGTTGCTGCAGATGCCCCGTTGGGGGACCAGTCCGGTATGGCATTCTCTGGCACCATGGTTGCGACCGGGACCGGCCGAGGCGTTGTGGTCCGCACTGGTGCCAGTACTGAAATTGGCCGTATTTCCGGCCTGCTTGCCCAGACCACGACACTCAAAACCCCTTTACTGGAACAGATGGACAAGTTTGCGCGAATCCTGTCCATCGTCGTTATTATCGCCGGCGCTGCGATTTTCGTTGGTGGTTCTGTCTTCAGTGGTCTGCCATTCCGGGAGCTGTTTATGGCCGTGGTTGGCCTTACGGTTGCAGCTATTCCCGAGGGTCTGCCGGCGATTCTCACCATTACCCTGGCCATCGGTGTGCGCCAGATGGCCCGTCGACAGGCCGTGGTCCGTCGAATGCCGGTCATCGAAACTCTGGGTGCTGTCTCGGTGATCTGTTCGGATAAAACCGGAACTCTGACCCGAAACGAAATGATGGTAACCCGGGCGGTGTTGTCTGGTGTCTGGCTGGACGTGACCGGTGAAGGCTATGATTTTGATGGCGCCGTGAACGGAGAGCGGGGGCAACTGGCGGACTCAGATTTGCTGGATGAGTTCGCGCGGGCAGCGGCGCTTTGCAATGACGCTCATGTCCATCACGATTCCGGCAGGGTCAGGATCAATGGCGATCCCATGGAGGCGGCGCTTTCGGTGTTCGCCCGCAAAGCCGGGTTTGATGCCGACCGCAGTGCCGTCGACTGGCCCAGGAAAGATGAAATTCCGTTCGATACCCAGAATCGCTTTATGGCCACGCTCAACCATGACCACCACGGCCACAGCGTGATCTACCTGAAAGGAGCACCGGAGCGGATCCTGGATATGTGTGCCAGCGAGGTTGCCGAATCCGGGGAGGCCGGTGAATTGCGCCGGGATTTGTGGGAGCAGGTCATCACTGAGATGGCATCCGATGGCCTCAGAGTTCTGGCCCTGGCCCGGAAACCGTCAGAGCGGGGCATCAGCGAACTGGCGATTGAGGATCTCGAACAGGGTGCAGAACTGCTCGGTCTGGTCGGGCTGTTGGATCCGCCACGGCAGGAAGCCATTCGGGCGATTGCGGACTGTCACGATGCCGGAATCCGGGTAAAGATGATTACCGGTGACCACGCGGTCACCGCCGGGGCTATTGCCCGCAAGTTGGGGCTAAAAAACACCGAACGGGTGCTGACCGGCAAGGAGCTGGACCAGTTGGATGATGACCAGCTTCGCGACCTCGTTGGCGAGGTGGATGTCTTTGCCCGCACCAGCCCGGAGCACAAATTGAGGCTGGTGGCAGCACTTCAGGCTTTGCATGGAGTTGTGGCGATGACCGGTGACGGGGTCAATGATGCGCCGGCCCTGAAGCGGGCGGATGTTGGGATCGCCATGGGGGTAAAGGGGTCGGAAGCGGCCCGCGAAGCGTCTTCGGTAGTATTGCTGGATGATAATTTTGCCAGTATTGCCGCAGCCGTGCGCGAGGGCCGAACCGTTTATACCAACCTTAAAAAAGGCATTGCCTTTGTGCTGCCCATTAACGGCGGCGAGTCCATCAGCCTGGTCACTGCCCTGTTGTTGGGACTGACTCTACCCATCTCCGCCCTGCAGATTCTGTGGGTCAATATGGTCAGCTCGGTGGTTTTGGCCATGACCCTGGCGTTTGAACCCGCAGAGCCTGATGTCATGAAGCATCCGCCGAGGGCCCGGAATGAATCCCTTTTGCGGGGGTTCGTGGTCTGGCGTGTGCTCTTTGTTTCGTTGTTGTTCCTGGCCGGCATTTTTGCGGCCTGGTACTGGGCAATCCACCACTACGGGGACGAGAGAACCGCGCGGACGCTAGCGGTCAATACCCTGGTGGCCATGGAAATGTTTTACCTGTTTGCAGTGCGCTACCTGGACTCAGCGTCGATTACCTTGCGTGGGGTGCTGGGTACACCTGTTGTATTGTTGGCGGTTGTTGCGGTGATTGCATTGCAGCTGCTGTTCACCTATTTGCCCTGGTTTAACGATACCTTTGGCACACAGGCGCTCAGCCTTGAAATGCTGGGGTTTGCAGTTATAGCTGGCTTGGTGCTGCTGGTGATTCTCGAAATCGAGACCGCGCTGAGAAATCGTTTGCTCAGGGCAGGCCCCGAGTAATCACTGCAGGATCGCCCCGGCCCTCTACCGCTGCCAGCTCCGCACTGGAGAGCCATGCACCCGGGGGCTTGTCCATAACGCTGGCACAAGCGGCCAGGGCATGGCCCCAGGAACAACCGTTGGCAAATAGCATGCCTGCCTCATTCAGAGTACCGCCGCGGTTGATGTAACCCAGGACCCGGGCCTGTGACGGTTCCGGGAACAGTGGATAGAGGTGCCCACGGAATACCTCCGGGCGCATATGCGTGAGTGCAACCCGCCGGTGAATGCGGTGGGGGAACAGGCGCTCCCTTTCGAATTCTGACAGGCAAACCTGGGCTTCCATCGTATCTCTGGGCTGGCGGAACCTCCCGGGTTCCTGGAGATAGACCAGCCGGAAGGGGGTGCCGGTCTCCCGCAGGCGCTCACACGCCCGAATAGCCTCTGATAACTGATAGGCGCCATTGGCCATGAGCAGCAACGGCTCTCCGGAAGAAGTGTCCTCGTCCACCACAAGCGCTCCATGCCTGGCCAGAAGTTCTGCTTCCCGGGTGTCAAAGACACAGGGGCGATCCCGTTTGGGGATCACCATACAGGTAATTCTGCCTCTATCACTGAACACCGATGGCAGCGTTGCCAGGGTGCTGTTGTAGTCGGCCGGAAATAGAACCCGGGATACGTCGTTCATCTCCGCGAGCATGCTTTCGCAGAAGGTGGTGTCCTGGTGGGACTGCTCGTTCTTGCCGTTTTCCCATGTATGTGAGGTGGCAATAACCGGCAGACCAAGCCAGCGTGCCGGTCGACCCACTTCTTTCTGGTGCCGGGCAAAGATCAGCTCCTGGCGGATGGCGCCAAGCATCTTTACGCAGAAAGCCTCATAGCTGGCGACCAGGTTCAACCCCGCCTTGTTAGCCAGACAGGCTGATACCACGGCCTCTTCATTGAGCGCGGTTATGATCCTGCCGTGGACCGATTCCTTTTCGTTCTCGGGGTCGTTTACTCGGTGCTTCAGATATTCGAGGACACCGCCAAGCCGGTTGCTTGCCAGCTCGTCCGGATTGCCCACTCGGGCCCTGAGCCCCGGGTTTTCAGCAACCAGTGCCCTGAAAAAGTCATCCACGGCCCTCATTGGGGAACTGCGGTCGGGATTGGCCGGTAGCCGGGGGATTATGGGGTCCGGCGGATTACGGGTCGCGAGGGCATGATCCCGCTCCAGGGGACGTGATTGCCCGGCGTGCTGGTTCAGTTGAGCGATACAGTTCTGAAGTTGGTCCGGAGCCACCCATAATCTGGCTGCATGTTCGTTAAACAGCTCCCTGGCACGGGCGTCCATGCGAGGGTTTCCGGGCAGTGGCAGGTTGTGGGCCGCATTGCTGCTCGCACCATAGAAGCCGTAGCCTTTGGTGGTTTCCGCAATGCCATAGGGCACACGAATGGGATAGCTGCTTTCGCCCCTCAAAGCGGCCTCTCCATTGGTGGCAAGCGCCTGCTCCATTTCATACATGGCACAGACAAAGGCAGCGGGGTCCCTTCCATCGAATCGGAAGGGTACGAAGCCCCGATGCTCAAGATGGGCCTCAAAACGCTCAAGGCCCTCGCGGGTGCCCAACTCGGTACGCTGTTCAATACGCCGGCCATTGGCAATCATGACGGGCACTACGGCGCCGCAGTCCTCAGCCCGCCACCAG
Organism: Marinobacter sp. BW6; assembly: GCF_008107725.1. Lineage (GTDB taxonomy): Bacteria > Pseudomonadota > Gammaproteobacteria > Pseudomonadales > Oleiphilaceae > Marinobacter. Next base: position 559,691 of record NZ_VIRN01000064.1, read on the forward strand.
CGCGGAACCCAGTCACTGCCGCGTTGTTCCTCGGCAGCGCCGTCTGAGAGGAAGGCCACGAGAGACTCACCAGGAAGGGGCATGTGGGCATACTGGAGCTCGGCAAATCCCAGATACCCACCTTCGAGAATGCCACCGGCGGTGTGCGGATTGACATGGCTGCCAAGGGGGGCGGCCATGGTGCCGTCCGGCTTCTGCCGGTAACTGTAGAAATCGGACACCAGAGTTGAGAGCCCGTCGGGCCCTCGATAACGTTCCGCCTGTTCCCGATGAAGGTTTCCGGTGAGGACATTCAGGGCGTCCACTGCTGCCACGCAGTGGCCCTGGCCCATCAGCCAGCTTCGTGTGCGTCCGGTCAGATTGTTCAGCGCCAGATAGCCGGCATACGCTGGTACCATATTCAGTGCGCCGCCGGTGTGGCCTTCCGGATTGGTCTTGAAGTCCTGAGGCGCCAGGGGCTGACCGGAGACATCGACCCTGCGGGTATAAGTCATATGAACCACCAGCCACATCCCGGCGCTGGTCAGCCGGTCCAGGTCTGCGAGCCTCCGATAGACTGTCGCTGAATCAGGCTGGTGACCGGCGGAAACCAGATGTTCTGCGAGAAGTCTTACCTGATGTTTTGTGGCATCGGTATGCTGGATTGCTCCATAGCCATCGCACCAGCGCCGGTAATCCGGACAGTCTGAAGCGGTGGGATCCACCGGTGCTGTATGAATGGGCAATGGCATGGGATGTCTCCATGGCGTCAGTGTGTCAGTGGATTTTAGAACCACCGGTGTGAGCTGCCATTGATGCAGATCAGTCGAAACTGCATCTTTCTGAGGCCCTTCACGGGTAGGCGAGTGTGTGGGCATGCTCGCGTGCACGTTGCCGAATGCCATGGTTTCTGAGAGTCTGGTCGGATAAGGCATCTGAAAAGGAGACTCCCATGACGCAAGACAAGAATCAGGACAAGCGCCGGAAATATTCGGCACCGGTTGTTGATGGCATTGGCAAATCGGCCAGTCGCGCCATGCTTCGGGCGGTCGGATTTACCGATGAGGATTTCAGGAAGCCCCAGATCGGCATTGCGTCTACGTGGAGTAACCTCACACCCTGCAATATGCATATTAATCAGCTGGCCGAAGAGTCAGCCGCAGGTGCCGATGAAGCGGGCGGCAAGTCGCTGATCTTTAATACCATCACGGTATCGGACGGTATTGCCAATGGTACCGAGGGCATGAAGTATTCACTGGTGTCCCGGGAGGTGATTGCCGATTCCATTGAGACGGTTGCCGGCTGTGAGGGATTCGATGGCCTGGTGGCCATCGGTGGCTGCGACAAGAACATGCCCGGTTGCGTTATGGGTCTGGCTCGTCTGAATCGGCCGTCGGTGTTTGTTTATGGTGGTACGATCATGCCCGGTGAGAACCATACCGATATCATTTCGGTTTTCGAGGCCGTGGGCGCCCATGCCCGGGGCGACCTGGACCTGATTGAGGTCAAGCAGATCGAGGAAACCGCGATTCCGGGGCCGGGCTCCTGCGGCGGCATGTATACCGCCAACACTATGGCCTCGGCTATCGAGGCCATGGGCATGAGCCTGCCCGGCAGCTCCGCCCAAAATGCGGTGTCGGAGATCAAGGCGGCCGATTGTCGTGGTGCCGGAGCGGCCGTGCTGAACCTGCTGGAGAAAGACATCAAGCCCAGCGACATCATGACCCGGAAAGCCTTCGAAAATGCCATTACGGTGGTCATCGCCCTGGGCGGTTCCACCAACGCGGTACTGCACTTGCTGGCCATGGCCAGTACGGTTGGTGTCGACCTGGAGCTGGAAGACTTTGTCGAGATTGGCAAGCGGGTGCCGGTGCTGGCGGATCTGCGCCCGAGCGGGCACTACATGATGTCGGAGCTGGTGGCCATTGGCGGTATCCAGCCGCTTATGAAAATGTTGCTGGACCGTGGGCTGCTGCACGGCGACTGTCTGACCGTAACCGGTCAGACTCTGGCCGAGAACCTGGCCGACGTTGCGCCCTATCCGGAAGGGCAGGACATCATTCACGCCTTTGATAATCCGATCAAAGCGGACAGCCATCTGCGTATACTGTTTGGAAACCTGTCTCCGACTGGCGCGGTAGCCAAGATCACCGGCAAGGAAGGCACTCACTTTACCGGTCGAGCCCGGGTGTTCCATTCCGAAGAAGAGGCCCAGGAGCGGATTCTTGATGGCACGGTGGTGGCCGGCGATGTGCTGGTCATTCGTTATGAAGGTCCAAAAGGGGGGCCGGGTATGCGGGAGATGCTCAGCCCCACCTCCGCCATTATGGGCAAGGGCTTGGGCAGCGACGTCGCTTTGATTACCGACGGCCGGTTTTCCGGAGGCAGTCACGGATTCGTGGTTGGCCATATCACACCGGAAGCGGCCGAGGGCGGCCCCATTGCGCTGGTTGAAGATGGCGACACCATTACCATTGATGCCATCAGCAACCGGATTGAGCTGGATGTCACCGATGAGGAGCTGGAGCGTCGGCGCCAGGCCTGGCAAAAGCCGGCTCCGCGTTTTACGAGGGGCACACTGGCGAAGTATTCGCGAACGGTAAGCTCCGCCTCAAAAGGGGCTGTAACCGACCTGCCCTGATTAAATTGGCGCTCGAATCGTCAGTTTTTCTGGCTTTCCCCAGTAGTATCCCTGGCCATAAAGGCGGGGGAACTGCTGGAGCCAGCGGGCGATAGCCTCCTCCTCCACACCTTCGACCACGACATCCAGGTTCAGGGCTTCACCCAGATCCAGCGCCGCTCGGAATATTCGCTGTCGGGCGGGTTGGGTGAGTATGTCACTGAGAAAACTCCGATCGATTTTTAACTCGTCTAGCTCGAATGCGGCAAGGGTTCCCAGCGAAGAGTGCCCCGTTCCAAAATCGTCGACGGCAATTCTGAAACCGCTGTGGCTAAGGGTCCGAATGACTTCTTGTGCCAAGGCTGTGTCAGCCATCATCGCTGTTTCGGTAATCTCCAGAATCAGGTCGGAAGGTTGTGCCCCATGGAAGTGAACAATCGCCTTCACCTTTTCAAGAAAGTCCGGGTAGGTAAGATCGTTTGTAGAAATATTGACCGCAACTGCAATGTGCTCTCCGTGACAGGCCTTCAGGGCGCTTATATCTTCACAGACGCGTTCGACCACCCAAAGCGTAACGTGGTGAATCATCCCGACCTGTTCGGCTAGCGGGATCCATCGATCCGGGGCAACCGTGCCGAAGTCCGGGTGTTGCCAGCGGATCAGGGCTTCCACTGAGGCGATACTTGCGTCCTGTATTCGCACGGTTGGTTGGTACTCCAGCCATATGCAGCCATTACCCAGCGCCTCTTCGATATCCAGCATCAGCATTTGCTGCTGGTACTGCCAGTCAGCGATAGCCGGGTCGTAAACCGTCAGGGGCTGACGCGTATCCAGAGCAGCAAAGCCTGCGGATGAAAGGATTTCTGACGCATCGACGCCATGCTCCGGAGCATGAGCAATACCCACAGAAGAGCTCCAGGACAGGGAGAATCGGCCTTCGCGGAAGTTCTCTCCCAACCAGTTCATGAGCGTTTTCAATTTTTCCGGGTAAGTGTCCGGAGCATCGCTGTGGTAAAAGGCGAAGGCATGATTGCTGGTATCAATGCTGGCGAGAGCGTAGCCGTCAATCATGATCAGCTGATCGCCCATGATCCGTTTCAGGAATCCGTCGAGCTCCCACAGATAACTTCTGAGCAGATCCTCCGCCGTCCGATGGCCGAGCACCTGCTCGATTTCGTTAAAACGGCTCAATTGAATCATGGCGACGGTGTAGGGCTGCTGTTGGCTATCAAGCTGATCCAGTGACTCCTCCAACATGGCCCGATTGGGTTTGCCGGTAACACTGTGGGTTTTGAGGAGTTGTTTGTAATTTTGCTCAACGTGAGTTCGCAGCTTTTGTTCCTGGCGGGCCCGGATATCCGAAGCCAGCCTTTTTTTGCGCTCTTCCAGTATCTGACGGCCAATGCCGCTGGTCAGTATCAGAGAGGCGGCCGCTGCACCGATAAAGAATGCGGAATCGGTAAAGCTGTTCACCGGGGCCCAGCCGACAGTCCGTGCCGCCGAGATAATTGTACCCAGGAGAATGCAGAGCAGTGATAACGCAAAGTAGCGGGCATACACCTCGTGTCGGGCCTGTTTGAGCGTCAGGGCCAGAATCATTGAGCCGCCTGTCAGAGCAAGTATCAGGAAGGAGTCCTGACCGACCAACGGAAGTCGCAGTGGCATTGCCAGCAGATGTAAAAGGCCGAGCACACTTGTCGCATTCAGTAGCAGTCTCGGGAGCTTGGAGACGTAGATAAAGTTTGGTGTGATTTGGCAAAGTGAGATGAGGCAAAGACAGAGGCTGATGTTCAGTACTGCGTTAATTTCCGGGAAGTTTGGCCAGATTAACCAGAGCCCGAATCCCTCCATAACAAGCTGCACGTGAATAACGGATAGAGTGAGAACGCCCAGCCACGCCAACCCCGGGAGCCTGAATTTCATCATGAAGCTGAGGTTCAGCAGCAACGCAAAGACCAGGAGGCCAGTGATGAACGCCTTCCAGGCCATGGTTCCTGCGATGCTGCTCACAACGTTGTTCGGTTCCAGAATGGTAATGGGAAGCAGCGTGGGGCCGGCATTTTGAACCTCGAACAATAGTGTGGAAGTGCCCGTTGGTAATGAAACTGGCCAGATCCACGGTGGTAGTGAAATCAGCCGATTACCGAATGGGTAAACGTCTCCCATTTCGCGAAGACGCTGGAAAACGCCGTTCTCATCGAGAATGGCGGGCCGGAGCCGGTCGATGTAAGGCGCAGATACGAGCGCCCACTGTTCGACGTTTGAGGTTCCGGGGTTTTCCACGGTCACCTTGAAGGTGACAGGCCCGTCGTAATAGCCAATGCCCGAGTTCTCTGATGGGGCCGTTTGCCAGTTTTTCTGCCGCCAGTTCTCGTCCTCGATAACATGTTTCAAAGGGGCAACCAGATAGTCGATCTGAACAATGCGGGAGGGCTGAGGCGCTGAAGCGGGAGAGCCGACTTGCGACAGCGGGGAAAGCGGATTTTCAGGTACATGGAACAGCGCTGCGAGCAGGCCGTATGCCATAGCAGCGAAAAGAAACAGGAATGGCAGCCACCGTCGAAATGGTGTCAGCCCGGACTGGGCTCGGAGTTCTGACAGCACGGCTTTTTCAGACTGATGTGTGCCGTCATCCATATGAAGCGACATTCCCGCTGAGTGGTGTTTTCTAACTCAATGAATCAGGAAGAATTTTAATGGATTTTCAGTTCACTTGCATTTGCTATGTGAAATTGGCGCAAGAAACTTTTCACCTGATCAAACAAAGCATTCGCTGGTATAGTTAGTATTGACCATCATATCTGTCGAAGTCTATTTCCGGACCGGTAGCGCGATACATGAATAAACCACAGGATCTGTACAAATGAGACTCGCCGGCTTTTCCCCTTTCGTGATCTTGATGTTGCTCTGGCTGCCTGGATCACTTATGGCCCATCAAACGGGGGGCGAATCCCAAAAGCGGGACGCAGAAACAGAAAGTGGACCCAGGCTAGCTTCGGTGAATGCCGCGGTTGCTGTGACTGGTGATAGCGAGCTGATTTTCGGCAAGAATGCCGACCGTTCCGTACCCATTGCCTCTGTCACCAAGGTCATGACCGCGCTGGTTGTGCTGGAATCCGGCGAGCCGCTGGATGAATGGCTGACCTTTCATGAGCGGCATACGCCCGCCGCCGCGAACGCTTACAGTCGGATCCGCATCGACTCAGAGATGCGTCGTAAAGATGTACTGCGCATCGCGCTGATGTCCTCCGAAAATTTTGCCGCCTATACCCTGGCCCGGAGCCATCCGGGTGGATTCGATGCCTTTATCGAGGCCATGAATGCCAAGGCCGTGGCCCTGGGTATGACCGGCACCCGGTTTGTTGATCCGACCGGACTGTCGTCGGAGAACCTTTCAACCGCGGCAGATCTGGTCAGGCTGGTGAACGCCGCAGCGGACTACCCGGAAATCCGGGAATACTCCACGACCGGTTATTTCCGGGGACAGTTCCGCCAGCCCCGTTACAGCCTGTCATTCGGTAACACCAATGCCCTGGTTCATCGCGACAGCTGGGGCGTGGCCCTCAGCAAGACCGGCTATCTCTCCGAGGCCGGGCGCTGTCTGGTGATGATCTCGAAGATGAACGGCAAAGAGGTGGTTACCGTGCTGCTGGATTCACTGGGCACCCGCTCGCCGATGGGCGATGCCGGGCGAATCAAACGCTGGCTGGACACCGGAGCCCGGGGTTCGGTGGCCGCGGCGGCCCGGCGTTACGAGCAGGAAAAGAACGCAGCCTACGCGACCGCAGGCAACAGCACGGTCAGTGTGAACTGACCCTGACAGGAATCCCGCTATGATCCAGATCCTCACCACCGGTGGCACTATCGATAAGGTTTACTTCGATGCCAACAGCGAGTTCGAAGTGGGCCACAGTCTATTGCCGGAGTTGCTGTCGGAATCCAATATCCATGAGGGCTATCGCCTGCGGGAGCTGATGCGCAAGGACAGCCTGGAGATGACCGATGACGATCGCCAGCAGGTACTGGCGGCGGCCAGTGAATGCGATTGTGGCCGAATCATTATCACCCACGGCACGGATACCATGGCCGATACTGCGGCGGTGCTGTCCAGCCTGAAGGACAAGACCATCGTATTGACCGGCGCCATGCAGCCGGCTCGAATGCGCCGAACCGATGCGGTATTCAATGTAGGGTTTGCCTGGGCCGCGGTGCAATTGCTGCCACCGGGTGTCTATATCGCCATGAATGGTGAAGTGTTCGAGGCCGGCGCCGTGCGCAAGAATCTTCAGGCGCAACGTTTCGAACGGACTTGAGCTTCAGGCCAGGCTGTCTTTCTCCTGACAGGTCAGTTCCCGATATTCGCCGGGCTTTAAGGCCTTATCCAGTTCAACCTGCCCGATCCGCACACGATGCAGCGCCTTGACGTGGTTACCAACGGCCGCCAGCATGCGCTTGACCTGATGGTAGCGTCCTTCCGAAATGGTAAGTTCAATGACCCCGCCGTCCAGAATCTGTATCCGGGCCGGTCGCGTCGGCTTGGGGTCGTTGTGCAGATCCACCCCGCGTTCCAGTTGTTGTGTGGCTGCGTCGGTCAGTGGTTCGCTCAGCGTTACCCGGTAGGTCTTCGGGCAGTCGGTTCGCGGTGAGGTGACCCGGTGGGACCATTGGCCATCGGTGGTCAGTAACAGTAAGCCGGTGGTGTCTGCGTCCAGGCGGCCGGCAATGTGGAGGTTTCGGGTAATGTCTGCAGGCAACAGGTCCAGCGCCGTTGGGTGATCGCTGTCGGTTGTCGCGCTCACGACACCTGCTGGCTTGTTCATCATCAGATAGCGTTCGCCCGGCAAAGACAGCCGGGTGCCCGACCAGGCTACCCGTTCATCGCCGACCAACTGAGTGTTGGCGCCCTTACAGATTTGTTCATTGATCGTTACCTCTCCCCTGCTGATGGCCCGCTTGGCCTCCTTTCGGGAGAGTTCGGTGCTGTTGGCAATAAACTGGTCCAGTCGCATGATATTCAGCAGCGTTGTCCCGGTGCCGGCGAGCTCAGGCTGGCCAGACAAAGCACCGGGGTTTCTCCAGTCATCCGGGACCAGAGCAGAGCCAGTGCTTCTGTGTTTACATCGGGGCGTGGAGTCCGGTAGCTCGCCGTAGGATCGATACCGCTACCATTCCGGGTCGCCAGAACAAAGGTAAAAGGGTGTGCACCGGGGATGCCGAGCCGGATGTCGGTGGCGGTAATGCGGTCGTCGACCTGATCGTAATCCAGGAATCCCCGGGTAAACCATTCCAGGCGCTGGGCCTCGGGCAGGTCCGAGACTGTCTTCGCCAGATCCGGACGGCGCGGAAAGTATTCAAGATTCAAAGGCGCATCGCCGTCCAGAAAGCCGGTAACAATTTCTACCCGCTGATCCCCCTGCAGAGCCGTGGCGCGCCATAACAGAGTGTTGAAAGGCATGGGTTGAACCAGCAGATCGGGGTTTTCAAGCCCGGCTTCCGCGAGCGCCGGTTGCACCCGTTGGGTAATGACCTGTTGGGCCAGGACACTCCAGCCCAGGTACAGGGTGGACACAGCCAGTCCTGCAATTACAGCTGACTTGGCTGGTGGTCGGGCCAGGAAAAAGAGGCAGCCGGCCAGCAGTGGCAGGGTATAGAGCGGGTCGATGATAAAAATGCTGCTTATGGCCACGGGTGGCCCGATTGGCCAGAACAGCTGGGTGCCATAGGTGGTGAAGGCGTCCAGCAAAGGATGGGTAATCAGGATCAGCCCCGTCAAGGCAAGCCACCGCTGAAAACTTAGTTGTGGTTTCCAGCGCCAGAGTAGCCAGGCCAGGGCCACTGCCAGAGGGGCCAGAATGAACAGCGAATGGCTGAATCCGCGATGCTGGGTGAAATTGGCAACGGCCGTCCCGTAGTCGATGACCACATCAAGATCCGGCAGGGTGCCCAGCACAGCGCCGGTCAGTAAAACTGAGCGGCCAAGGGTCTTGCCGGCGACCGCGCCGGCCAGGGAGGCGCCCAGGGCGGCCTGGGTTATGGAATCCATGTCAGATCAGTCTCGCATCAAAACGGTTACCTGCAGTATTAGGCCACTAGCACTTTGGTGGATCACTGGCCTGCAGGTATCTCCAGCTCTGCCAGCACCGACTCGCCGGGATAACCATCGGCCACCAGATTGTTGGCGGTCTGAAACTGCCGGATGGCAGACCGGGTTGCAGGACCCATGATGCCATCAGGCTTGCCAGGCTCATAGCCTCGTTGCTGCAGGGCTTGCTGCAGGCTGATGATGTTGTCACGGGACAGTGCCGGGGCATCCTCGGGTGGCGGGTTTTGCAACTTCCCGGCACCGGCAATCCGGTCTGCCAGATGACCAACCGCAATGGCGTAGAATTCGGAGCGGTTCCAGCCCATGATCACGCGGAAGTTGTCATAGGCAAGAAACGCCGGGCCACGGTGTCCTGCGGGTACCACCAGGGCGGCATCAATCGGTTCACGGGACAGCGCATTGCCAAAGGCATCCGTTATTCCCATTTTTCGCCATTCCGCCAGCGGCAAACGGCGCCCGTCCGCCAGGGAATAGTCGAAATTCTCGGGCAGAAGCACCTCACGCCCCCAGCGATAGTCGCCGTTCCAATTCATGGATTCCAGGAACCTGCCGGCCGACATCATGGCATCCGGCAGGCTGTTCCACAGATCCCTGCGACCATCTCCATCGGCATCGACAGCGTGTTTCAGGAAGACGGTGGGCATGAACTGTACATGGCCCATAGCGCCGGCCCAGGAACCCTCCATCTGGTCAGCCGGTATGGCGCCTTCATCAATGATGCGAAGGGCGGCGATCAGCTGCTCGGTGAAGAAGGTGCTGCGGCGGGGATCGCAGGCCAGGGTTGTCAGGGAGCTGGGTACCGGCATCTTGCCGAAATAACTGCCAAAATTGGTTTCCAGGCCCCAGAACGCCACCAGATAGGGCGCGGGTACGCCGGTTTCGCGGGTGACTCTGGCCAGCAGATTTTGGTGTTCCTGCAGTAGTTCCCGGCCCCTGCTTACCCGGGCATCGTTAACCCGCCGGTTCAGATAGTCGGCGAACGTCGTGGTGAACTCCGGTTGCCGCCGGTCCAGTTCGATCACTCGTGCCAGATGCTGAACTTCGGCCATCACCTCGCCGGCGGTCTTGCTGCTGACCCCGGCGGCAATGGCCTGATCCTGAAGCCGGGCCTTGCACTCGGCAAACCCCGCCGGCTCAGCTTCAGCGTTGTCCTGGGCGATGGCAGACAGTGGCAGGAGGGACAGAAAACCGGAAAACAATAAGCCGCGGGTAAGGCCGCCTTGGCGAAGAATCCTTGCAGGTGTGGTCAGCACACAAAACCTCTATCAGGCTGATGGTGGTGGATAATCCTGTCCCCATGTTAGCGCGTTTTCCAGCCGGAGAAACACTGTCCGGGGCCAGGTGGAGTGACAATTCTTTAACCTGCCGGTTCCCGGGAAATGGCGATTGTCGTCTTTTTGTTGCCGACAGGTATATGGCGAGGGCGTTTGTTCTATAGTTGCACCATAGAACCGGGTTGTGGATAGGGGAAGGTCTGAAATATGGCAATGCTGAAAGCGCTGGTCGTGGATGACGCCAGCTTTGTACGTGATCTGGTCAAACGAACCGTGCGCCAGCGTTTTCCGGTGATCGAGACAACCGATGCCCAGAACGGCCGGCGGGCCCAGTCACTGATGTCCCGGACGGCGTTTGACCTGATTCTGTGCGATTGGGAAATGCCCGAGATGTCGGGTCTGGAATTGTTGCAGTGGATGCGTCAGCAGCCCCAGTACGAAAACGTACCCTTCATCATGATCACCAGCCGGGGTGACAAGGATCACGTGATTGAAGCGGTCAAGGGGGGTGTTTCCGAATACCTTGGCAAACCCTTCAGCCCTGACGGACTTAGTAAGAAGATTATCAAGGTGATGGGCCGAAAACTGAAAGACGCCATGGATCGGGGCGGCAAGTCCATGGCCAGCCCCGCTGATGCCTTCAAGGAGTCGGCCAACCTGCTGACCCGTAAGTCGGAGCCAGGGGCAGAGAGCCTTGCTTCTCCAACACCTTCGTCATCCTCGCAGGCAGCCCCTTCTGCAACCTCCAAACAGGCATCGTCCCGCGGTTCGATGAGTCTTGCATCTGTGCGTTTTGCTGAAAGCACCCTGAAATCGGTGGTGAAGGATATCAACCTGACAGAGGTCCGGGTGATTGCCAAGCGGGATCAGGTGTTTCCCGGGATTCTTGACCAGGCGGTGGTGGACATCGAGACAGGCGAGGGTCAGATGGCCCGGCTGAACGGCTATGTACATCAGCTTCAGGCGGTGGACAAGCGTCAGGACACCGATTTTGTCAGCGTCACCATCCGTTTTGTCGATGAAGACCCGAAAAAGCTCGAGGAATTATCGAGGTTTATCGCCCGTTTCCGGGCAGGTGTGCGCTAGTTTTCCGTTTTCTCCGGGACACGTTCGACCAAACGTTCCCTGGGGAAATGACAGATAAACTCACTGCCATCTCCAATCCGGCTGCGAATCTCCAGATTGCCATCGTGGTTGAGCAACACGTGTTTGACGATTGCCAGACCAAGACCGGTGCCGCCGGTGTCCTTATGGCGGCTGGGGTCGGCCCGGTAGAAGCGTTCCGTCAGGCGGGGGATATGGACCGGGTCAATGCCGATACCGGTGTCCTTTACCGAGAGGTGCGCACCCTCCCGGTTGGTGGACCAGGATACGGTGATCTGACCGTGTGCAGGCGTGTACTTCACCGCATTGAAGATCAGGTTCGAAAAAGCGCTACGCAGCTGGCTTTCATCCCCTTTCAGTAGTCGGTGGTCGCCGATATTTACGGTAATCTCATGCTGTTTTTCGCCGCTGAGCGCCCGGGCGTCATGGCAGATCTGTGCCAGAAGCTGGTCCACGTCCGTGAGGGTGTCGTTAACTGTCTGTTCGCCGGTTTCGATTCGTGACAGCAAGATCAGATCGGTGATCAGGGCTTCCATCCGTGATGACTGCGCGGCCATGGTGTTAATGGCCCGGCGCCACTTCGGTGGCAGGTCGGCGGCGTTGTCCACCAGGGTTTCCAGGTAACCACTGATGACGGTGAGGGGGGTGCGCATCTCGTGGGAAACATTCCCGACGAAGTCACGGCGCATCTGTTCCAGCTGGTACAGGCGGGTCACGTCCTTGGCGACGATCAGTCGGTCGTCATCACCGAACAGGCTGATCTGAATCTGCAGGTGAATGTGCGGTTTGGCAGGCGAATGTATTTCCAGGGGGTCACGGTAATCCCGGGAATCGAAGTAGGTCTTGAACGCCGGAGTCCGGATCAGGTTATGAATGTACTGGCCCTGATCGGTGTTGCGGCGAAAACCCAGGAGGTACTCGGCGGAGCCGTTCCACCACTCCATCGCGCCGCGATAATCGGTCATGATCACACCATCGCGCATGGCGTTGGTGGACTCCTGCACCCGGTTAATCTGGGCCCTCAACCGGTCCTGGGATCTGAGGTGGTTCTGGTGCAGTTTGTGGAGATTGTCGAAGATATCTCCCCAGAGCCCGATGCTCTGAGGCGCTTCGTCGGTGGCGCTTGGGTTGGCCAGCCACTGGTAAAGACGCCGGGCCTGAACCAGCGTCCACCACAGGTAGACAATCAGCCCGAAGGTAAGGCCGTAGACGGGCTCACCAAAGTAGAGGCCGACGAGGGTGGAGCCAATCAGGCCACCGATAATGTAGCGTAGGTATCGTGACCAGTTGTGTTGCATCAAAAACTGCCTTGTGTCCGTTCCGGGGCTGATGCTCAGCTGGCCGGAGTTACTTACGCGGCTCTGGTCGAGAAGCGGTATCCGGTTCCCCGTACCGTCTGGATCAGGTGGTCATACTGGTCGCCGAGCGCTTTACGGAGCCGGCGGATGTGAACATCCACGGTCCGTTCTTCAACATAGACATTGCCTCCCCAGACCTGGTCCAGGAGCTGGGAGCGAGTATATACCCGTTCCTGGTGAGTCATGAAGAACTGAAGCAGTCGATATTCGGTGGGGCCCATGGTGAGGGCTCCTTGCTGGGTAGTGACCCGATGGCCGACCGGGTCCAGGGTCAGGCCTTCCACTTCAATTGGGCTGTCCACGCCGGGCGGTGTCGCTCGCCGCAGCACCGCTTTCAGGCGGGCGACCAGCTCCCGAGGACTGAACGGCTTGGTAATGTAATCGTCGGCACCAACCTCCAGACCCTGGATCTTGTTGTCTTCCTCAACCTTGGCAGTGAGCATGATAATGGGAATATCGGCGGTCGCTTCCTCTTTTTTCAGACGACGCGCCAGTTCTACGCCACTGGTGCCGGGAAGCATCCAGTCGAGGAGCACGAGATCCGGGTGTTTGTCGACAATCAGGGCATGGGCTTCCCGGGCGTCCGCTGCCTCCAGATAGTCATAATCCGCCATTTCAAGGGCCACCGCGATCATCTCGCGGATCGGGGCCTCGTCATCGACGATCAGGACAGTTTTTCCAGTCATGAGCTTTTAACCTGTGTCAGACCTTGGATTGTTGCTGCATTACAACGCCCAAGTGTTACAAGTATATGACAGGTTCAGCCAATGATGAGATCAATCACCAGGCCTGCAAAAACCGCGAAACCGGCCCAGTTGTTATTCAGAAACGCCTTGAAGCAGGCCTCGCGTTCCCGTTCCCGCGCCAGATACTGGTGGTACACGAACAGGCAGGTCATGGCCACGACGCCCAGGTAATAGAACGTACCCAGCTCGGCACGATGGCCCACCATGATCAGAATCAGCACGACCATACCCTGCAGAATGCCAATAATTGCTTTGTCGGCATCGCCGAACAGGATGGCCGTGGACTTGATGCCCACTTTCAGGTCGTCGTCACGGTCCACCATGGCGTACAAGGTGTCGTAGGCAACGGTCCAGAGTACGTTGGCTGTGAAAAGGAGCCAGGTGAGCTGGCTCAGTTCACCGGCCTCCGCCGCCCAGGCCATGGGAATGGCCCAGGAAAACGCGGCGCCCAAAAACAGCTGCGGCAAGTGAGTGTATCGCTTCATGAACGGGTAAATAAACGCCAGCAGGGCTCCGCCGAAGGAAAGGTAAAGAGTCAGCGGGTTGGTGAACAGAACCACCATCAGGAAGGAAACCAGGCACAGACCGGCGAACAGCGCTACCGCCTCCCAGGGTTTTACCCGGCCGGCGGTGAGCGGGCGGTCCTTGGTGCGTTTGACGTGCTTGTCCCAGTCCCGGTCAGCAAAATCGTTGATGGCGCAGCCGGCAGCGCGCATGAAGAAGACGCCCAGGGTGAAAATGATCACATTGCCAAGCCCGGGGCTGCCATCACCCGCCAGCCACAGAGCCCAGTAGGTCGGCCACAGCAGGAGAAGGGTTCCGATCGGGCGGTCGATTCTGAGCAGGCTGGCATAATCAGCCAGCCGGCGCTGGATAGGTTCTGGCACAGCATCAGGCAGCATGGCGTGCGTCCGTCTGGTGTTCTGAGAATTGAATGAGTGGTGGGATTATAGCCAGTGGCAGGAGGCCGGTTAAAGCATGTTCCGCTGAAACAGGGCTGGCAACAGGTACTCGCCAACCAGCAGGGAGCTGTTGTGGCCGCTGAACAGAGAGCGTCGGGCCAATTCCGGCTGGCCGGGTATTCCCGGTTTGCAGAGACCGGTTTCCAGCGGGCCCCGTTGCCAGTGGGGGCTGGTGAACAGGTAGGCGCCCAAAGGCCGGTTGCCCAGGTGCAACAGGCGTCGTCCCTCACCTTCCAGGCAGTCCAGGGGGATGATGGTTCTAGCCAACACCCAGGGCTGGTTGTCACCACAGAGGCTGACCTCCCTTATCCAGGCGTACTGGCGGTGAGGGATGTCGAGATGTCGGGCTTCCTCCTGTGTCGGCGTTGCAAAGCCTTCGCGGCGGACCTCGACATGAAAGGAGCGGCTACATTGCTTCTGCAGGGCCCGGGTAAACGAGCCCTCTACCTGCAGCCAATGCCGTGCAGGCCCGTGAACCGCCGGATTTCGAAGGCCTGCAGCTGTAAGCGATTGGTACCAGTCCGTCGGGGGTATGGTCAGGCGACTGTCGATGTCAGAGACCCTTGACTGCATAGATGCCGGGCGCATTGCGCCAGTAGCCCTTGTAGTCCATGCCGTAGCCGAACAGGAACCGATCTTCCACTTCCAGGCCGGTGAAATCGGCTTTCAGGTCCGGGCGGGCTTTGCGGTCATGCTGCTTGTCGACCAGAACGGCCGTCAGTACCTCGCTGGCACCGTGGGCGCGGCAGTAGTCGGCGATCGCACACAGGGTAGTGCCTTCGTCCAGAATGTCATCGACAATGAGAATGGTGCGGCCGTTCATATCGGCTTCGGGCTGCAGCTTCCACTCAAGAATGCCGCCGGTGGTTTCCTGACGGTAACGGGTGGCGTGCAGGTATTCGGCCTGGACCGGAAACCGGAGCCGGGGCAACAGCTGTCCGGTCAGGATTAGCCCGCCGTTCATCACGCAGAATAACAGGGGGTTACTGTCTTTCAGTCGGGCGGTAATATCGTCGGCCAGGTTGCCGACTGCAGTCTGTACCTGCTGTTCATCGACCAGACAGTCGGCTTCGGCCATTACCTGGTTCATTTCGGCGACGGTATCGGTCATATCGGTCGGTCCTGTCGTAAAACGGGCGATTATACCGGAGAGGGGCGACAGAAGGGAGGGGCGTTCCCTGCTGTCAGATCTGTAATTGTGGCTATTGGCAGAAAACCCCGAACTGGACCGTCGGCATTGGCATTGGTCAATTCCGGGGCGATGGGTATGATGGCCTGATTCGACAGTTGTTCGTATCTGTAATGCGAACAAAACACTTGCGTGTTTGATTGTCTGACAATTACTATTGCGCCCGGATGATATTGGGAGAAAACCTATGAAGAAGTGGCAATGCGTGGTTTGTGGTCTGATTTACGATGAAGCCGAAGGCTGGCCCGAGGACGGCATCGAGCCGGGCACCAAGTGGGAAGACGTACCGGAAGACTGGGTCTGCCCTGATTGCGGTGTCGGTAAGGAAGACTTCGAGATGATCGAGATCGGTTGATATTGCCCGGCACGGCAGGTGAAACCCGCCAAGGTTCGTTAAAAACAGGAACGCGGTTATGACTGAGCAGGCCCCCATCATTATCGTTGGCACCGGGTTGTCCGGCTACTCGCTGGCACGGGAAATCCGGAAGCAGGACAAGGATTCACCGGTCCTGATGGTGACCGCCGACGATGGCGTGAGTTACTCCAAGCCCATGTTGTCCACAGGCTTCACCAAGGGAAAGGATGCCGACGGACTGGCCCAGGGCGCGACCGACGCCATGGCGGAGCAGTTGAATGTCCGGATCCGGACCTTTGCCACGGTCACCGGCATTGATGCCGACGCCCACGAACTGATTCTTGGTGACGAGCGGCTTGCCTACAGCAAGCTGGTTCTGGCCTGGGGCGCCGATGTGATCCGGCTTGGCCTTGATGGTGATGGCCAGGAACACGTGTTTTCGATCAATGACCTGATGGATTATCGCGCCTTCCGGAAGGCCCTGGGCGAGGGCAAACGGGTGGCAATCATGGGGGCCGGCCTGATTGGTTGTGAGTTCGCCAACGATCTCCGAAACGGCGGTTATGAAGTGGACGTGATTGCTCCCTCCGAGGGTGTGATGCCCGGTTTGCTGCCCGAGGCTGCGGCCAACGCCGTCCAGCAGGAGCTGGAGAATCTGGGGGTTGGTTTCCACCTCGGAACCGTGGTTGACCGGGTCGACCGCAAGGGGAATGGCATCAGCCTGACCCTTGCCAATGGCGAGGCGCTGGACGCAGATTTGGTATTGTCGGCCGTTGGCCTTCGTCCGCGGATTGATCTGGCCCAGGCTGCGGGGCTTGAAACGGCCCGAGGCATCGTGGTCAATCGCGCCCTGGAGACCTCAGCGCCGGATGTTTACGCACTCGGTGACTGCGCCGAAGTCGACGGTCACGTCCTGCTTTATGTGTTGCCGCTGATGGCCTGTTCCCGGGCGCTTGCCAAAACGTTACTAGGTGAGCGCACCGAAGTGAGCTATGGCACCATGCCGGTGATGATCAAGACGCCCTGTTGCCCCACGGCAGTTTGCCCACCACCGTCCGAAGCCGAGGGCAGCTGGGAGGTTGAGCAGGATGGCACCAGCGTCAAGGCGCTGTTCAAGAGCCCCGGGGGCGATGTTCTGGGGTTTGCGGTAACCGGCAGCTTTGCCATGGAAAAGCAGGCCCTGTCCAAGGAAGTGCCGCCGATACACGGCTGATTCTCCTATTCCATTCGACAGCCCCGGTTCCACGGGGCTGTTTTCTGTTGGCCGGCCACGGCTTTTCATTGCGAAATTTCGCCGCTTGCGGTAGAAAACTCCTTCGTGTGCTAACGAAATCACAGGAGCAGGCATGCTTGAGGTAACCAAGAAACTGGTGGAGTTGCTGGATCTCTCGCCCATCGGTGACGACCACTTCCAGGGTGACAGCGAGGATCTGGGCTTTCCCAACGTGTTTGGCGGGCAGGTTCTTGGCCAGGCGTTGATGGCGGCCAGTCGAACCGTCGAAGGTCGCCTTTGTCACTCTCTCCATGCCTACTTTCTGCGCCCCGGCAACCAGGACATGCCCATTGACTACGAGGTCCAGCGCGTCCGTGATGGCGGCAGTTTCTCGGTACGTCGGGTGATTGCCCGCCAGGACGGCAAGGAAATCCTGACCGGTTCCATGTCGTTCCAGGTGGCCGAGGAAGGTTTTGAGCATCAGCTGACCATGCCGGATGCGCCGGACCCGGAAACGCTTCGCTCGGAACAGGAGTGGGGCGAACTGCTGGCGCCCCAGGTACCGGAAAAAATGCGGCCAATCCTGACCCGTGACCGCCCGATCGAGATCCGGCCGGTAAACCCGGTCAATCCGTTAAAGCCGGAGAAGCGCCCGCCCCACAAGCAGAGCTGGTTCCGGGCCCAGGGCCATCTGCCGGATGATCCTGTGCTGCACCGCTGCCTGCTGACCTATGCATCGGATTTCCAGTTTCTCGGTACGTCACTGAACCCCCACGGCCTGACGTTTATGAGCAAGGGGCTGCAGGTGGCCAGCCTGGATCACGCCATCTGGTTCCACCGGGATTTCCGCATGGACGAATGGCTGCTGTACGACAAGGACAGCCCCAGTGCTTCGGCAGGAAGGGGATTCAATCGCGGCAATTTCTTCAATCAGGACGGTGTGCTGGTGGCATCCACCACTCAGGAAGCCCTGATCCGTCAGAGGTCCTAGGCGGTTACCCCAGCTTGCGCTGGTCTGGTTGCTTATGGTTTTGATCCAACCAATCCATCAGTTCATCGAAGGGCAGGGGCGGTGTCAGCAGGTAACCCTGGATCATGTCGCAACCCATGTCCCTGAGCAGGTTGGCGGTGAGGTCATCCTCTACGCCTTCGGCCACCACCTGATAGCCCAGGCTGTGGCACATATCAATGGTAGTCTGCACAATCACCCGGTCTTCCGCCTCAGTGGTAAGCTCGGTGACCAGTGAACGATCAATCTTGACCTCGCTCGCGGGTAGCTGCTTGATGTAGGACAGTGATGAATAGCCGGACCCAAAGTCATCGATCGACACCGGGATACCTGTGGCGCTGAGTGAGTTCAGCGCCCTCAGAGAGTTGGCTGGGTCCTGCATCATGGAGGTTTCCGTTACCTCAAAAATTATGCTGCCCTGATGACTGTGATAACTGTTCATCAGACGCTGGACAAAGATAGGAAAGTCCGGCTCCCGCAGATTGTTGGGTGAAATATTGATGGATATGTTCAGGGGCCAGCCGCGCTCCAGCAGTCGTGAGCGCAATTCCAGTGATTGCTCAATTACCCACCGGGTCAGTGGTTTGATCAGCCCGGTCTGTTCCGCAAGAATGACAATCTCATCGGCGCGGATCGGTTTTGCCCGCCCGGGCCATCGAATCAAAACTTCAACTCCGACAATCCGGTCCGTTCTAAGGCTCTGTTTGGGCTGCATAAACAGAGCCAGCTCGTTGGTGTTGAGAGCATGTCGTAGCTCCGACACCATGGTCAGCCGGTCGGCGCTGTAGGAGTCTTTCTGGGACTTGTAATAGGCAATGCCCCGCTCTCGCGCAGAATCCGATCCTTCGGCGATCACCGCACGGCGGATCAGTGTGTTGGCATCCGTGCCGTGCTCCGGGAAGATCGCCACCCCGAGCCTAGGATCCAGTGGGATCTGCATGCCCAGGTAGTCAATCGGATAGCGTATGCCTTCCAGGGCCTTGAGAATGGCCCTTGGAACGGAGCCCGTTGTATCGGCGTCGACAATGAATGCGAAAGTCTGAGGGTCGAGTGAGGCCAAATAGAAATCACGCTGGTCACTCTTTTCCACAGGCATGGCGCCGGGGAGTTCCCGCGCGACTGCGTTGTAGTGCTTGGATGCCAATTCAAGAATGCGGTCACTGTTGCGATGTCCGAGAGTTTTGGTGACCGACTGCAGGTTGTTCAGGTGGATGATGACAACGCCATAGCGCCGCTCCGGGCTTCGAATCATCAGATCGTTCAGCATCATCTCCAGACTGCCCCGATTGGGAAGGCCAGTGAGCGGGTTGTGCAGGGCATGATCCATCAGTTTCAGCTCCGCCGACCGCCGAGCGGCCAGGGCATTCAGTTCTGCCTCCCTTGCTTCAACCTTGTCTTGCCGCTCCTGATATAGCCTTGCTGCCAAAGCGAGAGTCAGCAGAATCGCTTCGAGAGCCGAGCCGATCTGCATGCCATAGGTGGTGACAAAATTGTTGGGCAGCAGGCCGTACTTGTTGGCCGCCGTTATTGCACTGCCCAGGGTCAGCGCCGCCCAGGCCACCGTGTAATAACCGGCCTGCGGGTTTCCCTTCCACCATTGAACCGGTCCCAGCACGGTGAGTAGCAGGCAGCTGGGTATTGCCAGGGCTACGGTCAGCCGGCTGCCGGTGCTGTAATCCACGAAGAAGGTCATCAACGCAACAGCTGCGTTCAAGGATATTGCGAAAACTACCAACCGGTTGAGCGTCGGACCGGTTTCCCGCAGCTTCAGGAACGAGCGCGAGAACAGCAGGGTAAACAGTACCGCCAGGGGCACAGCCACCAACATGATCTGGTTCTGGATACCGGGGCTTTTCGGCCATAAGAACTGGAAGGCCGCACCGTTCAACGTGCCGATGAGCAGAAGATAGCCCAGCGTCGAGAGCACATAGAGCAGGTAAACCGGTTCCCGCAGAGCGGAAAAGATAAACAGGTTGAAGAAAATGACGGTGATCAGGATGCCGTAATAGATCGCGTGCATCTGGTCTTCGGTGGATGAATGCTCAAAAAAAGCCTGGGCGTTCCAGAGCCTGACCGGAATCTGCATGGCGCCCTCGGTGCGCACCTCCAGCAGAATTTGGTATTCGCTGGCAATACTCTGCTCGAAGGGGAACAGAAAATGCCGGTGCAGAATGGGCCGCTGTTCAAACGGCACATGATCCCCGGTCTCAAGTCGCGTGGCGATCCGGCCGTTCTCCAGCAGATGGAAGGTCAACCTGTCCAGCTGTGAGTAGCGGACTTCCAGCAGATTGATGGTGGCAGGATGGGCCACCGTAAAGCGGAGCCAGACTGTATCGCGGATGTAGCCGAAATTGGGGCTTTCTTCGGGCAGGACTTGCCAGTCGCCGGAGGCCAGGGCCTCGCTAGCCGTCAGGTTGTCATCAGGAGCGGCGCGCAGGTATTCGATCTGCGGGACATAGGAGACCTCAGCCCCGAGAGAGGGGGCAGCCAGGCCCGATAACAGCAACAGAGCTATCAGAAAACGAAGCCAGTGAGTGGATGCCACGTCGTACCGCTTAATTGTCATTGTCCAGAGGAGTATGGCGTGTCGTCTTTGGCGGCTCAAGTCGCCGGCAGAGCCTGTTTGGCAAATTTTTGTAGCCAGGGCTCAGATCTGCTCCAGCCATCCCCGGACCCAGGGCAGTGCTTCTGCTTCCGGCTCCATGGTTTCCAGGGCATCGATCCTGAGCGTGTCTCCGACCTTGCGGGCAGCGGTTTCGTAAAGCGCTTCTTCCATCAGTTCGCCGGCGCCACAGAAAGTGTCCCCGTAGGAGCTGTCACCCAGCACGATGATGCCAAACGGCCGGCCCGGTTGTTGCGGCAACTGATCCCGCAGGTCGAGGTAGAAGGGCAGTAGATTGGCCGGCAGCTCACCCTGTCCGGTCGTGGATGTGCATACCAGAAGCGCATCGTTGTTCGACGTGATGTCATCCAGTACCGGGTTCTCCAGCACAGTGACGTGGTGGCTCTCGCGTTCCAGCTCTTTCTTGAGAGTTCTGGCCGTCAGGAGCGCGCCACCATAGACGCTGCCCACCAGGATTCTGATTGATGTCATAGGTTACCCATTCGCTGCCTGAGAATTGACCATACGGTCGTTCGATGGCGCACGATCATAGCGGGAGTACTTTGCCGCCTCAAGGAGAGGGCGTGGGGGAGGAGTAGGTCTCCTGGCTTCGGACCCGCGGTGCTATCCGGTTGCGCCCGGCTTCTTTGGCGTTATAAAGGTTCAGGTCGGCCTGTTTGAGCAGGTCGTCAAGTGAGCGGGCCTTGGCAATAGAGCAAACCCCAGCGCTTATGGTCACCGGTAACGCCTGATCCCGGAACCGGAACGGATGCCTGGAGACTTCGGACCGCAACCTCTCTGCCAGAGTAAGGGCCTGCAGCAGGGAGGTGTCAGGCAATAAGACAAGAAACTCTTCACCGCCCCACCGGGCCGCGACATCGGCCTGCCGGATTACGTTTCTCATGAGTGCAGAGAACTCCCGGAGGACATTGTCGCCGGCATCGTGGCCGAACTGGTCGTTGATTTGCTTGAACAGATCCAGGTCGATCAGGGCAATGGAAAAATGGTGGCCAGAGCGTTGGTAGCGTGAAAACTCCATGGTCAGGCGGTTGTGCATGTCACGGCGGTTGGCTAGCCCGGTGAGTTCGTCGGTCCGTGCCGCATACTCATGGGTTTCGGCAAGCGCCAGAAGTTCATTGCGTGCCTTCAGGCGGCTGGCTTCAAGCACGAAACAGAAAATGGATTCGAAGGTCAGGGCGGCAAAAAAACGGATCTTGAAATCCATGCTGTATTCCGCGGATACCAGCGGGAGGCCGGGAAACTGGAATACCACCACGGCAACGAGGTAGCAAAACAGCAAAACCGCCGTGCCGGTTTTCAGATCGGTCAGGTAGAACAACAGAGGAGGGAAGACATAAAACCAGAGTGGTCCCGTGTTGCTCTCGCCGCCGGAGGCGATCAGGTAGGTGAAAAGCAGTCCGACAATAACGATCATCCCGGCTTTCTGGCGGGCGCGGTTGCCGGTGCCGGCAAAGTACAGCATGTTCAGGGCAATCAGGCCGATGAAAGAGCAGAGTACCCAGGCATGGGTTGTGTGCCCGGCGAACCAGGCCTTGGCGCCGATGCCAATCAGAAAGCCGATGGCGGTTGCAGAAAGCCAGGTGAGCAGTCGCGAGACCTGGGCGTCTTCCCGTTCGCCGGCAGCGATCTGCCCGGAGGAAGTTGGATGAGGCATGGGGACCTTGTTTGGTGTTTTTATAATTTTGACGCTTTTCGCCGGAATTATGAGTCAAGTTAGTGAATTTTTGCAGTCCCGTCTGTGATGTGTTTACTCTGTGTGAAATGTGACCGTTTTATTTCATTTTCATGTCAAAAAATTTATAGTTGCCGCGCGACAGAGCTCGCCCCCAATCCTCACAGACTAAACGAGACCTGATCTGTTATGGCCCGTTCAAGCGGATTTCTGGATACCCTCCTCACCAGCCCTACCACGGAACGATACAGGGTCGGCATCAGCCTGCTTTTCCTACTTGGTGTATGGCTGACTGTCGGATCATTCAGTCAGGGAATGCCCAACAGTATGTTGCTCATGGCCGCTGCGGTCATTGGCGGTTACATGGCGATCAATATCGGCGCCAACGATGTTGCCAACAATGTCGGCCCCGCGGTGGGTTCTGGTGCCTTGTCCCTGGGCGCGGCGGTCGTTATCGCTGCCATTTTTGAAGCCGGCGGGGCGATTATTGCCGGCGGTGACGTGGTTTCCACCATCAAGGGTGGCATCATCGATCCCTCGAATCTGGAAGAGGGCCGGGCTTTCGTCTGGCTGATGACGGCCGCCTTGCTGGCAGGCGCACTCTGGCTGAACCTGGCCACCTGGATGGGCGCGCCTGTTTCCACGACCCACTCAATTGTTGGTGGCGTTCTCGGCGCCGGTATCGCTGCCGGCGGATGGGGTATCGCTGACTGGGCGGTGATGGCCAAGATTGCCGCCAGCTGGGTGATCTCGCCGGTTCTCGGTGGTGCACTTGCGGCCTTGTTCCTGTTCGCGATCAAGAAGACCGTGCTTTACCGCAAGGAGGTCATTCCGGCAGCACGAACCTTTGTGCCCTGGCTGGTAGCGATCATGGCGTGGGCTTTCGGCACCTATCTGATGATCAAGGGCGTCAAGAAAATCGTCAAAGTCGATTTTATGGAAGCGACCCTGATCGGTCTTGCCGCCGCCGCCGTGGTGTTCTTTGTCATGCGTACCCTGGTGGGTCGCATGGCCTCAACCATGGAAAACAGCTCCGCGGGGGTGAATACCCTCTTCACCTGGCCGCTGATCTTTGCCGCCGCGCTACTGAGTTTTGCCCACGGCGCCAACGACGTGGCCAATGCCATTGGTCCACTGGCAGCCATCAACGACGCCCTATCTGCTGATTCGGTTGTCATGTCGGCGAATATTCCCCTGTGGGTGATGATGGTGGGCGCCCTGGGTCTGGCCGTTGGCCTGATGCTGTTCGGCCCGCGCCTGATCAAGACCGTTGGCAGTGAAATCACTGAACTGGATAAAACCCGGGCGTTCTGTATCGCCCTTTCGGCGGCGCTCACGGTAATCCTCGCGTCTCAACTGGGCTTGCCGGTCAGCTCCACCCATATCGCCATTGGTGGCGTGTTCGGTGTGGGCTTCCTCCGTGAGTACCTGAAGTCCAACTATGCAACCCAGCTGCACAAGATCATGGAGCACCATGATCCTGCCGAGCAGGAGCGTCTCAAGCCCTTCCTGGATGATTTCCGCAACGCATCGGTTGAGGAAATGGAGAATCTGCTCAAGCGGGCCAAGAAGAAAAAGCAGGTACCTCTGTCCAAGTCCGAGCGCAAACGCCTGAAGAAGATCTACCGGGAAGAGCTGGTGAAGCGTTCGCACCTGGTACGCATTGCGGCGGCATGGATTATTACTGTGCCGGCTTCTGCCATTATGGCCGCGATACTCTTCTTTACCCTTCGAGGCTTGTTGATCTGACCGGGCTGGTTGTATATACCGAGTTTGGTCATACTATCTTTAAAAAGGGGTGTCTCACCCCTCAAGCCTATTTGTCCATGGAGTGAAGTATGAGTTCATCCGTTGAAAGCCGTCAGGCGAAGATGATTGATGAGCTGAGGACCTTTATCAAGAAGGTTCTGAGCGATCCGACCATTGCCGTTAAATCCATGGAGATCGCTCGCAAGCATCGTGGTCAGCCGAACGCCGAGGAGCTGATTGCACAGGAGATCAGTGCCAGCACCAACATCCGGATTCCGGAGAACTGGAGTGAGGCGGATAAGATGTTTTTGGATATTATCCACGATGTTCTGGATGATGAAGAGGCGCTTTACTAGGGCTCTGTCTGCAGGCTTGGGAGAAGCGAGCCGGGCGGGGAATGGTTCAAAAACACGCTGTGAATCCCCCGCCGACTCTTCAGGCTCCAGTGTTTGCCGCCGTTTTTAAGCCTGTCTCGCGTTCGGCGTCGCCTGTTTTAATACAGCATCTGCCATCTGATGGAGAATGCTGATCTCATCCTCGATCCCTTCATCCCGTGATAACTCCCTCTGTTCCGAAAGGATGTCGGCCAGGATTTCTTTGGTGGTCAGAGGGTTGGCCAGCACAACCCTGAACACGATGCACGGGAAGTTGTAGTAACGGGCCGGCTCCAGTCGGGTCCGTGACACGAACGCCTTGCCCCGTTCCCGCTGGGTTTTCTGGATGAACTTGGTGATCCGGTTCAGACAGGTGTTGAGCTTTTCCGCCTGCAGTGGGTCGGCGCAGGCCAGGGCTTCCTGAACATTTTCCGGGCAGTAGCGATAGGTCAGGATGTTCAGTTCCGGTTTTGTCACCAGTTCGAAATCCGATTCTGCCTCGATCATTTCTGCGAATGTCTTGGCCTTGTCGATGCCCTGGTCGATCAGGATCTCGTAGCCTTCTCTGGCCAGGATTTTCAGGCCGGAATGGATCAGCATGGACATGCCTGGCCGGGAGCCTTCCAGTGTGGTACTGCCGAGGTCTCGGGAGCCTTTACGGATGATGTACTGGGCGTGATGTTCAACGGCGCTTGCCAGACTCGGGTCGCGGAATACGACCAGGCCCACGCCCATGGGCACGTAGAGCTGTTTGTGGGCGTCGAAGGTCACGGAATCGGCCTTCTCGATGCCGCGCAGCAAGTGCTTGTAGGTGCGGGAGAACAGGGTTGGACCGCCCCAGGCGGCGTCCACGTGGAAATGGGCACCGAATTCGCGGGCGATGTCGGCCATGGCATCAAGCGGGTCGACGTTGCCGGTTTCGGTGGTGCCGGCCACGCCGCAGATGGCCATGACCTTGATCTTCTGGCGCTGCAGTTCCAGGCACTTGTCCCGCAGGGCATCGGTATTGATGCGGTTTTCGTCGTCGGTATCCACCGGAATCAGGGATTCGCGGCCCAGCCCGAGCACGTCGGCGGCCTTGCGCAGGGAATAGTGGCCGCGGCGGGAGACGACGATGGCGGCACCTTCATAGCCGTAGTATTTCAACGCCCGGAACAGGCCTTCCTGATGCAGCCCGCGGAAGCTGCCCTCAGCCGGGAAGGCCCGGTTGCGGGCGACCCACAGGGCGGTGAGATTAGCGACCGTACCGCCTGAGCACATAGCCCCCAGGGCGTAACGGGGATCGTGCATCCACTTGCGGTAGAAGGCACCGTCCTCCTCGTATACCAGGCGATGAATCATACCCAGTACCTGGCGCTCCATGGGCGTAAAGGCCTTGGAGGTCTCGGTTTTGACCAGGTTCTGGTTCAGGGCAATCATGATCTTCGACAGCGGCAGCATGAAATACGGCAGCGCTGAGGTCATGTGCCCGATAAAGGCCGGCGAGGCGGTGTGAACGGAGTTGGCCACCAGTTTGTCGAGCAGGAACTGCGCCTGTTCAGACACAAAGACGGGCTTCTCGGGGATGCTGTAGTCGGAGAAGTCTTTCTCAACATCCGAGAGGTCCCGTTCAACCGCAACAATGTGCTCCTGCAGGAAGCCTGCAAGATTGCGGGAGATGTTCTGGTCAATCCGGCTCAGCGTCGATTCCGGCGCCTCAGGCACCGTGAATACGCGATACATGGCCTCTACCGAGGCCTGGGCGGATTTTTTCTTTCCGGTCATAGGCGCCACTCACAATCAGTGGTCATCCGAAGGGCCGGTTCCGGATGCCCTGCGGATACGGCCGGCATTCATATCCGGCATTAATTTCTGGTCGCCTGCCGCTGGCAGGCGCACTGGCATCCCTGAGGGGGCGTAGTATACGGCCTGGCGACAGGTTACGCCACACGCCCCCGGCCCGGGTTATACGGTCAGAGTATTTCCCGGTGTATATCCAGTATGGCAGCATCCACGCGTTCTTCGATGGCTTTTTCGATCTGGTCGAGGCGTTGGGTAATTTGCTGGGAGGAGGTGCCCAGGGCCGCGATGGTCCAGGTGGCGCAGTCGAGAGCCTCCTGGTCGGCGGTCTCGGCGACGGCCAGGTCGGGTTCTTTGCCCCATACGGCTTTCAAGGCGGTGAAGACTTTGCGCTTGGCTTTGAGGTCGTCGCAGCCGTAGAGCTGGAAGTGCAGGGTCAGGACGCCCACGTGCGGCGTGATAACCGGCTGCTGGGGCTTTTGGCCTTCCCGCAGGAGTTTTCTCAGGGCTTCTGACATGTCTGGTTCGCCAGGGTTTAAATGGGCCGAAAAGATGTCGGATTACGCCTTCGGCTAATCCGACCTACTTGTCCGAGTAATAAGTTAACCGAAGGTCGGATTAGCCGAAGGCGTAATTCGACAGGTCTGGCTAACAGCAACGACTCACCCTACTACAGGCGTTGCCCGTTTGATAATGGCTGCCGGATCCGTGCCCGAGGGCAGGTTGCCGTAGTTCATGCCGCCACTGGACTCGAGTCTCGAGGCGCAGAAGGCGTCGGCGACGGCGGCATCCGAGTGTCGCAGGAGCAGGGAGCCCTGCAGGGCCAGGGCCATTCTGTCGACCAGGTTGCGGGCACGGTACTGGAAATCGCTGATGTCGGCGAAGTCGTGTTGCAGCTGCGCCAGGAACTGGTCGAAGCGGCGATCGGCGCCTTTGGCTTCAGCGGCTTCCTTGAAGAAGGCGTCGAGGGTTTCAGGCTCTTTTTGCAGGGCGCGAAGGGTGTCCAGGCACTGAACGTTGCCGCTGCCTTCCCAGATGGCGTTGACGGGGGATTCCCGGAACAGTCGGGGCATGATGCAGTCTTCCATCACGCCGCTGCCGCCGATGCATTCCATGGCCTCGTAGGCATGGTTCGGGGTGCGTTTGCAGATCCAGTATTTGCCGATCGGTGTCGCCAGGCGGGCCAGCAGTCGTTCGTGTTCCTTGTCCTGGTTGTCCAGGGCGCGGGCGATGCGCATGGTGTAGGCCAGTGCCGCTTCGCTCTCCAGGGCCAGGTCGGCCAGGACATTCTGCATCAGGGGCTGATCGATCAGGCGGGCACCGAAGGCGCTGCGGTGGCGGCAGTGATGACTGGCCTGGGCGATGGCCTGACGCATGCCGGCGGAGCTACCGATCATGCAGTCGAAGCGGGTCATGGCCACCATTTCAATGATGGTGGGGACACCACGGCCTTCCTCGCCAACCATCCAGGCCAGGGCGCCACGCAGCTCGGCTTCGCTGGAGGCATTGGCGACGTTGCCCATCTTGTTCTTCAGGCGCTGGACCTGCCAGGGATTCTTGGTGCCGTCCGGGCGCCAGCGGGGCATCAGGAAGCACGAAAGTCCTCCCTGTGTCTGAGCCAGGACCAGGAAGGCGTCGCACATGGGGGCAGAGACGAACCATTTGTGACCCACCAGTTCGTAGGCCTGGCCGGGGCCTCCCGCGCCGACCGGATAGGCTCTGGTGCTGTTGGCGCGAACGTCGCTGCCGCCCTGTTTCTCGGTCATGGCCATGCCAATGGTGACCGAGGTTTTCTGGCTGTCCGGCAGGTTGCGGGGGTCGTAGCTGTCGGCCAGTATCCGGGCTTCCCAGTCCGCTGCCAGCTCCGGTTGTTTCCGGATCGACGGGATGGCGGCGAAGGTCATAGTGACGGGACAACAGTGAGCGGCCTCCACCTGGGAGTGCATATAGTACTTGGCCGCCCGGGTTACATGGGCTCCCTGGCCGGGATGGCTCCACGGACTGCTGTGAAGACCATTATCGAAGGCAATGCGCATCAGTTTGTGATAGGCCGGATGGAAGTCCACTTCATCAATTCGGTGGCCATACCGATCATGGGTATTGAACGCTGGTTTATTGGCGTTGGCGCGAAAACCCAGGTCAATAGTTTCCGCAGCCCCGGCCAGAGCTCCGAATGCCTTGAGGTCTTCGGCGGCTTTGCCGGCGCCTTCGCGGAGTGTGGCTTCCTGGAGGGCAACATCCTGCTCGAAGAGATTGTAGTCCTCCAAAGCCAGAGGCTGGTTGAAGACCTCGTGGGTGTTGGCCAGGTAGCGATCTTCCTGGTCCTTTGATGGCATCTCTGGCCGGGGCTGCGGCGCGATCATAGCTATCTCCTGGTACCGGTCAACCCCTGCATACAAAAGCGGATGATGGAATTGACCAGCGGGTCATTGTTGTCTTGTGTTGCGCTGTTCGATTGGCTGGTCTGGGTCGGTGACAGAGGGCCAACCAGGCTTTCCGCGATGGCGCCTACCAGGCAGGTGCTGCTCTGGCGAGCGTCCTGATCCGGAATACATCCTTCCTCGATGCCGTCGCGGATCGCTTTCTCGAAAAGGTTGGCGTAGGCCTTGCGGTACGCCAGGCGCTCTTCCTCCACTTTTGGGTCGACCGGCTCTGCGATCAGTGCCCAGGCCATCATGGGGGCTCTCAGCGCCCGTTCAGCGAATTGTTGCAGGGCCCGTTCCAGCCTTTCACCTCCGGTACCTTCGGAAGCCAGGGCTTCGGCTACCTTGTCGACTTCCCGCTGGGTTGCCAGCCGGAAAATTTCCGCAAACAGATCCTCTCTGGACTCGAAATGCCGGTAGATAGTTCCTGTCGCGACGCCGGCCAGACCGGCGATACGGGTTATTCTGGCACTGCGAAAGCCTCCGTCAGCAACGCACTCGTAAGTGCACTCCACGATCCGTTTACGCGCCTCGGCCTTGCGCTGGCGCATTTTCTCCGTTTCCCGATAGGCCATTCCGGCTCCCTATAAGTAGTGAATCATCATTCATTCTTTGTGTCAATTTTTTAAGTGTTGACTGATATAAAATTTCCGCATGCAATTCAATGCCTTGTTATTGGTTACAAAAAATTACAAAAAAAGCATTGCCGGTAAATAGCGTGGCCACCAAAAGCAGATTATAAAGACGCCAAGGCGAAGCCGCAGGTGGTCGTTCGCCGATACGGAGTGAAGTTCCCTGCGGGGTCGCAACACTCGTCCATCTGTTTTCGTTGATGGAGAAAAAAATATGAGTGAATTCGACGAAAGCAACCTGGAGCCGTCCGGAAGCTGGACCAGCGACAGTGACGACAACCATTCCATAGCCGGCCGTGCGCGTGTTCGTGCACGATTGCAGGCAGACATCGAAGCGTTCCTGAGCCAGGGCGGGAAAATTCAGGAAGTTGATACCTCCTTCCGTTCTGACACGCCGCGCAAGATGGAAGTGGGTTTTAACAACCGTTCCCTCTGAATGTTGACACGGTAGTCCGGGGCGGTTCGCCCCGGCTCCGTTTTTGATCCCTGTCTCGGTATGACTTGTCAGCGTCGATTATCCTCGTCCAGTATGATTTTGCGCCGTTAACCGGGGCAAGTCGCCAGTCACCCGATGATCCGGACTCCCTTTGACCATGAAGTCCCCTATCCGTCTTTTCCTTGTTTTACTGGTGATAATAGCAGCTGTTGGCAGCTTCTGGCTGATGGGCCCAGACCCGGGTGGAGCTGGCAGGCCGGTTGATGCGGTGTCCGTCGCCGAACCTTCCATGTCGGTACCCGCGCCCGAGGGCGCCGCTACTGCTCCCTCTGATCTTGTGAATAAAGCGTCTTCGATTAATATTCCCGATCAGTTGCCGGCCTCGCTGACAGGCACGTCGGTCCCGGAGGGGTGGGCCCGGACGGACAGGCTCGGCAATCTCATCCCGACCCCGCATCTGCGGCAGCTGTTCGAGTATTTCCTGTCAGCTCTGGGAGAGGAATCGCTGGAACAGTTGGTGGCGCGCATAGAAACGGCTCTGTCGGCCCTGAAAGAGCCGGCGAGATCCCAGGCCCTGGCAACCCTGGGAAACTATCTGGAATACAAGCTGGCGGTTTCTGAGCTGGAGCAAAGCTATGGGGAGGTGTCCGGGCTTGGCGCCGGTGAAATGCAGCGGAGGATGGCAGAGATCCAGGCGCTCCGACGGACCTGGCTGGACGCCGATACCGCCGACGCTTTCTTTGCCGACGATGAGGCAGTGGACCGTTTCCAGATTGAAAAGCTCAGGATCGCAAGCGATGACAGCCTGACCGATGAGCAGAGAGCAGAGGCTCTTCGACAGGCTGAGTCTTCCCTGCCGGAACCCCTCCGCAAGGCCAGAGAGGAAACTCGGCGGTTTGCAGACTATGAACAGGTGCGCCGGGAGCTGGCAGACGATCCACGGGCTCTCAATGCCTGGCGTCAGGAGGCTTTTGGGGAAGCTGCGGCAGACCGACTTGGTCGCCTTGAGGAGGAGCAAAAGGACTGGGACCGCCGCTGGCAAGTCTATTCACAGGAGCGGGACCGGCTGTTGTCCTCCGGGCTCGCAGAGCCGGAACGTCAGCAGGCGCTTGAGCGACTCAGAGCCAGTCACTTCAATGAAGCAGAACGGATTCGTGCGCAGGCGCTGGATTCGATCCGGTAATCTCCCTGTCATTTAATCGCTTCATCCTGTTGAGGGAGTCTGCAACCAGCGGCGTTGGCCGTGTATGATGGCGCAAAGGGCGCCCGGCGGATGCCGAGATGGCCCATCAGACTTTTTTGTTCAGCCATTCAGGAGGTTGTCAGTGCCGATTCCGACTCCCCGTACTTTTCCTGCCACCCGCTTGCGCCGTAACCGGGCCAGCGATTTCTCACGTCGCCTGGTGCGGGAAAACCAGCTTACGCCGGACAACCTGATCTATCCGGTGTTCGTGCTGGAGGGTGAGGGCCAGCGGGAACAGGTGCCCTCGATGCCGGGAGTGGAGCGTCTGAGTATTGATCTCCTGGTTGAGCAGGCGGCAGAGCTGGTGGAATTGGGTATTCCGGCGATTGCCCTGTTCCCGGTGGTTCCGGCTGAGAAGAAGAATTTGTCCGGCTCCGGGGCCTGGGACTCCGATGGCCTGGCGCAGAGAGCAGTTCGAGCCCTGAAATCGGCCCACCCGGAACTCGGGGTGATTACAGACGTGGCGCTGGACCCGTTCACCACCCATGGACAGGACGGCATCATCGATAATGACGGTTATGTCCTCAACGACGTAACCGTCGAGGCACTGGTCAATCAGGCGCTCTCACATGCCGACGCCGGCGCTGATGTGGTCGCACCGTCTGACATGATGGATGGCCGTATTGGTGCCATTCGCGAAGCCCTGGAAAACGGCGGCCATGTGAACACACGGATCCTGGCCTATTCTGCCAAGTACGCATCAAGCTATTACGGACCTTTCCGTGATGCGGTAGGCTCGGCCGCCAATCTCGGCAAAGGTAACAAGGCGACCTACCAGATGGATCCGGCCAACGGCGACGAGGCATTGCATGAGGTCTCTATGGACCTGGCCGAAGGCGCGGACATGGTGATGATCAAGCCCGGTATGCCGTATCTCGATATCGTGCACAGGGTGAAGACGGAATTGCGGGTACCGACATTCGTTTACCAGGTCAGCGGCGAATACGCCATGCATATGGCCGCAGCCCAGAACGGCTGGCTGGACGGGGATGCGGTGATGATGGAAAGCCTGATGGCCATGCGCAGAGCCGGGGCCGACGGAATCCTGACCTACTTTGCCGTGCGCGCGGCCCGACTGATGCGGGATCGTCAGCGCGGATAAGGCCAAAATCATTCGCCAGCGGTGGCGAACACACTGGGATCGAGGAATCATGACAACGGAAACGGCGAAGAATCAGACGGCAGGGGATGACCGGAGTGTGCCTGCGCCGGTGGATGTGCCCCCGGTTGGTGAGGAAATCAACCTGGATGCCAATGAAAATTACTTTAACCGGGAACTGAGCCAGCTCCAGTTTAATTACCGTGTGCTCAAACAGGCCCTGGATACCACTCACCCGTTGATCAACCGTCTGATTTTCTGCTGCATTTTCAGCAGCAACATGGACGAGTTCTTCGAGATCCGTGTGGCCGGTCTGCGGCAGCAGATGAAATATGGCCGTGAGACCGTTGGTGCCGATGGTATGATGCCGGACCAGGCCCTGGCGGAGATCAGCCGTGTTGCTCACGAGTACATTCGCGAGCAGTACGACATACTCAATAATGTGCTGATTCCCGAGATGGAACAGCAGAACATTCACTTTGTCCGGCGCCGGGAGTGGACGCCGGAGCAGGCGGAGTGGGTGCGCACTTATTTCGAAGAGGAGATTCTGCCGGTGGTCAGCCCCATCGGGCTGGATCCTTCGCACCCGTTCCCGCGTCTGGTCAACAAAAGCCTGAACTTCATTGTTGAGCTGGACGGCAAGGACGCTTTCGGGCGGGAAACCGGCATGGCAATTGTGCCGGCTCCACGCTCATTGCCGCGCCTGGTCCGGCTGCCTGATGATGTCTGCAATGGTGGCGAAAACCTGGTGTTCCTGTCGTCGATGATCCACGCCCATGCCGACGAGCTCTTCCCAGGCATGGAGGTGAAAGGCTGCTATCAGTTCCGGCTGACCCGTAACGCCGACCTTGAACTTGAAGACGATTTGGAAGACCTGGCCTCGGCCCTGCGTGGTGAGCTGTTAAGCCGCCGTTTTGGCGACGGCGTGCGCCTTGAGGTTGCCGACAACTGCCCGGAAGAGCTGGTTCAGTTCCTGCTGAAGGAATTCGGTCTGACCGAGCGCGATCTTTACCAGGTCCATGGCCCTGTGAACCTGACCCGATTGATGGCTGTCGGTGGGCTGGTGGACCGGCCGGACCTCACCTATTCTGGTTTTTCGCCGTCGATTCCCAAGCTGATACGCAGCAAGGAATCGATGTTCGATGCCATTCGCAAGCGCCCGATTCTCCTGTTGCACCCCTACGAAAATTTCAGCCCGGTCGTTGATCTGCTGCGCCAGGCCGCCAAGGATCCTCAGGTTCTGGCGATTCGCCAGACCCTATATCGGACGGGGGCAGACTCGGAGATTGTCGAGGCGCTGGCGGATGCGGCCCGCCGCGGCAAGGAGGTTACCGCGGTTATCGAGTTGCGTGCGCGGTTCAGTGAGGCCGAGAACCTCGAGCTGGCCAGTCGGCTGCAGGAAGCGGGCGTGATCGTGGTTTACGGCGTGGTTGGTTACAAGACCCACGCCAAGATGATTCTGATTGTGAGGCGTGAAGAGGGACGGCTGCGCCGCTACGTGCACCTGGGCACCGGTAACTACCATGCCGGTAACGCCCGTCTGTATACCGATTACAGCTTCATGACCTGCGATGAGTCCATCAGCGACGACGTCAACAAGCTGTTCCAGCAGCTTACCGGTATGGGTAAGGCCCTGAAGATCAAGAAGCTGTTCCATTCGCCCTTCACCCTTCATCCACGGCTCCTGAGCCTGATTGATCGGGAAGCAGGCTATGGCGAGAAAGGCCGGATTATCTTCAAGTTCAATGCATTGACGGAAATCCAGCTGATCAAGGCGCTTTACCGGGCGTCTCAGGCCGGCGTGAAAATCGATCTGATCATCCGCGGCATCTGTTGTCTGCGGCCGGAGGTGCCGGGCCTCTCCGAGAATATTCGGGTGAGGTCGATCATTGGCCGTTTCCTGGAGCACACCCGTGTTTACTATTTTGGCAACAATGGCCGTCCGGATGTGTACTGTTCCAGTGCCGATGGTATGGAACGGAACCTGCTCAGCCGAGTGGAAACCGCCTTTCCTCTGGATGATCCTGATCTGGCCGCCCGGGTCAGAGAAGACCTGGATACCTACCTGGCCGACAATTGTCAGTCCTGGGTGCTGCAACCGGACGGCAGTTATATTCAGAACAAGCCCGCAGAAGGTGAAGAACGCCTTGCCTCACAGCTGGTATTGCTGGAACGGCTGACCGGAAAGACCTGATTCCCGAACTGGAGAACGCGTTTGAACGCAAAATGGATGATTGCTGGCGCCGGTGTGCTGGCTGTAGCTGGCGGCCTGCCCTGGGCCGTGGGATACGTTACTGAACAGCAGTGGCAGCAGGCAACAGCGGAGGTAAACAGTGCGCAGCCTTTCCTACGCATGGAAACGGATAACTATGAGAGGGGTATTCTAGGTGCCCGGTTCAGCGGTTCGGTGAACCTGATCAATCCGGAAACCGGCGAATCCCAAAGGCTTGCCTATCGCGCCAATGTGACTCATGGCGTGACCGGCAGTCTGATGGATTTCCAGCCTGAGGATGGCTGGTCCGCCGGCGATACGGACTGGTTCTCCGGTGAGGAGCCGAGGCTGACCCTGGAAACCCGTCTCTGGGGTACCGCAGTGCTTGAGCTCGACGCGCCCCAGATGACCTTAACGGACCCGGATTCCGGGGAGACCCTGGCCTCGAGTGGCGGTTTGGCACGAATTGAGATCAGCGACGCCGGTTCTCAGGCCGATGCCTTGATGGTCTGGCCAGCGGTAACCCTATCTGGCCCGGACCTCGATATTCGGGTCAGCGACTTCCGCCTGGAGCAGACCATGAGCCATCTGACCGGTGAGGTCTGGACCGGTTCTGGCGAGATTGTCGTGGAATCGCTTGAAGTGACCCCGGCTGCGGAAGCGCCGTTCAGGCTTGAGGAGATTTCGGTTCGCAGCAGCAGCGAGCCGGTCAATGACGGCGAACGCCTGGATTCACGAATGACTTTCGAGGTTGCCAGCGTTTCTGCGGCTGATGAGCGGTATGGACCCCAGCGGCTGGTGTTCGCATTGTCGGGGCTGGATGTAGCCGCCTGGAGCGGCCTGACCGAGAGCCTGTCATCCATGCAGGCACTGGCCATTAGCCAGGGCTCCGGTGGTTCACAGCAGTTTGAACAACAGATGACTGCCATGCAGCAGGTAAATACGGCCGTACGTGACCTCGCCGCTGCCGGCTTCTCGGTGGGTTTCCCGGAACTGACCGTAACCACCCCGGAAGGCGTGGTGGAGGGCAGCGCCCGCATAGCCCATCCGGAGCTGACAGCGGATCAGAAAGACGAAATGCTGATGGTGATGCAGAAGTTGACCGGAGAAATGGATCTTAGTCTGCCACTTGCGCTCGCGGAGGAATACCCGGAATTCCGGTTGCAGCTGGCGCCGCTGATCAAACAGGGGCTGCTGGTAGAGGAAGGCGACCGGCTGGTGCTTGACGCCAGTATGAACGATCTTGTGCTGGACGTGAACGGGGTGGAGATTCCGTTGCCGCCGTTGCTTTGAACCCTCTGGTTCAGCTCCATGAAGAGCCCCGCTGGTCGGGGCTTTTTTGGCTTCAGGTTCAGCTGAACTTCTTTTTCAAGGCAGCTTCTACCGCCGGATCGACAAATTCCGAGACGTCGCCGCCCAGGGATGCAATTTCCCGGATCAGCGTGGAGGAGATGTAGGACAAGTGGTTGGCCGGTGTCAGGAACACGCTCTCGACTTCCGGCGCGAGCCGGCGGTTCATGTCGGCCAACTGGAATTCGTACTCGAAATCCGACACCGCCCGGAGGCCGCGAAGGATCACGGTGGCGCCCTGTTCACGGACAAAATCGGCGAGCAGGTTGCTGAAGCCGGTGACGGTGACATTGGGGAGGTGCGCGGTCGCCTGGCGGACCAGTTCGCAGCGTTCTTCCAGATCGAGAAGTGGCTGTTTCTTGGGGTTGTAGGCGATGGCGACGACGATTTCATCAAACATTCGGCCGGCCCGTTCGATCAGGTCGGTGTGGCCGTTGGTGATGGGGTCGAAGGTGCCCGGGTAGATGACTTTGGACATGCACAGCTCCTTTCTTTACAAGCGCCAAGGATAGCAGCATTTTTTGGCCACCTGTAGTTGGCAGCCGGGGCATTGGTAAATGCATGTTTGCTGTGCGGGTGTGCCAGTGCCAGTCTCCCCGACGGGCAGCGTTAGCCGGTTGATCAAGACAGTCTTTGTGCAAGCCTCGTGCTGTTTCTTGCCGCCAGCGCATACACCGACAGCTGCGGGTTTGCCCCGATGCTGGTCGGGAAGATCGATGCATCGTGGACGCTGAGGTTGCCAACGTGGTGATGTTCACCAAAGCCGTTGACGACCGAGTTTTGCGGATTGCTGCCCATGGCGCAGCCGCCCATCTGGTGGGCGGTGAACAGGCGGACCCGGTGGGGTGCCATGGGGAGCTGGTTGATGGCGGCTTTGGCGTCGGCCCAGTTGGTGTACCAGTCGGAATCCAGATGCATCAGGCGGACTTTTTCGGCGCCGGCGGCGAACTGTATTTCGGCCATCGTGTGGAAGGCTTCGCGGATGCCCTTCCAGAGGTAGTCGCTGACCGGGTAGTCCAGTACCGGGCTGCCGTCGTCGCGGAGGGAGACCGTGCCGCCGGGGCTTTCGGGGTGGAAGCCGTCCCGGAGCAGGGCGATAACAGATTGCATGTGGGGCAGGCCGGCCATGTTGTTGATCTGGTTTTCGCCATGGCCGGGGATGACGCCGCTGGACATGCCTGGGTGCAGCGGTGGCACCTCAAGTTTGTAGCCAGCCGGACCGTCAACGCCGTTGCGGAAGTTGAATTCGTCCGAGTAGATGGATTGTGGCGCGCCGTAGTATGGGTCGACCCGTTGCGGCATCTGGGCGACGGTGGCATTGACCGGGTGGATGAACGAGCGCTTGCCGATCCGCTGGTTCGGGTCCGGAATCTCGGAGCGAAGCAGCAGGCCGGGACTGCCAATGGCGCTGGCGGCGACCACGAAGTGTCTGGCTTTGAGATTGACCTTGATGCCGGTTGGGGTGACGCCATCATCGGCAAACGCAGAGGCTTCCAGATGGTCGATCTGGTCCTGGTTCATGACCAGGCGGTCGGCGCGCAGGCTGTGGAATAGCCGGGCGTTGTTATCGAGCGCCCCCGGAATGGTGGTCATCAGGGCGCCCTGTTTTGCGTTGGTCGGGCAGCCGACGCCGCAATAGCCCAGGTTCCAGCAGCCTTTCACATTGCGCGGAATGATCTGCCAGCTGTACCCCAGTTTCTCGCAGCCCTGGCGCAAGATGTCATTGTTGACGTTGGGGTCGACTTGCCACGGCGCCATGGAATGGCGTTCTTCCCGGCCATCGAACCAGGGCGCCATGGCGTCCGGCCGGAGTTCGTCCAGGCCAAACTGCTCGGCCCAGTAATTGAGGGTGGGCGCCGGGGTCCGGAAGCTGCTGGTCCAGTTCACGGTGGTGGACCCGCCTACGCAGCGGCCCTGCAGAATGGCGATCGCCCCGTCCCGGGTTACCCGGCTCATGCCTTCCTGATAGAGGTTGGCATAAGAGGTCTGCTCGTCCATCTTGAAGTCTTTCTGGTAGTAGAGTCGGCCCTCCTCAACGAGGATCACGGACAGCCCACTGCGGGCCAGGATCTCGGCGGTGGTGCCGCCACCGGCACCGGTTCCGATTACGATAACGTCCGCTTCCGTGGTCAGATTTTGCGTCAGGAGGGCGCTATCGGTGACGTTCCAGCCTGATTCCAGGCCCCGGGCAATACGATCGGTCAATGACATGTTTGTGCTCCGTCAGATCAGCTGGCAATCAGGCGTTTTGGAATTGTGGCAATGCGTCGACCGCGTACTGCGGTGGTCCGGGATAGCCGGACAGGTGCCAGAAATCCCGATAGCCATAAAATGCCACGTTGCTGATCTTGGTCAGCGCAATGTAGCCATTGTTGAAAAGCCCGATGCGGCTGGTGCGCCAGCGCTCCAGAAAAGCGTCCGCTTCCGCCGTGGTTACATTCGGCCAGCTGGACCAGACCCGGGCCACGGTCACCCGGGTCAGCCCGAAGTTCAGAAGATCAAAGAGCCGCCGCAGTTCCTTCTGGTTGGCCGGTCCAAACTTGTGGATACCGGCGTCAATACGCTCAATCGTCCCGGCAATTGCTGTATTTCTGGCCTGAGGCTGCTCTGGCAAACCCGGGCCGATCATGGCGGGCAGCAGGGCTTCGAACAGCGCAATGTCGTCCGCGGTCAAGAACCGGAACTGGTAGCTGGCATCCATCCGGGTGCCGACCGCACTGAGCCGGCCCGCCGGCTGCGTGGCGCATCCGCTCAGCCCGGCAGTAACACTGACGGTTCCCAGAAAAAGCGCACCGCCCAGTCCGGTTTTCAGGAAGCTGCGGCGGTCGAGATTTGTGAAATCGCGAGAATTGGAAGGGGGTGGATGATCGTTCATGGATCCGTCTCTTATTATTTTAGTTCGGTGCCTTTACAAAACCTGCCTCTGCCAGCCCAGAGGGGCGAAGGCAAAGGGCTAATTAGCGGATAAAAAACTTATAAACCATCTTGTGCGCAGTCGTGCCATGGGGCGCATAGACAAACTTGCCGCTGTTGAATTTCTGCTTGGTGAAAATGGCCCGGTGATGGGAGAAGGTCAGGAACCCTTCGCGGCCATGGTAGTGACCCATGCCGGAATCGCCGATACCACCAAATGGCAGATCATCCTGGGCAACGTGCATCAGCGAATCGTTGATACACATGCCACCAGAGTGGGTGTTATCCACCACATGCTGCTGCTGGGTCTTGTCGTACCCGAAGAAGTACAGCGCCAACGGCCGCGGACGATCATTGATGTAATGGATGGCCTCGTCCATGCTGCCGTAACTGACGATCGGCAGAATCGGACCAAAGATCTCATCCTGCATCAGCTTCATGTCCGGCGTGGTTTTCAGAACCAGAGTCACAGGTATCTTGCGGGTGCCATCCTTCAGGTTTTCCCGGGCCGGATTGATCTCCACCAGCTCGGCACCTTTGTCCCGGGCGTCTTCAAGGTAACCCTGCAGACGATCGTATTGCCGCTCATTGATGATGGCGGTGAAATCGTCGTTGTCCCGCAGGCTCGGATACATCTCGGAAAAGCGGGCGCGGAATTCGTCGACAAACGACTGTACCCGGTCGGCGGGGCACAGCACGTAGTCCGGCGCCACACAGGTCTGGCCAGCGTTGAACGCCTTGCCGAAGGCAATCCGCTGGGCGGCGTCTTCCATGGGCACATCCGGAGAGACCACGGCCGGGGACTTGCCGCCCAGTTCCAGGGTGACCGGTGTCAAGTTCTCCGCTGCCGCCTTCATGACCAGCTTGCCCACCGATGTGGAGCCGGTAAACAGCAGGTGATCAAACGGCCGCGACGAGAAGTCCGCCGCCACGTCGGCCTCGCCATTAATCACTGAGACCAGATCTTCCGGGAAGCTGGCTTCGATCAGTTCCTTGAACAGGGCCGAGGTGTGGGGTGTGTATTCCGACATTTTGATCATGGTGCGGTTGCCGGCAGCCAGGGATGCGACCAACGGGCCCACCGCCAGATACAGGGGGTAGTTCCAGGGCACGATCACACCCACGACACCTTTGGGTTGATAGTGGACCTTGTTGCTGGCGGGCTGGAATAGCACGGATACGTGTCGTTTGGACGGTTTCATCCAGCCGCTCAGGTTTTTCAGTGTGTAGTTGATGCCCTGGATTGATGGCATGACTTCGGCAATCAGGGATTCATCTTTCGAACGGCAACTGAAATCCCGGTCGATGGCATCCAGAAGTCGGTCCTGGTTGCCCAGCAGTACCCGTTTGAGACGTTTCAGGTTCTCCTGCCGCTCGGCCAGAGAAGGCATGGGATTGTTACGGAACGCCTTTTTCTGATCCTCAAACACACGATGAGTGTGCTGGATCTGTTTCTTGCTCTCGGTGAGCTGGACGACAGTGGCTCCCATGATGTTTCCTCCTCTTTGGTCCCGATCAGATTGCGTCGGCGGCCTGTTATTTCAGGTATTGAACGA
This sequence comes from Marinobacter sp. BW6, assembly GCF_008107725.1. Classification (GTDB taxonomy): domain Bacteria; phylum Pseudomonadota; class Gammaproteobacteria; order Pseudomonadales; family Oleiphilaceae; genus Marinobacter. The sequence continues at coordinate 599,664 of NZ_VIRN01000064.1, forward strand.
CTGGCGAAAAAGTGTTCAATTTGCGTCTGAGGGTATTATTAGAGTATATACTCTAGTGAGTCAAGCGGAGGCGGGTGGCGAATCAGGCCATCTGTGAGCTGTACAACAACAAACGCCGACGGGTCTATGAAGACAAGAGATAAAATACTGCTCTCCAGCCTGGAGCTTTTCAACGAACGGGGCGAGCGCAACGTCACAACCAATCACATCGCCGCGCACCTGGCCATCTCGCCGGGCAACCTCTATTACCACTTCCGCAACAAGTCGGACATCATTTACGAGATCTTCCTGGAATACGAAAAACTGGTGGATTTCTACCTTGATATTCCGGAAGAGCGGGCCATGACCCTGGACGACATGACCTTTTATCTGGAGTCGGTCTTCGACGGTCTCTGGAGTTACCGGTTCTTCCACCGGGACCTGGAGTACCTTCTGGACAGTGATCAGAGGCTGCGGCAGGACTATCGAGATTTCACCAACCGCTGTCTGGCATCCATCAGTCGAATCTTCGAGAAGCTGGCGGAAGCGGGTATTATTGAACCCCAGGAAGAAGATCTTCGATCTGCCATGTCGCTGAACGTGTGGCTGGTGATTACCAACTGGATGGCGTTCCTGAAAACGGCCCATGCGGCCGAGGAATCTGCCTGCCTAACGCTCACGGAGCTGAAACAGGGCATCTATCAGGTGCTCACCCTGGAAATTCCCTATCTGACTCCGGATTATCGCGAGCGTGTAATGGCGCTGAGAGAGAAATATCGCCCGGCGCTTCATGAAAAAGGGGAGTCCGGTGAAGACTCGTGTACGTGAAACCCGAAGACCTGGTTAAAAATCGATCTATTTTGGAACTTTTATCGAATATCGCAGTCATAGGGAGTGACGTTGGGAATTCGGACATTCCTTGCGTCTCCTGAGTGCGATCTCAGGTTTTAGCACGTCGCAAACCCTGACGTTTCACCGGTCTGCTATCTGGCAGGCCGGTTTTTTTATGCCTTCAGAGTGTGGTCTCTGGTTCTCCGACATCGCCCTCCAGCCACTCGATCAACGCCTCCCGGCATTCGTCCACGCCCCGTTTTGATGTTGCAGAAAACATGATCAGGTGTTCCACGCAGGAGTAAGCCTTGAGGTTCTTGGCAATGCCCAGCATGGCGGTTTTGGCTTGGCCGAACTTTAATTTGTCTGCCTTGGTGGCCAGAATCATCAGCGGCAGGTTGTTATGTTCGCACCATTCCACCATCATTTGGTCGAAATCGGTCAGCGGATGGCGGATATCCATCACCAAAACCAGGCCGCGCAGGCAGCGTCGGTCGTTCAAATAGTGGCCCAGGTGTTGTTGCCAGTCGTCTTTCATGTCCCTGGACACTTTGGCGTAGCCGTATCCGGGCAGATCGACCAGACGACAATGCTCGCGATTGAGAGAGAAAAAGTTGATCAGTCGTGTGCGTCCGGGTGTCTTGCTGGTCCGGGCCAGCTTGCCGTTGGCGGTGATCGCATTGAGTGCGCTGGATTTCCCGGCGTTGGAGCGGCCGGCAAAGGCGACTTCGGCACCGAAATCGGGCGGGCACTCATCCAGACGGGAAGCGCTGATGAGAAATCGGGCGCTGTTAAAAGAGAGGCTTTTTTGAGTCAGATCAGGGTCCACAGCGGTTGGCTTTCCTTTGGATTTCAGTTATCAGGGATTAATGTATAATGCTACACCAATTCCGGGCGGCGCGCTGCGCGCGACCGCTGTCAGCCCCGGTTTTGAGCCTGACTGGTCAGCGCCTGCCGGCTGCACAACGAAGAATACCCTTAAAAGATGAGAGAAGCGGAGCGAGCATGAAAAAACTGATCGCAGGAGTAGTTCTCGGCGTTGGCCTCACAGCGATGGCGCACGGGGCGGGAGATCCTCAAGCAGGCGAACAGAACGCAGCGGTATGTGCCGGTTGTCACGGCCAGAATGGTGCCAAGCCCATTATGGGGGCTTATCCCAAGCTGTCCGGTCTGGGCGAAAAATATTTGTATCGCCAGCTGGTTTTGATCAAGGATAAAGAGCGGAATATCGCGGAAATGACCGGCATTCTCGACAACATGAACGATCAGGATCTGCAGGACCTGGCAGCTTACTTCAGTGCCCAGGAAATGGTTGTTGGCCAGGCCGATCCGGATCTCGTTGATCAGGGTGCGGCATTGTACCGTGGCGGCAACATGGCGACTGGTGTCCCAGCCTGTGCCGGCTGTCATAATCCGCAAGGTGTCGGCAACGAGCCGGCCGGTTACCCGGCGCTCGGCGGTCAGAACGCAGAGTACTTGATCAAGCAGTTGAATGCCTACCGCGATGGTACTCGGGATTCTGGCGCCAACGCATCGATCATGATGGATGTAGCGTCAAAGCTGACCGATGCCGAGATCGAAGCGGTCTCCAGCTACATTTCCGGCCTGAACTGAAACCGCCGGTCTGTACCGAAAACCCCGCCTGATGCGGGGTTTTTTGTTGCCTTTCGTTTCTGTAACTGCCGACCTGTGGAACTTTTCAGGTACGCTGGGTCATAATCCTCCCAAAACGACATACAGATAACCGGAGATTCTTCATGTTTCGATCCTTCAGAACGGCCTTCCTGCTCCTTTTGGCGCTGTCTGTCTCTGGCCTTGCCCATGCCGCAGAGTGGAAAGAAGGAACCCATTACAACCGGTTGGATAACCCGGTAAGAACCGACAGCGACTCGGGGATCGAGGTAGCGGAAGTCTTCTGGTATGGCTGCCCCCATTGTTACAACTTCAAGCCCCTGGTTGAGGAGTGGGCGGCCAATGCCCCTGACTACGTCAATTACGTAAAGATTCCTGCTGCACTGGGAAGAAACTGGGAACCCCACGCCTACGCCTTTTATGCGCTTGAGGCCATGGGCGAGCTGGACAAGGTGCACGATGCCCTGTTCGATGCGCTTGCTGGTGAGCGCCGGCCTCTGAATACGCCGGAAGCACTTGCTGATTTTGTGGCGGATTATGGCGTCGATCCGGATGAATTTGTCAGCAACTACAAAAGCTTTGGTGTGAACGCTCGCATGCAGAAAGCCCAGTCGAAAATCCGCGGCGCGCGGATCACCGGAACTCCGACTATGCTGGTTAATGGCAAGTACACAGTCAGTGCATCTATGGCCGGCAGCCATGAGGCCGTTCTGGACGTGGTGGACTACCTTGTTGCCAAAGAGCGGGGCGAAGCGGAGTAAAACCGCGCCCAGACGCCAGAGTCGAGTCCAACAAGCAGCCGGCCGGTTGAGACCGCCATATGTACAAGCATATCCGAAGACAGTTGAATGGCATCCTGAAGCCGGCCGGTGGGCCCAGGGGTGCCAGCTCAGGGACCGAGCATGTTCCCGAGTTTGAGCCACAGCGACATATTCGTCTGCTGACCTTCAACATCCAGGTGGGTATCAATACCTCGTCCTACCGCCATTACCTCACTCGAAGCTGGCAACACATACTGCCTCACCGCAATCGCATCGAGAATCTCGACCGGATTGCGTCCCTGCTGCGCGGGTACGACGTGGTGGCGTTGCAGGAGTGCGACGGTGGCAGCCTACGCAGCGGCTATATCAATCAGGTGCAGTATCTGGCCGAAGCAGCGGGCATTCCCTATTGGTACCAGCAGCTGAACCGGAACCTCGGGCAGATTGCCCAGCACAGCAACGGCCTTTTAAGTCGTTATCGCCCCCTGGATGTTACCGAGCATAAATTGCCGGGTCTGATTCCGGGGCGGGGTGCGATCATCGCCAGGTATGGAACCGAGCACGATCCCCTGGTGCTGGTGTTGATGCATCTTTCCCTTAGCAAGACGGCCCAGCAGCGTCAGCTGGGATTCATTCGAGAGCTGATTGCCGACTACCGGCATGTGGTACTGATGGGAGACATGAATGCCCACGCCGAGCACCTGCTTACCCAGACACCCCTGAAGGAGACCGATCTGGTGCCGTTGCCAGACACTGCTCACAGCTTTCCAAGCTGGCGGCCAGAGAAGGCTCTTGATCATATTCTGGTAAGCCCTTCACTTGAAATCCGACGTTCGGAAGTGGTGAGCTATCCGATGTCTGATCACCTGCCCATCGCTATGGATGTGGCCCTGCCCGAAGGGTATCTTGAAAAGTTTTGAGCGGGAGAAAAGCCACAAAAAAGCCCGGCGCATTGGCCGGGCTTTTTTGTGGATGCCGGATCAGGAATTACTTGATCTTGGCTTCCTTGTACGCAACGTGCTTGCGGACAACCGGATCGTACTTTTTGATCTCGATTTTTTCCGGGGTGTTACGCTTGTTCTTTTTGGTCGTGTAGAAGTGACCAGTGCCTGCTGATGAAACCAGCTTGATTTTCTCGCGCATGATGCGGCTCCTTAAAATTTCTCGCCGCGGGCACGAAGATCGGCCAGCACAGCGTCAATGCCTTTTTTATCGATGATGCGCATGCCCTTGGTGGATACGCGCAGCTTCACGAAACGCTTCTCGGACTCAACCCAGAAACGATGGTTCTGCAGATTCGGCAGAAAACGACGACGAGTGTGGTTCATCGCGTGGGAAACGTTGTTACCGGATACCGGACGCTTACCGGTAACCTGACAAACTCTGGACATACTTGCCTCCGACCTGAGCAATGGTCTCTAAAATACGAATTCGTTTTTAATGCGTCTCTGGTTGCTAAGGAGCCGTTAGGCCCCCATTCGCGCCTCTAAACTGAACGCTGCTCGCCAGACGCCGCCAGAAAGGGACGCTTTTATACCAGAACTGGCCCCCCAACGCAAAAAATTGTTGGGAATTTGGCCAGTTTTCCGGCATTGACGTGGACTCTTATTGATCGGGCTTTACAGCAGACCCCGTTCAGCGAGCGATATTACCTCACCATGGCCAACAACCATATGGTCAAGAACCCTGATATCCACCAGCCCAAGGGCCTCTTTCAGCCGGCGGGTGAGGGAAATGTCGGCCTGGCTCGGTTCTGCGACTCCCGAGGGGTGGTTATGGGCAAAAATCACTGCGGCTGCATTGTCCTCCAGGGCCTGTCGCACCACTTCCCTTGGATAGACGGCAGCACCGTCGATGGTGCCCCGGAACAACTCACGGTATTGGATGACACGATGGCGATTGTCCAGGAACAGGCCGGCGAACACTTCGTGGGGATAGGTGCCGAGCCGGCTGGTGAGGAACCGGCGGGTATCTTCGGGCGAGCGCAGTGGGTCCCCCTGGCGAAGCGGTTCGTCCATGACCCGTCGGGCCATTTCCATGGCCGCCTGAACCTGGGCATATTTGGCGGTTCCCAGACCTTTGACGTTGCAGAACTGGCGGCGGGAAGCTGTCAGCAGTCCCCGGAGCCCGGAAAACTCCTCAATCAGATGACGGGCCAGTGCCATAACCGGCATGCCGGTAGTGCCGGTCCGTAAAAATATGGCAAGCAGTTCGGCGTCGGAGAGGGTTTGCGGCCCGTGGGCGAGCAGGCGTTCCCGCGGACGTTCGTCCGTGGGCCAGGCGGAGTCTGACATCTTGGCTTCCTTGCATTGGTTATTTCCGGCCCCGGCGCTTCCTGCGCCGAGACGGGCATCTCAGGATTACAAAGGTTACTTTAAAAAGTAACAATCGGTAAACGTATGCCGGGCCTGGCAGGCTGTCGCTGCGGCCTGAGCATGCTATCTTATAAGCCTTTCATTTTATGCGGAAACGGAGCCCCTATGGCCGCCAGACGAATCCTCCTGGGAGTGACCGGTGGTATTGCCGCCTATAAAAGCGCCGAACTGGTTCGCCAGCTGAAGAAAGCGGGCCATCAGGTGCGGGTTGTCATGACCCGTGGGGCAGAAGCGTTCGTGGCGCCACTGACCTTCCAGGCACTGAGTGGCGAACCGGTTCGGACCTCCTTGCTGGACCCTGAGGCGGAAGCTGGCATGGGGCATATCGAGTTGGCCAAATGGGCCGATCAGGTGGTGATTGCGCCGGCGTCGGCCGATTTTATCGCCCGTCTGGCCCAGGGTATGGCCGACGATTTGCTGGCCACGGTCTGTTGCGCAACCGAAGCGCCCATTGCGGTGGTGCCCGCGATGAACCAGGCCATGTGGAGCAATGACCGCACCCAGAGGAATATCCGGCTCCTGGCAGAGGATCCCCAGATTGAATTGTGGGGGCCCGAACAGGGTGCCCAGGCCTGTGGCGATACCGGGCCGGGCAGAATGCTGGAACCGGAGGACATACTCGGTCTCGTTGATCGCGCCAGCAACGGAGTCCTCTCCGGCAAGACGGTGGTGATTACGGCGGGCCCCACCCGTGAGCCCATTGACCCGGTTCGCTACATTAGCAATCACAGTTCCGGAAAGATGGGTTATGCCCTGGCGGATGCAGCACGCAGGGCAGGCGCCCGGGTAGTTCTTGTCAGTGGTCCTGTGACGCTGGCGCCACCGACCGGTGTCGACGTCCGCCAGGTGTTAACAGCCGAGGACATGTTGCGGGAAGCCTCGGGTGCAGTGGATGAAGGCTGCGACCTGTTCATCGCGACGGCCGCCGTGGCGGATTACCGGCCGGAGACCTGTGCCGGGGACAAGATCAAGAAATCCAGTGAAGCCATGACGCTCTCGCTGGTGCGTAACCCGGATACGCTGGCAACCATTGCCGGTCGTGAAGGCGCGCCCTTTTCCGTGGGTTTCGCGGCGGAAACCACCGACGTGGCGAACTACGCCACTGACAAAATGCAACGCAAGAAACTGAACATGATAGTGGCCAACGACGTTTCGGCGCCGGGTCTGGGCTTCAACAGTGACAATAATGCGGTAACCGTTTTCTGGCCCGGTGGCCAGGCATCAATCGGGCCGGACAGCAAAACGAACATTGCCCGACAGCTTGTGGCGATGATAGGTGAACATCTTGGTCAGGCCGCCCGCTGACTCAGCGAAGCGTACCCGTACCACAATCGACAGGACCTCTCATGAGCAGGAAAAATCTTCAGGTACGTATTCTGGATGATCGCATTGGCAGCCAGATTCCCTTTCCCGAGTATGCCACTGAAGGCTCTGCAGGCCTCGACCTTCGGGCCTGCCTGGACGAGCCGCTGACTCTCGAGCCGGGCGATACCCAACTGATCAGGACAGGGTTGTCGATCCACATTGCCGACCCGTCTCTGGCGGCCATGATCCTGCCGCGAAGCGGGCTCGGCCACAAGCACGGCATTGTGCTTGGCAATTTGGTGGGATTGATCGATTCGGATTATCAGGGCGAGTTGATGGTGTCCTGTTGGAACCGGGGTCGCACCAGCTTTACCGTGGACGTGGGCGAACGCCTGGCGCAGTTGGTGTTGGTCCCCGTTGTTCAGGCCGACTTTGAGGTGGTTTCGGAATTTGACGCCAGTGCCCGTGGTGACGGTGGCTTTGGTTCCACCGGTACGCGGTGACCTGGGGCCGGCCACGCAGAACCGCGCGCCGGCGTCTATACTTTGCGGGTAACTGCTTGTCCAGGACGATAAAATTACAACTGCAGGATGGACTATGAAGCTGGGTAAAAAGAAAGATGCCGACGCGTCCGTTGATGAAAAGCCGGCGAAGAAAGCGGTGAAAAAGGAAAAAACCAGTTCTTCGGGAACAAAACTGAAGCGACTTAATTCCGTGGCGGTGAACCAGTCGCTGGTCGTTGTTCTGGCGGGTGTGATTGCCGTTGCCTTGCTTCATTTCCTGGTGGTCCAGCCGTCGGCAAAGGAGCGCTTCGAGTCATTGAAAGTCCTGGAGGCGGATGCGGCTGCGCTTCGACTGAACCAATATTTTGATCAGGTCCAGAAAAGCGTTAATGGTCTGGCCACGCAGCCCCATGTCATTCAGGCCCTGAACAGCCGGAACGAGATTCCGGCAACCGAGGTGCAACTGGCGGATTCACTGCCCGGCATCGAAGCGGTTCATCTGTTTCCCTACCGTGACATTCCGCGCGCCTCCAGCAGTGAGGGCCTGCTGGGCTTCTCGGGGCTTGAGCTGGCCCGGCGCGCTGAAACCGGCCAACGACTGTTCCCCGATGCGTTTCCACGGGATAACCGCTGGTTTGTCCAGATGGCGACCCCGGTCCGTAACCCTACAAGCAATGCGGTCATCGGGAGCCTGCTGATCATTTTCGACTCCACCCAGATCCAGCCGTTGCTGCAAGTGGTCAATTCCAGTCTTGGTGGCCAGCTGGCGCTGGTGCAGACCGTGTCCGGTTCATCCCGCACAGTGGTCAGTAAAGGCACTGGCTCCGGGAGTGCTGAATCCCGAGGGCTAACCAACCCTGACTGGACCGTGACCTATACCCCAGCCAAATCATCCGCAGCGCCGGTGGACACGGTGATGATTGCCATTCTGGTAGGAGTTCCCGCGCTAATCGCTGCCATCATCGTCTGGGTCCTGGTGGGCGGTGCCCAGAAGGGTTTGCGCCAGGACGTGACGGCCCTGATCCAGTGGGCCCACAAGGTGTTCGGCGGAGAGCGGGTAAAACTGCCGACCTTCCGTTGGGATATGGTGGCCTCAACCGGTGAGGTGCTCTACCGATTGTCCCAGGTGGTTGATAAACGGGTCGCCAAGGCCGGAGAAACCGCAAAGCCCAGGCAAGCCGGTTCCGGAAAGTCTGGCGCTGGTGCTGCCAAGGGCGGCGATGAGCCTCTGTTTCAGGACAAGGACATGCCCGATATCGACATGCTCGATGGTGACGAAGATGTTCTCGGGTTTGGCAGTGGCGACGATACGGTCTTTGGTTCCGGTGATACGCCGGATGTGGACGAGGTGGCCCTGCCTCAGGTAGAGCTTTCCGCGGATATTTTTCGGGCTTATGACATTCGGGGCATTGTCGGTGAGACCCTGACCTCCGAAGGGGTGGAGGTGATTGGTCGGGCCATTGGTTCCGAAGCCCTGGAGCGCGGCGTCGACAGCCTCTGTATCGGCTACGACGGTCGCCACTCCAGCCCGGATCTGGCGGATGCTCTCGCACGCGGCGTAATGGCCACCGGGTGCAATGTGATTCATGTGGGTGCCGTGCCCACGCCAGTCCTCTATTTTGCCACCCATGAACTCCAGACCGGCTCCGGCGTCATGGTGACCGGTAGCCATAACCCCTCCAATTACAATGGCCTGAAAATCATGCTCGGCGGGGAAACCCTCTCGGGTGAGGCCATCCAGAAACTGTATCAGCGCATTCAGACCGGGGATTTTGCCAACGGTCGGGGCAGCCAGAGCAGCGAGGACGTTCGTCGCGCCTATCTGGATCGGATTGTTGGCGATATTGCGGTAGCAGCACCACTTAAGGTAGTGGTCGATGCCGGCAATGGCATTGCTGGTGAACTCGCGCCCATGCTTATCGAGGAGCTGGGCTGTGAGGTGATTCCATTGTACTGCGATGTGGATGGTGATTTTCCGAATCATCATCCCGATCCCGGAAAACCGGCGAATCTTGCGGATCTGATTGCCAGGGTTGACTCGGAAGGCGCCGATATCGGTCTGGCCTTTGATGGCGATGGCGACCGACTGGGCGTGGTAACCAATTCCGGAAAGATTATCTGGCCGGATCGCCTGATGATGCTGTTCGCCCGGGATGTGGTGTCCCGGAACCCCGGTGCGGACGTTCTCTACGACGTGAAGTGCAGTCGCAGGCTGGCCGGTGTGATTTCAGAAGCCGGCGGCAGACCGATCATGTGGAAAACCGGTCATTCCCTGATGAAGGCGAAAATGAAAGAAACTGGCGCTCTTCTGGCCGGGGAAATGAGCGGTCATATTTTCTTTGGCGAACGCTGGTACGGGTTTGATGATGGTCTCTATTCTGCTGCCCGCCTGCTGGAAATTCTTGGCATTGAAGACCGGCACAGCGATGAAGTCTTTGAGGATTTCCCGGACGATATCAGCACCCCAGAGCTGAATGTCGAAGTGACCGAAAGCTCCAAGTTCGACATCATTGCGCGCCTCGGCGAGGCCGGCGACTTCGGTGATGGCAACATCAGTACGATTGATGGCATCCGTGTGGACTACACCGATGGCTGGGGACTGTGCCGGGCATCAAACACCACCCCAGTGCTGGTTTTACGCTTTGAAGCGGAGACCGACGAGGCACTGGAGCGTATCAAGTCTGTGTTCCGGGACCAGCTGCAGAAGGCAGCGCCGGATCTGGTGGCGGATTTCTGATTCGCAGTCACTGAGTTTCACAGGCAAGTTTCAATACAGGATCAACAAGGCAAAAACATGGCGCTGGATCGTGAAACAGCAATGCAGGTGGCTTCGGTACTGAGCCGCGGCCTGCCTTATATTCAAAGATTTACCGGCAAGACCGTGGTCATCAAATATGGCGGTAACGCCATGGAGAACGAAGACCTGAAAAGCAGTTTCGCCCGTGATGTGGTTCTGATGAAACTGGTGGGCATCAACCCGATCGTTGTGCACGGTGGTGGCCCCCAGATCGGAGAGCTGCTGGAGCGCCTGAACATCCAGTCCCGGTTCGTCAACGGCATGCGGGTTACCGATTCCGAAACCATGGATGTGGTGGAAATGGTACTTGGCGGCCAGGTAAACAAGGAAATCGTGTCCCTGATCAATTCCCACGGCGGCATGGCGGTAGGGCTCACTGGTAAAGATGCCAATCTGATCCGGGCCCGCAAGCTGGAGGTGGTCAACCGTTCCCCAGAGCTGGAGCGGCCGGAAATCATCGACATCGGTCATGTTGGCGAAGTCGCCAGTGTCAATGTGGACGTGATTGACATGCTCACCCGCAGCAATCTGATCCCCGTGATCGCACCGATAGGTGTGGGGCCTGACGGCGCCTCCTACAATATCAATGCGGACCTGGTGGCGGGCAAGGTGGCCGAGGCCATGAAAGCCGAGAAGCTGATTCTGCTGACCAACGTGTCCGGACTGAAGAGCAAGGACGACAAGGTGCTCACCGGACTGACTGCGAAGCAGGTAAACGACCTTATTGAGGACGGCACCATCCATGGTGGCATGCTACCCAAGATCCGGTGTGCACTGAGTGCGGTGGAGAATGGCGTCCGCACGTCCCATATTATCGACGGCAGGGTCGCTCACGCGTGCCTGTTGGAGATCTTCACCGATGAGGGTGTCGGCACCCTGATTTCCCGTAACTGACGGCACCCGACAAGGAGTTTCCGGATGAAGCGCCTGCTTGCGACGCTGGTAGTACTGGTTCTGGTCGGCTTTGCCGCGTTCAAGGCGGGTGTCTGGTGGCTGGCAGACCAGCGCATGGCCGAAGCCAGGCAGGCACTGGAACCCTATGGTGTGCTTCATCGAGGCAGCATCAGTTCCGGCGTTGAGGGCCGGTTGGTTCTCAAGGACGCCAGTTGGCAGGATTTTGAGCTTACCCAGCCTCTGGATATAGCCAGGGTAGAGCTTGATACCGGCTCACCTGTCAGCTTGCTGTCCGCCCTGTTCGAGCCGGCCAGGTTGCCGGCGCAGTGGAACCTGCGACTTGATGGCCTTGGCCTGACCCTTGACCCGACAATGCTTCGGAATTGGGTTACCGCAGAGGGCGCCAACAGCGATGGTGATCCGGCGCTGTTTGTCCTTTCCTGTGCGCCAGATCCCCGCCAGCAACTGGGAAGCGGAGACCTGATCCGGATGGGCATCACCGCACTTGATGGCGAGGGCTTCGTACGCCAGTCCCCGGGAAATCTCCATGCTGAGCTGAATACCATCAGCACTGGCAGTCTTGAACTGAACTGGCCTGATGCTCGAATCCGGATTCAGGATTCGGAACTGACCGTTTCCAGTGGTTCCGAGCCCATGAGTGTGACCCTGCGCGATGGCGGCCTGATGCGTCGCATTGCCGCCTACTGTGCCCGCGAAGCCGGAATCGAAACCGGCGAATGGGCCGGGCGCGCGGTGCAGGCGCTGGCCACCGGACTTGAAGCCCAGGGCCTGGCGGCCAGTGACCAGTTGAAAGCGCTTTACCGGCAGTGGCTGCTTGAGGGCGGTGAGGTCACTGTGAGCGTGCAGCCGGATCAGCCACTGTTCGGTGTGCCCGTCATAGGGGGTGAGAGCGATGGCGAGCGCCAGAGCTGGCCGGTTCGATACAATGGTGCCGGCGTGCCAGACGTCTATCTGTCCGAGGCAGAGCCTTTCATTCAGGCAACACCGGACGTGGCGGTTGAGCCGGTGGTGCCAAGGGAAGATCCAGAAACCGAGAGCTGGTACCCGGCGGAACTTGAGAGCGCCGGGCAATGGATTGATCGGCAGGTTCGGGTAACGCTGTCCAACGACAATGTTGTAGAGGGGCGGCTGGTGAGCGTCAGCGAACGTGAGCTTGAAGTGGCCCGTGTCGTTGCCGGTGGCGAAGTCGCCTATCCGATGTTGATCCGGGCCATTACCAACTTTGAAGTATGGCGTCGTGGCCGTGCACAATGATTCCAGTGGGAATCTGAGAGGAAACTATGTCGCAGTCCGATAGCAACTCCGCAGCGGTGCCGGGCATTCGTGACATGCTTGCCCGCCTGATATCGCTGCCTTCCATCAGCAGCGCGTCGGCGAAGTGGGATCACAGCAACGAGCCGGTGGTGCGAACCCTGGCGGAGTGGCTGGAAGCCCTCGGATTTTCCGTGGAAATTCTGGAAGTGCCCGGCATGCCCGGCAAATTCAACCTGATCGGAACCCTGGGCAGCGGACCGGGCGGTCTTGTGTTGTCCGGCCATACCGATACGGTTCCCTTTGATGACAAACGCTGGCAGAGCGACCCCTTTACGCTAACCGAGCGGGACAATCGCTGGTACGGGTTGGGCACCTGCGACATGAAAGGCTTTTTCCCGCTGGCCATCGAAGCGGCCAGAGCCTTTGTTGGCGAGGAGCTTAAGCAGCCGTTGATCATATTGGCCACGGCCGACGAAGAAAGTTCCATGGATGGCGCCCGGGCGCTGGCCGAGGCTGGCAAGCCCAAGGCCCGCTACGCGGTCATCGGCGAGCCCACCAGCCTGAAGCCGGTGCGCATGCACAAAGGCATCATGATGGAACGGCTGAAGTTCGAGGGCCAGTCCGGCCATTCCTCCAACCCGGCCCTGGGCCGCAATGCCATGGAAGGGATGCACGAGGCGCTTTCGGAGTTGCTGGCGCTACGGTCGGTTTGGCAGGAAAAGTACCGGAACCCGAACTTCGAGGTACAGTTTCCAACCCTGAACCTCGGCTGCATCCACGGCGGTGACAATCCTAACCGCATCTGCGCCCAGTGCGAACTGCACTTTGATCTGCGCCCGTTGCCAGGCATGAACATGGAGACCCTGCGCCAGAGCATCCTTAGCAGGGTCCAGCCGATCGCAGAACGCCGGGAACTGTCCCTGGAATTCGAGCCCCTATTCGACGGGGTGCCACCGTTCGAAACCCCGGCCGATGCGGCCCTGGTCAAAGCCTGTGAGAAACTGACTGGCCATACCGCCCACGCCGTTGCTTTCGCCACGGAAGCGCCCTGGCTCCAGAAGCTTGGCCTGGAAACCCTGGTCATGGGCCCTGGATCGATTGATCAGGCGCACCAGCCGGATGAGTTCATAGAGCTGTCTCAACTGGAACCAACCGTGAAGGTCCTGCAGGGGCTCATCCGACAGTTTTGCCTTTAGGTTGGAGTCCGGGTCAAATAGGGGGGGCTGAACACTGTCGGGAGCCCTCTCCAAAACACGCCCGTAAATACGTCCCTGTAGGGCTCGGTCGCGCCATCCCTGGCGCTCCACGGTTTTGGAGAGGGCTCCCGACAGTGTTCGTCAGACTGAATTGCAGGCCGCGTAAAGAAAAAAGCTTGGAGTATTCGAATTGAAATCAAACGACTGGCTGCATGGATTCCGCCATTCATCCCCCTACATCAACGCCCACCGCGGGCGTACGGTGGTGCTGACCATTCCGGGGGATGCCATTGAGCATGGGAATTTCATCAACATCATCCATGACATTGCGCTGCTGAGCAGTCTTGGCGTCCGACTCGTCGTTGCCTTCGGCGCCCGGCCGCAGATCCAGACACGGCTGGACACAGCCGGTGTGAAATCGTCGTTTGCAAAAGGTCTGCGGATTACGCCTGAAGACCAGCTTGGCATGGTAATGGAGGCCATCGGTGGCCTGCGGGCCTATCTGGAGAGTCACCTGTCCATGGGGCTGGTAAATTCACCAATGCACAATGCCCGGATCCGGGTGAGTGGCGGCAATTATGTGGCCGCCAAGCCCGTGGGTGTGCTGGACGGTATTGATTTTGGCCATACCGGCAAGGTGCGCCGGGTCGATGTGGCCGGTATCGAGAAACTGCTGGAGCTTGGTCACATTGTCCTGTTGCCGCCGATGGGCTATTCGCCCACCGGGGATACCTTCAACCTCTCCTACGAGGATGTTGGCAGCCAGGTGGCGGCGGCACTGCAAGCCGAAAAGCTGATTGTGTTTATTGATGATCCCGGGTTACAGGAAGAGGACGGTGCCCTGATCCGGGAGCTGTCGGCGCGTCAGGCGTCCGAGCGTCTGGCTTCCGGCGCGGTGACCGGGCACGATGCCGATCTGCTCAGGGCGGCCTGTGATGCCTGTGTGAAGGGCGTACGAAGGGCGCACATCATCAGCTACGTGGATGACGGCGCGTTGCTGAAGGAGCTTTTCACACGAGATGGTGCCGGAACGCTGGTCAGTGGCGATCACTACGAGCAGTTTCGCCAGGCCAGGGTCGAGGACATCGGCGGGATTCTGGGGCTGATCCAACCACTGGAAGAACAGGGCATTCTGGTTCGCCGTTCCCGGGAGATGCTGGAAACCGAAATTGACCGCTTTGTTGTGGCCGAGCGCGACGGCACCATCGTGGGCTGTGCCGCCCTCTACAGTTACCCTGAGGAGGGTGCCGGCGAGCTTTCCTGTTTTGCCGTGGATCCGAATTATCGCCGGGCCGGGCGGGGAGATGAGATTCTGGCGATGGTCGAGAAGCTGGCCAGGGGGCAGGGCATCCAAAAGCTGTTTGTGCTGACCACCCAGACCGAGCACTGGTTTCGGGAGCGTGGCTTCCAGCCTTCCACGGTGCAGGCCCTGCCCGGGCCGAAGCTGGCTGCCTATAATACCCAGCGGAACTCAAAGGTGTTCTTCAAACCGCTCTGACAGGGCGGCCAGATGTTCAGATCTCTGGGGTTCCGGTTCATTTGATAGCGTCTCAACGGCCTGGTAAAAAGCCGGGAAATCGTATTCTGTGTTCCGGAGCATCTGGCGGAACGCCGGAACATACTGGTTGTACTGACGGAACAGCGCCAGGTTGGCATTGTTCAGGCTGACCGGGGCAGGGCCGAACGGGCCCGGTTCGGGCCAGTCTGCGGAAAGTTTTTGATAGGTACGGGCCAGGTCTTCGAAGATGGCCGCCTTGAGGTCTCGCATATCTTCTTCTGGCAAGCTGTCCTGACCGGCGTACAGTGCCTCCAGTCGGGCGCTGAACTCTTCGACCAGGTCAAGGGTCTGGTTTCGACGAGCAAGACGGCTCAGCGCCTCCCGGAACTGTCCGGGTTTGCCCTGCTCCGATAGCCATAGTCTGAGCCCTTCAAGCTCCACTGCGGTGGCGAAACTTTCGTTAAATGCCGTGTCATCGGCGATATAGACTACTCTGTGGGCCAGTTCATGGAACATCAGAGCCACCATGCGGTCCTCCGACAGTTGGGTAAACCCGCTGTGCAGCGGGTCATCAAACCAGCCTAGGGTGGAATAGGCGGTCACGCCGCCAATGAACGTGTCGAAGCCGTTACTGAGGAATTGTGCCTCCTCGGCGCGCGCATCCTCCAGGCTGAAGTACCCCCGGTAGGCCTGACAGCCGAGAATCGGGTAGCACCAGCGGTGAGGCTCCAACGAGAACTCGGGCACGGCCACCAGGTTCACCACCACCCAGGGTCTGTCCAGCTGCACGTAGTCGCTGAAGGCTTCGCCAACTGGCAGGGCCAGTCGTTGTCCGGCGAATTCCCGGGCCTGTTGTGCCAAAGCGAGTTTTTTTCGCAGCTCCTCTGGTGTTGCATTGTCGGAGAAGACTTCCTCCACCGGTTCCCCGGACATCATCAGGGATAGATGCCCACTGACAGCCTGTGAATAGTAGCCAATGGTCGAACAGCCGTTAAGGGTTGTTACCAGTAGCAAAAGTAGATAGATCTGACTAAGCTGTTTCATGGGTCAGGTTGTTATAGTGAATTGGTTTGCCTGTGGGGGCCAGACCGCTATAGTACAACCATGGTCTCTATAGTAGCAGCCGGTGGCATCCGCCATCGTTTCAGGGACGTGAGTCGGTATCGGACAGTGTGTTCGGTGACTGTCCCGGCTTTGCGAGAAATCAGGTAGTTCATGGATCCGAGAGAACGTCGTAGCAGCCCCCGCCAACCTATCAAACTTGCCGCTCAGATTGATCTGGGAACCGGTGAGGCCTGGCCGTGCCAGATTGCCGATTTCTGTGCGGAGGGCCTGTTTGTTCGCTATTCGAGTGAAACCTCGAAGAAGCTGGACCGGGCGTTTGCCTCTGGCACGCCGCCGGAGCTGGTGTTACGTTTCCGGGGTCTGGATGGTGCCCGCCGCCATGAACTTCATGTCGCCATTGTCCGGCGTATTGATGGCGCCATGGGGGTCAACTTCAGCCGTCCGAACCCTGAAGCGGTTGATGCCATGCTTCAGCAATGCGGTGGCTCTCGGCGACAGGATCGGTCCTCTCTCCGTGCCCCCAGTGACAAGGTCCAGTTTGTCCTTCACCAGTCTGCCAAGGCGGTGATTCGGTTCATCGAGCCGTTGATGAGTGACTGTCTCGTGCAGATGGTGGAAGGTTTGAAGCTGGCGGCCCAGAAAGCCTCAAACGACCAGCAGGCGAATGAATACATGGATGCCTCGGGCCAGATCCAGGCCCGGCAACGGGTCATTTGGCACCAGATGGCGCGAAGCCTCGAATCGCCATTAAAACCTGCCCCCAAGGGATTTCCCGGATCCGAGCTGTCGGTGGTCGACAAGGGCGAATTCGAGGACTGGCTGACAATACGGGTGATGGTGACCAAGGCCGATACCCAGTATCGGGGTGACCTGCTGCAGCTCAAGCTTCGGTTGGACAAGCTCGGAATCGCCAATGCCACGGGGCACCACAATCCCCTCGGGCCATCTCTTGTCTGCGAAGCGTTTCATAATGGAATCAATCAGCTCAAGGCGTCCCGAGAGGTAGAAAAGATCTGCTTGCGGGTTTTCGAGCAGACGGTTTTGCAGCAGTTGGGCCCCCTTTATAAGGAACTCAACGATATTCTGATCCGCCATGGCGTTCTGCCAGACCTGGATCTCAGTAAATATCTGAGCGAGCAGGCCGGGGCAAAACCGGAGCAAAAGGAGGCGCCGATTCAGCCAGAATCCGCTGCAGAGGAAGCTGCTGCGGAGCCGACGCCGAAGTCGAAACCGAAGGCGGGTGACGAAGCTGCCAAAACGGCTCAGGCGCGCAGGAAGCCCGGGATGTTGGGCGGCGAGTTTCGGGGCTATGCCCAGGCCGCCCAGACTGCATTCGCAACCGTACGCAATCTGCTCAATACGCTCAGCGCGAGCCGCGTGGCGCGTGGCAACCCGGAACCTCTGCCGTTTCAGCCCAACGCCAGGCCACTGTCCTCCGGGGAGTTCCAGCGAGAGCTCCAGCAGTTGCAGGCACAGCCTGTTGACGCCGTCGAAGAGCTGGCGCCGTTGAAGGAGCGGGTGGTAGAAAAGGTAAAGGCAAGCGGTGATAACCGGCTCGATGAAGAGCAACAGGAAACCGTTGATGTGGTCGACCGGTTTTTCAAGTCCGTGGTGGAAAGCCCGAAGCTCAGTGAGTATGCACAGCAGCGTATGCGGCAACTGGAAGTGCCCGTTCTGAAAGTTGTGATGAGGGACCCCGCGTTCTTTGAGGATCAGGACAGCCCGGTTCGGGGTGTGATGAACCGGCTGGCGCAATTGGGTGTCAAGGGGGGCCGGATTAACCCGGTGGTTCAGCGTCGGGTTGATGAGCTGGTCCAGCGGATTACCACAGATTTCGAGCAGGACACCGGGGTCTTTGAGCAGACGGTGCAGGAGCTGGACTCCCTGATCGATCGCCAGAATCTTGTGTATCGCAGGAACGTCGAGCGCGTTACAGCCGCAGCGGAAGGTGCCCAGAAGGTAGCCGAATCGAAACAGGCGGTTGCCGATGTGCTGGACCAGAAACTGGGTGGGCGGAAGGTACCTAAGGCGGTGCTCAGCCTGCTGGATGGTGGCTGGCGGGATCTGCTCTCTCTGACCTGGATCCGGCAGGGGCCGGACAGTCAGCTCTGGCAGGATTACCTGGCGGTGATTGATTCCTTGCTGTCTTTCGCGGACGACCCCAATAGTTCTATCAACCTGCCGGAATTGCTGCGAGTCATTCAGGATGGCCTCGGTTCCATTTCCAGCAACCACATGCCCTCTTCGCAGATTCGGGACGAGCTCAAGCAGTTCCTGGTTCGCAGCCCGGAAAAAAGCTCTGAGCTGGTCGAAGTGCCGCCGGCAAAGCCGGAACAACCGGATACCAAGAAGCTTTCGGACCGGGAACAGAGGAGCCTTCAGCGCTGGATAAATCGGGCCCAGCAGCTGCGCACCGGTGACTGGCTCCGGGACCAGGAAAAACCGGATGAGCCCCAATATATCCGTTTGGTCTGGGTGGCCCGTGGCTTCAGCCGTTTTGTCTTTGTGAATCACCAGGGCATGCGGGTAGTGGAACTGGAGCTTGAGGCCCTGGCCCGGCACATGCGCAAAGGCATCATCGTTCCTGACGGCCAGTATGAGCGGCCCCTGGTGGATGAGAGTATCGATCGGATGGTCCGCAAGGTTTACGACCAGCTGTCCTGGGCCTCCACCCATGATGAACTCACCGGCCTTCTTGGGCGGCGCGAATTCGAACGTATGCTGGATCAGCAGCTGGCACGCCAGGAAGACGAGCGCTCCCTGGTGCGTCTGGATCTTCGTCGTTTCCGCCTGTTGAACGATACCGCCGGCTACCAGGCTGGCGATGAGACCCTCAAGCGGGTTGCGGATATCTTGCGCAGCCACGTCGGTGACGGTATGCCCGTGGCCAGACTGGCAGGCAATGAATTTGCCATGCTGGTCCCCTCCGAGAGCGCCAGCGATGCGGCAAAGGATCTTGTCAGGGCCGTGGAGGCCGCCGAGTTCAGTTTTGGTGGCCGGGATTATCGTCTTTCGGCCAGTGCCGGCGTCGTCCCCACATTACCGGCACTGGTCAGTGCCGAACGCTGGTTACGGGCTTCTGAGCAGGCACTGGCGGCGTCCCGGCAGCAGGGCCATGGAAAAGTTTCCGAGTATGCGTTGGGTGCCGAGGATCAGGCTCGCCAGGAACAGATTGCCGCCAAGGTTGCCAGCCTCAGCGATCTGAATGAAGAACGCATGTTGCTGCGTTGCCAGAAGATCATACCTTTGCACGCCAAGGCCTCCATGGCGGCCCAGTATGAGGTTCTGATCAGCATGTACGATGACGATGGCAACCTCATTACCGGTCGGGATTTTGTCCGCATGGCCGAGCGCTATGACCGTATGCAGGCAGTGGATCGCTGGGTGGTCGGCCACATGTTGGACTGGCTCAGGGAGCAGGCGCCTGACCCGCGGCATTTCGGTGGTGTCTGCATCAACCTGTCGGGCTACTCCATGAACGATCAATCGCTGCTGGAGTTCATCTACGAGAAGCTGAGTGAGAAGGATGCGCCCATTGAGAGACTGTGGTTTGAGCTTACTGAAGCCTCAGCGATCAACGACGTTCAGTCGGTGGCGGATTTCATCGTCGAGATGAAAGAGCTTGGCTGTCGGTTCTGTCTGGGCAACTTTGGCAGTGGCCCCAGCTCCTTCGAGTTCATGCGCTCGTTACCGGTGGACCTGATCAAGATCGACAGCGCCTTTACCGGCCAGTTGACGACCAGCGAAACCGACCGTGCGATGGTCCGCTCCATGGTGGATATGGCGCATTACATGAACCGGGAAGTGATTGCTTCCCAGGTTGAGTCCCGGGATGTCCTGGACATGCTCCGGCAACTGGGTGTCGACTACGCCCAGGGCTTCGTGGTGGAGAAACCCCGTCTGCTCGACAGCCTCGTCTGATTCCGGCACTCTGCTCCCATGTCGAAACGCCATCCCATTATCGCGGTTACCGGTTCTTCCGGCGCAGGAACCACTACCACCGGCCAGATTTTCAGTCGGATGTTCGCCAGTGAGGGGCTGAATGCCGCCATGGTCAGCGGTGACAGCTTCCACCGATACAACCGCGAACAGATGGCAAGGCTGGCGGCCAAAGGCCAGTTCGGTGAGCGCAACCATTTTGCGCTCGCTGCCAACCATATCGACAAGCTGGAAGCGCTTTTCTACGATTACGGTCACACGGGTAATGGCCGGTACCGGCAATATGTTCACGATGAGGATCGTAAACTGGTGGAGGCAGGGCACAAACCTGGAACCTTCACTCCGTGGGGGTCCTTACCTGCCGATACCGATCTGCTGTTCTACGAGGGGCTGCATGGCGGTGTGGTCAGCGAGACCTGTAATATTGCCCAGTACGTGGACCTGCTCATCGGTGTGGTGCCGATTGTGAACCTCGAATGGATCCAGAAGATCCACCGGGACACCCATAAGCGGGGCTACAGTCAGGAAGCGGTGGTGGAAACCATCATAAACCGCATGGATGACTATGTTCACGATATCGTGCCCCAGTTTTCCCATACCCACATCAATTTCCAGCGTATTCCCCTGGTGGACACCTCCAATCCCTTTGTCGTTCGGGATGTCCCCACTGAGGACGAGAGCATGCTGGTGATCCGGTTCCGGGACCAGTCGGAAGTGGACTTTCCCTATCTGCTGCAGGTGATTGCCGGCAGCAGTCTGTCGCGGCACGATACTCTGGTGATCCCGGGCACAAAAATGCCGCTGGCCATGGACCTTATCGTCAGACCCATGGTGCAGCGGCTGATGGCAAGAAAGCCGTTTGCCTGAGTGGTCAGGCGGTCAGTCGGCCATCCCGGTAATCCCGGAGTGTCTGCTCAATCTCTTCCCGGGTGTTCATGACGAACGGACCGTACTGAACCACCGGTTCACCAATAGGTTTGCCGGCAATCAGCAGCAGGCGCGCCCCGGATTCTCCGGCACTGAGGGCAGTCTGGTCGCCCTGGTCAGTCAGAATATTGGCAGCGCTGCGCTGCAGAGAGCTCTCACCCAGGTTGGCGGTGCCCTCGTACAGGTACAGCATGGCATTGTGACCTTCCGGGACCGGTAAGGTAAGACTTCCCCCGGGTGTCATGTGGATGTCAGCGTAGATCGGCTGGGTACTGCCACCCGCCACGGCGCCCTCACGGTGCAGGCCATCGATCTCCACAGAACCGGCGATCAGTTTCACCTTGCCGCCTTCGAGGCTGATCTCGGGGATATCTTCCGGCTGTATGTCCCGGTAGCCGGCTTCGGTCATTTTTTCTGCCGCCGGCAGGTTTAGCCAGAGCTGAAAGCCGCGCATCACGCCTTCTTCCTGCTGGGGCATTTCCGAATGAATGATGCCTCGGCCGGCGGTCATCCACTGCACACCGCCGTTGCGCAGGTCACCCCGATTCCCGAGATGGTCCTCGTGAAGCATGTGCCCCTCAATCATATAAGTCACGGTTTCGAAGCCCCGGTGAGGGTGCGACGGAAAACCGGCGATATAGTCGGCCGCCTCGGCTGAACCGAACTCGTCGAGCATCAGGAACGGATCCAGGCGAATGTTCTGCTGCTGGCCGATGGAACGCTTGATGCGCACGCCGGCTCCGTCGGAGGTTTCCAGTGCTGGAATAATCTGTTTCAGGGAGCGCAGGGTCATGGTGTCCTCCTATCGTTGGCTCTTGGCTTTATTAAAACGGGATAGGCGGAGAGAAGAAAACGCAGAAATCTGGCGGGAGACATCAAAAAAACTGAAGGACCGGTGGCACCCGTCTCAGGGCACCACCGGAGGCGATTACTCCACGTTGCGGGAGTAGAAAATCTCCAGCATTTCCCGGCGCAGACGGTCCTCGATGGACTGCGCTTCGGCAGGATCAAGTTCACCTGCGTTAACCCCGAACACATAGTTATCGAGGTTGAAGTTCTTTAGCATCATCTTGGTGTGGAACAGATTTTCTTGGTACACATTCACGTCGATCATCTGATACGCATTCTGGGTATCCTCGGTCAGATAGTTCTGGATCGAGTTGATGTCGTGATCAATGTAGTGCTTGGTGCCGTCCACATCGCGGGTAAATCCGCGAACCCGGTAATCCACGGTCACTACATCGGAATCAAAGCTGTGGATCAGGTAGTTCAGCACTTTCAGCGGTGAAATCAGACCACAGGTGGAGACGTCGATGTCTGCCCGGAAGGTGCTCACGCCATCATGGGGATGGCTCTCCGGATAGGTGTGCACGGTGACGTGACTCTTGTCCAGGTGTGCCACGATGGTGTCCGGCAGCGGCCCCGGGGATTCTTCGTTGTCTGGTTCTTCACCATTGGTGAGCTCATGCTCGGCAATCAGCATGGTAACCGAGGCGCCGTGGGGCTCGTAATCCTGGCGTGCAATGTTCAGAACGTTAGCGCCGATAATTTTGACGACGTCGGTCAGAATCTGGGTCAGACGCTCGGCGTTGTACATCTCATCGATGTAGTCAATGTAGGCCTTGCGTTGTTCTTCGGTCTGCGCATAACAGATGTCGTAGATGTTAAAGCTCAGAGATTTGGTCAGGTTATTGAAACCATGCAGCTGGAGTTTTGATTCCATGCTCAGCCCCTCCGGATCGTGGAGATGAATGACTGCAGAGCTGCATTGCTGCGCTCTGCCGAGGCCGCCACCGACTACTGACCGGGTTGTTCACCTTTTGCGCAGACCGGCGGAGAGGGTGCGTATTATGCACACCGCAAGTGACGTTGAATAGTATTCGCAATGACATTTTAGCATTCGTGATTTCCGCTGCATCGGACCCTGGAGATTCGGCGCACAAGAGGTCCTGAAGCGGTTTATCCGGACTGTTAATCGGCGACCTGCTCGGCCTCGTGAATTTCATAACTGTGGCTGATTTCAACGCCCGCTTTTTCGAGCATGATGGACGCCGAGCAATACTTTTCTGCTGACAGGCTCACCGCCCGCTTGACCAGGTTTTCCTTGAGACCATTTCCCGATACTACAAAATGCAGGTTGATCCGAGTAAACACCGCGGGTACCGCGTCGGCCCGCTCTGCCTCAAGCTCCGCGTGGCAGGCGGTTACGTTCTGGCGGCTTTTCTTCAGGATGCTCATGACATCAAAAGCGGAGCAGCCGCCCAGTCCCATCAGCAGCATTTCCATCGGGCGCGGGCCAAGGTTCTCGCCACCGTGGTCTGGCGGGCCATCAAGCTGTACGCTATGGCCACTGCCGCTGGTGGCCTTGAAACTGGCGTTGCCGGTCCAGTCTACGGTTGCTTTCATGGTGCTTCTCCCTTGTGATTATCTGGGGTCAGGGCATTTGTAGCCCCGATAGCGATGATATGAGGCTGGATGCTAGCACAACCGGCGTTGCCGGGCAGGCTGATTGCGGATACATGTTGTATACTCTTTCCGGTTGCCCGCAACAGACCTTCTTGTTATAAGTTGCGGAGTTTTGCAATAAAAAAGAACGAACCCGCACGGAAAGCCGGGTGCATAACAAACATTGGGACCCGCCAGTATCTGAGGAGGCACGACTCGCATTATGGCCACTATCGTCAAGCCGGTTGAGCAGAAAACCAAGCATCTCGACTATTTCCTTTCGCAGTGCCATCGACGCCGTTACCCAGCCAAGAGCACAATCATCTATGCCGGGGACAAGAGCGATTCCCTGTTCTACATCGTCAAGGGCTCTGTGACCGTTATCATCGAAGACGATGATGGTCGCGAGATGATCATGGCCTACCTGAACGCCGGTGATTTCTTCGGTGAGATGGGGCTTTTTGACAACATGGATTCCCGCAGCGCCTGGGTGAAGGCCAAGACTGAGTGTGAAGTGGCGGAAATCAGTTACACCAAGTTCCGGGAGATTGCCCAGCAGGACCCCAGGGTGCTCTACTTCATCGGCGAGCAGATGGCGTCCCGACTGCGGCAGACAACCCGTAAGGTAGGTGACCTGGCGTTCCTGGATGTCACCGGTCGTGTTGCCCGTACGCTACTGGATCTTTGCAAGGAACCGGATGCCATGACGCACCCGGACGGCATGCAGATCAAGATTACCCGGCAGGAAATCGGCCGTATCGTTGGCTGCTCCCGGGAGATGGTTGGTCGGGTTCTGAAGACCCTGGAGGACCAGGGGCTGGTCCGGGTCAAGGGCAAGACCATGGTGGTCTACGGCACCCGCTGACCTTCACAATCGATCCCGTCCTGTGACGATAAGGCCGCTGAAATCAGCGGCCTTTTGCGTTTTGTGGCCCGAGTAGAACGACTTGCAGCACCAAAGGTCTCACGCGACCAGGGCAGCTGATTTTATCTGCATCCATACGCTTATGCCCGGCTCAAGGCCGAGCTGGGCGACTGCTCGGCTAGTCAGCCTCGACAGGACTGGCGTCGGTCCGGCCAGAAGCCGCACCAGACTGATGCCAGGAGCCACATCGGGATCAATCTGGTCAATGACTGCCGGCACCAGGTTCTGGATGCTCTGGTCGGCGTTTTCGGACAGGGCCAGGCTGACATCCCGGGCCAGAACCCGTACCCGAACCCGGTCTCCCGGTTTCACCCGTCGGTCATGTCGCAGCCAGAGCTTGCCGCCATCAAACCGGAACAGCGCCAGATGCCAGTAGTCGTCGAGATCGATAATCTGGCCTTCCAGCAAGGCACCGGCGTCGTCCTGGACGCGAAAAGGATTGTCTGTGTTGGCCAGGGTTTCCTGCAATGGTCCCTGCCCGACCACACGGCCTTCTTCCATCATCACTATGTGGTCAGCCAACCGGGCAACTTCTGCGGTTGAATGGGACACATAGATAATCGGAATGGCCAGGGTGTCGTGCAGCCGTTCCAGATAGGGCAGGATTTCCTGCTTGCTGTTGAAGTCCAGGGCGGACAAGGGTTCATCCATCAGCAGCAGTCGGGGACTGGTCAGCAGGGCCCTGGCAATTGCGACTCGCTGGCGTTCACCGCCAGAAAGGCCTGCGGGCATGCGGTCCAGGTGTGATTCCAGACCGAGCCAGCGAACGGCATCGTCGAAACCGATCTGTCGGTCGGCAGGGGAAATCCGTTGATACCCGAAATCCAGATTTTTCCGCACGTTAAGGTGAGGGAAAAGGTGGGTCTCCTGGAATACATAGGCCAAGGGCCGCTTGTGCACGGGCCGGATGAACGACTCGGTCTGCCATGGTTCGCCCAGAACGGTCATGGTACCCGGGGCGCTTTGGAGGCCAGCCATGCACCTTAGTAGCGTGGTTTTGCCGCAGCCCGAGCGCCCGAACAGGGCGGTGATGCCGGTGCCGGGAAGGTTCAGGTCGACGTCGAGGCTGAAGCCGGGAAACGAGCACTGGAAGCGGGCGCAGATGGTATCGCTGGCGGTCATCTTATGGCTCCTGAACGGGCTTTGCCGTTCAGTGCGTAGAGGGTCACCAGAACCACGAAGGAAAACACGACCATACCGGCGGAAAGCCAATGAGCCTGGGTGTATTCCAGAGCTTCCACATGATCGTAAATGGCCACCGATAACACCTTGGTTTCGCCCGGGATGTTGCCGCCGATCATCAGGATCACCCCGAACTCACCGATGGTATGGGCGAAAGTCAGTACCGACGCAGTCAGAAAACCGTTGCGGGCCAGTGGGACCGCAACAAACAGGAACCGGTCCCAGGGTGCGGCACGAAGCGTTGAGGCAACTTCCATGAAGCCGTCGCCGATGCCTTCAAAGGCGTTTTGCAGGGGTTGAACGGTAAATGGCAGGGAATAGATGACCGATGCCACCACCAGACCCTCAAACGTGAAGGGCAGTAGCCCGATACCCAGTGATTGGGTCATCTGTCCAACCCATCCTTCCGGCCCCATGACCAGCAACAGATAGAAACCGAGCACGGTTGGCGGAAGGACGAGTGGCAGGGCAATGACCGCAGCAATTGGCTGCCGAAGCCAGTGACGGGTGCGGGCCAGCCACCAGGCGATCGGGGTGCCAATAATCAGCAAGAGCAGAGTCGTTGTCGCGGCCAGCCTGAGTGTCAGCCAGACCGGGTCCCAGTAGGTTTCAAACATCAGTTGTCAGTGTCGTAGCCATAATCCCGAATGATGGCTATGGCGGTGTCTGATTTGAGGAAGTTGATCCAGGCCACGGCCGCCTGATTGTCGGCACCACGATTCAGCAGGATGACCTGTTGGTCGATGGGCTGGTAATAAGCCTCGGGCACATGCCAGAGGGTGCCTTCCTCTCCCGTCCAGGATTTTACCTGAGACAGGGCCAAAAAGCCGGCCTGGGCGTTACGACTGGCAACGAACTGGAATGTCTGTGCTATGGAATCGCCGCGAACCAGTTTGCCCTGAAGGGTCTGCCAGTGGTCCAGTCGTTCAAGTACCTGTTTTGCCGCGAGCCCATAGGGCGCGGTTTTCGGGTTGGCAATGGCGAGCCTGGCGAAGGACTGTTGTGCCAGGTAGCGCTCGGCATCGTCGAAGACGTTTGATGCCGGGCTCCAGAGCGCCAGTTTGCCCCTGGCATAGGTGAATCGGGTGGTGGGCACGCCTGCCTGCTCTGCTTCGATGAGCGCCGGCCTGCGCTCATCGGCCGCCATGAATACGTCGAAAGGTGCTCCGTTCCTGATTTGGGCGTAGAGCTTGCCGGTAGAACCGAAGCTTGCGGACACTGTGTGGCCGGTTTCGGCTTCAAACTGTTTGGCCAGCTCACGTGCTGCGTCAGTGAAGTTGGCGGCAATGCCGATGCTGACGTCGCCTGCGACGGCATCCGTCATGCCGGCACTAGCCAGAAGTAATACCAGGGCCCGGAGCAGGTGACGAGCTCGAAGGTAACCCATTCAGTGTCCTTACAGGTTCAATCAATGATGGCATGAGTCTGTGTTGACTCTTCCCGGTAACCTGCCTGCAACGGCGAATCCGATGTCAGGCACATAGCCCGAAGATAACCCCAGACTTCTTCCCGATTGGTTTCGTTGAGCATCTCATGTCGGCCGCCATCGAACAATCGCAGAGTGACTTTATCCAGACCCGCCTCCCGGATTGCCTGAAAGTGCTGGCGGACGCCCCGCCCCATTTCGCCCACCGCGTCGGCTGTACCCGAGAACAGGTGAACGGGCAGGTCTTTACGCCAGGTAGAGGGAGAAATACTCAACATGCCACCGATAAAATCCCACCAGAGGCCGACAGTGCAGTCGAATCCGCAGAACGGATCCGAGACGTACTGGTCCACCTGTGCATGGTCGCGGCTCAGCCAGTCCGAGCCAGTCCGGTTAGGGCTGAATGTGCGGTTGAACTGCTCGAAGGTCATTCGGGCCACCAGCCGACTTCGATGCTGCTTGCCGAAGACCAGGCGGATCAGACCGATCATACCCCGGGATGCCAGTAGCTGACGCCGGCTAATGCGATTGGTCGCACTGAGAATCAGGGAGTCCAGAGTGTCGCCGTATTCCTGTGCGTAACTCTGGGCAATAAAGGATCCCATGCTGTGGCCCAGCAGGTGCAGGGGCAGGCCAGCGAACCTGGAGCGGCTGAATTCAACCACCTGGTGCAGGTCGTCGATCACGTTGGCCCATCCGTCCCGGTCCGCATAGTGCCCGCGCTTTTCCCAAGGGCAGTGAGGCCCGTGGCCACGATGATGAAAGGTGACAACAGCCATGCCGCTCTCGCTGAGCCATTGAGCCAGCGATCTGTAACGGTCACCGTGTTCTGCCATTCCGTGACTGATCACGAGAATGGCGACAGGGTTGGCAGAAGTGAAGATTGTTCCGGTTATCCGGTGGCCATCAGGTGCGTCGAGGGTCAGGGGAAGTTCGTTCATTGTCACGGCCCGGTTCCTTGTTATTTTTCTCCGTTGCCGGGCGTTGCCACTCCGGCGGTTTCCACAAATGGGTGAGGCGAGACAATAATCTGCCGGGCTGGGCCATGTCGCGGAACAGGTCCACGTATTCGTGTGTCCAGAGCA
Source organism: Marinobacter sp. BW6 (assembly GCF_008107725.1). Classification (GTDB taxonomy): domain Bacteria; phylum Pseudomonadota; class Gammaproteobacteria; order Pseudomonadales; family Oleiphilaceae; genus Marinobacter. The sequence continues at coordinate 627,704 of NZ_VIRN01000064.1, forward strand.
CAATCAGGTTATTGGATTGGACTGGCCGGGTGATGCCATATTCAGGCGGTCGTTGCGCGTCTTCGTCCACGAATGTGCCGAACAGGCGATCCCAAAGAATCAGCGTGCCGCCGTAATTGCGGTCGATGTAGCCGGGATTGCGGCCATGATGAACCCGGTGGTGACTCGGGGTGTTGAAAACCTGCTCAATCCAGCCGGGAAGCTTTCCGATCAGGGTGGTGTGAATGAAGAACTGGTATACCAGTGACAGGGCATAGGCGACACCGATCCACACGGGGTTGAGGCCGAGCATTGCCAGAGGCAGGTAGAAGACCCACATTCCGTTGAAGATGTTAGTGGCGTTCTGGCGCATGGCGGTGGAGAAGTTCATGCGCTCGGAGGAATGATGTACCACATGGGCTGCCCAGAACCAGCGTACCCTGTGACTGGCCCGGTGCATCCAGTAGAAACAGAAATCCACGCCCAGGAAGGTCAGCAGGACTGTGAGCCCGTTCAGCTCCAGGTCAAATAGCCGATAGTGATAGCAAAGGGCGTAGACAGGAAACGCAATCAGTCCGGCGAAGAGCAGCTCGGTAACCTGGTAACCGGCGCCAAGGGCAAAGTTTCTGAACGCTTCACGGGTATCCATTAGCTGCGGATCGTGGCGAATCTTCAGATACTCCCACAGGGTAACGGCCACGAAGATGGGGGTGGCGACCACAAAAATCAGTTGGCGTTCATCCAGCGCCAGCCAGGGAGACGCCACCTTCCAGAGGGCAAGCAGACCGCTTTCTTCCAGTACGGCCAGCATCATGTCGGTTAAAACCATCGAGTTCCTGCCGGTTTCCTGATCCTGTTCGCTTATTCTGGCACGTAACCCGGGGAACGGACTGTCGGTTCACGCCAGATTGGCTAACGAATTCCGCCACGGTTGCCTCAGTTTGGCTGACGGTTATCACCGTAGATCTTTTCCAGAGTCCGGATCTGCGGTTGCCATTGGTGCAGCCAATTTTTGATGTCTTTGGGAATCCGGGCAGATTTTGGCCAGGGCACTGGGTACTGTGCTGGCTGGAACATGGGGGCAAACAGAGCGGCCGCGGTCAGGTCAGCACGGGTGAACTGGTCGCCAGCCAGGAAAGGGCGTTCAGCGTATATAGCGGCAAGCTCGGTGAGTAATTCCTCCATCACTTGCCGAGACGTTTCAGACGTTTTCTCGTTGATTTTCATCCATTGGCGCATCACTTCATCAACCCGGCTGAAAGCCAGGCTAAGCAGTATCCGGTTATAGAACGGCGTACCAGCAGCCAGCATCGGCACCACGATTTTGGGGCGTTTCAGAAAGTGGTGGTAGGAGTAGCAGCGAATAGCCGGGCCCGCTTCCTCGTCGAGCCGACGCTCCCAGGCCAGAGCTTGTTCGCGAATTTCCGGGTCCGCTGGTGTCAGGGAATGCTCTGGGAAGGTCTGATCCAGATAATCCAGGATGGCGGCTGATCCCTGAACCACCTGGCCATCGTGTTCCAGCACTGGAACCGAAGATGCCTCGCCGGTCAGCTTCCGGATGGTTTTTACATGCTGTCCGGGCAGCAGGTTCACCGTTTCATAGTTGAGCCCTTTGTAGTCCAGAGCCCAACGGATCTTCTCGCAGTAGTGCGAAATGGCAAATTGGTAAAGTTTCAGCGCCATATAGGTCATCTCCTTGAATCAGAGTTCTAGCATACTGCCGGTGAGGCGGTATAAGAAGCCTCGTCGAATACTCACGGTGGCCTCATCAGTCGTTGGGTTTTAAACTTAAGACCGAAAACATGCCTAAAGGGAACTGACCATGTACTCACGACGAGTTTTGATGTTGTCCGTCGTCACTGCGGCGGGCCTTGCCATCTCTGCCTGCTCCTCACTACCCGAAACCAGCCAGCCGTTTTCCGGCAGCTATGCGTGCGGGCAGCTCGATATAGCCGTATCCGGTAGTGACGACAGTGATCTGATCAGTGTTGATTATCTGGATCGGAGGGTTCTGCTTAAACCCGACGTAAGCGCCTCGGGGGCATTGTATGTTGCCCCCGGCAATGACCAGACCCGCTTCTGGAGTAAGGGTGAAAAAGCGACCCTGACAATACAGGGGCAAACGTATCCGGAATGTTTGCAGGCCGGGGATCTGGAAATGCCGTTTGAGGCGCGGGGCAATGAGCCTTTCTGGCACGCGACGATTGAGGGAGGCGAACTGTTGTTAACGCGCCCCTACGAGGAAGAGAGGACCCGCCGTGTTCCGGTTGAACTGAAAGTAGCCAACCGGCACGGCCGGGAATTTGCGGCCACCCTGGATGATCTGCCCATCAGGCTCACGGTGGCCAGACAGCTCTGTCAAGACAGCATGTCCGGAGCTCAATACCCGGCGCAGGTGCGCCTGGTGGTCGGTAGTGATGAATTCACCGGCTGTGGCGGCGAGCGCGAACGCCTCTTTCAGGGAGCGGTCTGGGTTGTTGAAGATCTTGCGGGCACAGGCATCATTGACCGTTCGCGGATCACCATTGAGTTTCTTGAAGGTAACCGGATCGCCGGTCGGGCTTCGTGCAACCGATACACCGGCAGCTATCAGCTCAGGGGCGAAGGCATTGCCATCGGGCCATTGGCATCAACCCGGATGGCCTGCGCGCCCGCGCTGATGAATCAGGAGGATCGGTTCCTCACCCTGCTGGATCAGGTGACGTCAGTGCGTATCGGCCAACACGGCGAGCTGCTTCTGTCGACAGCCAACGGCGGGACGATACGGGCTTTTCAGTCCGACCATGGAAGTCCGTAAAGGGCCAGTATTTCCGCTACCCGCCCTGAACGCTGCAGGGCTTTTGCTCCTTCTGACAGGAGCGCTGCGAGTTCGGGAGAGTCCTTGCCAACAGGTGAAAAAGCAATATAAAGAGGTGACTCATGTATCACCGCGGCCATTTTCAAGGTCTCGCTGCGGTCCAGCTTCAGTTGCCTTTCCATGACATAGCGGTCTTCCGGGAACACATCGGAGCGCCTCTGTTCCAGTAGTTCAATAGCCCTGCTCAAAGGCGCGGGGCCGGACAGAATCCAGACCCGCTCGGGACTGTTCTGGTAACGGACGATATAGTCGTCCAGATCCGGAGAGTAGGCGTAGCCGTTTATCGCCAGCAGAGTGAGCGTTTCAAGCGATTCGATGCCAGTATATTGCCAGTTGTTATCCGGGTGGGTGTAGAGCGCAATGGTGGAGTAACCAATGGCGGCATCGGGAAACACGAAATCCGGAGCATCGCCGGGCAGTGCGCCGACAACCGCGTCTACATGGCCGTCTCGGGCCTGCTGTAGCGCTCTTGCCCAGCTCATGTTGACATACTCCAGATCAATTCCAGCCAGGCCAAAGGCTTCCCTGGCGATGTCGATCATATAGCCTTCCTGCTCGGAGCCTGCGTCACAGTTGTGCGGGCACCAGGGGTCTGCGGCAACGACGATACTCTGACGAGGTTGAATCGGGGCCGGTGTCGGGGCGGGTTCTGCTGCCTTGGCGACTGTTTCAGGAACCAGGTCTGGCGGGTCTTCCGGCTGCGAACAGCCGGCGAGAAAAAGTGCCAGGAAGAAGGCCAGGGTCTTTGCCATGGTGATAAAACCGGTATGCCGCGAACGACGGCTGCACCTAAAGCATAGACCCTGGCAATGCGTTTGTAATGTCCGGGAGTGAACTACGCCGCGTTTTTATTCCTTTCAGCGGACGCTGCCGTTGGCACCAGTGCACGGGCCAGGTCCTTCATATGCAGTGTGCCAATGTGCTCGCCGTCCCTTACCACGCGGAAATTCAGGGCCATGTCGCCCTCTGACTTTAAAAGTACCGACTCCAGGTTGTCGTTCTCGGCGATATCGCCGGCAAAGTCCGTGTCACCGTCGTCCGGTTGACTCATGACAGACCGAACCCTGAGAACCCGGGCCCGGTTGATATCACTGATGAAGTCGACAATATACGGATCTCCGGGGTTGAGCAGAATCTCCTGGGGATCCCCCTGCTGGACCACCTCACCGTCTTTCAAAATGACCAGATGATCCGCCAGTTTCAGTGCTTCATCCAGATCGTGGGTGATGAACACGATGGTCTTCTGCAGTTCTTCCTGAAGCTCAAGCAGAAGGTCCTGCATATCTGAACGTATCAGGGGGTCGAGGGCCGAGAACGCCTCATCCATCAGCATGATTGGCGCATCGGATACCAGTGCCCGGGCAATGCCCACACGCTGCTGCATGCCGCCGGACAGCTGGTGGGGATACTGATATTCGTTCCCTTCCAGGCCCACCCGCGCGAGCCATTTGCGGGCATCGGCCTCAAAGTCTGCTGTGGTGTAGCCGCGGATATCCTTGGCCATGCCGGCGTTTTCCAGAACCGTCTTGTGAGGCAGGAGGGCGAACTTCTGGAACACCATCGACATGCGCTCCCGGCGCAGCTTGCGCAGCTGCTCCCCGGTATAGTTCATGATGTCTTCGTCGTCGACGCGGATCTCCCCGGCGGTGGGGTCGATCAGTCGGTTGAGGTGCCGGATCAGAGTGGATTTCCCGGAGCCCGAGAGCCCCATGATGACGGTGATTTCGCCATCTTTCATGTCCACGTTGATATCCCTGAGACCGAGGACGTGTCTCTGCTGTTCCAGCAGATCGGCTTTGCCCATGCCTTTGCGGACATGTTCCAGGGCAACATCCGGGGTCGGGCCGAAGATCTTGTACAGGTTTCGGATCGAAATCTTGATGTTTTTCGCCATGGTGGCTTTCCTCACTGCTTCTGAGACACGTTGATGCGCGCCAGGGACGCCTTGGTAACCCGGTCGAGAATAACCGCCAGGATTACGATGCCAAGGCCAGATACCAGGCCAACACCGAGTTCCAGATTACGGATACCCCGGAGGACCAGAACGCCAAGCCCGGGTGCGGACACCAGGGATGCAATCACGACCATGGCAAGACTCATCATGATGGTCTGGTTGACCCCGGCCATGATGTTGGGCAGCGCCAGTGGAATCTGCACCTTGTAGAGTTTCTGTCGGGGTGTCATGCCGAAGGCGTCTGCAGCCTCGATTACGTCCTTGTCCACCAGTCGGATACCCAGGTTGGTCAGCCGGATGACCGGAACAATAGCGTAGAGGATGATGGCGATACCATAGAGCTTTGACTCGGTGACACTGAACAGGAAGATAAGCGGGATCAGGTACACAAAGGGTGGCAGGGTCTGGAGCATGTCCAGAACCGGTATGATCATTCGTTGCAACGAATTGCTGCGGGCCATGGCGATGCCTATGGGTACACCGAGCAACACACAGAGGAAGGCGCAGACGAATATGATCGCCAGGGTTTGCATGGCGTAATCATAATGGTCGATGAACGCCAGCAGCACGATACTGCCGCCAACAAACAGCATCAATTTCCAGGATTTGGTGACAAGGTAAACAACCGCCAATAACAGTGGAATCACGATCCACCAGGGCGTGTTCAGCATGGCGTAAAGTGCCCCATCCAAAAACCAGCTGAGCGGTTGGGTTAACGGATCGAGAACCAGGCTGAGACTGTCCTTTATTGCCAGAAATCCCTGTTCCAGGCCCTTGGTCAGTTCCCGGGACTGGGGAAAAGCGGCGCAGGATTCGTTCAGGGCGTCCATGGATGGGAAGGGGAGTTCCCATATCGAGGCCGGTTCGGCGCTCTCTCCCTTGGTCTTGTTCAGCAAGTCAGCCATTGACATGGGGCCGGTACTTTTACCCTCCGAGCACCACTGTTCAAGGCCTAACGAAGAAAATAGGGAATCGTAGGTTGCCATGGGCGGTCAGTCTCTCCTGCGCACGTCTGAAATCAGAACGGTTTTCGGGAAACGGCCCGGGACATCCCCAAGGATGCCCCGGGAGGGGCAGGTCAATCAGTTAAGAATCTTGGCCAGCCGCTCTTTCGCAGAGTCGTTCAGCCAGGTTGACCACTCGTCACTGTTGTTGCTGAGGTAGTAAACCGCAGCTTCCTCGCCCGAAGCGTTGTTGGAATCCATCCAGGCAAGTATTGCGCTCATGGTCTCGGTTTTGAACGTCAGCTTGCTGAGCATCTCGGCCACTTCCGGCTCGCGCTCTTTAAAGCTGGTGGTTATGGACGTCAGAACCGTCGCCGCCGGGAAGTCCGATACGCCCGGGTTGTCGATGTCCTGCGTTTGGTTTTTCTGGTGCACGTCTGGCTTGATCTCGCCGAGGTCAACCCGGGTCATGTCGTACTTGCCGAGGGGAACAGTCGGACCCCAGTAGTAGCCGAACCAGGGCTCTTCGTTCTGGACAGCAGAAGCCATGGAAGATGCCAGCGTTTCACCAGAGCCGTGGTTGAAGACGTCAATGCCGGACTCTTCCAGATCCAGTGCGCGAACCAGGTTGTCACTGACAACGCGGCAACCCCAGCCGTCCGGACAGTTGTTGAAACGGCCGCCAACGAGCTCAGGATTGGCCATGATGCCCTCTATGGTCTTCAGTTCCGGATGCTCTTCCGCGAGGTATGTGGGAATCCACCAGCCTTCAACGCCGCCCGGATCCAGAACCTTGCCGAGCCGCTCCACCTTGCCCTGTTCTTCCAGACGCAGATAGGCTTCGCCCGCGGAGTTGAGCCATAGCTCGGTAACAATGTCGGGTTCACCGTTCTCGGCAACCGAGGTTACCGCCGGGACGGTATCGGAAGGAACAATGGTGACGTCACAGCCGTAACCCTGTTCCATGATGAAGGTGGCCACGTTGGTAACGACGGTGTTGGATGCCCAGTTCATTTCCGTAATGGAAACTTCTCCACACTCAGCCTGAGCCAGGCCGGGAGCTGAAAGTGCACAAAGCAATGCTGCAGACGTAAGCTTTCGCATAGTCGCGTCTCCTTTTTAGGGTTTATGTTGCTTGGCGAATTTAGCGGGTACTACGGGGTCGCGATCGAAAGAGATCGGGTAGAAAGCGATGTTCAGATCACGAATGTGATACAGCAAAACGGGGACGTCTCGGTTAGTACGTAGCTAATAGGATAACCATCCATAAACAAGTTACAAGGGTGTTAACAAAAACTGTCACCAAAAAGAACATATTTTTAGGGAGTTCACTGTCAAAAAAATGCAGCAATGGCGGGCTAAACTCCCGGTTTTGGAAGCCGGAAAAAGCCATGACAGAGCTTCGTGATCTGACACTGCACACATCGATTACCGTTGAGCAGGCCAGTCGCGACGGCCGGCAGCGCCGGTTGTTGCGTACCTTTCTGCCTGAGATGGTCGGTCTTGAACGCCTGCTGGCAGAGGCGCCGGAACTCATAACCACGCAAGTAATTGAGCGGGTCGCGATAAAGGATCTCTCACTGCCTATCTACCGGGTTGATATTGGCTCATCCCGACCGGATGTGCCGGCGGTACTGCTTGTTGGTGGTGTGCACGGGCTTGAGCGCATTGGCAGCCAGGTGGTGATGGCCTGGCTGAAGTCGCTGCTCGCCAGAGTGACCTGGGACGAACATCTGGCGGGGTTGTTGCAGAAAGTGCGGATTACCCTGTTGCCTATTCTCAATCCGGGCGGCATGTACCTGAATCAGCGCAGTAATCCCAATGGCGTGGATCTGATGCGTAATGCGCCCATCACTGCTCAGGACCGAAGCGCGTTCCTGCTTGGCGGGCAGCGGTTCTCTCCTCGCTTGCCCTGGTACACCGGAGACCCTGAGCAGGGTATGGAACCCGAAAACCAGGCCCTGGAAGCGGTGATAAAGGAGCTGCTGTCGGGGCGGCCGTTTAGTGTAGCGCTGGACTGCCACTCCGGTTTCGGTATGCAGGATCAGATCTGGTTTCCCTATGCCTACCGGCGCCGACCCATGCGTCGAATCGCTTCGGTCATGGCGTTGAAGCTGATCTGGGAGCAGGCTTATCCCAACCATGATTATCGTTTCGAACCTCAGTCCCGTCATTATCTCACTCACGGAGATCTGTGGGACTACTTCTACAAACAGGTCAATCGTGAAAACACCGGTGTTTTCCTGCCTCTCACCCTGGAGATGGGTTCCTGGCGATGGATCCGAAAACGCCCGCGTCAGCTACTGAGGCTGGATGGTTTTTTCAATCCCCTGGTGCCTCATCGTCACAAGCGGGTTTTGCGCAGCCATCTGGCCTGGATGGACTTCCTGGTTAACGCCGCGGCCAGCCACGAAAACTGGTTGCCGGTTCGGGAAGAGGAGTCCATGCTGAGGGAAGCCGCGATCATGCACTGGTATCGCGATTCTCACTAGCGATTCAGTGGGTCTGGGCATTCATCAATCGGAACGTTTGTATGCACTGGATTCTGTTGCGGGGGCTCACGCGGGAACACGCGCACTGGGGAAGCTTTTCGTCTCAGCTGCGGGAGGTTTTTCCGGATCACCAGTTCCACACGGTGGACCTGCCTGGCACAGGTGTGCACTATCGGGAAAGCAGCCCGTCAACCGTGGCGGCTATCCGGGAGAAGGTTTCCAGGCAAGTCAGCCATATACCCGGTCCCTTCAGCATCCTGGCACTCTCGATGGGCGGCATGGTGGCTTTGGACTGGGCCCAGCATGCCCCCGAGGGCCAGATTCAGAATCTGGTTCTGATCAACACCAGTTCCGGCTTCAGCCCGCCCTGGCAACGCATGCGTCCCGGGGCCTGGCCCAGGGTGCTGCGACTATTGGGGCGCCGAGAGCTGTTCGATCGCGAGCGCGACATTCTTCGGCTCACCTCCAATCGTGAGGTTCCCTTGTCACTGGCCAAGCAGTGGTACAGCATTCAGCGGCAACGCCCGGTCAATTCCCGGAATGCCATCAACCAGTTGACGGCAGCGGCCCGCTACAAGCCCGGTAAAAAACGCCCGATGTCAGACGCCCTGTTGCTGGCCAGCCGGGGCGACCGTATTGTTCACTGGCGCTGCAGTGCCGCGTTCGAGGATCGCTGGCAATGGACCATGAAACTGCACCCGGATGCGGGCCATGACCTTCCCCTCGACGATCCGGAGTGGATTATCCAGCAGATCCGCAACTGGCTGCCCCGGTAACGCCGGTTGCTTGACGCAACTCTTCTTTCCGGTCAGTCTTCTCGTTTTCAAACGCCAAAGCCGGCATTGATAAGGAACGGAGCTGATAATAATGAAAATCTTCGAAACCAAAACCGCCCCCAACCCCCGTCGCGTCCGTATGTTTATGGCCGAGAAGGGCCTGCTGGACAAGGCCGAATTCATCGAAATCGACCTGCAGAAGGGCGAAAACCTGACCCCGGAATTTGTCGCCCGTAATCCGATGAAGAAAGTGCCGGTGATGGAGCTGGATGATGGCACCGCCATCGCCGAGACCATGGCAATTTGCCGCTATTTCGAAGAAAGCTACCCGGATACGCCGAGCCTGCTGGGCGATACCCCGCTGGAAAAGGCGCAGCTTGAACAATGGCTGCGCTGGATCGAGCTGTTCTTCTTTATGCCCACTGGTATGTGTTTCCAGCACACCACCGGCTATTTCAAGGACCGGATGAACCCGATCAAGGAATGGGGCGAAGAGTGTGGCAAGAGCGTGGAGAAGTTCATGCACTTTCTCGACAAGCAGCTCGACGGAAAAGAATACATCTGCTGCGACCGGTTCACCGCCGCCGATATCAATGCCTTCACGACGGTGGCGTTTGCCCGGGTGGTGGGTATTCGGATCAAGCCGGAGCAGGCCAACCTGCAGGCTTGGTATGACCGCATCAAGGAACGCCCCTCTGCCCAGGTATGAGGCCCAGGCTACCCCAAAACTGGAAGAGAGACCTTAATGACCACAACGGATTCAAGACTCCAGTGTGCGCTGGCGGCGATCGACACAGCGAATCAGGCCGATCCCAATCAGGAGTCTTTTGGCAACGAACGTCTGCCGAAGGAATACGCTTACAGCCTGCATATGACCCGCTGGCTGTTCGAGCTTGAATCCGACCCTTCCGAACGCATGCAGATCGCCTGCCGGGCCCAGCACATCGAGCGCTGGACCATGCCGCGGAAGGGCTATCCGGAAGGTCGTAAAGCCTATTACCAGTGGCGCCAGGCCTGTGGCCGGATGCACGGCAGTCGGGCTGCGGAAATCATGGCTGGCTGTGGCTATCCGCCCGAGGAGTGCGAGCGGGTGGAGACCATCCTGACGAAGCGGCAGCTGAGGCAGGATGAAGACACCCAGCTGCTGGAAGACGTTGCCTGTATGGTGTTCCTGGAACGATATTTCGCGGAATTCTACGAGGAAAAAGCGGACTACGACCGGGAGAAGTGGCTACGCATCGTCCGCCGGACCTGGGGCAAGATGTCGCCCCGGGGACACGGGGCGGCACTAAAGCTGGCCGAAGGCATGCCGGCGCATCTGCTCGAGCTTCTGCAAGAGGCATTGGCTGAGCCTGAGGCCTGATGGTGGTAAGAGAGTCAGCCTGCCGGGAAAAACAATTCCCTTAGTTTCGAACCAGGCTCTTCCGCCCGCATGAACGATTCGCCCACCAGGAAGCCGTAAATCCCACGGCTGGTCATGGCGTCCACATCATTTCTGGTCATGATGCCGCTTTCGGTAATGGTCAGCCGATCCTTTGAAATCCACTCGTGCAGATCGAAGCTGGTGTCCAGCGACACATCGAAGGTATGCAGATTGCGGTTATTGATGCCAACCAGAGGAGTCGTCAGCGTCAGCGCATCGTCCAGTTCCTCTCCATCGTGCACTTCGACCAACACATCCAGCCCGATCTCATGGGCAATACCTTCCAGTTCCTGCATCTGGTCTTTGGTCAGGCACGCAGCAATCAGGAGGATGCAGTCGGCGCCGATGGCCCGGCTTTCGTAGACCTGATAGGGCGCGACCATAAAGTCCTTGCGGATCACCGGCAGACTGCAGGCATTGCGGGCAGCGACAAGATAGTCTTCGTGGCCCTGGAAGAAGTCGCGGTCGGTGAGTACCGACAGACAAGCGGCGCCGCCTTTCTCGTAGCTCTCGGCAATCACTGCTGGTTCGAACGGATCCCGAAGAATGCCCTTGCTTGGTGAAGCTTTTTTGATTTCTGCGATGACAGCGGGAGCCCGCTGTTCAATTCGGCTGCGCAGAGCGTCGGCAAAGCCTCTGGCTGCAGGTTGATCCCCAGCCATGGCTTTCAGGTCTGCAATGGAAACCCTCGGTTTCCGCTCGTCGATCTCTTCCCACTTCCGATCAACAATCTTTCGAAGAATCGTCGGCGTCTTGTCCAAATGTCGTTCAGTCATTAGCGGCCTGCAAATCAGGTGATTGGGCCGGTGGCGGGGACCTTTCCAAAACACGCCCGTGAATACGTCCCTGTAGGGCTTGGCGTCAGCCATCTATGGCTGACGACAGTTTTGGAAAGGTCCCCGCCACCGACCCGTCGAGCTTGGTTATTGCCTTCGTTTTGAAAGGCTCAAAAACACTGGGAAAAATCAGCCAGCTCTGACATCTTGCCGGCAGCTAGACCAGAGCCCATGGCGTCGAGGGCCATATCCACACCTTCTTTCGGCGTCTTGGCCAAACCAGCGACATAGATCGCTGCGCCGGCATTGAGGGCAATCAGGTCCCGGGCTTTCTCGGCCATTTCGTCGTGACCACGACCGAAAGCTGCTTTGATGAGATTCAGTGAGTCGTCGGCGGTGTCCACGGTCAGGCCCACCAGAGCCTGGCTCTTGATGCCAAGATCCTCCGGGGTGATGTCGTATTCGGTGACCTTGCCGTCTTTCAGTTCCGCCACGTGGGTGGCGCTCGCCAGACTGATCTCATCCAGGCCGTCTTTGGAGCAAACGACCATGATGTGCTCGGCCCCAAGGCGATGCAGCACCTCCGCCATCGGGCGGCACAGCTCCCGGTTGAACACGCCCACCAGTTGGCGTTTAACGCCCGCCGGGTTGGTCATCGGGCCCAGGATGTTGAAAATGGTCCGGCAGCCCAGTTCCTTGCGGGGGCCAATGGCGTGTTTCATGGCGCCGTGATGGGCCGGGGCAAACATGAAGCCGACACCGATTTCCTCGACACAGCGGGCCACTTCTTCCGGTTTCATGCTCAGGTTGATCCCCAGCTTTTCCAGCAGGTCGGCACTACCACTCTTGGACGACACCGCCCGGTTACCATGCTTGGCAACAAAGCCGCCGGCAGCCGCTACAACAAACGAGGCAGCTGAAGAGACGTTGAACAGATTGGCGCCATCGCCGCCCGTGCCGACGATGTCCACCAGTGGCTCGGCCTTGACCGTCACCTTGGTGGCCAGCTCGCGCATCACCTCGGTGGCGCCGGTAATTTCATCGATGGTTTCACTTTTCAGACGCAACCCCATGAGAAACGCGCCGATCTGGGCGTCCGTGGCCTCGCCGTTCATGACGATGCGCATCACGTCCTTCATTTCCTCCCGGGACAGGTCCAGGTTGGAGGCAATGCGGTTGAGAGCTTCTTTCATGTCCATGTGTCGGCCTCTTATTGTGTTCTCAGAAAGTTGCGCAGCAGCTCGTGGCCCTGTTCCGTCATAATAGACTCCGGATGGAACTGCACGCCCTCGATGGGCAGCGTCTTGTGGCGAACCCCCATGATTTCCTCGATGGAACCGTCGTCGTTGCGGGTCCAGGCGGTCACTTCCAGGCAGTCGGGCAGGGTGGCCTTGTCGATCACCAGGCTGTGGTAGCGGGTCGCCTGCAGCGGGTTGCTCAGTCCCCGGAACACGCCCGTGTCTTTGTGGAATACCGGGGACACCTTGCCGTGCATGACCCGGCCGGCGCGGATGACGTCACCGCCGTAGACCTGGCCGATGGCCTGGTGGCCCAGGCAGATGCCCAGTATCGGAAGCTTGCCGGCGAAGTGCCGGATGGCGTCCATGGAGATGCCAGCCTCGTTCGGGGTGCAGGGGCCGGGGGAAATCACCAGCCGTTCCGGGTTCAGGGCTTCAATCTGTTCGATGGTAATTTCATCGTTGCGGTGCACCTGCACGTCGGCACCCAGTTCGGCCAGATACTGCACCACGTTGTAGGTGAAGGAATCGTAGTTATCGATCATCAGCAACATAATCTGTTCCTCCGCCTCAGTGGTCGAAATCGTTGTAGGTCATGGCCACCGCCCGGAAAATGGCGCGGCCCTTGTTCATGGTTTCCTTCCACTCGAGGCGGGGCACCGAATCGGCCACCACGCCTGCGCCGGCCTGGATGTGCAGGGTGTTGTCCTTGATCACGGCGGTACGGATGGCAATGGCGGTATCCATGTTGCCGTTGAACGACAGATAGCCCACGGCGCCGCCGTAGACCCCACGCTTGACCGGCTCCAGTTCGTCGATAATCTCCATGGCCCGGATCTTGGGCGCACCGCTGAGGGTGCCGGCGGGCAGGGTGGCGCGCAGCACGTCCAGGCAGCTGGTGTTGTCTTTCAGCCGGCCGGTTACGTTGGAGACAATGTGCATCACGTGGGAGTAGCGCTCCACGATCATCTTGTCGGTCAGCCGGACCGTGCCGGTTTCCGACACCCGGCCGGCATCGTTACGGCCCAGATCGATCAGCATCAGATGCTCGGCGATCTCTTTCGGGTCGGCCAGCAGCTCTGTTTCCAGCGCCTTGTCCTCGGCATCGGTGGCGCCGCGCTTGCGGGTGCCGGCGATCGGCCGAACCGTCACTTCCTCGTCTTCAACCCGGGCCAGGATTTCCGGGGAGGAGCCCACGATGTGGAAATCACCCAGATCCAGGAAATACATGTAAGGGGACGGATTCAGCACCCTAAGCGACCGATACAGATTCAGCGGTGGCGCCTCGAAGGGAATCGACATGCGCTGTGAGATCACTGTCTGCATGACATCGCCATCCAGCACGTAGCCCTTGATCTTGTCCACCGCGGCTTCGAATTTGTCCTGGGTAAAGCCGGAGATGAAGTCGCTTTCGTCCACGGCCTTGCCACGAAGGTGTTCGGGGGTCCGGGGCGCGTCAGCGGTTTGCCGGTGCAGATGGTTCTCCAGCTCGTCAATGCGGCTCTGTGCCTTTTCGAAGGCGCCCTCAATGGCCGGATCGGCATGGACAATCAGATGCAGCTTGCCCCGCAGGTTGTCGAATACCACGATCTCGTTGGACACCATCAACAGGATGTCCGGCGTACCGATGCGATCAGGCGGGCAGCTCTTGCGTAGACGTTTCTCGATATAGCGCACGGTGTCGTAGCCGAAGTAGCCCACCAGGCCGCCATTGAATCGTGGCAGCTCGTCGAGGTCCGGTGCATGGAAGCGTTTCTGGTAGGCCTCGACAAAGGCCAGCGGATCGTCCACTTCCTCGGTTTCGACAATCTCGCCGCCGCGGCTGATTTCCACTCGGTGGTCAAAGACCTTCAGCACCTCGTGGCTGGGCAGACCGATGATCGAATAACGGCCCCATTTCTCGCCGCCCTGGACGGACTCGAACAGATAGGAGTAGGGCCCGCTGGCGAGTTTGAGATAGGTGCTCAGAGGCGTATCGAGGTCGGCGAGAACCTCGCGGTACACAGGGATGCGGTTAAAGCCGGCGTCTGCGAGCTCGGCGAATTGCTCGGGTGTCATGGTGCGGTTTCCTGAAATCTGATCTGCATTGTGGACGGAAGCCTGCGCTTCCGTCAGGTGCTGCGGGCTATACGGGCAGGTGCCAGTCAGCCTCCGGGCTTGCTCAGCCGGTGCGCCATCGCCACCATCGTGTTGCGCGGGTAGTCAGGATGCCTCGCGCTGCAGTCAGATTCAGTCCCTGCACGGCAGGAATCTCCCGTAAAGACATGCTCAATGTAAGTTCCTTGTGAGATTACAAAAGCTCGGCCAGCGAATCAACAACCGCATCGGCACCGAGGGTATCCACGGCGGGCCCATAATTGTATCCGTAACGGACGGCCACGCAGGGAATGCCTGCTGCCAGTGCGGCATTAATATCCGCCCCGGAATCGCCTACCATTACCGTGGTTCCGCGGGTTCCCCCCAGTGTCTCCATGGCATGAAGCAGGGGCGCGGGGTCAGGTTTCTTGACCGGGAGGGTGTCACCACCCACGGTCAGATCAAACCAGTGGTCCAGTCCCATCTGCTCAAGCAGCGGCGCCACAAATTGTTCCGGCTTGTTGGTGACGATGCCCAGTCGGCAGCCCTGGTTCTTCAGGTGCGTGAGGCAGGCCTCGACACCGGCATAGACCACTGAATGCTGCCCGTTGATGGAGCCGTAGGCGTGATAGAAAATCGCCAGGGCATCGTTGAACAGGGCGTCGTCTTTCGGCTTCGCCGGTTCCCAGTCCACCTGGCCGGCCAGGGCCCGGCGCACCAGAACGCTGGCGCCATTGCCTACCCAGTTCCGTACCCGGTCAATACCCGCCGGTGAGCGCCCAAGATGCGCCAGCATCTGGTCCACGGCGGCCGCCAGATCCGGTGCACTGTCCACCAGGGTGCCGTCGAGATCGAACAGGGCAACGCCCGGCCAGCGGGGATTGAACAAACCCGCCAGGCTCATTGGCTGATCACCCTGCGGGCCTGTTCCAGTTCTTCGCGCATGGCATCGATGGTGGTTTTGTAGTCATCGGTGTTGAAGATGGCAGAACCTGCCACAAAGGTATCGGCACCGGCCTCGGCGATTTCCCGAATGTTCTCGGTCTTCACGCCACCGTCGATTTCGAGCCGGATATTGAAGTTGCTGGCATCTATGCGCTTGCGGGCTTCCCGGAGTTTGTCGAGGGTGCCGGGAATGAATTTCTGGCCGCCGAAGCCGGGATTCACTGACATCATCAGCACCATGTCCAGCTTGTCCATCACGTGATCCATATAATGCAGTGGCGTGGCCGGGTTAAATACCAGGCCGGCCTGGCAGCCGCCGTCGCGTATCAGCTGCAGTGAGCGGTCAATGTGGTTGGACGCTTCCGGATGGAAGGTAATGTAACTGGCGCCGGCGTCGATAAACATACGGATGAGGTCGTCGACCGGCGATACCATCAGGTGTACATCAATGGGGGCCGTCACGCCATGCTTGCGCAGCGCCTCGCAGACCATGGGGCCAATGGTGAGATTGGGTACATAGTGATTGTCCATCACATCAAAGTGCACGACATCGGCGCCGGCGGCCAATACGTTGTCGACTTCCTCGCCAAGACGGGCGAAATCGGCGGACAGGATGGATGGGGCAATCAGGTAAGGGTTCATGACGGCTCTCTCACAACAATGGATAATGGCGTGGTCAGCGGTCCCTGCCGCACATTCAGAATGGCTGCTAGTCTAACAGTTCAGTCGCGTTTTTTCGCAGTCAAAGGATCAGTATCTGTGCAGAGATTCGAGATTTACCGGCCTGGCCTGCTTTGGGTTTTTGCCTTTGTGTCGTTGTTTACGCTGACGTCCACCGCTTTCGGCCAGGAACAGGGTGGGCCGGCGGACGAGACGGAAGGAACGACGGCACCGGCCTCGGAGTCTGCGAGTCGGTCCCTGGTCTGGACGGGAACCGGCGAACGCTCCCTGAGCCAGACCTTTCCCGAGGCGGCGGTGTGGCTGGAGCTTGAGGAGAACGAGCGGGCATTAGGGCTGTTCTACCCGGAAGCGAGGTTGCCGGCCCGTGGCGCGGTGCTGGTGCTGTCGGACGAAGGCGAAACCGCCGCTTCCGGGGTGACTGGGTCAATCGCAACGGGGTTGGCTTCCAGGGGCTGGGCCGTGCTCACGCTCGGCCTGGAGGCGCCCTCGCCGGTTCTGACCGAGGTCCTGATGCGGCCCGCGTTAGAGGAGCCGGCGGCTGAACCGGGTGCGGTCGAGCAGGAAGCCTCGGAATCGGTAATGATTGATGTCATGGCCTCAGAGAATGCCGATGATCTTGAGGAGCGCTACAGAGGCCGGATCAGCCAGGCGCTCCAGGCAGGACTGGCTATGTTGGTTGAGCGGGGCTATGAAGCATCGGCTGTTCTGGGGGTCGGGCGAGCCAGCATACACGTGACCAACTATTTACTGGAGGGGGCCGATGCCGACGCGCTTATCTGGGTGGCTCCCCAGTTTTACCCCGTTGACCAGCCAGAGCTGCCGGAACGTCTGGCGTCGCTGGGCACTGTATTGCTAGAGCTTTATCCCTCCGGAGCCGTCGATAATCCAACGGACTGGAATATGGGGATGAGGTTGCGTCGCGCCGGGATGAGTGGCTTTGAGCGACAACCGATTCCCTGGCTCAGTCCTGCACCGGTAGGCCTGGGCGACGGGGTGGCCAGCCGCGTTGCCGCCTGGCTGGAATCCCGCTAGCCCTAGGGTTGGCGGAAGGTGTTGTGGCGCTTGATCAGATCCCAGGCCTGCTGATAGTTGAGCAGACGTTCCTTGGCCAGACTTCGATCGCGGGCATCAACCTGCTGTTGGGCGAGCTTGTCCGGATGGCATTCGGATACCTTCTTGCGGTAGGCCCGTTTAATCACCTCCAGTGAATCCCGTCGGGTAACTCCCAAGAGTTCGCAGGCCTGCTGATAACTGGTGGGTATGGAGAGGTTCTCGCTGTGCCGGGTCCAGACCTTGCTGGCATAGCTGTCGAAAATGTCCTCGCTGACGGTCACAGGCAAACCAATCTGGTCGATAGCATCTTCGCAGCGGTAGCGTCTGGACCTACCGGGCCGGCCGTTCAATTGACTGGCGTGGCACAGGCAGATAGCGGCTTTCAGGGCCGGGGCTGGCCATAGACGGCGGGACAGGCGCATGGCCAGCCCGCGGACGAAGGGCAGTTGCTCGGCCGACTTGCCCTGCTGGAACCAGTCAATGGCACGCTGGCGCTGACGCTTCGACAGCCTCATGGCTTTGATCAGGGATTCAGCATGGCCAATGTCGGCTTCAGTCACCCGTCCCTCTGCCTTGGCGATGTAACCCAGGAAAAAGAACAGGGGGCGCCGGCACCAGCGGGGCAGGTGGGCGCGCTCAATAAGAGTCGGGGCCTGGTGGCCGCAGGCCGAGAGTTCCCGCATCAGGCTTGAGAACTCGGCTTCCATCCGGGCCGGCAGCGCCGGTTGTCTCTTACTGCCGGTCATGGTTTTCGGGTTCCCTGTCGGCCAGTCGCCGATCCAGCGCCTGCAGGCGTTCCGGGGTGCCGACGTCAACCCATTGTCCCGGATGGTAAAGCCCCTTCACGCGGCCTTCGCGCATAGCGTTGCGCAACACCGGTCCCAGCTTTCCGGCCTGGTCGGTCAGGCCCTCGAACAGGCGCCGGTGCAACAGACTGATGCCGGTAAAAGTCAGCGTATCCGGGCCATCGTCAATCAGCGACCCCAGATCGGTCAGGTTAAAGTCACCTTGAGGGTGGTGTGCTGGGTTGTCGGTGACAACCAATAGGGCGTCTGCGTCAACCGTCGGAGTCAGCTGTGACAGGTCGAAATCGCTCCAGATATCGCCATTGATCACGATAAACCAGTCAGACTCCTCATCGGCAAGCAGGGGCAGGGCGCGCACGATGCCGCCAGCGGTTTCCAGGGGCTCGCCTTCCCGGGAGTATTGAATGGACAGTCCGAATTGGTCGCCATTCCCCAGGGTTTCTTCAATCTGGTCTCCCAGCCAGGCGTGGTTGATAACCACGTGACGGATTCCTGCCCGGCGCAGGTGCTCCAGATGGTAGCTGATCAGAGGCTTGCCAGCGGCTCTGAGCAGTGGTTTTGGTGTGGCCAGAGTCAGTGGCCGCATGCGCTCACCTTTGCCGGCGGCGAGAATCATGGCTTTCACTGGGGTGGATTCTCCTGGCCGGGTGCCGGGCCAATGCTTGCCGAGATCCGGGGCATGACCGTGTCGCTGAGCCATTCGTGGAAGTGGCGCAGGGCCGGCTGCCGGCTGCTGGCAACGATCAGGTACTGAACGGTTCGGGGAATATCATTGAGATAGCTGTGCTTGCCATCCCGGATGGACAGCCGGGCGAAAATCCCGGCGGCCTTCAGGTGGCGCTGCATGCCCATCAGCTCAAACCACTGTCGGAAGGTTTCCGGATCAGCCCGGTGGAGGCCTGCGGCACTGCTGCTCTGGCGATACGCTTCCAGCCACTCGCAGATGCGCTCTTCCGGCCACTGGATGTAGCAATCCTTCAGCAGCGACACGACGTCATAGGTGACCGGCCCGGTGACAGCGTCCTGAAAGTCGATGACGCCGGGTCGAGGTTTGTCCGGGCGGACCAGCAGATTGCGGGAATGATAGTCCCGATGAACGGTCACTTCCGGCTGGGCCAATGCGCTTTCCCGCAGCATGGAAAAAGTGGTGTCGAGCAGGGCTCGCTCACTGTTTTCGAGGCTCATGCCCAGATGCTGCTCCAGTAGCCAGTCCGGAAACAACGCCATTTCCCGCTCAAGCAGGGTGGCATCGTAGGGCGGTAGGGGGTATTCCTCGGGCGAAGGCTGGCGGGCAATGAGGGTCAACTCTGCCAGGGCATTCCGGTAGAGCTGATCTGCTGAATCGGCGTTCAACTGGCCGAGCATCAGCCGGTCGCCAAAATCCTCCAGCAGCAGGAAGCCCTCCTTCAGATCGGCCTGGACGATCTCCGGTACGGCAATCCCCTGGCGGTGCCAGTGCCGTGCGATGGCCACGAAGGGCTCGCAGTCTTCATGTTCCGGGGGAGCGTCCATGACAATAAAAGGCACGGCACCACCGGAAGCCATCGCCTCATTGGCGCGCTGCCAGACTCGAAAATAGCGGCGAAAACTGGCATCGCCGGAGACCGGTTCGGCTTCGCACTGTTCGAAGCCGGGGAACTGTCTGACCCAGTTGGTCAGCAACTGCAGGCGGGTATCCATAGCTCGGGTTGCGATCCTGAAAATAAGTTGTCGCTGACAGCGAAAGTTAGCAGACGAGTATAAAGAGGGTAAATCGGTTTTGCAGCGGAGTTTCCGTTAACAACCCTTGAGGGCACGTGTAAACTAGGCAGCGGTCTATATTGCCCGTCCTCCAATTCACCCGGAACAGGATCCAGCCACCGTGCCATGTCCCGAACGCCCACTGCAATCGCCGGAAAGCCGGTGGCAGAGCCGGAATGGCCGTGTGTTGCTGGCCGTGGTTGTTGGGTTGGGCGTTACGGATGGGTATGCCGAGACACCGCCGTCAGCGGCGGAAATAGACTGGCGGCCCAGAGCAGAGCTGCCAGCCGAGGCCCGGTCCTCGTTGCCCCTTTTCTGCGAAGGGGGGTATCTGCCTTCCGGTCGCACTAATGGCGTTGGCAGTGCGTTTGCCGTTGGCAGCGATTCTGAGCAACCGCTGGAAGCCAGCGGCTTGAACGCCCGCTACGAGATTGACCGGACGCTGTTTCTTCAGGGTGATGTCCGCATTCGCCAGGGCGGCTTTCAGGTAACCGGTTCAGAGGCCCGCTACAGCCAGCAGGAGGGCGCAGTATCGGTGCAGGGGCCGCTGGTCAGTCGCGGCGACGGCTTCCTTCTCACTGGTGAGAACGCGAACTACGACGTCGATAGTGGGCGCCTGGACATCAACACTGCGACATTCCTGCTTCATGGTCCGGAAATGCGCGGTCGTGCAGGCAGTCTGTCGCGCATCAGCGAGGAACAAGTAGTCATTGAAGATGGCTTTCTGACCACCTGTGGCCCCAGCCAGAATGACTGGGCCATTGTTGCCTCGGATATCAGGCTGGATCGGGCGCAAGGATTTGGTACCGCGAAACACGTTCGATTGGAAGTCCTGGATGTGCCGGTGTTCTATTGGCCGTGGGCGAGCTTTCCCATTGATGATCGCCGCAAGTCCGGTTTCCTTTACCCGCAGTTCGGCTCTTCCAGTGCCGGCAGCGGCGGCTTTCTTGCCGTGCCCTACTACTTCAATCTGGCACCCCATTACGACGCGACGCTGACGCCCCAGTACATTCATGGCCGGGGCCTGTTCAACGAAGTCGAAGGCCGGTACCTCAGCTCTCTCGGGGAAACTACCCTGCAGCTTGGGTACATCGGCAATGATTCGGCGTTCCGGGAGGAAAATCCCGGTGAGTCCGGTGAGCGCTGGGCCCTCGATGCCACCACTCGCGCTGCCCTGGGTCGTGGCTGGCGGGGCTACGGAGATTTTTCCGTGGTGAGCGACGAGGACTATCTCAGCGATCTGAACCGCAGCCTGGAGATCAACCAGGCAACCCATTTGCAAAGAAAGGGCGGGGTGACCTACCGAAGCGACAAGCAGTATTTCGATGCCTACCTCAATGACTACCAGACCATCAGTGATCGCATAGCCGATGTGGACAAGCCCTATGCCCAGTTGCCGGAAGTCATCTACGCGGGGCAGACCGGTGCCGGTATTGTGGAGGCCAATCTGGAAAGCCAGTACACAGTGTTTTACCGGGAGAACGAAGCACTGACCGGTCTGGACCGGGCCAATGGCCAGCGTTTCCGGGCGCGGCCGGAGCTGGCGTTGCCGATGCGGGCCTTGTGGGGGTTCAGCCGGCCGTCGGTGAGCCTTGATTACACCCGCTACGATCTGGATGACTACGAATTGGGCGATGGTACCTTTGATCGCACTGTGCCGGTTGCCGAATGGGATAACGGGTTGTATTTCGACCGACAGAGCAGCCTGTTTGATGTGCCCTACAACCAGACTCTGGAGCCCCGGCTCTATTACGCCTGGGCCGATGCCGATCCGGACCAGAACGACATCCCGGATTTCGATACCGACCTTCAGACCTTTCGTTTTGAACAGCTGTTTCGCCCTGACCGCTTTACCGGCGGTGACCGGGTGGGCGATGCCAACCAGTTGACGGTTGCCCTGACCAGCCGTTTCAATGACCTGCTCACCGGGGCAGAGCGTGCCCGGTTCAGTATTGGCCAGGTCCAGTATTTTGAGGATCGCGAGGTGACCCTGTTTGGTGAAGGTGCCGGCACCCGGAGCCGTTCACCGCTAGCGGGTGAAGTGGTGCTTAACCCGCTCGATACTCTGGAGATCCGGTCGTCCGGCCTCTGGGATCCAGATACCGGCAATACCGAGGAAGGCCGGAGCCAGCTGACCTTCCACTCCAGTGATTATCGCTACCTGGCTAGCGTCGGGCACACGTACAGCAGGGATGAACTGGAACAGTCCGATATAGCGGCGGTTTTCCCGGTATCGGACCGTGTTAGTCTGATCGGCCGCTGGGTCTATGATTCGGATCTTGACCGGACTGTCGGATCCCTTGCCGGGCTGGAATACAATAACTGCTGCTGGAGTGTTCAGGTGGTGCACCAGAACTATCTGACCGATGACCGGGAGCTTGAGAGCCGCATACTGTTCCAGATCCAGCTGAAGGGCCTTGGCGGCAGCGATGGTGCCTCATCGAGTATTTCCGAGGCCATTTACGGTTTTGATGAAAGGGAGCGTCGTCGTTTTGGAACTCCCTGAATGGATCCTGGACTAAGGCCCCCAAAACGCGAGAAAAGCTCAAATTCTATTTGCAGAGGTGATTATGAAGGCGACCCTTCGCCATGGTGTACAAACGTTACTGGTTCTTCTTGCCGTTCTGGCCCCGCTGTCTGTTCAGGCCGAGCGTAAGCTGCTGGATCAGGTGGTGGCCATCGTCGATGAGGATGTCATCCTGCAGACCGAGCTGGAGGCGCGAATCAGCACTATTACCAGTCGTCTCAGTGCACAGGGCACGGCGCTGCCGCCGCGGCAGGTCCTGGAAGAGCGGGTGCTTGACCAACTGATCACCGAATCGATCCAGATGCAGATGGCCGACCGCGCCGGCATGCGCATCAGCGATAACGAGCTGAACGAAACCATGGCCAACATTGCCGAGCGCAATGGTATGACCCTGGCGCAGTTTGAAAACCAGCTGGCTGTCGAAGGCGTGACCTATAACCAGGCTCGCGAGCAGATCCGTAAAGAGATGCTGACCAGTCGGGTTCAGCAGCGCCAGGTAGGCAACCGCGTTCGGGTAACCGATCGGGAAGTTGAAAACTACCTGGAAAGCCTGGAGGCCCGGGGTGGCGATAACGCTCAGTACCGGCTGGCGTATATCTTTGTCAGCGTTGACGATCCGTCGGATGAAGCGGAAGTGGATGCGGCCAGGGAAAAGGCCGAGCGTCTGCGCGATGAGATTGCCAGTGGCCGTGATTTCCGCGAGGTAGCCGTTGCCGAGTCCGATGCCAGTAACGCCCTGGAAGGTGGGGATATGGGCTGGCGTGGGGAAGGCCAGCTGCCGTCTCTGGTTGCCCCGGTTGTACCGGAGTTGCCGGTGGGTGAACCGTCGGAAGTTCTGGAGAACAACAGTGGCTTCCACCTGGTGATGGTGATGGACAAGCGCGGTGGCGAGCAGCAGCAGGTGATACAGCAGCATCGTGTCCGTCACATCCTGATTCGGCCTTCCGAAGCAACCACCGACAGCCAGGCTGAAACCTTGATCCGGGACCTGTACCAACAGCTTCAGAACGGAGCCAGCTTCAGTGCCCTGGCCAGGGAGTATTCTGATGACCCGGTGTCCGGTTCCGACGGCGGTAATCTGGACTGGGTGAGTCCTGGGCAGATGGTTCCGGCGTTTGAACAGGCCATGCTGAATGCCGATATCGGCGAGTTGCGCGGGCCGTTCCGCTCCCAGTTTGGCTGGCATATCCTGCAGGTTCAGGAGCGCCGCCAAAAGGACATCAGCGGCGAAGTGCGCGACGCCGAGGCTCGCCAGGCCATCTATCGCCGCAAATTCGAGACCGAATTACAGAACTGGCTCCAGGAAATCCGCGATGAGGCCTTCATCGAGTTCAAGGGCGAGTACGCGAAGGACGCGCCGGCAGAAGAAGAGCCGGTATCCTGATGAGTAATCCCGTAGTGCTGGCGCTGACAGCCGGCGAGCCCGCTGGCATCGGCCCCGAGCTGTGCCTGCAGCTGGCGCTTGAGCCCCGGACTGCTGGTGTCGTCGTGGTTGCCAGCAGGCCGTTGCTGGAAGCCCGTGCGCGACAACTGAACCTGTCAGTTGAGCTGCGTCCGTGGCGGCCCGGAGAGTCGCCGCATATGGAAGCTGGCATGTTGTCGGTGTTGCATGTGGAGGGGTGCGCCAGCTACGAGGCCGGCAGGCTTGAGACCGGCAGCAGTGCTTATGTTCTCAGGACGCTGGAAGTTGCTGCCAACGGCTGCCTGAGCGGAGATTTTGACGGCATGGTGACGGCGCCTGTCCACAAAGGCGTAATCAACGACGCCGGCATTGCGTTTAGTGGCCATACCGAGTTTCTGCAGGCCCTTTGCGGAGTTGAGCGGGTCGTCATGATGCTGGCGACCGAAGAGCTGCGCGTCGCGCTGGTAACCACCCACTTACCGCTCAAGGACGTATCTGCCGCCATTACCCGGGAGCGCCTGACCCAGGTGACGCGAATTCTCAATGCCGATTTGAAAAAGTTCTTCGGGATTGCCGGGCCGAGAATACTGGTAACAGGCCTGAACCCCCATGCCGGTGAAGGCGGTCACCTCGGTCGGGAGGAAATCGACACCATAGAGCCAACCCTGGAGATTCTGCGGGCCGAGGGAATCTCGCTGACCGGGCCGTTGCCGGCCGACACCCTGTTTACACCGCACTGGCTCGATCAGGCCGATGCGGTTCTTGCCATGTATCACGATCAGGGCTTGCCGGTACTGAAGTTTCAGGGCTTTGGTCGTGCTGTGAACATTACCCTGGGACTGCCAATTGTCCGCACCTCCGTGGACCATGGTACGGCTCTGGATCTGGCTGGAACCGGCAGGGCTGATGCCGGCAGCCTGCATACGGCCCTTAAGGTGGGCGAGCAAATGGCTCGTTGTCGCAAATCTGCAATGGAAGAGACCCGTTCGTGAGTAACAAAGCCGGCCATCAGGCCAGAAAGCGGTTTGGCCAGAACTTCCTGCATGATCCAGGGGTCATAGAGCAGATCATCCGTGCGATTCATCCGAAACCCGATGACTCCATCGTGGAAATTGGGCCCGGCCTGGGCGCGTTGACCGAAGAAATATTGGCCGTGAACCCGAGGCTCCAGGTTGTGGAGCTGGACCGTGACCTGATACCGGTGCTGCGCACCAAGTTCTTCAACTACCCCGAGTTCCGGATTCACGAGGCGGATGCACTAAAGTTTGATTTCAGTCAGCTCATGGTTGATCGTCCCCTGAGGATCATCGGTAACCTGCCTTACAATATATCGACGCCCCTGATCTTCCACCTGCTGTCCCAGGCGGGCGTTGTGCAGGATATGCACTTCATGCTGCAAAAAGAGGTGGTGCAGCGGATGGCCGCGGTTCCGGGCGACAACAATTACGGGCGCCTTGGCATCATGACGCAGTACTTCTGCAGGGTGCAGCCGTTGTTTGAGGTGGGCCCTGGCGCTTTCCGCCCGGCGCCCAAAGTGGATTCGGCTATTGTCCGGCTGGTACCTCACAAGACCTTGCCCCACCCGGCAAAGGATTTGGTGACGCTCCAGGCAGTGGTCCGCACGGCGTTCAACGCGCGCCGGAAAACCCTTCGCAAGGCGCTCGGCGGTATGGTGTCGGTCGAGCAGCTCCAGAGTCTGGGCATCAATGATGGCCTGCGCCCCGAGAACCTCGGATTGGCCGATTACGTGACCATTGCAGACCTGCTGGTTGATGAGAAGGGCTCAACTAATCCGGCCAACGAGGTAAGTGATGACTGACTACGCCATAGGCGATATTCAGGGCTGTTACGAACGCCTGAGGGATGTCCTGGACAAAGTGGATTTCTCTCCTTCTCGTGACCGTTTGTGGGTAGCGGGCGACCTGATCAATCGTGGGCCGTCCTCACTGGCAACCTTGAGGTATATCGAAAGCCTTGGTGATTCGGCGGTGGTGGTGCTCGGCAATCATGACCTGCATCTGCTGGCGGTGTCCCTGGGTGGTCATCAGACGCGCCGCAAAGACACCCTTGCCGATATTCTGGAAGCACCTGATTACGACCGATTGGTGAATTGGCTCCGGCAGCAGAATCTGTGCGTTCAGGATCCAGTCCGGAATCTGGTGATGACCCACGCCGGTTTGCCTCATATATGGTCTGTCGGCGAGGCCATGGCGTGTGCTCAGGAAGTGGAAGCGGTGATCCGGGGCGATGCAGCAGAGGAATACTTCACCCAGATGTACGGGAACCAGCCCGAACGCTGGGACGAATCCCTGCAAGGTATGGACCGCTGGCGGGTCATTACCAATTATTTCACCCGCATGCGCTTTATTGCTGAGGATGGCACCCTGGAGCTGGCGGCCAAGGAAGCTGTCGACAGCGCCCCTGAAGGTTTCGAGCCGTGGTTTCATTTCCCTCGGAATGACGATGTCCGAGTGGTGTTTGGCCACTGGGCAGCCCTGGAAGGAAAAACCGGCAGCGACCGGTTTATAGGCCTGGATACCGGATGTGTCTGGGGCGGCGCATTGACCATGATGAACCTGGATTCAGGAGAAAAGATCCACTGTGACTGCTGAGTCCGTACAAGAGGCGACCGGCCGTGTGCTTGGGTTTCCGCTGGTTGCGGGAGCCTTCCTGGCGCTTCTGGCGGTGATGGCTGGCGCCTTTGGGGCACATGGGCTGCGCAACCTGGTCAGTGAACGTAGCCTTGAAGTTTTCCAGACCGCCGTCACATATCAGATGTACCATTCCGTAGCGCTGGTTCTGTTGGCATTGCTGGCCGGACAGAGCCTCCCCAGAAAGTTGCTGGGTTGGTCGGCGGGTTTTTTTCTGGCCGGCATCCTGTTGTTCAGCGGCAGTCTTTATTTGCTGGTGCTGACAGACATCCGCTGGATCGGTCCGATAACTCCCCTGGGCGGAGTATGCTTCATGGTGGGTTGGGCGCTGTTAATAACCGCCGGCCTAAGCCGGAACAAGTGATGAATACAGAGGTTCAAGAGTCACGATGCAGGTTCAGGTAAATGGCAATGCAATGGAGCTGCCGAACGGCGCAACCATTGCCACGCTGATTGAAAAGATGGCTCTCGCAGGCAAGCGGCTGGCGGTTGAGGTGAACGAGGACATAGTCCCACGAAGCCGGCACCCGGAATTTACCCTGAGCGATGGTGACCGTGTTGAAGTTGTGCACGCGATTGGCGGCGGCTGAACAGGGCGGTCCGCTAAACCCGCCAACCACGGCGGTTTCCATCCTTCAGTATTCAAATTATTCAGGAACACTATGACAGAGACATCCGAATTCCAGCTTCCAGAAGACAAACCGCTCGAAATTGCCGGGCGGGTCTACCAATCCCGTTTGCTCGTCGGCACCGGCAAATATCGAGATATGATGGAAACCGGTCACGCCATCGAGTCCAGTGGTGCGGAAATTGTCACCGTTGCGGTTCGCCGTACCAATCTTGGGCAGAATCCCGATGAGCCGAATCTGCTGGATGTGATTTCCCCGGACAGCTATACCATTTTGCCCAACACGGCCGGTTGCTACACCGCGAAAGATGCCGTACGCACCTGCAAGCTGGCCCGTGAGCTTCTGGATGGTCATGATCTGGTGAAGCTGGAGGTCCTTGGTGAAGAGAAGACCCTTTACCCGAACATGACCGAAACGCTGGTGGCCGCCGAGGAGCTTATCAAGGATGGTTTCAAGGTGATGGTCTACTGCTCGGATGACCCCCTGCTGGCAAAGCGCCTGGAAGACATGGGTTGTGTGGCTATCATGCCGCTTGGCGCGCCAATAGGCTCCGGGCTGGGTATCCAGAACCGGTACAACATTCGCCTGATCGTCGAGAACGCCAATGTGCCGGTGCTCGTGGATGCCGGTGTCGGCACCGCGTCTGACGCCACCATCGCCATGGAGTTGGGCTGCGACGGCGTATTGATGAACACCGCGATTGCCCAGGCCAAAGACCCGATCAGGATGGCCAATGCCATGCGCCTGGCTATCGAGGCTGGCCGGGAAGCCTACCTGGCGGGCCGGATGCCCAAGAAGCTCTATGCCAGCGCATCCTCGCCCATTGATGGCACCTTCTTCTGATCTCGGGCACAATCCTGACTAACGATAACTGAGGGCCGGCATTGAACGACCGGCCCCGAAAACGATAAATCAGAGCGCTGCTGTCCTGCCATGACTGATCAGAAACCCAGTCGCCGAGAGGCGATTCTCCATGCTCTTGTGGAACTCCTTGAGACCGATCCGGGTGCCCGCATCACCACCGCCGGCCTCGCCAAATCCGTTGGCGTTACTGAGGCGGCCTTATATCGTCACTTTCCCAGCAAGCGGAAAATGTTCGAGGCGCTCATCGAGTTCGCTGAAGAGGCCGTGTTCTCCCGCTGTCAGGTGATCCTGCAGGAGCAGGAGGACGTGCGGGTTCGCCTCCAGCAACTGGTGCACCTGGTACTGGTGTTCGCGGAGCGCAACCCTGGCCTGTGCTGTGTGCTGACCGGAGACGCGCTGATGGGCGAAAACGACACTCTGCGCAAACGTGCTTCCCAGTTCTTCGAGCGCCTGGAAACCCAGGTTCGGCAAACCCTCAAGGAAGGCGAGATCCGCCAGGGCCTGCGGCCAAGAACCACATCCGCTCGAGGCGCAGATTTCGTCCTGGTGTTCGTGGAAGGCCGGATTCAGCGGTTTATCCGCTCGTCGTTCTCACGGTTGCCTTCCACTGACTTCGACGAGAGTTGGGGGTTGGTTGCCGAGGGTGTTTGGGGTTGAGTTTTTCGTTCGCCTCTTAAAGATTCCTAGCCTGCTTGGCCTGGAGTTTAGGCGAGGGCAGGAAGGGCTTTCCGATATCTCTCCAATGATAGAATCACGAAGCCTGTAGGTTGGATTAGGCGAAGCCGTAATCCAACAAAACACTTTTGGAATACTTTCACTGTGTCGGATTACGACTTCGTCTAATCCGACCTACCAAATTTCTCCAGATGAATTCGCGATATCACCGTAGCGATGTCGGAGCGGGTTCCCGTCCTGTGCCCGCCCCGAAGTTAACAGGTTAGTGACAACCCCCGAAGGCAATCACAAGCATAATCAGTCGTACCCCGAGGCAGACCGAAGGATAGACCGAACAGGCTCCCAGAGAGCCGGCGCCGAGATCAGGATATCGCGGCCCCAGAGGTCGGCAGGGTAGCCCTCAGGCACTTCACTGAAATGGCCAGCTGTGGCGCCTGCTTCCAGGGCGATCAGGCGGGCGGCCGCGAAGTCCCAGGGGCTGACGTTTTCATAGTAGATATCCAGTCGGCCACAGGCCACCCAGCAGATATCCAGTGCCGCGGAACCTATACGGCGCAGGTCGCGGCATTGGTGAATCATGGCATCCAGGCGTTTGACCAGCGGTTCCAGGGCGTCCTTGGTGTAGGGGAAGCCGGTGGCAAACAGGGCATCACGGGGCACGGTGGCGCCGCTGTGGCGGATCGGGCGGTTGTTCAGGGTAGCACCTTCGGAGCGAGTCGCCCGGAAGGTTTCGCCGGGGAAGGGCGCATGCACCACTCCGGCCTGAACGCGACCTTTTTCAGCATAGGCAATGGAAACCGCTACCTGGGGATGGCCGTAGGCATAATTCACGGTGCCATCGATGGGGTCCACGATCCAGAGGGGGGTGTCCAGCTCCTCGGCCTGGCTAAGGTCCGGCATGGTTTCTTCGGAGAGAATTCGGTGGCCGGGGAAGCGTTTGCGGATGGCTCCGGTGATGAATTCGTCGGCCATCACGTCGGCGTGGGTTACCAGTTCGGTCTGATGCTTGTAGTCGGTGCGCAGGGTGTTGCTGTCCCGCTCGCGGCGAATCAGTTCGCCGGCTTCCCGGGCCAGGTTTTCGGCAAAGTCGGTAATCTCGAGTAGAGAAACAGAATCAGACATGGCGCCCCCGTTGATATCCCGTTAGAGAATGAGGGCGCCAGTCTAGCACGGCAGGATCAGAGGCTGTTCAGCCACTGATCCATCTTGTCCATGGCCGTGACGAGTCGCGGGCACGCCTGTTTCACGAAGTCGTCGCCCAGTTCCTGTTCGGCATAGTCGCCGCCGGCGAGCGCCAGGGATTCGGCGCCGTCGAAGTCGACAAAGGCCAGGCGCGCTGCCAGATGATCCGGCACGAAGCCAAAGTCGCTGGCAGGCAGAATAGCCACGCCGGTGCTTTCCAGAAGGGCCTGACAGAAGGCCTGGCTGGTCTTGATGTCCTTGCTGGCCAGCTGTTCCCGGAACCCCGAGAAGTCCGGGAAGAGGTAGAACGCCCCTTCCGGTTTCTGAACCACCGCGCCCATTTCGCTCAGTCGACGATGCATGTACTCGCCAACCACCTTCAGCACCCGGCGGGACTGTTTGAGGTATTCGTCGATGTCGTCACCCCCGTTGAAAGCCGCGATGGCTGCATGCTGGATGGGGGCGCTGGTTGCCGTGTAGGTTTCACTGGCGATAATCGCCATGGCGTCCTGCAGCGTCCGGAGCTCCCGGGGGAAGATGAATGTGCCCAGGCGCCAGCCACCGGCGCCGGCCCACTTGCTCAGGCCGGTACTGATGATGGTGCCTTCCGGGTAGTAACGGGCGATGGATTTGTGCCTGCCTTCAAAATGCACCTCCCCGTAGATCTCATCCGACAGAAGGATAAGTTTGTATTTGCGGGCGACGTTGGCAATGGCCAGCAACTGGTCGTCAGTGTAGGTACAGCCGGTCGGGTTGGACGGGTAGTTCAGAATCAGGATGCGGGGACGCGAGGGGTCATCGCGACAAATGATGTCGAGTTCCTCGGCGGTAAGCTGCCAGTTATTCTCGGCGTGGGTTGGCAGCCAGTGCACCGAGCGACCGATTATCCGGGCCTGGGGGGCGTAGGAAACCCAGCTGGGGCGAGGGATCAGCAGGTCCCCGTAGTAAGCCAGCTGAAGCATGAACAGCAGCTCCTTGGAGCCCGGGCCGATCAGCACGTCTTCCCAGGTACAGTGCATGCGCTCACTTCGGCGGATATAACCTGCAATAGCCTCGCGTAAGCCTTTGAGGCCTTTTACTGGCAGGTAGTCCTTCTCGTGGGCATGCTCCTTGAGAGCGTCCACTACGCGATCAGGAACCGGGAAGGGGGATTGTCCCAGCCCGAGTTTGATAATGTCCTTGCCCTCGGATTTGAGCTGGTTGCTCAGCTCATTGATACGAAGGGTGGCCGAGGGCTGAATGCCCCGAACGTTGAGGTTGATCGCGTAACGGTGGTCGTTTTGGATGTCCATTGTCCCTGTCTGTTGGTTGGAAGTGATCCTTCAGTATAGAAAACCCAAACATAGCTGTGATGCTGCAGCGGATAAGTGATTGCCGCAGTTGTGAGTCAGACTTTGGTATCGACTAGCGGGATTTGATCCAGACTTCCACGCGACCATTGCGAGGGCTGCCACTGCCGCCGACCGGCATGTACTGGCCATAACCGGTGTAGGCAACGTCGGGAACGTCCACCTCCTGCAGAGCCTTGCGGACCGACAGGGCGCGAAGCTCGGAGATCATCTGGGCCCGTAGTTCGTGGCTTTGGGTGTCGGCGAACCCGATCAGTAACAGGTCGTCGGCCGATCGGCCGTTCTGGATCAGGTACTGCTGAAGTCGTTGCAGGTCCCGGCGGGCCTTGTTATCGAGCTTGGTCCGGCCTTCGGAGAAGCGGAAATTGACTGTCAGGCGGTGATAGTTGCCGGTCAGGCGGCGAAAGCTCTCGGGGGTCGAGTCGTCGAACTCCGGTTTTACCGCGATGGGGTTCTGTGAGATGAATCCGGACTCGGCAACCAGCGCCTGGCCCTGCGGGCCAAGGGCAAATTCGATCAGGCCGGCGGCAAGAGGTGGAACGTCGCTCCCGGGTGTGTACATGAACAGACGCCGTGACAGCGGGTAATCCTCGCTGGCGACGGTGAGCTGGTTAGGTCGGAGTGCCGGTGCATTGCCTTCCGAGATGGCCAGCAGTTTGCTGTCTCGAACCGAGGCCAGGCCAGAGAAACCAATGCCTGAGGGATCCCGGCTAACGTCATCCGATAGCTGATCGTTGGATTCGTAGCGTTTGACGTTGCTGCCGAGTTCCAGCTGTTTCCCCAGGACCAGGGATTTGAAAGTGTCCCAGGTTCCGGAACGGTCATCCCTGGCGTAAAGGTGGATCGACCGGTCCGGTCCGCCCAGCTCGGACCAGTTACGGATCTGGCCAGCGAATACCCGGCCCAGGGTTTCAATGTTCATTGTGCTTACAGGGTTGGACGGGTGTACCAGAATGGCCAGCCCATCAATCGCAATGACGTGCTCGCTCTCCGGCGCCGTGAGGTCCGCCCGGACCCGGAATTGTTCTGCCTCCCGCGGCTTTACCGGGCGGGAAGAGGCCCAGATGTCAGCCTGGCCGGAGGCCAGCGCCTTGAAGCCGGTGCTTGATCCGTGAGCCGCAACCAGCACCTCCCTCGCCAGTTTGTTCGCTGGCGCTTGCAGGACCTGTTCGTTCTCCACGCCTGTGCCCCTGGATGCAACTTGCTCGTCGCCATGTTCGGCCAGGTAACCGGTAACCAGCATTGGGGCCAGGGTAGCGCCGACGGTATTGGAACCGTGAATTTCCAGATTATAGGCCTGGGCCTGAAACGCCAGAACGGCCGGCAGTAGCAATCCCGATAGTGTGACAGTCATCCGTGTGAGTCGCGGCATTTTTAGAAAAACCTTTACCAGACAGGTAATTGAGAGCCGAGAAGGATGATTCAAAAATATGACAATTGTGTTTCATCGGCTGCGCACCATGGGGTCGGCTCAGTGGAATCTGTAAAAAAGTGTTAAGCAGTCCGCGGAGTGCAAGGCTCGGCTGGCCTATAGTGATAGCTCCGCCGTAACAAAAATAAACACAGCGGGTAGAGGCTAATCCATGGATGCCATCACATCAGAATCGGGACAGCCTGTTGCTTGTCCCAATCGGCCGCTAGCCCTGAAAAAGGTGTTGCTGGTTGATGACCATGCCCTGTTTTCCCAGGGGTTGGCGGGTCTTATCCGGCAGGAGGGGTTGGCCGAATCCGTTATCACGACCAGCACCGTTCAGCTTGCCTCCAGTCTTTTGGCCCGCCAGGACGATTTTCAGCTTGTCCTGCTCGATATTGCTCTTCAGGGTGAGACGGGGCTGGCCTTGTTACCAAGGTTGGCACGCTACCGGAAACCACCCCCGGTGGTGATTATTTCCAGCAGCGAAGACGAGGCGACGGTGCGGGCGGCACGGGCTGCCGGTGCCAGTGGCTTTCTGGCGAAATCCGCCGGGCGGTCGGCATTGGTGAGTATGGTTCGGTCTGTCAGTCGTGGCGAGGGTTATTTCCCGGGCGGTGATCAACGGGTAGCGCCGGATCTGTTGTTAACACCGAGGCAAATGGACGTCCTCCTGCTACTGGCGCAGGGCTTTCCCAATAAACGCATCTGCCAGAGTCTGAATCTGACCGAACACACGGTGAAAACCCATCTCAAGGCGATCTTCACCCAGCTTGGTGTTCACAACCGGACAGAGTGCGTGAATCTGGCTCGGGCCCGCGGGTGGTTGTGACGGCCGATGGTAAACGTACCCAGAACACCGAACCCTGGCCCGGCTCAGTTTCTACGCCACAGGTTCCCCGCATCAGGGCAACGAATTCCCGAACAATAGTCAGGCCCAGACCCAGGCCCGGGTAATCAGTTTGGCCCTGTCCTCTGACGTAAGGTGAGAACAGGGTATCGTTCAGCTCGTCTGGCAGGCCAATGCCGTTATCCGAGACCTCCAGCAGCACCTGAGTGTCCAGACCTTGCGCAGACAGGTTAATGGTACTGCCACCGCTGTGTTGCACTGCATTGAACACAAGATTTTGAAGCACACGGGACAGCAGGGAAGGATCGGCCATGACCCGGAGGTTGCCTGCGCTGTGATCAATCTCGACGTTTACCTCACTGGTGACAACAGAATCAGCCAGTAGATCGCCGATATCCCGGAAAATCGTCGCCAGTGGCGTGGGGCGGATATCGGCCTGTATCATGCCCTCGTTCAGTCTGGCGCTGTCGAAGACGGTGCCCAGCAGGCGGCGAAGGTGTCGGATCATGTCCTTTAACTGCCTGGTGGCGGAGTTTGCCCCTGAGCCGCCTTTGCCCGGCGTCAAGCTTTCGAGCGTTATGTCGATCACGTTCAGAGGCTGGCGCAGGTCATGGCTGGCTGCCGTAATCAGTTCGGTTTTTCGTCGGCTTTCGTCACGGGCCGCCTGGTGCATTCGATTCAGTAACTGGCGGTCCAGAAAGTGCGCACGGTGGCGGTATTCGCTGGTCCAGGCGCCTACCATGCCGATGACGTTGGCTGTCGTCAGAAAGAACAGATTAGTTGCAATGGCAGAGCCGGACATTCCGCTCCAGAGCTCTGTCAGCAGGTAGCTGATCACCAGCACCAGTGAGACCATGGACGCGCTGAAAAATGGCAGCCCCATGGCGAAGTATCCGAACATAAGCATCAGGATCATGCCCTCGTAGGGCAGTGGAAACGCAATTTGCCGCGCTGCCGCGATGATCGCCACAACGCTTAGACCACCGAGGAGATAGGCGAGCGTATAGATGCGTTCAAAGGTACTGTCGGAGGGAACCGTACGGTGGGCGAGCCAGACCACTACGGCAATGACCGGGCAGGTGATGGCGAGCCGGATGGATACCGTGATGGTTGCCAGCTCGGGCGGCAGGGTCAGCGCGTCCATAATCGCGTAGATCAAAAACAGGATCAGCCCGGCCACCGAAACCGGTCGGGCCCTTTGTCGTATCAGGCTGGCCCGGGATTGCCGGTAGGCTTCTTCTAGGACCGGAGCGAAACGCAGGTTGCGGAACCCGGTTGCCTGCTGCTGTCTGATCTGCTCGGTCGTCATGGCCGTGTCCAGTGTCGGGCAAGTCTCTGGATTGTAGCTGGCTCATCCCGAGTCGTCGGGAACCCGAGCACATTCTGGTCAGCCGTTGCCCAGCATTTTCAGTCGTGCCCAGATCCTGTCCTGTTCCTCGGGGAAATGTCGCTCCAATAGCGCTTCCCGCTGCTTCTCCAGATCGGCCTCTGCCAGGCCTGATGAGCCTTCGCGGTCCATCGCTTCCCGGAAGTCCTGAAAACGCTGGTCAAAACCTTCCCGCTGCTTCAGATAACCGACGACGCTTTCGACGCCTTCCTGATTCACGCCCAGTTCCGCAAGCTGCCGTCCGGCTGCCTCTGGAGAAGAAGCAGACTCAATAGCAGCTGTCCGGGCCTGTTGCTGTTGGCTGCTGGCATGAAGGTGTTGTTCGGTTGCCCTCAGTTGTGCCGGAAGCTGGTTGCGGTGCCATTGAACGAGAGCCTGTTTGCCCTGTTCGCTCAGGTCCGTGCGCTGCTGAATGGCAAGGGTTGCAAGAGTATATTCGCTGTAGGCTTCTTCGAGTCCGAAGAAGGCCTGGTGCGCATCGGAGCTGAAGGTGGTCGCACGCAGCTGTTTCAGCTGTGTCAGGGCATCGCCCAGGGCTGCCAGTTGATAGCCGGGATCGCCTGCCCTGGCAGGGTCAAGGCGCGTTTGCATGACCTGCAGTGACGCCTGCTTATAGGCCAGGTACTCATCAAGCAAAGCCAGCGCCTGGTCAGAAGCGGGCTGAGGTAGGTGGTTCCGGGCCATTGCCTCGATCTGTTGAATGGCGGTTTCCGGAGACACTTCGCCTACCGTACTGAGGAAGTAATCGAAGAAGTCCCGAACCTGGAGGTTGATAATCAAGTCACCGCTGGCATCGGCTGTCAGTGCTCCGTCGATTTCCGTGCCAGAAAGGGAGGCTGCAAACGGTTGTGGTCCGAGTGACTCCGGCGTTTTTGCTTGCTCCGGCCCTTGAGTACCGTTGTCGGCGGCCAGTTTAGCGCTGGATTCGGTCGGCTGTGTCGGAGAATTCTCCAGGGTGGCCGACTGCGTTGGCTTTGAAACCGCCATTTTGGCGTCTGTCTGGGGTGTTCCGACAAGGCCGTACCAGAGACCACTGCCGGCCAGAATGGCCGACAGGGCGCTGGGAAACAGCCATCGACGGGTTTCGATGGATGTCCGTTTCATGGTCACCTCAAAGCCCGCGATTCTTAAGCCGATTGGCCTGGGTGCGGTAAAGGGTGATCGGGTTGGTCCAGAGGGAGCGGGCACCCAGGAGGTGGTTGATGGCATCCACATGGTTCATGTCGTAGTGGGTGCCGATCACCCGGCCCATCATGGTGGAGCAGACGCCCACAAGGCCGTCGTTGGGCTCGCTGCCGAAGGCCAGGGCGGTAACGCCCAGGAACGGATCGGTGATGTCGAAAACATTGGTCCACACGCCCCGTCCGGTCCAGGAGAAGAATTTGATGCGGTTACCGTTGATCCAAACGTCCTCGCTGGTGCCGGCGCAGCTATTCCGGTTCACCCCCTTCCAGCCCAGGGCATCATTCAGGCTTGTGGTGCCGGGTGTGGTCAGGGTTTCCAGCGCTGCCAGCCCGTTCTGAGGGTTGTCCGCTCCGGACAAGGCATTGACCAGATCACCCAGAGCGTTGGCGATGGCATTGGCGCCGCCCTCAACATAGCTACCCGGGGGCAGGATCCCTCGGACTACGTCGGCCACTTTGGAGCCTTTGTTGACGCCGTCGATGGAGGTGATTGAGGCAATCCGGTGGGGGATCAGGGCAGCAGTCACCCGGGAGGTAGGCGCTCCCTGGCTGTGGGCCATCAGGTTGACTTTGGAATGGCCGAGACTGTTGACGTAGTTCGCCAGTTGCTGGCCCCGCTGCTCACTGCTGTTGACGAAGGAAACGCTGGCGGAATAGACCCGTGCGCCACTGCGCTCGAGATTCCATGGGATGGTGTGGAAGTAGTTTACGAGGCCGCCAATGGTGTTGAACCCCGTGACACCGTGAACCAGCACAATCGGATGGCGGGTCTGGGTATAGCCGGCGTGAGTGAAGAACGAGGCGGACAGCAAGGCCAGCCCCAGCAGAATTGCTGTGGTAAATCGAATACGCATGTTTGACTCCTGTTGTTTTTGTTGACGGCTACATCAGGCAGCCGACGGTCGTCGATGCGTTGTCGATTATTGGTTCGAAAGGCGTGATCAGGAATCGCCCAAATGGGTGAGGACAGGGAGGCTGCGTATTCAGGAAAACCGGTGGGGTTCCAGTTCCATGTGCTGGATGCGTTGGCCCAGCATGATGATGCGACCGGTGTAGCGCTCTTCACCGGTAGACGTGAAATCGAACAGGAACCGGCGCCATACGCGGATCCGGCCCTGATCGTCGCGTTTGAACCAGAGGCCACGGAGGAATACGGCATCATCCAGCAGCATCACGTCCATGCTTTTGCAGTAGCGGCGCGCGGCCTGAAGCACGAAATCCTTGATGGCTTTGGCGCGCCACCAATACCAGACAGCGAATCCGGCCACGAACAGCCAGAAGAGGGTTCCAAGAGTCACGGTTTCGGCGATCTTCCACGGTTGGTCAGAGGGTTGATCGCCAGCCTACCTTATTGTGTCGGCTCGGGGAATCGTTGACGGTTCTCTGGCACCGGCGCCGGTAACAGTCGATCACACAGCATTTGCAGGAAATGACTGGTCAGCAACTGGGCCTGATCCACGTTATTGCCGAGGTGTTCCGATTCTTCACGGGCGTTTTCGCTGCTCTGGACCGAGCGGTTGCCGAGCTCCAGAAGCCGTGCTGCCTGGCGCTCCACCTGAACGCTCAGTGCGGCCTGTTGCTCGGTCGCGCCGGCCACCTCATGGGTGCAAGAGGCAATGACATCGACATCCCTGAGGGTTGCCTCCAGAGTTTCGCTGGCTTCACTGGCGATTCCGGCGGTTTGCTGACAGCAGTGGGCGCCGTTGTTGATCACCTCAACCACTTCCCGGGTCTCGGTTTGCAAGGCGCCGATCATCTCATCAATCTTGCGGGTCGATTCGTGGGTTCTCTGGGCAAGTCCCCGCACCTCATCGGCGACCACGGCGAATCCGCGGCCCGAGTCGCCAGCCCGGGCGGCTTCGATGGCGGCATTCAGAGCCAGCAGGTTGGTCTGCTCCGCGATATCCGATATCACGTCCAGAACCATCCCGATCGCATCACTCTTCTCAGACAGCGCCTGCATGCGTTCGTTGGCGACGGACAACTGGTCCCTGAGCTCCGACAATGACTTGTTCATGGACGTCATCTGGCCGCGACACTGGCCGGCTGACTGGCGTGCATCGTCTGTTGCCTCGTGGGTACGGGCGGTCAGTTCACTGACCCGGCGAACGCTTTCCGCCAGTTCCTCGAAAGCCCGGGTTATGTCCTTGATGTCATCCTGTTGGTTGCGGATGCTGGCGACCGAGTTTGCGACCCATTCCACGGTTCGCTGTTTTCGGCCATGGAGTGTGCCGACATTGGCGTGCATGCGGGCGGAGACCGCCCTAAGGACCGCGTCGCGCTTCTGACGATCGAATTCGATCCAGGCTCCTTCATCCCGACGGCCGGTATAGACCCAGGGCATGGCTGGGTGAGCTTCGCAGCAGGCTGCTCTGGCGTTGCGCATCATTGGCAGGGTCAGCCAGAAAAGTACCGCAAACACCGAGAGCACCAGACCCTCCAAAACCAGCAGGTGGGGCAGAGTCAGCTCAGAGAGGCCGAACCCTAGAATAGCGGCTGCCAGAATTCCATAGAGGCAGCCGAGTTTCAGTGACAGCGGTGGGCTGATCGCCAGGTACCGCCTGGGCACTTTGCCCTGATTCCAGGCCCCGTACAGTTTCTCCGCCCGGGCAACCTGATCGGGTCGGGGAAGGGTGCGAACCGATTGGAATTCAACAATCTCTCCATCTTTGCGTATTGGCGTTACGAAGGCGTCCACCCAGTAATGATCGCCATTCTTACAGCGGTTCTTCACGATGCCGCGCCAGGATTCGCCGGATTTTATGGTTTGCCAAAGGTTCTCGAAGGCTCCCGATGGCATGTCGGGATGCCGAATCAGGTTGTGAGGCTGGCCGACCAGTTCGTCAATCGAATAGCCAGCCACTTCGGCAAATTCTTCATTGGCGGCGGTGATCTTGCCCCGGAGGTCGGTGGTGGTAATCAGGTGATAGTGTTCTGGGTATCCCCGTTCTTTTTGGCTGACGGGTTCGTTGATTCTCATGAAGTGTCCTTGCCTCTGTAGCGGTGGTTATCGCGTTGACCAACTATCGACTGCCTTGAGTCTGTTCGATATCCGGTTATTGCAATAATTGAACGTTTCTTCACTTTTTCTTGTGCTTTGGTCGTAACAATCGTGGTTTTGCAATATGTGGCTAGGTTGGCGACAGATACTGCTTATGCTGGTGACTGGAGCTGGTGGGACCAGATTCAGGGGCTGCTGAAAAGGAGTGAGCAGTGCATGCAGGCATTACAACAACAAGATTTCATGGCCCTGGTGGATAACCATCCCAGGGCAATCATGCTGTCAACAACGGAACCCAGAATTGCTTACGTGAACCGTATGTTCCGCTCTGTAACCGGCTACCACGCAGAAGAAGTGCTTGGTCAGGCGCCTTCGGTACTGAGCTCCGGGCTGCATTCGCCTGAGTTCTATCAGGACATGTGGAAGAGTCTGAGTGATCAGGGGCGTTGGGAGGGGGTGATCTGGAATCGTCGCAAGAATGGCGAGACCTATCCCCAATGGTTGACCATATATCCCGTGCAGAGAGCGGGACGACAGTTCTTTGCCGGCATCTTTACCGATGTCGGAGATATTGCCGCCGCTGATGAGCGCCTGGCCTCGCTGGCCTATTACGATACGCTGACGCAGCTGCCCAACCGTTCTCTGTTCCAGGAATTCCTCAAGGCTCGGGTATCCCAGCGGGAGCGTGACGGTGGCTGTTTTGCTGTGCTGTATGTGGACCTCGATTTTTTCAAGTCTATTAACGATCTGCACGGGCACGAATGTGGCGACCAGGTTCTGCAACAGGCCGCCCAGTGTATCCAGAGTGTTCTGCGGAAGGGCGATGTGGTTGCGCGGCTCTCCGGAGATGAATTCGCGGTCATCATCGAGCTGCAAAATGATGACGATCTGGAGAGCGTTTGTCAGCGCATGACACAGGTCTTTCAGGCGCCCATTATCGTGAGTTACCGGGAGTACTTCCTGTCTGCTTCTGTTGGTGCCGCGGTATATCCTGACCATGGCCGCACCGGCGCGGAGCTGTTGCAGAACGCAGACAGGGCCATGTATTCGGCCAAAATGGCGGGCCGGGCCTGCTACCGTATTTACAGTGCTGTGGACAATGAGCGGGGGCGGCACAGACAACGCCTGTCTGAGGCGCTGATCGCCTCCTTGAAGACTGCTCCGGAGGAATTCAGCGTGGTCTATCAGCCCCAGTACCACCTTGCGACTGGCAAGGTTGCCGGGTTGGAGGCACTGTTGCGCTGGAATCACCCGGAATTCGGCACGGTATCGCCCGCGGATTTCGTCCCCATTGCAGAGCAGCGGGGGCATATTCATGAACTGACCGAGCACCTGGTGCGCTGTGTACTTGCCGATCTTCCTGAGCGCTTGGGCGAGCTGCCTCAGAGGCTTGGCCTGGCGATCAATATTTCTGCGCGCCAGATCACCGATTCCCGGCTGGAAGCCTTATTGGAGCCACTGTTTGACCGCATCCGCGGTGTTGGCTGGACACCTGAAATCGAGATTACTGAAACCCACCTGATGAACCTTTCGAGACAGTGCCTGAATCGTCTGCGGGAGTTCGGTGAACAAGGAGTGGTAGTCGCCATTGACGACTTTGGGACGGGCTACTCCTCACTGGCTTATCTGCATACCCTGCCTTTGCATGTGTTGAAAATTGACCGGCAATTCATCTGGCGCCTTGGCGGTAAGTCTGGCGATTCCCGGATCGTCTCTGCGATCCTCGGGATTGCCGAGGCACTTGGCCTGGAGGTGGTGGCGGAGGGAATCGAGACCGAAGAGCAGCGCAGCAAACTCCAGGAACTGAATTGCCATCGGGGCCAGGGGTACCTGATGGCACGACCGGCCCCCTGGGGGGCATGGGAAGATGATCTGATTGATTAATGTCAATATAACGGTAAATGTCCCTAGGAAATGTAAGGTTTTGCAAGATATGGCTAGTGGAACAATCTGACATCCTATAGAAATATCCCAACCTTTCCACGCAGGGATTTATGGGACATACATCTTCGAACCTGGATCTGGGCGCATACCTGAAGCTGAACAATTCCTCATTGGATGAATGGCTTGCCGCGCTCCGTGAGCTGTCAGGCTGCGACGACATGAACTGCCGCCTGCATTCGGGCAGCGGTCGTGTAGGTGCTCTGTCGGTGCTTGCCAGTGAATGCGGGCATGTGATTTCGCTCAGGGCCAGCAAAGGCATGGATGTGTCCGGCTGCCGTGCATCGAATCCGGTGCTGCTTTTGCCGAGAGCCGGAAATCCTGAAATTGCCACTCGGGGAGGAGGCTGGCGCCCCCTGGATCGGCTGTTCCTCGCTCGTCCTGAAGACAGGTTTGAACTCCGTCTGGCACCCGAGACAGAGGTTATGATGCTGAGGCCCGGAAATGGTGCGCTGGATAATGTGCTACCGCAATCATTCGGCGAGTGGCAGCCCATTCTGGAAGCGATGATCGGCTGCTATCTCGAACGTTTGCCATTCGTTCGTGATGATGTTCAGGCCCGGCAATTGACCACTCGTCTCTTCAATTCCATTAAATCACCCTGGACACCCAAGAAGGCGGCGGTTTGCTCAGAGCGGACTCTTGACCGCCGATTGCAGCGGGTGGTTGAGAGAATTATGGTGGATCCTTCCTGGGAGTTTGATCTTCAGGAGCTGGCGAGTTATGCCGGGGTGAGCGAGCGTAACCTCTACTACCTGATGAAGCGGGAAACCGGCATCACGCCCTATCGTTTCTATCAGAGAGCACGTTTGATACGGGTCCGCGAGCGGTTGGTTGACTGTCAATGTGAGGTTCCACACATCTCCTGGTATGCCGCAGATGAAGGTTTCTCGCACCTTGGCCGTTTCGCAGCCATGTACCGGGAGCATTTCGGGGAGCTGCCCAGTGAAACGGTGCAATGGCGGCGAAGCCTGCAGGGTAGCGGGACTGGCGAGAGGGTTTTGGGCGAGCCTGATCTTGCGTCGTCCTGACCCGTAGAGCAAAAAAGCCCGGCTCACGTTTCCGTGGCCGGGGCTGGTGTATTAGATCGGGTCAGTGGGCCGGAGCCGACTTATCCTCAAGTTCTGACCCTTTGCCATATTCCTCGGTAGCTGAACCGTGATGATCCCGGCCCAGCAGAATATAGAACGCTGGCAACACAAAGATGGTGAACAGGGTACCAATACCCAGTCCGGCGCTGATGGTCAGGCCGATGGCAAAGCGGCTCTCCGCGCCCGGGCCAACGGCTATCAGCAGTGGCACCATGGCGAAGATCAGCGCCAGGGATGTCATGATGATTGGCCGCAGGCGAATTGCCGCCGCTTCAATCACCGCATCCACTTTGTTAAGCCCGCGATCCTTCTGCAGTTGATTGGCGAACTCGACAATCAGGATGCCGTTCTTCGATACCACCCCGATCAGTGTGATGAGGCCGACCTGGGTGTATATGTTCATGGTGGCGAAACCAAGCACGATGAACGCCATGGCTCCCGCCACCGACATGGGTACCGATACCAGAATGATGAACGGATCCCGCCAGCTTTCGAATTGGGCTGCCAGAACCAGGTAAATCACCAGTAGCGAGAGGAAGAAGGTCACCATCAGAGCGCTGCCCTGGGTAGCCAACTGGCGGCTTTGACCGGTGTAGTCGTAACTGAAGCCCTGGGGAAAGACTTCTGCTGAGGTCTGCTCCATAAAGTCCATGGCGGTGCCTGCGGCCACGCCAGGCATGACCACACCCTGGAGTGTCAGGGAGTTTTGCTGGTTGAACTGGGTGCGGTTAGACGGTTCAACGTCTTGGCTGAAGCTGACCACGCTGCCCAGTGGCACCAGATCACCGTTATCCGCACGAATGTAATACTCATTGAGCGCCTGGGCATCCAGTCGGAACTTCTGATCAACCTGTGGAATAACCTGGTAGGAACGTCCCTCCATGCTGAACCGGTTGATGTAACCGCCACCCAGCATGCTCGACAGGCTCTGGCCAACGTCCTGCATGGACAGGCCCAGATCCGCCACCCGGTCCCGGTCGACGTTGATGCGCGTGATTGGGCGGTCAAAGTTGATGGACTTCTGCAGGAACATGAAGTTACCGCTGCCCATGGCTTTGCCTAGCAGTTCATCCGCTACCTGATCCAGCTGCTCATAGCTGCTGCCGGTGGTGATCACAAACTGGAACGGCAGGCCACCGCCTGAGCCGGGCAGGGAGGGTCGCGGGAAGACGGCAGTCTGGAGGCCGGTGACGTTCTTGAGCTCCGCATCCAGCTTCGGCTGGGCTTCAAACTGGCTGATCTCCCGTTCACTCCAGGGCGCCATCTTGAAGCCGCCGAACACGGCGTTAGGGCCGGTGATACCGATGATCATGAAGTCTTCGTTGTAGCCCGGAACCGTCGACATGCGCTCCTGAACCTCGTCACCATGTTCGGTCAGGTAATCGAGGGTAGAGGTTTGTGGGCCGAGCCCCTGGTAGAACAGAATACCCTGGTCCTCGGTGGGCGCGAGTTCATTCTGGCTCATCATGACCATGAAGTAGATAGAGCCAAGCACTACCAGGGCAAAAAAGATCACCACCGATTTGGTCTGCATCAGGGACGACAGCGTCGATTTGTAACCGGACGCGATTCCGTTGAAAGAACGTTCGACCAGATTCTCGAATTTCCCCGGGTTACCATGGGGCTTCAGAACCATACCCGACAGCATCGGCGAGAGTGTCAGGGCCACGATACCGGAAATAACCACCGTGCCGGCCAGGGTGAAGGCAAACTCAGTAAACAGTGAGCCGACCAGTCCGCCCATGAAACCGATGGGCGCATAGACGGCAACCAGGGTTGTGGTCATGGCGATGATCGGTATCGCCATTTCCCGGGCACCGTTTATA
Organism: Marinobacter sp. BW6; assembly: GCF_008107725.1. Classification (GTDB taxonomy): domain Bacteria; phylum Pseudomonadota; class Gammaproteobacteria; order Pseudomonadales; family Oleiphilaceae; genus Marinobacter. Next base: position 671,414 of record NZ_VIRN01000064.1, read on the forward strand.
GCGGCATTAAAACGGGATTCTCCCTGCTCGATATGCCGGTGCACGTTCTCCACCATAATGATGGCGTCGTCCACCACAAGGCCGATGGCTAATACCATGGACAGCAAGGTGAGCAGGTTCAGCGAGAAACCGAACATCAGCATGATGAAGGCACCGCCGACCAGTGACAGCGGAACTGCAACAGAGGGCACAATTGAGGCCCGCACCGAACCGAGGCAGAGGAATACCACTACCAGAACAATGATCATGGCTTCCAGCAGCGTCTGGATAACCTCGTTGATGGAATCCTCGATGAAGTCAGAGGCATCGTACGCCAGACGCACATCCAGCCCGGACGGCAGTTGGCTTTCGATATCGGGCAGCTCGTCCTTCACCAGGCCGGCGACCGTCAGCGGGTTGGCCCCGGGAGCCAGTTCAATGGCTACATAGGTGGCCGGCTGGCCTTTATAAAGCGCCAGCTGATTGTAGGTTTCAGAGCCCAGCTCAACGCGGGCAATGTCCTGCAGTCGGATCTGTGTGCCATCGGACTGCTTGACCACCAGGTTGCGGAACGCGTCCGGGTCAGCGACATCGGTGTCACTGGTCATGCTGATTTCGGTATAGGTACCTTTGGTGTTTCCGACAGCGGCCTGGTAGTTGTTGGCGCGAAGCTTTGCGACCACTTCCTGGGGTGTCATATCCACCGCCGCAAGACGTTCCGGATCCAACCACACCCTCAATGCGAATTTACGGCCCAACAATTCTGCCTTGCCGACACCGGACAGTGCCTGAAGCCGGGGCTGGACAACACGGGTCAGATAATCGGTGATCTGGGGTACGGCCAGTTCGTTACTGTAAAAGGCGATGTACATCAGGGCCGTCGAGTCACCGGTCGTGGAGGTGATCACCGGGTCTTGGGCTTCCGCCGGTAACACGTTCCGCTGGCTCGCCACCTTGGCCTGGATTTCTGCGAGGGCCGCGTTGGCGTCATAGTTCAGAACCATCTTCGCTTCGATGGTGGAAGTGCCCTGGGAGCTGGTGGACGTCAGGTAGTCGATGCCGCTGGCTTCGGCAATTGCCTGCTGCAGAGGGGTGGTAATGAAACCCTTGATCAGATCAGAGCTGGCACCAGGATAGGCCGTTGTCACGGTCACCGTGGTGCTTTCGAGCTCCGGATACTGCCGTATTTCCATTTCCATGGCCGCCCGTGCGCCCAGAAGCAGGATCAGCAGGCTGACCACCGTCGCCAGTACGGGACGATGGATAAATATGTCAGTGAAGCGCATTACTCAGATGCCCCCTGCTTCTGATCTTCTTCCTGGATGGCAACCTTCTGTCCGGCTCGCAGACGCAGCAAGCCCTTCTCGACGATGGTTTCGCCGGCCTCCAGCCCGGACAGAACGGCAACACGGGTATTGCGGGTTTCGCCGGTGGTTACCGTGCGGCGATTAACGACCAGGTTGCCCTCTTCGTTTTCCTTGACCACAAACACAAAGTCGCCGTAGGTGTTGTAGGAGATGGCGGTGCGCGGGACGGTCACAACTTCGTTGTCCTCAGGCTGCTGGGTCAGAACAGTCGCAAACATACCCGGGCGCAACAGGTTGTCCGGGTTGGAGAGTGTGGCTCGGATTCTGACCGTTCGTGTTTCCGGGTTAACCGAGGTATTGATGGCGCTGACGGACCCTTCAAAATCCTGCTCCGGAACCGCTGCGACGGTAGCGACTACCGGGTAGCCGGTCTTCACGTTCGGCAGGTTCTTCTCCGACAGGGTGTAGTCAACATAGATCGGATCGAGCATGTTGATCTCGACAATGGGAGTGCCGGTGGCAATATATTCGCCCTGGTCGACCATCCGGATACCCAGCGTGCCATCAAAAGGCGCACGAATGATCTTCTTGCTCAGTTGGGCCTCGGCTTCGTTAACTCGTGCGCGGGCAGCGTCGAAGTTGGCCTTGGCTTCATCGTACTGGGACTGGGAGACTGCGCGCTTGGGCAGCAGATCGGACACCCGCTTGAATTCCTGCTCGGCCAGTTGTGCCTCGGCGCGGCGGGTGCGCAAGGCAGCTTCGTCGATAGCTGCATCAATCCGGATCAACACGTCGCCGCGCTTGACCAGGTCCCCGGATTCGAAATTGATGGTCTCGATGACGCCGGGCACTTCATTCGCCACCTGGATGCCGTTGACGGCTTCAACACTGCCTACAGCCTTGATGGCCGGCGTCCAGGCTTCGCGACGGGCCTCAATTGCGGAAATCTGGGCCGGTGGCTGGGGCTGGGACATCTGCTCTTGCATCTGGCCAAACTGGTAGAACTTGTAGCCAAAGATGCCTCCGAGCACTACGCCGAGAAAAATAATGACAATCAGAAAGCGGGTAGCAGTGCGCATGGTTCGGGTCCTGAGGATCTGTGTCAGATTTGGGGAAGCATAGCATCCTACAAAATCGGGGTCGCGATTGTCACCGGGTTGTAGGTATTTCTATCTAGGCTTGGAGGCACTGATTTTGATGAATGTCATGGTGGCATTCGCGGTAAACGGTTTACGCACGGGACACTGGTAATATAGCAGGCGTCGGTGACAGAATTACGACGATATTCAGGGTGAGGATCAACCATGCAGTGGATTCTGGGAATCGCGTTGGCAGCCGCCGTGTTTGTGATTCTGAAACAGTGGGGCGCGTTATCCGCTGAAAAGAAAAAGGCGGCCACCTGGAAAGTTGTCCTGGTGATTGGCGGCGCCTTGTTGGTGTTCATGGTGCTGACCGGTCGGATTCATGTACTTACCGCGGCTGTGGCAGCCGTGATTCCGCTGTTGCGCAAGCTTCCAGCCTTGCTGAAATTTGCTCCGGAGATCAACCGATTCATGGGAGGGAAGCAGCGGGGAGAAAGGCGAGGGCAGACGAACGATCACTCTGGCCCGGGCACGGATCTCACTGGCCAGATGTCAGAGCGTGAGGCCTGCGATATCCTCGGTGTGAAAGCCGGCTGTACCGAAGAGGAGATCGTGATGGCTCATCGCCGGCTGATGCAAAAGCTTCACCCGGACCGCGGCGGAAACGACTACCTGGCAGCCAAACTTAATGAAGCCAAGCAGATTCTTCTGGGCAAACGACACGCCTGACGTCAGGGCAGAAGATCGACCCGCACTTCAAAGCTCCGATTATCGGACCGACTGCTGTTCACCTGATAAGTAATGCCGCTCCGTTCCTGGGTTGACCGGGTCGCTGTGCTGCCGAGTGACACCCACTGTCCGGGTTCCACCCGCCGAATGGTGACGACGGCCTCCGTTTCATAACCGTCCAGGTTTGCCGGTTCCTCTTCGAATGAGACAATGCTCAATTCTACCGCCTGATCGGAAATTACCTGGGGGCTGACCAGGAACCCGCTGCGAGTCTCGACCTGTTGCAGGAAGGCTGCAGGGTTCCGGCCACCGCGAACGGCAACCGGAATTGTCCGGACCTGGCCTGAGGTAATGTGCGCCGACTGGCCATCCTGCATAATCAGTGTTCGTTCCTGGGCGCTGCCGGTGGTGGTAACCCGACGCTCCGCCGATATTTCGGCCTGACCTCCGGAAGCGGAAATGCCGGCACCTGAGCGCTTGCCGCCGCTATCTGTTCTGGAGCGAACGGTGATGCGGATCTGGACTGGCGCCACGTCCAGTGTCTCAACAAGCCGTCCGATTTCGTCCAGCAGGTCAGGTTCACCGCGCACCACCAATTGTTGGCCTCGGGCGGTCACGGTCATCGGCGAGCTTTGATAGAGTTCGCGGATCTGCACGGCCACATCGTCGCCCGGTCTGTTATTGAGCTGGTAAACGCGGGATTCCGCCTGGGCCAGAGCCTGGCTGGAAAAAAGCCCCAGCAATAGAACCAGAACAAGCTGCAGAGGGTATCTTCGAAAAAAAATGGCCATTGAGTGCTCCCAATCCTTCCGTCGGTATTGAAAAAACTCCGACACACGGGTTGCCAAGGTGAAAACCGGGGGTATATATTGAAAAGCATGAAGACGACACACGCGACCTGTCAATTGAATGTTTTGCAAGCTTTCGGCACCAAGCCGGCGGCTGCAGTCGCTGCTGTGTTTTTCTGGTGGTTTGGTTATGGCTTTTATTTTAGCCAGAGCCGGGGCCGCCCATAGCATCTTCATCGACCGAATAACGAGGAAGGCAGCCCGGCAGAACACCCAGGCTGCCACCGGACTCAAAAAGCCCCGACTGGTAGCCCAGCCGGGGCTTTTTTGATTCTGACCCAGGGAAACGGAAACACTGACATGAACATGCCCTTGAACACTGAGCTGTCGCACCAGGAAGCGGAGTCACCACTCAGCCACAGAGAGGAAGTGGTTCTGCCAACGCCGGCGGAGCTCAAGTTGCAGATGCCTGCCAGCGACTCTGTCGTCCGGCGGGTAGACGAGCAGAGGCAGGCAATCCGAGGGATTCTGCAAGGTAACGACTGCAGAACCCTGATCGTGATGGGGCCTTGCTCCATCCACGACGAAGTGGCTGCCCTTGAGTACGGGGAGAAGCTGAAGGCGCTGGCGGATGAGGTCAGTGACCGTTTCTTGATCGTTATGCGGGCGTATCTGGAGAAGCCCCGAACCACGGTCGGCTGGAAAGGGCTGCTGTACGATCCTGAGCGCACCGGAGCGGGAGATCTGAATGAAGGGCTGCGCCGTTCCCGCCGCTTGTTGCTGAACCTGGCCGCCATGGGGTTGCCCCTGGCCACGGAGGCTCTGAGCCCCTTCGCCATGGATTACCTGGGAGATCTGGTGAGCTGGACGGCTATTGGTGCTCGGACCACCGAGTCGCAGGTTCACCGCGAAATGGTCAGTGGACTGCCGATGCCGACCGGCTTCAAGAACGGCACGGATGGCGGCATTGCCGCGGCAACCAATGCCATGAAGTCGGCCTCGCATCCCCATCATCACCTTGGCGTGTCTGCTACCGGGGCGCCGGTCATGATTACCACTCGGGGGAATCCTGACACCCACCTGGTGTTGCGCGGTGGTCGCGGCATTACCAACTACGATGCGGCAAGTATTGAGCAAGCCGTTGGCAGCCTGGTGGAAGCGGGATTGTCCACAACGGTGATGGTGGACTGTAGCCATGATAATGCTTGTAGGCAGGCCGAGCGACAGCTGGATATCGCCCGGGAAGTGATAGCCCAGCGCCGTGCCGGCAACCGCCATATCCGCGGCCTGATGCTGGAAAGCTTCCTGGAGCCGGGCCGCCAGGACGATGGCGAAGACCTGCGTTACGGCTGTTCGATTACCGATCCGTGTCTGGGATGGGCCCAGACGGAGGCTCTGATCCGCTCACTGTAGACAGCAGCAGTTGGCCGGCCAGCAACAACAGAACGCCTCCCATCAGCCGGTCGAGCCAGTGGCCAAACCGGTTAAACCCCCGGCGGACCCGGGGCAGGGTAAAGAAAACGGCAACCATGGCAAACCAGAGCCCGGTGGCCAGGGCCATGTAAATGCCGTAGCCGGCCTGGAGCGCGATGGGCGTGCCGGGGCTGATCACAACAGAGAACAGGGAGACAAAAAACAGCGTTGCCTTGGGATTCAGAGCATTGGTCAGAAAGCCCAGTCGCAGGGCTGCGAGACCGGATTGTCCACCGGTCGGGTCCTGATCCACATGAACGCCACCGGCCCGGGCCCGCAGACACTGTATGGCAATCCAGGCAAGGTAGAGGGCTCCCAGTACCTTGAGCACATTAAAGAGCATGATCGATTGCTGGATCAGCAGGCCAATCCCCAATAGGGAATAGCAAACATGCACAAGAATTCCACCACCGATGCCGATGGCCGTTAGCAGCGCGTTCCTCCGGCTCTGGCAGAGTGCCTGTCTGAGCATCACGGCAAAATCCGGCCCCGGACTTGCCACTGCCAGCAAGTGGACAAGGGCGACTGTCAGAAATTCCGGCCAGTAACTCTGCATATCCCCAACTCCTTTCCTGTGCCTGCCGTTGGCTGAAAAGTCTGACAGCATAGGCCGAATCCATGCTTTTTTCACGCTGTGGGTGAAACTTGCCACGGCTTCTATACTGTGTTCACACCCTTCCCAATCTTCCCTGTTCCCCGATGCCGGGAATGCCTGTCTGGAGACCTTGTATGGAAAAGCGAGCCGTAGACGTTGCCATTATCGGAGCTGGTACCGCCGGTATGGTGGCTTACCAGCGTGTGCGCAAAGCGACTGACAAGGTCGTGTTAATCGAGGGCAATCAGTACGGGACCACCTGCGCCAGAGTCGGGTGTATGCCCAGCAAATTGCTGATTGCCGCCGCCGAAAATGCCCATCAGATGCAGCTTGGGGATCTCTTTGGTGTGTCTGCCGGAGGTATCAGGATTGATGGCACGCGGGTTATGGAACGGGTGCGAACTGAGCGGGACCGTTTCGTCTCTTCGGTGATTGACTCGGTTGAGAAGTTTCCGGAAGCGCACCGTCTGAAGGGCCACGCCCGATTTATCGGCCCGAATCGCCTGATGGTTGACGGCAACCTCGAGGTTGAGGCCGTCCGGATCATCATCGCGACCGGTTCCCGGCCCAACATTCCCGGGTTTCTGACTGAAGCCAAGGACCGGCTGGTGGTAAACGACGATATCTTCGAATGGCAGGATCTCCCCGACTCGGTCGCGGTGTTCGGTCCGGGCGTAATTGGTCTTGAGCTTGGGCAGGCCCTTAGCAGACTGGGCGTGCGGGTCCGTATGTTCGGGGTTGGCGGCGCGGTCGGTCCGATCCAGGATGACACCATTCGAGACTACGCACTGAAAATGTTTAACAACGAATTTCCGCTGGCCCCGGATTCGGATGTAACGAAAGTTGAGCGAGTCGAAGACGGTGTTGCCATTACCTTTGCGAATGGCACTGCCGGTGAAACGACGGAAACCTTCGATTACCTGTTAGCGGCAACCGGGCGTCGGCCCAACGTTGACGGGTTGGACATCCAGAATGCCGGTATCGAGCTGGATGAAAAGGGCATGCCCCTGTTTGATCCCCATACCCTGCGTTGTGGCCAGAGCCACATATTCATCGCCGGCGATGCCAATAACAGTTTGCCGCTGTTGCATGAGGCGGCCGACGAGGGCCGGATCGCGGGCGACAATGCTGCCTCATACCCGGAGGTACGAACCGGCCTTCGCCGGACGCCGTTGGCTGTGGTTTTCACCGATCCGCAGATTGCGACGGTCGGGTTGACCATTCACGAAGTGAACGAGCGTTGTCGAGGCTGTTTCGCCGTGGGAGAGGTGTCCTTCGAGGATCAGGGCCGCAGTCGGGTGATCGGCAAAAACCGGGGTTTACTGAGAGTTTATGGTGAACATGGCAGTGGGCTCTTTATGGGCGCGGAGATGTTTGGCCCGGCGGCGGAGCATATTGCCCATCTGCTTGCATGGTCCGCCCAGCGAAGACTGACGGTCACCGAAATGTTGGAAATGCCGTTTTACCATCCGGTCATTGAGGAAGGATTGAGGACTGCCCTGAAAGATCTAAACCGCAACCTCAATATCGGACCGGCGCCAGAAGAGGGCTGCACCGATTGTGGGCCGGGCGTCTGAACCGACCCTTGATCGGAATCAACAGGTGTGGGCCTGGGTGTGAATTACAGGTGCCGTTGAAGCCCTTGTATCACGCTGACGGCGGGCCCAGATCTTTTCATGGAAGAAATAGGCCACCGTGTTTATTGCCGGTTCTACCATGGCGATCAGGCTTCCGATCAGGAGGTCACCAGTGAGCAGGTAAGCCACGGTAAAGGCGACGGTGAAATGAGTGAGGGCGAAAGTTACCGTCTTGATCAGCGACTGGTCGCCATTCGTGCCATGGTTGTGTACGAACAGTTTTAACGCGCTCATGGTTGTCTCCGGTATCGATCGTTGATACTGCAATTAAACGCCGGGTGAGAATGAGTGTTAAATGAATTGCATTGAGAAGTTCGATAGCGTGGAGCTATCTTTTTGGCGGTTCACATAGAGTTATGCAGCATTACTATCGCCGAGATTAGCAAACTAAACTTCCTCGCGTTCGGCGATTGGGCTTATAGTTCCAGCAATCGCAAATACATAACTGCCAAGGAGATGCGTTATGGGTAAGAATTTTATTGGTCTTGATACCGAGAAAACGGCAAAGCTCGCTGACTCTCTGAATGATCTGCTTTCCAACTACCAGATTTTTTACATGAACGTGCGTGGGTATCACTGGAACATCAAGGGCGACAACTTCTTCGAGCTGCACGTGAAGTTCGAGGAGCTCTACGACGACCTGCTGCTCAAGATTGATGAGATTGCCGAGCGTGTGCTCACTTTGGGCCATCGACCGGCTCACGCTTACAGCACCTACATTGAGCGCTCTGAAGTGCCGGAGCGGAAGGATGTGTCCGACGGCAAGGAAGCGATGGGGAACATCGTGGAAAGTTTTGCCAAGCTGATCGGCAAACAGCGTGCACTGCTCAGCCTGGCCGGTGAAGCGGAAGATGAGGGCACCGTTGCCCTGATGAGCGACTACATTTCCCAGCAGGAGAAGACGGTCTGGATGTATCGCAGCTATCTCGGTCACTGAGTCGAGCGAACTGAATGAATGGCGACCTCTGGGTCGCCATTTTTTGTCCTTTTCATCAATTCGTAACCTTAGTGACTCGGAACTGACGCCGAAATGTCACGCCTTTGACCTAGCGTGTGTAGGGATTCTCTACATCAAGCTAACCCAGAGGCACGTTGTCATGTTCCGAAAAACCCTGCTGTCCGCAGCCATAGTTTCTTCCATGCTGGGCCTGAGCGCCTGTACCGATGACGGTAACGATGGCGCGGATGGGGCAAACGGCACCAGTAAATCGTTGATCGAACTCAATGTGCTGGGAACCTATAAGGCCCCCGGCGATGTATTTGACGTGGGGGCTGCCGAGATCCTTGCCCACGACAAGGCCAATCAGCGTCTGTTCGTTGTGAATGCCGGGGCATCCACCGTGGACGTGCTCGATATTCAGGATCCCTCCCAGCCGGTTCTTTTGCAGACCATTGATGCCACGGCCGAGGGCGCTTCGGCCAACAGCGTGGCTGTCTACGGCGACCTGGTGGCGGTGGCCATTGAGGCGGAAACCAAGCAGGACAACGGTAAAGTCGTGTTCTACAACACCACAGACCTTGGCAAAGTCGGCGAGGCCACTGTTGGCGCGCTCCCCGATATGGTCACCTTTACCCGTGACGGTATGAAAGTGCTGGTCGCCAACGAGGGTGAGCCCAGCGACGACTACACCAATGACCCGGTCGGATCCGTCAGCATTATTGATCTGTCGGCGGGCGTTGCCGGCGCCACAGTAACCACCGCGGGTTTCGAAGGGTTCAATGCCGACGAGGTAGCCCTGAAAGCCAGCGGTGTCCGGGTGTTTGGCCCGGGCGCATCCGTGGCTCAGGACATGGAGCCGGAGTACATTGCCGTCTCACTGGACAACCAGACCGCGTGGGTCGCCCTGCAGGAAAACAATGCGGTTGCCGAACTCGATATTGAAGCCGGTGTGATCAATGCGATCCTTCCGCTGGGCTTCAAAGACCACAGTGTGATTGGCAACGAGCTGGACGCCAGTAATCGGGACAGCGGCATCAATATCCGGAACTGGCCGGTCAAGGGCATGTATATGCCGGATTCGATGACCAGCTACGGCTACAATGGCAAGACGTACTACATCACCGCCAATGAAGGAGATTCCAGGGATTATGATGGTTTCTCCGAAGAGTTCCGACTGGGTGATTTGACCCTGGATGCCGCGGCTTTTCCGAATGCGGCTGATCTTCAGTTGGATGAGAACCTTGGTCGGATCAAGGTGACCTCTACCATGGGCGTTAGCAATGGCTGTGATCCCAGTGATCTGGCTACGGATGTAGAGGTTGACTGCGAATACAACGAAATTTACACCTATGGCGCCCGGTCATTCTCCATCTGGTCAGCCGATGGCAAGCGGGTCTTCGACAGTGGCAGCGAGTTCGAACGCATCACCGCCAGTCTCCTGCCGGACAATTTCAATGCCACCAATGACGAGAACAATTTCGATAACCGCTCTGATGACAAGGGGCCTGAGCCGGAGGCGGTAACGGTTGGCAAGATCAACGGACAGACCTTTGCGTTTATCGGTCTTGAGCGGATTGGCGGGATTATGGTCTACGACGTGACCAACCCCCAGAATCCGGAGTTCGTCCAGTACCTGAATAACCGTGATTTTTCGGTGTCGGATGCGGATTTGCAGGCGGGTATGGCCGGTGATCTTGGACCGGAAGGTGTCGCATTTATCGCCGCAGAAGACAGCCCAAATGGGCAGCCATTGCTGGCGGTGGGTAATGAAATCAGTGGAACCACCACCCTGTACGGTATTGACGTCATCGAACTGACGGCGAACTGAGTTCAGGGCCCGAAAGCAACCCGGGAGCATCGGTATTGGCGCTTCCGGGTTTTTGTTGCCATCCTCAGACTGCGACTTGCAGTGGCGGCACTTCCTGATGCAGGAACCACTTCTCTGTTACCACCTTTCTTGTAAACCAGTGCGAGCGCATCAGGCTACTGGCCAGCGGCATCTTGACCCAGTCAGGCACCTGCCAGCCCTGATCTGCCTCCGAGGCCCGGGTGCCAAAGCGTTCGGCAATGGCATCGCCGTATACCTGCAATGAGGACGCTGAATAGTCCGGCGCATTCCGAATGACATCCGCGGCAAGCAGTGCAGATTCGATTGCTGGCCGAATGCCCTCACCGCTCTGGGTATAGGCGAGGCCAGCAGCATCGCCAATCAACATGACACCGTCGTCCACCAGTGGCCTGTCGGCATGGGCGTATAGAAGATAGGCATGGCCCTTGAAACGGCCCGGCAGATCCGCCGGAATACGCCCCGTTGACTTCATTGTTTCAACAAAGGCCTCCAGATGCCCGGTAAGCTTGTGGTTGTCTTCCCGGCCCAGACCAATATTCAGGAAATTGCCCTTACGGAACACCCAGGCGTACCCTTTGAGATCGCGGCAGAACCAGAGCTCCGGTGTATCGCCGCGGGCCTCGCAGGCTGAGGCCTGCTCCGGCGTCATTTCAAACTCAACCTCTTTGGCGGCCACCACGGTCTCATGGCTGCCGGGGCCTTCGCCAAGCAATCTGGCAACCGGGCAGAAGTGGCCGCCGGCCCCGACCACCAGGGGCGCTTCCCAGGTGTCGTTGACCACCCAGTTGCCCTCTCGACGGACGATGGATTTGACCGGCGTGGCCAGCTGCTTGGGGCCGTTGACACGGCTGAGCAGGTAGTCGTCGAACTCACACCGTCGGATGCCATAACTGACCACATCGCCATGATCGTTTTCCACGGCCGGCTGACCCATCATCCCGATGCGGAAACGACGAATGGGCTGGAGGGTTCGCTCCTTTGAGTACTCATCGGGATTAAGCTTCAGGGTTTCCATGACGGCGGGGGTCACCCAGCCCGCACAGGTCTTGTCCCGTGGGAAGTCCTGCTTGTCGATGATCAGCACTTTTTTGCCGCTGTTTTCCAGGGCGCTGGCCAGGGTGGAGCCGGCAGGGCCGGCGCCGACGATGATCAGGTCGTAATAGTCCATCAGGCCTCCTCAGGTGCGGCAGGGAAGTCGTAGAGATACTGTCGACTTTGCGGCAGTTTGTTGTTATCACCGTGGCTGAAGACCACCTGGAATAGCTGCAGGGAGCCTGCCCGGAAGGCAGCGATGGAGCCGGCCAGATACATGCGCCAGGCACGGGTAAAGTGGCCGTCATACATGGCGGTTACCTTGTCTTCGTTCTCGTTGAACCGCTCCATCCAGTGGCTCAGTGTCTGGGCGTAATGCAGGCGCAGGTTCTCTACATCCAGCACCGAAAAATCACCGTGCTCGCAGATCTCCATGAATTCACCGATGCTCGGTGGGTAGGCGCCGGGGAAGATTCTCTTTTCGATCCAGGCATTCATGAGCATAGGGCGATTGCGGCCAATGCTGTGTAGCAGGGCGATGCCATCGGGTTTCAGGCTTCGCTTGATCAGCTCGGACAGAGCTTTGAAGTTTTCCTTACCCACGTGTTCCAGCATCCCGATAGATACGAAGGCATCATACTGGCCGTTGATATTGCGGTAGTCGTCTTCAACGTATTCCACCAGATGATCTAGCCCTTGCTTGCGGGCTTCTTCACGAGCATAGACCAATTGTTCCCGTGAGATGTTATAGGAATGAACTTTGACGCCGTAATTGCGGGCCATGTAGCGGGCCAGCCCGCCCCAACCACAACCAGCCTCAACTACGGTCATGCCCGGTTTGAGTCGGAGCTTGCGGCAAACGTGCTCCAGCTTTGCCAACTGGGCCTGTTCGAGTGTCAGGTCGGGGCTCTCGTAATAGGCGCAGGTGTATTGCATTTCGGCACTGTCGAGCCAGTGCTGGTAGAACTCGTTACCCAGGTCGTAGTGGTGATGGATGTTTTCCTTTGCCTCGGAGATGCCGGTGGAGCGGGGGTTGTGATTGCGCCACAGCGCTTCCAGCCATTTCGGCCATTTCTGGCGCGCCTGGTGAACCGAACGGTAAAGAGCCTCCATCAGGTCCGGCAGGTCTCCCTCTACCTCCAGTCGGCCGGAACTGTAAAGATCCCCGAATGCCAGGTTGGGGTTGGTGACCAGTGCGTAAAGCGCCTTGGGGTCGGTCAGATGCAGAGTAAATTGCGAGTGTTGACCCTCCGGTTCAATCACATCCCCATTCCAGAGCCGGAACCGGAGCGGTGGCGAGCCTGCCATGCGCATCAGCTTGGCAATCAGCCAACGCTCGTAGGTGTGCGGTGACCGGTCCACGTGGGTGTTTTCCAGTGGCAAGGTCAGCACGTGGCTTTTGGATTCTTGCCCGCTGTCACGGGTTTTCTGGGCAGTGCTCTGGTTCATGGACTCCGCTCTCCCTTGATAACCTCAACATCAATGTTTTGTCGCCGTTCGCGCGCCAGGGTTCCCGAATACCAGTCTGAGAATCGCCGGTTGTCCGTTCAGTATAGAAAACAGTCAGGTTTTGTCAGGTTGGGGCTATATAGAGGAAAGCTATGATGCGGATAGAAAAACCGAAGAGTAGAGAGAGCGCAAAAAAATACCGGGCCCTGAGGCCCGGTATTCTGGTTGGATTAGTAAGAGGAGCTCATGCCGAACCATTCGGGGAAGATCACGATCAGCGCCAGAACAAACACCTGAATCAGGATGAAGGGCAGGACGCCTTTGTAGATGTCCGTCGTTCGCACTTCCGGTGGTGCGACGCCTTTCAGATAGAACAACGAGAACCCAAACGGTGGTGTAAGGAAACTGGTCTGCAGGTTCATCGCGATCAGGATGGCGAACCAGAGCATGTTGATACCCATGGCTTCAGCCACTGGCGCCAGGATCGGCACGATGATAAAGGAGATCTCAACGAAGTCGATGAAGAAGCCCAGTACCAGGATGACCGCCATGGCCAGGATGATAAAGCCCCATTTTTCACCTGGCAGTTGGAGCAGCCACTCTTCCAGCAGGTAGTCGCCACCGGTGTAGCTGAATACCATGGAGAAGGCGGTGGCACCAATCAGGATCGCGAAGACCATGGCGGTCACCTTGACGGTGTCCTTGGATGCATCCCACACCATCTTGAAGGAGAACTGGCGGTAGATAATGGCCAGCACCACGGCACCAACGCCACCCAGAGCGGATGATTCAGTGGGTGTGGCAATGCCGGTGAAGATCGATCCCAGAACCACCACAATCAGTGCCAGCGGCGGAATGATGGCCAGCAGGGCGTTGAGGACTTCCTTCTTGCGGGAAACGCCGGGTTCATCCGGCATCGCCGGGGCGGTTTCAGGCTTGAGCCTGGTCAGGACCAGAATGTAGGTGATGTAGAGGCCTACCAGCACAACGCCTGGCCAAACTGCGGCCTTGAACAGATCACCAACCGGAAGGCCAAGGACATCGCCCAGAATAATGAGAATGATCGAGGGCGGAACAATCTGACCGAGGGTGCCGGAGGCACAGATGGTCCCAGTGGCCAGCCGCTTGTCGTATTTGTGCGCCAGCATGACCGGCAACGAGATCAGACCCATAGCGACAACACTGGCGCCCACGACACCGGTGGAAGCCGCCAGCAGCGCACCGACCAGGATGGTCGAAATGGCCAGGCCGCCGGGTAGTCCGCCAAACAGCCGGCCCATGGACGTCAGCAGCTGTTCTGCCAGCCGCGTCCGCTGGAGCACCACGCCCATGAAAATAAACAGGGGAACGGCCATCAGTACGGTGTTCTGCATCACGCTCATGATGCGATAGGGCATGAAGGCAAAGAGATCCATGCCTTCGGCGAAAATACCGAAAAACAGCGCAACGCCACCGAAGGTAAATGCTACGGGGAAGCCCAGCATCAGCAGCAGCAGAGCCGCGCCGAACATAATCATACCGATCATGCGAGCCCTCCTGCGCTGTGTTCACCTTCATATTCCTTGTCGCCAGCCATTACGCGCAGGGCGTACGTAGCCATGTTCAGGCCGGCTACACCGATGAAAAAGGCGCTGACCGGGATCACGGACTTGATGATCCACCGATGGGGCAGGCCGCCCGGGTCGCCACTGCCTTCACCCATTTGGTAGGAGTCAATCGCAAAGTCGTAGCCGTAAATGCCAATCAGATAGGCAAATGGAATGACGAAAATGAACGCGCCGATCAGGTTGACCCAGGCCTTGGCCTTGTTGCTCCAGCGGGTGTAGAAAACATCGACCCGAACATGGCCATCTGTCCTTAGCGCGTACGGGATACCAAGCAGGAATACCACCGAGTAAAGGTGCCATTCCATTTCCTGCATGCCGATCGAAACGTTGTTAAAGGCGTAGCGGGCCACTACGTCGTAAAAGACGTTGGCTGCCATCAGTATCATTGCGACACAGGCAACCCAGCCGCAGAACACGGACAACCGGGCAAGCCCGTCGTCCAGTTTGATAATCCACCGCATTGATGATCTCCCGCCAGGCGGACTGGCGTTTTTTCAGTTGCTATAAACGACAAAACCGGGATCACTGCTAGAGCGATCCCGGCTCCGTTAAAGCCTATATCTTACTCGACTTCTGCCATTGTGTTGAGGTAGGCGCGCTCAGAAATGTTGGTGTAAGCGCGGCTCTTCTCAAGGTAGTCCTGCTGGGACTCGATGATCTTGGCTGCCATGTCACTTTCGGCCGCTGCTTCGTCGAGCAGTTTGTTGTTGGCCGCGTACATTGCGTCGAAGATGTCATCCGGGAAACGCTTGATCTGGACATTCGGATATTCCTCGCGAATGTTGGCCCAGGCTTCGGCGTTGGCGTGCTGGGAGTGAACCAGCATGTCGTAGGAGGCAGTGCGCATGGCGACACGCATGATTTCCTGCAGGTCCGCCGGCAGCTTTTCCCAAACCCGCTTGTTTACCAGGAACTGAAGTTCGGTAGCGGGCTCGTGCCAGCCGGTGTAGTAGTAGTCAGCAATCTGCTGGAAACCGAGACGCAGATCCAGCGCCGGGCCTACCCACTCAACCGCGTCAATGGTGTTGCGTTCCAGGGCTGTGTACAGCTCGCCCGGAGCAATGTTGGTCGGGTTAACGCCAACTTCTGCGAAGACTTCACCGGCGAAACCGGGGATGCGCATCTTCAGACCCTGGAGGTCTTCCAGCGAGTTGATTTCCTTGCGGAACCAGCCGCCCATCTGAACGCCGGTGTTACCACCCGGGAAAGACAGCATGTTGTGGGGCTCGTAGACTTCCTGCATCAGCTCCATGCCGCCGCCGTGGTAGAACCAGGCATACTGCTCCATTGCATTCATGCCGAACGGCATGCTGGTGAAGAACAGGGTCTCTGGAACCTTGCCCTTCCAGTAGTAGGAAGCGGAGTGGCCCATGTCGTACTGGCCAGCCTTGACCATATCGAAGATGCCAAGGGGCGCTTTGTGCTTGTTGGACGAATCGATTCGGACTTTCAGGCGTCCGTCAGACATTTTCTCGACGTTTTCGGCAAACCGCTTGGTGGTGTCACCGAAAATCGGGAAATTTGGTCCCCAGGTTTCTGCAAGGCGGAGTGTAAAGGTCTCTTGGGCGAGCGCCTGTGTGGTGGCAAATGTTGTTGCCACAGCCAGCACAGCCGCGGAAAGAACAGAACGGATCTTCATTGCTCTTCTATCCTCTTATCTTTTTTGTGGGTCGAGGGCCTCCCCTGTTTGGGGCAAAACCACTCTTGATGCTAGTTCACGTTAGCAATTATCGTTAACAAACGAAATCAAAAACCGCTTGGTGTACGACCTTGGTCGTACGACGGATCAGAGGTCGTCCATCCGGCTGATCTGGCTCGAAAGCCGCATGGCCTCGTGCTCTTCGAGGGACAGCAAATCCTCAAGCAGTGACTTGGCTTCGGGGATTTCGGCCTTGCCGATCAGTGAATCGTAAAGATCCATCACCTGATCATGGAACTGGAAGATCTCTTTCGCGATGTCTGTAAATGACATTGAGGCATAGTGGGTGTAGGAGTCGGCACTGGCCTTGATTGGCTTGTGATTAAGGTAGTCGTACATGCGGGTGTTCATGGCTTTGGGATCAGCCTGCTTCTCGAACTCCTTAACGGCTTTTTCGAGCATGGCTTCGTGACCGGCGACATAGTCGAGTAATGCGCTGCACCGTTCATCGTTGTTGAGCTTTGCGGACTCCTTCAGACACCTTGCCAGATGCGCATGCAGTTGCCTCGTCCATTCGATGAGGTCCTCGAAGGTTTTTATTTCCATTGAATTGCTCCTTGCCGTGCGGATCGTTTGTAGTTGGCATTACCGGTAAGTCTAGTCAAAATTGGAGGTTGTGGGGTGCCTGACCCGGGCCCGGGAACCAGCGGAGCGGAAATTGGCCATGACAACGACACTTGGCATCATTGAAGGATTCTACGGTCCCATGTGGACCTGGCAGGAGCGCCGGCAATTGGTCCGCGCTCTGGCACCCCATGGGTATGGGTTTTACCTTTATGCCCCTAAAGCCGATGCCTTCCTGCGTCGCAAATGGCAGCAGCCCCACCCACCGGCAACGGCCTCTGAACTGGCGGAATTTTCGCGCTTCTGCCGGCATGAGGGGGTGCGTTTCGGGGTTGGGTTGAGCCCGTTTGAGATATTCAATCGGTTTGACGACGAGGCTCGTGCAGCCCTGACGAACAAACTCGCCTTACTGGAACGTATTGGCATTGATGAGCTGGCGATTCTGTTCGACGACATGCGGGCCGATACTCCGGATCTGGCCAGCACCCAGGTGGACATTGTGCACTGGATCCGTGAACACACCGAGATCAAGCATCTGAGTGTCTGTCCCAGCTACTATTCTGATGATCCGGTGCTGGACCGGGTGTTCGGTGAGCGCCCGGTGGACTACCTGGAAACCCTGGGACGCAAGCTGGACCATTCGGTGAATGTGTTTTGGACCGGGGAGGAGGTGTGTTCCCGGGAAGTCTCTCCAGGCCATCTGAAACGGATCGGGGATCTGCTCGGGCGCAAGCCGGTACTCTGGGACAATTACCCGGTTAACGATGGTGACCGGATGTCACAACACCTGCATCTGCGCGCCTTCACCGGACGACCCGCGGCGAACGCGGCGCACCTGGCCGGCCATGGTATCAACCCGGCTCTGCAGCCAACCTTGACGGCAATCCCGGCGATTACGCTGGCGGAATCCTATCGGCTCGGACCCTTTTATCAATACGGTCAGGCGTTCCGACACGTGGCCCGGGAGGTATTGGGCAGGGAGCTGGCTGCGCAGTTGCATGCGGATTTACTGGTGCTGCAGGATGCCGGCCTTGGCCGGATCAGCGATGAAAAGCGGCAGAGTCTGCAACACACTTACGACGCTTTTGACCACCCTGCAGCCAGTGAGATTTTGCGCTGGCTGCAGGGGGAGTATCAGGTGACCGATGAGATGGTGGCCACCCAGTAGGCCTGCGGGCTACCTGAGATAGTATTCGACGGTCGAGACCACCCGAACGGTCTTCACCGGTTGCTGCCCTTCCATGATGCCCGGCGCCTGATCCCGGGCGAGAATCTGGAA
Source organism: Marinobacter sp. BW6 (assembly GCF_008107725.1). Taxonomy (GTDB): domain Bacteria; phylum Pseudomonadota; class Gammaproteobacteria; order Pseudomonadales; family Oleiphilaceae; genus Marinobacter. The sequence goes on from NZ_VIRN01000064.1 coordinate 689,423, forward strand.
AACGCCCTGATTGGCGCGTCGCAGGCCCCCGAGTTCCGCCTGGGCATCCTGGGCAAACTGGGCGGCCGCTTCCCGAGCCGACGCGGTAGCTTCGGCAATCATCTCGGGCTTGATATCGTTGAGGCGGTTGAACAGATAGGTCGGGCCCGATGGGCCGTAGTCTGAAGATAGCACCACCCCTGAATCCACCAGTTCGCTGACCGCCTGGGCCGCCTGTCGGATTCGGTCGATATCGGTGCTGCGAACCATAAGGGTCTGGCTGATGATGAATTTCTGCTCGCCATTATTGGCCTGGTAGGGATTGGCCCGGGTATCGGTTACATCCAGGCGCTGGAGCTCGACCGCATCCTCGTCAATAGCCTGCAGTTTCAGGAACGCCATGATCGCATCCCGGCTGCTTCTGGCCTTGTCCTGGGCCCCACTCAGTGATGCCCCGGTCGCAACAAAGCGGATGGGCCACAAGGCGAGATCCGCACTCACCTCCCGTTCTGCCACACCCTTGACGGTGACATAGCGGTCGCCGGTGCGCAGGTCAGTAAGGCCATTACCAATCAGGGCGGCGGAAATAATGGCGCTGATGCCGAGAATCAGTGAGGCAAGAAGCTTCATGGGGTGTCCCTGTATTACGTCACCGGAAAGTTCCGAAAAGCGTCCGGTTGATGGCTGCTATCCTGAAGGTCATGATCAAGATTAGCGTGTCACGTCCCAAGCGAAAAGAGAGGAATCATGACGGCTGTGAAAGTTGAGTGCGTCAAAGGCAACATCGCCGCGCAGCAGGATATGGATGTCATCGTGAATGCTGCCAATGCCGAGTTGTTGCCTGGCAGTGGCGTGGCGGGCGCCATACACGGCGCCGCCGGCCCTGGATTGGCAGAGGAGTGCCGGGCGCTGGCGCCCATAAGTCCAGGCCAGGCCGTAATCAGCTCTGCCCACAACCTGCCGAACCAGCATGTCATCCATTGCCTGGGGCCGGTTTATGGGGTCGATGAGCCATCGGACCGTTTGTTGGCGGAGTGTTTCAATCACGCCCTGTTGCTGGCGGACCGCCATGGGCTGGCGTCCATTGCCTTTCCTGCCATCTCTACCGGGGTTTTTGGTTATCCTGTGCGGGATGCCGCCGCAGTAGCCATGAAGGCGGTTGCCGACACCCTGGAGGAACTCAAGTCTGTTCATCTCGTTCGGTTTGTCCTGTTCAGCGATCAGGATCTTTCGATGTTTGATGAGGCCCTTAAGCGGGAATCTGGCCTGTCAGGCCGGTAGCGGCGATTTCTAGTCACAGGTCTTGTCGGTTGATTGGCGGAAGCGGGCCTTCATGGCTTCGCGTTCCCGATCGGCGTCCTGGAATTCATCGGGCAGGGGCTGGATAAAGTAGATGAAATCACCCTTAGCGCGATTCTGCTCCAGTGGCTGTTTGCTGTCCTCCAACCGCCAGAATACCGGACTGACAACGGCAACAGAGATCTCCGGTGCCCGCTGTTTAAGCAGTGCTACGGTTCCAAGGCCGTCTTCACTGTGAAACGTGCCGGTCAGGTGCAGCACCTGGTGTCCCGGATGCTCTGCCCGCGCCTGAAGAATGCGAGTGGCCATGGTGTTGTCCCGGAGCAACTGAGCCTTGTAGGTATTCTCCATCCGTTCGCTCATGGTGTTGTCGGCCTGGTGGCTGGTGCCGATGGCAGCCATGAACTTTTCCCGGTAGGCAAGGGTGTCCATGAAGGGATCGGTGGGTAGTTCCTGTCTCAAAGTGTTTGAGATGCGGTCGAGATAGTCCGGGCCTCTACGCCCGACACAGCGGACAACGTCTGCTGGTGCGTTGGCCGCGATCACGGGCAGATTCTGCCGGCGTGCAAACTCCACCAGTGGCCGATAGGAGGCGCGATAATTGTCCCAGGCACTGGCATCCTCAATCATTTCGGTCTCGCCGGTTTCTCCCTGCAGATACCGATTTAGCTCATCCTGACGGTCCAGGTTGAACTGTTCCATGGTAAGAATTTGCGCTGGCCGAAGCTGATACATTGCAGTCTGAAGCCGGGATTGCAGAAGATGCGAGCCATGGTGTCCATGGTATTCCCCAACAACTACCACATCGGTCTCTGTCAGTCGTTGCGCCAGCTGTTCCAGAGTCAGGGCGGTGTTGCTGTCCGGGTCTGTTATCCGGGCATCGTACTGGGTTTGCGGTGCCGTCAGTATTGCATCCGGGACTTTTGATGAAGGCATGGCGGTGCATCCGTTCAGGGCAGACAGTGTGGCTAGTAGCATGACTGGCGACAGACGTTTCATGGTAGTCCTTACGTTTCGACCGCGGTCAGGATCTTTTTTTGCGTTCTTCGCGCCAGTCCGGCCCCAATCTTTCTTCCACATATTCCCGAATAAATTGGCGTACTCTCTGGGAGGGTGTTACATCCTCCTGCTTGCACAGTTCCTCAAAGGCGGCCTTTTTTTCCGGATCGATCAGCAACGTCAGGCGGGCAGTGCGGTTTTCCATAGGGTTGTTCTTCACCTCTGGTGATTTCGAAGTATGTTAATCAGATTAACATTGAATACAGATATGATGAGCATATAGTTTGTAGGTAAAAGTTGCAATTAACGAGCCCTGCTATGCCACATCGCGCCCACCTGTTTTCACTCCGGATGGCCCACGCATTCCGGGAAGCCTGTATTGATGAGCCGTACCGGGGCCGTCGTTTCCTGCGCGACCTGATGGCCGGTGTCACGGTTGGCATTATTGCCATACCACTGGCCATGGCTCTGGCGATCGCCAGTGGGGTAGCGCCGCAGTACGGACTGTACACCGCCATTATTGCCGGTTTCGTGATCGCATTGACCGGAGGCAGCCGGTTCAGTATCTCCGGCCCCACCGCCGCCTTCGTTGTTATCCTGTATCCGATTGCCCAGACCTACGGCCTCGGTGGCTTGCTGCTGGCCACCCTGATGTCTGGCGTTCTGCTGATCATCATGGCCCTGATGCGGCTGGGACGCTTCATTGAATACATTCCCGAGTCTGTAACTTTGGGGTTCACCGGGGGTATTGCGGTGGTGATTGCCACTCTGCAGATCCGAGACTTTCTTGGCCTCTCTGTCGGGGATATGCCCGAACATTACTGGGACAAGCTGGCCGTGCTTGTCGGCGCCCTTCCTGAGATTGATGGTATGAGTACCCTGGTTGCCGGCATCACTCTCGCGGTCATGCTGGTCTGGCCCCGGCTAAAAACACCCGTGCCGCCGCATCTGCCGGCCGTGGTGATCGGGAGTCTTCTGGCACTGTGGTTGAATACACAGGGCGCTGCCATCGAAACCATCGGTTCAAGGTTCAGCTATCTGTTGCCGAATGGTTCGATGGGGGCAGGTATTCCACCCTTTCTGCCGGAATTTGCCTGGCCCTGGCAGCAGGCGGGGGTGTCGGGCGAGCCGATCGGGCTGACCTGGTCGCTGGTCCAGGATCTGCTGCCCGCGGCCTTTGCCATTGCCATGCTGGGTGCAATTGAATCGCTTCTCTGCGCGGTGGTGCTCGATGGCATGACTGGCAAACGCCACAGCGCCAACAGTGAGTTGATGGGGCAGGGATTGGGCAACATCATCACGCCCTTTTTTGGCGGTATTACCGCTACGGCTGCCATTGCGCGCTCCGCAGCCAACTACCGGGCCGGCGCCGAGTCCCCGGTATCCGCAATGGTTCATTCTCTGGTGGTGCTGCTGGCGCTGGTTTCGCTGGCAGGTCTGTTGGCGTACCTGCCTATGCCGGCCATGGCGGCTCTTCTTGTGATGGTGGCCTGGAATATGAGCGAGGCACCCAAGTCTTTGCATCTGCTGAGAACGGCCCCGCGCAGCGACATCCTGGTCTTTCTGACTTGCTTTTCGCTCACGGTTTTACTGGATATGGTGATTGCGATTACTACCGGGGTCTTGCTGGCGGCCGTGCTGTTCATGCGGGAAATGGCTCAGATGACCAGAGTGACGGATATTACCCTGAACAAACGGATCGTTCAGTTCGGCCTGCCTGATGGCTGGCAGGTGTTCAAGATTAACGGCCCCCTTTTCTTTGCAGCTGCTGACCGGATTTTCGGGGAACTGGCCGAGCTGTCCAGGAATGCCCGCGGGTTCATCCTGTATATGGATGGCGTCACGATTCTGGATGCCGGGGGGCTATCTGCTCTGAACAAGTTGATCGCCACCTGCGAACAGGACGGCACGCAGATTGTCATTGCCGATCTCCAGTTCCAGCCCTTGAGAACCCTTGCTCGTGCAGGTGTGGCACCGGTGCCGGGGGTCAGCCGTTTCACGCCGTCCCTTGATGAGGCGTTGCGTCTGATAAGCAACCCGGAATCCCGTGCTGATCAGCCCGCCCGATAAAACGTTGATTCCTGCAGCCTCTGGATAGTTTACCCTTAGACTACGAGAACACACAGAACCAGAGGACCGCCATGCTGCCTTTCCGGCTGATCGACCGCGTGAAATTCATACTGGAGCGCCAACTGGTAAAGGGGGCGGGGTTTCAGCTTCTTGTCGTCGGTGTCTTTATCGGCCTGATCTCTCTGGTCGGCGGCCTTTTGGTGGTTCCCCAGGGCGGGGACTTCGAGGAGCCGGGCTCAGCGATCTGGTGGGCCTTCCTGAGGCTGACAGACCCCGGTTATCTGGGGGACGATGTTGGCACCTGGCAGCGCTTCGTCTCAACGCTTCTTACCATCAGCGGCTATGTGGTGTTCATGGGTACTCTGGTGGCCATCCTGACTCGGTGGTTGATTGCCAAAATGGCGGACCTCGAGCGGGGCCTCACGCCGGTGACTCTGAAAAACCATGTGGTGGTGCTGGGGTGGACCAGCCAGACCTTGCCGCTGCTCTCGGAGTTGCTGGGTTCCAGCGGCCGGATGCGGCGGTTTCTGGAAAAGCATGACGCCCAGAAGCTCAACCTGGTGGTGTTGTCGGAGGAGGCTTCTGCCGCCCAGGTTCACGAACTGAGGAGTGAACCCGGGATCGGGCGCAGAGCCCGTCAGATCATCCTTCGTTCAGGATCGGCAATCCAGCCGGATGCCCTGCACCGGGTGGCCTGTCTGGATGCAGCCGCCGTTATCGTCCCCAGCGCCGCCCATGAAGCGGGCAGCCTGGTGACCTCGGACGTGGAAACGGTCAAGGCGCTGCTGTCCATTGCCGCCCAGGCGAGGCACTTCAAGGCTTCTCTGCCTTTCGTCGTGGCTGAGATCCAGGACGTCCGGAAGCTCCCGGTGATTGAACGGGCCTATCCCGGAGCAGTGGAAGTTGTGGCCGGCGATGCCACCATCAGTCGTTTGATGGTTCAGAACATTCTCCATCCCGGGCTGTCGGAAGTGTTCAACGAATTGCTTACAGCCGGTGAGGGGAACGAAATCTATATCCGGGGCGGCGAATCGTTGGCAGGCATGACGCTTGGCGAGCTGGCGTCCGCCCGCCCCGAGGTAATCGTTCTGGGGCTTTTGAAACATCGTGGTGCAGGCTGGGACGTTCAGCTATTGGCACCTTCAGACGCGAGAATTGGTCCGGCGGATCGGGTGGTTATCATGGCCCGGGATTACTCCGAGACAGAACCGGATGCCAAACGGGCAACCTTGCCGGAGCTTGTGAGAGGGCCCGCGATACACGTCGACCGGCCTGCCGACCAGGCGAACCACCGTGTTCTGGTGTTGGGCTGGAACCGACGAGTACCCAGCCTGATCGCCGAATTTCTCAGCTACGGGCACCGTCATTTTGAGGTGGATCTTGTTTCCGTGGTTCCGAAAGCCGAGCGGGAACAGGCCATTGCCCAATACGTCGAGAATGCCGGCCGCCTGACCTGTCGACACATCGAGGCGGATTATATGGTGGAGGGTGAGCTGCGCAGGATTGGGCCGGCGGGCTACGATACCGTGATCCTGCTTAGCAGTGACCGACTGGCTTCCGGCGAGGAGGCCGATGCCCGGGCGATGGTCGGGTATCTCCAGCTCGAGGATATCCTGGCCGATTTTGCCCGGAGGCCTCAGCTGATCATGGAGTTGAGTGACCCTGACAACCGGCATCTGTTGGATGGGCACCAGAGTGAGATGATGATCAGCCCCATGATTCTGAGTCATGTTCTGGCCCAGGTGGCCCTGCGGCGGGAGCTTCGAATCGTGCTGGATGAGCTGTTCACCGTGGGCGGTGCCGAGATCCAGTTCCGGGATCCCGCGGATTACCCCTTGCCCGCCAGTGCGACGTTTCAGGTTCTGGAAAAGACGGTGGCGTCTGAAGGTGAACTGGCCCTGGGTGTCTTTCGCCACAGCGCCAATGAACGTGGTCGCCACCTGCAATTGAATCCCCCCAGGAAAGACTATCTGGAATTGCAGCCAAAGGATCGGCTGGTCGTGCTCTGCCTGACCTGAAAAGCAATATCAGGCTGTGCGGACCGGGTGATCAGGAGGTCACCCTCCGCACCTTGATCCAGCTCAATTGCCTGGCCCTTTTGGTATTCACCAGAAAAATGCTGAAAATAGATCATATAAATTTCAATTATAAATTTGAAACCACTAAAGTAACCATCAACGTCAGCGCTTCGCTCAAAAAGTGAGCAGGTTGTTGGCTTCGGAAGTTGCTGTACGCTTCTCCGCATCGACTTAGAAAACCAACGTAGAAAGGATTGAGAACATGCCCTACGCACAAGACGTCGACCAGATTGCTTCCCTGTTGAAGCAGCACCCGACCTGGAATGCTATCAACCCGAAGCACGCCGCTCGCATGCGCGCCCAGAACAAGTTCAAGACCGGTCTGGACATCGCCAAGTACACCGCCAAGATCATGCGCGAAGACATGGCGAACTACGACAACGACACTTCCCAGTACACCCAGTCCCTAGGCTGCTGGCACGGTTTCATCGGTCAGCAGAAGATGCTGTCCATCAAGAAGCACTTCGGTACCACCAAGCGTCGTTACCTTTACCTGTCTGGCTGGATGGTTGCTGCCCTGCGTTCCGAGTTCGGCCCGCTGCCTGACCAGTCCATGCACGAGAAGACTGCTGTATCCGGTCTGATTGAAGAGCTCTACACCTTCCTGCGTCAGGCCGATGCCTGGGAACTGAACCACCTGTTCCGCGCCCTGGAAGAAGCTGAGAACGCGGGCGACAACGCCAAGGCCGAAGAGCTGATCAAGCAGATCGACAGCCACGAAACTCACGTTGTGCCAATCATTGCCGACATCGATGCTGGCTTCGGTAACGCAGAAGCGACTTACCTGCTGGCCAAGCAGATGATTGAAGCCGGTGCCTGCTGCATCCAGATCGAAAACCAGGTTTCTGACGAGAAGCAGTGTGGTCACCAGGACGGCAAGGTAACCGTGCCGCACGCTGACTTCCTGTCCAAGATCAACGCCGTTCGTCTGGCGTTCCTCGAGCTGGGTGTGGATGACGGCGTTATTGTTGCCCGTACTGACTCACTGGGCGCTGGCCTCACTCAGAAAATCGCTGTGACTGAAGAGCCGGGCGATCTGGGCGACCAGTACAACAGCTTCATCGATGGTGAAGTGATCGAGAAGGCTGAAGATATCAACAACGGAGACGTTGTGATCAAGCAGAAGGGCCAGCTGGTTCGTCCGAAGCGTCTGGCGTCTGGCCTGTTCCAGTTCAAGCCGGGCACTGGCGAAGACCGTGTTGTGCTGGACTGCATCACCAGCCTGCAGAACGGCGCAGACCTGCTGTGGATCGAAACCGAGAAGCCGCACGTTGGCCAGATCGCTGCCATGGTTAACCGCATCAAGGAAGTGGTTCCCGATGCCAAGCTGGTTTACAACAACAGCCCGTCCTTCAACTGGACCCTGAACTTCCGTCAGCAGGTATTCGACGCATGGCAGGAAGAAGGCAAGGACGTTTCTGCCTACGACCGCGCCAAGCTGATGAGCGAAGAGTACGACAACACCGAGCTGGGTCAGCTGGCGGATGAGTGGTGCCGTAACTTCCAGCGTGACGGTTCACGCGAAGCAGGTATCTTCCACCACCTGATCACCCTGCCGACCTACCACACTGCGGCCCTGTCCACAGACAACCTGGCCAAGGGCTACTTCGGTGACGAAGGCATGCTGGCCTATGTTGCCGGTGTACAGCGCAAGGAAATCCGTCAGGGTATCGCTACCGTTAAGCATCAGGACATGGCTGGTTCCAACATTGGTGACGACCACAAGGAATTCTTCGCTGGTGATGCGGCCCTGAAGGCTGGTGGTAAAGACAACACCATGAACCAGTTCGGCTAATCGACGGTTCAGGCGTTGCTGAAGCGGGTCTTCGGGCTCGCTTCTAATCCCAAAACCCCGCATTTTGCGGGGTTTTGTGTTTTCTGACACTGTGCATTTTACGTATGTGTTTGAAAAAAGGTTATAAACAGCCGGTTCAGTGTTTTTCGTATGCCTTCCCTGTTTCATCCCTGAAACAGTTTCCCTGCCGTAAAGCCTTGCCAGTTCTCGACTGATCTGTAGAAATTGTTGAAAAAACAGATGGGTGGGATCGATTTCTAAATTCTGGCACGGGAATCGCTCCTTTGTTCTGGCGGGTCTGAACCTTGGCTTACCCGAAGGCTAGCGGGTTGGGTCGGATCCCTTAAAAGCCAATAACTTCAAAGGAAATGACATCATGAATACCAAAAAAACACTGCTAGCAGCTGCCATCGCAATGAGTCTGGGCGTTTCCGGTTTTGCCTACGCTGACCAGGGAGGAGATGGAGATCCGAATACCAACGCGGACAATACCTCCACGGCCAACAACGACCAATCCGGCAATACTGACTCCGGTAACGACAATTCTGATAACACCAACAACTCGGACAATTCCGATAGTTCCGATAACAGCACTGATGTGGCCGACTCGTTCAAGATCGCCGACAGCGGGAATGACAATTCGGACAATACAGATAATTCCGACAACTCGAATAACTCGGACAACAGTACCGACGTTGCCGATTCATTCAAGATAGCGGATGCCGCTAACGATAAATCGGACAATTCGGATAACTCCGATAATTCGGATAACTCCGATAACTCGGACAATTCGGATAACAGCACTGATGTGGCCGATTCATTCAAGATAGCGGACACCGCTAACGATAAATCGGACAATTCGGATAACTCCGATAATTCGGATAACTCCGATAACTCGGACAATTCGGATAACAGCACTGATGTGGCTGATTCGTTCAAGATCGCTGATAGTGGCAATGATTCATCTGATAACTCAGACAATTCAGATAACAGCGATAATTCTGACAATTCAGATAACTCTGACAACTCAGATAACTCTGACAACAGCACCAGCGTGAACGATTCATTCAAGATCGCTGACAGCGGAAACGATTCGTCTGATAACTCAGACAATTCCGATAATTCCCTGGCGCTGGACCTGGATGTGTTCCTGAATAACGCGGATCTGGATGGAAGCGTATCGGGTTCTTCAACCACTTATGGTGATGCCAACGGCAGAGCTTCCTACACTGATGCTCGCAACAGAAACGAGATCTCTGGTGGCTCAGCCAATTACACCGGCGTCGGGGCCTTTGCCCAGAACGCAGGCAATGGCAGCGTTACACAGGCGAACGTCAGTGTAATGTCCAACCTGTCCACCGGCAGCGGTGGCGGCACCCAGTAAGGAATTCGGGCCGCGCCTTAACGGGTGCGGCCCGGTTATTCCGGGAGAACTGCCATGGGTTACGTCATCAGATGGAAACTGAAGGCTGCCTTGCTGACGTTATTGTTCACGGCAGCGGGATTGGTTTCGGCCGAAGAGTGGCTGGATGCCGCGCCGATGTCGGCGGATCAGCTGGCGGATTCAAGTGGTCGCCAGGGAATCCCGATGCAGTGGCAGATTAACGATAACCAGCAGAATGCGAATGTGTCCGATAACCTGCTGTCGGGAAATGTTGTCACAGGTGATAACAGTATTTCCGACAACGCGTTCGGCAACATGAGCGGGGTTGCCACGGTTATCCAGAACACCGGCAACCAGGTGGTCATTCAGGACAGTACCCAGATCAACATACTGATCAATCACTGAAGGAGGTGGGCCATGACCAGGAAGGTTCTTGTCGCAGTTTGCGCGAGTGCCGGGCTGCTGTGGTCCACTGCATTTGCCGGCTCGGTCATGGTGCCGGGCATTGGCGGCGATGTTCGGGTAAACGTTACCAGTTTTGAGAACCGCCGGTTTGATTCCGTGATGCGGCAGCAATACGACTTCAGTTGCGGCTCTGCCGCGATTGCTTCGTTGTTGTCCTTTCACTATGAGGACCAGGTAACAGAGCACGATGTTTTCATCGAGATGCTTACTCTCGCGGACGAGCAGAAAGTACGCCGGGACGGTTTCTCCATGCTAGATATGAAGCGCTATCTGGAGGCCAGAGGGTACCAGGCCGACGGTTTTCGCATGCCATTGAGCGGCCTGAAGGAGAAAGTGCGCCTGCCCATGATTGTATTGCTAAACATAAATGGCTTCCGGCATTTTGTTCTGATCAAAGGGATCAGTGACGATGAGGTCCTGGTGGGGGATCCGGCGCGGGGGTTGAAGGTTTATTCCTACTCAAAATTCAGCGAGTACTGGAACGGTACTGCCTTTATTATTCGCAGTCATCTTGAGCAGGGTCGGGGCGGATTTCTCGGCGAGGGACAGTGGCCCCAAGTGGCCAGGGCGCCGATACAGAGAGGCTTGAGTGGTCCTTCGCTCGGGCACACATTGCCTTACTGGCCCTCTTCTAGGGAATGGTGATAATCATGATGCCCCGGATGCCAGCCATAGCGTTACTGGTTGTTTCATTTGCAACGGTGTCGCCATCGGTCCAGGCAGAGCTGGCCCTTGGTGTTGCGCCCCTGAGTGATCCGGAACTGTCTGAATATCGGGGTGGCTTCCTGATGGATAACCTGGAGATCAGTATCGGTCTGGAGCAGATTGTCGGTATTAACGGTGACACCCTGGTGGTCAATCGCCTGACCATTCCCAACCTCAACCAGGCGGTCAACGGCGGTCTGGTGGACCATCAAATGGAAACCGTACTGGAAGTGATCAGCGCGAACCGCAGCGGCGGTGCGCGGGTAGCCAGCCAGATGGCGGGTCCCAATGGCTGGATGACGGTGGTTCAGAACAGCCTCGATAGCACTGTGATACAGAATATGCATCAGCTGAATATCGAACTGAACAATCTGGGTGTCGGGAATCAGTTCCCGGCCCGGTTCAGTGATCAGCTGATCCAGTTGCTTGGCCGCTGAGAGATTCGCGATTCCTCCCTAGAGACTGATCGGAAGCTTGAGTGTAATCTCGCTGTTAGGCGCGTTCTCAGTAACGCCAATGCTTACCGTCAGGCTAAGAGATGTGGACTGCGACAGGCGCTGGGACAGCCCGAATGACAGTGATCCGATCTGAATACGGTCGAAATTGGATTCGAAGAGATCAATGTCCCTCTCGAAAGTGGTTTTTCGAATGATCGAGTGGTCATAGCCCAGGCTGAATGACGTGCGATCGTTAAAGGCGAACCCCATCCCGAAGCCAAAACGCACGATGTCGCCGGGGTCGACCGTGCCTCCGTTTTCAAAGCCTTGCTCCTCTTTGAGAGTCCAGACATAACTCAGATTGCCGAACAACACGGCCGGGTCGGTCGGGTAGATGAATGAGAGTCCGGGTTCGAAGGCCCAGAAGCCTGAACCTGTTGGCCGGCTTTCCAGTTCGATGCCAATCGGATTGCCCTGATCATCCTCGATGACCCTCTGGTCAACGTCGTAGGGGCCCTCGCCCGTCGGCGCTCTCACCCGCAGCGCGCCAATCACGTAGGGCCAGCCGTCCAGGCCATCGGTTAACTGATAGCGAGTTGAAACTTCAACATCACCGAGACCCTCTCCGGAGGATTCGCGCAGTGTGTCCACCGGTGTACCCTGGAAAACATCACGCTCTCTCAGATCCTCACTGATGCTCAGATAGGGCACGCGCACCGCCGCTTCAAACTTGCTGGTAAAGCCATATTTGAGTGATATGGCCCCGACGAAAATATCGCGCTGGATCTCGGAAATGTTGATCAGTCCGATCAACAGGGCAGGGATCACCGTGTAACCTTCGATCGCGACTGCCGTTGAGTTGCTGTGGGCATGTGAGAAGGATGGCTCGATGGTAAACCGGCCCGGCCGCGTGACGATACCCCGGTCCGCGGTAATGGAGGCAATGTCGGTTGCTGGGTCATGGCTTTCGTCGGCGGTTGTCCGGGCACCCGACGGGACGGGTGTGGCATCCCTGTCTGCCTGAGCGGCTTCAGCCAACATTGAGCAGCTCAGAGCAATCATCGGGGTGAGCCATAGTATGTATTTATTCATGTGGCCATCTCCTTCAGTTTTCTCTCTGTGGCCGGGTTGAAGCGCCATGAGGCACACAGTGCTTATCCATCAGCCGGTAGAGCGAAACTCGTGAAATATTCAGAAGCCGGGCAGCTGCTGACACGTTATTGTGGGCAAGCGCGAGACTTACTGAGATTGCCTGTCGATCCGCTCTGGAGCGAAAGGCGTCCAGTGAGAGTTCCCGGCTACGGTCTTGGTGAACCCCCGGGTTTGCCGCAAAGCCCATATCTTCGGCCCCGATCTGTGGGTTTTCCCCCAGTAATACGGCCTGACGTAAGCGATTTTGCAGCTCCCTGAGGTTGCCCGGCCAGGGGTGCCCAGCGAGGCAAATCAATGCATCGTCACTGAGGCGTCGGACGCCTTTTGATGAAGGTGTGGCCGAGAGTATCCGGCTGGCCAGAACGGGAATGTCTTCCTTGCGTTCCCGCAGCGGAGGCAAGATTACATGCAGGCTCCCAAGCCGATAAAACACATCACTTCGGAAAGCCCCGGTTTTGACCAGCTGTTCGAGCGGCTGGGTGCTTGTTGCAATGAGTCGGGTGTCGACGCTGATGGGATGATTGGAGCCCAAGCGCTCTATAAGGCCCTCTTGTAGGAAGCGCAGAATGGCCGATTGTTGCTCGGAGCAAAGTTCATCGACACCGATCAGTAAAAGAGTGCCGCCATTTGCCGCTTCAATTCGCCCTTTTTGGACACTCATGGCATGGGTGAATGCCCCTTTTTCATGGCCGAAGAGCTCGTTCTGGGTTAAAGAGCGTGGCAAGGCTGCACAGTTGACTGCAATCAGCGGCCTGTTTTTACGTGGTGAGTTGTCGTGAATGAATCTGGCTGCGGCTTCCTTGCCGGTTCCGTTCTCGCCATAGATCAGCACGGATTCTTCCGTCCCTGCGAACTTCTGCAACAACTCTCTGACATGCCGGATCGCCAGAGACTCGCCCTCAAGAGCAACGTCGTGATAACAGGCGGGTTTTGTCCGGGACGCCTTCGCCTGCAGCTCAGACATTCCCCACAGGTGGCCGAGAATGGCATTGAGTCGGTCGGCCTGGAGCGGCAGTGTGTGGTAGTCCCTACAGTAACGATTGATCAGAGCACAGATTTCCGGGCTCTGGATCTGATGAGATTCCAGCGTAGCGACCCAGTGCTGGACAGGGATCGTGTCCAGCCACTCGGGCAGGTGAGCCAATTGCTCTCCGTTCAGCGAGCCCAGATCAAACACGCCGACTCTGGCATCGTCGCTGATTCGCTCGCCCGTGTAAGGCCTGTCTGAAGGGGAGACATGAATAAGCTGCCAGTCCCTCAGCAAGGGCCCGCTGACAGAAAAAACCGGGTACACCGCCGACAACCAAACGAGCGGCCGCTTTTCCTTCATGGCGACTCTCCCAGAGAATGGGCCTGGAAAACGAACTGCTGGCCGTTCAGTAAATGCTGGTAATACCGGAACTGCTCGATCCGATCACTGCCCTGTGACCGCATACGGCTTGGGGAAACAGGCAAAAAACTCCTGCTGGCGGACATTCAGTTTGTATGCCAGTTTATACACTTTCAGACCTTTCAGGAGGTTAGGGGCAGAGGCTTCTGCCACCCTGAACTTTCTGTAAAGTTTGCCGACACAGGCCTTAATCGGACGGGCAGGAACTGACGTCATGGAGGTACAGTGAGCGCCAGTCAGGCTATTGTTTTCTCAATACTGGGTATTGCCCTGGTGTTGTTCGTCTGGAATCGGATCCGGTTTGATCTGGTGGCGTTGCTGGCGCTTCTCGCCGTCGCCATTGCCGGCATTGTGCCAGCCGATCAGTTGTTTGATGGTTTTGGTCACCCTGCAGTTGTGACTGTGGCTGCGGTTCTGGTGATCAGTCAGGGTCTGGTCAACGGTGGCGTGGTTGATCGTCTGGCCCGACTGCTCGGTAAGGTCGGACATCGGCCGACGTTGCAGGTACTGATGCTGACCTCAGTGGTGGCTCTGTGCTCGGGCTTTATAAACAATGTCGGTGCGCTTGCACTTCTGATGCCCGTTGCGATCTGGATGTCCCGGGAATCCGGGCGGTCTCCTTCGCTGCTGCTGATGCCTCTGGCTTTTGGTTCTCTGCTTGGGGGGACCATGACGCTGATCGGCACGCCTCCGAACATCATCATTGCCAGTTACCGGGAAGCGGGTTCCTTTGGCATGTTTGATTTCGCGCCGGTTGGCCTTGCGATCACTCTGGCGGGCATTGCCTTTATTACGTTGGCGGGGTGGCGGCTGACACCGAGGCGCGGTAAGCCCGACGACGGCGGCAAGCTGTTCAGTGTCGGGGATTATGTCACCGAGCTTCGGGTGCCTGACGACTCCTCACATATTGGAGCAACGCTACACGGCCTGCTGACAAACGCGGACGTCGAGAAGGATGTCGTGGTTCTGGCCCTGATCCGGGACGACAAACGGTCGCTGGCGCCATCAATGTTTTCCGTTCTCCGCGGCGGCGATCTGCTACTGGTGGAAGCGGATACCGATGCTTTGCAGGAGTTTCTGGACGGCACCGGACTTGAGTTGGCGAATGTAGAGGATCCATCGCCCAAAGAGGCCGATGAAGATGGGAAGGCATCGGAACAGCCACGCGAAAAGTCACTGTCCGAGGGTGACGTTCGTTTGATCGAAGCCGTCATCACGCCGGAATCCGGTCTGATCGGAAAAACCGCCAACAGGCTGAATCTTCGTGAGCAGAATGGTCTTAATATTGTCGCTGTTGCACGTCAGGGGCAAAGGTTGCAGCGACGCCTGGGGGACATTCGCTTTCAGGCCGGTGACATTCTGCTCCTCCAGGGTGAGGAGGAAGCATTACGGGTCACCCTTCAGGGACTCGGATGTCTGCCGCTGGCAGAGCGAGGCCTCCGGTTCGGACGTGAACGCAACGCGATTCTGGCTGGCGGATTGTTTGTGGCTGCCATCGCCGCGATCGTCATTGGCTGGTTATCGCCGCCGGTCGCGCTGGTTGCCTGCGCCGTTGCCATGGTTCTCAGTGGCGTGCTCAGCAACCCGGAAGCCTACCGGGCAATCGACTGGCCCATTATCGTCCTGTTGGCGGCAATGATTCCCGTGGGGCAGGCCCTGGAAACCACCGGTGGGGCGGAGCTGATTGCGTCCTGGATGCTGATGCTTGGCTCCGGGGGCGATGTCTGGGTGGTCGTTACGATTGTTCTGATGGGTACGATGCTGCTGTCGAACGTTGTTAACAACGCGGCGGCTGCCATTCTGGTTGCCCCCATTGCCTTGAGCCTTTCAGGCCAGTTGGGCGTTGCCGCAGACGCCATGTTGATGGCAGTGGCCATTGGCGCATCCTGTGCGTTCCTCACGCCGGTGGGGCATCAGTCCAACGCGCTGGTTATGGAGCCCGGTGGCTACCGGTTTGGCGATTACTGGCGACTGGGGCTGCCTTTATCTTTTCTGGTAACCCTGGTGGCTGTCCCAGTCATTCTTGCTGTCTGGGCTTAGTCTGTTTAACCCGCCTCTGAACTCTCTGGTATGCTGCTCAGACCGTATTTGGACAAGTGGTTGGCGAGATGACAGCGATTGAGCAAATCGATCAGGCAAAGGCGGAATTGCTGGATCAGCTTGAATGGACAAGGAAGCGTACCGAGACCCTGGTGTGTTCTCTCCAGGAGCCCGCGCTGGACGTGCCCTATCATCCTGGTGTCAATCCGCCGCTATGGGAAATGGGCCATGCTGCCTTTTTCTATGAGGTGTTCGTGTTCAACCTGCTGGATGGCACATCCAGCCATGATCCGTCCATGGACGATCTTTGGGACTCTTTCCATATCGAGCACAGCGACCGCTGGAATAGGGAGCTGTTTCCCGGGCGGCAGAAAACCCTCGAGTACTTCAACCTCATCTATGACCGCGTTGCTGAGCGGATCGAAAGAGAACCTCTAACCGACCAGGCCCGTTACCTTTACCGCTACGCGATCTACCACCAGAACATGCACATTGAGTCGATGATCTGGTGCCGACAGACCGTTGGCTACCCGGCGCCTCCTGGGCCCGATCTTTACCGGCCGGCACCGGGCGATCCGCATGACGGAGACGCATTGATTCCGGCAGGGGAGTGGCTGATCGGGATGCCCGGTGAGTCAGAGCGGTACGCCAGTGACGACTTTGCCTTCGATAATGAAAAACCACGGTTTACCGTGAAGCTGGGGTCGTTCGCCATTTCAAAATGCCTGGTCAGTAATCGCGAGTTTATGGCGTTTGTGGAGGACGGTGGCTATCGGCGACCCGATCTTTGGTCTTTCGGCGGGCAGAAGTGGCTTCAGACTGAATCCGATGTGGCCCTTGTTCATGGCAGTGAAGAACCGCTGTTTCGGGCTCCCCGTCACCCGCTGTACTGGCGCTGGCACGATGACCAGTGGCAGGAGCGGCTGTTCGATCGCTGGCAGTCCCTGAACCCGGACGCACCGGTCACCCACGTGACTTACTGGGAGGCAGAGGCGTATTGCCGGTGGGCAGGACGTCGGCTGCCGACGGAATACGAGTGGGAAGTCGCGGCTCTGGGTAATCGCCCGGGCGAGCCCTTCCGGCGTTTTCCCTGGGGCAACTCGACGCCGACCGAGCAGCTGGCGGATCTGAGCGGGCGTGCCATGGCGCAGAACCCGGTGTTCGATTTTCCTGAGGGAGACAGTCCCTTTGGCTGCCGCCAGATGACTGGTACCGTCTGGGAGTGGACCAGTGACCAGTTTCTGCCTTACGACGGTTTCAAGGTGGATATGTATCCGTTCATGTCCACCCTGCAGTTTGGCGATCACAAAGTCACCAAAGGTGGGAGTTGTGCGACATCGTCCTGCCTGATCAGAGGCACCTATCGGCAGGCATACCTGCCGCTTCGAAACGACGTCTATACCGGTTTCCGAACCTGTGCGCTTGAGCGAGGCTGACAACCGCACTGTGCGGGCTGGCTCGATTACTCGGACTTTCCCATAACCAGGGATGGTTTGGCGGGCGTTTTGTCGATGAGGTGGCTGGCCAGGGCCACGCCGGTTTCGCTCATGGTCAGATAGGCTTCGTCTGCCCCGGCTTCCCGGATCTGTTTCGCCTCATCCTCATACATGGTGTGGGCCACGATAAAGCCCTTGAAACCCAGTTTCCGGAGCATCCGTGCGGCGATCAGTTTGCCCTCTATGTCACCCATGGCGAGAATCACCGACTGCACGGCGGGCATGTGCAAGCCGTTCCAGAAGGAAGCGTCCTCGGCATCGGCGAAGACCACATTACGGCCCTCCTTCTGGTGTTGGCGGGCCTTTGCCGGATCAGAGTCCAGTCCCATCAGTTTTGGCTGATCCTCGCAAAGCCAGTCGTAGGCAGCGGTGCCTGTGCGGCCCATGCCCATGATCAGGACCCGGGTGTCGCCCAGCGATAGCGGTTGTTCATCCGGATGATGCTTGCTGCCCTCAAACCGGCTGAGATCCTGGGAGTAACGCTCATAAAGACCATGTGCGAACCGGTTGATCGGTGCTGAAAACAGGAAAGACAGCGACACCGAGATCGCCAGTGGCACCAGCCATTCAGGCAGGGCAACACTGGCGACAATCAAGCCGAATTCGCTGTAGTTGGTGAGTGCCAGGGCGCTCAGGAAGCCGCTGCGGGCCCGCAAACGGAAGGCCAGGAGCAGGAAAAAGAACAGGACCCCTTTCAGCGGCAGGACCAGCCCAGCGATTACTGCGAATAGGAGCGCATCCCCGTCGGGCAGACCGCCAATGCCAATCTGCAGGAAAAAACCCACCAGGAACACTTCCTTGACGCTCCAGAGCGATTTGGAGAGCTCCTGGGAACGAGGATGATTTGCCAGCATGGCACCGAAAACCAGCGCGCCGAGCTCCGAGCTGAGACCGACTGCCTCAAAGCCAAGCCCGCCGACAACGAGCGCTAGAAGCAATCCCAGAAGCACCAGCAGTTCGTCGTGGCCACTGGCATCCAGCAACCTGAACAGAAGAGGTCGAAGCAGCGGGAGCCCGAACACAATCAGCGCCCACTCGGAGGGTGTCTTGCCGGCGGCAAGGCTCATGACGACCAGGGCGATCAGATCCTGCATGATCAAGATGCCGATGGCGACTCGTCCGTGGAACGCCCGCAGTTCCCGTTTGGATTCGAGCACTTTGGCTGCCAGCACCGTGCTCGAGAATGACAAAGCGATGGCCAGCATCAGTGCAGTCGACCAATCAAGGTCCATCAGGAGGTACACGCCGGGGGTGAACACCGCGCAGGTGATGCCGAAGTGCAGCAGGCTGCCGCCAATCACTTCAGGACTGACGATGGATCGGAGCTTCAGCTTCAACCCCACTGTGAACAGCAAGAGGAGTACGCCAAGGTGCGCGATGTGCTGGAGAACACCGGTCTCCTCGATTACCACACCCGTTGCCTCGGCAATGCCACTGAGCACAAAGCCGGCAGCCAGATAGCCAACAAGAGGAGGGAGACCAACAAGCTTGACCAGCAGGCCAAGGCCGAAGGCAAAGGTAATCCAGATCGCTTCAGGCATGGGGTATCAGTTCGGACGTCAAAAGCACAATGGTTGCTAGGCTACCCTGTTTTGGCGTGCCCTTGTAGTCGCTGAAGGTGGAAAGCGGAAACTATTGTTCAAATGGACCTCACTCAGCCGGTCGGCCGATAAAGGCTCGGAACAGTTCTGCTGATTCGGCCGGGGCCTCCACCATCGGTGCGTGGCCGATGCCTTCCATCAGTTCAAGCCTGGCATCCGGGATTGCTGCTGCGAACACCTCGCCGTTTCGGTAGTTAATAACCCGGTCTTCCTTACCCCAGATGATCAGGACCGGGGCCTGAATTCGGGTGATCGCATTGCGGAAGTCCGACTCGAAACCGGCATCACGAATGGCCGCAAAAATGACCTCGTTGACTTCCTGGTTGGCGATGGCCCGCTCTTCCATCACGCCCATGATCGGCCATGGCACAAAGGGCTCTTTCTCAAGGGCAAACTCCATGAGCCGTTCAAAATCTCCGGGCTGTTTCGGGATCAGGGGGTTGTCTCCCTCCATCACCAGATCCACCAATTCGCTTTCATATTCCAGAATGCCGGCAGGGTCGAATAGCACCGCCGATTTTACGTTTTCGGGATAGTTGGCGGCGTAGAGTGCGGTAATCGCACCACCCATGGAGTTGCCCATAATGTGGGCATTATCTACCGACAGTGCCTCCAGAATTTGCGCGACGTAGCCTGTCTGGTCTTCCAGGCGGTAGCCGATATCCAGGGGTTTGCTGCTGTCACCGTGCCCGGGCAGGTCGATTGCATAGACATTAAAATCGTCTGTCAGGTGGCCGGCCAGACGGGTCCAGTTGTCCTTGTTGGCCCCGAAGCCATGGATCATTACGATGGTGTCGCCATCAACCGCCTGATGATTTCTCAGATAGGCGATCTCGAGGTTATCGACAGCCACGGTATCCGCTTCCAGACCTGCAGAGGACCGCTCAAGCCCGATGGCTGTCTCGTAAATGCCTTGGCGTGAGCAGGCGCTCAGAAGCAGTGAGACAGTCAGAATGAAAACAAGGTTCAGTGGAAGAGGGCGTTGCATCTGGGGCTCCTGTCGGGCGGCTCATTGGCATCCGTTGCGAGGCGTTTACATTACTCCATAAAAAAGCCCGGTCAATGACCGGGCTGCGTTTTCGCGGACTGGTTCAGCCCCTTTTAGTCGGGGTCAGGACTGTTCTCGGGCAATGGCTCGAAATGCGATGTCCTTGCGATAGAAGGCGCCGTTCCACTGGATCCGTGAGGCCAGTTCGTAAGCCCGTTTCTGGGCTTCGGTAACGGTATTGCCAAGCGCCGTGGCACAGAGCACCCGACCGCCGTTGGTGACCACTTGGTCACCGTTAAGGCGGGTGCCGGCGTGAAACACCTTCTCGCCCTCGGTCTCGGTCTCCGGCAGACCGGAAATGGCATCGCCCTTGTTATAGCTGCCCGGATAACCACCGGCTGCCATCACGATACCGACGGAGGCGCGGTCATCCCATTCGGAGTCGCACTGGTCCAGCTTGCCGTCGATGGCCGCGTCGCACAGTTCTACAAGGTCGGACTTCATGCGCAGCATGATCGGCTGGGTTTCCGGGTCGCCAAAGCGGCAGTTGAATTCGATCACCTTGGGGGTGCCGCTGTTATCAATCATCAGGCCGGCGTAGAGGAACCCCTTGTAGGGATAGCCCTCGGCCGCCATGCCGCGCACGGTCGGATAGATCACTTCATCCATGATGCGTTGATGAACATCGGCGGTCACCACCGGGGCCGGCGAGTAGGCGCCCATGCCACCGGTATTGAGACCGGTGTCGCCGTCGCCCACCCGTTTGTGATCCTGGGAGGTGGCCATGGCCAGTACGTTCTCACCATCCACCATCACGATAAAGCTGGCTTCTTCGCCTTCGAGAAATTCCTCGATGACTACACGGCTGCCGGCATCGCCGAACGCGTTACCGGCCAGCATGTCGCGGATTGCATCTTCGGCTTCTTCCAGGGTCATGGCAACGATCACGCCTTTACCGGCAGCGAGGCCATCGGCTTTGACGACGATCGGAGCGCCCTGTTTGCGAACATAGGCCAGCGCTTCGTCCACATCAGTGAAGTTGCCGTAGCCGGCTGTCGGGATTTTGTGGCGTGCCAGAAAATCCTTGGTGAAAGCCTTGGAGCCTTCAAGCTGGGCAGCGCCAGCACTCGGGCCGAAGACCCTCAGGCCGCGCTGCTCGAACTTGTCCACGATGCCTGCAACCAGCGGCGCTTCCGGGCCGACGATGGTAAGCCCGACATGGTTGGTGGCGGCGAAGTTGGCCAGGCCGTCCAGGTCCATCACGTCGATGTCGACATTTTCCAGGCCGGTTTCCCGTGCCGAGCCGGCGTTTCCGGGCGCTACAAAAACACGGTCTGCCTTGGGGGATTGCGCGGCTTTCCAAGCCAGGGCGTGTTCACGGCCGCCGGAGCCAATAACCAGAATATTCATGAGCGTATTCCTGTGTTGTCGGATTACGCCGTTGGCTAATCCGACCTACTGTATTCGAGCTTCAGATCGTAGGTCGGATTAGCCAACGGCGTAATCCGACACTCTCAAATCTTCCCTTAATGCCGGAAATGACGCATGCCGGTGAAGACCATGGCGATGCCGTGTTCGTTGGCCGCGTCAATCACTTCTTGATCGCGCATGGACCCGCCAGGCTGAATAACGGCGGTAATGCCCGCCGCTGCGGCTGCGTCAATGCCGTCCCGGAACGGGAAAAAGGCGTCGGAGGCCATCACCGAGCCTTTCACTTCCAGACCTTCATCAGCGGCCTTGATTCCGGCAATCTTGGCGCTGTAGACCCGGCTCATCTGGCCGGCACCGACACCGATGGTGCGACCGGCCTTGGCGTAAACAATGGCATTAGACTTGACGTATTTGGCCACTTCCCAGGCAAACAGCAAGTCATTGAGCTCCTGCTCGGAAGGCTTACGTTCTGTTACCACCTTAACGTCTTCCATGGCCACCATGCCCAGGTCACGGTCCTGAACGAGCAGACCACCGGTCACACGCTTGTAATCCATGGAGCGCGCACGATCACCATCAAACTCGCCGCAGGCCAGAAGGCGAACGTTCTTCTTGGCGGATATAAGTTCCACCGCTTCCGGAACGACAGTTGGCGCGATGATCACTTCCACAAACTGACGATCGATGATGGCTTTGGCGGTTTCCGCATCCAGCTCCCGGTTGAAGGCAATAATGCCGCCGAAGGCTGATGTCGGGTCGGTGGCGAAGGCCAGATCGTAGGCCTGACGAATATCGGCACCGATGGCAACACCGCAGGGGTTGGCGTGTTTGACGATCACGCAGGCCGGATCCGCGAAGGGCTTCACGCATTCCAGGGCGGCATCGGTGTCGGCCACGTTGTTGTAGCTGAGCTCTTTGCCCTGGAGCTGTTTGGCCGTGGCCACGCAGGCTTCCTTCGGGTTGCGCTCGGCGTAGAACGCGGCACGCTGATGAGGGTTCTCGCCGTAACGCATGTCCTGAACCTTCACGTACTGGGCGTTGAAGGTACGGGGGAAATCAGCGTTGTCATTATCAGGCGTGCGCCCGCCCAGGTAATTGGCAATGGCGCCATCGTAGCCCGCCGTGTGCTCAAACGCCTTGACCGCCAGATCGAACCGAGTGTTGTAACTCAGTTGGCCATCGTTGGCATCCAGCTCCTTCAGAACCCGGCTGTAATCTGAGGCGTTCACCACGATGGCAACGTCGTTGTGATTCTTGGCGGCGGCGCGAACCATGGTCGGCCCGCCGATATCAATATTTTCAATGGCGGTCGGCAGATCACAGTCCGGGTTCGCCACGGTGTCCTCGAAGGGGTAGAGATTGACCACAACCATATCAATGGGGCTGATGCCATGCTCGGACATCACCGCATCGTCGGTGCCCCGGCGACCAAGAATCCCGCCATGGATCTTCGGGTGAAGGGTTTTTACCCGGCCATCCATCATCTCGGGAAAACCGGTGTAGTCAGAGACTTCCGTTACCGGGATGCTGTTTTCTTTCAGGAGCCGGTAGGTGCCACCGGTAGAGAGCAGCTCAACGCCGCGTTTGGTCAGAGCACGTCCGAAATCGACGATGCCGGTTTTATCACTCACGCTGATCAGGGCGCGACGGACTGAGGTGTTAGCCTGGTTTGCCATGGGTCACTTTCTTCGCTGGAGATGAACGAATAAGGGCCTCGCGAATGGTGTCCGGGAGGCCCTCTTCAAATCAGGGTGTCTGGATTATAGCAGACCGTACTGCTTCAGCTTCTTGCGCAGGGTCCCGCGGTTCAGGCCCAGCATGGTCGAGGCCTTGGTCTGGTTGTTGCGGGTGTATTTCATCACCTGTTCAAGCAGGGGAGCTTCCACTTCGGAAAGCACCAGCTGGTAGACCTCGGTCACCGGAGCGCCGTCCAGTTGGGCGAAGTAGTTTTTCAGGGCAACCTCAACGCTGTCGCGCAGGGTGACGGTGTTGCCGCTGCTGTTCACCGTCTGCAACTGATGGATATCATCGTTGGCGGGGGTGCTCAGGTTGTCGTTTGCCAAAGTCTCAGCGCTCATGCTGCGAATACCTCTCCATTTCGTAAGCCTGCAAAATACCGTTGAATCGTGTCTCTCTGCTCCAGCGCGTCGTCGATGGCGTTGAAGCGTTTGCGGAACTGTTTACCCCGATCGTGGGACTGCAGGTACCAGCCCACGTGTTTTCTGGCAATACGCACACCCATGGTCTCACCATAGAAGGCATGCAGAGCCTGGAGATGCTCGGTCAGGATATCTTCAACCTCATCCAGCTCCGGTGTGGCCATGTGGCTGCCGGTTTCCAGGAAATGCTGGATTTCCCGAAAAATCCAGGGGCTACCCTGGGCGGCACGGCCAATCAGCAGACCATCGGCGCCGGTATGGCGAAGCACGTCCCGGGCTTTCTCCGGCGATGTAATATCCCCGTTGGCAAACACCGGGATGCTGATGCGGGACTTCACATCGGCGATGGTGTCGTACTCGGCGCTGCCCTCGTACTTATCCGCACGGGTCCGGCCGTGAATAGCAACAGCCTGAATGCCGGCATCCTCTGCCATCCGGGCAATGACCAGTGCATTGCGGTTGTCCCGGTCCCACCCGGTGCGCATCTTGAGGGTGACGGGCACATCAACCGCCTGAACCACCGCCTCCAGAATGTCGCGAACCAGGGCTTCATCTTTCATCAGGGCGGAGCCGGCAGCCTTGTTACAGACCTTCTTGGCCGGACAACCCATATTGATGTCGATGATCTGGGCGCCGAATTCCGCATTCTGGCGCGCTGCGTCGGCCAGCATTTGCGGGTCACCGCCGGCAATCTGCACCGAGCGGGGCTCCGGCTCACCTTGATGGTTAAGGCGTGTCCGGGATTTGCGCGTATGCCAGAGTTTGCTGTCCGCTATGACCATTTCAGAGACCGCCAGACCGGCGCCCAACCGCCGGCATAAAAGACGGAATGGTCGGTCTGTTACGCCAGCCATGGGCGCAACAATCAAAGGGTTGGGCAGGGTGTACGGCCCGATTTTTGCCGTTGGCAGCATGATCTGAGTCCGTGTCACAGCGGGTTAAGCAAAGGTCGGGCTGAGCGGTTGTTCAATAAGTAACCGATCCAGCATCCGAAGGGCGGTAATGATACCGCCGGGTGGGCCATGATTGAAGGGGCTAGGCGGTGAAAAAACTGATTATTTTTCGCCCTTTTTGGTTGACTTTTGTTCTGTGTGGTGGCCGTCGGCAATGGCTGTCGAGTAAATACTTCCTTACTGCTTCAGGGTGCGTAGGGGCGGAAGAGGATGTTGTAATTGACCGCGTCGCGGCCAGGATCACGGATATTGATGGCAATGCGCACGGGCGTATCCGTGGGCATGGCATCCAGCTCCCGGCCTTCGCCAGCCAGGTATTCTTTGGGCGTGAAAAGGCTCTGGGCAACCACATCGCCATTCAAATTGGAAAAGGTCAGGGCGATGGCGGGAAACGGTTGTTCGAAGTCGGCCCGGTTGATGATTACGGCGTCGACC
Source organism: Marinobacter sp. BW6 (assembly GCF_008107725.1). GTDB lineage: Bacteria > Pseudomonadota > Gammaproteobacteria > Pseudomonadales > Oleiphilaceae > Marinobacter. The sequence goes on from NZ_VIRN01000064.1 coordinate 714,279, forward strand.
ACCAGTTGCGAGCGGTTATCCGGATCGGTCCGTACCACCAGTTTCCGGCTTTGTATCGCTTCAACATTGATCAGCGGTTGGAGCTCGCAGCCGGCCAGTGCACAACCTTTTTCATAAAACGGTCGCAGCTCGGGAATGGCCGACAGGCGGTCGAACTGGAACCAGGTAACCTGGGCAATCAAAACGCCGATCAGGGCGAGTACAATAATACTCCAGACCATGGTCCGGACGCCGCCTCTGCCGGAATTGACGGCAACGGGGTCGCGACGCAGGTCCCGAAAGGGCGGGTCGGCATGGAAGGAGTCGGCTGGTCGATCTGGTTCATCGAAACCGAAACCGGATTCGTCCACAAAGTCGTCGAAGGGATCCGTATCCCTGTCCTGGCGGACGCCAGTGGAAGCGGGTGTTTCGGTCTGTTCGAACACCGGTTCTTCTTCGAGGCTTGGCTCGAACTCCGGTTCTGGCCTGAGTTCGGGGTCGGAGGCTGGCTCAGGTTCTGATTCGGGTGACGGGTCAGGCCGCGCGGGTTCCGACGGTTTGCGTGGTGCCGGCTCGTCGTCCTCGAGGATGGCTTCAGCCCAGCTCTCATCGATATTTTCGTCAGTGGTGTCGGTTTCAGCATCCTTATAATCTGTCTCGTCGCGTTCGTCGAAACTGCGGAAGCTGTCACTGAGTTCGTCGTCAGAGAAGGTCAGTTTGGTACCGGCGTAACGACCTTCAGCCGCATCCTCTTCGGGGTTGTCGGCGAATACGAAATCTTCTTCACTGACTCCGGAGCCGGGAGTACCTGATGAGGGAGTTTCACCCGGCTCCACAGTTTCCGGAGATGACGGTGACTTGTTGCCGCCAGGAACAACCTGGTGCTCTATGGCATTGAACACCTTCATGCAGTTCCCGCAGCGTACCTTGCCCTTGGCAATGCCAAGCTGTTCTTCGGTTACCCGGAATCGGGTCTGGCAGTTCGGGCACTGTGTCTGCAGGCTGCTTTGGGTCATGCTTCTTCCTGAAAGCGACTGGGCTACGAGTGTCGGAGTTTAGACGTTAAGAGTGAATTCGTCATCTGTCGTTACGCCGTCCTGTGAGGCGTATCCACTCTTCCCGCTGTTCAGGCTCGTCCATCACGAACCAGGGCTCGTAGGCGGCCATCACGTCCCGGGCCTGACTGGACAGTATGCCGGACAAGACCAGGTCGCCGCCGGGTCTGGTTCGGGATGCAAGATGGGGGGCAAGGCCAATCAGGGGTTGAGCCAGTATGTTGGCAAGCATGATATCGGCTTTGGCCTCGGGTTCATCGTCTGGCAGAAACAGGTCCAGTTTGCTGTCGTCGACACCATTGCGCCTGGCATTCTCCCGACTGGCTTCTAGGGCCTGCGGGTCAGTGTCGACGCCAATAACATGGTCTGCGCCAAGCAACAGGGCCGCCAAGCCAAGAATGCCCGAGCCGCAGCCATAATCGATGACCTGCTTGCCGTGGGCGTCCTGACCATCGAGCCATTCCAGGCAGAGGGCCGTGGTCGGATGGGTGCCGGTACCAAAGGCCAGGCCGGGGTCCAGCATCAAATTCGCCGCATCGGGGTCCGGAGCGTCATGCCAGCTGGGAACAATCCAGAGCCGCTCCCCAAACCTCAGGGGCTGGAAGTCGTCCATCCAGGCCCGCTCCCAGTCCTTGTCCTCAACCAGCGTCACTTCGATTTCCGGAAGCGCCTGCTGGGTTTGCTGGTGCCAGGCATCCCGGATATCGGCGCAAAGCCGTTCGAGATCCCGGCCGGATTCGAATAATCCGGTGACGGTGGTACGGCTCCAGAGAGGGGTGGTGCCGGGGTCCGGCTCGTACAGGGGCTGGTCGGCGGCATCTTCCATGGAGACGGCGTCAGAGCCCATCTCCATAAGCAGATCCTCCAGCTGATCCGCGTTGTCCGGATCAGCCGGGATCTGGAGTTGTATCCAGGGCATGATTAATCCCGCATCAGTTTCTCAAGGTAATGGATGGTGAAGTCTACCTGTTTAAAGCCACCATCGCGTACCAGTTTCCGATGCAGAGGCTGGTTGGTCTTGATGCCTTCGACCACCAGTTCGTCCAGCGCATTCTTCATCCGGCGCCGGGCGATGTCCCTGTCGTCACCCCAGGTAATTAGTTTTGCCACCAGGGAATCGTAGTAGGGCGGAACGGTATAACCGCTGTACAGATGCGAATCCACCCGGACACCGTTGCCACCGGGAGCATGGAAGTGCTTGACCTTGCCCGGGCTGGGAACAAAGGTTTTCGGGTCTTCGGCGTTGATGCGGCACTCCATGGCGTGCCCGGAAATCCGGATGTCGTCCTGGGTGTATTGCAGTGGCAGCCCGCTGGCGATGCGTAGCTGTTCGCGGACAATATCAACACCGGTGACCATTTCGGAGACCGGGTGTTCCACCTGTACCCGGGTATTCATTTCGATGAAATAGAACTCGCCGTCCTGGTACAGGAACTCAAAGGTGCCGGCGCCCACGTAGCCGATTTCCTTGCAGGCATCGGTACACGCCTTCAGGGTGCGTTCCCGGGACTCTGCATTGATGTTCGGGGCCGGGGCCTCTTCGATCACCTTCTGGTTCCTGCGCTGCATGGAGCAGTCACGGTCGCCCAGATGAATGCAGTTGCCATGCATGTCGGCAAGAACCTGGACTTCCACGTGTCGCGGGGTTTCCAGGAATTTTTCCAGGTACACGGTCGGGTCGCCGAAGGCGTTCTTGGCTTCACTCTGGGTGATCTGTACCCCTTTCAGCAGGGCTGCCTCAGAATGGACCACCTGCATGCCGCGTCCACCGCCGCCGGAGGCAGCCTTGATCATCACCGGGTAGCCGATTTCCCGGGCGATCCGGAGTGTTCGCTCTTCATCATCATCGAGCGGCCCGTCGGAGCCCGGCACGGTTGGAACGCCGGCCTTGATCATGGCGTTGATGGCCGACACTTTGTTGCCCATCAGGCGGATGGTCTCCGCTTTGGGACCGATAAATCGGAAGCCGCTTTTCTCCACCTGTTCGGCAAAATCAGCGTTCTCGGCGAGGAAGCCGTAGCCTGGGTGGATGCCCACGGAATCAGTCACTTCGGCGGCGCTGATGATGGTCGGGATGTTCAGGTAGCTGTCGGTCGCGCTGTTGGGGCCAATACAGACAGACTCGTCGGCGAGACGAACATGCATCAGGTCGCGATCAACCTGGGAATGCACTGCCACGGTCTTGATGCCGAGCTCCTTGCAGGCGCGCAGAATCCGGAGGGCAATTTCACCCCGGTTTGCGATCAGAACTTTTTCTAACATGGCCATGAGTAGCTATCACCGCGTTCAGGAAATGACGACCAGGGGCTGGTCAAACTCAACCGGCTGGCCATTCTCGACCAGGATGTCCTGGATTGTGCCGCTCTTGTCGGCCTCAATCTGGTTCATCATCTTCATGGCTTCCACGATACAGATGACATCACCCACATTGACGGTCTGGCCAACTTCCACAAACGCCTTGGCGGTCGGCGACGGTGAACGATAGAAGGTGCCGACCATGGGCGACTTCAGGGTGTGGCCGGACGGCGCAGCAGGTGCAGAAGCCTCTTCGGCGGCCGGGGCAGACGCCGCCGGAGCGGGCTGCTGCGCAGGCGCAGGGTAGTGGCTCACGTACTGGGGGCCGGCAGCCGGCTCGCGGCGGCGGGAAATGCGCACCGAATCGTCGGCTTCGTGAATCTCCAGCTCCTCTACATCAGATTCCTCGAGCAGCTCGATCAGTTTCTTGATTTTACGAATATCCATAGTCAGTCCAGTCCCGTTTGTCAGGTCTATCGGTGAATGCGTTTCAGGGCCGCCTGGAGTGCGAGGTCGTACCCTTGGCTACCTAGCCCACAGATAACGCCTTCGGCGATATCCGAGAAATAAGAGTGATGCCGGAACGGTTCCCTGGCATGCACGTTGGAAAGATGCACTTCAATAAAGGAGATTCCCGAAGCCAGCATGGCGTCCCGCAGGGCAACGCTGGTGTGGGTGAAAGCCGCCGGATTGATGATGATGAAATCCACGCCTTCCGCCCGGGCCTCGTGAACCCGTTCAATCAGTTCGTATTCGGCGTTTGATTGCAAATGCAGCAGATGATGACCGTGCTCTGCCGCCAGTGAACGCAACCGGTCGTCGATATCCGCCAGTGTCTCGTAGCCATAGACCTCCGGCTCGCGTGTACCGAGCATGTTGAGGTTGGGTCCATGGAGCACGAGAATTGTCGACATGGTTCTGTCTGCCTTGGTGTCTTTTTACAGGATCGCCGAAGTTAACGGCATGTTCCCCCAATGGTGCGTGCTTGTTTTGTTCAGATCAACACTTTTTGACAATCTTCCCTGTTGTCCATTGGTCGTAAAAAGACGGCAAATGAATCGAAACGGGATCTTTCCGCTGATGACAATCATTGTCGTGAACGGCGGAACGAACTTCTATACGACGTTGGTTTCATAAAAGGTAGCAGCCGGGTAGGGTCTCAGCCATGCCCGACGGAAAATTGTCTGGAGAGTTCTGTGCAGAGCGAGATGGGCCGGGACGGCCCGGAATCAGGAATCGGCCAGAGTCACGCAGTTGCGGCCAAGTTCCTTGGAGCTGTAGAGCGCTCGGTCCGCTCGCTCGCACAATGCCTGGGAGGTTTCATTATCCCACGCGGCGATGCCGCAACTGAAGGTGACATTGAATTCCCGGTCGCCGGCCGGTTGGAGCAGCTCGGAGAACCGTTCCCGGATTTCATTGAGAACATTACGGGCATCGCTCGGGCGGGTATTGGGCAATATGATGGCAAATTCCTCACCGCCGTACCGGCCAATATGGTCGGTTTTGCGCAGGCGTTGCTTGAGAAACATCGACAGGCTTCGCAATACCCGGTCGCCGATTGGGTGGCCAAAGGTGTCGTTCACTTTCTTGAAATAGTCGATGTCGATCATCGCAAAGCACAGTGGCTGATCTTTCTGACGCGCCCGGGCAATCTCCTGATCCAGCAGGTGGAGGGTATGGGTGTGGTTGAACAGGCCGGTCAGGCTATCGCGGATCATCAATGCCAGAAGCGAACGGGCGCGTCGGCCACGGTTGTGGATGGTGGCGATAAGGTGCTTCGGGTCGATTGGTTTGGTCAGGAAGTCATCGCCCCCGAGGCTCATGGCATGGAGCTGTTTGCTGACGTCCTCTTCGGCCGACAGGTAAATGATGGGTACGCTGTGAAAGCGGTCCTGCTGGCGGATCACCCGGGCGATTTCCATGCCCGTGCAGCCTGGCATATACATATCGAGGATGATGATCTCTGGAGAAAACTCTTCCAGGGCGTAGATGATCTGCATCGGGTCGGTGATGATGTGGGCGGTCATGCCCGCCTTTTTCAGCACCGTTTCCATGTATTTGGCCTGGGCCCGGGAGTCATCCAACACCAGAACCTTGTAGGGCTCCACCGTGTTGCCGTGGGTGTAGGTTTCGATCTTTTCGATCAGCTGGCCCGGATCTACGGCCGGATAGAAGAACTCTTCCCCGCCGCAACGGGATGCCTGCAGGCGGGTCTCGATAGAACCGTCCTCATCGCTCACGAAAATGATGGGGATGGGTGTGTCGTGGCGTTCCTGCAGGCGTTCGATGGTGGAAATGCCGGCATTGGGCGATCCGCCGAAGTTGACGTCCACCAGAATGGTTTCCGGCTTGTGAAGTGCGCAGGCCTCGGTCAGTTCATCGGCGTTGGCAAAGGCCGACGCCCGGAAGCCGAAAAACTCCAGTTGCCGGATAAGGCGGGCCGCCATTTCCTGGTTGGCCAGGGCGATGTAGACCGGGGTGCGACGGAACTGGTGGGGCGACTCGGAACTGTTGAGATCGGTCCTGCGCAGGGTGCTCTGTGACAGGGTCTCGATGGCATCCCGAAGCTGTCTTTCAAGGCTATCGTCCAGTGCCGAGCCGGATTCCCATTGTTTGATCAGTTCCAGCGTGGTCTGCCCGGCCCTGGCGTGGCTGTCCATTTCGAACCGCTGGGCATAGCGCACCAGCTTGTCTGCAGCGGCGGCAAACTCGTTGCGATGGGCGGCGGCCTTGTCCCGGTCCTCGTGAATTTTCTGCCAGGTATCCAGAACAACCCGGGCCTGGGTTGTTACACGGCGTGCGAAATGCTGCCTGAGTTTTTCTTTCTGGCTTTCGTCGTTCATGTTGCTCGGGCCTGTCTCTTTTTCGTTATTGGTCGTCTTTCCCCGGTGCGGACGATTTTTCAACCTTAGTCCTTTTGCAGAGTCTATAGTGTTTAATGTTGTCGGCGTAGGTTGCGCTATGTAAATGTTTGTCAACTCTGCGGTGCAGGTCACAATCACCTGGCCGGCTGGCTCACAGCCAATCCGGAGAAGCTCTTCATGGCACGGAAGCACATCCCCCTGAAGCGGAAGCAACAGGGTGTGGTCACATTGCGAACCATGCTTCTGGTGTTGACCGGAAGTCTGCTGATTACCCTGCTGGTTGCGGTGTTCATTACCAGCTTCGGGTATTTCCGGGACTATGTCTCGGACCAGCTGGCTGGCCATGCCCGTGACGGGGCAACGGCCATAGGCTTGTCCCTGTCCAACGCCATCGACGGTCGTGATCCGGTTGCCTCCGCTTCACTGATCGATGCGGTGTTTGATAGTGGCCGATACCTGTCAGTCAGCTACCTGAATCACCAGGGCGAGCAGATTGCCGGTCGGGCCATGACGCTCAATGAAGTAGCTGTGCCTTCCTGGTTTCGATCCTTTGCGGCTCTTCCCCTGCCGGTTGCGGAGGCACAAGTCGTGCGTGGCTGGAGTCGCCTCGGAACCGTGCAGGTGATCAGCCATCCAGGCCGCGCGTACGAGGATCTCTGGCGAATCACCATCGGGCTGACTGTCAGCACTACTGTTATCGGGGCAATTGGACTGTTTGCCATCTTCCTTCTGCTCCGTCACACCCTCCGTCCGCTCCGTGCCCTGGAAAATCAGGCAAAGGCCCTCGGCCAGAGGGACTTCAGAAAAAAAGTCTTCTTCAGGTCGACCCGGGAGATCAACCAGGTGACTGACGCCATGAACCAGATGGCGGAAGATCTGGGGCAGCTTTTTGAAGGGCAGGCCAAACTCATTCAGCACCTGCGCCGGGTCAACAACGAGGATTCGGTTACCGGGCTGGCCAGCCGCAGTGCCTTTGATCAGCGCCTGAAAGTGGAAGTAGAGTCCGAGGAAAAGGCTGCGCCCGGGATCCTTATGTTGATTCAACTGGCTGATTTCTCAGGATATAACCAGGCCTACGGTCGAAGCGAGGCTGACCGGCTGTTGTTGAGGGTGGCGACTCTGATCGCCGATTTCGTCATGCAGCATGCAGGATCGTTTGCCGGCCGCCGGGCTGGTGCTGAATTTGCTGTTTTTCTGCCCGGTGTGATGCCGGCCGACGCCGGTGTCTGGTGTCGGCAAATGGTGAATGATCTCGACGGGGTATATGCAGATCTTGCCTCGCCGATGGATACCGCTGTGCATGCCGGGCTGGCCAGAACTCGTGAGGGCCGTGGCGCCCGTGACCTGATGGCGGCTGCGGATGAAGCATTGCGTGCTGCCCAGGGCCGGGCCAAGACAAACTGCCATCTGGCTGATCCCGAAAAGGATGGCCATCACAATCTGGAAACCTGGCGGGTGATTATCAGTCAGGCGATCCGCCAGCAGACGCTTTCGCTCTGGCTTCAGCCCATGGTCAACGAAGGCCACCTCATGCCCGTTTATCATCAGGTGTTCTCCCGAATCGATTCTGCCGAAGGGGTCCTGAAAGCTGGCACCTTTGTGCCAATGGCAGAGCGGTTCGGGCTGATTTCAGATATTGATCGCCTGCTGGTTCAGCGGGTTCTCGATCGCCTGAAGGAATGGCCGGATCAGCCGCTGGCCGTCTCACTCGGCAATGCATCCGTGGCCAGCGAGGCGTTTCGTGCGGATTTGATAGACCAGCTGCAGCAGGCCGGTTCACTGGCACGAAACCTTTGGATCGGCATCTCCGAACAGACCATTCACCATCAGCGCACGGCTGTGGGGCTTCTGGTCAGGGCTTTAGGGCGAATGGGCGTTCCGGTCCTGGTTGACCGATTCGGGGTTGGCGGTGTGCCATTCAGTTACCTGAGAAATCTGAGGTTTCAGGCCCTGCGTATCGATAACACCTTCGTTCACGATATCGACACCCATGACGATAACCGGTTCTATATAGAGTCCGTTGTGGCCATCGCACACAGTCGAGGCGTGAAAGTGTTCGCCACAGGAGTGGAAACTGCCGCGGAATACTCGGTACTCTGTAAACTGGGTATCGACGGGGCCATGGGTTACCATCTGGGCCGGCCGTTTGCCGCTGACAATCAACAGACAGGGGATTAAAAGTCATATGCCAGGCAAAATCAGACAGTACTTCAAGGACAAGAAAGACGATGTTCAGGATTATGCCGGTGGCAGCGGTGTAATCGGCAAACTGATTCTGGCGTTGGTTGTGGTCTACCTGCTGGTGGCGCTGGTGCTCGGCATGATCTGGAGCAGCGAACCTGAGACTTACTCGGTGCGAGAGCACACCCGTTCGGTGTCCAACACCATGGAGAGAGAGCCCATCACCGGGTTTGCCACAACAGTGACCATGATCCGTATTGCAGAAACCCTGCTGGACAAGCCCGGCGGCTACATCTCAAACGATATTTTTCCTCCGGGGCTGTGGCTGGATAACATGCCCAATTGGGAGTACGGCGTATTGGTTCAGCTCCGTGACCTCTCACGCGCAATGCGTAAGGACATCAGCCGCTCCCAGAGTCAGTCGGCGGAGGACAAGGATCTGATTATTGCCGAGCCCCAGTTCCACTTTGACAGCGAGAGCTGGGCAATTCCGTCCACCGAGGCCGAGTACCGCCGTGGCATAACCGCTTTGAAGCGCTATCTGGACCGGCTGTCGAGCCCGGAACAGGCTGACGCGCAGTTTTTCGCCCGTGCAGACAATCTGAGTAACTGGCTTGCGGATCTCGAGACTCGCCTCGGAAGCCTGTCCCGTACGCTTGGTGAGAGCGTTGGTAAGGCCTCGGTATCAGACGCCGTGGTCAACATGGACGACGGGGACCCGCTGGCGGAAGAGGCCACGGGAGAAGACGTGAAGACAGACTGGACCAAAATTGATGACGTTTTCTACGAGGCTCGCGGTAGCTCCTGGGCACTTTTGCACATCTTCCGGGCAATCGAAGTGGACTTCCGGAAAGTGCTACAGGACAAAAATGCCATGGCCAGCGTACGGCAGGTGATTATCGAGTTGGAAGGTGCCCAGGGCGAAATGTGGAGCCCGGTCATTCTTAACGGCAGTGGCTTTGGCGTGCTGGCCAACCACTCACTGACGATGGCCGCTTACCTTTCCCGGGCCAATTCGGCGATCAGTGATATGCGGGATCTGCTGTCCCGGGGCTGATGGCTGTTGGTGTTATCTGAGAAACAAAAAACCGGGCGCGAGGCCCGGTTTTTTTATGCCATGAAATCTCCGGCTCAGCCTTTATAGGCGTTCACGGAATCCACGATGGCTTTCTTGGCGGCTTCGGCGTTGTCCCAGCCTTGCACCTTCACCCATTTGCCCGGCTCGAGGGTCTTGTAGTTCTCGAAGAAATGCTTGATCTGGTCGCGCAGCAGCTCGGGCAGATCGTCGATTTCCTTGACGTCGTGGTAGGTGGTGGTCAGCTTGTCATGGGGAACCGCAACCAGCTTGGCATCGCCACCGGCTTCGTCTTCCATGTTCAGGACACCCACCGGGCGACAGCGAATCACAGAGCCAGCCTGGATGGGGTATGGGGTCACAACCAGCACGTCCAGGGGATCACCGTCGTCCGCCAGGGTGTGCGGGATGAAACCGTAGTTGGCCGGGTAGAACATGGGGGTCGCCATGAAACGGTCTACCAGCAGGGCGCCCATGTCTTTGTCCAGTTCGTACTTCACCGGGGAGCTGTTGGCCGGGATTTCGATAGCAACGTAGATGTCTTCAGGCGGGTTCTTGCCTGCGGGGATGTTGTCGAATTGCATGTGCGATCCTTCCTGGTACGTTAACGGTACGTTTAACTGCGGTTAAAAAGTGGGCGCAATTATACGGGAGTATCCTGCAGTTCGAAACTAAACCTTGGTCGTTACATTGGGTGCAGCGTCTACAGTTTTATCTGCTTGGCAATGAGCTCCTTCATGATCTCGGTTGTGCCGCCGCCGATGGAGAGAATCTTGGCGTCCCGATAGAGGCGCTCGACGACGGTTTCCCGCATGTACCCCATGCCACCAAACAGCTGCACCGCTTCCCGGGTGACCTTTTCGCAGACATCCACCGAGAAGTTCTTGGCCATGGCCACTTCCTTGATGGGGTTCTTGCCGGCCTGCATCAGGGCGGCGCAGCGGTAGGTGTATTCACGGGCCACGTCGATCTGGGTGGCCATGTCCACCAGCTTGTGGCGGGTCACCTGGAAGCCGGCGATGTTGCGGCCGAACGCCTTGCGTTGTTGGGTGTATTCCAGCGCCGCTTCGTAGGCCAGTTGAGCGGTCATATAAGCCATGATAGCCAGGCTCAGGCGCTCAAACAGGAAGTTGCTCATGATGGCGATGAAACCGGCGTTTTCGGCGCCGATCAGGCGGTCCGCCGACACACGGCAGTCCTCGAAAAACAGCTCGGCGGTATCGCTGGCCCACCAGCCCATTTTTCGCAGTTTCTTGCCGGTGGAGAAGCCGGGCATATCGCGGTCGATCAACAACAGACTGATACCGCCGTGGCCCTCGCCCCCGGTGCGCACCGCGACGGTGTAGTGGTCGGCCCGCATACCGCTGGTGATGAAGGTTTTGCTGCCGTTGACGATGTAATGGTCGCCGTCACGGACCGCCCGGGTTTTCAGGTTGGCGACATCGGATCCTCCGCCCGGTTCGGTAACCGCAAGGGCGGCAATTTTTTCGCCCCGCAGGACCGGCGGCACGATCTGTTCACGGATTTCCTTTGTTGCCCATTTGGCGACTGGCGGCAGCCCGATATCCAGAGAGCCGAGGCCCGCCACCAGGCCGCCGGAGGTGGAGCGCATCAACTCTTCGGAAACGGCCACTTTCAGAAAGATGTCGCCTTCTCCGATACCGCCCAATGCTTCGGGAAAGCCAATGCCCAACAAACCTGCATCCCCGGCTTTCTTGTAGAGACCCCGGGGAAATTCACCTGCCTCTTCCCAGTCGTCGATGTGGGGCAGCACGTGGGTTTCGATGAATTTGCGGGCGGTCGCGCGGACCTGCTGGTGGGTTTCGTTGAAGTAATCGGACACAGTGACGTTCCCTCTGATCGGAATCAATGCAGAGCAGTGTCGCCCAAATATTGCTACCAAGCAAGCGCTTGGTTGATAATGCTCCAGGCAATAAAAAAGCTGGCCCGAAAGGCCAGCTTCGACAATCGAGGAGGAACAGGAACCGGTCAGGCGCCTTCGCTCGAGACGCTTTTCACGCCGTCTTTGGTTCCCAGCAGCAGCAGATCCGCGCGGCGGCGGGCGAACAGGCCATTGGTGACCACGCCCACGATGTTGTTGAGCTGCTCTTCAACCCGGATAGGTTGGGAAATATCCATGTTGTGGACGTCGATGATGATGTTGCCGTTGTCGGTCACTACGCCTTCCCGGTAGACCGGGTCACCGCCCAGTTTCACGATTTCCCGGCCAACGTGGCTCCGGGCCATGGGGATGACTTCCACCGGAAGCGGGAATTTGCCGAGTATGCCGACCATCTTGGAGTCATCGGCAATGCAGATGAAGGTCTTGGCGACCGCGGCCACGATTTTTTCCCGGGTCAATGCGGCACCGCCGCCTTTGATCAGTTCCAGGCGTTCGTTGGTTTCATCGGCGCCGTCCACGTAGAACTCCAGTTCTCCGGCACTGTTGAGGTCGTAAACCGGGATGCCGTGGCTTTTCAGGCGCTCGGCGGTGGCTTCTGAGCTGGCAACGGCGCCGTCGAAATCGGTCTTGAGTTCCGCGAGCATGTCGATGAAAAAATTGGCCGTGCTACCAGTGCCTACACCGATCACGCTCTCGCTATCAAGACGGGGAGCAATGTAATCAATGGCGGCTTTGGCGACGGCTTTTTTCAGTTCGTCCTGGTTCATCATTGGCTCCGGCTGCAAATCAGGTTGGCTTTGTCGTCATTATAGCGCTTAAGCGCCCTCTGCTTATAGACGGCTACCGTGCAAACTTTCTACACTGTGGGTTTTTCTCAGCCAGTCATCACTCACACATCGACCAAAAGCCGGAACTGCTATGCCGCAACGCTACATCAAGAAGATTCTCGATGCGCGCGTCTATGACGTGGCCATCGAAACACCCCTGACTGAAGCCCGCAGTCTGTCCAAGCGCTTTGGCAACAATATTCTGCTCAAGCGTGAAGATCTTCAGCCGGTGTTCTCCTTCAAGATTCGTGGTGCCTATAACCGGATTGCGCAGCTTTCCGAGGAGCAGAAGGCCAAGGGTGTTATCTGTGCCTCCGCCGGTAATCATGCCCAGGGTGTGGCGCTGGCTGCCAAGAATCTGGGGATCAAGGCGGTGATTGTGATGCCGCAAACGACACCCGAGATCAAGGTGCGCTCGGTGCGGGACCACGGTGCCAGGGTTGTTCTCAAGGGCGATGCCTTTGATGAAGCCGCTGCCCACGCCCAGGAGCTGATCCAGAAACACGGTTACACCTACATCCCGCCGTACGATGATCCCGATGTGATTGCCGGGCAGGGCACGGTGGCCATGGAAATCATGTGGCAGTTCAGCAAGCCGATCCACGCGATCTTTATCTGCGTTGGTGGCGGTGGACTGATTGCCGGCATGGCCGCCTACATCAAGTATCTGCGCCCCGAAATCAAGGTGATTGGCGTTGAGCCCGAGGACTCCAACTGCCTGCAGGCTGCCATGAAGGCGGGCAAGCGGGTGGTGCTGGACGAAGTGGGCATCTTTGCTGACGGCGTGGCGGTCAAGCAGATTGGCAAGTACCCCTGGGAAATCTGCAAAGATCACGTGGACGAGGTGATCACGGTATCCACCGACGAAATCTGCGCGGCCATCAAGGATGTGTTCGAGGACACCCGTTCCATTGCCGAGCCGGCCGGTGCCCTCGGTGTGGCGGGCATCAAGAAATACATCGAGCGCGAGAAAGTCGAGGGCGAGAACCTGATTGCCACCCTGAGCGGTGCCAACATGAACTTCGACCGTCTGCGCTACATCTCCGAACGCACGGAAGTGGGCGAGAAACGCGAGGCCATCCTGGCGGTGACCATTCCGGAGAAACCGGGCGCCTTCAAGACCTTTATCAACGCCCTGCACAAGCGCAGCATTACCGAGTTCAACTACCGCTATGCGGACGCCACCAATGCCACGATTTTCGTGGGCATCCAGATTGCTGCGGGTGGCCATGGTCGCGAAGATCTGGTTCAGGATTTGCGGGAGAGCGGATACTCGGTGGTTGACCTTACAGACAGCGACCTTGCCAAGCAGCACATTCGGCACATGGTGGGCGGCCACGCGCCGACCATCACCAACGAGAAGGTGTTCCAGTTCGAGTTCCCGGAGCGCCCGGGGGCGTTGCTCAAGTTCCTGATGTCTCTTGGTACCCGCTGGAATATCTCCATGTTCCACTACCGCAACCACGGTGCAGCATACAGCCGTGTGTTGCTGGGCGCCCAGGTGGACGACGACGAGGTGCAGGATTTCGAGAAAATGCTGGATAAGGTCGGCTTCCGCTATGAAAACATGACGGATAATGAGGCCTATCAGCTGTTTCTTGGCCAGGGAAATGCACGATCGAGTTAACGTGGAGTGGGTCAGGGTCTGGTAGAGCTTTCCAAAACTGTGCGGAGCCAAGCGTACAGGGACGTATCCACAGCGTGTTTTGGAAAGCTCTGTCAGACCTTGGCCGGTCGCCGCACACAAAGCTTACCTAATTTTAATCTGTGAAAAATTGTAAAACTGAAGATGCGTGTTAGTCTTTCTTCTGATTCTTGAAGTCAAGAATAGCTCACTGATTTCCCAACACTTTCAAAACTGCATCTTGAGGAACTGAAGCCATGGGCGGCAAGCCTGACATCATCAAAGCCATTGTGCTGATTTTTGCCATCGGCCTTGTGATTACTGGTTTCACATCCATCCACGCCTCCGAAGACAAAGGCGCACGAGCCGCCAATCTTGTTGGCTCTGTTCAGGTAGTGAGTCAGCCGCTGAACCGGTAACGTCGCTTATCGGTCACCACGCTGTGCAAAGGCACGTCCCAGGGCTCTACCGGCAGCTTTTTCACCTTCTGAAAATCATGTGCCAAGCCAATCATTTTTGGCGCCAGTCTTGGTCGTATCCGGCTGAAGGCAAACGTCCTGTCATAGAAGCCTCCACCCATTCCCAGTCTTCCGCCCTGTTCGTCAAAACCCACTAGCGGAAACAGCACCGCATCCAGTGCCCATGCCGGGCGTCGCAGACCTTTGCTGAATGCGGGCTCGGGGATGCCAAACCGGTTGGCTGAGAGCTCTACACCATCGTAGTAGGGGCTGAAAACCAGCCTGCCTTCATGAATTGGATGCAGTACCGGCAGATAGAAGCGGATGCCTTTGCGCTGTGCGACGTCCAGGTAGACGTGAGGATCAATTTCACCATCGTTGGGCAGGTAGATGGCAATGTGCCGGGCGCGATGCAGGTCTGGATTCTTCAGCAGGTTAAGAGCAAGGTGCTCGGCCGCCTGTTGCTGTTGCTCGAAACTCAGCTCACGGCGATGCTGCCGCAGGCGTTTTCGAAGTTCACTGCGTGAGAGGGTATCGGGATGGGATTGGAACGGTTGAGGCTCGATAAACTGGCTCAAAATAAAGCTTCCCGGGCTGCCGTTATCGGATGTTGCCCTTGAACCCAAAGTTCAAGGTCGGTGGCCGCTGTGACATATTAGGCTTTCCCCTGACGGGGACGTGCTCACAATGCCCTGAAGTAGCCACCTGGGTAATGCGCATCGGCTCGAGGACGTATCCGACTATCCCGAACAGCCCAGGAAGTTGTTCTTATTATACGGGCAGTGTCGGGGCCGATTGCAACACCTGTCTGAGATTCTCTGCGGATTTAACGGCCCGAGCCATCACCAAGGGCGCCGTCCAGTTTATTGTCCATGGCCCGCAGCAAGGTGCTGGTGGCGTCAGACATGGTGTCGCGCTCGAGCAGTTCGTGGGTAATGTTCAGAGCTGCCATGACGGCAATACGCTCGGTGCCGAAAACCTTGCCGCCGGCGCGAATTTCCCGCATTTTGCTGTCCAGATGCCGAGCGGCCCGTAGTAATGCCTCCTGCTCTTCCTCGGGGCAGGCGACCAGGTATTCCTTGTCGAGGATCTTCACCTCAACTGTGGTGGATTGCTGTGCCATCAGTGATGCTCCAGGGCCCGAAGGCGGCTGATCATGGCTTCGATCTTGTGCTTCGCGTGATCGTTTTTCTGCACCAGCTGGGCCCGTTCCCGGTTCCAGTCATCCTGCAGTTCCCGCAATGTGGCGTTATCCCGCTCAAGTTTCTGACAGCGTTCAATCAGCCTGTCCAGCTTGTCCGCTAATGCCTGTACTTCGGACTGTTCCATGACGTGCCCAGCAGTGGTTTGAGGTAATTGCAACTAACTATAAGTGTGGACGCTAAGTCGGTCAATTTACAGGCTTGTCATTGGACTCCTTGCGTGATGCGCATCACTGATCCGCGGCCTCGCCGAACCCCAGTCGGCGACTCTGGCGCCAGGTGCTGAAAGCCGGTATCAGAGCCACGGTAAAGGCGGCGATCGGAACTGAGGTCAGCAACGCCCATTCCTCAGGTGTCAGCGGACGCAGCGAGATCTGCAGGCCATAGTTGGCCAGCAGCCAGGGGCTTGCCAGTGAGACGCCTGCCATGCCAATACCCAGAGCCAGCACGCAGGCAGCCAGGGCAAGGGCGACACACTCAAGGATGTACAGTGAGGCTATCAGAGCCGGGGATGCACCGGTTGCTCTGAGTACGGCGATCTCATGGGCTCGCTGGGCCTGCAAGGTCAGAAGCACCGCAACCAGCCCGATCAGGCTGGTGATTACCACAAAACCGGTGATGCCCAGCAGCGCTCGCTCAAACTGGCCCATCAGTCGCCAGAGTTCACTGAGGGCGACTCCCGGGAGTATGGCCGAGAGCGGCTCGCCGGCAAACTGGTTGATTTCCCGCTGTATGCGGAAGGTCAGGATTTGCCGGTCGATGCCAACGAATGCGGCGGTAATGGCATCGGGTGTGAAATCTCGGCCCTTTGCCTGCTCCGGTGTGATTGTCCGTCCGGGGATGGCGACCCCGGATTCCCAGCCCACGTGCATGGCCTCCATGCCGTCCAGGCTGATATACACGGCCTGGTCCACCGGAGTGCCAGTGGGCGCCAGTATGCCGGTGACGGTAAACGGCGTGTCTTCGTGGTTGGAGAAGCTGGTGCGTCCACCGCCATGGGATAGCACAATCTGCTCGCCCACCTGATGCGCCAGCGACCGGGCAACGCCGGCGCCCAACACCACATCAAACACTCCTTCAAACCACTGGCCGTCATCCAGTTCGAGGGGCAGATCGCGACCGTAGCGGAAGTGCTTGAAAAAGTTCTCGTCTGTGGCGACCACACGATTACCCCGGTAGCTGTCTCCGAGCGAAATCGGAATCAGCCAGGCCAGGCGGTTATCGTCTTTCAGGCTCTGGTAGGTCGACCAACGAATGTTGTTGGTGGCATCGCCAATATGAAACACGGTGTATAACAGAAGATTCAGCTGGCCACTTCGGGCACCGACGATCAGGTCGGTACCGCTGATGGTGCTGGTGAAAGACTGTTTGACCTCCGTGCGCAGGTACTGGATGCCCAGCAACAGGGAAACGCTGAGCGTCAGGGTCAGACACACCAGGGCCAGTACTTTTTTCCGGTGCCAGAGGCTGGCCAGGGCGAGTGTCAGGGCAAGGCGTGCTTTCATGTCCGATTACCCCGCAGTTCCAACTGATTACCGAAATGGCGGGCCAGGGACTGATCGTGACTGACAAACAGGACCGAGGTGTTATGCCGGTGGGCAAGATTCAGGAGGAGTTCGAGAAACCGGTCACGGTTGTCAGCATCCAGTGCCGAGGTGGGCTCGTCCGCGAGAATCAGGCCTGGGGCGCCGATCAGTGCCCGTGCGGCAGCGATTCGCTGTTGCTGGCCTATGCTCAGTCTGGTGACTTTACGGTGCCAGTGATCTTCGGGAATTGACAGGGCTGCGAGCAATTGCTCCGCCTCGTCTGCGACCGTAGGTTCGGTGCGCTGTTTGCGCAGTTCAGAAAGCCCGCAGGGCAGGGTGACGTTGGCCCGGGTTGTCAGGTAGGGCACCAGGTTGAACTGCTGGAAGATGACGCCCATGTGGTCGGCCCGGAACTGGTCCCGGGCGCCAGCGCCCAGTCGGTGAATGTTGGTGCCAAGAACCCTTACGGAGCCAGTGGCAGGACGAAGCATCCCCGCCAGAAGGCTCAGGAGTGTGCTCTTGCCGCTGCCGCTGGAGCCGTGCAGAAACAGGTGTTCACCGCGTTTCAGAGTAATATCCGGAAAGTTGAGGGGCGCCTGTGCCGCGTCCCAGGAAAAACCAAGCCCGCTGACGTCAATCGAGGTTTCCGTGCTCCGGGAACTGTTGCTGGCTAAGTCTGTCTTGCTGGTCATGTTGGTTGCTGTCTGCCCGGTGTATGATTGCGGCTTCCGTATTTCACTATCAGGAGTATGTGGTCCAATGATGTCTGCCCCGGCGCGTTTGCGCTTTGCGCTGCCCTCTCTCACCGCGCTTGCACTGGTGCTCTTGCTCCCGGCAACAGGCCGGACCGAAACCCGGGAAATTGACTGGCTTGAGCTGATGCCCGCCGAGGACCTGGCGCTGTTGGAGAATATGCCAGAGATTGAGCACGAGGGCGATGGCCCGCCGCTGCTGCCGGACGAGATCATGACCGGTCGGGTTGTGCCGGAAATGGGCGATGTGGAAGGGCGCATTCCCGGCTTCGTGGTGCCTCTCAAGACAACCGAGGATATGCGCATCCTGGAGTTCTTCCTGGTGCCCTACTACGGTGCCTGTATTCATGTGCCGCCACCGCCGCCAAATCAGATTATTCACGTCAAGTACAAGGAAGGTTTCACGCTTGAGGCCCTGTACGATCCCGTCTGGATCGAAGGCAAGCTTGTAATCGACCGCACCGAGAATGACATTGGCACATCTTCCTATTCCATGGTCGCAACCGAGGTTGAGCCCTACGAGGAGTAACTGGCGAGGTCCATCATTGGGCTCCTGGCCTGACCCTGGTCTCCCCTTGGCCCAGGCGGTCTGAACCCTGGCCTCCCGACCAGATCCATTCAACGTTGAGATTCTCTATCTCGGGAAAACGGATTGTGATCGGTGTTGAAAGCGCCTCGGAAGGCTTCAGATCTGGACAACTCAGGGTCTGGGTAACTTCGAAATCCGAGTGGGAGGATTCGTCCGGATGATCATGGTCATGCCCATGGTTGTGTCCGTGATCATCGCCACCTGCCTGATGATGCACTACCGCATTCATGACGGTGCAGCTCCCCTCGCGAGTGTTCGTCAGGGGAGTCTGTCCAAGCCAGTTGGTCACCTGGTTAACCAGTGCCTTCTGCTCGTCCGAACGGGCACGATGTTCAAATCCCAGCAAGTTGTAGGCCGGTGATGTGAAAATCAGGTCAACCTGGTTTCCATCGATGGCCAGTTGCAATTCGGCATGACCGTGCTGGTGAGCGCCCGGGTTGTTGCTGGCAAAAGCGGAGCCGGCTGTCAGGACGGTGGCGGACAGAAGGGCACGGGTTACCTTTGATGGCGTCATGGCATTGTCTCATGGTGCAAAATGATATGTTATAACATATTGTTCGCTTCCCGGGTAAAAATCAACAGGCAGTGCCTTGGCATCGCCTGAATGCTAAAGTAGTCCTTTAATTCATCAACACAGGATCCGCCTGTTTCATGTCAGAAACCGACACTTCCGGTGCTGCCCGCGCCGCCGAATTCGAGCGCTGGGCCAACGTTTTTACAGCCCACAAGGCGTTCAGCCACCCATCCGAGTTGCACGGTGCACTCTGTGGTCGCCTGGCGGCCGGGTCCCGTATTGAAGAGCCGGAGTGGCTGGCCATGGTGTGCGAGCACATGGGGCTGGCTGAGGACGCAGCCGAGGAGTCTGACGATCTCGCGCCGTTCATGAACCGGGCCTATGAGCAGACCCTTGAGCTCTTGAAATCAGCCGACATGAGTTTCCATCCTTTACTGCCGGATGACGACTACGCCATCGAGCAGCGGCTGGAGGCCCTCGTTTCCTGGGTGCGGGGATTCTTGGAGGGTATGGCACTGTCGGCCGGTGAGTCGCTTGGCCAGGCGCCCGATGAGATCCGGGAGCTGATTGAGGATATGGTGGCCATCAGTCAACTGTCCGAAGAGGAAGAAGCGGACGACGAAAGCGAGCAGCAGTTGCTGGAAATTACCGAATACATCCGGCTGGGGGCGCTCGCCGTGTTTACCGAATTCAATGCCCCTGAACCGCCCAAGTCTGATTCGCCGACCCTGCACTGATCAGGGTCCTGATTGCAGGAGAGACTATGAACTCAATGATTCCTGTAAAGGAATTTGCCGAGCGTCGTCGCAAGCTGATGGAGCGTATGGCGCCAGACAGCATTGCGATTATTCCAGCTGCCCCTGAGCGTGTTCGTAACCGGGATGTGCTGCACCCGTTCCGCCAAGACAGCGACTTTCATTATCTCACCGGTTTTGGTGAGCCCGAGGCCGTGCTGGCCCTGATTCCGGGGCGTGAACACGGGGAATCGGTACTGTTTTGCAAGGAGCGTGATCCACAGAAAGAGCTCTGGGACGGATTCCTGGTAGGCCCGGAAGGCGCCATTGAACGTTATGGCCTGGACGATGCGTTTCCGATCGCAGACATCGACGACATCCTGCCGGGCATGATCGAAGGTCGCAGCCGGGTGTATTATCCCCTGGGCAAGGACGACCACTTCGATGCGCGGGTCATGGACTGGGTGAAGATGATTCGCAGCAAGGTTCGCAGCGGGGCCCATCCGCCCGGCGAATTCGTGGCCCTGGAGCACCTGCTTCATGACCTGCGTCTTTACAAGAGCGCCAATGAGATCAAGATCATGGCCAAGGCAGGCCAGATCAGTGCCGAAGCCCACTGCCGCGCCATGAAACGGGCCCGCAAGGGCGGCTTCGAGTACAACCTTGAGGCGGAACTGATTCACACGTTCATGGAGCATGGCGCCCGGTCCACGGCTTACCCGTCGATTGTGGGTGGGGGCGCCAATGGCTGCACCCTGCATTACATCGAGAACAGTGCGCCGCTGAAAGACGGCGATCTGGTACTGATCGATGCCGGCTGTGAATACCAGTGCTACGCCTCCGATATTACCCGCACCTTCCCGGTCAGCGGAAAGTTCAGCAACGAGCAGCGGGCCCTGTATGAGGTGGTGCTGGCGGCGCAGTACCAGGCCATTGAGGCTGTGTCGCCGGAAAACCACTGGAACCGGCCACATGAGGCGGCGCTGGAAGTACTGACCCAGGGCCTGATTGATTTGGGGCTGTTGTCTGGCACCCTGGAAGACGCCATTGCCAATGAAGCCTACAAACCCTTCTTCATGCACCGAACCGGCCACTGGCTGGGGCTGGATGTACACGACGTGGGCGATTACAAGGTCGGTGACGCCTGGCGTCAGCTGGAGCCCGGAATGGCGCTGACGGTAGAGCCTGGGCTGTACATCGCGCCGGATAACACCGATGTGGATGAGAAGTGGCGTGGCATCGGTATACGGATCGAAGACGATGTGGTGGTGACCAGGGACGGCTGCCGGGTTCTGACCGAAGCAGTCCCGAAGACCATTGCAGAAATCGAAGCCCTGATGGCGGACTGAGACCTTGTGACCAAGCCTGATACTGATCTGATCATTGCCGGTGGTGGCCTTGCCGGAGCAACCCTGGCGTTGGCGCTGGCGCGGATGGTGCCGTCGCTCCGTGTGACGGTGGTTGAGGCGTTTCCGCTCTCTCCCGATGCCCTGCCGGACAGCTACCAACCCAGCTACGACGCACGTTCTACGGCGCTGGCCTGGGGTTCCCGGCTGATCTTTGAAGAGCTGGGGCTCTGGCATCGGCTCGCCGAGCATGCCACTCCCATCGAACACATCCATGTTTCTGATCGAGGGCACTTCGGCGCCACCCGGTTGCATGCCGCCGAGCATGGTCAGCAGGCGCTTGGTTACGTCGCTGACAATCGCTGGATGGGCCTGTGCCTGATGCGGGAGCTACTGGAAACCAATGTTCAGTGGCGGGCGCCGGCTGAAGTAACGGACATGACGCCCATTGCTGGCGGCGTCCGGGTGCGGTTGTCGGAGGACGGCGTAGAGGTCCCGGAACTGACGGCCCGCTGCCTGGTGGTCGCGGATGGCGGTCGCTCCGGATTGCGGGAGAAGCTCGGTTTCAGAACCGATCGCCACAGCTACGGCCAGAATGCCCTGATCGCTAATGTCTCCACCAGTGACAGCCACGGTTTCACCGCCTTTGAGCGGTTCACCGACGCCGGTCCCATGGCGCTTTTGCCTCATGGTTCTCCCACGCGCGCCGGGCAGCAGTCGGCCCTGGTCTGGACATTATCCGATGAGGTCTTGCAGGAGGTTCTGGAGCTGCCCGACGACGAGAAATGTCGCTGGCTTCAGGATCGGTTTGGCTGGCGCCTGGGCCGGTTTACCCGCTTCGGTGCCTGTCACCATTACCCGTTGACTCTGACCACGGTGGACGAGCCGGTGCGGCCCGGTGTCGCTCTGGTGGGCAATGCTGCTCACGCCCTGCATCCGGTGGCCGGGCAAGGGTTCAATCTGGCGCTGCGAGGTCTAATGACACTGGTCGAACAGTTCCGGCTGGCGGAAGAGCAGGGCCGATCGATCGGCGATCTTGATGTTCTGAAGCGTTACCAGGCTTTGCATCGTCAGGACTGGCGGCAGACTGTGCGCTTCTCCGATTCTCTCGTGCGCCTGTTCGGGCATTCCATGCTGCCGGTAACCGCTGCCCGTGACGCCGGACTGGTCGGCCTTGATCTGCTGCCCGGGGCAAAACGCTGGTTCGCGCGTAAGGCTATGGGGCTTGGCGGTCGCCGGGCGGTGATTGACCGTCCCGTAAACTTGAATCGGGAGGCGCCAGGTCATGAGTGAGGTGAAAACCTTCGATATTCTTGTGGCCGGTGGCGGCATGATCGGCTCCGCTCTGGCTCTCGGGCTCTCACGCCAGGGCTGGCGTATAGGGCTGGTTGAGGGTTCCGATCACGAAACCCTGGTTCGGGCGCCGGATCCCGCGACCACCGTTGCAGATTTCGAGCCGCGGGTCAGTGCCATTTCGGTCGCCAGTCAGCAGTTGTTGGAGCAGCTTGGCGTCTGGTCCGAGGTGACCGCTGGCCGGCACTGTCCTTATCAGGCTATGACGGTTTGGGATGGTGATGGCACGGGGCGCATACAGTTTGAGGCTGCCGAGCTACAGGCGAGGGTCCTTGGAACGATTGTCGAGAACAGCAGTATCGTGCGGGCCCTGTTCAGGGCGCTGGAACAAAGTCCGGTTGAACTGATTGAGGGTGCGAGGATTACTGGCTGCAAACGGTTGTCCGATGACGTCACCGTTGAGCTGGAGGATGGCGGATCCTTGTCTGCCGGATTGGTAGTGGGTTGTGACGGTGCCAATTCCCGTCTGCGTCAGTGGGTGGGCCTGCCAACCCGCGAGTGGGACTACGACCAGCAGGCGATTGTGTGCACGGTGCGAACCACCCAGAGCCACCGCTTTACCGCCTGGCAGCGGTTTTCCACGACCGGGCCACTGGCCTTTCTGCCTTTGCTGCCCGAGTCTGGAAATGAGCATTTCTGTTCCATTGTCTGGTCCCAGGATACCGAGGAAGCCGGGCGTCTGATGGCCCTGGATGACAGCGAGTTCGCAGCGGAACTTGAGCGTGCCATTGAACGGGAGCTGGGTGCAATTGAGGCGGTCTCCAGCAGGTTTGCCTTTCCGCTTCGCCAGCGCCACGCGAAAGACTACATCGCGCCCGGTTTTGCCCTGGTAGGCGACGCAGCTCATACCATCCATCCGCTGGCGGGGCAGGGTGCCAATCTGGGCTACGGCGATGTGCGCGCTATGCTCGACGAGCTTGCGCGGGCAAAGAAAACAGGCCTGAGTCCAGCCAATGACCTGGTTCTGGCGCGCTACCAGCGCCGGAGAAAAGGTGAGAATCTGACCATGATGGCGGCCATGGAGGGTTTCAAACAGCTGTTTGGCCGTGATGAGCTGCCAGTGCGCTGGCTGCGCAACACCGGCCTGCGCTGGCTCAATCAGTTGGGCCCGGTCAAAAACCGTATTGCTGCTGAGGCCATGGGTCTTAACAGCTGAACAGAAAAGGAATTTTCCAATGGCAGGAAGCAGTCTTCTGGTTCTGATCGATGACATCGCCACCGTACTGGACGATGTTGCCCTGATGACCAAAACCGCTACCAAGAAAACTGCGGGTGTTCTGGGTGACGATCTGGCACTCAACGCCCAGCAGGTGACTGGCGTGAAACCTGCGCGGGAGTTACCCGTGGTCTGGGCGGTCGCCCGGGGTTCAATGATCAACAAGGCAATCCTGGTGCCAGCGGCCCTTGCGATCAGTTTTTTCATGCCCTGGCTGGTTACGCCGTTACTGATGCTCGGTGGTGCCTTCCTGTGTTTCGAGGGCTTCGAGAAACTGGTGCACAAGTTTCTGCATCGGGAGGAAGATCAGAAGCGCAAAGGGGAGCTGCATGAGGCCCTCAAGAATCCGAAGGTCGATCTGCGAGCGATCGAGAAGGACAAGATCAAGGGCGCCATCCGCACCGATTTCATTTTGTCTGCCGAGATTATTGCCATCACTCTGGGAACGGTGACGACCCAGACCATCGGCATGCAGTTCATGGTGTTGGCGGTGGTTGCCATCCTGATCACGGTGTGTGTCTACGGCCTGGTGGCGGGGATCGTGAAACTGGACGACGGCGGCCTTTACCTCAGTCAGCAAGACAATCCGGTGCTCCAGAAACTGGGCTCAGGCATTCTCTGGCTGGCCCCCTATTTGATGAAAACGCTCTCCATTCTTGGCACTCTGGCAATGTTTCTGGTGGGCGGCGGGATTCTCACCCACGGCTTTACCCCGGTCTATGACGCCATTCATCACTTTGCGGAAGGTTTTAGTGGGGTGGTTGGCATGGTCATGCCAACGATAGCCAACGGCCTGTTTGGTGTGTTTGCCGGTGCGTTACTGGTCGCCATTATCACCCCGCTGACCCGGTGGTGGCAGGCGCGGAACGCCTGAGATGCCCCGGGGGCTAGAGGCAGGCGTCGAACAGCCGGCTCACCAGCACCGGTACTGCGGTTTCCACCCGTAGAATGCGGGGGCCGAGATGTACGCTCTGGCAACCGGCTTCTTCCAGTTTGCCCACTTCGTAATCGGTAAAGCCACCCTCCGGGCCAATGCAGAGCACCGTCGGCTGGTTCAGGTGAACCGGACAAGGGGTGCTGGTGCCAGGATGCGCTACCAGGGCCTGCTTGTCCGCCAAAAGCGCTGGCAACTCGTCTTCCACGAAGGGTTTGAACAACTTGCGGATCTGCACCCGTGGCATCAGGGTGTCTTTCGCCTGCTCCAGCCCAAGGGTTAGGTTTTCCCGAAGCTGCTCGTCAGATAGCCAAGGTGTCTGCCAGAAGCTTTTCTCCACCTTGTAGCTGTTGATCAGCCAGAGGTCCTTCACGCCCAGGGCGGCGCAGGTTTGCAGGATGCGACGGAACATCTTTGGCCGGGGCATGGCCAGGATCAAAGTGAGCGGCAGTGGGGGCGGGGTAGGCTGATCCAGCGTAACCTGCAACTCCACTTCGGTATCAGTAAGTCGGACTACCTCACCGGTTCCAATTTGGCCTCCCGCCCGGCCTACAGGGACCGTGTCACCAGCCACGACTTTGATAACGGAATGCAGGTGGGCCAGACGCCGGCCGCTCAGAACGGCTCGGTCAGGCGCGACGAAATCCTCGTCAAACAGTAACGCCAGATTCATTCGTTCGCAGGCTCATCGCTATCCGGGTCTGCTACTTCCCGTCTTGCCAGCCGCCCGAACAGTATGCCGATCTCGAACAGGATCCACATGGGCACCGCCAGGAGGGTCTGGGAAATAATATCAGGCGGGGTCAGCATCATGCCGATGATAAAACAGCCCACGACCACATAGGGGCGTTTGGCCGCCAGATCCGCCGGTGTAGTGGCGCCGGTAAGGATCAACAGCACGGTGGCGATCGGAATCTCAAAGGCCACGCCGAAGGCGAAGAACATCTTGAGCACAAAATTGAGGTAGCTGGTGATGTCTGGCAATTCGACGATGCCTTCCGGCCCTATCGCGGTAAAGAAGCCGAACACCAGCGGGAAAACCACGTAATAGGCGAACGCCGCGCCCGCGTAGAACAGAATCACTGAGGTAAAAAGCAAGGGAAAGGCCAGCCGTTTCTCATGAGCGTAGAGGCCCGGCGCAATGAAGCTCCAGAGCTGATAGAGGATGATCGGGATGGCGGCGAACACGGCCAGCACCAGGGCCAGCTTCAACGGCGCGAAGAACGGCGAGGTGACGTCCGTTGCGATCATGGTCTGGCCAACAGGCAACAGCGAGCGGATGGGTTCGGACAGCCACAGGTACAGCTCGTTGGCAAACGGATAAATTGCAGCGAAGCAGACCAGCACCGCAAGGACCATTTTCAGAAGGCGATTACGCAGCTCGAGCAGGTGCTCGATCAGTGGCATTTCCTGCTGTTCCGGAGGCAGCTGGTTGCCGTCGGGTTTTGCATTCATGAACGGTTATCCGGCGGACTTTGCGGGGTTTCGCTTTTGGGTTGTTCTTTTCCGGCAGAACCCACATCAGGACTCTGCGAGGAGTCACTGGCATCAGCGTGATCCTGTGCCGGAGCCTCGGAAGCTTTCGATTGGCTGGACACCCGTCGTGTCGCGGGTGCTGGTCTTGGCTTCTGGGTCTCGTTCTCGGGCAGGATCATGTGCTCATACTTCTTGGCCTCGTCCAGGGCGCCGCGTACGGTTTTCTGGACGTCGTCCAGGCCAACGTCTCCTGCCTTGCGAAGCTCGTCTCGGAGTTCGCCGGCTTTCAGTTCCCGGTCCAGCTCCGAGGTGAACTGGCCGACCATGCGCCGTGCACCACCCACCCAGCGACCGGCCGCACGGGCGGCCGCAGGCAGACGCTCGGGACCGAGCACCAACAGCGCTATGACGCCGCAGATCAGCAGCTCAAGAAAGCCGATATCGAACATTCAGCCTAATCTCAGCTGTGGGACTTGTCCCGGGGCTTGTCTTCGGCCGCAGCCTGTTGCTGTGGCTGCTCCTCTTCCTTGCCTTCCAGGGATTCCTGGTTTTCGGCCTTGGAGTCCTCATCGCTCATGGACTTCTTGAAGCCGCGAATGGCACCACCAAGGTCGCTGCCGATGTTGCGCAGTTTCTTGGTTCCGAACAACAGAATGACAATGCCGAGTACGATAAGTAATTGCCAGATGCTGATACCCATTACGGGGTCCTCGTTTTAATGTTTCTGTTCAGTGACATTGTACGTTACCAGAACGGTTACGCGGAAACCCCTTTAGAGGTATTACCGCTCACTTGTTCCTTGACGCTTTTTCTTCAAGGCCTGAAAGGTCGAACCGGCTGGCCAGTTCGTCCAGGATATCTTTCGGACCAAGGCCCAGTCTCGACAGCATGACCATGCTGTGGAACCACAGGTCCGCCGTTTCATAAACCACGTCCCGGGTTTCGCCAGAGTGTTCAGCGTCCTTGGCGGCCAGCAGGGTTTCCGTGCACTCTTCCCCTACTTTTTCCAGAATCTTGTTCAGACCCTTGGCATGGAGGCTGGCTACATACGAGGTTTCCGGGTCTGCTTCCTTCCGGGCTTCCAGAACCCGTGCAAGGTTTTCCAGTACATCACTCACTGTCCGTACTCCTCAGTTGCTGCCGTAGATAGTGCCGGGATCCTTGATCACCGGGTCAACACTGACCCACTGACCGTCTTTCAGAGTCCGGTAGAAGCAGCTGCGTCTGCCAGTATGGCAGGCGATGCCACCTTTTTGTTCCACTTTCAGCAGGATGACGTCTTCGTCGCAGTCCAGTCTGATGTCCCGGATGACCTGCTGGTGTCCTGAGGTTTCCCCCTTGCGCCAGAGCTTACCCCGAGAACGGGACCAGTACACGGCCTGGCCTTCTTCGGCGGTCAGCCTGAGAGACTCGGGGTTCATCCAGGCCATCATCAGGATTTCGCCGGTTTCGGCATCCTGGGCGATGGCCGGCACCAGGCCGTCCTCTGTCCATCGAATGGCATCCAGCCAGTCAGGGGTCTCGACGTTATCCGAGCTATTTTGCATTTTCGTGAATCCTGAAATCTTTATCGGTTATCGGCTGCCCCGGAGCATCAGTCCGCCGGCAATGGCAAACAGTGCCCAGCTCCAGGTAGGTACGCTTTCAATCCACTGCTGGCCCTCAGGCTGGGTGCCTAAAACGCCCCCGATAATCAGCAGTACCGCGAGTGTACCCCGTCGCCAGCGCCGCTCGGTGCGGATCTGCTGCTCGCGGAGCAACTCCAGTGTCGCCCGGTTCTGGGGCTCGGTGGGCCCGGCTTGTCGCAGCTGGAGGAGGGCATCGTGCACCAGTTGAGGCATTTCCGGCGACTGTTCCAGCCAGGATGGGAGATGGGATTGCAGAGACTTGATCAGCCCGGATGGGCCAATGCGCTTCCGCATCCAGGTCTCAAGGAAGGGTTGCGCTGTGCTCCAAAGATCCAGATCCGGATACAGCTGGCGACCCAGGCCTTCCACATTCAGCAGGGTTTTCTGCAGCAGAACAAGCTGGGGCTGCACTTCCATGTTGAATCGCCTTGCGGTCTGAAAAAGGCGCAACAGGAAATGGCCGAAAGAGATGTCCTTCAAGGGTTTCTCGAAAATGGGCTCGCAGACAGTACGGATGGCCGCCTCAAACTGGTTTACCGGCGTATCGGGTGGTACCCAGCCGGACTGAATGTGCAGCTGTGCAACCTGCCGGTAATCGCGGCGGAAAAAGGCCAGAAGGTTTCGGGCAAGATAGCTCTGGTCGTCCGGTGCCAGGGTGCCGACGATGCCGAAATCGATGGCGATATACCGGGGATCCGAGGGATTGGACGTATCCACAAAGATGTTGCCCGGATGCATGTCGGCATGGAAGAAGCTGTCCCGGAACACCTGGGTAAAGAAAATTTCCACGCCTTTTTCAGCCAGCACCTTCATGTTGACGCCAGCGGCCTTCAGGGCTGCGGTATCGGCAATGGGAATGCCGTGAATGCGCTCCATCACCAGCACCGATTTGCGGGTGTAGTCCCAGTCGATAAACGGAATATAGATCAGCGAGGAATTCTCGAAATTCCGGCGCAGCTGACTGGCATTGGCAGCCTCTCGCTGAAGGTCCAGTTCGTCGTGAATGGTGGAGTCGTAGTCGGCAACCACTTCCACCGGATGCAGGCGCTTGCCCTCGGACCAGTACTTTTCCAGCAGGCCCGCCATCATGTACATCAGGGCCAGGTCCTGGCGGATCACCCTCTCGATGCCGGGGCGCAGTACTTTCACCACCACCTTCTGACCGTTGAGCAGGGTGGCAGCATGCACCTGGGCAACCGACGCGGAAGCCAACGGGTCCGGGCTGAATTCGGCGAACAGTTCAGAGACCGGGGCACCGAGGGAGGTTTCGATAATGCCCCGGGCTTCATCGCTCGGAAACGGCGGTACCCGGTCCTGAAGGTTCTTGAGAGATTCGGCCATGTCATCCGGCAGGAGATCCCGTCGGGTGGAGAGTATCTGGCCGAACTTTACGAATACCGGCCCCAATTCTTCTAGCGCAAGCCGCAGGCGATCGCCACGGTCAAGCTTGGGTTTGGGGAACAGGTGCCACGGCGCAAGCAGGAAAAACACCTTCAGGGGCGCAGGCAGTTCTGCGATTGGCAGGAACGTGTCCAGCCGATAGCGGCAGAATACCCAGGCAATTCGAAACAGGCGTTGCAGGCGGGTCACAGGTTCTCCGGTTCGTCAGTCTTGCCGCGGTTTTTAACGAGGTTCAGCCGGGCTTCCAGTCTTTCGGTGCGCAGGTTCAGTTCGTCGATGTCCTCGAATGTGGCTTCCAGTTCCCGTCGCCCGGGCAGGGCACGACTTTCTTCGTGCACATACTCTTCGATGTTGGCATTCAGGGACTGAAAGGCCTGTCGACTCCATCGGATAGCGCCGCGAACCCGTTGGCCCAGAAAGTGCGCGGGTACATCGCCGATGTGCCGGGCCATGGCGGCCTCCCAATCCGGCTCAAGCTGATTCAGGGCACGTTGCAGCTGATGGGCCAGGGCCGTGTCGCCGGTCACCTCAAGACGGCCGTCGGCAAAGACCCGGTCATCGCCGGTGGCCAGCGCTGCAAAGGCGATGGGCTTGCCGGTGATCTCCAGAGCAGGCTGGTCGGCCGGCTGGGTGCCAACCCGGACGCGGTTTCCGGCACGGTCCAGGGTGTAGGTCAGGGGGAAAGGATCGGTGATATTGAACTGCACCGGGCCCGCTAGTGCTTCCATCAAGGCATGATGCCCCGCCGGATCCAGTTCCAGCGCCCGGTTGAGGGCGCTTTCCAGGATCGCGGAGACAGCGGAAAGCAGGGTGGGGCCGGCAACCATCAGGGCTTGATTCCCACATGCAGGGCGACAATGCCGCCGGTCATGTTGTAGTACTTGCAGTTCACCAAGCCGGCATTTTCCATCATGCCCTTGAGGGTATCCTGGTCCGGATGCATGCGGATGGATTCGGCCAGATACTTGTAGCTTTCGCTGTCGCCGGCGAAAAGCTGGCCCATCAGTGGCAGAGCGGAAAACGAGTAGGTGTCGTAGGCCTTGCTCAACAAAGGATTGGTCGGCTTGGAGAATTCCAGGATCATCAGTTTGCCACCGGGTTTGAGAACCCGGGTCATGTCGCGCAGGGCCTGATCTTTATCGGTGACATTGCGCAGACCGAAGGCAATGGAAACCGCGTTGAAATTGTTGTCCGGGAACGGAAGGTGCTCGGCATCCGCCTGCACGTACTCAATATTGCCGGCATAGCCGCGGTCGGTCAGGCGGCTGCGGCCCACCTGGAGCATGGAGGCATTGATGTCGGCCAGCACCACCTTGCCGGTGGGGCCCACCAGGTCTGAAAACTTCATGGTGAGGTCACCGGTGCCGCCGGCAATATCCAATACCTGGTGGCCGGGCCGCACCCCGGAAAGCTCGATGGTGAAGCGCTTCCAGAGCCGGTGGATCCCCATGGACATCAGGTCATTCATGAGGTCATATTTGCCTGCCACACTGTGGAATACCTCTGCCACCTGGCTCGCTTTCTGGCTTTTCGGTACATTGCGGAAGCCAAAGTGGGTGACGTCATCCTGGCCGGTATTATTCGCGGCCTGGTTGGCTGGCGTTTGCTGCTCACTCATGGGAGATGTCCTGTCAGAATCTGAACCCCGTATTCTAACCGCTGACGGGGTTGCTACAAGGGTGGCGGCGAGTTAAATAGCGCCCTAAACTGTAAATTCGTCCAAATCCGAGAGAAAACGTTTTCATGTCCGTCATTGATGTACACCGCCCGCATACCCTGGATAAAGAACACGCCAGACAGGCTGCCGAAACCCTGGCCAAAGACCTCTCCAGCCAATTCGACGTGCATTACCAGTGGGAAGGCGATCACCTGAAATTCAAGCGCAGCGGCGTCAAGGGGCATCTCAACATTACCCCGACGGATCTGCACATTCATCTGGAGCTGGGCATGATGTTACGGCCCTTCAAATCCCGGATCGAGCAGGAAATTCACTCCCAGCTGGACCAGATCATCAAGGCCTGAAGCACCAGCTTCCGGTGACTCAGAGGCTTTCCGGCAGGCTGAACGGGTCCGGGTGATGGTTGAGTATATTGCGCATCACCTGCTGTTCCCGGGAGACCAGGCGGTCGATCAGTAGCTCCACATCGTCCATCTTGCGGAAGGCCGAATAGCCCCGGTGCAGGAAGCTGTGCAAGTCCCTCAGATCGGCCATTTCCGCCGGGCCCCGGGTCATCGACAACAGCCATCCAAGGGTGCGGTTGCGGACATAGCGATCCAGCTGCTGGCCCACGTCAGCCACCAGGGAGATTTGCTTTTCCCGCTGATCCAGCAACCTGCTCTCACGGTAGGCGGCACAGTAGTCCTCGGTGGTTAAGGAGTGGGCGGGTACGCTCTGGAGGTGGAACAGCTCGGCCAGCTCGAGGTCCAGCCGTTGGGTAATCAGGTTCAGCTCCACCAGGCCAGCAAACGTGTCTAACAGGTTATCCGGCAGCCACTTCACCATCTTGGGAAACACGCGATCAATATTGTCATCCCGGTGGGTCATTCCGGCAGGCGCGTACAGGTCGGTCAGCAAGAATTCCAGGCCGTGATGGTAGCCGGGGTGATGGTAGAGGTCTTCGTGGGTTGTCTTCAGCCGTTCAGCCTGCCAGTCGGCGATGTGGGATGCGTTCTCCAGCAGCGGGTGCGTGGCTTTAAGATGCCGGAAATCATGGTAGTCCAGCAGCAGTTTTTGCAGCCGGCGAGCGCTTTCGGTGCGGGCTTCGGTAGCGACAAGGCGCTCTCGGTACATGGGCAAGGGCTCCACTAAACCTGAAGAAAAGAGCGTAGTTTAGCGGAGCTTTGGCGGTCTTGCAGCAGGTCACTGGCCGGGCGCTAGCCCTGTGCGGCTGCGGGCAGCGTTTCGAACCCCGGGACCCATTCCTTGCTGTCGAGGGTAATGAAATGGCTCGGTGCTTCGGTTTCCACGATTCGCATTGTGGTCGGGCTCTGGCGGGCGCTGGCCAGCATGGATGAACGATCGAGAATGCGATCCACGGCGGGGATCAGGAAGGTGCCATGGCGCACATGGCTGTAGACGCTGGTGTCCGTCCGTGCCATCCAGTCCATGATGTTCTCGATGTTACGAACAATGGTCAGATGGTCCCTGGTGGCGGAAAACAGCTTGCTCAGCAGTTGTTTCTTCCGTGGGTTCATCTTGCCAAAGAAAGTCTGCCCGTAAGCTGAGGACGGGGCACTGTTGATCAGGCGGATCAGCCAGGGCCACATGCCGTGGCTGACAGGTTCCAGAATGGTCGTCACCAACGCCGAAAGCTTACCGTTGGGAAGTACGGGCGCTTCCAGTACGATTTCCACGTCGTCATAGAGCTGGGGCCATTGTTTGATGGCTTCCAGGATGACCGCCCCGCCCCGGGAGTGGCCATGTACCCGAATGTTTTCAGTGGTCGGCAGGCTGGAAAGCGCCTGGTTCAGAATGCAGGCATCGTACTCGATGGTGCCTTCCAGCTGTTTGATCGGCACTTCCCAGTCCGGGGTCTCCGGGGTCACGCCGTTCACCGGGATATGGTAATTGCTACAGGTAAGCAGGATCAGTTCGGTGGTGGGCGCTTCATAGGCCTGGGTGAAGTAGCAGTGGTTTTCCAGGAAGCCGTGCACGCCGATAACGGTCTGCTCGGCCTTGCCACTGTGGTTGCGAACGGACACGGCGCCCTTACCAACGCGATACACCTGCCCGGAGAACATTTCCGAGTAGGCGCTTTCAATCGGTTTTATCAGCTTGCGAACGTGGCTCGCTTTCATAACTGTTCTCCCGTCCAGCACGGCAATGGCCTGTTATTGGAATTCGAGTGTGCTGGTAAGCCTTTTGTACCCCGATTAACCCGTTGTGTTACTGGCTCTGAATACAGATTTTTCGATCTCTCAGGGCCAATTGGTGACAGGACCGGTTGATTAATAACCATTGCATCAAGGCTTATAACTAGTATAGGACTGAACAGTTACTCACGTGTAATTTTTTGTAACTGCGTGCGTTGGTGCCGCATATGGAGCCTGGGGAGCTTGTCTGGCACAATGCGGAGTTCGGTTTTTACTTACCTTTCACCACTTCTCCGGGGACGTTCGGGTTTGAGTCACGAACAATCGCATCTCCTGCTACCTACGGATTCGGCCTGGCTGGCCCTGGAGCGCCCGGAAAATCCCATGACCATCACTGTGATGCTTCGGGTTGATGGCCTCACCGCGCCACGCTTCCGTGAGTTTCTTCGGGTTTACTGGATGGCCTGGGCGCGTTTCCGGTACATGCCGGTCAAGCGCTCAGCTGCCTGGTGGTGGGAGCAGGATCCGACGTTTGATGTCCGTCACCACCTTGATGTGGTGGTAGACCGTTTCACCCCGGAAAATCTTCAGGAATGGGTGTCGGCGCGATTGAATCAGCCATTGCCCATGTATCGTCCGCGATGGAAATTCTGGCTGGCGCCCAATGCCGAGGGTGGAGCGGTACTGCTGCTGCGCATTCACCATTGCTACGCCGATGGTTTGTCCCTGCTGGGCATTTTTGATCGCCTGTGCCCACCTTCACCCCAGCAGCATCCGGCCATCTACGGCGCGCCTGAAACCGCGGAGCTTTCAGGCTGGACCGCTGCGGCGAAGGTTTGGCTCGGACAACTGATGGCTTCTGGAGAGTCCGCAGAAGAGGCCGATGGCGTTGCCGGTATAGACGAATCCGATGGCAATCAGTGGCAGGATGCTGGCCGTCTGCTCGAGCGGGTAGCCCAGAAAAGCCTGAAACTTGTAAATGAGTTCTCGGAATTCCTGGTTGAACCGGAAGATACAGCCACTGACTTAAGGCAGCCGCTGTTGGGGCGGCGGCACTGTCGCTGGTCTGAGCCGGTGCCCCTGGCGCGCTTCAGCAACATTGCCCGAGTCACCAACGTGACAATCAACGATGTGTTGCTGAGCTGTGTGGCGGCGGCTGTACGGACCCGTCTGGGCATTGAGGGCGAGGACCTGGACGAAGCCGTGCTGCATGCGGCCGTGCCGGTGGATATTCGCAGTCGCCTACCGGAGGAGCTCAAGCCGGCCTCCGGCACGCTGGGCAACTATTTTGGTACCGTGTTTGTGCCCCTGCCGGTGGATGGCGAAAGCCCCCTCGAGCGTCTTTACCGCATCAAGCATGAAACCCGCCGCCTGAAGAAAAGCTGGCAGCCGGGTATTGCCTGGGGCCTGGCGGCCAGTGCCACGATTGTGCCGGAGCCCTGGCGGGAGCCTCTGGCCGATGTATTCTATCGCAAGGCCAGTGCCGTGGTGTCCAATGTGCCCGGTACCCCGGAGGCTCGCTACATGGCCGGTTGCCGGATTACCGAGCAGATGTTCTGGGTGCCCCAGGCCGGCGATATCGGTCTGGGTATCAGCATCGTCAGCTACGCCGGCCAGGTGCAGTTTGGCGTCGTTGCCGATGAGGCGGTGATGGCCGATCCCGAAGACTTCCTCAACGACTGCCTGCAGGAACTGGCCCAGTTTCCCGGCGATTGACCCGCCTGGTCGTACTCCCAAAGTTTCAATTCAAGTGCCTCCCAAATGAGCAGAAAACCTGCTCCCTGGAAGCATTTTCCCCCTCCCTCGCATCACCGACCATGGAATTCAGGCGACAGACCGCGCCTGGGGCGTCCGGATGATCCGGGCCTCCGATCCCAGATTTCCAAAAACAACCGGGGGAACTATGAAAAACAATAACGTCAGAAAGTCAGGGTTAGCGATTGCCATGGCAGCGGCCATGGGTGCAAGCGCAGGGGCCAATGCCGCTGTTGAGCTGTATAACCAGGACGGCACCAGCTTTTCCGTGGATGGCTACTTCAATGCGTTCTACGTAAACCGTGACGACAAGCAGAACGACGTTCGGGATTCCCGCATCAAGATGGGCTTCCTGCCAAACACCATTGGCTTCAATTTCAGCAAGGATATGGGTGATCTGACCCTGGGCGGGCGGTCCTCGTTCTGGACGACCATCAATGACAGCCTTGATTCACCCACAGACACCGCCATCGACGTGCGTCAGTTCTATGCCACGGTAGATGGTGATTTTGGTCAGGTGCTGATTGGTAAGGACTTCGGCCTTTACGCACGCTCCAACATTTTCCTCGACGAAATCCTGATGGGATTCGGTTCCCCAGGCGTTGCCGGTGGCGTTTCCTTTGGCAATATCCGCGCGGGCTACCCATACCCGACACCGTCTGCCCAGATTACTTACCGCTCGCCGGATATGAGCGGCCTCAAAGTCGCGGCCGGTGTGCTGGATCCCGCCGATACGGTGACCGGTGCCAATGACGAAAACGCCGCTCCCCGCTTCGAGTCCGAGATAACCTACAACGCCAACCTGAACGATGTGGCCCTGACCGGCTGGGTGAACGGTCGCTATCAGTCTGCTGAAAATGGTAGTACCACTGTCGACAGCACAGGTCTTGGATACGGCGTCAAGGCGTCCGTCGCGGGACTGACCCTGGCAGCTTCGGGTTTTACTTCCAAGGGTGACAATCCGGTTCTGATCGGCAACGGAGCGGTGACCGAGGACGATGCAGACGGCTTTCTGGTTCAGGGCTCCTATGCTTTCGGCGCCAATCGCGTTGTGCTTTCCTACGGAGAGACGGATGCTGAAATCCTGAATCTGGAAACCGAGAGCACAACACTCGGGTTCTTCCATGATGTAAACAGCAACTTCAAGCTGGTTGCCGAGTACAACATGTACGAAGACAACAACCGCAGCACCGGCGCAACCACCACTGAGGCAGACACCATCGCCCTTGGCGCCATCGTGATGTTCTAAGCACTTCCTGGCGTTGCGGGTGGCCGGAGGCCCCTCGCAGCGTTGGTTGGTCTAAGACTAAAGTGCCGGTTTGCCAGAATATAAACCGGCAGCGCCACCAGGCATTGATTCAGGAGGCATTTTAATCAATGGCTTACGATCATTTCGGCGCGCCTATTAAAAGCACTGAAGTCGCATTGGCTGCGTTTACGGATGCCGTAAAATCGGTGGAAAGTCATCCGTTTTCGGGACCTGCGTTTATGAAGCCAGCGACGACCCTGCCCGCGGTCCGGGTAGCGAGCTCCAGCGTTCGCGATCCGATGTTGGCCGCCACCAATCTCGCCAGTCAGCTCAGCCATGAGCATCTTGGTTGTGTGCTGTTCTTCTGTTCTGCGGAATACGATCTGGGTCGACTCGGTATTGCCCTTGAGCACAGCTTTCAGGGTGTGCGCGTATGCGGCTGCACGTCCGCCGGGGAGATTACGCCGGAGGGTTACGGTCGCGGGTGTATCACCGCCATCGGGTTTGACCGCCGCTATTTCGCCATCGACTGTGCGCTGATCCGGGAGCTGGATCGGTTCACTCTGCAGGACGCCCAGGGCGTAATCGATGGCCTGCTTTCTACCTGCCGGGACGCCAGTCTGGCGCCGGTCAAAGGCAACACCTTTGCCATCACGCTTCTGGACGGCCTCTCTAGTCGTGAAGAGCTTGTGCTGGCAACCCTCAACTCGGCGCTCGGCACCATTCCCCAGTTCGGTGGCTCCGCCGGTGATGATGAGCGCCTGGCCAACACCCATGTGTTCTATGACGGCCAGTTCCACACCGGGGCCGCCACGGTCCTGCTGGTGAACACACCCCTGGATTTTCGGGTCTTTTCCACACATCACATGGTTGAGCGCAGTGAAAAACTGGTAGTGACCGACGCCTGCGCGGAAAGTCGCACGGTCTTCGAGCTTAACGCCGAACCGGCCGCCGATGCCTATGCCCGAGCCGTCGGCGTGGATGTCGATGCCCTGGATCGCAAGGTCTTCGCGCTCAGACCCATGGGGGTGAAGATCGGCGGCCACTATTTTGTCCGCTCGGTGCAGCGGGTGAACCCGGACAAGAGTCTGACCTTCTACTGTGCGGTGGAAACCGGGATTGTGATGACGGCCATGGAACCGGAGTCCCTGCTCGACAGCGTTCGAACCCAGATTGAAGCGGCAGAGCGAGTCGTTGGGCCGCCTCTGGTTACCATTGGTTGCGATTGTTTCCTGCGGCGACTGGAAGCTGAACTGACGGGGGAAGTGGAAGCGGTTTCAGAATTCCTTCGCCATCACAATGTGATTGGCTTCAATACCTACGGCGAGCAGTTCGACGGCATGCATATCAACCAGACGTTTACGGGGGTGGTCATTGGCCAGCCTGATGTCCACTCCGGACAAGACTGAAACACTCGGCGGCGACGAGCGGGACCGGCGGATTGCCGAGCTTGAGACGGAGAACGAGCGCCTGCGGCGGATTCGCGATGCCCTGATTGTCCGGGTGGAGTCCGGCTCTGCCCACAAGCCGGAGCCCTACGCCGCCTTCGAGCACTCGGTGGTGCTTGCCGAGCAGGTTCGGGAGCGGACCGAGGCACTGAACCAGGCCATGGAGCAGCTCAAGGGCAGCAACAAGGCCCTGAACCGGGCCCGGGAAGAAGCCGAGACAACCCGCCAGAGACTGAGCGATGCCATCGAGAGCATTGCCGACGGTTTTGTGCTGTTTGATAACCGGCATTGCCTGATCCAGAGCAACAGCCGGTTCCGGAGTTACTGGCGCCATGCCGGTGTTGACGCGCCGGGCCAGGGTACCCGGATTTCAGACGTAAAGCGGCAGGCGGTGGCCTGCGGTCTGGTCCTGGAGGAACACAGCCATCCGGATTCGGAAGGCGTGGTGTTTCTGCTGGCCAACGGCCGCTGGGTTCAGGTTACCGAGAGACCGACCCGGGAAGGTGGGTTGGTGGTGCTCTATTCCGACATCACCGATGTGAAGAACAGCGAAATGGCCCGCCGGATCAAGGCGCTCGAAGAAAGCGAGCGCTGGATCCGGGTGGTGACCGACCATGTTCCCGCGCTGATTGCCTATATCGGGGCCGACATGACCATCCAGTTCTGCAACAAGGTCTATGAGTCATGGTACGGGCGCAAAGGCGAGTCGCCCCTTGGCAAACGTCTTAACGAGGTGCATTCGCCGGAGTTTTACCAGCGCCTGCTTCCCCAGATTCTCGATGTCATGGACGGCCACAACGTGACGTTCGAATTCGAGGAGACCGGTGAGCAGGGTGAGGTACGCCACATGCTGCGTTCCTACGTGCCGAATTTCGATGAGCAGGGCGATATCATCGGTTTCTTCGTGCTGATACGGGACATCACCGACCGCCGCAAGACCGCCCTGGCCCTGGAGCAGGCGTATGACAACCTCGAGCGACGGGTGAAGGAACGCACCGCAGCCCTGACCGGTCTGAACAATCAACTGCGTCAGGAAATCACTGAGCGGGCGGCGGTTGAGGCTCGTCTTCGGGATGCCAAGCTTGAGGCTGAACGGGCCAATCTCTCCAAAACCAAGTTCCTGGCGGCGGTCAGTCACGACCTGCTGCAGCCGCTAAATGCGGCGCGGTTGTTCACCAGTGCGCTGTTGGAACAGTCGTTCGGGCCTAAAGCCGAAGGACTGGTTCGTTCGGTGAGCACGTCCCTGGACGATGTCGAAAACCTGCTGGGTACCCTGGTAGATATTTCCAAGCTCGATGCCGGTGTGATCAAGCCGGATGTCACCGCCTTCGACTTGCGGGACCTGCTTAATAATATCGCCCGGGAGTTTCGTCAGATGGCCATGGCCGAGGGACTCCGGCTGGATTTTGTTGCCAGCTCCGCAATCGTTGAATCGGATTCGCAATTGCTGGCCCGGATACTCCGTAATTTCTTGACCAACGCCATTCGCTACACAGGGCAGGGACGCATTCTGCTGGGCTGCAGGCGCAGTGGTGATCATATGCTGTTGCAGGTGTGGGACACCGGCCCGGGTATTCCCGAAGACAAACTCACCGAGATCTTCCAGGAATTCAAGCGTATTCGCCCGGCCGGCTCACAGCCCGATAAAGGCCTGGGACTTGGTCTGGCCATTGTCGACAAAATATCCCGAATGCTGGGACACGAGGTGACGGTGAATTCCATTGAGGGCAGGGGGTCAGTCTTCAGCGTCCGGGTTCCGGTCGGCAAGCTGAAGCCACGCCAACCGGCGGCGGACCAGAACCGGGCCCTGTCTTTCGATAGCGGTCTTGGCGGTGCCCGAATCTGGGTGATCGACAACGACCAGTCTATTTGCCAGGGCATGCAAACCCTGCTCGAGGGCTGGGATTGTCAGGTAGTGACTGCGGTGTCCCTGGAGGATCTCGAACGCCAGCTGGATCCGGCCAGCAGTGCGGTGGACCTGATCCTGGCGGACTACCATCTGGATAACGATGAAAACGGCGTGGATGTGGTAGCGGAGATCAATGGCCGCCGAAGATACCCGGCACCGGTGGTGATGATTACCGCCAATTACACCAATGAACTCAAGCAGCATATCCGCCAGCTTGGACACCTGCTGATGAACAAGCCGGTGAAGCCCCTTAAGTTGCGCAGTGCGCTGAGTCATTTGCTCAGGAATTGAGGTTGCCGACAGGCGTCGGATTACGGCTGCGCCTAATCCGACCTACGCGGGGATGAGTGCTCCAAAGGTAGGTCGGATTAGCCAACGGCGTAATCCGACAAACACGCCACCTTACCGCTTCAAATACTGACTGAAATCCACATCGCTGGCGGACAGAATCGCCTGCACCCGGTTGTGTACCCCGAGCTTGCGAAGGATCGCAGACACATGCGCCTTCACTGTGGTCTCGGCGATGTTCAGGTTATAGGCAATCTGCTTGTTGGATTCGCCCTTGGACATGCGCTCGAGCACCAGCAACTGGCGGCGGGTCAGGGAGTTGAGCAGCTCCGGCGAAATAGGATTGTCTTCATTGCGCCTACGGCGCGTATTGCTTTCCTTGCCGGTTCGGATGATGTCCGAGGGCAGGTAAACATTGCCGTTCAGGATCTGCTGGATAGCCTCGGTCATCTGGGCCCGGGGCGAGGACTTGGTAATGAATCCGCAGGCGCCGTATGTAATGGCTTGCAGAACCACCTGCTTGTCTTCCTCGGCAGAGACAATCACCACCGGGATGGTCGGTGCCTCATTACGCAGCGTGATCAGGCCATTCAGGCCATGCATGCCGGGCATGTTCAGGTCCAGCAGGATCAGGTCCAGGTCGTCGTTCTCACGGGTAATGTCGAGAGCGCTGTCCAGATCGTCGGTTTCGATGATCTCGCTGCCCTCAAAGCCAGAGGCGATAACGCTACTGATAGCCTCGCGGAACAGTGGGTGGTCGTCGGCAATCAGAATCTTGTAAGCCGGCTCCATGGATGGGTCTACCTGTTTGTTTTCAGTATCTGGGATGGCTTCCGAATCATGATAGCGTTTTTCGGAAGCATGATGGCAGTTTTCGGAAGGGTAGTTCTCGGTAGAGAGTGCGGCATCGAGCTCGTTCAGCATGGCGGCCTCCTGTGCAGAGAATCGCCGGGGTCGGTCCCGATTCTCTGTTTATTATTGTCATGGTTTCATTACACGCCATCTTGGTCTCGGGTTGAATGCGACCATCGCACCAAAAAACAGGCACCAAAGTACTATTCTTGCCGGGCTGCGGGCTTCGTATCGTGGAGCAATGAGCCTACAACCAACAATAACGCCTGTTTCCCAACGCTTTCTCGCCGATCTCTGGTTCAAAAAGGGAATGGCCGCCCTGATATGTCTTCTCTGTAGTCTCGCAGGCAGTGTTCATGCCCGGGAAGGAGCGCCTGAGGTGCCCGTGCTGTCTGTCAGTGTGTTGCAGTTCGGCACTGCCCACTGGGAGCTTGACCATATCCTGCACCGGGGCTTGGATCGGGAGAATGGCTACCGGCTGGAATTGAAACCGGTTGCCAACCTTCCGGCCTCCAGGTTGGCGGTTACCAGCGGCTCGGTGAATGGCGCGGTGGCCGACCTGCTGTGGGCGCAGTCCCGGTTCCAGGCTGGCACGCCTTACCTTTATGTCCCTTTTTCTTCCCAGATCGGCGATATCGTCGTCGCTGAAACCTCAACAATCCGTTCGGTGGAGGATCTGGTGGGTAAACGCATCGGCGTTGCGGGCGGGCCGGACAGTAAGGGCTGGATACTGCTCAAGAAGGTCGCACAGCGGCAGGGGATCAACCTGGAGGAGTCCGCCGAGCTTCAGTTCGCAGCTCCGCCTCTGTTGAGCCAGGCGCTAAAACGCGGGCAGGTGGATGTAGTCGTTACCTACTGGCATTTCGCGGCCCGTCTCAGAGGCGAGGGCGACTGGCGATCGGCGTTCAGTATGGCTGACCTGCTCACTGAGCTTGATCTGGATCGCAGCCTGCCAGTGCTTGGCTATGTTTTTCCCGAGAGTTGGGCGAAAGACCATGGTTCTCTGATTGATGGTTTCGCAACTTCCCTGCGACAGGCCAAAGCCGAGCTGGCGGACGGTGAACCTCCGTGGCAGCGCTTGCGCCCTCTCATGGGCGATCCCGAGGATGGTGTATTCACCGCATTGCGTGAGGGCTTTGTCGCCGGGACGCCTGCGCCGCAAACGGACCAGAGAATCGCTGACCTGCAGCGTTTGATGACCCTCACAGGCGCCGACCCGGACAACCTTATGCCGGCCCATCTGTTTTACCGGAGGCAGCCGTGAAAGGCCGTTCCGGCCGCCCGCCGCTGTGGAGCTACTGGATAGTTCTGCCTTCGTTTGTCGTGCTCTGGGCACTGACCGCCTGGTTGCTCCAGTCGCCCCTGCTACCAACGCCCCTGAGTGTTCTGGATACCCTGATTCGGGAATCGGCTTCCGGCGAGCTCTGGCATCACCTGGGGGCTACCCTGGCCCGTGTAGTGGTTGCGTTTGTTCTGGCCATGGCCATTGGCACCGCCATCGGCATCGTGATGGGCCGTTCACAAACCACCAATGCCCTGTTCGATCCCTTGCTGGTGCTGTTACTGAACCTGCCGGCCCTGGTCACCATCATCCTCATGTATGTCTGGTTCGGCCTGGTCGAAGTGGCTGCCGTGATGGCGGTCGTGATCAACAAAGTGCCCAACGTGGCGGTTACCGTCAGGGAAGGCGCCCGCAGCCTCGACTACCGGCTTGAGGAAATGGCCACCGTATACGAGTTCACCCGCTGGCAACGATTGCGGCAAGTCTGGGTGCCGCAGCTGTTTCCCTACCTCATGGCCGCCACGCGGGGTGGTCTCGCCCTGATCTGGAAGATTGTCCTTGTAGTGGAACTGCTCGGCCGATCCAGCGGCGTTGGGTTCCAGCTGCACATGGCCTTCCAGGTATTCGACGTGGCAGCCATTCTGGCCTACAGCCTGGCTTTTATTGCCGTCGTCCAGCTGATCGAGCTGGCCATCCTGCAGCCCCTTGAGCGTCGATCCAGCCGCTGGCGTCAGCCGGAGGCTGCCCATGCTTGAACTCAGAATCGCCGGCCGCGATTTCGGCCAGCCGGTGCTCGGAGAGGTCTTCGCAACCATAGAAAGAGGCGATCGAATCTGCCTGCTGGGGCCCTCGGGTATCGGCAAGACCACCCTGCTGAATGCGATTGCCGGTCTTGATAAATCGGTGCCAGACGAGGCGGTTATTGGTCGCGGCAAACTCCGGGTGGGTTATCTGTTTCAGGAACATCGCTTGCTGCCGTGGCGAAGCCTGGATGCCAATCTGAGACTGGTGGGTGCCAGTGATCGGGAAGCCGAGGCCTTGTTGGAACAGGTGGGATTGTCC
Organism: Marinobacter sp. BW6; assembly: GCF_008107725.1. GTDB lineage: Bacteria > Pseudomonadota > Gammaproteobacteria > Pseudomonadales > Oleiphilaceae > Marinobacter. The sequence goes on from NZ_VIRN01000064.1 coordinate 756,869, forward strand.
GGTTATGGCCATTACCTGCCGGACCAGCTGTCCCTGGGTATGGCCAGAAGGGCGGCCCTGGCCCGTTGCCTGGCGGTGAAGCCGGACTTGCTGCTGCTGGACGAGCCGTTTGCGTCACTGGACCCTGTGATGGCGGGTGAGCTAAAAGCACTGATTGCCGGAATTCTGGATTCGCATCCGGACATGGCGATGATCTGTGTTACCCATGATGGCGGGGATGCAGAGATCTTGGCGAACCGTCTGTGGTACCTGGATGGAAAGCCCGCCCGATTGCAGTGGGATGATCCGATTGGTGAACCCGGATTGATCGATGGGCTGCTTGGCAGGCTTCGTGGTCTGGACTTGACGGGCTCTTAGGTTGATCGACGGGTGTCCGGATGGCTGTCGGATTACGCTTTGCTAATCCGACCTACGAGGTCTGCACGCTGTCAGCCTTCCTCCGGATCAGGCAGGCTTGGAGGTCCCAAGTATCTTGGTCCTCTGAGGCCGGAAGCCGGCTGTGGCAAGCAATGCCAGAACCACAGTGACACCCCCAGTAATCCCGTAAGCCATCGGATTCCACTCCAGATACAGCGAGAACCGGATCGCCTCCACTGCGTGAGTAAACGGATTGAACTGACAAATCCAGTACAGCCAGGGACTGGCTTCGTTCATACGCCAGAGCGGATACAGCGCCGAGGACATGAAGAACATCGGGAAGATGACGAAGTTCATCACCCCGGCAAAGTTCTCCAGTTGCTTGATCCAGGTAGCAATGAGCAAACCCAAAGCACCTAGCATCAGACTGGTCAGGATCAACGCCGGCAACACCGCCAGGTAGCCCCAGAGTGGTGGCTCCACATCCACCAGCAGCGCCAGCAGCAGGAACACATACACCTGGCCAATGGACACAACGCCCATGGCCAACAGTTTGGTGACCAGCAGGAAAGGTCGTGGCAGGGGGCTCATCAGCAGCACCCGCATGCTGCCCAATTCCCGGTCGTACACCATGGACAGAGCGCCCTGCATACTGTTGAACAGGATGATCATGCCGCACAAGCCCGGAGCGATGTAGGTCTCGTAGGTGATGTAGGTCTCGTAAGGCGGGATGATGGAAATGCCCAGCACTGCCCGGAACCCGGCGGCGAACACCACCAGCCAGAGCAGTGGGCGCACCAGGGCGCTGGCAAAGCGGGTGCGCTGCTGCCAGAATCGCAGCCACTCCCGGGTCTGGATGCCCACAAAACAGTGCCAGTAGTGCGCTGCTTTCATATCAGCCGGCTCCGGTCAGAGAATGGAAAGTTTCGGCCAGATCCCGGGTGCCTTCGGCCTCGCAGATGGCCTGGCCATTGCCATCGGCCAGTAACTGGCCCTGGTGTAGGATCAGCACCCGGTCGTCTTCACTGACTTCTTCGATCAGGTGAGTAGCCCAGAGTACGGTCAGGCCGTCTTCTTCGCACAGGGTTCGGACGTGCTCGTTGAGCCCTTTGCGGCTTGCTACGTCCAGTCCCACGGTCGGCTCGTCCAGTAACAACAGGGAAGGGTTGTGAAGAAGAGCCCTTGCTATTTCCACGCGCCGGCGGTGACCGCCGTTGAGCTGGCGGACGGCATCGTTGGCCCGGTCCAGCAGGTTGAAGCGTTCCAGTTCCTGGTCACCCCGAACCCGAGCTTCTTTGCGGGACAAACCGTGTAACGCCGCGTGGTATTGCAGGTTCTGCCGCACAGTCAGGTCCAGGTCCAGGGCATTCTGCTGGAACACCACGCCGATCTGGCGCATGGCCTCCGCCGGCTGTTTTTTCAGTGATTGGCCACCCAATAGAATATCGCCCTGCTGGAGGGCCAGCAGGCGGGTAAGCAAACCAAACAGGGTTGATTTGCCGGCGCCGTTGGGCCCGAGCAGGGCGTGAAAGCGGCCGGAGGTCAGCGCAAAGCTGACCTCCCGGAGCACCGGCTTGTCGCCGTAGTGAAAGCTGAGGGTGCTGGCTTCGATGGTCATGAGGTCGGATCGATGACCACACCCCAGGGGTAGCGGCCCACCTTGATGGATTTGATGACCTTCATGTCCTCCAGGTTGATCACGGACACGTCCCCGGAAACGCCGTTGGTGGTGTAAAGATGCGTCTCGTCCTTGTCGAGATCCAGCTGCCAGACGCGTGCACCCACCAGCAGGTAATCCAGAACCTCATAGGTTTTTGCGTCGACTACCGCCACATGATTTGAGGGGCCAAGCGCCACAAACGCGTACTTGCCATCGGACGTCAGTTCGATACCTACCGGCTGTACCCGGTCCTGGTTCACGCCGGGCACTTTGAAAGACATCTCGTGGATCTGCTCCAGGTTGTCGACATCGATGATGTGCACGGTGCCGCCGATTTCCGCAGAGGCCCATGCAATCTTGCTGTCCCGGCTGAATTCAACATGGCGAGGCCGCTGGCCTACAACGATGTTCTTTTCGATCTCGAAGGTCTCGGTGTTGATCCAGTGCAGCATGCTGGTGGTTTCGGAGGTGTTCACGGCCCACTTGCCATTCGGGCTCACCGCCATGCCCTCCGGCTCGATACCCACATCAATCTGGGCGAGCACCTCTTTGCTGTCGACATCCACCACGGTCACGATGGCGTCGTCCTCGTTGGCGATGTAGAGATGCTTGTTGTTCGGGTGCAGCGCGAATTGTTCCGGATCTTCACCGGAAGGCAGGGTGTCGACAATCTTGCGGGTAGCCAGATCCAGCACCTGAACCGTGTCATCGTCGCTGGCGCAGATGTAGAGCTTGGTGTAGTCCTTGGAGAGCAGGATGCCTCGGGGCCGCTGGCCGACGTCGATGGTTTCAATCACTTTCTGCGTTTCGGTATCGATCACCGACAGGGTGTTGTCCTTCTCGTTGGACACATAGGCTACGCTGGCCAGGGCCGGTGTGGACAGGCCGATCATCGCGGCCAGGGCGGTGCGCTTGAACAGGGTTTTCATCGTGTAGCTCCTTTTTGTTGTATCCGGTAAGGCGACATCGGGTTAGCCGTTGATCCGGCACTCACTTTCGGGGCGGTCGAAACCCAGGGTGTCCATCTGGCTGTTGGGATGGAGAAAGCCTTCGAAGGGTGCGCGCGCCACCAGTCCCCGGGGATGGACCAGAGGAATCGGTTGTCGAAGCTGGCCATTCCAGTCGCGGAAGGTCAGCTTGCGGCCCTTGAATGCCGCCAATTGGAACTTGTCGCTGAACAGGAAATTCCGGATGTCTATGGGACTGGCAGAGTTCAGGTCGGTCACCGCCGTGCCGATTGTGCGAATAGCGGTCCATGCCGCATAGTCTTCGTTGTTCATGTCCCGGCCGCCCAGCTCGCGAAAACGATTCTGGAGTTGGGCGGCGCCCCAGCTCTCCACTACCCGATGCCAGGTGACAGGTGACATGCCCTGGGTACCGACTACCGGTCGCGGTAGCCAGGTGTTGAACGGCACGTACTCACCAAAATCCCCGCGAACATCGGCGACGACCACTGCGTCGTAATCACTGGCCTGGGTAAACAGCGGCAACTCCTTCGAGGCGGTGCGTCGCAAGTCGGCGTCAAAGGTCCAGGGCTTGTCTTCGACAATCTCCAGCCCGAAGCGCTTGGCCGAACGGCGGAAGGCATCGGCCCAGCCCTTGTCGGCCTCGGTCGGCCCGGTAATCAGAAACACCTCATCCCAGCGCCGCTGGTTCAGCCACTGGCCGAGAGCGTCCGTGAGCATGGAATAGCTGGGCATGGTGTGCAGCAGGTTCACGTGGCACTGGCCGGTGCGCAGGGCATCGTCCTTGGCGCCGGCGTTGAAAATCAGGGTGTTGTCGCCTGCCTTTTCGGTGAGGGTTTTCAGCGTCGAGGCCGGCGCGTTCACTACAAACAATTCCAGTCCGTCCCTGCGCATGGCTTCAAACGCTGCGATGGCGGCTTCTTCGGTATCGGCAACGTCACTCTGGAGTGAGTAGGTCTGGCCCAGAAACTTGCCGGTGGTGCTGTTGTCGTTGATGCCCAGTTCGGCACCTCTGAGGCCGGCATCCTCCGGCTCGGGAATGACATTGGAAAGCACCGGCCCCTGATCCGGAACCCATTGCAGGTAGCCAATCCGCACATCCAGAGCCTCCGCTTTTAACGGGCTTGCCGCCGCCAGTGTTAGCAGTGAAGTGGCCGCTGCCTTGGACAGAAAAGACATGGGATTCTCCGGTTTGTTGTTGTGCTTCCAGCTTATGGAAGGGGGAAACGCCCGGGAATATTCAGAAAGTAGGAATCAGGCAGTACCAAAGGATGAGATTTCCGCTCGGGGGCCAAAAATCTACTACCAAGGAACTAAGCCAAAACCCCCAAAGTGGCATTCGGATTGGAGAAGGGGATTCCTAGACTAGAGGTCAGCAAGTTGGCAACTGACAAATCCAATAGCCAACCACGGGGAATCCAATAACAGAGGTAAGACCAATGGCACTGTCCTTTTCACTCAAAACAATCGTGGCTGCGGCCATGTTTGGCCTGGCCGGCTTCGCTATTGCGCACGGCAATGTCACACCACAGGAAGTGGATACGGGCAATCTGCCGGAGCTGGGCGATGACATCCGCATTGAGAATCCGTTCCGTGAAGGCAATGAATTCGGAGAGTTCAACCCTCAGGCCGTCAAAATTGGCGAAAGTGCCTACGCCGGCAACTGTGCCGCCTGCCATGGCATCCGGGCGATGTCTGGAGGTCTGACACCGGATCTGCGGGAACTGACCGAATGGGACGACGAGTATTTTATCAATCGCGTCCGCAACGGCACGGATCGGGGTATGCCTTCCTGGAAGAAGAGCATGGACCAGAATGCCATGTGGGCAATCCGCTCCTATGTGGAATCCCTGCCCAAGCCGGAGTGATGAAAACCGCCCTTGCCAAAATGAATGCCTGAATTCGGGCCGGCCTTGTGTCGGCCCTTCGTCGTTGGGAGAAAATGATGAAAATATTGTCTCGGATGCTTGCCCTGTTGTTGTTCGCCCAGCTTGTGGTGGCCCAGGAGGTGAACGACGGAAACGAACTCCTGAACCGACCTGCGGACCGCACCTACGACATCATTCTGGATTCTGGCTACCTGAAAGTCGGCGTCTACGAGAATTTTCCGCCGTATTCCTACCAGGTTGATGGTGACCCCAGAGGCATCGATATCGAGCTTGGTCGTCGGATCGCCAAGGCAATGGGCGTTGAATTCAAAGTGCACTGGATAATCCCGGATGAAAACCTCGGGGACGACCTGCGTAACAATGTCTGGAAAGGGCACTACCTGGCCAAACAGCGGCTTGCTGACGTGATGCTTCGGGTGCCCTACGACAAGACCTACGCCTACATGCAGGATTCCACCGGCGAGTACATCAACGAACAGGTCGTTCTGTTCGGCCCGTATCAGCAGGAAACCTGGCAAATTGCCTACAACCCCGAGAAGCTCGATGCCGTCGAAACCGTGGCGGTTTTTCAATACAACCGTATTGGCGTCGAGATAGATACCTTGCCTGATTTTTACCTGACCTCCGCGTTCGGCGGACGCATGCGGGAGCAGGTTCGCCATTACACCAATGTGGCCGACGCGTTCGAGGCCATGCGCAATGGCGAGGTAAGTGCCGTGATGGGTATGCGTTCGGAGATCGATCACGAACTGGCCAAATCCGAGAACGCATTGTTCGAAGCCGCTGGTAATGGGTTTCCGGGTATCGGCAAACAGGTATGGGATGTGGGTATGGCGATCAAACACACCCATCGCCAACTGGGCTATGCCCTTGAAGCCATCATCGACAGGCTGGTGAAGACCGGCGAGATGAACGAGCTGATGACCAGCCAGAAACTCCGCTACAGCGTGCCGGGCTATTACCGGGAATTTCTGGATGAGCAGGCTATCACCAGGGCTGAAGGGAAGCTCTGAGGATTTGCCCCGAACGCCCGGGCCGGAAGATCCGGTGTAGTCGTACTACCAAGTGATGAGAAAACCTGTTCCGGCGAGCAATTGTTGGTTTTTTCCACAAAGCGAAGAATCGTATCAGAGGCGGGAAAAGTTCCCGGTTCGGCCTGAAACGAACTCAAGAGAACTGAAAACAAGAGACTTGGAGAGCGCAAACATGAGAACCAACAAGTTCGGGATTCGCATTGCGGCCAGCGCCCTGGCCATGGCAGTTTCCTGCGGGGCCCATGCGGTAACCGACGAAGACATCATCAACGATCACAAGACCCCTGAGGACATTGTCAGCTATGGCATGGGTACCCAGGGACAGCGCTACAGCATTCTGGAAGACCTGAACACCAGCAACGTTCAGTACCTGCAGCCGGCCTGGGCTTTCTCCTTCGGCAGCGAAAAAATGCGCGGCCAGGAATCCCAGCCGCTGATCAAGGACGGAGTCATGTACGTGACTGCCTCCTACTCCCGGATCTATGCCATCGATGCCAGAACCGGCGAAGAAATCTGGCAGTACGATGCCCGTCTGCCCGATGGCATCATGCCCTGCTGCGACGTGGTTAACCGTGGTGCCGCCATCTACGGCGACAAGGTGATCTTCGGGACCCTGGACGCCAAACTGGTTGCCCTGAACAAGGACACCGGCAAGCCGATGTGGATCAAGAAAGTGGCCGATTACCAGGCCGGTTATGCGATCACCGCCGCGCCCATGGTCATCAAGGGCAAGGTCATTACTGGTGTTTCCGGTGGTGAATTCGGTATTGTCGGCAAGGTTGAAGCCTACGACGCCAACACCGGTGATCTGGTCTGGACCCGTCCGACGGTAGAAGGCCATATGGGCTACATCTACAAGGACGGCAAGAAAATCGAAAACGGTATTTCCGGTGGCAAGGCAGGCGTGACCTGGCCCGGCGAAATGTGGAAAAACGGCGGCGCGGCTACCTGGCTGGGCGGCACCTACGATGCGGATACCGACTCCCTGTTCTTCGGCACCGGTAACCCCGCACCCTGGAACTCGCACCTGCGCCCGGGTGACAACCTCTTCTCCTCAAGCCGCCTGGCGATCGACCCGGACGACGGCAGCATCAAGTGGCATTTCCAGACCACCCCGAACGATGGCTGGGACTATGATGGTGTCAACGAACTGATCTCCTTCGACTACGAAGAGAACGGTAAAACCGTGAAAGCAGCGGCCACGGCCGACCGTAACGGTTTCTTCTACGTTTTGAACCGTGAGAACGGCGACTTCATTCGTGGCTTCCCTTTCGTTGACAAGATCACCTGGGCCGAAGGCCTGGATCCGGATACTGGTCGACCGATCTACGCCGATGGCGGTCGACCTGGCAATCCTGCTGAGATGGATGGTAGTAAAGGCGAAACGGTTGTTGCACAGCCTGCCTTCCTGGGTGGCAAGAACTGGATGCCGATGGCGTTCAGCCAGCAGACCGGCCTTTTCTATGTGCCCTCCAACGAGTGGTCCATGGATATCTGGAACGAGCCGGTTTCCTACAAGAAAGGCGCTGCGTTTCTGGGTGCTGGCTTTACCATCAAGCCAGCCAACGATGACTACATCGGCGTGCTTCGGGCCATGGATCCGAAAACCGGTGAGGAAGTCTGGCGTTACGAGAACACCGCTCCGCTGTGGGGTGGCGTGATGACAACGGCTGGTGGCCTGGTCTTCACCGGCACCCCCGAGGGCCATCTGAAGGCGTTTGATGCCAAGACCGGCGAGGAGCTTTACCGCTTCAACACCGGTTCCGGTGTCGTGGGCACACCCATTACCTGGACCATGGACGGCGAGCAGTACGTCTCCGTGGCATCCGGCTGGGGCGGTGCCGTTCCGCTCTGGGGTGGCGAAGTTGCCAAGGTGGTGAAGGACTTTAACCAGGGCGGTATGGTCTGGACCTTCAAGCTGCCGAAGGATCGTGTTGCTAGCAACTGATCCGAACAGACGTGAAAAAGGTCGCCCTCGGGCGACCTTTTTAGTTGGCCGTAAGAAAAATCATGCCGCCTGATTTCTTGCGGTCTCACTGACCGACTGGTTGATATCTTCGAACAGTTTCCGGTCGGTCTGACCGATCGGCAAGTCGTAGGTGATGGTGGCACCAAATGCCTGTGGGTCATGGGGATCGTTCCGCACCTTGTCGAACACCAGCAGCCGGGAACCCAGGTAAAAACCTTCCTTCAGATCGTGGGTCACCATAAAAATGGTAGTGCCGGTCTCCTGCCAGAGCTTTAGCAACAGGTCGTGCATGTCACCGCGAATACCCGGGTCCAGAGCGCCAAACGGCTCGTCCAGCAGCAGTACTCGTGGCCGCATGATCAGCGACTGGGCAATGGCCAGCCGTTGCTGCATGCCGCCGGAGAGTTCGTGGGGCCATTTGTTGGCCGAGGGGCTCAAGCCAACGGATTCCAGCATGGCGTCCACCTTCTCAAGCGCTTCTCTGCGGGCGCTGCCGAACAGCTTCCCCAACCAGGGTTTCTGTTCCAGTTCCAGGCCCATCAGTACGTTCTGACGTACGGTCAGGTGCGGGAACACCGAGTACCGTTGAAAGACAATGCCGCGGTTTCGGTCCGGCTCGCCCGGGAAGGCCTCGCCTTCCAGCAGCAGGTCGCCGCGGGTCTGGGTTTCCTGGCCCAGCAACATCTTCAGGAAGGTGGATTTACCGCAACCGGAGGCGCCCACCAGGGTGCAGAACTCACCCTGTTTTACGTTCAGGTTCAGGTTTTCCAGGACAACCTGGCCCCCGTATTCTTTCCAGAGATTGTTGACGGTAATAAAGCTCATCAGTGGCCTCCTGCGTTGTACCAGGGGAACAGCCTGCGGTTGGTCAGACGCAGGCACTGGTCGATGACAATGGCGAGGATGGTGATCCAGATGACATAGGGCAGGATCACATCCATAGCCAGGTAGCGCCGCACCAGGAAGATCCGGTAGCCAAGGCCTTCAGTAGAGGCAATGGCCTCTGCGGCAATGAGGAACAGCCAGGCCGGGCCAAGGCTGAGGCGCACGGCGTCTATCAGGCGTGGCAACACCTGGGGCAACGCCATGCGAGTGATTACCTGCCAGGAGTTGGCGCCGAGGGTCTGTATCTTGATCAGTTGTTCACCCGGGAGCTCACGAACCCGCTGGGCGACATCCCGCATCATGATTGGCGCGGTGCCAATGACAATGAGCATGACTTTCGAGAGCTCGCCCAGCCCAAACACAATAAACAGGATAGGTAGAATGGCCAGAGGTGGCACCATGGAGAGCGCCGAAACCAGAGGGGCCAGATTGGCTCTGACCAGCGGCAGAACGCCATTGAGTATCCCCACCACCAGGGCCAGCGAGGCGGCGATACCAACACCCATTCCAAGGCGGGCCAGACTGGCAGTGGTGTCCTGCCACATCAGGTAGTCGCCGCTGCGGCGGTCTTCCTGGAACGCCATGCGATCCACGGCGGCAGTCATCTGTTCGAGTCCGGGAAGGAGTTTGTCGTTGGGGTTTTCTGCCAGACGCTCCTGGGAGGCCAGGCTGTAGACAAGCATGATCAACAGGAAGGGCAGCAGGCCCAGCAGGGTGGCTGAAACGCGCCCGGGGTGGTGGTTGATCATTCGCATGAGTCGTCTCCTCTGGTTACACAACACGGCAAGGTCATCGCGGGTAACAGCGTCCCTTGCGATCTAGTCTCCCGGGCTTTTGTCCCGCCGTGTAACCTCCCCAGAGGTCGGTAACTCTCGGACCAGCCATCCGGGAATCTTGACTGCCCGGACCGGAACCCTAGTCACCCATTGTGTCCGTCGCTCTGTCTGCGGTGTTGTGAACAGTGCTGTAAACGGATCGAGGTTTCGAAAACCTTCTGCTTCGAACGTTGCAGATGGCGTGCCACATCCTTCAAGCGGGCGAAACCGTGTCATTCCGGAGTAGTTACCCTTGGCAAGGCGCACCAGGCTGGTGCGCCACAGATTCGGGTGCTCTATCATGACGCTTCTCCCGCGAGCAGCGATCGGGCCGCTGCCAGAATCTGAGCGTGGCTCTCAGGCTCCCGGCCGGCACCGCCGGCAATGTGGCCCCAGTTCGAGGGCAGGGGTTCGAATGCCGCGCCCGGCATACGGCCCGCATCTCGTGCCGCATCCTCCGCCGTAAAGTAAAGATCGGTGGAACTGGGCATGATCCGGGTTGGCATCGTAATGGCGGCAAGGGCGGACTCATAATCCGTGTGAAATACCGGGTTGTCGCCGATATTGCCTTGCTGCCAGGTGTCCAGGACCGCAAGAAGGTTATTGGCGTCCTGGGCCAGGTGATCCTGTTCCCAGAATTGCAGCAGGTCTTCAAGAGAGCCAAATCCCAGGGCGCGCCAGAGTTCGTGACGGAAGAACGCCTGGGAATAGGCCCAGCCAGCGTAAACCCGGCCAAAGGCTTTGAGTCCACGCTCAGGAGGTGTCCGATAGTGGCCATCCTCAAAGCTTTGGTCGCACGTCAGGGCAGCCTTTACACCCTCCAGAAACACCCGGTTATGGGGATAGCATCGAGCCGTGCAGCAGGTGGCCAACACCGCGCGTACCTGCGTCGGAAAGAGGCAGCCCCACTGAAGCGCCTGCATCCCGCCCATGGACCAGCCCATCGCCAGAGCAATGCGGGCGTCACCAAATACCTCCTCCACTAGCTGTTTTTGCAGCATGACGTTGTCGTAGAGGGACACGGCAGGAAAGCCTGCTCGGGCCTGTTTTCCGGAGGTGTTTGAGGGCGAGGATGATTCACCGGCCCCCAACAACGAGGGAATGATTATGCAGTATCGGTCCGGGTCTATCGGGCTGTCGCCACCTACCCAGGGGTGATTACCTTTCGCTGCACCACCATAGTACGTGGGCAGCAGAATCAGGTTGTCTTTTGGTGCGTTCAGCTCGCCGATCCGGTGGTACCGAAGTCGAGCAGCGTAGAGTGTTTCTCCTGAAGCCAGAAGCAGGTCTCCCGCTTCGAAATCCTCCACAAGCCATTGCTTCACTGACATTTTTGTCCTCTCTTCCGGACTAAAAGGTCGTCCGGGATATCTCGCTTTCGTTATTTACATACACGCTGGCATGTATGTTGAATGGCAAAAACAAAGAAAGAAACATGCCAGAACCCAAACTAACGGTCCGATCAAGCGGGCTGAAGAGAGGAAAACGATGACCGAAATGGCTAACACTCAGGCCCTGAAGGAAAAGCTCACCGAGGCAGGCGTGAAGTATGCCATCGCCAGCTACGTGGATATCCACGGTGTGACCAAAGGCAAGTTCGTGCCCGTGGCTCACCTGGGGCAAATGATGGAGGGTTCGGAGCTTTACACTGGTGCTGCCCTCGATGGCGTGCCCCAGGATATCTCCGACGACGAAGTTGCCTCCATGCCGGACCCCAATGGGCTGGCGATCTGTCCCTGGAATCGCCAGCTGGCCTGGTTCCCGGGCAACCTGTTTCTGAACGGTGAACCGTTCGAGGCCTGTTCCCGGAATATTCTCCGGCGTCAGCTGAGTGCCGCGGCTGATATGGGGTATCGCTTCAACCTGGGTATCGAAACCGAGTTCTTCCTGTTTCGGGATACCGAGGATGGCGGCTTTGCACCGCTGAGTGATCGCGACAACCTGGGCAAGCCCTGTTATGACCCCCGCACCCTCATGGACAACCTCCCGATCATGGATGAGCTGGTAGACGCCATGAACGAACTCGGCTGGGATGTGTATTCTTTCGATCACGAAGACGCCAACGGTCAGTTCGAGACCGACTTCAAGTACGCCGACGCCCTGACCATGTCTGATCGCCTGGTGTTCTTCCGGATGATGGCGAACGAGATTGCCCGTAAACATGGCGCTTTCGCCAGCTTCATGCCCAAGCCCTTTGCCGACCGCACCGGCAGTGGCGCCCACTACAATATGTCGCTGGCGGACTTGAAGACCGGCGAAAACCTCTTTGAGCCCAAGGGGGACGACCTGCACAACTGTGGCATCAGCAAGATCGCCTATCACTTCACTGCGGGTGTGCTGAAACACGGCGCTGCCATCAGTGCCGTGATCGCGCCGACGGTGAACAGCTACAAACGGCTGGTGCGCCAGGGCAGCATGTCGGGCTCCACCTGGGCACCGGTATTCATGTGCTACGGCTCCAACAACCGCACCAACATGATCCGGATTCCCGGCATGGGCGGGCGCATTGAATGCCGTGCCGCGGACATTGCCTGCAATCCCTATCTCGGCAGTGCCCTGATCCTTGCCGCTGGCCTTGAAGGCATTCGGGAAGGCCTGGATGCAGGCGCACCCCACCACGAGAACATGTACAACTACAGCGATGCCGAAATTGCCAAGCAGGGCATCGAGTATCTGCCCCGGAACCTGGGCGAGGCCGTGGAGGCCTTCGAGGCCGATCCGCTGGCGAAAGAAGTCTTCGGTGAAGCCATGTTCAACAGCTTCATCGACTTCAAGAAAGGCGAGTGGGAGAGCTATCAGACCCACGTGTCGTCCTGGGAGGTCGACCGTTATCTGAAGATGTTCTGATAGCTACATGGCGTGGTGTCAGTTCCGGAAGCCAGGATCGATGCGATCCAGTTTCCGGAGAAGCCCGGGCCAGGCGAGGTTGCCGCCCATACCCTTGGTGACCTTCTTTGCTTGCTCACGAATCGAGCTAAGGATGGCGTCGGGAATACGCACCAGTGGTTGCCCGCCAGACATAGCCTGGATCTGTACCTCGCACGCGCGCTGCAGGATGTACATGTTCAGGAAGGCTTCGGCGACGCTGGGCCCGGTGGTCAGCAGGCCGTGGTTGCGCAGGATCATGAAACGGGCGTGGCCCAGATCTGCCTGCAGACGCGCTTTCTCGTCTTCGCGCAGCGCCACGCCTTCGTAATCGTGGTACGCGAGTCCGGATAGCGGGAAAAGACTTTGCTGGGACAAGGGCAGCAAGCCTTCCTTCTGCGCTGACACAGCGACACCGGCGGTCGTGTGGGTGTGCATCACACAGGCAGCATCCTCCCGAACCGCATGGATGGCGCTGTGGATCGTGAACCCGGCCGGGTTGATGTCGAAATCGTCAGGATTGATCTTGTTGCCTTCCTGATCAATGCGCACCAGGCTGGAAGCCGTAATTTCCTCGAACATCATGCCGTAGGGGTTGATCAGAAAATGATGCTCGTCACCGGGAATCCGCACGGAGAGATGAGTGAAGATAAGGTCGTCCCAGCCGTAGAGAGCAATCAGGCGGTAGGCAGCGGCAAGGTCAGTGCGAAGCTGCCACTCCTCCTCACTGACTTCACCCTTTCTGGATGGAATTGCCAATTGCTCGGACATAGTGCTGACCCCTCGGAATCGGTTGGTTTTATTGTTGATTGACGGTCAATGTAGCGCCCGCAAGAATCGGATGGAAGGGGGCGAAGCAAACGCGCATCATATGGATGATGGGTTGTGTGCATATGAAGGAGCCAAAGCATGGCAAGTTCCAGAACCCCGATGCGTGACGAGAGGGTTAGTGAGGCGGAATCATCCATGCCCGTTGCCGATCGAATGGTCGCACTGGCCAGATACATCGAGAGCCGGCCAGATGAGCCATTGAGCCTTGCCGACCTCGGCGCTGTCGTTGGGTTGTCGCCATCCCGCGTACAGCGGGTTTTCAAGGAAGCCTTCGGTGTCTCACCAAAGGCTTATCAGGATGCACTGCGCCTGAACCACTACAAGAAGGCACTGAGAACAGGCCAGACCGTGACCGATGCAATCTACGATGCCGGCTTTGGTTCGGTCAGTCGCGTCTACGGCAAGGCAGACCGTCAGGTCGGTATGCCGCCATCCAGTTATGGTAAGGGTGGCGAAGGCGAAATCATTGCCTATGCCTGCCGGCGAACCTCACTCGGACTGCTGATGATGGCCGCCACTGATCAGGGCGTGTGTTTTGCCGAATTCGGGGATGACGAAGCGGCGCTTCAGGATCAATTGCAGAGAGAGTTTTCGAAGGCCCGACTGGTTCCCTCTGAGGCAAAGGCATCGCCGGAGCTGGATGCCTGGATTGCCGCTCTGGACGAACACCTCAGCCAGAACACGCCTCGCCCGGATGTACCTCTGGATATCCGAGGCACCGCGTTCCAGACGAGGGTCTGGAAACTTCTGTTGAGCGTTCGTGAGGGCGAGGTCGTGAGCTACACGGAACTGGCAAAGCGACTGGGCGAGCCCAAAGCCGTTCGAGCTGTGGCCTCCGCTTGCGGACGAAACCGCATCGCCGTGCTGATTCCCTGCCATCGGGTGCTGCGCAGTGACGGCTCCCTGGGCGGGTATCGGTGGGGGCTCAATCGTAAACGGCAATTGCTTGAAAGAGAACGTCCCGGTTCTTGATCGTGAGCGTAAACCCAAACAAAGTGAACCCCGGCTAACCGGGGTTCGTCAGTAATTCGGGAGCCCGCAATAGCGGGCTCTGATCGAGCAGAAGCTACCTGCTTTACTGCGGTGCCTCAGTAACTTCAGTGATGAACATGAGATCCATGTCACCCTGATAAACCAGCGTGGTGTAGGGGCTGCTACCTTTAATCGGCAGGTAGGTCCATTCCGCACCGCCCTCTACGTAAGTGAGGGAGCCGGAAGTCAGGACGGACCAACCGTTGCTGTCGATTTGGTTTTGGTCGCCAGAGACATCAAAGTCCATGTAACCGCTGCCATCCTGGTTCAGCACCAGGTCAATGGTCGCGCTGTCCGGAGCATCCATGTTAAAGATGCCATCCTCGGCTGGCGTTCGGCCATCGATATCGGCAAAGCTGAGGGTCTGGGTAACCCCACCGATAAAGTCGTTGCCGCTGGCCTCGACGTAGACCCGCTTGGTATCGCCCTCGAAGTCCTTAAGCGTGACCGCATAGCGACCCAGGCGACGGAGGGTGAATGGCTCGCCTCCTTCAGCAACCGGAAGGTTGTCGGATAGTGTGAGCTGTCCGGTCGGGTGGAGCTCCGCCGGACCATTGACGAAGCCATTTCCGCCGTCGTCTTTCGCTGGGTCGTCAAACAGCCCTCCAGGCCCGTCCAGTTCGGCCGATACTGAGGTTACCGCAAACGTGGAGCCGTTGAAGCTGTAGGTGCCCCACTCGGAGGAAACCGCCTCAACGATGTCGCCGTCGTAAACTTCGCCATTGTCGTTGTGAACAATGACGTAGGTGCTGTCATCGAGAATGGTCAGCACGTTGTGACGATCGATTTGTTTCTGCTCGTTAAAACCTTCGCCGAGGTACCAGCTGCCGATCAGGCTGTCCTGGGTATTGCGCACGGCTTCAAACCTGACTTCTTCGCTTTCTTCGACAGACGTCAATACGAGTGCGCCGTCGCTCAGCTGCATGGTCCAGGTTGCGGGGGAGTTGTTGTCGATCAGACCACCACTGAGGTCTGATTCGTCAACCAGAGTCAGGTCCAACTGACCGGATGCACTGTCCCAGGTGTAGGTGCCGTACTCTGCACTGGCGGCCCGCTGGTCACCGTCATCAGCTTTGGAGTGGGCAATAAGGTATTCGCTGTCATTCAGGAATGTCAGCACGTTGACATTGCCATTGGTTTCTTCAAAGACCCAGCTTCCAACCAGATCGCCGGATTGGGAACTCTGGAAGTGATTAACCGCATCTTCTGTCGCGATGAGCGTCTTGCCGGTCGCGTTAATGGCAGTGTTGGCCTGGGTTTCGAAGTCTGTCTCGCTGACAGAGGGGTCGAGATCAATGTCTTGCAAAGCGGTATGTACATCTTCCGTAATGGTGATGCCGTTGCTGGCATCGCCATCGGAATCCAGGGTCTGCAGCAGACGCAGGATGTTCACGACGGTCTGGTCGGAGCTCCAGTCGGTAGCACCGCTACCCATGTCGGCCGGGGTGACGCGGCCGGTGGCTTCGACGGCCGGCAGATCGATGCCGCCGATGCTGAAGACCACAGTATCGCCGGCTTCGTAATTGTACTCGCCCAGTTCATTGGTCTGACCGGACTGGCCGCCCGGCGAAGTGGTGTAATTGATGCCGGCAACGGCGGCATCTACGAACACACCGGTTTCGGCTGTGGTGCTGGTGTCACCCGTGTCGTTGTTATCAACAGCATCAGAAGAACCACCGCTGCTACCACCGCAGCCGGTCAGAACGAATGCAGAGGAAATCGCTGTCGCTAGAGTCAACTTCTTGAATTTGCTCATAATCCTGCCTTCTTTAAGAATCGATTGATTTGGCAGTTCGAAACTAGCATCGGGTTTGCATCAAGACATGCCCCATTTTGGGGATAAGGATGCACGGAATGGCCGGTTCCATAGTGTTTGTCGAGTCGGAGCTTTGGTAAGTGCTTTGAACCAATAGTGTTTTTTTATCTGTAATTGTTTGTTGATCAAGTGTAAAAGCATTAAAACAATTGCAGATTTCGACGGAGGCTCTCGTGTCAGGCCAATGCCCGGACCAGCATAGACACCAGTTCGGTCTGTTTGCGATAGCCGTTTTTCGCCAGCAGGCTCTTAATATGTTGGCGGGCGGTGTGGATGGAAATCTGCTTTCTCTCGGCGACATCGCTGGCGCTCAGGCCCTGGGCCAGTAGCGCGGCGACAGCGGCTTCTGTCGGTGTGCAGTGGAAAAGTGTCTGCAGTCGTTCCTGGTCCGGTTCCAGTGAGGGGGCAAAACTGAACAGCTCTGCCAATACGCCGTTATTCTCGGCACTATCGGCGATCAGTGGCGTCAGGCAGACGGCGATAGGTTCTTGGCCGCGACTGGTAAAGACGGTTTGTGACGAAAGAATGCCCTTGTGAGAGAGGACGATGCAGGTGGTGATGGCATCCTGAAGCTTGCGGGTCATCTGGCGGTCGGTGCTCTGCAGTCTCCCGGAATCGTTAATGGACATGCTCCCGCTGTTTTCCATAAGCGCATGGGCCGCGTCGTTTGCCTGTGCAACATTGCCCAGTGCATTGAAGACAATGAGCGGTTTTTTCACGTGGTTGAGTGCTGTCGCCAGGTTTTCATTGTCGCTGCGCGTCTCATACAGCTTCAGGTGCAGAGCAACGGCATTCTCGATATGAGGAGCCAACAGATTCATCTGCAGAAGTTCGTTATCGGTGTATGGGCCGAACTCCTTGTGTCGGTTGGCCATGAACACCACACTGTTCCCGTTTTCCTGTGTGACAAGCATCCCAGCGCTATCGCCCATGCCGACCTGCTCGGCCCAGGCACGGCTTTCCGGGCCCAGAATATCGAGAATGGTGCGACTGGTATCACCGCGAAGAAATGAGTCGAACTGGCGTGGGGGAAGCTGGCGATAACGGGTCAGGGCTTCATCCCGTTCAGGGAGATCACTGTTGATATACCACTCTTCAAACCCTTCCGGATAGCCAAACGTCCAGCCATAAACCATACGTTGTGGATTGCTCGACAGACCGAGAATTCCACCTTGCAGGGCTTTGAAATGGTGTTTGAAAGCATCAAAGAAAGGCTGGAAGCCGGTGTTGTCATGTAGGCAACGGTAAAGGGTGCTGACAAGCGTATTATAGGCCTGAAGATCCTCACCTCCAAGCGAGGGGAAAGGAAAAGCGAGTTCTGTGTTGGAATCCGGAGAACCGGGAATATTGACGTTTGTCACAGCGACAAATTCCTTTTGAATAAATCACCAACGCCCAGCTAATGGGCGATATGGTGGGCGACATAAGTCTTGGCCAGTCCAGGAAGAAGTAAGGTTGCTCAGCGTTAGCTTAGCGGAGCGATGGAGCCAGAAATGTAAAATAAAGCAAAAGCTTTTGAGGTGCCAGGTGCTGAAAGGCACTGGCTTGTTCGGAAGGGTTAATCACTTCGCCATGCCCAGTAGTCGCCAGAACTGTCGCTGGAAAAACGATGCTTGCTGTTTCAGTGAGAACAGCTTCGGCGCAAACAGCCAGGTCTGGGTAATGCCCATCAGATAGGTGTAACTCAGCAGTCCCAGATCCTCCGGGGCTTCCTGTGTAGAAATCAGACCCTGATCAGCGGCCTGGGCGACCAGGTCCCGGAACATGGCAATAATCGATTTGGTCAGCGCCCGTTCCCGCTTCAGCGTCCGGCTCATGGCATCGGTGAGTTCGGTCTTGTTCAGCAGAATCTCAAACGACTGACGATACTTCCGATCATTGGCCAGCAGGCCCAGCCAGCGTTCAATAAAATGGTCCATGGCCTCAATGGGCGTTTCCCGCATGCCCGAACACTCCGCGACCAGGGCTTCCAGCGGTTCCTGGGAGTAGGCAAGTACAGCTTCGTACAGATCATCCTTGTTCTCGAAATGCCAGTAGATCGGCCCACGGCTACAACCGGCTTCTTTGGCAATACGGCTCAAAGTCGTTAGTGAGTAACCGTCCCGGCTAAACAACTTGAGCGCGGCCTCAAGCACGGTCTGGCGGGTTTTCTCGGCATCTTCCTTGGTACGGCGCATAAATCCAATCCACCTCCGAAGACCACAAAAAAGGGCACGACTAATCGTGCCCGATCCTAGCAGAGTTTTAGAACACGATCGCTCAGATCTCCCCGTCTGCCGCCATCTGCATGTAGCTGTCGTTAAACCGAAGCTTCACATTTCCGGTGTCGCCCATGATCGACCCATCCGGGAATTCGATGCCCACAAAGTCCGGGCTCATCGCACCTTGCCCAAGCAGTCCCTTCTCGAAAGAGAACTGACGAACGCTGTCCATCGCTTCCAGGGCTTCATTGCTGTTGATGAAGTCCACAGACATCTGCGGTTCCCAGAACATCTTCATGCCAGCGAGCTGTGCTTCGTAGCCGGCCTGATCGGTTCCAGACAGCTCACCCAGAAACGCTCGGGCTTCCTGACCTTCCTCAGAGTCTGATGCGAGGATGCTCATGGTTTCGTACCAGGCACCCACAAGCGCCTTGCCCAGCTTCGGGTTGTCGGCCAGGGTTTCCGTGTTCACCAGAGTCAGATCCTTGATGTGACCCGGAATCTGGCTGGAATCGAACAGTTTGGTCGCACCCGGGTAGGCTTCCACTTCCGCCAGCAGCGGGTTCCAGGTAGCCACATGGCGGACATCGTCGGTCTGGAACGCGGAAACCAGATCGGCATCGGAAATGTTCACCACGCTCAGATCACGCTCTTCGAGACCGACGCTTGCCAGTGCCCTTGCCAGCAGGTAGTGGGATACGGAGAGCTCAACCAGGTGAACGGTTTCGCCCTCCAGCTCTTCGATGGTCTTGGCATCCTTGGATACGAGGCCGTCGTTACCATTGGAGTAGTCGCCCACGATAAGCGCAGTCGTGTCCACGCCGGATGCTGACGGGATCGACAGACCATCCATGCTGGTGGCGACGACGCCGTCAAACTGACCGGCGGTGTACTGGTTGATGGACTCGATGTAGTCGTTCACCTGCACGATATCCACTTCGATATCATACTTGTCCGCCCACTTTTTCATGATTCCGTAGTCTTCGGCATACTGCCAGGGCACCCAGCCGGCGTAGATGGTCCAGGCGATGCTGAAGGAGTCCTTTTCCTCGGCCATTGCACCCATGGACAGTGAGGCCGTGAACAGACCGGCCGCAAGACGTTTACTAAAGTTGCGTGTTTTCATGGTGTCTCTCCTCGGGCCTTGCCCGTGTTTGCAGGTTTGGTCTTTTTCAGTTTTTTTGGGTTGCTGGCATTACTCGGTAATCTCTTCCACGATCACGACCGGCGTTCCCGGCGAGACCGCCTGACCCGCTTCCCGACGCACGTCCACCACGCGTCCGGTTACGGGGCTCAGTAATTCGATTTCCATCTTCATGGATTCAATAACCGCCACTGGCCGCTGGGCATCGATGGTGTCGCCGGGCTTGACCAGGCATTCCCATAGATTGCCCGCCACATGGCTTTCCACTGCGTGCTGGCCCGCCGGCAGGTTGGCTATGTCGTCCTCGCCGGTCTCCTCAATCGGCGCCTCGGAGCTGAAGTTGATCTGGCCGGACTCGATCCAGCGTTGGAGTTCCGCGTCGAAGGCCTGTTTCCGTTTGGCCGTGAAGGTCTGGATTTCGCCGTCGTTGTTCGCCAGAAACTGCTCGTAGTCCTTCAGGTTGAAGCGGGTTTCTTCCACCTTTATCGGGTAGTCGCCATTTGGAAAGTCCCTGCGGATCTGTTGCAGTTCTTCGGCACTGACTTCGTAGAAACGCACCTGGTCAAAGAACCGGAGCAGCCAGGGCTTGCCAGCCTCGAACAGGTCGGTCGTGCGGTAGCGGTTCCACATCTGCAGGGTGCGACCAACAAACTGGTAGCCTCCCGGGCCTTCCATGCCGTAGATGCACAGGTAGGCGCCTCCGATGCCAACGGAGTTTTCCGCCGTCCAGGTGCGGGCCGGGTTGTATTTGGTGGTCACCAGCCGGTGGCGGGGATCCAGCGGGGTCGCCACCGGCGCGCCGAGATAAACGTCGCCCAGGCCCATCACCAGGTAGCTCGCTTCAAAGAGCGTCTTTTTGACCTCGTCGATGCTGTCCAGCCCGTTAATGCGGCGAATGAACTCCAGGTTGCTGGGACACCAGGGCGCGTCCTTGCGCACCGACTGCATGTACTTGGCTATGGCGGTCTGGCAAGCCTCGTCGTCCCAGGAAAGGGGCAGGTGCACGATGCGTGCGGGCACGTCCCACTCGGGCTGCTTTTCGAGTTCCTTTTCGGCGCTGATCAGCAGATCCAGCAGCGTGCGCTGGTCCAGTTTCTGACTGTCGTAATGCACCTGGAGAGAACGGATGCCGGGGGTCAGCTCCAGAATGGCGTCGTGATTCTGATCGCGCAGCCACAGCATCAGGGCGTGGGCGCGGAAACGCAGGCGTATGTCCAGCTCCATGGGGCCGTATTCCACCAGCACGTAATTGTCGCCGGCGGCCCGATAGACCACGTCGGTCTCATGCTCATTGGCACTGAGTGAAGCCAGGATCGGAGTGGTTGGCTCGATGGGTGTGATGTGGGCAGTAGCCGAGGTCAGTGTTGCCACGGATTCGTCCAGTGCTTCCCGCAGGGCCACCGCCTGATCCTGGCTTACCGGCACAAACTTCACCTTGTCGCCAGCCTTGAGCTGTCCCAGTTTCCACAAGTCGGCGCTGATGACGGTCACCGGACAGACGAAACCGCCCAGGCTAGGTCCATCGGGGCCAAGAATCACTGGCATGTCGCCGGTGAAATCCACCGTGCCAACGGCGTAGGCGTTGTCGTGGATGTTGGAGGGGTGCATGCCCGCTTCGCCGCCGTCGCTGCGGGCCCATTCCGGCTTCGGGCCGATCAGGCGAACGCCGGTGCGGCTCGAGTTGTAATGGATCTCCCACTCACTGGCAAAGAAGGTGTCGATGTCTTCTTTGGTGAAGTAATCCGGGGCGCCATGAGGCCCATAGGTAACGTGCAGTTTCCAGGTCTTGCCGATGGTCGGCTTCAGGTCGGCGGGCAGGGTTGTCAGGCTGGTTGGTTCGGCATTCGCCATTGCCAGCACATCGCCGGCTCGCAAGGCACGGCCACCGTGGCCGCCAAACTGTCCAAGGGTAAAGGTGCTGCACGAGGTCAGGTACTCGGGGCAGTCCAGCCCACCGCGGAACAACACGTAGGCCCGGGCGCCGTCCGCCGTGGTGGCGCCCAGCTTGAGGGTGGCACCGGCTGGCACGTCAATGACTTGCCAGAAGTCCACCGGCTCGTCGTTCAGGGCTGCGTCCAGAGCGGCACCGGTGAGGACGATCTGGGTAGCCCGGTTGAACGTCAGCACCGGCCCCTTGAGAGTGATTTCCAGGCCCGGAGCCCCTTCCCGATTGCCCAGCAGGCGATTGCCAAGCCGGAACGAATAGCTGTCGAATGGGCCGGAGGGTGGTACGCCGATTTCCCAATAGCCGATGCGGCCGGGGTAGTCCTGGATGGTGGTCAGGGTGCCGCCACTGAGCACATCCACGGTGGCCGGCTGGTAATCGAATTCGTTAAGGGTTCGAGTAAACAGTCTACCCTCGGCAAAGCGCGGGTCGTCCAGTACCTGGCGCACGTACTTGAGGTTGGTTTCGATACCGTAGAGCTGGCTGTCGTCGAGTGCCTGCATCAACCGCTGACGGGCGGACTCGCGATCAGACTCATGCACAATGACCTTGGCGAGCATGGGGTCGTAGAGTGGCGATACTTCCGTGCCCGGCTGGATCCAGGTGTCGATTCGCAGGCCATCCTCTTCGGGCCAGGCCACGTTGGTGAGCAAGCCGGCGCCGGGCTGGAAATCCTTGTTGGGGTCCTCGGCATAGATCCGCGCCTGAATGGCGTGGCCGGAAGGGGTGAGGTTGCTGCCCAGCGCTGACAGGTCGGGCAGGGTGCCGGCGCCCAGCTCCACCATCCAGCGTACCAGGTCGACGCCGTAAACCTGCTCGGTGACGCCGTGCTCAACCTGTAAGCGGGTATTCACTTCCAGGAAATAGAACTCGGTAGTGTCCGGATCATAGATGAATTCGACGGTGCCGGCACTGCGGTAGCCGATGCTTTCACCGAGCTGACGGGCAGTGTCGTGCATGCGGGTGCGGACATTGTCGGTCAGCCCGGGAGCCGGGGCCTCCTCAATCACTTTCTGGTTACGGCGTTGGGCGGAACAGTCCCGTTCCCCCAGGGCCAGTACCTGCCCCTGACCATCGCCGAACAGCTGCACTTCGACATGACGGGCGTGCTCGACGAATTTCTCCAGGAACACGCCACTGTTGCTGAAATTGTTCTGGCTAAGTCGCTGGACGGATTCGAAGCTCTTGCTCAGGTCATCAGGACCGTAGCAGCGGGACATGCCAATGCCGCCACCGCCGGCGGTGCTTTTCAGCATCACCGGGTAGCCGATGGTGTCAGCCGCTGTCAGTGCTTCCTCCAGATCGGTCAGCAAGCCGGTGCCCGGGAGCAGTGGCACACCGGCGCTTTCAGCCAGTGACCGGGCCGTATGCTTGAGACCGAATTGCTCCATCTGCTCGGGTGTCGGGCCCAGGAAGACCACGCCCTCGGCGTCACAGCGCCGGGCAAAATCGGCGTTTTCGCTCAGGAAGCCGTAGCCGGGGTGGATGGCGCCGGCACCGCTCTTGCGGATCACCTCGAACAGCTTGTCCTGGTCCAGGTAGGTCGCCGCCGCTGTGCCTTCACCGAGGGAGTATGCTTCATCTGCCTGCCGTACGTGCAGGGAATCCGCATCCGCCTCGGCGTAGACCGCAACCGAGGTGCAGCCCATGTCACGCAGGGTTCGAATCACCCGGCAGGCGATGGCCCCCCGGTTGGCGATCAGGACCTTGTTGGGTTTGTTGAGGGCGCTGTTCAGCTCCATACCAGCACCTCGATCGGTGTCGGATTCCAGCCGTTGCAGGGGTTATTCAGCTGCGGGCAGTTGGAAATCATGACCAGCACGTCCATCGCTGCTTTCAGCTCCACGTATTTGCCGGCATCGGAAATGCCGTCAGCGAAGGTCAGGCCACCCTCGGCGGTCACCGGCACATTCATGAAGAAGTTGATGTTGTGGGTAATGTCGCGCTTGGTCATACCCAGCTCTTCATGTTCGGTGACAGCCACCAGCCAGCTGTCCCGGCAGGCGTGCATGCACTTTTTCTCGAGCGCATAGCGGGTGGTGTTGCTTTCGGCGGCACAGGCGCCGCCCAGGGTGTCGTGACGGCCGCAGGTGTCGGCGGTGATTTCCAGCATCACGTTGTTTTCAGAGGACATCAGCTTCGAGCCAGCCGTCAGGTAGACATTGCCCTGCTCGCGGATGGTGTCGACGGCGCTGTAGCGTTCGGTCGGATTGTGGGCGTTGTAAAACAGGGTGTCGGCGGCCTGGTTGCCTTCCAGATCCAGGATCCGGACGGTTTCACCGGCTTTTACAACTTTCAGGAGATACTCACCAGCCGGTACGGTTTCACGGAAGGCGGCGTCTTCAGGTTTCAGTGCGCTTTGCTTGATCATCTCCGGCCTCCCATTACTGCATCAGGTGATAAAGAGCGGTGTTGGCAAATGCCCGTGTGGCCTCGGGTGATGAGGTCTTGCACGGATCGGCATCGTTCACCGGTGCTGCCTTGAACAACTGGTAGCGCAGGGGGTGGCTCGGATAATCGATGGCTGGATTCATCGGGTGCGGGCAGGTGTGCAGCACCACGATGGTGTCCATCTCGAAGCGAAGGTCCACTGTGGCGCCGGCGTGGGAGTGACCCTCGGCGAAGGCCATGTTGCCGTCGTCATCTGTTTTTACTTTGCTGAACCAGTTCAGGTTGGCGGTCAGGTCTTTCTTGCCGAGGCCGTACTTGGCTAGCTCGTTCAGGAAGCTGTTGAACCCGTTCCGGTGGTAGTGATTATGGGCTTCCTGATACGTCTTTTTGCCCCAGCGCTTTTCCACCAGATCGGCATTGCAGGTGCCTGCGACGGTATCGTGCCAGCCAAGATCATCGCGGACGATGGAGGCAAACACCCTGCCCATGTCCGAGAGCAGCACGTGGCCTTTGGTGAGCAGGAAGGTGTGCTGGTTTTTCAGGGTGTCCGGCATGTTGTACCGCTCGAGCGGGTTCTCGGGGTTGTACATCAACATGCCGACGTTGGTCCCGCCGGTTTCGTCAATCAGGCGCAGCACATGGCCGCGGCGCACGATAAAGGACCAGTGGGATCCGCCGGGAATCAGATCGTCGTAGAGGGGGGCTGCGGTTTGCAACATGGCCTTTTCCTCCTGGTTAGGGCATCCAAAATAGCGAGAGGCGTCAGTAACTGAGCGATCCTCCCGGGCTTTTGTCCCGCCGTGTAACCTTGGAAAAGGTCGTCAACTCTCGGACCAGTCGTCTGCGTTTGTGGTTGCAGACCGGAACCCTAGTTGACCATTGGTCAGATTGTGGCGCTTTGATTGTGGTTTCAGTAACCGACGTCTCGCTGCGTGCTGAATGCACTGCAGAGTCCATGCCAATCGACAAGTCGCTGATTTTATTGAGGTGAAAGTTCCGGGGTGGGGCAGTGTTGCTCCCTGCCTGGGCGAGCGCACCGTTTTTGTGCATCGATCAGTGCGCTTCCAGTGCATTTATTTTCGGAGTTTGATTCCAGAGCCAGACCACTGATGGCATGGCCTTCAAGCCATCTACTACCAAGGGAGGAGTTTTTCGCCTCCATCGCATCATTCAAACCTTGGGAATTGGGGTCTACATTGAATGGGTAAACGCGAAAGGCCGCGTTGCCCTGCGACAAACACAACAAGAGGTCGAGATCATGATCTACGCACAACCAGGAAAGGATGGCTCCGTCGTTTCTTTCAAATCCCGTTACGAGAACTACATCGGTGGCGAGTGGGTTGCCCCGGTAAAAGGCCAGTATTTCGAGAACATCACACCGGTGACTGGCAATGTGATCTGTGAAATTCCGCGCTCCAGTGCCGAAGATATTGATCTGGCTCTGGATGCAGCGCACAAGGCGGCACCAGCGTGGGGTAAGACGTCGCCCACCGAGCGTTCCAACATTCTGTTGAAGATTGCCGATCGGATCGAGGCCAACCTCGAGAAGCTCGCAGTTGCGGAAACCTGGGACAACGGCAAGGCCGTGCGCGAAACCCTGAACGCCGACATTCCCCTGGCAGCCGACCACTTCCGCTACTTCGCGGGTTGTCTTCGTGCCCAGGAAGGCCACATGGGCGAGATCGACCACAATACCGTGGCGTATCATTTCCATGAGCCGCTGGGTGTCGTTGGCCAGATCATTCCCTGGAATTTCCCGATTCTGATGGCAGCCTGGAAACTGGGCCCCTGTCTGGCTGCGGGTAACTGCACCGTGCTGAAGCCTGCCGAGCAGACGCCTGCCAGCATCCTAGTACTGATGGAAATCATTGGCGACCTGCTGCCGCCGGGCGTACTGAACATTGTTAACGGCTACGGCATCGAGGCTGGCCAGGCCCTGGCCACCAGCAAGCGTATTGCCAAGATTGCCTTCACCGGCTCCACCCCGGTTGGCTCCCACATCCTCAAGTGCGCGGCTGAAAACATCATCCCGTCCACAGTGGAGCTGGGTGGCAAATCCCCGAACATCTACTTCTCCGACGTGATGAAGGCCGAGCCGGAATTCATCGACAAGTGCGTGGAAGGCTTGGTTCTGGCGTTCTTCAACCAGGGCGAAGTCTGCACCTGTCCGTCTCGGGCACTGGTTCAGGAAGACATGTTCGAAGAGTTCATGCAGAAGGTGGTTCAGCGGACCAAGTCGATCAAGCGCGGTAACCCGCTGGATACCGATGTTCAGGTAGGCGCCCAGGCGTCCAAGGAACAGTTCGACAAGATCATGTCCTACCTTGCCATTGGTAAGGAAGAGGGCGCTGTGGTTCTGACTGGCGGCGATCGCGAGCACCTGGATGAAGAGTTCAACAATGGCTTCTACATCCAGCCGACTCTGTTCAAGGGCGACAACAAGATGCGCGTGTTCCAGGAAGAAATCTTCGGACCGGTTGTGGGTGTGACCACTTTCAAGACCGAAGAAGAGGCCCTGGCCATTGCCAACGACACCGAGTTTGGTCTGGGTGCCGGTGTGTGGACCCGTGACACCAATCTCGCCTACCGGATGGGCCGCAACATCCAGGCCGGTCGGGTCTGGATGAACTGCTACCACGCTTACCCGGCTCATGCTGCCTTCGGTGGTTACAAGAAGTCTGGCGTCGGCCGTGAAACCCACAAGATGGCGCTTGAGCACTACCAGCAGACCAAGTGCATGCTGGTGAGCTACGACACCAACCCGCTGGGTTTCTTCTGAATCTATGAGCGGTAAGCGGGCCTCCCACACGGGCCCGCCTGTGAGTCAGCACATTGGATGTGCACCTTCATCCCCCGGTGTCTGACCGGGGCGACTCTCTGATGAGAGTTCGGGTTTTTCTGTCACTCTCTTTGGCCCTTCCCAGGGCCTTTTTTCGTTTCAGGCCAGAGCCGGTTTCTGCCGCCACCCATGTGCGACCTAGGGAGGCACCAAAACAGTTCCAAAGTACCATATTGGCCCCTTGCCCCGGCCGATAGGATGGGAACTGGGTTATCGGCAATGTCGTTGATTCACCCTCAATGCGCTAACAATCATGACAATATAGGTGAGCATTATGTGGACCAAACCAGCCTACGAAGATCTCCGCATCGGTTTCGAAGTCACCATGTACTTCGCCAATCGCTGAGTGCTGAAGCGGCCAGCCTCGAGCTGGCCGTTTTGCTTGTGGAGTGACCCACCATGTTGATTCACGTTCTGGGCTCCGCCGCCGGCGGTGGCTTTCCCCAGTGGAACTGTAACTGCGCCAACTGCGACGGCTTCCGTAAGGGTACTCTGAACGCCCAGGGCCGTACCCAGTCTTCCATTGCTATCAGTGAAGATGGCGAGCACTGGATCCTGTTTAACGCATCCCCGGATATTCGCGCCCAGTTGGCTTCTTTCGAAGCGATGCAGCCGGCCCGTGCTCTGCGCGATACCGGCATTGATGCCATTGTGCTGATGGACAGCCAGGTGGATCACACCACCGGCCTGCTTTCCCTGCGCGAGGGCCTGCCGATGGACGTCTGGTGTACCGAGCAGGTTCATGAAGATCTGAGCGGTGGTTTTCCGCTGTTCACCATGCTCAAGCACTGGAACGGTGGCCTGAACTGGCAGCGTATCGAGGCGTCCGAGCAGTCGCCCTTTACCATACCCTGCGCACCGTCCATCGAGCTGACCGCCATTCCGCTGCTGAGCAACGCACCCCCGTATTCACCGCGCCGGGACAACCCGCACCCGGGCGATAACATCGGCCTGTTCCTGAAAGACACCCGTACCGGCCAGACCGTGCTCTACGCCCCCGGACTGGGCGAGCCGGATGACCGTATTCTCGGATGGATGCGCCAGGCCGATGTGCTGCTGGTGGACGGTACCGTCTGGCACGACGACGAGATGATCCGCCAGGAAGTGGGCACCAAGACCGGCCAGGCCATGGGGCATCTGGCCCAGAGTGGCCCGGGCGGCATGATTGAGGTGCTCGACGCCATGCCGGCCCAGCGCAAGATCCTGATACACATCAACAACACCAACCCGATCCTGAACGAGGACTCGCCGGAGCGGGCGGAGCTGACCCGCCACGGCATTGAGGTGTCCTGGGACGGAATGCACATCGACCTGTCGGGGCAGCCATGAACGCCAAAGCCAACACCGCCATGAACCGGACGGATTTCGAGCAGGCCCTGCGGGCCAAGGGCCAGTACTACCACATCCACCACCCGTACCATAAAGCCATGTACGGCGGGCAGTGCACGCCCGAACAGATCCGCGGCTGGGTGGCCAACCGGTACTACTACCAGATCAAGATTCCCCAGAAAGACTCCGCCATCATGGCCAACTGCCCGGACGCCGGTGTGCGCCGGCTCTGGCTGCAGCGGATTCTGGACCACGATGGCCACGACGGGGATGTTGGCGGCATCGAAGCCTGGCTGTCCCTGGCCGAAGCCGTGGGCCTGAGCCGGGACGAAGTGATCGACCAGCGCCACGTGTTGCCGGGTGTCCGCTTTGCCGTGGACGCCTACCTGAACTTTGCCCGGCGGGCGACCTGGCAGGAAGCGGCCTGCTCGTCGCTGACCGAACTGTTCGCTCCGGAAATCCATCAGTCCCGCCTGGACAGCTGGCCTGCCCACTACCCCTGGATTGAAGAGAGCGGCTACAGCTACTTCCGCAAACGTCTGTCCGAAGCGAGAAGAGACGTGGAACATGGCCTGACCATTACCCTGGACTACTTCACCACCGAGGCGCAGCAGGCCCGGGCCCTGGAGATTCTTCAGTTCAAACTGGACATCCTCTGGACCATGCTGGATGCCATGACCATGGCCTACGGCCACTGCACCCCGCCGTACCACACCGTGACCGACGAACAGGTCTGGCACCGGGGGCTGTAATGGAGGTGGGTATGCATGAGATACCGCGTTTTCGCCGGGGGTTCCGGTTCCAGTGGGAGCCGGCCCAGGAAAGTTATGTGCTGCTCTACCCCGAGGGCATGGTGAAACTCAACGGCAGTGCCGGCGCCATTCTCAACGAGGTGGACGGCCAGCGTAGCGTGGCCGATATCGTCGCCAGCCTGGAGCAGCAGTTCCCCGACGCCGGCCCGCTTGGCAAGGACGTCAGCGAATTTTTGCAGGACGCCCGGCAACAACACTGGATTGAACTGTCATGAGCACGACTAACCCCCACAACGCCGGGCCACCCCTGTGGCTGTTGGCGGAGCTTACGTATCGCTGCCCGCTGCAATGCCCCTATTGCTCCAATCCGCTGGACTTTGCGCAGACCCAACAGGAGCTGACCACCGAGGAGTGGGTGAGCGTGCTTCGACAGGGGCGAAAAATGGGCGCGGCCCAACTGGGCTTCTCCGGGGGCGAACCCCTGGTGCGCCAGGACCTGGCGGAGCTGATTGCCGAAGCACGGCACCTGGGGTATTACACCAACCTGATTACCTCAGGGCTGGGCCTGACGGAGGCCAAGGTGGGCGCTTTTGCCGAGGCGGGGCTGGATCATATCCAGGTGAGCTTTCAGGCTTCAGATCCGGAACTGAACAACGCCGTGGCCGGCTCCCGCAAGGCCTTTGACCAGAAGCTGGCCATGGCCCGTGCGGTGAAAGAAGCCGGCTACCCGATGGTGCTCAACTTCGTAATCCACCGCCACAACATCCACCAGATGAACGACATCATGGATTTGTGCGAGCGCCTGGGGGCGGACTACGTCGAGCTGGCTACGTGCCAGTATTACGGCTGGGCCTTCGAAAACCGGGAAGGGTTGATGCCTTCCAAAGCGCAGCTGGTCAAGGCAGAGCAGGAAGTGAACCGGTACCGGGAACGGCTGCAGCAATCCGGCTCGGCCATGAAGCTGATCTTTGTGACACCGGACTATTACGAAGAGCGCCCGAAAGCCTGCATGAACGGCTGGGGCAATCTGTTCCTGACAGTCGCGCCGGACGGCACCGCACTTCCGTGCCACAGCGCGCGTTTGCTACCCATCGACTTCCCCAATGTCCGAGACATGGATCTTCAAAGCATCTGGTACGACAGCCCGGGGTTCAATCACTACCGCGGCGACAGCTGGATGCCGGAGCCTTGCCGTTCCTGCGATGAGAAGGAGAAAGACTTCGGTGGCTGCCGCTGCCAGGCCTATCTTTTGACCGGTAATGCGGATAAC
Organism: Marinobacter sp. BW6; assembly: GCF_008107725.1. GTDB lineage: Bacteria > Pseudomonadota > Gammaproteobacteria > Pseudomonadales > Oleiphilaceae > Marinobacter. Next base: position 786,858 of record NZ_VIRN01000064.1, read on the forward strand.
GCAGATCCAGTATGCAGCAAATCGTCGTATCATGATCGAATCCTGGCAGCGAGGAAAGCTGCCGATCATGCCACGGCCGGCCTGACTGAACTGGTTTATCGAAATGCGGACAATTCACGGCTTTTCTTCCGGGGTTAACAGCTCCGCCATCGATCCTGCACTGGTCGGCCATCACCACGACAAAACGGTACTGAGTGCCTACGAGGCCTGCTCGGCCCATATCCAGCGTGGCGAACTTGCGGTGTCCCCGGCGGGTGTGTTCTGGCTGGAGACTGATCCGGCACGCGGTTGCAATTCGCTCTGGCACCTTACCGATCAGGGGCCGGTTCGTCTTGGGCCTGATGATCTTGGCATCCGCAGCCGGGTAAATGGCTACGGTGGTGGCGCCCTGGCGGCTGCCGACAGCGGCGTATTCGTGGTTGGCGAGGACCAGCAGATACGGTTTGTCAGTCTGGCCGGCGGTTGGTGCCTCACCCTGACCGATGACCCCGGGGCGGCCTATGGTGGGTTGGTCGCTGACCCGTCCCGTCAACGGGTGCTCGCGGTACGGGAAGCAGAGGGCAAACAGCAGCTGGTTGCCGTCTCCATGCAGGGTGAGCGTTCGGTTCTTCATTCCGGCCTGGATTTTTACAGCTCGCCGGCGGTCTCGGCCGACGGCTATCAGGTTGCCTGGACCAGCTGGCAGCTGCCGGATATGCCCTGGCTGCGTACCCGGCTGTGGACCGCAAATTTCTCTGAAGATAGATTGCTGGATAAAGGCCGGGAATGGCCAACACCCTCTGAGTCTTCGGTACAGCAGCCGGTGTTCGATGGCAACCAACTCTGGGTTTTGTCCGACCACGAGGGTTGGTGGCAACCCTGGCGTGTCGATACGTCGGGCGAGGGCGGATGGCACGCCAGCGATTCGCCAGCCCGGGATCATGCCAATGCCCCCTGGCAGTTGGGCGAATCCCACCACTGCCCAACAGGCAGGGGCTGCTGGGCCAGGGTTCGTTATTGTAATGGCACGGGTGAGCTCTGGCTCAGCTCCGGGCAAACCGGTGACGCAATCCGGGTTGCCCGGGACTTTGGCGACTTCCGTTGTCTGCAGTCGGCTGGCGAGCATCTTTATTGCATCGGCCGCGCATCCAGCCGCCTGGACGCCGTCCTCGAGATTGATCTCAAGACCGGCCAGGCCCGCACCATTGCCGGCGGCGAGGAGTCCATGCCAGAGGCGAGGGCGGCGCTGCCGCTTGATATCGAGATTCCAGCCCTGAACCCGGGCGAAGCTTCTATCCACGGGTTTTTCTACACGCCCAAGCTGGCCACGCCAGACGTCCCTCCACTGATTCTGATTGCTCATGGAGGGCCGACGTCGGCGGCCTATCCGGTGTTCAATCCCCAGGTTCAGTACTGGTGTCAGCGGGGATTCGCCGTGGCTGAAATCAACTATCGAGGCAGCACCGGCTTTGGTCGTGAGTTCCGCCTGGCCCTGGAAGGGCGATGGGGTGAAGTGGATGTCGCGGATATGGAACGGGCGGCAGACCACCTGGCCTCCTTCGGCCTGGCTGATGGCAACAGGGTGTTTATCCAGGGCCGTAGTTCCGGGGGCTACACGGCCCTGATGGCGATGATCCGAAGCCAGCGTTTTACCGCCGGTGCCAGCATGTTCGGCGTGACGGATCCCATGCGCTTACGGGCCATGACCCATCGCTTTGAGTCCGGTTATCTGGATTGGCTGCTGGGCTCGCCAGAAAAACACCCGGAGCGGTGGCACGAGAGAACGCCTCTGTTTCATGCCGAGCGTATTACCGCGCCGATGATCTTTTTCCAGGGCGGGCAGGATAAGGTTGTGGTGCCCGAGCAGACCCGTGCCATGGCAGAGGCCATGAAAGCGGCTGGCAGGGCACCAGAGCTGCACTGGTTTGAAGACGAGGGTCACGGTTTCCGGCGCCAGGCCAACCAGGCCGGTATGCTCGAATGGATGTTCAGCTTCTACCGAAAGCATAGCCAAAAGGCCAATGATCAGGCGGAGAACTTGAGTTAAACTCTCGGCTATTCCTATAACAACAAGCGGTCGAGTGCAGCCTGATGAGTCACGATATATCCAGCTTGCGAAAGTTTGTTTCACCGGAAATCGTGTTTGGTGCCGGCTCCCGGAAGTCCGTGGCCAACTTCGCCAGTAATTTCGGTGCCCGTCATGTCTTCCTGGTGTCGGATCCGGGTGTAGCTGCCGCCGGCTGGGTCAATGAAATCGTGACGCTGCTGACCGATGCGGGTATCCGCTCGACCGTGTACACCGGTGTATCACCCAACCCCAAGGTGGATGAGGTGATGACCGGCGCCGAACTCTACAAATCCAATGAGTGCGATGTCATCGTTGCCATCGGCGGTGGCAGCCCCATGGACTGCGCCAAGGGCATCGGTATCGTGGCCACTCACGGTCGCAGCATCCTGGAATTCGAGGGCGTCGATACCATCACCAACCCGTCACCGCCCCTGATCCTGATTCCCACCACGGCGGGCACCTCGGCGGATGTGTCCCAGTTTGCGATCATTTCCGACCCCAACCGCCGGTTCAAATTCTCGATCATCAGCAAGGCCGTAGTGCCGGATGTGTCCCTGATCGATCCGGAAGTCACCGAGACCATGGATGCCTACCTCACCGCCTGCACCGGGGTCGATGCCCTGGTGCATGCCATTGAGGCCTATGTGTCGACTGGCAGCGGGCCGCTGACCGATACCCATGCGCTGGAGGCAATCCGGTTAATCAACCGGAATCTCGAGCCGTTGGTGGACAACACGGCAGATCCCTATCTTCGGGAGCAGATCATGCTGGCCTCCATGCAGGCGGGGCTGGCCTTCTCCAATGCTATTCTCGGGGCGGTACACGCCATGTCTCATAGCCTGGGTGGCTTCCTGGATTTGCCTCATGGGCTGTGTAATGCGCTGCTGCTGGAGCACGTGGTGGCTTACAACTTCCAGTCTGCCGAAGACCGGTTCCGCCGCGTTGCCGAAGCCATGGATATAGATACCCGGGGTATGAACAAAGCGGAAATCAAGAAGCGGCTGATGAACCGTATCGTGGAGCTCAAGCGTCGGGTCGGTCTTGAGGCGCGTCTTGCCCAGCTGGGTGTTTCGGTGTCCGATATTCCCCACCTGTCCGGCTTTGCGTTGCAGGATCCTTGCATTCTCACCAACCCCCGGAAGTCGTCGCTGCGGGATGTCCAGGTTGTCTATGAAGAAGCCCTCTGACATCAAGGATGGCGAACAGGACAGTAGCTACGGAATTGGCGATCTTCTCGGGCTGGGCAGCCAGTCCGTCCGCAAGAACTATTACCCGGCTCTGCAGGAACGCATTGACGAGCTGGAGCAGGAACGCAACCGTTACAAATGGCTGTTCGAGAACGCCTTGCACGGTATCTTCCAGGCCAACCTGCGGGGCGGCTTTCTGGCCTGCAACCCGGCGATGGCGAGAATCTGCGGATATGACAGTCCCGAGGCGCTCACGGAAAAGGTCATCCGCCTCCGTGAACAGTTGTTCTGCAGTTCCAGTGAATTCGATGCCATACGTCAGGAGCTTCTCGACGAGGGCAGCCTGAGTGCCCGGGAAACCCGTTTCCAGCGTGCTGATCGCACGCCGGTCCACGTTGCTGTCACCTTGCTGCGACGCCCGGACCTCGGACCGGAAGTGGTGGAAGCCTTCGTTGCCGACATTACCGAACGAGTGTTGGCCCGGCAGAAACTGGAGCAGTTGAACGCCACCCTCGAGCGGCGCGTGGAAGAGCGGACCGAAGCACTGCAGAATGCCAATGTGGGCCTGCGCTACCAGATTGAGGAACGTGAGAAGGTTGAGCGCGAGCTCTTTGTTGCCATGGAGGCCGCCAAAGAGGCCAACCGCAGCAAGGATAAATATCTCGCGGCGGCCAGCCATGACCTGCTCCAACCCCTGAATGCAGCCCGGCTGATGATCTCCGCGCTCCAGGACAGCACGCTGCCGGAACAGGAAACCCGTATGGTGCACCAGGTACATCGGGCTCTGGAGGGCGCCGAAGACCTGCTGGCGGACCTGCTGGATATCTCCAAGCTCGATCAGCAGGCGATGAAGCCGGATCTGGTGTACACCGATGTGGCCGCCCTGGCCAGATCCCTCGGGGAGGAGTTTGAGGCCGTTGCTAGCAATGCTGGCCTTGGGTTTCGGGTCCGGACCATTCCGGCGATGGTGCGAACAGATCAGCGCATGCTGACCCGTATCCTCCGAAATCTGCTTAGCAATGCCTTCCGGTACACTCGCAAGGGCGGTGTTGTCATGGCTTTGAGATCCCGCGGCGACCGTCTGCGGATTGAAGTCTGGGACACCGGTGTTGGCATCGAGGAAGACAAGCTCCGGGACATTTTCACCGAGTTTCACCAGCTGTTGCCCCAGGGCACCGGCGGTCGGCAGGGTGTGGGGCTGGGGCTGGCCATCGTGGAACGGATGGTCCGGGTGCTGGGATACGACATTGATGTGTCATCACGGCCCGGTCGTGGTTCCCGCTTCGTGCTGACCCTTCCGCTCGAACCCGCTCAGGCCAGACCGGATCTGGCTCGCGCAGATTCGCTCCAGAATTTCGCCGATGGCTTTGACGGTGTACCGGTGCTGGTGATCGACAACGAGCCGGCGGTTCTGGAGAGCATGCAGTTGCTGCTGGAGCGTTGGGGCTGTGAAGTGCTCACAGCCGCCAGCAAGGCAGAGGCCGTAGAGACTCTGGAGCAAACCGGCCAGATACCGGCCATTATCCTTGCGGACTATCACCTGAACAATGAGCGAACCGGTTACGATGCCGTTCACGGGGTTCGCCGCCACCTTGGCCGGGACATTCCCGCCGCCATCATTACCGCAGATCGCAGCGACGACACCCGCAAGATACTGCGCGCCCAGTACCTGCCAATCCTGAACAAACCGGTGAAACCGAACCGGCTCAGGGCCCTGATGACCAGCTTGCTGGCTTCTGACTCGGCCTGACCCTTTCTCGCCAGTCATGTAAGACCTTCTTACATACACTCTGAAGCGCTTCGCGAAATACTCCCTCAACCGGTCTCCGATACCGGCAAGTTTCAAAACATCTGAGGGAGTAACAGATGAAAACAACAACGATTGGCCGGAAAGCCGGCAGCGGATTTGGGCATTGGTGGCTGGCAATGATCGGCGCTGTGCTATTGGCAGGTTGCGGCGGTGGGGGCAGCGAGACGGAGGTGTCCAGCCCATCGGATTTCGAACCCCCGGCCGAGCCCGTGAATATAGGAGGCGATGCCGAGCTTTATGATCCCGAACGGCTGATTGATGTGTCGGTCACCATGAGCTCCGCCGATTTCAGCAAACTGAAATCGGAAGCCCGAACCCTGGCCAGCACCGACCGGGAATGTGTGCCCGAGTTCGAATACACGGAATTCACGGCCAGCGTCACCATCGACGGTGACCGCATGGACCGGGTGATCGTGCGCAAGAAAGGCTACATGGGCTCCCTGAGCCCCAGTATCCCCTCTCTCAAGCTGGACTTTAACGATCTCTGGCCTGGTCGCACTTATCAGAACATGACCCGGATGACCCTGAACAACAACCGCCAGGACCCATCCAATGCCCGCCAGTGCCTGGCCTATGACCAGTTCCGGCAGGCCGGGCTCGCGGCGCCGAAATGCAATTACGCCAGAGTGTCTGTCAATGGCGAGGATCTGGGTGTGTTTACCAATGTCGAGCCGATCAAGAAGCCCTTTCTGGCACGGGCATTCGGGGACGACGACGGTAACCAGTACGAAGCTCAAACGGCGGACTTCGGTACCTGGCTGAGCCAGCGTTTCGAGAAAAAGACCAACGAAAAAGAAAACGACCGGACTGACCTGCAGGCCGTTACCGATGCTCTGGCCTTGCCCGATGAGCAGATGCTGAATGTATTGCCGCAGCTGGTGGATGTGGATGAATTTATCCGGTTCTGGGCGGTGGAAACACTGTTGGGCGCCTGGGATTCTGCCACGGGCAATGCCAATAACTTCCACATCTATCGGGACCCCGGAGACGGTCTGTTCCATTTTATTCCCTGGGGCGCTGATACGGCGTTTCGTGGGACGCATCCCCTGAAGCCGCTGACGGGGGTGCTCTACCGCAACTTCTCGCTGGCGGACCGGCTTTTCAATATTCCCGAGTACCGGGCGCGCTATGAGGCCGAGCTTGAAAACCTGCTGGCCACCCAGTGGGATGAGGCCGATTTGCTGACGGAAGTGGAGCGGATACGTCAACTCACCGGAACCAGCGCGGAGACAACTGCCAGCCTGAAAGCCTTCATTGGTGGCCGCGGCGTGGCCGGCGATGACGATTTCCGGCCCGCCCGCAGAGCTGTTATTGAACAGGCCATCGCCGAGCAAACGCCCTCCGGGGACGTATACCGGCTCGCGGACACGCAACCGGACTGCAGTGCGCCGGCGACAACCAGCCTGACCGGCACCGTCAAGTCTGAGGACGGTGCCGACACGGGCGCCTTCCGATTCACGTTGCCCGGAGGTCAGGCGGTGAACGCGAGCCTGACCTTTGCTGCCTTCGAGGTGGACAGCCTGGTTTACTCGGTTGATCGCGAATCAAAGCCGGCGGTGATGAGCCTCCTGCTGATTGGCGCGGATATCAACGACAACTTCACACCCTATGTGCTGCAACTGTTTATCGAGGCATCCGATTACGTGCCCGGTACACACGAGTTCCACGGCTTTGCCACCAACGCCTTGCTGTTTGAAGTGGACGAAAGCCAGCCCGGGGATGTGCGCACCCTGGCCCTGGGTGCAGAGGGCAGTATTACCATCAGCCGAGCAGGCACCGGCGCCAGTGAGGGCGATGTGGAGCTGACTCTGGATGCCACCCTGGAATACGATTCGGGCATCCAATGAACATGGCCGTCGCCAGCCCGCCGGATGCATTCCGCGGGCATTGCCTGGACGAGCAGATGCAGGCCCGTTTGATGAACCGGATCGACACCAAGTTTCTGGTGTCGGCCCACCTGCTGGATGCCTGCCTGCGCGGTTTGGAGCACCACTACTCCATTCTGGAGATCGACGGGAACCGGCGGTTCACCTATGACACCCTGTATTTTGATACACCGGGTCGCCAGCTTTATCTGGATCACCACAACGGCAAGCTGAACCGATTCAAGCTCCGAATCCGGCACTACCGCGAAACCGGGGGTAGCTTCCTGGAGGTCAAGAAAAAGAGCAATCGGGAGAGAACCATCAAGAACCGTTTGCCGCTGACATCGCAGACCGTTACGAACAACCGGGTGATCCCGTTTCTTGAAGAGCAATTGGGCCGACCGGTGGCAGGGATGCTGCCGGCTCTTTTTGTCGGCTACCGCCGGATGACCTTGATGAGCCCGATGGGAACCGAGCGGATAACCGTGGACACGGGGCTGGGTTTTCACTCGCCCGACCGTCGAAACAGTTTGTGCCTGCCCGATATTGCCGTTTTCGAGGTCAAGTACGATCGCAAGATCCCTTGCTCCCCCTTTCTTGAACGTCTTGGTCAGCTTGGCTGCCGGCCGATGCAGTTCAGCAAATACTGCATCGGTACCAGCCTGTTGTTCGGCCACGAATGCAAAACCAATCGTTTCAAACCGCTGTTGAGGAGACTCCATGGAATCTGCAGTTGATTTCCATTTTGTGATCCGCTTTTTAATCAATACCGCCTCGGTGTTTGTGCTGATTCGTTGCTACTACGCCTTTTCCCGTCACCGGGAGAATGCCGCCTCGTTCATTCTGTTTGGTGTCGGCGTTTTTCTGGTGACTGCCTTGCTGCATTCGGTCACCGTCACCATGGGCTTTGCCTTCGGGCTGTTCGCAGTTTTCTCTATGCTCCGGTATCGCACCGAGGCGCTGGGCATAAAGGAAATGACCTACCTGTTTCTGGTGATTGCCATGGCCCTGCTGGCGGCGGTTGGGAACATGCACCACCTGGAACTGGTGTGCCTGAATCTCCTGGTCATTGCTCTGGCGCTGGTGCTCGAAACCCGTGTGCTTTTGCCGAGGCACAGCGAGAGAGAGGTGGAGTACGAAAAGATCGAAAACATCCACCGGGATCGCCGGGAGCTGCTCATTGCGGACCTTCGTGAGCGTACCGGTCTGGATGTGTTTAGGGTGGATGTCGTGTCTGTCAGCTATCTGAGGGACACCGCCATGCTGCGAATGCACTTTCGCAAGGATGCCGATCATGTTCGCTGAGCTGAAATGGGCATTGCTGGTTATCGGTCTGACACTGGCGTTTACGCTGCAGCCACTGCTCGTTCTGGCGTCACCGCTGGAAGCCGAACTGGGTGGTTATGTCGCCGCCGGTGTCGACCATTACGGCGCGTTTTATGACGAAGATGGCGAGCGCAGCACAACCCGGGGCGTATTGCGAAATGCGAAGCTTGAACTGGAACTGAGCTGGGGAGAACGCTGGGAGGCGGAGCTGGACGGCAGCTATAAGATCAAAGGCGACAAGAAAGAGCTGGATCTGGGCGATGCTTATCTTCTCTATGACGGTAGGAGCCGTTTCGAGGCCCAGATTGGGCGCTTCAAGGAGCCTTTCGGCCTGGAGCGCCTCGCCAGCTACACCAGCCTGAACACCAGCGAGCGTTCGCTGGTGACCTCGGCGTTCGCACCGGGTCGTTCCACCGGTATTATGGCGGGGCAGTACCGCAAACGCGGCACCTGGTCACTGGGCCTGTTTACCGATGAACCCGATGGTGGCTCCACTCACGCCATAACCGCGAGACTGACCCGTGCCCCCATTCGTTCAGAGAGCCAGACCCTGCATTTGGGTGCAGCCGCCTCTTATCGTGATCTCGGCGACAGCCGTTTCCAGATCAAGGATGAAGGGGAAGTGTTCAGTGCCGACAATGTCATCCGCAGCCCAAGGTTCGAGGCCCGTGATGCCTGGCTGGCAGGTTTTGAAGCCGCCTGGCTTCATAATCGCCTGACCCTCGTGGCGGAAGCCATGGCTCAGAATGTGCGGCGAACCGATGGGTCGCGCTGGCAGTTCGGTGGCGCTTACCTCCAGGCCGGTGTGTTCCTGACAGATGACCAGCGTTATTACAGCCGGGGTGAGTTCGACCGGATAGAGCCCCGGCACCGGGCGGGCGCCCTGGAACTGGTCGCCCGGTACAGTGCTGTGGACCTGAGAGACAGGAACCTGGGAGCCGAGGCGAGTGTGACGCTGCTGGGTCTTGCCTGGTATCTGGGCGAGCTGTTCCAGCTGCGTCTGAATTACCTTTTGCCGGATATTCGCGGTAACACCCTGATGGCCAACCCGGACGGAGACGCCGTTACCCTGCGTGCAGTGCTGCGGTTCTAGGTAGCGTGAGGGTGACCTGTGTCCACTGGCCGGGCTCGCTGGTAATCGACATGTTGCCCTTGTGATGTCGCATGATGGTCTGGCAGATGCTCAGGCCCAGCCCCAGGTTGTCCGGCGTATCACTGGTGGAATAGAACGGATCAGTGAGCCGCTTGATATCGTCCGGCGCGATGCCCTGGCCGTTGTCCCGAATCACGATTCTATGAGCATTGTCGGTGCTTTCGGCGGATATCTCGATCTTGCCGGGCCGCTGGTTTTTGCTGACGGCAGAGACGCCATTGAGCAGCAGGTTAACGAACACCTGGGTCAGGGCAGACGGATAGCAGGGAACGGTCGTCCCGTCCGGGATGTCAGTCTGAAGCTCGACACCTCGGAGCTGATGCTGGCAGAAGCGGGTGGCGGTGGTCACCAGTTTGCCAAGGTCTGCCGTCTCCAGGTGGTGTTCCGGTACCGGACGGGAAAACTCGATCAGGTCAGACACAATATCGGCAATGCGTTTCTGGTGGGTGCTGGCGTCGGTCAGGGCGTCTGCGACCTCGACATCCCGGTTCACCGAGCTGGCAAAATCCACCGCCTGGCTGGCGCAGTTCAACGGGTTCATGATTTCGTGCAGCAGCCCCTTGGCCATATGGCTCAGGGCCTGATGTTTCTGTTCCTGGGCCAGTCTTTCTTCCGTTGATTTCAGGGTTTCCAGAGTGCGGGAAAGTTGTCGATTCCGGTCCCGAAGCAGGAATTGAAGTGCCAGCAAATTGCGCAGGAACTGTGACAGAAACCAGGCCGACAGTGGCGCGACCACGAGGCACATCAGAATCAGCCAGTTGGTCAGAATGCCGATCAGGGTGTCGCTTACCTGAGCGCTGTCGACCGCCACGAACGTGGCGAGGACCAGCAGTGTCAGGTTGATCAGGATAATCACGCTGGTGTGGAACAGGGACAGGGTAATGATGCCCACGGAGCTGATGAAAAAGAACAATCCCACGATGGGAGCGAGCGATGCGCCCGTTGTCATGTATCCCAGGTAGCTGAACGCAGCCATGTTGAAAAACACCAGGTAAACGATCATCGGCGCTGACCGGCGCAGGCGCGTGAACCGGTGAGCGGCGATCAGACCGGTCAGTATCGCGGTGTAGATGAGGTAGATGCCGAATACGTCCGGTGCATCCGGGTTCAGGGCCAGGCCCCCGAGAAACAGCAGGGTACCGATAAAGGCAATGACCAGGTAAACGTCGGCGAACAGGGGCAGCACCCGGTACCGATACTGGGTATGGTAGAAGCGTTCGAAGCGTCGCTGTCGGTAGGCGGGCAGCTGGCGGATCTGATCCATCCCGGAAAGCAGTTTCACTCGGCGGCTCCGTGTTGGTGTCGTTGCATAAAGAGAATGAGCTCGGGCAGGCGCTCGAAGCCCAATTTCACGAAAATCCGGTCCTTGTAGGAATGCACCGTCTTGCAAGAAACGCCAAGCCTGCCTGCAATATCGCGTACCGGCAGCCGGCTGGCCATCAGCTGTGCCACTTCCCGCTCCCGTCCGGACAAGGCCTGATAGGCGAGCATGGCGGCCGGTGCTGGTTCCTGTTGCCAGTTACCGACATAGACCTGCCCGTTTCGAATGTAGAACAGCGTCTTGATCAACTCCTGTACTGGCTGGTCTTTGGATACCACGGCCTTGATGCCTGCTTCCAGATAGATCGCCATCCGTCCGCTGCTGACCGGCGTGTCCGATATCAGCAGTACGGACAATGAAGGATTCATCGCCAATGCATGCTCGGCGATGGTGAGCCCGTCGTTGTCCTGCAGGTTTTCTTCAATCAGCAGTACTGAAGGGGTGGCCGTCTTCAGGCGATTGAGCGTTGCCACTCCGGTCTCCGATTCGCCGACCAGCTCGACCTCATCGTGCAAAAGGATCTGGAATAACAAGCTGTCACGGAGCAGTCGCTGCCCCATGGTGACGTACAACCTGAGCCTGCGCTGACCTGACGCCATCAGTCTGCCCTGGCCGGCAGCTGAAGGCTCAATCGAAGACACTGGTCGCCTCCGGTTACATCGATGTCGCCAGCAAGCAGTCGGGTGCTTACGAAGAGCATCAGAAGGGCGCTCTGCTGCTCCAGTAGTGGTCGGGAGATACGGGTGATTGGTGCCAGCAGGTGGCTGTACATGTGAAGTGGGCTGGCGCTGGTGACCATGAGACGGTTCTCGGTCCGGGTCAATTCCAGAGCAGAGCGCTCCAGCCCGGAGGCCTTCATCAGGGTTGCCAGTGCCCGGCAAAGGGCCATCAATGGTGTTTGTGTTTCGCTCGCGACTGCCGGGTTCTCCAATGCGTCCGCCAGACCCTGGTCAAAGGCTTGCCGGCTAAGGATGCCGTGCACGTAGCTTGACGGCAGGGTGTCCAGCTGTCGGCCCACCAGTCCGGCAAAGTCCCTTACAAGATCATGCTCAAGCGCGGTTTCCCGGCTTGCGCGCAGATGGGGTGGCTGGGCAGGAAGTGTGCGGACGGTTGCCAGGGCGTCCAGAAAGTCGGCGGTGATCGGTTCGCCGGTAAAACCGTCCACTCTCTCGGACAGATGTTCAAGCAGTCTGGCTCGTCGTTGCTGGCGAAGCTCCGCGAACTGTTGTTCTGCGATTGAGCGTGAACGGTCCCTTGCAGAGACCAGGGCGCGATGTTGGACAAGAGCCGTGCGGAAGAGAGACAACAATTCGGCTGCGTTCCACGGCTTCTTTTGATAGCGGAAAATCCGGCCCTCGTTAACTGCATCCATGGCCACATCAACCTCGCCCCAGGCTGACGTGAGAATGCGGACAATGGTCGGATGCGACTGGCGTAGTTCGTCCAGCAGCTCTTTGCCATGCATCCCGGGCATTCTCTGGTCGGTCATCACCACCGCGACATCGCTGTCTTTCTGCAACACGAGCTGAGCCTCTTCTGCACTGATGGAGCTCAGCACGCGGAATTCGTTCTGCATGCGCTCCAACTGCCTCGACAGATAACGGGTGGCAGTCGGTTCGTCATCCACAATCAGTATCGCCGGTTTGGGGCCCTCGTGGGGCTGGCTGGTATCCGGAGAGGGTGTTTGTCCATCGCGGGTAAGCGCAGCTGTGAGCACGTGCGACCGGATAACATCGGGATTGACCGGCTGTTCGAAGCAGCGATCGATCAGCTGATTGTCCAGCAGTTTCACGAGGAGGTTCAGCGCAATGGCATCTCCTATGAGGATCTTCAGAATCCGGGGGTGGTGGTCCCTGGCCTGTGCCAGGAGCGACGACTCAAGATAGTCATCAGCGCGGTTCGGAAGCAGAATTATGGCGGTGGGTATGGTGGGAGCCGAGGCCAGGTAGTCGAGTGCCCCCTGGTCAGTGGCGAACGCGTGAATAACGAAATCGCTGGCGAACAGGGTTTCGAAATGCTGCCGGCTCTGGTCGTCGTCATACCGGAGAAGGATCTCCGCCGCTCCGCTAGTCGCCATGATTGCTCTGTATCCTGCTGATGGGGTCGGGAAGAGATTAGCAACAGCAGTGGCTTAGCGGTGTAGGAAATTCCTACAAGAGTACCTTTGCCGGTAATGAAAGTCTGGTTCTGTGACAGCCTTGGCACTATGGACTGTCCTGGCGTCAGGAGCGACTACACTTACCAAAGGCTCATCGAAAGGGAAATAACCATGACAGTTCCTGAGAATGGTCTGACGAATCACGAAGTAACCATCTGCCTGGCTGGCGGCGCCGTAATGGGTCCGTTCAATGCGACCTGGAGCAAGGATTCCGGTGGGGATGTGCGTGAACTGGTCCGCGAGTACGATGCGTTTCTGCAGGGTGAAAAGCAGCACCGTTACAAGTTTCACCTTCACGACACCTACACCAACACCGTTCATACCCTGATCCTCAATTTTGAACAGGTTACGGGCATCTGCGACCATGTCCGGCTAAGATCCCAGGGCGGCGGCTGAGCCATGGCCGGGCCCCTGGCGTACAGGCCAAGAAGCCCACAGTGCAAACGCACGGACAGGAGGGAATATGAGCGAATTCAGAACGGAAACCGACAGCCTCGGGGACGTCCAGGTACCTGCTGATGCGCTCTGGGGCGCGCAAACCCAGCGCGCGGTCGAAAACTTCCCGGTCAGTGGCCAGCCGATGCCTCAGCCGTTTATTGCCGCCGTTGCCCAGATCAAGCGAGCGGCCGCCGAGGCCAATACCAGCCTGGGACTGCTGGACAACGATCTGCGGGATGCGATTTCCCGGGCTTGCGAAGATCTGGTGAAGGGCGAGTACGCGGATCAGTTTCCGGTGGACCGCTACCAGACCGGCTCCGGCACTAGCACCAACATGAATGTCAACGAGGTGATCGCCAGTATCGCCCGCAACGCAGGCTTTGAGGTGCACCCGAACGATCACGTGAACATGAGCCAGAGTTCCAACGACGTGATTCCAACGGCGATCCACGTGAGCGCCGTGATTGCAGCCAAGGAGAAGCTGCTGCCGGCGCTGTCGCATCTCTGCGGTGTGATTTACGAGCAGGAAGCGGCATTTTCCAGCCAGGTAAAAACCGGTCGCACCCACCTGATGGATGCCATGCCGGTGACCCTCGGCCAGGAGCTGAAAACCTGGCGCGAACAGCTTCTGGCCGTGGAAAAGCGGTTAGAAGCCGCAGCTGATGAGCTGTTGGCCGTACCCCAGGGCGGCACAGCGGTGGGTACCGGAATCAATGCGCTACCGGAATTTTCCGGCCAGTTCGTCAAGTTCCTGCGCGCCAACACCGGCTATCCGTTTACCTCTCTCGATCACAAATTCACCGGCCAGAGCGCCGTGGATGCTCCGGTGGCGCTGTCCGCACAATTGCGCGGTGCGGCCATTGTTCTAACCAAGATCGCCAACGATTTGCGCTGGATGAACAGTGGTCCGATTCATGGTCTGGCTGAAATCAGTCTTCCGGCATTGCAGCCGGGGAGCAGTATCATGCCGGGCAAGGTAAACCCGGTGATTCCCGAATCCGTTGCCATGGTGGGTGCCCAGGTGATGGGGCTGGACAGCGCTGTGGCTATCGCCGGCCAGTCCGGTAATTTCCAGCTCAACGTCATGCTCCCGCTGGTTGGGGGTAACCTGCTGGATATGACCGATCTGCTCTCTAACGCGGCCATCATGCTGGCGGACAAGGCAATCAAGGACTTCACGGTCAATGCTGACAACCTGAACGCCGGCGTGGGTCGGAACCCGGTGCTGGTAACAGCGCTGAATCCGGAAATCGGCTACACCCTGGCGGCAGGCATCGCCAAGGAGGCCTATAAAACGGGGCGCCCGGTCATTGATGTGGCGGAGGAGCGTAGCGGCCTGAGCCGCGAACGGCTTGAGGAGTTGATGGACCCGCTCAAGCTGACCCGGGGCGGTATCGCCTGATCGGTCGTTTCAGAGGGGCGCAAACGCTTGCTGATTATCCTGGAGCTGTTTGTGATGCTGGTGCTGGCCAACGGGACGCCGGTGGTTGCCGCCGGGCTTTTGAAGAACCGCTGGTCGGCGCCGGTGGATGGCGGGCGGTTGTGGTCCGATGGCCGTCCCGTATTCGGTGAAAGCAAAACCTGGCGGGGCGTTGTATCCGGCGCCTTGGCCTGCGCCCTTTTTGCCGTCGTGACCGGCCTGGGGTTCGTTTTTGGGCTTCTGTTCGGCCTGTTGGGGCTGGCTGGCGATATGCTGAGCAGTTTTATCAAGCGTCGGCTGGGTATGGCCTCAAGTGCCCGGGCCGTCGGTCTGGATCAGATTCCGGAAGCGCTCCTGCCCATGTTGCTGGCGATGTGGTGGCTGTCCATCAGTCTTTGGGTGGTGCTGGTTGTGGTGGTTCTTTTTACCCTGTCCAACATTTTTGGCTCACCGCTGCTTTATCGTCTCGGGATCCGCCGGCAGCCCCATTAATTCGGCCCGCGGGTGAGGGTGTGGAGGGTCACCTCCGGCGGACAGTTAAGTCGAACGTTAACTACGGACGTGCCTGAGCCGGGTGAGGTGTAGCCCTGCATACCGTTCATCCGCCAGTAGCCTCGCCCGAGAGTTCGCGGGCAGTCAGAGTCGAGAGTCACCGGTATGCCACCGGGCAGACAGATCTGGCCACCGTGTGTGTGGCCGCAGAGAAAGACGTCGTAGCCGGCATGGGCTGCCTCGCGCCAGATCTCTGGTGTATGGCTGAGCAGGATGCTGGTGCCTCCGGCAGGGATCTTGTCCCCGGCCTGGTGCAGGTTGTGGACCTTGAAGAAGTGGGCATCGTCTACACCGGCAAGATAAAGGGCCTGACCACCGCGCTCAATGGGCGCCATTTCGTTCATCAGCAGCTTGTAACCCATGTCTTCCAGCGCAGGTACCATTCGAACGCTGTCGTGGTTGCCGAGGACGGCGTAAGGCTTGCCTTTGATGCCATCCCGAAGTCTCGCCATCCCGTCCAGGGAGGAATCGATCGGCCCCCAGGTCAGTTTCCGGTAATCGCCGGTCAACACGCACAGATCATAGTCCAGAGGTTCTATCTGACGCAGCACTGCCTGCAGGTTGGCTTCGTCCATGTCCACATGCAGATCGGTCAGATGCAGAATGCGAAAGCCCTCGAAGGCTTCAGGCAGACCGGGAAGCTGGAAACGATTGTGCACGGTGTTCAGGCGCCGGCTGTTGCTCTGGCCCCGTCCCCATAAGCCAACCATCCGCAGGCAGGTACGGATAAAGCCGGGCGCCGTGGCCCAGTTTTCCAAATGGAAGGAGCTGTGATCCTGCCCGAATACCTTCGCTTCAGCTTCCCGTTCAATCCCGAGTCTCTGGCGGGCGTGAACCGGGCCGAGCCGCAGGCTCAGGCGGTATTCCAGGAGTTCATCCTGGTTCTCCGGTGTGCGAGCCCTTGCCGTCATTTTTCTTCCCTTATATGCCGAGCCGGGCATGGCCGATGTGCAAAGTGGCAAACCCTGTCTGTCATTATGGTTGGCCCTCGAAGGGATGCAACCAAAACGACATAATGTTCATGTTTGATGACACACTGGCAGGTGAATGTGCCGACGAACAGACTCAGGGGATTTATGACTGAACCATCAGGCGATGAAACGCTGTCCTCCTGGCAGATTTTTCTGTTGTTCCTCCGGCTCGGGCTGACCTCTTTCGGCGGGCCGGCAGCCCACCTCGGATTCTTTCACGACGAATTTGTTAAACGTCGGCAGTGGTTGTCAGACAGTGCATACGGAGAAGTCCTGGCCCTTTGCCAGCTGCTGCCCGGGCCGGCTTCCAGCCAGGTGGGCCTGACCATCGGTTTCCTGCGAGGCCATTACCGCGGTGCGTTCGCTGCGTGGTTGGGGTTCACCCTGCCATCGGCGCTGATCATGATCGGCTTTGCGCTGGGATTGAACGCCTGGCCCGAGGCCGGCAGTGGCGGCTGGATTCACGGTCTCAAGCTGTTTGTTGTGGCGGTGGTGGCCCAGGCTGTCTGGCAGATGGGGCGAACCCTGTGCCCGGACCGGCCCCGAATCGCAATGGCTTTGCTGGTTGCCGTGAGCCTACTGGTGATGGGCGAAACCTGGATGCAGATTCTGGCCCTGGCCATTGCCGGAGCTGTCGGTTCCTTTCTGGGGTTGGGGGCCAGTGCGGCATCCGAGCCGCTGCATGTGCCGCTGCAATCCCGAAAACCTGCGCTTTTTGCCGCGGCCTTTGTGGTCTTGTTGCTGGTTTCGTTCCTGCCTCAGGCGACAGGGAGTCTTGGCTGGATCGGTGCCGAATTATACCGGGCCGGTGCCCTGGTATTTGGCGGCGGGCACGTTGTGCTGCCCTGGTTGCAAGAGGGATTCGTGGCCTCCGGTGCCATGCCAGCGGACACCTTCCTGGCGGGGTACGGAGTTGCCCAGGCTATGCCGGGGCCGCTGTTTTCCTTCTCAGGATTTCTGGGTGGTGCGCAGGCCGGTGCTCTCGGCGGTGTGATCGCCGTACTGGCCGTATTCCTGCCGGGAACCCTGTTGGTATTTGCCGGTCTGCCACTATGGAGCTGGCTTCGGGAACATCGTCCGGCCCGGTCAGCGCTGGCGGGTGTCAATGCGGCGGTCGTGGGGCTGCTGCTGGCGGCTCTCTATGATCCGGTGTGGACCTCGGCGGTCCATAGCGCAGTGGATCTGGGTCTGGTACTGATTCTTTGGCTGTGTCTGGCCGTATGGCGGGTTCCGGTCTGGCTGCTGGCGCCGCTGAGCGCACTGTCCGGAGTGATCCTGCTGCCCTGACCAGCGTAATAATAAGCCGGTTTGCCTGGACAAGCACACGGGTTGGCAAATCCGCAGGTTTCCAGCCACAATCGAGCCATAACACGCAGATAACTTGAACGCAGAGGTCACCATGACGACATCATGCAGTATCCCGGGTCTCAACGTTCCCCGCAGCCGTTTTCCCGATCCGGAACAGGATCTGCCAGCGGCCGGGGGTGAACAGCGGGTTGTCCTGGCCGGCGGCTGTTTCTGGTGCGTCGAGGCGGTTTTCCTGGCCATTGACGGGGTAAACAGCGTTGAATCTGGGTACGCCGGCGGGCACGCCAGTTCCGCCAATTATGAGGCTGTATGCTCCGGCACTACCGGCCACGCTGAGGTAGTGGATGTTCACTATGATCCGGCCAAGGTCAGTTTTGGCGAGTTGCTCAAAGTGTTTTTCTCGGTTGCCCATGATCCCACCCAGTTGAATCGCCAAGGCAATGACCGAGGCACCCAGTATCGCTCTGCCGTGTTTTATGAGACGGCGGAACAAAGGCGGGTAGCTGAGGCCTACATTCAGCAGTTGAATCAGGCAGACGTTTACCCGGATCCGATTGTGACCACGCTCGAGCCCCTGGAAGCGTTCTACCCGGCAGAAGAGTATCACCAGAATTTTGCCGCCCGGAATCCTTATCAGCCGTATATCATGGCCGTGGCCGCTCCGAAAATGGAAAAACTTGTGGACAGTTATCCTGACCGTCTGAAGCCGGAATTCACAGACAACGACACAGACAGCATCGCCTGAGGAGGCAGATAATGGGAGTTTCCGCTGCAGGTTATGACCTGACACCATTGACCAAGGCACAGGTTGAAGCGAAAGCTGCGGATCTGACATCGGAGGAACGGCGTGTGCTGCTTGATCACGGCACCGAGCATCCGTTTTGTGGGACCCTGCTGGATAACAAGAAAGCCGGGGTGTATTACTGCCGGCTCTGCGATCTTCCTCTGTTCAGTTCGGACTCGAAGTTTGACTCGGGAACCGGCTGGCCAAGCTTCTTCCAGCCATTTGATCCGGAGCATATCCGGTACATTGAGGACACCAGTCTGGGTATGACCCGCACCGAAATTCGCTGTCCGCGTTGCGACAGCCATCTCGGCCATGTCTTTCCCGACGGCCCGCCGCCAACCGGGCAGCGCTATTGCCTGAACTCGGTTGCCATGGTGTTTCAGGAAAACGCCTGATTCGGAAGAGAGGGGGCCGACCGGGCCCCCGATTTTATTTCTCCCCGCCTGTTACAGTCGCTACATAGTGCGCCACCGCCTGAATCTGTTCCTCAGACAATGACTCGTTGAACGCTGGCATGATACCGACCCCGCTGGTCACGGCATTGACCACCTGCTCCCTGGTGGGTTTGAGTTCATCCAGGTTTGGGCCGACGGCACCTGCCGAACCGGCGTCTGCCAACGTATGGCATATCGTGCAGGCGGGTTGTGCGTCCTGAGTGAATACTTGTTTCCCTTTGTCGAGGTCGCTGGCCATTGTCAGGGGCGACAGTCCGATCAGGACAATGATGCCCAGTACTGCAGTTTTTCTCATGTTATTACTTTCCGCAAAGGTCGGAGCCGCCGTGTTCCCGGGTCGACCCCGCCAATGATCAACTGATGGCAACCGTGACTCCGTGGTCGCTCCAGCCATTGTGGCCGTAGCCACGTTCATTCTCGGTCCGGCCCTCAGGCTGGGTGTTGCCCTCCACGTCGGTCGCGCGGCTGACAATCCGATGCTCGCCCGCTGGCAAATCTGTTGCCAGGACGAAAGGCCGCCAGGCATAGGGGCCGAGGTCCGGTCCGAGGAAGCGAGCCTGTTTCCAGGTTTTTCCGCCATCCACTGAGACGTCGATTTTTTCCAGCGCAACGGTGCCCCCGAAAGCAACGCCGTAGATCATGTTGCGGCCGGTCCGACCGCTTTCCAGGGGGGCGGTCACCCAGGATTTGACGTTCATTTCCCACATGGAGGGTTGATCCGGGGCGCCTTTCACACCGACATCGCGAATCCGGTAACCGGAGGCCTGGATCTTGGCGTCAGTCTGATTCTCGGTGAAGGCGACGTTCTTAACGTACTTCACGTTGTTCACGCCGTAGTAGCCTGGCACCACCATGCGTAAAGGGCCACCATGGGTGTGGGTCAGGGGCTCGTCGTTCATTTCCCAGGCCAGCAGGGCGCTGTCCATTGCTCGAGTCGGAACCGAGCGCTCAACCATCACCGTTTTCGGGTCCAGGCCGTCAGGCAGTGTCTCGCCACCGGTGCTGGTTATATAGCGTGCCCCATCAACGGGGCCGCCCAGAGCTTCCACAACATCCTTCAATGGCACACCGGTCCACATGATGCAGCCGGCAGCGCCAACAGACCATTGGGTACCACTTGCTCCATGAGGGAAGAAGGCGCGGCCGTTACCGGAACACTGCAATACGGACGCAACGGTGGTGATCCCCATCTGTTTCAGGTCGCCAACAGTCAGGGTTCCCGGATTTTTGACGCCCTCGATCCGCACCTCCCAGACATCCGGGTTGTCGGTTACTGAGGCTGGTGGAGCAGGCAGGTTATTACGAACGAACAAACGGTCACTGGCGGTTATGACGCCATTGCCGATCGCCCCCCGTTGGGTTTCCATGGTGTTGGTACTGTGGACAATCAGGGCGTTGCGTTCTTTCCAGGCGGCGTAATCCGGCAGTGATTTCGGTTCATCGGCTTTGGCAAGGGGCGTAAACCCCAGCACGCTTACCGCCGCCAGGGCGCCGGCGCTGCCAAGCAGCAGCGTGCGGCGGGTAGGGTTCTGCAAGCC
This sequence comes from Marinobacter sp. BW6, assembly GCF_008107725.1. GTDB lineage: Bacteria > Pseudomonadota > Gammaproteobacteria > Pseudomonadales > Oleiphilaceae > Marinobacter. Next base: position 807,194 of record NZ_VIRN01000064.1, read on the forward strand.
CGGGTCATTCGGGCCTCGCATCAGAGCTGTTTCCTGTTTCATGATCCCGTCTCCTTTTTAGGGTTGTCGTCGGACGGTGGGACTGCTCGTTCAATTCGGCACCGTTATATCCTTATACCTTATAGGTAGTGGTCAAAAAATAATCAATACTTTTGTGCGTTATCCAATGGGTTTTTCAGTCGCTATAATTCGCCGCGACTGAAATCCCCATCAAGGCCGGGAACTAACGCAGGAAACAGAGAAGGGTAGCTGTGATGATTCGATTGAAGATGAATCCGCTAACGGAGTCGGCGACGCTTCTTCGGCGGGCGGGTGTGGTTCTGGGCAGTGTCGGACTGACAGCGCTTTTTTCCCTGCTGGTTTTGTTGAGGGCGTTGTTCGGAAGGTTGAACCGGCCCATCGTTGATCAATACTGTCGTGAGTGGTCGGCGTCGCTGTTACGCCTGGTCCGTGCCAGCCTGACGGTGCGCGGGCAGGTGCCGGATTTCGGGGATGGCCGGCGCTACATCATCATGTGCACCCATGCCAGCCACTATGATATTCCCGTTACCTTCGTTTCTTTGCCCGGCTCCATTCGCATGTTGGCGAAGAAGGAACTGTTCAGCATTCCCCTGTTGGGACAAGCCATGCGTGCAGCGGAGTTTCCCTCCGTGGACCGGTCCAATCGGCAACGTGCGGTCAGAGACCTGGAGAAGGCCCGGGCGATGATGGAAAGCGGAATCGTGCTTTGGGCCGCACCAGAAGGGACCCGTTCACCGGATGGTAAGCTTTTGCCATTCAAGAAAGGCTGTTTTCACCTGGCGCTGGATACCGAGGCGGTGATAGTGCCTGTCGCCGTGCGCGGCATTCATCGGGTGCTGCCGGCCCGGACCTGGCAAATCAACCTTGGACAGCCGGTGGACGTTCGGGTAGGTGAGCCTCTGGAAACGGCCGGCAAGACCAAAGCCGACCTGGATGAGGTGATGGCCGAGGTGCGCTCGAGGCTGACTGGGCTATTGGGAGACGGTGAAGCCGGTTAGCGCCGGCTTCACCCAGGTACGGCAGATCAGGCGGTGCCGGCGGCGACCACCGTGGACAGCAGGTAGCCGGTATAGGCCACATACACCAGCACCAGGATGCCGCCATCCACCCGGCTGACCAGTTTGCGCCATCCAGTAAGGCCAAAGCCCATCAGGAACAGGCCCACCGTTAGCGCGAGCATCAGCGTCCAGTCCCGGTAGAGCACTTCCGGATCCACCGCCAGGGGTTCAATTGCGGCCGCAAGGCCCACCACGGCCAGGGTGTTGAAGATGCCCGATCCCAGAATGTTACCCAGAATGAGGTCGTGCTCGTTCTTTTTGACCGCCGCCAGCGCTGAGGCCAGCTCCGGCAGCGAGGTGCCGATGGCAACGATAGTCAGGCCGATGATCAGGTCGCTGACGCCAAGGCTCTGGGCAATGGCGACCGCGCCCCATACCAGCATGCGGGAACTGACAATCAGCAGTATCAGACCAATCACCAGCCAGATAACGGCGGTTTTAAGGGGCATGGGATGGGCAATGATCTCGGCATCGGCATCACCGGCCAAGGGGTCTGCCTTCCCTTTCAGGCCTTGATAGATTGACCAGCCCATAACCGCAGCGAATACCGCCAGCAATACCCAGCCATCCATACGGGAGAGTTGCCCATCAAGCAGTTGGGCTCCGGCAATGAGGGTGAGTACGATCAGCAGCGGCAGTTCCTTCCGGATGACCTGTGAATGCACCGCGATAGGCGCGATGATGGCTGTCAGGCCGACAATGAGTGCAATGTTGGTAATGTTGGAGCCATAGCCGTTACCCAGGGCCAGCCCGGGATTGCCGTCGGACGCCGCCATGGCAGAAACGGCCAGTTCCGGGGCCGAGGTGCCGAAACCGATAATCACCATGCCGATCAGAAGGGTGGGCATGCCCAAATGTTTGGCGGTCGCCGCGGCGCCCTCCACAAACTTGTCGGCACTCCATACCAGCAATACCAGGCCAGCGATGATGGCGCCAAATGCCATTAACATAGAAAAACCTCAGTGAATGAACCGTCCGAGCATGAAAACGCCGGCATAGCCAAGGGTGTAGGCTGCCAGAAGGTGTGCAAGATACCGCATATAGGCCGCAAAGGTCAGCCCCGGGATCTTGCTCATCGCCACGATGCCGGCCGCTGAACCAATGACCAGAAGCGATCCGCCAACGCCCACAGCGTAGGTGAGCCCCATCCATTCGCCGGCGCTCATATCAATGCCCGATTTCAACAGCGCTGCTGTCAGCGGCACGTTATCGATAACCGCCGAGAAGATGCCCATCAGGTAGTTGGCATAGAGCGGTGGCAGGATATCGTAAATGGCCACCAGCGAATCCAGTGCATGAATCTCCTTGAGCATGCCCACCAGCAGCAGGATGCCCAGAAAGAACAGCAGGGTTTCAAATTCGATGATACGAATGTATTCGAGAATCGGGTCCAGATCGGAGTCGTCACTCATGAATCGAGACACAAGGAACATGATGGACAAGCCGAACAGGAAGGTCAGAACCGGTGGAATTCCAAACAGGGCATTGCCGGCAATGGTGGTCAGGATTGTTAACAAAAAGAGCCCGCTGATGACCGCATCCACCCGTCGCACCGGGGTAGTGTTGGAACGAAGTGTCACGGTGCCTGTCAGTCCCCGTGAGAGGAAGACGGCAAGGACGAAAACCGTAATCGAGGCCGGGATCGCCAGGGTCAGCAGAGTCAGTATTTCCACCTTGTCAGCGAGGAAAATCATCAAGGTGGTGACGTCGCCGGTGATCAGGGAGACGCCTCCCGAGTTGACCGCAAAGACAACGAGCGTGACGAATTGGATACGCTTTTTCAGCTCCAGATCCAGCGACAGAATCAGCGAGCATGAGACTAAAGTGGCGGTGATATTGTCTGCCAAAGACGAGAAAATGAAGCAGAAAAGACCGGTCAGGAACAGTAGCCGCCGCTCGCTCACCTGTTTCGGCATGATCAGGTAAATCACGTTTTCGATCATACCCTTCTTGTTCAGGTAAGCGACGAATGTCATGGCTGCGACGAGAAACAGCCACAGTCCAGCGATTTCGGCAATGCTCTCGGAGAGGCCGGCGGAAATGGCAGACGTTTGATCCGCGTTATCACTGAACAGGAAGAGCAGCATCCAGCTCATGGTGCCAAAGAACAGCGTTACCTTGGCCTTGTTGATGTGGATGGCTTCTTCAAATATGACGCCCAACAGCGCCAGAACCGCGAGAATAATCAGAAACGCATCAAGGGCAGACATTGGGGAAATCCCGTCCTGGTTACCAGAGTAGAGGCCGAAGCCGGCCAGACAGATCATGCGTGCGGATTTTAGACCTTTGACCCGCAGCAAACCACTGTTCGTAAGTGCACGTATCGGCAACTGGAACCAGCAAAAGTCTGATAAAGACGCAACGATTGACAATCGCAATTTATTATCCCGCCGAAAATCGGGATAATTGCGCGCACATTCAGACCGGAAGCAGACGGCGGCGCCGTTTACCTCGCGCCTGACCGGCTTCCGACAGGCCTCCTTGCTGATCGTGAGGGGGCAAAAAGGCTCAACACTAGCTAGGGTGAAAACCAATGGCCGTTAGACAGGCAGATGTAGTGCTGGTCGGCGGTGGCGTCATGAGCGCCACTCTCGGCATGATGCTCAGGCAGCTTGATCCGTCCCTGGACATCGTCATGGTGGAGCGTCTCGACCACGTTGCCCATGAGAGCACAGACGGATGGAATAACGCAGGTACCGGGCACGCCGGGTACTGTGAGCTTAACTACACTCCCGAAACCGACGATGGCGACGTGACCATCGATCGGGCCCTGCAGATCAACGCCCAGTATGAGGTGTCCCTGCAGCTCTGGTCCTACCTGGTGGAGCAGGGCATCCTGCCGGAGCCATCCACCTTTATTAACCGCACGCCGCACCAGAGCTTTGTCTGGGGTGAGAAAGATGTAGCCTTCCTCAAGCGCCGTTACGAGCGCCTGAGCGCCCACCATCTGTTCCGAGATATGGAATACACCGAGTCCCCGAAGGATCTGGAAGAATGGATGCCCCTGATCGTCAACAACCGGGACCCGATGCAGCGCGTGGCTGCTACCCGTATCAAGCACGGCTCAGATGTGGATTTCGGTTCTCTTACCCGCAGTATGGTGACGTGGCTGGAAACCCAGCCGAATTTCGAGCTGATGCTCAGTAGCCCGGTGCATTACATTGACCAGCGTGATAACGGCCGCTGGAAAGTCCGGGTGAAAAACCAGAAAACCGGCGAGCTGACCAAGCTGGAAGCCGGCTTCGTGTTCCTGGGTGCAGGCGGTGGTGCGCTACCGCTGCTGCAGAAGTCCGGGATCGAGGAGGCCCGCGGTTATGGCGGCTTCCCGGTCAGCGGTCAGTGGCTGGTATGTGGCAAGCCGGACATCGTTGAGCAGCACCATTCCAAGGTCTACGGCAAGGCGCCGATCGGGGCGCCGCCCATGTCGGTACCGCATCTGGATACCCGGATCATCAATGGTGAGCCTGCCCTGCTGTTCGGACCGTTTGCCGGCTTTACCACCCGCTTCCTCAAACAGGGTTCCATCTTCGACCTGTTGGGGTCGGTTAAATCCACCAACCTCAAGCCGATGCTCTCAGTGAGCAAGAGCAACATGGATCTGACCCGTTACCTGATCGGGGAAGTGTTCCAGTCCCATAGTGACCGGGTGGCATCCTTGCGCAACTTCTTCCCGGACGCCATGGAAGAGGACTGGCAGCTGCGTATGGCTGGCCAGCGGGTGCAGATCATCAAGCAGGTTGATGGCGGCGGTGGCAAGCTCGAGTTCGGCACTGAAATTGTGGCGGCCAAAGACGGCTCTCTGGCGGCACTGCTTGGCGCTTCTCCCGGAGCGTCTACCGCAGCCAATGCGATGATCAACGTTATCGAGCGCTGCTTCCCGGAGAAGATCAAGACGCCAGAGTGGCAGGAGCGCATGAAGGAGCTGGTGCCGTCCTACGGCCAATCCCTCGTTGAAGACGAAGCACTGTTAACCAAAGTGCGTGAGAGGACCCTGTCGACCCTGAAATTGGGCTGATATTCCTAAACGATCTAAGAAACCCATAGGCACTGCGACTGCTGGATTCAACCCCGGTGATTGCAGTGCTTTTCGCGTTTCAGTAAGGCCCGGAATTTGCGATTTCACAGCTTATGCGTAGGGTTATAAATCAACCCTTATGAACGGAGAGAGCCTGTGAGTGAACAAAAGTACAATCCTGAGAAAGGGTATATCGCGCTATTGGGCTGGAGCCTGAATGCGGTTGAAGCGGCCGACAAGTTCGATCGCCGGTATGTTGTCGTGGCACCGGATTGGGCGGAAGCCTATTGCGAAGAGCATGATATTCCTTATGTGCCCTGGAATTTTGAGCGCCTGAACGACCGCTCTGTCGAGATTGCGCAGACCCTCAAGGAGATGGGCGTAGATGTTGCCATCCCGTTGTTTGAGGAAACTGTAGAGTGGGCCGGTGCCATCAACTCGGTATTGATGGATAAGCCTCGTTTGTTCGGTCAGGCGATGTTGTTGCGTGACAAGGCGCTGATGAAACGCCGTGCCCAGCTCGGTGGCATTCGCGTGGGTATTTTTGAGGAAGCGCACGACAAGGGCGATGTTATCCGCTTTCTGAAGCGAGTGAACCAGACTCTGCTCAAGCTGGATGGTGATCCTAACGACCCGATTCACCTCAAGGCGTTTGACAAGGCCGGGTGCCTGGGGCACCGGGTAATCCGTACGCCCGACGAGGTCGATACCATCCCTGAGGAAGAGTTCCCGGTACTGATGGAATCGCACCTGGATGGCTGGGAGTTTGCGGTCGAAGCCTGGATCCACAACGGCAAGATCGCGTTCCTGAACATTTCCGAGTATGTGACTCTGGGCTATTCCGTGTTTGTTCCTGCGACACCGGACCTTGAGAAGTATCGGGATCAGATCCGGGGCGAAATCGAAAAGCTGATCAAGACCTTTGATATCGAATTCGGGTTTATTCACCCGGAGTACTTCGTGACCAGCGACCGGACCATGTACTTTGGTGAGGTGGCCTACCGTCCACCGGGCTTCAAGGTGTTCGAGCTGCTTGAGCGTGCCTACGGCTTCAACGCATACCAGGGCATGATCCTGACCTTTGACCCGAAAACCACGGAAGATGAAATCAAGGCCTTCTTCCCGAAGGAAGTGGTGGATGCCAAGGGTTACGCGGGTTGCTTCGGCGTCTATCCGCGTCGTCGGGTGGTCAGCAAGCTGGAAATCCCGGAAGAGACCGAAAACCACGAGTATTTCGAGTCCCACGAGCTGACCGCGCCGCTGGAAGAAACGGTCACCAAGCGTACCGCTTTCGGTACCCACTGGGGGCTGGTGTATTTCTTCGGTGAAGACCCTTACGTCATGCGGGACCTCCTGAAACATCAGGAAGACCTCGATTTCTATGTATAATCAGGAGAAGCATTAACAACAAACGGGTTTGGTGCCAGGCCCTGAGGATTATCGTTTGAACGATCACCAACCGGGCAGCGCAGCGCCAGCTGTGAACCTCGACAAGCTGGCTCAACGCCTGGATGACGCAATTCAGGCTTTGGAAGAAAGCCGGTCTTTTACCAAGGCCGGCAAGTTGCCGCGCGTGCTGGATATTGCCCGCCGGATCCTGCTGCAGCCGGATGGCTGCCGGATCATCGAGGAGCGCGCTGAGCGCCTTGAACTGGCGGGCGTCTTTGCCGGCACCGACTGGGCCGAACCCGGGATTCTTCTTCCCACGCTGACAACCTATTCGCTGCAGAGCCAGAATGCCGACACCGTTGTCATCGAGGCCTTCAGCGAATTGAGGCTGCTTGCCGTCGCCCGGGGCAGCTATCTGCACCCTTCGGTGTCGGCTGAACAGGCCCACCATTACCTGACGCAAGTCCTGGCCATCAATTTGGGCCTGCTGTTTGGAATGACCGGCGAGGCTGAGCGGGAGCAGGGCAAGCTCGCGCTGATCAGCCAGAGCCTTGTGCAGTACGTGGCCCACCACATCGGCTACGAGCATGTCATTGACAGTCTGATCGAGGAAATCTGGCGGATTCTTGAGCAGCGACCGATCCAGGTATCGGATGTGCGCAAGATGATTACGCAGATTGCCCTTTGCCGGGCCGATCCGCAGGCCGATCTGGGCAGCGCGGGGCGCGGTGCCGACCGGTTGATCTCCAGCCTCTATGGCCCCACCCGGGCCTGCAGTGAAGACCCCGGAACCGTGGTCTACGAGCAGCGGTTGGAAACCATGGACGCCCAGGCCCTGCAGAACGAAGCCACCGGGTTTGCGCGGTCCATGCACGATACCGGCCTGGTCTCCCCTTATCATGCCTCGTTTATACGTTTCATCCTGGCGGACCAGGACACTTTGCTCAGCGAGGCGCTGGGTCTGTCCAGCACTGGCCGGGATTGCCTGATGTGTTATCGGGAGCTGGTCCACACCCTGATTGAAGAAGGGGTCTATCCGGAAACCGCCCAGGGCATTTATGGCCTGGCGCTGCTTCTGGAAAGGGGTATTCTTTATCAACCTCCTGTTGCGCCGGGTCTGTGGCGCCAGGCACGGCTGTCTCTCTGTCCTCATGCGCGGGAGAGACTTGAGCTGGCCTATGGCTATCAACCGCAACCGAATGCCTGGCTGATTCAGGGCGTGTTGAATATGTTGGGCCAGCCTTTGGGAGTAGGGCAGGGCAACAACCCCACCTGCCAGTCGGCCCGTGCGCTCTCGATGTGGGCGTATAACGATCCGGATTATCTCTTGCAGATGGTGGCCTGGGCTGCTCGAGACAATGAAATCGTCATTCACTTTGAAGGTCAGCCGGTGTCATCGGCGCGCAGTGTCGGCGGTGTCGCGTCCGAGGTGACGCTGGATCTTGATCCGGTTTCTCTGGTAGTGGTGCCGCATCTGGACCGCATTTATGTGGAGATGGGCCGGTTGTGCGTCGGGCGCGAGGGTGATCCCCATAAATGGGTAAACCCGGAGTTCCACGGCTGGTCTGCCGGGCGCGGGTTTGCCATCAACGTGGATGTGGCCACTGGCAAGCTGCATGATCTGGAAGGCTTTATACGGCATTTCTACGCCAGTTATCATCCCTATTACAACGGCAATCAGCCGCTGATCCACCCGCAGCCTGCGGGTATTGCTGTTACCGACAGTGCCGCCCGGTTTATCGGCTGGCACGCCATTACCATTCTCCGGTCCGCGCTCGACCCGGAAGGTGAGATGCGGATTTATTTCTTCAATCCCAATAACGACAGTGGCCAGAACTGGGGCGATGGGGTCAAAGTCAGTACGTCTGGCAACGGAGAGCGTTTTGGCGAGTCGTCGCTGCCATTCGAACAGTTCACATCACGGCTGTACATCTTCCACTATGATCCCCTGGAGCGGGGAGAGCCGGCGGAAGTGAACGAGGATGCCCTTCGGCGCGTAACAGAAGGTGTGCATCGCAGTTGGGGTAAGGATCGCTTGCCGGCGGACGCCCTCCAGGCAGAGCCGCCCATAACCGATTGATCCCGGAACCTGCTGATCACCCGGAACCCACAGATCAAGAGGAAGGCCATGGCCAACGAACAGACCCCGGCCCAAAACGGGGCCGAGTTGTTTATCCGGGCGCTGGAAAACGAAGGCGTTGAATACATTTTCGCGGTGCCCGGGGAGGAGAACCTTGCTTTCCTCGAGGCCCTGAGAACCTCCAGCATTCAACTGGTGCTCAATCGACATGAGCAGGCCGCCGGCTTCATGGCCGCCACCTATGGCCGCCTGACGGGCCGGGTGGGGGTCTGCCTTTCCACGCTCGGGCCCGGCGCCACCAACTTCGTGACTGCGGCCGCCTACGCCCAGCTGGGCGGTATGCCCATGATGATGATCTCGGGCCAGAAGCCCATAAAGTCCTCCAAGCAGGGGTTATTCCAGATTCTGGATGTGGTGGACCTGATGCGTCCGCTCACCAAGTACACCCGGCAAATCAGCAATGCCAACACCATCCCTGCCAAGGTTCGGGAAGCCTTCCGTCTGGCCTCTGAAGAACGTCCGGGCGCGGTGCATCTCGAGTTGCCGGAAGACATCGCCGACGAGGCACCCGAATCTGACACCCATATCTTCAAACCCAGTGATGCCCGCCGGCCCTCGGCTAGCCCCAAGAGTCTGGAGATGGCCTGCGAGATGCTGCGCGAAGCGCGGCACCCGCTGATCATGATTGGTGCCGGCGCCAACCGGAAGCGGGTGTCCCAGGCGCTGCTGCACCTGGTTAATGTCACCGGCATCCCGTTCTTTACCACCCAGATGGGCAAGGGCGTGGTGGATGAGCGGCACCCACGTTACCTGGGCAATGCCGCCCTGTCGGCCGGGGACTTCGTGCACTGTGCGATCGATCGTGCCGATCTGGTGATCAATGTCGGCCACGATGTGGTGGAAAAGCCACCCTTCTTTATGACCCCCGGCGGCAAGAAGGTCATTCATGTGAACTTCAGTGCGGCTGACGTGGACCCGGTGTATTTTCCCCAGCATGAGGTGGTGGGGGATATCGCCAACAGCGTGGAATACATGGCCGAGAACTGTGGCCAATGCGCCAACCACGACTTCACTCGCCTGATGGAAGTGAAAGAGGCGGTGGACGCCCATCTGCAGGAGCGGGCCGAGGACGACCGCTTCCCGGTGATTCCCCAGCGTATTGTTCATGATGTGCGTCAGGTGATGCCGGAGAACGGGATCATCACCCTGGATAACGGCATGTACAAACTCTGGTTTGCCCGCAATTACCCGGCCTACGACAACAATACCGTGCTTCTCGACAACGCGCTGGCCTCCATGGGTGCGGGCCTGCCCAGCGGGATGATGGCCTCCATGCTGTATCCGGAACTCAAGGTGATGGCGGTCTGCGGCGATGGCGGCTTCATGATGAACAGCCAGGAACTTGAAACCGCGGTGCGCCTCAACCTGAACCTGGTGGTGCTGATTATCAACGACAGTGCCTACGGCATGATCAAGTGGAAGCAGGCGCAGGAGGGTTACACTGATTTCGGGCTGGATTATCGTAATCCGGATTTTGTCACCTACGCCGAATCCTATGGTGCCAAAGGGCGCCGGGTAACCCGCACGGAAGACCTGAGGCCAATTCTGGAACGCGCCCTGGCAGACGGCGGTGTCCACCTGGTAGAGGTGCCGGTGGATTACAGTGAAAACCGTCGGGTGTTTGATGAGGAGCTGGCGGAACTGACCTGCAGGCTGTAAGGGGTGTATCATGCTCTGCGGATGTTGAACCCGAGGTAGCACAGCAATGATCCGTTTCCTGACACGTGGCCTGATTGCGGCCCTTACACTGACCATGCTCGCTGGTTGCAGCAACCCCGAGACGCCCCAGGAAGTGGCGGCTGCCTTCTGGCAGGCCATGGCCGAGAACGATGCCGACGACGTTATGGAGTACTCCACCCTGGCGGAGTCCGCCGCGTTCGACGGTTACAAGCGCAGCTGGACCGACGCCGTGCCATCGTTCGGCCGGGTGATCATCGAAGACCGTGAAGCCACCATCGTAACCCGCCTGCCCGCCGAGGCGGGCACCGAAGGCGAGCGGCTGGAGCTGGTCACCTACCTCGTGCGCTTTCAGGAGCAATGGCTGGTGGATTACGACCGCACCGGCGAGGCCATCCTCAATCCCTCACCGTTCAACAGCATCATGGGTGAGCTCAGCCGGCTTGGCGAGGAGCTCAGCGCCCGTTTGTCCTCATCTTCTGACGATTTTGAGCAGCAAATGGAGCAGCTGGCGCAGGATCTGGAAGCCTATTCTGATGAAATGGGCCGGCAAGCAGAGAGCGCCATGGACGAGTTCGGCAAAAAACTGCAGGACGCCATGCGGGAGCTAGAGCGGTCGGTGGAAGAAGCCCTGAAAGACGACGAGCCGACACCCGAGGACGATCGGGTGATTCTGGAACAGGCTGCCCGGGATCTGGATCGGCAGGCCGATGAGCTGAGTGACCCGACCATGGAATCCCTCGCCAACGCCAGCCGCACCGTGGCGGAAACCGGAGAGCGTTTCACTCGCCTGAGTGAGGAAACCCTGAACCGTTACCGGGAAGAGTGGCAGCAAAAGCTGGCTGAAATGCGGGCTGACGCGGACGAATTTATTGAGCAGCTCAGGCCTTAACGAGCCTCTTCAGCACCCCTTAGCATTGCCTGAAGCAGCTCTTCGGCATCGAACTTGGTCAGTGCCTCGTTGGCACCTACCTGATTGGCATAGCTCAGGCTCATCTCGCTGTTCAGAGACGTATGCAGGATGATGTAAGGCTGCTTCAACGCTGAATTGTCCCGGACATTGAACGCCAGCTCGTAACCGTCCAGCCCCGGCATCTCGATATCGCTGACCAGAATATCCGTGGGCCGGCCCAGTTCGTGGTCCCGCAGAAGGATCTGCAGGGCATCATCGCCATTGGACGTCACCTGGTAGGGGATGTCTTTGCTATCCAGCACATCCGAGAGCTGCTTCCGGGCCACCTGGGAATCGTCCACCATGAGAATGTTCAGGGCCTTGAGGGTCTCGCTCTGCACATCCGTGAGAACGACCTCCTGGGTATCCAGCGATTCCGGGTACACCTTGGCCAGAAGTAACTCCACGTCCAGCAACTGAATGATATCGCCATCCACGTCCAGCAGGCCGGTGATAAACGCCTTGCTGCCCAGGGCCTTGGGAGGCGGCATGACAGACTTCCAATCGGTTTCGATAATCTGCTGAACGCTGCGCACCAGAAAGCCGATCTCCTGGCGCTGGATATCGGTGACAATAATCGAGGCCTTTTCCCGTTCCTCCTGGGTCAGCGGCGGATAGCCGACTGCCGCTGCCATATCAATCACCGGAACGGCGGAGCCTCGGAAGGTGGCCGTGCCGATGACCGCATGATGGCTGTGAGGCAGTTTGGTCAGCCGCATGAAAGGCAGGATTTCCCGGATCTTCAGAGTTCCGATTCCGAACAGACGCTCGCCGGAAAGCCGGAATAGCAGAAGTTTCTGGGTCTGCTTCGCTTTGCTGGACATAAAACCGGGTCCTTTCAACCGCAAAAGCCCCTGAAGCAGGAGCCTTTTCAAGAAGTTGGTTCAGTATGCTGCTTGCCGGAGGCTGTTCAGCCGGCAAGCAAGGGTATGTAGCAATAGTAGCAGCTTTACGATGAGTCGGGATTCAGAAGGATTGTTTCAAATGGTGACAGAATCCTACCGCATCAGCGATTGAGGGTGAGCACTGTGCCCAGTAATCTCTCAGAACGGAATGTCCTGACCATCCCACGCTCTGAAACATCCGGTTTCGGCCAGGGTGAGATTATCAATCTGCCTCCGAAGGCCATCGACGGATTGTTCAACCGATACCTCGGCGTTGCTGCCGCCCATGTCGGTGGCAACCCAGCCCGGGTGGTAGATGCCCACGGCGATGCCTTGCTCGCGCAGATCGATGGCGAGATTGCGTCCGAGATTGAGCGCCGCTGCTTTAGAGGCACGATAGATGTAGCGTCCGCCACCGGCAGAGGCTTGGGATCCAAGTTTGCTGGAAATGATGGCGATTTTAGGGTGGCCGCCGTTCGCCACCGCCAATCTAAGATTGGGCAGCAGCGCCTGTATGGTCAGGAATACGCCGGTCACATTGACCTGGAAGTGCTGGGCCCAGAGCTCGGGAGGGTAACCGTTGTCCAGCTGGTCATGGCGATCCATCAGAATGCCGGCATTGCATACCAGGGTTGAAACCGGGCTTCCCTCCAGGCGTTTGCCCAGGGCGGAAATGCTGTCCGGTTCGGCCACATCCAGCGGCTCCATGCCCGGCTCACTGCGGGCCGTGCCGATGACATCAGAGCCCGCTTTCCGCCACTCATCGGCAAGCCCCTTACCGATGCCGCGATTGGCGCCTGTAATCAGAATGGTCATGGTTTTACCCTTGCTGGTGGAGATTCAACAGTAGCAGGTATCTCTGGCTATTATGCCAAAAGTGTTTGGCTACCAGGGAAGGTTATTCAGAATAAACCAGACGGTTCCCCCGGTAGCCAGGATCGCTACCAGGGCGAGCAGGCCGTCCCGGGCCACAATGGCCAGTCCAAATGCCATCAGGGCTAGGCCAGCACCGTTGGCGCTGAAAGGAATCACTTCCATCAGTGGCATGGCGGCGGCTACGGCCATACAAATGACCGCCATAACGTATTGCCCCAGCCCCGTGACCAGCCAGATCAGCCGTTGTTTCGTCCAGCGATCCATAAAACGGGCAGGCTTCGCCATCCAGTCGAGGCCTTGGGCAAGCTTTTCTCTTTCAATGTTTCGGCGCGCCAGCTTTGACGGAATCCAGACCGAATGTCGCTGAAACACCAGTTGCCCCAGGGTAAGCAACACCATCAGGCCGAGCAGCGTGGGTACCCCGGGAATGTCACCGATCAGCGGCGCAAGGGTAATAACACCGGCGATCAGAACGATCGGCCCGAATGAGCGCTCACCGACGGCTTCCAGTACGTCGCCCACAGACACCTGAGCCTGCCCCGCGGTGTTCAAGCGGAGGCGCTCCAGGAGCTCTGTCAGGCTGGCTGGGTCGTCTGGTTGGTTCATGGTGTTGGTTGATGCTCCTTTTGGCAGTTCTCAGACACTACCTTGATTGAGTAAACAGTGCATGACTACAAGATGACGGAAGGGTTAGTACTGACCTGCCTAGCACACGGTTTTGAGCCAAGGAGTTATTGGTCTATATTGAACGAAGTTCCCCTCATCAGCGGCACCAAAGATGTATACAGGCAAGAGTAACGGATTCCCGTTCTCGCAGTTGTTGCCCCTGCGCTTATTTGGGCCGGTTTTGCGCAAATCTGCTTTGGTCCTCGCGTCTGTTCTCTGTTTTGCTGCCCCCAGCTATGGTGACTGCGACATCACCCTGCGCTGGGATGATGATCCGCCTTATTTCATGCTCAAGGAAGATGAAGTGGTGGGCATTGATGCCGATCTCGCTCGGGAAGCCATGGAGCGCCTTGGTTGCAGTCTTTCGCTGCAAAAGCTGCCATGGGCGAGGGCGCTCCGGGAACTGCGTGATGGGCGGGTGGATATGCTCTCCGGTGCCTATCGGACGCCCGAGCGCGAACAGTATGCCCACTACTCGGAAGTGGTTGGCCTGGTATCCCCCAATATCTTGTTTGTTCGACGGTCTGACAAGGCCAGGTTCGACTTCAGCGGACTGAGGGTACTGCTGGAATCGGATTTCAGGCTCGGCGCCCAGATTAACGTGTCCTATAGCGACGAATACAGCGCCCTTGTTCAGAATCCGGACTACGAAAAAAATATTCAGTATCTCTCCCGCCGGGAGTCGCTCTGGAGAATGCTGGCGCGCAATCGAATCGATGGCGTGGTTGCCAGCAGGTTAACCGGCCTGTACGAGATTAAGGAGCTGGGGCTGTCCGGCGCGATTGTTCCGAGCTCTCTGGTGGTATCCAACAAACCTGCGTTCTTTGTTTTCTCCAAAGCATCGGTTGGCTCCGAGTTTGTGGCGGATTTTGATCTTGCGCTGCGAGCAATGCTGGACGATGGGACGTTTGCGGCCATTGTGAATCGGTATGTTTGCGTTCACGGAGATTTTGGGCTGGCAGAGGCGCAGACGGATACGGGCGCATGCCCGTTGGCGATTCGTTGACGTTCGGCCAGGTTTTGGAGGGTGTATAACGAAAAAAGCCCCTGAAATCAGGGGCTTTCTCTCGGTTGTTTGGTGGAGACGGCGGGAATTGAACCCGCGTCCGCCAGTACTCAGCCTTGAGGTCTACATGTTTAGCGTCTCTCTATTAATTTAAGTTCAAGCGACCCGAGAGCCAGGGTGCAAGAACCGAGTTCTTTAAATCTTAGCCGTTAACCAGTGAACTCTGGGTAACGGAGCATCCCGTAAGCGATGACGTCCTGAGATGTTGCTTCCGGGCTACGGGCGACCCGGTCAGGACGACTAGCAGCTTACGCTGCTAGTGCGTAGTTTTCGTCGTTTGCGACTATTGCGTTGCAGCTTTGGATTAACGAGATTGGCTGCCATCTCGACATGCACTCAAGGGTTCGCCACCGGCGTCGAAGCCATGTCGTCCCCTTATCTTCAGTATATGTGTCCGGTTTGCCGGACTTCAAGGTTTCTTTGTTGCAGTTTTGTGCTTTCGGGGCTGTAGATGTACCTAGAACCCTAGCTGGCCTTGCGTTCAATGGCCCCGTTCCGGCCTGCCAGGGCCGCGTGGCTCAGGGCCTCGAAGCTTTCCCGGAAGTAGCCCATCACGGCGTCCGGGTCGGCGTGAATGGCCTTGTCCACGGTGATGCCGAATTGCACGGTGCCGGCATAACTGAGAATACTCATGCCGATTCCGATGGTGCCGCTCTGGGGAACCCAGAACATGGGCTGGGTCAGCTTGCTGCCCGCCAGATACAGAGGCTCTTTCGGGCCGGGCACGTTGGTCAGTACCGCCGAAGCCTTGTTGCTGAGCAGATTCAGGGCCCTTCGTTCTATAACATCGGGGCCTCGCCCGAAGATATCAAGCAGGCTGTAGGTAACCTGGGCCTGATAGGACTGCTTGAGCCGGTTCATGTTCTCCTGCACCTGGCGGAAGCACATGAGCGGGTCTCTCACTTCCACCGGCAGGGTAACCAGTACGAGCCCGAACTTGTTGCCCAGGGTTTCGATGGGCTGATCAAGGGGCCGCAGGTTGAACGGCACGGCCACGCGGATTCCACACTCGGGGATCGTCTCCTTATGGGCGGCAAAATGCCGCTGTAAGGCCCCGGTGACCGTGCAGAGCAGGGCATCGTTGATGGTGCCCCCCAGAGCCTTGGCGCAGGCTTTTACTTCGGCAAGGTCGAGAGGATCGGCCCAGGCCACTTGCTTGCGTCCGGATAAGGGCTCTTTCAGTCCGGTTTTGGGTTCGACGGGAGCCAGACCAAGTTTCAGGAGATCAAGGGCTACGCCGCTGGCGGTGGTGGCCAGTTTTAACGGGTAGTTGGGCTCCTCGCGGACGGAGTGGATAAACAGTTTGGCCTGGTTGGTGGCTGTCTGCGCGCTGTCCACGGCACGGTGCAGGAAGTTCTGGATTGCTGATTTCCTGCCGGGTTTGGAGTGACGCTTGCGGGCCACTTTGCCCAGCCTGGGTTCCGGCGTTTTATCGGTGAGTGACAGCATTACACGAACCAGCGAGATGCCATCGGCAATACAGTGGTGAATACGGATGAGTAGTGCGCCGCCGTCGCCGTAATTGTCGATATAGTGCATTTGCCAGAGCGGTTGCCGAAAATCCAGCGACGTGCTGTTCATGTCACTGACCAGCTTCTGAAGCTCTGCTTTGTCGGCCTTGCCCGGCAGGGCGATGCGGTGCAGGTGGTTGTCCAGGTCGAACAGGGGATCGTCCTGCCAGTAGGCGCGGTCGCCAGTGTCGATTACCCGTTGCCGGAACCGGTCGAAGCAGAGAAATCGCTCTTCAAGGGTGTGCCTGAGGCGGCTCATGGAAATCGGCCGCTCCAGCGTCCATACCCCACAGATCATCATTGGGTTCTGGGGGGTGTCCATGCGCAGCCACGCGCGGTCTACAGCGGACATAGGTATCTGTTTGGGTGACATAAGCGGCTCCCTTTGCCATGCACCGGAGTTCCCGAGTATAGGCCTGTTGGAATTCTGAACAAAGAGAGTGAGTATGCGACATACCGGCCGACGCCGGCCATGACCGGCGTCAGGTATTTGTTAATTCCTGGGGAACGGAATCAGACGTTGACTTCGCGCAGAATGCGCTGCTTCTGGCGGTTCCAGTCGCGCTCTTTCTCGGTGGCGCGCTTGTCGAACAGCTTCTTGCCTTTCACCAGGGCAATCTCGCACTTCACCTTGTTGTTTTTCCAGTACAGCGCCAGCGGAATGCAGGTGTAACCGGCCTGGTTGACCTTGCCGACGATCTTGGCAATCTCCTTGGCGTGAAGCAGGAGCTTGCGGGTGCGCGTTGGGTCTGCGATCACGTGGGTGGATGCCGCAATCAGCGGGGTGATGTGAGAGCCGAGCAACCAGGCTTCGCCGTCCTTGAGCAGCACATAGGCGTCCACCAGCTGGGCCTTTCCCGCGCGGAGGGATTTCACTTCCCAGCCCAGCAGGGCGAGACCCGCTTCAAAGCGTTCCTCAATGTGGTACTCGTGCTTCGCCTTTTTGTTCAGCGCAATGGTGTTGCTCGGCGTTCCGGGTTTTTTCTTGCTCATGAATCAATGAATCCGGGGTCGGACGAATGAACGGGCCGGCCTTGCTGCAGCCGGAAAAAGGCGCATTGTAGCCCAGGAGTGCCGGACCGGTCACGAATTCAGCGTTGTGGCGGTTTCTGGTTCGTGCGCGGCGGGATCCTTCAGCTACAATACTGGCCCAGACCTTCTCCCCGACCTGCTCAATGGCCTCAGGGACGCGAATGCCTACGCCGTATCAGACACATATCGGGTCCTTTACCCGAAAATCAACCTTCTTCTGGGCTGCGGTGGGCGCTACCGTGGGTCTTGCCAATCTGTGGCAGTTCCCTTATCTGGCCAGTTTGCATGGTGGTGGCCTGTTCATCCTGCTTTATCTTGCCTGCTTGCTGCTGGTTACGCTGCCGTTGATGGTGACCGAAGCGGCCATAGGTCGCTATGCCCGCCATGGAATTGTGTTGGCCATGGACGGGCTGATCCGCAGTGCCAAACGGTCTCGTGCCTGGATGGCGGTCGGTCGGCTCAGCATACTGGCAGCCTTTCTGGTGCTCTCGTTTACCGCAGTATTCGGAGCCATTGCCCTGGCCTACGTGTTTTTCGGGGCGCTTGGCCGGTTTTCCGGTGCCGGCGAGACAGAGGCAACCGGTATTCTTGCGGGCCTGGTGTCAGATCCAAGGGGATACCGGCTTTTCATGGGGTGGCATGTCTGCTTTCTGCTGCTGGTGCTCTGGGTCTCGGCACAGGGCATTGTGAAGGGACTGGAGCGGACTCTTAGGGTGGTGGTGCCGGGCGCCCTGGTGCTGATGCTGGTGTTGTTTGCCCTCGCGGCCTGGCATGGCCGGATCGACGGCGCTATCAATCACATTCTGGCGATGCATCCGGAGGACCTTTCCTGGGAGAGCCTGAAAGCGGCCCTGTTCCACGCCTTCTTCACCCTCGGTCTTGGGATGGGGGTCTGGGCCATACTGGGTTCCTACACCACGTCACACACCCGCCTGAAGCGTTCGATTCTGGCGGTGGTACTGATGGATACCCTGGTAGCCATCCTCGCCGGATTGATGATCTTTGCGATCGCGACAGACGGCAACAGCTTTGACGGTGAAAGGGGCTTCAGTCTGCTGTTTGTGTCCATGCCGGTAACGCTGGCCCAGTTGCCTGCAAGCCAGTTCGTGATTGCGGCCGTGTTCCTGATGGTGGTGCTGATTGTCTGGACCACATCACTGAACTTGCTGGAGCCGATTGTCGGCTGGTTCCGCGAGTGGACCGGAGCGCCCAGAACGCTCTCGGTGCTCCTCATTGGCCTGGCGGTTTGGTTGGCGGGGCTCGCCTCTCTGCTGTCGTTTAATGTTTGGGCCGAGCAGCGGGTTGGCGGAGCTACCCTGTTCCGCTGGCTGGAACTGGTCACCGGTGGCCTCCTGATTCCCCTGGTGGCCATCCTGATTGCGCTGTTCACCGGCTGGTGCCTGACCAGACATCTTTCCGGTACCATGCTGGGCGCCGCGCCGAGACTGTTCGCCGGCATCTGGTTCTGGGTGATGCGCCTGGTGTTGCCCATCGTCGTTGCCTGGATAGGGATCCAGTACACGGCCTTTTCTTTGGCCAACCTCTGCAGCAACGGTAACGCCGCGGCCTGGTGCGAGCAGTCCGCCGTCCTGCTTTCAGAGGATGGTGAAGCGCTATCGAAAGATCGGTCATTTGCCGCGACACCCGCAGAATCGGATGGCGAAGCGGCTGGGGCTGATAACTCGGCGCCTGCGGCAGACCAGAAACCGCCGGCAAAGGAAGGGGGAGATGGTAAGTCAGGCGAAAAAGCCCCAAAACAGGATGATATCCTTTATCATAGTGTGTGATTAAGGCTGTCTTCCTTTCCAGAAGTCTGCAATCTTTTCATAGTGTGTTTGTAAGCAGGACAACCGGTTCCAATGCCCCATCAGATCGATAAAACAGCTTTGGTAATGCACTCCGCCGAGCGCATGTTTCACCTGGTTAACGACATTGCCCGTTACCCGGAGTTTCTGCCCTGGTGCGCGGGAGCGGAGATTCATGAGCGCCAGCCAGAGCAGGTAACCGCGTCCCTGGAAATTGCCAAGGGTGGGGTGCGGCATAAACTGACGACCCGGAATCAGTTGCTGATGCCGGAGGCGATTGAGATGAATCTGGTGGACGGCCCCTTTCGCAACCTGACGGGGCGCTGGCATTTCAAATCCCTGGACGACAATGCCTGCAAGGTGATTTTGACTCTGGAGTTCGAGTTTTCCGGATCGCTTTCAAGGATGACCTTCGGGCCGGTATTCAGCCAGGCGGCCAATACAATGGTTGATGCGTTCTGTCGTCGTGCCGATGAACTGTACCGGAAGGAGGGCGCATGATTCAGGTGGAAGTGGCCTATGCCAGGCCTGACAGACAGGAAATCGTGCCGGTGAACGTGCCGGAGGGGACCACCGCTCTGGAGGCGACCAAGCTCTCTGGGATTACCGATATTTTTCCGGAAATCGACCCGGATGGCATTGATATGGGCGTGTTCGGGAAGGTGATCAAGGATCCGGCCGCACACGAACTTCGCGAAGGCGACCGGGTTGAGCTGTATCGCCCGCTAAAGATCGACCCGAAGCAGGCGCGACTGAACCGGGCGAAAAAGAAAGGTTAGTCTCAGTAGGCCGGGGTTTCTTCCAGCAGCTGGGCCTCGTAGTAGGCATACTGGTCGTTTTCGTAGTAAACGATGATTCTTTGTTCCTGGATGTCTCCGCCTTGCCTCTGGAAGGTGTAAATATAGTATTCGCGGGAGAGATCAACGGGGTTGAGCATAAGCGGGGTTCCCATGACCGCATGCACCTGGCTGCGAGGCATGCCCTCAGTCAGCTGCGTCAGCTCTTCATCGGTAACGATGTTTCCTTGCTGGACGTTGATTTTGTAGACGCCCGGGAAAACGCAACCGGATAGAACGAAAGTGAGAATGAGAGCTGTGAGCTTTTGCATCGCCGGGGGAAATCCTCTATCTTGAAATCGCCTGCCAGGGGCAGGTGTGACACGGTTTAACCGTTCAATGGCGGCTTCATCATACCGGAAGCCGTGAGGCACACCAAAGAGTGAATAGTAACATGTCATCTGAAAACGCCGAATTGCGAAAAGTCGGTCTGAAAGTGACTCTGCCACGAGTGAAAATCTTCAATATTCTGGAGACAGCGGAGGAACATCACCTCAGTGCCGAAGATGTATACAAGAAGCTTCTGGAGCAAGGCGATGACGTGGGGCTGGCAACAGTCTACCGTGTGCTTACGCAGTTTGAAGCGGCTGGACTGGTATTGCGCCACAACTTTGAAGGTGGTCATGCTGTATTTGAAATGGCCGGCGACGACCACCACGACCACATGGTCTGCACTCAGACTGGTGAGGTCATCGAGTTTGTCGACGAGGTGATTGAAGAGCGCCAGAAGAAAATTGCTGAAGAGCATGGCTACGAAATCGTCGATCACAGCCTGATTTTGTACGTAAAGCCCACCAAGTCCTGAGCCTGATGGTCTGACGAAAAAAAAGGGGCGGGTTTTTTGGCCCGCCCCAACAGCTCTCAGGATCGAGAGGGGTAGTGGATAGTTGCTTGCGGCTCAGTGATGGGTTGCCTGC
This sequence comes from Marinobacter sp. BW6, assembly GCF_008107725.1. Lineage (GTDB taxonomy): Bacteria > Pseudomonadota > Gammaproteobacteria > Pseudomonadales > Oleiphilaceae > Marinobacter. The sequence goes on from NZ_VIRN01000064.1 coordinate 828,039, forward strand.
CCCTTTGAAAACATTTCTTTGGCATGAGCGATTGTATGTTCGGTCATGTCCACGCCGCCCAGCATTCTCGCCACTTCACTGATTCTGCCCTGATCGTCCAGCGTCTCGATTTTCGAGAAGGTTGCATCCTGCTCGGTAAATTTGCTGACAAACAGGTGCTGGTGGCACTGGGCTGCCACTTGCGGCAGATGGGTGACGCAAAGCACCTGACCATTGCTGCCAAGGGTTCGGAGTAGTTGGCCAACCACTTCGGCCGTGCCACCGCCAATCCCTACGTCCACTTCGTCGAAGACCAGCGTGGGCGTGGTTGAGGTCTGGGCAACGACTACCTGAATGGCAAGACTGATCCGCGACAGCTCGCCGCCGGAGGCCACTTTGGCCAATGGCCGGGCTGGCTGGCCCGGGTTGGCGCTGACCAGAAATTCAACCTCTTCCAGCCCGTGGGGCGTCGGTTCCTCGCCGTTGTTGCGATTCAGGTGGGTAATGAACTGCATGTTTGGCATGCTCAGGTGGGCAAGCTCGGCTGCGACCCGCTGGTCCAGTTCAGCGGCGGCTTTGGCGCGGGCTTCTGACAGTTTTTCGGCCAGTTCATCGAAGCGTCCGCGCTGGCTTTCCAGGTCAGCTTCCAGCTGTTCCAGACTGCCTTCGCCGCCATCAAGTTCCGCTAACTCGGCGCTCAGGCGCTGATGCAGTTCCGGTAGTTCCTCCGGTGTAATCCGGTGTTTGCGGGCCATCTGATAAATGGCGCTCAGGCGTTCTTCCACTTCTGCCAGCCGAGCCGGATCAGCCTCGTAGTCTTCGACAAAGTGGCGCAGGTTGTCGCCGGCCTCTCTGATCTGGATCTGGGCTTCGTTCAGCATCTGAATGGTATCGGCCAGTGCGGGCACATCCACTGGAAGCTGTTCCAGCTGCTGCAGTGCCTGGCGGACCAGATCGACCGCGCTGGTTTCATCTTCCGTGCAGAGCAGGGCCGCCTGGTGGCTGTTATGCAGAACCGTGTCGGCCTGGCTCAGTTGGGCCTGCTCCTGCTCCAGTTGTTCCTGCTCACCGTCTTCCAGCGCCAGGCGATCCAGTTCTTCCACCTGGTAACGCAACAGCTGCAGTTTTGCCTCTGCTTCATCGGCATTCTGCTGGCGCTCGGTCAGCCTTTGACGGATCTGGTTCCACGCTCTCCAGGCTTCGCGGGTATCGGCGGCCAGGGCCTCAACGCCCGCAAACTCGTCCACCAGTTTGCGGTGAGTGTCTTTGCGCAACAGGGACTGATGCTGGTGCTGGCTGTGAATATCCATCAATACGCCACCGAGTTCCTTCAGGTGATTCAGTGGGCAGGGCTGGCCATTGATGTAGGCGCGGGAGCGGCCATCCTTGCTGATGACTCGGCGCAGAATGCAGTCGTTCTCGTCATCCAGCTCGTGCTCTGCCAACCATTTGCCGGCCTCGGGAATGTCGGATACGTCAAAGGTGGCGGTGATATCGGCTCGTTTGGCGCCGTGGCGGACCGCGCCGGCATCTGCGCGACCACCCATGGCGAGGCCCAGGGCGTCGAGCACAATGGATTTGCCGGCCCCGGTCTCGCCGGTCAATGCGGTCATGCCCTTGCGGAACTGGAGTTCCACCCGTTCGGCGATGGCGTAATTGGAAACCGTAAGTTGAGTCAGCATGCAGATAACCTCCGCGTTTTTCCTGAGACCGGCAAAATACTGTGCATGTATACAGTGACTGTGAATATATACAGGGTTTTTGCGGTTTGCAAACCTCGGGACGGGATTTTCTTCAGGATTGCAGGCATTGGTGGTTGAAACCTGAGGAGCGGGCCCCATATCCGTTCGCAACGACGTTTTCCGGCTCGCCGGGGCCGGAGCCCATGTTTAACCGGCCACGGATAGCGGGCCGTTTTAGACCAAGCAGGAGTAGCCATGAGCACTGACGAGAACCGGAATGAGCACGAGGAACTGAACGAAGCCCTCGAGGCTGCCAAAGAGGAAGCCCAGTCTGCTGAAGGAGACGCGGGAGACAGCGAGACCTCAGAAGTGGAGGCGCTCAAGGCTCAGGTTCAGGAGTTCCAGGAGCAGATGCTGCGCTCCCAGGCGGAGATGCAGAACGTTCGGCGTCGCGCCGAGATTGATGTGGAGAAGGCCCACAAGTTTGCTTTGGAAAAGTTCGTCAAAGAGCTGCTGCCGGTTGCCGACAGCCTGGAGAAGGCAGTCGAGAGCACTGAGGGGCATGAAGATTCGGGTGAAGCGGTTGCCTCGATCCGTGAAGGCGTGGGAATGACCCTGAATCTGTTCATGTCCAGTCTGAAGAAATTCAATGTTGAGCAGATCAACCCGGTTGGCGAACCGTTCGATCCGCAGCAGCACGAAGCCATGTCCATGGTGCCGTCGCCGGATGCAGAGCCGAACAGTGTGGTCGCCGTGGTGCAGAAAGGGTATCTGCTGAATGGCCGCGTGGTGCGGCCGGCCATGGTGGTGGTCGCCAAGGCAGAAGATGCACCAAAAATTGATGAGCAGGCTTGAAAAGCCGATTAAAGCGCCAATATAGCCAGTAAATAGCGAAAGCGGAGGCAATTGCCCTCCGGGAAAGCATTCAGAAGAATTGGAGTGACTCAATGAGCAAGATTATCGGTATTGACCTGGGAACGACCAACTCTTGTGTGGCCATCATGGATGGCGACAAGGTGAAGGTAATTGAAAACGCCGAGGGTGATCGCACCACCCCGTCCATCATCGCTTACACCGACGATGGTGAGACCCTGGTTGGCCAGTCAGCCAAGCGCCAGGCGGTAACCAACCCGAACAACACCCTGTACGCCATCAAGCGTCTGATCGGTCGTCGGTTCGAAGACGACGTGGTTCAGAAAGACATCAAGATGGTGCCTTACAAGATCGCCAAGGCTGACAATGGCGACGCTTGGGTAGAAGTGAAGGGTGAAAAGATGGCGCCCCCGCAGGTTTCTGCGGAAATCATCAAGAAGATGAAAAAGACCGCCGAAGATTACCTTGGCGAGAAAGTGACCGAAGCGGTTATCACCGTGCCGGCCTACTTCAACGACAGCCAGCGTCAGGCAACCAAGGACGCTGGCAAGATTGCCGGTCTTGATGTGAAGCGCATCATTAACGAGCCGACTGCAGCTGCTCTGGCCTATGGCCTGGACAAGAAGAGCGGTGATCGCACCGTTGCAGTTTATGACCTCGGCGGTGGTACCTTTGACCTGTCCATCATCGAAATTGCTGATGTGGATGGCGAGCACCAGTTTGAAGTGCTGGCGACCAACGGCGACACCTTCCTCGGTGGTGAAGACTTCGATATGAAGATCATCGAGTTCCTGGCAGACCAGTTCAAGAAAGACAGCGGTATTGATCTGCGCGGCGACTCTCTGGCCATGCAGCGTCTGAAAGAAGCCGGTGAAAAGGCCAAGATCGAGCTTTCGAGCAGCCAGCAGACCGACGTTAACCTGCCGTACATCACAGCAGACGCGTCAGGTCCCAAGCACATGAATGTAAAACTGACCCGCGCCAAGCTGGAATCCCTGGTGGAAGAGCTGGTTCAGCGCAGTCTGGAGCCGTGTAAGGTTGCTCTGCAAGACGCAGGTATGAAAGCTGGCGAAATCGACGAAGTGATTCTGGTCGGTGGTCAAACCCGCATGCCGCTGGTTCAGGAAAAAGTTAAAGAGTTCTTCGGCAAAGAGGCTCGCAAGGACGTCAACCCGGATGAAGCCGTGGCTATGGGTGCTGCCATCCAGGCGGCCGTACTGTCCGGTGATGTAAAAGACGTTCTGCTGCTGGACGTTACCCCGCTGACCCTGGGTATCGAAACCATGGGCGGTGTGGCGACTCCTTTGATCGACAAGAATACGACGATCCCGACCAAGAAGTCGCAGACCTTCTCAACAGCGGATGACAACCAGACTGCCGTGACCATTCACGTGGTCCAGGGTGAGCGTAAGCAGGCGAACCAGAACAAATCTCTGGGTCGTTTTGATCTGGCTGACATTCCGCCGGCAGCACGCGGAGTTCCGCAGATCGAAGTCACCTTCGATATTGATGCCAACGGTATCCTTAACGTGTCCGCGAAGGACAAGGCGACTGGCAAAGAGCAGTCCATCGTGATCAAGGCCTCTTCCGGCCTGAACGATGACGAGATCGAAAAGATGGTTCAGGACGCCGAGGCCAACGCTGAGGAAGATCGCAAGTTCGAAGAGCTTGTCCAGGTTCGCAACCAGGGTGATGCAATGGTCCACGCCGTTCGCAAGACCCTGAAGGACGCCGGTGACAAGGTCAGCGACAGCGAGAAAGAGTCTATCGAAGCTTCCGTCAAGGAGCTGGAAGAAGCTCTGGAAGGTTCCGACAAGGAAGACATCGAAGCCAAGACTCAGAAGCTGACTGAAGTTTCTTCCGAGCTGGCCCAGAAGATGTATGCAGATCAGGCGGATCAGGCCCAGCAGGCCGGTGGGCAGGAAGAAGCCCAGGGCCAGCAGTCTGACGACGCCGTCGATGCTGAGTTTGAAGAAGTCAAAGACGACGACAAGCGATAAATCTGACGTACATCAGGCAGTTGGAAAACGCGGGGAGTTCCCCGCGTTTTCCGCGTTTAAAAACAGGGTTTTAAAAGCATGGCCAAGCGCGATTATTACGAGATTCTCGGGATTTCCCGGGACGCGGACGAGAAGGAAATCAAGCGAGCCTACCGAAAGCTCGCCATGAAGTATCACCCCGACCGTAACCCGGACGACGCCGAAGCCGAGAACAAGTTCAAAGAGGCCAGCGAAGCCTACGAAGTACTGGCAGAGCCGTCCAAACGGGCTGCCTACGACCAGTTTGGTCACGCCGGCGTAGACGGTCAGGCCGGTGGCGGCGGATTCGGAGGCGGCGGTGCCAGCTTCTCCGATATCTTCGGCGATGTATTTGGTGACATTTTTGGTGGTGGCGGCGGTCGGGGCCGCAATACCCGCGGTGCCGACCTGCGGTACACCCTGGAGCTTGATCTGGAGGAGGCCGTAAAGGGCAAGACCGTTCAGATCCAGATCCCGGGGCATCGCGAGTGTGAAGTTTGCGATGGCAGCGGCGCTGAAAAAGGCTCTCGCCCGGAAACCTGTGGTACCTGTAAAGGTATGGGGCAGGTGCGCATGCAGCAGGGCTTCTTTACCGTGCAGCAGGCGTGTCCGACCTGCCGGGGCTCCGGCCAGATCATCAAGAACCCCTGTAATGCCTGTCACGGTCAGGGTCGGGTTCAGGAAGAGAAAACACTGTCGGTCAAGGTGCCGCCCGGCGTGGACACCGGTGACCGCATTCGTCTTTCCGGTGAAGGCGAGATGGGCATCGATGGTGGTCCTCCCGGAGATCTGTATGTGCAGATTGCCGTGCGGGAACATTCGATTTTCACCCGCGATGGCCGCAATCTCTATTGTGAAGTGCCCATCAGCATCGTTGATGCCTCCCTGGGTGGAGAGCTTGAGGTGCCGACACTGGATGGCCGGGTGAAACTGAAGATTCCACCGGAAACCCAGACCGGAAAACTCTTCCGGTTGCGCAACAAGGGCGTCAGTCCGGTTCGTGGCGGCCCCGCCGGTGATCTGCTGTGCCGCGTGATCGTGGAAACGCCGGTGAATCTCACCAAGCGCCAGAAAGAACTGCTGGAAGAATTCCAGAAGACGCTGGATGCCAGCAACGGCACAGAGCATGGTCCGAAGAAGACCTCCTGGTTTGAAGGTGTGAAAAGCTTCTTCGACGAAATGAAATTCTGATCGGCCCGAAAAAAGGAACGCGAGCATGAGGGTAGCAATCATCGGCGCCGCCGGGCGCATGGGAAAAGTTCTGATCGAAGCTGTTGACGGCACTGAGGGCCTTGAGCTGGGTGCCGCCGTCGTCGAGCCGGGCAGCAGCCTGATCGGCGCCGATGCCGGTGAAATGACCGGTATCGGTAAAACCGGCGTGAAAATGGCCGGCAGTCTGGCCGATGTAAAGGGCGATTTCGATGTGCTTGTCGACTTCACCTTCCCGGACCTGACCCTGGAAAACGCCGAGTTTTGCAAGGCCAACGGCAAGATGCTCGTGATTGGCACCACCGGCATGTCCGACGCCGAAAAGCAGCAGCTTGCCCTGGCCGCCGAATCCACGCCGGTGGTGTTCGCACCCAACATGAGCGTGGGCGTTAACGTCGTCCTCAACCTGCTGCGCACCGCCGCCGCAACCCTGGGTGACGACTACGACGTGGAAATCATCGAAGCCCATCACCGCCACAAAAAAGACGCGCCCTCCGGGACGGCCCTGCGCATGGGCGAAGTTGTCGCTGACGCCCTCGGCCGCGACCTGAAAGAGTGTGCCGTTTATGGTCGTGAGGGTTTCACCGGCGAGCGTACCCGCAAGGAAATCGGGTTTGAGACCATTCGCGCCGGTGACGTGGTTGGTGATCACACCGTCCTGTTCGCCACCGAGGGGGAGCGCATCGAAGTGACCCACAAGGCCAGCAGCCGGATGACCTTTGCCAAAGGTGCGATGCGGGCGGCGTTGTGGCTGAAGGATAAGCCTGCCGGGCTTTACGACATGCAGGACGTTCTGGCCCTCAAGTGAGGGCAATTCTCGTGGACACAAAGCGCCATATTTTTTACAATAAGGCGGTTTGACTGCACCAAGCGTACCTTTGCACCAAGTTTCTGAAAAAGCGGGACCGAGTTAAGACTCCGTCTCGCTTTTTTGCAACCTGAATTTGCGCTTGCGTTCCTGTTCGTGACGAACCGATACGCCACTCGATGAGGATACAAGCCTTGAGCACACCAGCAATCCTTGCACTCGCAGACGGAAGCCTGTTCTACGGCAGCGCCATTGGCGCCGACGGAGAAACCAGCGGTGAAGTGGTGTTCAACACCGCCATGACCGGCTACCAGGAAATCCTGACCGACCCGTCCTACTCCCGCCAGATCGTTACCCTGACCTACCCGCACATCGGCAACACCGGTGTGAACGAAGAAGACATCGAGTCAGACCGTATCCAGGCCGCCGGCCTGATCATCCGCGATCTGCCTCTGCTGGCCAGCAGCTGGCGCAGCAAGGGTACCCTGGACGACTACCTGCGAAGCAACAACATTGTTGGTATCGCCGACATTGATACCCGCCGTCTCACCCGTATCCTCCGGGACAAAGGCTCCCAGAACGGTGCCATCGTGGCGGGCGAAAACGCCACCGCCGAGCGGGCGCTGGAACTGGCGAAAGCTTTCCCCGGCCTCAAGGGCATGGATCTGGCAAAAGAGGTTACCTCCGACAAGATCTGGTCCTGGAACGAGACCGAGTGGACCCTGGCCGAGGGCTATGGTGAGCGGAAAGAGTCCCAGTTCAAAGTCGTTGCCTGGGATTACGGTGTGAAACTGAACATCCTGCGCATGCTCGCTTCCCGCGGCTGCGACATTACCGTAGTGCCTGCCCAGACGCCGGCCTCCGAGGTACTGGCGATGAATCCGGACGGTGTGTTTCTGTCCAACGGCCCCGGGGACCCCGAGCCCTGTGATTACGCCATCACCGCCATCAGGGAAGTCCTGGAAACCGAGATCCCGGTTTTCGGTATTTGCCTGGGTCACCAGCTACTGGCTCTTGCCAGCGGTGCCAAGACGATGAAGATGGGGCATGGCCACCACGGTGCCAACCATCCGGTGCAGGATATTGCCAAGGGCACAGTGATGATTACCAGCCAGAACCACGGGTTTGCCGTGGACGAGGCAACACTGCCGGCTAATGTTGAGGCGACTCACAAATCCCTGTTTGACGGCACCTTGCAGGGTATCCGCCGTACCGACAAGCCGGCCTACAGCTTCCAGGGTCATCCGGAAGCCAGCCCCGGTCCCCATGACGTGGCCCCGCTGTTTGACGAGTTTATCCGCCTGATGGAGGCGCGATCGGCCTGAGACCGATCGCCAGGGAAAACTCACGGGCGCCGCGCGTTGCGCTGCCAGAATTCAAAAGTTGCTGACAGGTTTACCAAGACATGCCAAAACGTACCGACATCCAAAGCATCCTGATCCTGGGCGCGGGCCCCATCGTGATCGGGCAGGCGTGCGAGTTTGATTACTCCGGAGCCCAGGCCTGCAAGGCGCTGCGCGAAGAGGGTTACCGGGTCATTCTGGTTAACTCCAACCCGGCAACCATCATGACAGACCCTGTCATGGCCGATGCCACGTATATTGAGCCGATCACCTGGAAGACCGTCGAGAAGATCATTGAGAAAGAGCAGCCGGACGCCTTGCTGCCCACCATGGGCGGCCAGACCGCACTGAATTGCGCGCTGGAACTTGAAAAGCAGGGCGTGCTGGAGAAGCATGGCGTGGAAATGATCGGCGCCAATGCCGACACCATTGATAAGGCTGAGGATCGGGACCGCTTTGATAAGGCCATGAAGAAGATTGGTCTGGAATGCCCCAAGGCCAACTTCGCCCATTCCATGGAAGAAGCCCGGAAAGTCGCTGACGAGATCGGCTTTCCCTGCATCATCCGTCCGTCCTTCACCATGGGCGGCTCCGGCGGCGGGATTGCCTACAACCGCGACGAATTCGAAGAAATCTGTACCCGGGGTCTGGATCTGTCCCCGACCAACGAGCTGCTGATCGATGAGTCTCTGATCGGCTGGAAAGAGTACGAGATGGAAGTTGTCCGGGACAAAAACGACAACTGCATCATTGTCTGTGCCATTGAGAACTTCGACGCCATGGGTGTGCACACCGGTGACTCCATCACCGTGGCGCCGGCCCAGACTCTCACCGACAAGGAATACCAGATCATGCGGAACGCCTCCCTGGCGGTCCTGCGTGAGATCGGTGTGGAAACCGGCGGCTCCAACGTTCAGTTCGGCATCAATCCGGACACCGGTCGCATGGTGGTGATCGAGATGAACCCGCGGGTGTCTCGCTCCTCGGCCCTGGCCTCCAAGGCCACCGGCTTCCCGATCGCGAAGGTCGCCGCCAAGCTGGCCGTGGGCTACACGCTGGACGAGCTGCGCAACGAAATCACCGGCGGCGTGACACCGGCCTCGTTCGAGCCGTCCATCGATTACGTAGTCACCAAGATCCCCCGGTTCACCTTCGAGAAATTCCCCCAGGCCGATGCCCGCCTGACCACCCAGATGAAATCCGTGGGTGAGGTCATGGCTATCGGCCGCACCTTCCAGGAATCCCTGCAGAAAGCCCTGCGGGGCCTGGAGGTGGGTTCCGAAGGGTTTGATGAGAAGCTGGAAGACCTCAGTTCCGAGGACTCGCAGGAAACCCTGATCAGCGAGCTGAACGTGCCCGGTGCCGACCGCGTCTGGTACATCGGCGACGCCTTCCGTTCGGGGATGTCCGTGGAGGATGTGTTCGCCCATACCCATGTGGATCCCTGGTATCTGGTGCAGATCGAGGATCTGATCAGGGAAGAGCAGGCGCTGAAGAGTGCCGGCAAGGCCGACATTGACCAGGCCACACTGTTCCGCCTCAAGCGCAAGGGTTTCTCCGACGCTCGCCTGGCCAAACTCCTGGGTATCTCCGAGGTCAGTCTGCGCAAGCTGCGCCATGATCTCGATATCCGCCCGGTATACAAGCGTGTGGATACCTGCGCCGCCGAGTTTGCCTCCGATACCGCCTACATGTACTCCACCTATGAGGAAGAGTGCGAGTCGGACGCCAGCGACCGTGAGAAGATCGTGGTGATCGGTGGCGGCCCCAACCGGATCGGTCAGGGCATCGAATTCGACTACTGTTGTGTGCACGCGGCCCTGGCCATGCGTGAGGACGGCTACGAAACCATCATGATCAACTGCAACCCGGAGACCGTGTCCACCGACTACGACACCTCCGACCGGTTGTACTTCGAGCCGATCACCCTGGAAGACGTGCTGGAAATCATCCACGTCGAGAAGCCCAAGGGCGTGATCGTTCAGTACGGCGGCCAGACCCCGCTGAAATTGGCTCGTGGCCTGGAAGCGGCCGGTGTTCCTATCATCGGCACCAGCCCGGATGCTATCGACCGCGCCGAGGACCGGGAACGGTTCCAGCAGATGATCACCCGTCTGGGTCTGAAGCAGCCGGAAAATGCCACCGTGCGCAGCCACGAGGAAGGCATCCTGGCGGCCCGGGAAATCGGCTACCCGCTGGTGGTGCGTCCGTCTTACGTGCTGGGCGGTCGGGCCATGGAAATCGTCTATGACGAAGAAGAGCTGGTTCGCTACATGCGCAACGCAGTGCTGGTCTCCAACGACAGCCCGGTGCTGCTGGACCACTTCCTGAACGCCGCCATCGAGGTGGACATCGACGCCATCTCCGACGGTAAAGACGTGGTGATTGGTGGCATCATGCAGCACATTGAGCAGGCCGGCGTTCACTCCGGTGATTCTGCCTGTTCGCTGCCGCCGTATACCCTGTCCCAGCAGGTTCAGGACGAGATGCGTGATGCCGTCAAGAAGATGGCCATTGAGCTGGATGTAATCGGCTTGATGAACGTGCAGCTAGCCTGGCAGGACGGTGAGATCTACGTGATCGAAGTAAACCCGCGGGCATCGCGTACCGTTCCGTTCGTCTCCAAGGCCATCGGTGTGTCCCTGGCCAAGGTGGCGGCCCGGGTAATGGCTGGCAAGACCCTCAAAGAGCTGGAATTCACCCAGGAAATCATTCCGCGCTACTACGCGGTAAAAGAGTCGGTGTTCCCGTTCAACAAGTTCCCGGCGGTAGATCCGATCCTGGGGCCGGAAATGAAGTCTACCGGTGAGGTCATGGGCCTGGGTGACAGCTTTGATGAGGCCTTTGCCAAGGCCGCTCTGGCTGTTGGTGAGCGCCTGCCGGCCAAAGGTACCGCGTTCATGTCAGTGCGGGATGTCGACAAGCCCGGCGCGGCGAAAGTTGCCCGTGATCTGGTTGAGGCCGGTTTCAAGCTTGTGGCCACCACCGGCACGGCCAAGGCCCTGAAAGAGGCCGGAATCGAGGTTGATCGGGTGAACAAGGTCCGTGAAGGTCGTCCGCATATTGTGGATGCCATCAAGAACGGTCAGGTTCAGCTGATCATCAATACCACTGAAGGTCGCAAGGCGATTTCCGACTCGGCCCAGATTCGCCAGTCGGCATTGCAGACCAAGGTAACCTATACAACAACACTGGCGGGCGGCGAAGCCTTCTGCCGGGCCATCAAGTTCGGCCCGGAGCGCACTGTACGCCGCCTCCAGGATCTTCACGCAGGAAAGTGAGACTATGGCTGACAGAGTACCGATGACAAAGGCGGGCGAGACCCGTCTCCGTGAGGAGCTTCAGAAGCTGAAGTCCGAAGATCGCCCCCGGGTCATTGCGGCGATTGCAGACGCCCGGGAACATGGCGACCTGAAAGAAAATGCCGAATACCATGCTGCGCGCGAGCAGCAGAGCTTTATTGAGGGCCGGATCCAGGAAATCGAGGGCAAGCTTTCTGCCGCTCAGGTTATCGATGTGACCACCATGGAGAACACCGGCAGGGTAATCTTCGGTACTACGGTATATCTGCTTAACATGGACACCGATGAACAGGTGACTTACAAGATCGTTGGCGAGGATGAGGCGGATATCAAGGCAGGCAAGCTGTCGATTTCCTCTCCGATTGCCAGGGCTCTGGTGGGCAAGAGCGAAGGCGACGTTGTGGCGATTCGCGTGCCGTCCGGTACCGTGGAGTATGAGATCGAGCAGGTCGAATACGTCTGATCCCATATTCGATAAACAAAAAGCCGGCTCGGGTTTTCCCAGCCGGCTTTTTGTTTTCGATTCCCAGGCCTCGGATCAGTGCTTGTGGCGCAGCAGGTTGGAGAGCTTGGGGTTGGGCTTTTTGGCCCGACGCAGAATGACGGCGATCTTGCCGATGGTCTGGACCAGTTCAGCGCCAGAAGATTCACACAGGGCAGTGATAGCCTCCTGTCTGGCGTCACGGTCCTGGCTCGCCACCTTGATCTTGATCAGCTCATGATCGTTCAGTGCGCGCTCAAGTTCTTCCTGCAGTCCCTCGGAAAGGCCTTTGTCGCCAACAATGATGACGGGCTTGAGGTTGTGGGCAATCGCCCGGTATTCCCGGCGCTGTTCCGGTGAAAGACTCATGATGTAATCTCTTTATTGGTGCTATTAACAAAAGGTCAGCGGCGGATAGGCTGACTTGAACGTATAATCGGCGAATTGTAACAGATCGTCCTGCTGTAAGAATGGTCGTTAACACGTATCGACGTCGGGGCCGCAGGCAGAAGGAACCATCCCGTGGGACAGGGGTCAAAAGGTTCGTGGAGATGGGGACGTATTGAGGGTTGCTGTTGTAATTTCAGATATGGCACCCAATATGAAGGTTAAGGCAACTTTTCATTAAAAAACTGTGTGCTGCGTGTGGCCGATACGGATGGGCCGTTTCTGGTGGACCGGCGTACAATTGGTGTAAGGTGTCAGAAAAGGGTGCTTTGCGAAAGGTTAACCCTACAATTCACAGGTGATGATCCTTGAACGATATGGCAAAAAATCTGGTTCTCTGGCTAATTATAGCCGCCGTGCTGCTGATGGTGTTTCAGAACTTTTCTCCCACCACCACCGGCCAACAAGTCAACTATTCCCAGTTTGTGGAGATGGTCCAGGAAGGTCAGGTCCGTCAGGTCACAATCGATGGGTTGCAGGTGCAGGGTACCCGTGGTGACGGCTCCCAGTTCCAGACAGTCCGTCCCCAGGTGTCTGACAACAAGCTGATGGACGATCTTCTCGCGAACAACGTTGAGGTCATCGGTAAGGAGCCTGAGCGCCAGAGCTTGTGGACACAGTTGCTGGTTGCTGCGTTCCCGATACTGATCATCATCGCTCTGTTTGTTTTCTTCATGCGCCAGATGCAGGGCGGCGGTGGCGGCAAAGGCCCCATGTCGTTCGGCAAGAGCAAAGCTCGCCTGATGAGTGAAGACCAGATCAAGACCACCTTCGCAGATGTTGCAGGCGTTGATGAAGCCAAGGAAGATGTGAAGGAGCTGGTGGATTTCCTGAGGGATCCCAGCAAATTCCAGCGTCTTGGTGGGAGCATTCCCAAGGGTGTCCTGATGGTCGGCCAGCCGGGTACCGGTAAGACCCTGCTCGCCAAGGCTATTGCCGGCGAAGCCAAGGTGCCGTTCTTCTCCATCTCAGGTTCCGACTTCGTCGAAATGTTCGTGGGCGTGGGTGCTTCCCGTGTTCGCGATATGTTCGAGCAGGCCAAGAAGCAAAGCCCCTGCATTATCTTCATCGACGAGATCGATGCCGTCGGTCGCCATCGTGGCGCCGGTATGGGCGGCGGTCACGACGAGCGCGAGCAGACTCTTAACCAGCTGCTGGTCGAGATGGACGGTTTTGAAGGTAACGAAGGCGTTATCGTCATCGCCGCCACCAACCGTCCGGATGTTCTCGACCCGGCACTGTTGCGCCCGGGCCGTTTTGACCGCCAGGTTGTCGTTGGCCTGCCAGATATCATTGGTCGTGAGCAGATCCTCAAGGTGCACATGAAGAAAGTGCCCCTGGCCGATGGTGTTGAGCCGGTTCTGATCGCTCGTGGCACCCCCGGATTCTCCGGTGCCGACCTTGCGAACCTGGTGAACGAGGCAGCCTTGTTTGCGGCCCGTCGCAACCAGCGTCTGGTGTCCATGGAGGAGTTCGAGCTTGCCAAGGACAAGATCATGATGGGCGCCGAGCGCAAGTCCATGGTGATGAGCGAAAAAGAAAAGCGGAACACCGCTTACCACGAGTCTGGTCACGCGATTGTTGGCCGGTTGATGCCGGAGCATGACCCGGTCTATAAGGTAAGCATTATCCCGCGCGGTCGCGCTTTGGGTGTCACGATGTTCCTCCCTGAAGAGGACAAGTACAGCCACAGCAAACGCTTCCTGATCAGCTCCATCTGCAGCTTGTTTGGTGGCCGTATTGCCGAAGAGCTTACTCTTGGCTTTGACGGTGTAACCACCGGTGCTTCTAACGACATCGAACGTGCGACCAGCCTTGCGCGTAACATGGTGACCCGTTGGGGGCTGTCCGAGAAGCTTGGGCCTCTGCAGTACGATACCGACAGCGAAGAGCCGTTCCTCGGCCGGTCTGCCGGTCAGTCCCAGACTGTGTACTCACCGGAAACGGCCCAGCGTATTGATGAGGAAGTCCGGAACATTATTGACAGCTGCTACGAGAAGGCCAAGCAGATTCTGGTCGATAACCGGGACAAGCTGGACATGATGGCCGACGCGTTGATGAAGTACGAAACCATCGACCGTCACCAGATTGATGACATCATGGAGGGTCGCACACCTCGCCCGCCGAAAGGTTGGGGAGATAGTGGTCCGGCTGGCGGCGTCAAGGCCGACGAGCCCGAGACCGCGCCGGAACCAAAGGCTTCCGATGACGGTCGTCATCCCGGTGTCGGCCGGCCGGCCGGAGAACACTGACTGCCAGCTAGCTCCGGTCAGAAAATAGTGTAGTTCCTTGCGCCGCCCGGATTCCGGGCGGCGTTTGTTTTTGCCATTGAAAAAGGTTTGCCATGAAAATGAACTTTGCCGGCCGAGAACTGGATATGTCCCGCTGCCACGTGATGGGGGTTTTGAACGTAACGCCGGATTCATTTTCTGATGGCGGAAAATTCAACCGCCCGGATTCAGCGCTTATACGGGCGAGGCAGATGGTTGCCGATGGGGCCGCCTTTATCGATATCGGCGGCGAATCCACGAGGCCGGGCGCGATGCCGGTCTCGGTCCAGGAGGAGCTTGACCGAGTCTGCCCTGTGGTTGAGGCTGCTGCCAGGGAGTTGGAGGCGGTGATCTCGGTGGATACCAGCGCTCCGGAAGTCATGGCAGAGACGGCAAAGCTGGGGGCCGGTCTGATTAATGACGTGCGAGCTTTGCAACGGGATGGTGCACCTGAGGTAGCTGCCCGGATGGGTATCCCCGTTTGTATCATGCATATTCAGGGCGAGCCGGACACCATGCAGGATCGTCCCGAGTATCGGAACGTGCGCCGGGAAGTCAGTGCCTTCCTGACGGAACGCATACGTGTTGCGGAGCTTGCCGGTGTCCGCCCGGAAAACATTCTTCTGGACCCCGGCTTCGGTTTTGGCAAAAGCCTTGAGCACAACCTGCAGCTGTTGAACTCCCTTGAGCAGATGCAAATTCTTGGGCATCCACTGTTGGTGGGAATGTCCAGAAAGTCCATGCTCGGCCATATCACCGGTCGGGATGTGAATGAAAGGTTGCCCGCAAGCCTTGCGGTCGCGACAATAGCCGCCATGAAGGGTGCGAGTATTATTCGCGTGCACGATGTCAGGGAAACAGTGGACGCCGTCCGTGTGGCGGCGGCAGTGAAGGAGGCAGGTTAATGTCCGAGAGAAAGTATTTTGGTACGGACGGGATTCGCGGGCATGTGGGTGAGTTTCCCATAACCCCGGAATTCATGCTCAAGCTGGGGTGGGCCGCCGGTCAGGCTTTCAAGCGGGATGGTCAGCGCAACAGTGTGCTGATCGGCAAGGATACCCGGCTTTCCGGTTACATGTTCGAATCGGCCCTTGAAGCCGGTCTGTCTGCGGCGGGGGTGGATGTGAAGCTGCTTGGCCCGATGCCAACACCCGCTATCGCCTATCTGACTCGCACGTTTCGGGCCTCGGCGGGTATTGTGATCAGCGCCTCCCACAATCCACATCACGACAATGGCATCAAGTTCTTCTCGGCGGCCGGCACCAAGCTTGATGATGCCCTCGAGTCTGAGATCGAACGTTGGCTCGACAAACCGATTGAGGTTTGTGGCCCAACAGAGCTGGGCAAGGCTTCACGGGTAGATGATGCGCCGGGCCGCTATGTGGAGTTCTGCAAGAGTACGGTCCCCAACGAGTTCACGCTGGACGGTATGAGCATCGTGCTCGACTGTGCCCATGGCGCGACGTACCACGTGGCGCCCAAGGTGTTTCGTGAGCTTGGCGCCACGGTATCGGTAATCGGCGGGGATCCGGATGGCCTGAACATCAATCTGAACGTCGGATCCACTCATCTGGACGCTCTCAAAGCGAAGGTGATCGAAAAAGGCGCGGATCTGGGCATCGCTTTTGACGGTGATGGTGACCGGGTTCTGATGGTGGACCGGGACGGATCTGAAGTGGACGGCGATGAGCTGCTCTATGTGATTGCCTCCCAGCGCTTTGCGGAAGGTAGTCTCAAGGGTGGCGTCGTGGGTACGTTGATGACCAACCTCGGCGTTGAGCTGGCGTTGAAGGAAATCGGGATCGAGTTTGAGCGTGCAAAAGTCGGCGATCGCTACGTGATGGAACGGCTGCTGGCCAATAACTGGGTGCTGGGCGGCGAAGGCTCAGGCCACATGGTCATACGCGATTGCACCAGTACCGGCGATGGTATTGTCTCTGCGCTGCAGGTTCTGCTTTCTGTCTGGAAGTCCGGGAAAACACTTTCTGATCTGCGTCAGGGCATGAGTAAGCTGCCTCAGAAAATGATCAATGTCCGGGTGCAGCAACGTTTTGATCCGTTCAGTCGAGACGATATCGTGGCCGCTGTGCGCAAAGCTGAAACGGAACTCGGCAGCTCCGGAAGAATCCTGCTGAGAGCCTCAGGAACGGAGCCATTGATTCGGGTGATGGCGGAAGGCCAGGACGCCAACGAGATTCTGCGGGTGGTCGAGGAACTGGCAAAAGTCGTGGAGAAATCTACCGCTTAATTTTGTGTTTTCAGGCGGTTGTCTAGGGGAAGGGAGTGCTGTATAGTTCGCCCTCCCTCACGTTCGGGAACTGTTATGCGTCGGAAGATTGTAGCCGGAAACTGGAAAATGAACGGGTCGAAAGACCTGGCACAAACGCTGGTAAGCGATGTGCGATCCCAGGCGGCCTCTCTTGATAATGGCGTCGAGGTTGTTATCATTCCTCCCGCTATTTATGTCGGAGACGTAGTCGCAAGCGCAGGTGATAGCCTGTCAGTTGGCGTTCAGAACGTGGGGCAGTGGGCTTCTGGCGCCTACACCGGGGAAGTTTCCGCGGATATGGCTGTGGATCAGGGCTGTCTGTATGCTCTGGTCGGGCATTCCGAGCGTCGCCAGCTCTTTGGTGAGACAGACGATGCAGTAGCCGAAAAGGTCGATCGCATCATCGGCGCCGGGCTTCATGCAGTGCTGTGTGTTGGCGAGACTTTGGAAGAGCGCGAGGCTGGTAAAGCCGAAGCTGTTGTCGCCTCTCAGGTGAAGGCGGGGCTCGCGAAAGTCGCAGCGGATGACTGGCAGCGCGTTGTTGTTGCTTACGAGCCGGTCTGGGCGATCGGTACGGGTAAAACAGCGACGGCGCAAGATGCTCAAACAATGCATGCGTCGATCCGAGGCGTGCTTTCGGAAATGGGCGCGCCGGCCAATGAGATATGCCTGCTTTACGGGGGCAGCGTAAAAGCGGATAATGCAGCCGCTCTTTTTGCCGAGCCGGATATAGACGGTGGTTTGATCGGCGGAGCGTCGCTCATAGCAGAAGATTTTGTAAGTATTTGCCGGAGTGTTCCGGCGAGTACCTGAATTTAAAGGTTCGCGAGATTCGTTATGGATTGGGTAGAGACACTGGTAGTCGTTGTGCACGTGGTGATCGCGGTGGCGCTGGTGGGTCTGGTGCTGATCCAGCAGGGCAAAGGCGCTGATGCCGGTGCCGCCTTTGGTGGTGGTGCCTCCCAGACGGTGTTTGGTAGCCAGGGCAGCGGAAGCTTTCTGACCCGCTTTACGACCCTGCTTGCAGTGGTATTTTTTGTGACAAGTTTCTCGCTGGCGATTTTCGCCAAGCAGCGTGCCGAAGTGGCAGGGGAAGCGGGTATTCCTGTGGTTCAGGAATCCAGCGATGCTGCCCCGGCGGACACCGCTGCTGACAATGGTGGAGCCTCAGTCAGCGAAACCGAGGGTGGGGAGTCCGATCTTCCTGAACTCGAGTAAGAATGTTGCCCGGGTGGTGAAACTGGTAGACACGCTATCTTGAGGGGGTAGTAGCGAAAGCTGTGCCGGTTCGAGTCCGGCCCCGGGCACCATATAGAAGAAAAGCGGCTTGGAGTTTCCAGGCCGTTTTTTTTGGTCAGTCCTTGACCAGTCTGTCCGGCGTCTCTATACTCCGGCGGATATTGGGACCTGCCGCGTGTTATTGGCGGGTTTCTGGCAGGCCAGGTGTCTGTCAGCAGGAAGCGGTACACCGGTTTGCTTCCTGCGAGTTCTTGCAACAAAAGGCCCCATTGTCAGGGGCTTTTTGATTAAGGGGCCTGGCGCAACGGGCCCTGGTGCATAAAAAGGGCTGATAAAACAGCCCTTTTTTTGTTTTTGGGGCCGGTAAATCTGATAACGGAGAAGGCGCAACTTGTCAGCCAAGCTTAAGCAACTGGAAGACATTCTTCAGCCCGTAGTGGAAGGCTTGGGGTATGAGTTCTGGGGCATTGAATTCCGCTCGCAGGGACATCATTCCCTGTTAAGAGTGTTTATTGACGACGCCGAAAATGGCATCGGCATTGAGGACTGCGAAAAAGTCAGTCGTCAGATCAGCGGTGTGATGGATGTGGAAGACCCCATCCAGACCGAATACACACTGGAGGTCTCATCCCCGGGGATGGATCGCCCGCTGTTTCGTCTTGAACAATACGAGGCCTTTGTTGGTCACCAGGTTCAGATTCGTCTCCGGATGGCGTTTGAGGGCCGCCGGAAGTTTCAGGGGCTGATCAAAGGCGTGGAAGGTGATGATGTGGTTGTGGTCGTTGATGATCACGAATATCTGCTGCCATTCGACAGCATTGAAAAAGCCCACATCGTTCCGGTATTTGAATGAACGAATTGAATAAAGTCCGTGGACGCACAGTTGATTTTAAGGGCAGGGCAATCCAATGAGTAAAGAGATCTTGCTGGTGGTTGAATCCGTCTCGAACGAGAAAGGTGTCGAGAAGGATGTGATTTTTGAAGCGATCGAGCTGGCACTGGCCACCGCTGCCAAAAAGCGCTTTGAAGACGAAGAGGCGGATATCCGCGTATCAATCGACCGGAAAACCGGCGAATACGAAACTTTCCGCCGTTGGTTGGTTATGGATAACGATGCCGTTCCTGCGCTGGGCACCGAGCTCACCCTGCAGGAAGCCGAGGAAATCGACCCGGCCCTGAAGCCCGGCGATATCCACGAAGAGAAAATCGAATCCGAAGCCTTTGGCCGTATCGGTGCTCAGGCAGCGAAGCAGATTATCTTCCAGAAGGTTCGTGAGGCAGAGCGTACCAAGATCGTGGACAGCTACCGCGACCGCGTTGGTGAGCTGGTTTCGGGCACCGTCAAGAAAGTGACTCGGGATAATGTCATTGTAGATCTGGGTGCCAATGCCGAGGCGCTGTTGCCCCGGGAATTTCTGATCCCGCGCGAGACGTTCCGCATGGGTGACCGGGTACGTTCCCTGCTGCTGGAGATTCGCACAGATCATCGTGGCCCCCAGCTGATTCTCAGTCGCACCTCACCGCAGATGCTGATTGAGCTGTTCCGCATCGAAGTGCCGGAGATTGCTGAAGATCTGATCGAGATCCGTGGTGCTGCCCGTGACCCGGGTTCCCGTGCCAAAATTGCGGTGAAGACGAATGATCGCCGTATCGATCCCGTTGGTGCCTGTGTCGGCATGCGTGGCTCACGGGTTCAGGCCGTGTCCAATGAATTGGGCGGTGAGCGTGTTGATATCGTGCTCTGGGATGATAACCCGGCCCAGTTGGTGATCAACGCCATGGCGCCCGCAGAAGTGGCTTCTATCGTAATGGACGAAGACCGGCACACCATGGAAGTGGCTGTGGCGGAGGATAACCTGGCACAGGCAATCGGTCGTAATGGCCAGAATGTCCGCCTGGCGACGGACCTGACCGGCTGGACCCTGAACGTGATGACCGAGGAAGAGGCCGGTGAGCGTCAGGAGCAGGAATACGGTCGTCTTGTCGAGCATTTCACTGGCAATCTGGACGTTGATGAAGAATTCGCCGGTGTGCTGATCGAGGAAGGGTTTACCTCCATTGAAGAGGTGGCCTATGTGCCAATGGAAGAAATGCTGGCGATCGAAGGCTTTGACGAAGAAACCGTCACCGAGTTGCGCCGCCGTGCCAAGGACGTCCTGCTGAACCAGGCTCTGGCAAGCGAGGAAGCGCTCGAGGGTGCTGAGCCGGCAGATGATCTACTTGGAATGGACGGCATGGACCGTAGTCTGGCCTTCAAGCTGGCCGGCATGGGTGTGCGCACCATGGAAGATCTGGCAGAGCAGTCGGTAGGCGACCTGCTTGAGATTGAAGGTATGGATGAAGAGCGTGCTGGTCAGCTTATCATGACTGCACGTGCCCCCTGGTTTGAAGACCAGGCTTAATTCGGGAGGAGGACCAGTATGGCTGAAGTAACGGTAAAACAACTGGCCGAAGATGTAGGCGCTCCCGTGGATCGTTTGCTGAAGCAGATTGTGGAGGCTGGCCTGAAAGCCCGCTCCGAGAATGATTCTGTCTCCAGCGATGAGAAGCAGCAGTTGCTGGCCTATTTGAGAAAGACTCACGGTGAGGCTGACGCCGAACCGCGCAAGATTACTCTGAAGCGTAAGACCACCACCACGCTCAAAGCCGGCAAGGCAAAGACCGTCAATGTTGAGGTTCGCAAGCGCCGTACCTATATCAAACGGGCTGAATTGGAGCCTGAGGCTGAAGCTCCGAAGCCGGAAGAGCCGGTAGCAGAGCAGCAGCCGGA
The DNA here is from genome assembly GCF_008107725.1 of Marinobacter sp. BW6. Lineage (GTDB taxonomy): Bacteria > Pseudomonadota > Gammaproteobacteria > Pseudomonadales > Oleiphilaceae > Marinobacter. The sequence continues at coordinate 848,729 of NZ_VIRN01000064.1, forward strand.
GCAAGCGCCGGTGGAAGAGGCGCCAAAGGTAGCGGCGGCCGATCAGGCGCCGCAGCCAGAGGCGGAAAAGCCGGCGGAGGCAGCGACGTCAGAGCAGCCGGAACAAACAGAGTCGGCTGAGGCTAAGAAAGAGCCTGAGCCCGAGCCCGTTCCCGCTCCGGAAGATATGCCGATGCCGCCGCCTGAGGGTGATGGCAAGGATCGGAAGCCGAAGAAAAAGAAAGAAAAAGTTCGCGAGCGTGGCGACGAGGTCGAAGAAGGCAAGCCGAAGAAGAAACAGGCTGGTCATCGTGGTCCTCGCAGTCGTCCGGTGGAAGAGCCGCTGGTTATCTCCGAGGATGAGGAAGAGACCACGCTGCGTAAGCCGCTGCGTGCGAAAAAGAAACCCAAAGAGAAGCGTCATGGCTTCGAGAGGCCGACCAAACCAATGGTCAGAGAAGTAGAGATTCCGGAAACGATTTCAGTCGGGGACCTTGCCCAGCGTATGGCGGTCAAGTCGGCTGATGTTATCAAGACCCTGATGGGCATGGGCGTGATGGCCACCATCAACCAGGCACTGGACCAGGAAACTGCGGTTCTGGTGACTGAGGAGCTGGGTCATAAAGCCAAGACTGTCAGTGAAGATGCGTTCGAGGAAGAGGTTCTGAGTGAATTCTCCTTCGAAGGCAGCGAGAAAACCAAGCGTGCTCCGGTTGTGAGTGTGATGGGTCATGTTGACCATGGTAAGACCTCCCTCCTGGACTACATCCGCCGTACCAAGGTGGCTTCCGGTGAATCCGGTGGTATTACCCAGCATATTGGTGCGTACCACGTAGAGACCGATCACGGCATGGTGTCCTTCCTGGATACCCCGGGTCACGCGGCCTTTACCGCCATGCGTGCCCGTGGTGCACAGTGTACCGATATCGTTATCCTGGTTGTTGCCGCCGATGATGGCGTAATGCCGCAGACCAAGGAAGCGGTGCAGCACGCCCGTTCGGCCGGTGTGCCGATCGTTGTTGCCATCAACAAGATGGACAAGGAAGGGGCGGACCCGGATCGAATCAAGAGTGAGCTGGCTGCCCTGGAAGTTGTCCCGGAAGACTGGGGTGGGGACGTTCAGTTCGTGCCCGTTTCCGCTCACACCGGTGACGGCATCGAAGCGCTGCTTGAGGCCGTCTTGCTGCAGTCCGAAATCCTCGAACTTGAGGCCTCAACGGATGCGCCGGCCAAGGGTGTGGTCGTGGAATCCAGCCTTGAGCGTGGTCGTGGTTCCGTGGCGACCGTTCTGGTGCAAAACGGTACCTTGCGCCAAGGTGATATGGTTGTTGCCGGTGCCTATTTCGGCAAGGTCCGGGCGATGACCGATGAAGCTGGTAAGCAGACGAAAGAAGCTGGCCCGTCGATTCCGGTTGAGATTCTTGGTCTTAACGGTACACCGGATGCCGGTGACGAATTCTTCGCCGTGGCCGACGAGAAGAAGGCCAAAGAGCTGGCCGAGTTCCGTCAGAGCCGTGAGCGGGAACAGCGTCTCCAGCGCCAGCAGGCGGCCAAACTCGAGAACCTGTTCGAGAACATGGGCAAGGACGAGGTCAAAACCCTCAATGTCGTGCTCAAGACCGACGTTCGTGGGTCTCTGGAAGCCATCACCAAGGCCTTGCAGGACCTCGGTAATGATGAAGTCCAGGTCAAGATCGTGTCTTCCGGTGTCGGTGGTATTGCCGAGACCGACGTCAGCCTGGCCATGGCAACCAATGCGGTTATCTTCGGCTTCAACGTGCGTGCAGACAGTGCGTCCAAGCGTCTGGTTGAGCAGGAAGGCCTGGATCTTCGCTACTACAGCATCATCTACAACCTGATTGATGATGTGAAAGCGGCGCTGACCGGGATGCTGGCACCGGAATTCCGCGAAGACATCGTTGGTATTGCCGATGTTCGCGACGTGTTCCGTTCGCCGAAGTTCGGCCAGGTGGCCGGTTGTATGGTCACCGAAGGCACCGTGTACCGCAACAAGCCGATCCGGGTTCTGCGGGACAACGTGGTTATCTTTGAAGGCGAGCTGGAATCCCTGCGTCGCTTCAAGGACGACGTGCCTGAAGTCCGAAACGGCATGGAATGCGGTATTGGTGTTAAGGGTTACGACGTGAAAGTCGGCGACCAGATCGAGGTCTTCGATCGCGTCCGGGTCGAGCGCAAGCTTGAGTCCACGGGGGCCTGATGCCAAGAGAGTTCAGCCGTATTGATCGCATTGGCGATCAGATGCAACGGGAACTGGCCCAGCTCATCCAGCGGGAAGTCAAAGACCCGCGGGTGGGCATGGTCACCGTCAACGCGGTCAAGGTCAGTCGCGACCTTGGCTACGCCGATATCTATGTATCCCTGCTTTCCACCGAAGAACTGACGGAGGAGTCTCCGGAGGTCAAGGAATCGATTTCGGTGCTCAACAAGGCTTCGGGCTTTCTGCGCGGTCAGGTAGGTCGTGCGATGAAGCTCAGGGTTGTGCCCCAGCTGCGGTTCCACTTCGATACGCTGCAGGGATACAGCCGTAAGATGGATAGCCTCATTCGGGAAGCGGTCGGCGACAAGCCGGCCGTGGACCGGACCGAAGACGATCAGGACGATCCGGAGCGTAACGCTTGAGCCGCAGACGCAAAGGCCGTGACGTTAACGGTATTCTGGTTATCGACAAGCCCATCGGTGTCACCTCCAACGGTATCCTGCAGCAGGTCAAACGCCTGTTCGGGGCCGCCAAGGCGGGCCATACCGGCGCTCTTGATCCCCTGGCCACAGGCGTGCTGCCATTGTGTTTTGGTGAGGCCACCAAGTTCTCCCAGATGATGCTCGACAGCGACAAAGCCTATATTGCTACCGCCCGGCTCGGAATTCAGACCGAAACCGGCGACAGCGAAGGCGCAGTCGTTGCCGAGAAACCGGTGCCCACGGGTTTGACTGCGGGTGTACTGGAGCCGGTTCTGGACGGTTTCCGGGGTGATATCCAACAGGTTCCCTCCATGTATTCGGCGCTCAAGCACAAGGGGCGTCCGCTCTACGAATATGCCCGTGAAGGTATCGAGGTGGAGCGCCCGGCGCGACCGGTCACCATCTACGAGCTGACCCTCCTGGACATTCGTGAGAATGAGCTGGATATTGCGGTCAGCTGCACCAAGGGTACGTACATTCGCTCACTCGTTGAGGATATTGGTGAAGCCCTGGGTTGCGGTGCCCATGTGACGGCATTGCGCCGCACCATGGCCTCGGGGTTCACCCTGGCCAATGCCCACGCAGTGACTGATCTCGAGGCGATGCGTGAACGGGGTGAAAGCCTTGATGGCCTGCTCGTGGCACCGGATGCCGCGCTGTCCATGTTCCCTGAGCACCGTCTGGCGGGGCAGGCGCTGGTATCGATCTTGAACGGACAACCGGTTAGAATACCGGGTCGGGCCTATGAAGGCTTCGTGCGTCTCTATGCAAGTGAGAGCGCTAACGAGAGCTTCGTGGGGCTGGCAGAAGCATTCCCGGAAGGCGAACAGACCAATCTGGTTCCACGCCGACTGGTGAAGAGCAGCGGAAAGCGTTAGGCGCTCCGCTGTCTAGCCGGGCTGTAGAGATGCGCGGTTCGGCCGTATTCGAAAGCATCGCAAACAATGAGGTGAGTTATGGCACTTTCTGCCAACGAGAAAGCACAGATCGTTCAGGATTTTCAGCAAGGTGATGGCGATACCGGTTCCCCTGAAGTTCAGGTGGCACTGCTGAGCGCTAACATCAACAAGCTGCAGGATCACTTCAAGGCCAACAAGCAGGATCACCATTCCCGCCGCGGCCTGATCCGGATGGTTAACCAGCGTCGTAAGCTGCTGGACTACCTCAAGCGCAAAAACGCCGACCGTTACCTGGAGCTCATCCAGCGTCTGGGTCTGCGTCGCTGATCCGGGTCTCTACGACCTGAGGGCTGTGCCGGTGTTCCCGGTGGCAGCCGTCAACCAGCAGGCCCTTCACCGGGTCTGCTGGTTGTGTTTTTCTCCCACTGCAGTTGGATTGTCTGTGTTTTCGAAGGATTCCCTGTCGTAATGGAAAGCCGAAATTGATAGCAGGTTGTTGAAAACCCGGGCCCGGCGGCTTCTGGAACTGCCGCCCTTCAGACCGGGGTTTTGCAACAGCCTGTTAGCTTTCAGACGGGTTGCTCTTCAGACCACAGTACATCATCTGCAGAACTATGGTCTCGTGCGCAGGGGCGTTCGGGACGAATCAATCTGGAACAGATAGACCAGGAGTTTTTTGTGGATCTGAAACCTTTCAAGAAATCGTTTGAGCTTGGCGGCAAGACCGTCACTCTGGAAACCGGCCGTATTGCCCGTCAGGCAACCGGTTCCGTACTGGTAACCGTGGATGATATTTCCGTTCTCGGTACCGTTGTTGGCGCCAAGGAAGCCAAGCCCGGCCAGCCATTCTTCCCGCTGACCGTGAACTACTTCGAGAAGACCTACGCCGTGGGCAAAATCCCCGGTGGCTTCTTCAAGCGCGAAGGTCGTCCTTCCGAGAAGGAAACCCTGACCTCCCGTCTGATCGACCGTCCGATTCGTCCGCTGTTCCCGAACGGCTTCATGAACGAAGTTCAGGTCATCACCACGGTTATGTCCTCCAGCAAGAATCAGGATCCTGATATTGCTGCGATGCTGGCCGCGTCTGCGGCGCTGTCCATCTCCGGTATCCCGTTCGATGGCCCCATCGGTGCGTCCCGTGTGGGTTACACCAACGAGCGCGGCTACTTCCTCAACCCGACCTTCGAAGAGCTGCAGACCTCCCTGCTGGACATGGTTGTTGCCGGCACCGAAGACGCGGTTCTGATGGTTGAATCCGAAGCCAAGGGCCTGACTGAAGACCAGATGCTGGGCGGCGTGCTTTACGGCCACCAGGAAATGCAGACTGCGGTTGCGGCGATCAAGGAATTTGCCGCTGAAATCGGCAAGCCCCGTTGGGACTGGCAACCGGCGGTCGAGAACACCGAGCTGCTCAATGCCATCAAGGCGGACTTTGCCGGTGCCATCGGGGAAGCCTATGGCATCCGCGACAAGATGGCCCGCTACGAGCGCCTTGGCGAAGTGAAAGCCGCTGCCGTTGAGAAACTGGCCGGTGAAGAGGAAGGCCAGCCTTCCGAAGACGAAGTCAAAAAGTACTTCGGCAAGATCGAGAAAAACGTGGTTCGCCAGCAGGTTATTGATGGCAAGCCCCGGATCGATGGTCGTGACAACAAGACTGTCCGTCCGATCGAAATTGAAGTGGGTGTTCTGCCCAGCGTTCACGGTTCTGCCCTGTTTACCCGTGGCGAGACCCAGGCCATCGTGACCACCACTCTGGGTACGTCCCGTGATGTGCAGATCATTGATGCACTGGAAGGTGAGCGCAAGGATCCGTTCCTGTTCCACTACAACTTCCCTCCGTACTCCGTGGGCGAAGCTGGTCGTGTGGGCACACCGGGTCGCCGTGAGGTTGGCCATGGTCGTCTGGCCAAGCGTGGTGTTCTGGCGGTTATGCCGACCCTCGAAGAATTCCCGTACGCCATCCGTGCGGTTTCCGAGATCACCGAGTCCAACGGTTCCAGCTCCATGGCTTCGGTCTGTGGTTCCAGCCTGGCGCTGATGGATGCGGGTGTGCCCATCAAGGCGCCGGTGGCCGGTATTGCCATGGGTCTGGTCAAGGAAGGCGACAAGTTCGCGGTTCTGACCGACATCCTGGGTGACGAGGATCACCTGGGCGACATGGACTTCAAGGTTGCCGGTACCCAGGAGGGCGTGACCGCCCTGCAGATGGATATCAAGATCAACGGCATTACCGACGAGATTATGGAACTTGCGCTTGAGCAGGCCCACGCAGCGCGTCTGCACATTCTGGGCGAGATGAACAAGGTGATCTCTACCCCCCGTGCCGAGCTGTCTGCCCGTGCGCCGAGCATCACCACTATCAAGATCAATCCGGAAAAGATCCGCGACGTTATCGGTAAGGGCGGTTCTGTGATCCGTTCCATCTGTGACGAGACCGGCGCTTCCATCGATCTGGATGATGACGGCAATGTGAAGATCTACGCGGATAACCAGGAAGCTGCCCAGGCGGCGGTGAACCGGGTCAAGGAAATCACCGCTGAGATCGAAGTGGGTGCTATCTACAAGGGGCGCGTTGAGCGCATTGTGGACTTCGGTGCCTTCGTTAACATCCTGCCTGGCAAGGATGGTCTGGTGCACATTTCCCAGATCTCTGATCGCCGCATCGAGAACGTAACTGACGAGCTGAGCGAAGGTCAGGAAGTTCTGGTGAAAGTGCTGGATGTGGACAACCGTGGTCGGGTGAAGCTGTCCATGAAGGAAATCAAGGAAGGCGACCAGCCGACCGATTTCTCTGCCTGATCGTTTTCGGGCTTAATAAAAGCCCGCCTTTCCTCTGGATCGGCGGGTTTTTTATTGCGCCATAAACCGAATCATTTCCTTCCGGTACCCTGGAATAACAAACGTCGCCCCATGTGGCGTATCCGTCTGCAAAAACTCCTTGGGCTCCTCTGCAGCTTCGTACAGGGCCTCCCCATGATGAAACGGAATAATCCCGTCCCGCACGCTGTGGATCACCATTACCGGCACCGGGCTGATTCTGGGGATATGATCCACGCCCTCGTAGTCCTCGGGAATGGTCCAGCTCAGCGGAATCTGAAATGGCCAGGTAAGCCAGAATTCGCCCAGTTTCTCCCGGGCGATTCCACGGAAGCCTGAGAATGTGCCATCCAGGATGACGCCATCCAGGCGGGGCTCCTCTTCCCTCTGGGTCCACTCACTGGCCAATGCGATTCCCAGCCCACCGCCAAGGCTCTGGCCGAGGATGAAAAGCGACCGTCCATTGACTTCCGGCTTTTCGGCCAGCCAGCGCAGACCGGTTTCGACATCATGCAGGGCGCCTTCGATGTCCGGGTCGCCGGTGGATTTGCCGTAGCCCCGGTAGTCGATGGTGAATACGTTGTAGCCTCTCTCAGGCAACCAGGCCACGTTCAAGATGTGGCTACTGATGTTCTGGGCGTTGCCGTGGAGGAAGTAGACAGTGCCCCTGGAGTCACTCTCAGGCGCGTCTGCAGGCAGCCACCAGCCGTGGAGAGTTTCGCCGTCTGCGGTGTCGATGTAGATATCTTCGTATTCGAGATTAAGTCGGTCCGGGGTGATGTAAGTCACCCGGTCCGGGTAAAAGAACACACTGCTGCAACCGGATAGCAGAAGTAGGGCGATCAACAGCCCGGTTAACCGGGCTGTTGCGGCGGTCAAAAGTAGGCGTGGAGTCCGGCGTGCCATGTGCTCTGGTACCTGTCGTAGTGGTCTTCTCTGGCGAATTCGGCAAACAGACTGAACTCCCGCCCGATGTGCCAGTTGGCTTTGGCGTAGAGTTGGTCCTGACGATGTTGGCTGCTGACGATCCAGGCCTTGGTTTTGGCACCGGCGAGCAGGCTGAACCGATTGTTCTGGTGCAACAAGCCTACGTCGGCCCCCGGGGCCGCATCGTAGCCTCGGCGCAGGTCGTCGTCGATTTCCAGGTCGGCGGTGGCGATGGCAAAGGCCTGGGTTTGATGGCCCAGGCGCCAGCTGCCGCCGGCGCCGCCCTCAAGGTAGGGGGTCAGGACCCGGTCGTTGCCGGTGTCGGTTCGGCGGCCACCAAACCCTACCTGCCAGGACAGCGGCGAGAAAAAAGCGTTCCGCGGGCTCAACGAGCGGATTTCCACGCCGGTCAGTTGTTCCAGTTGAAGCTCGTCGTTGTCTGTGTAAAGACGCGCGTCGAGTCTGAGGAATTGAAGCTGGGCGCCGGTGCGGTAGCCAGCCGGCGGATCAAGGACGTCATGGTAGGCCGGGCGCAGGGTCAGCTGGGCGAATTCCCGGTGCGCCTGCTGGCCAGCTCCCAGGCTCAGGCGAAAGGTGTCGTGGCCCTGATCGTCTCTGACAATCGGCTCTGGCGGCGCCTCCGGCGGAGCCACATTGTTGATCTGGCTGCGCTCTCTCAAAAGGTCATGGGAGAGTGGCGCCGCGATTTCCCGGGGCCAGCCGTCGGCCTCGCTCTTGTAGCGAACATAATCGTAGGTGGCGTCCAGAACATGTGCTCGTTGCTCGGCTGGCAGTGACCTCACTTCGCTACCATCAGCGGCTACGTATCCGTTGGCGATGGCTGCCGCAAGGGTCTGTTGATCGTCGGGCAGGGTAGAGAGACTGTAGGCCACCGACGTGGCAGCCGAGGGCCGGTAATAAACGTCGCTCACCAGATCCTTGTCGACCACCCAGCGTACCGTGTCCGATGGGATGGCGTGAGTGCTCACTTCGCCCAGAAGATCGGTGCCGGGGCGGGCGATGTCTATCAGGGCCAGCAGGCGGTAGGCACAGTTCTCGTCGAAGAAGTAGTAATCAAAATTCCGATCCCTGATCTCCCAGGCGTGAGCGATCATCAGGTCCACTTCATCCTGCGTGAGGTTCAGTTTGTACTCCCACAGGTCACGATGTTCGATGTCGGAGTACAACCGGATTTTCTCGTAGTAGGGCTGGACGGAGGTGATGCCAGGATAGCCGCCAAAAATGCCCTTGTAGGCAAACAGTAGCTCACTGTCGTGGGCAGCGGCGTCGGCCGCATAAGAAATTGTGTTGGCCAGCAGCAGATTGGTGTCGTCATCATCCTGGGGAGGATCAAGGCGCAGAAACGTGTGGCCGAACATGGACGAAGGGCTGTTCAGGTATGAGGCGGCGAACACCAGGGTCACGGTCTCGGTGTTCAGTGTTTCCGACCATTCCTGATACCCGGGGCAGTCGATTTCGGTTAACGATAGATCCAGTTGCTGACGAAGCCAGGTTTCCCGGGCCGGGAAACGGCAGCGGGCGTGGTCATTGCCTTGGCCGGGCTTCTGGATGGCGTCGAGGGTTGCCTTCAGCTCCGCCTGTGGTGAGTGTTTGCCGTCTTCGCTCAGAAAAAAGGCCGGATCGTCGGCCTGGCTGGTATATCCATCGCCAAAGGTGTCGGGCTGATAATGGATAAGTGTGAGCCAGGCAGGATCGAGATGGAGTTCGGATGTGTTTTCAGGCGTATTAGCCTGGGTTTGCAGGCTGACTGCAAGCCAGATCAGCGCTGGCCCAATGCGAAGCATGTTGCCCATGGGTGTTTACTGCATCCGGGGTTGAACGGTATGGAGGATGGAACAATGCGCCGTCCCTGGCGCATGAGAGTCCATTCAATGAGTCATTATCAGGCTGCTACGTACTTGCTGAGTGACTCGTTTTTCTCCAGCAGCGCGACGATGGCATCGACCGCTTCGCCGGAGGTGGTGTCAGAGCTCGGGAAAATGGTGGCAAAGTTATCTTGCAGCACTTTGCGGAAGGTGTCGCGGTCAGCCTCGTCGACGCCCAGAAGAACGGCCATCGTGTCGAGGTTCTCGCCAGAACCGCGGGACATGTCCCGGGCAACCTTATCGATGTTGCTGTCCATGTACATAGCCATGGACTGAACAGACTGGTTCGTCTGGCAGCCAAGGGTGCCAGTGGTCATGCCAAAGGTCTGGTTACCAAAGGTCCCGTTGGTGGTTGCAGCCAGTACGTGGGGAGCAATGCCGGATTGTCCTTTCCAGATCATGGCACCCACACCGCAGCCCGGTTGGGCAAAGGCCATGGAGGAAGCACCCAGGAGAATTGCACCTGCGATCAGTTTTTTCATTATCCACTCCTTTCTGTGGTTTAAAGCTGTCGTCGCAATACACAATGCTGCCCCTGACGTGGAGCAGCATTGCGAAAACGGCCCTGACTGGTCTTGTGGAGACAGGTTGACCGTTGGTTTGAGTATAGTTGATATCCAGCCAGCGCAAGTTAAAAGGTGGGTGAGTAATTGATTTGGCCTAAAAAAGCCGGAACATGTTGGCATGTTCCGGCTTTTCATTCACAGGCAACGATCAGAGATCAGCCGCCAAGGTACGCATTCTGGACATCCGGGTTTTCCAGCAGGTTCTTGCCCGTATCGTGCAGGCGAATCTTGCCGGTTTCGAGCACATAGCCACGGTCTGCCAGGTTCAGCGCCTGGTGGGCGTTCTGCTCTACCAGGAATACGGTGATGCCTTCCTCGCGCAGCTGGCCGATGATCTCAAAGATCTGTTTGATGATCAGCGGTGCCAGGCCCAGCGATGGTTCATCAAGGATGATCATCTCTGGCCTGCTCATCAGTGCCCGCCCGATAGCCAGCATTTGTTGCTCGCCGCCGGACATGGTGCCGGCACGCTGATGTTCGCGCTCCTTCAGGCGGGGGAAGAGCTCGTAGACGTGCTCCTGGCTCTTGCGGATTTCGGTCTTGGTGTTGAAGAAACCACCCATGTGGAGGTTTTCCTCAACCGTCAGGCCTGAAAATATCCGCCGCCCTTCAGGGACGATGGCAATGCCGGACCGCATGATCTGGGCAGTCGGTTCACGGGTAATCTCCCGGCCCTCCAGGAAAATGCGACCGGAACTGGCCTGTGGGTTGCCGCAAACGGTCATCAGTAGAGTGGTTTTGCCGGCGCCGTTGGCGCCGATCAGCGAGACGATCTCACCCTTTTTGACCTCGACAGACACCCCGTGCAAGGCCTCGATCTTGCCGTAATGGGTATGGACATCTTCTAGTACTAGCATGTGGTTACCTCAGGCCTCGCCCAGATAGGCTTTGATCACGTCGTCGTTCTGGCGGATTTCTTCCGGTGTGCCACTGGCCAGGGGGCGTCCCTGGTTGATGACGTTGATGCGGTCGGAAATATCCATTACCAGGCTCATGTCGTGCTCAATCAGCACCACGGAAACGTTGTAGTCCTCTTTCAGGCTGACGATCAGCTGATTGAGTTCCTTGGTTTCCGCCGGGTTGAGGCCGGCTGCTGGCTCGTCGAGCATCAACAGCTTTGGCTCGGTCACCATGCAGCGGGCAATCTCAAGACGTCGTTGCTGGCCATAGGCCAGATTGCCGGCTTCCCGGTTGGCCAGGTCCAGCAGGCCTACCCGGTCCAGCCAGTAGGCGGCACGATCCAGGGATTTCTGCTCTTTCGTCCGATAACTGGGGGTTTTGATCAAGCCGGAAATCAGGTTGGTGTTGAGATGGCGATGTTGTGCCACCAACAGGTTTTCCACCACCGTCATCTGGCTGAACAGTCGGACATGTTGGAAGGTGCGTACCATCCCGAGACGAGAGATCTTGTAGTCAGGTTTGCCCTGAACCTCTCTCCCCTCGAACAGGATCTTGCCACCCGTGGGTTTGTAAAAACCACTCATGCAGTTGAATACGGTGGTTTTTCCGGCCCCATTGGGACCGATGATGGATACAATTTCGTGTTCCTGAACGTCCAGAGACACTTCGTCTACCGCCAGCAGGCCGCCAAAGCGCATGGACAGATTCTGTACTTCAAGCATCGTCTGTCACTCCTGCCTTTTCAGTTCAATGTGAATGCGGCGCATGGGCATCAGGCCCTGCGGACGCCAGACCATCATCAGCACCATGGCGGCGCCGAAAATAAGCATCCGGTACTCGGAAAACTCACGGGCCAGTTCTGGCAGGATGGTCACGGCAATTGCCGCGAGTACCACACCGATCTGGGAGCCCATGCCGCCGAGTACCACGATGGCCAGGATGATGGCGGATTCCAGGAAGACAAACGATTCCGGGCTGATAAAACCCTGCTTGGAGGCGAATACCGTGCCGGCAAAACCGGCAAAGAAGGCGCCAATGGTAAAGGCGGACAGCTTCACCGCGGTTCGGCTCAGGCCGAGGGAGCGGGCAGCGATTTCATCTTCCCGCAGTGCCTCCCAGGCACGGCCGACCGGCATCCGCATGAAACGACGGATAACCAGGGCAGTGAACACCGCCAGAACCAGGGCAATCAGGTACAGGAAGATGACCTTGTGCTCACCGCTGTAGGCAATGCCAAAGGTTTCGTGGAACGAGGTGTTGCCTTCTTCCTTCACCCGGCGCCCGAATTCCATGCCGAACAGGGTTGGATCGGGGATGCCACCAATGCCGTTGGGGCCGCCAGTCAGCGTCGTCCAGTTGTTCAGCAGGATCCGGATGATTTCACCGAACCCGAGGGTTACGATGGCCAGATAATCCCCCCGCAACCGGAGCACCGGAAAGCCGAGCACCAAACCGAACAGAGCCGCGAGCAGGGCACCGATGGGTAGAGCCAACCAGAACGAAATGCCTGTGTACTGGGACAATAAGGCAAAGGTATAGGCGCCCACGGCGTAGAATGCCACGTAGCCAAGATCCAGAAGGCCGGCCAGACCGACCACCACGTTCAGGCCAAGGGCCAGCATGATGTAGATCAGTACCAGGGTTGCCAGATCCACGGAGCCACGGGATACAAGGAAAGGCCAGAATAGCGCGAAAATCACGATACCGGTGAGTACCCAGGACTCAATCTTTGCCCGGCGGTTTTCCGCCATTGGCTCCTTGTTGGATTGGGGCAAAGGATGGGGGATGCTCTTCAAGCCCCCCATGATCTGTTCCCGGAACATCTGGAACAGGAATACGATCAACGCCGCGAGCAATACCATCACTATGGTGCTGGCATCGGCGCCGGTCAGGGTCACGTTGATGCCCTGGGCTTCAAGGTTGAAGCCGATGATCGGGTAGGAAATGATCAGTGTAATGAACGCGCAGAACAGCGCGTGTCTGAAATTGTTAGCAGCCATCAGATCTTCTCAACCTCCGGTTTGCCGAGCAGGCCGGTGGGTTTGAACAGCAGAATCAGGATCAGCAGGCTGAACGAGATCACATCCTTGTATTCACCGCTGAGGTAGCCGGAGGTCATACTCTCTGCCACGCCCAGTATCAGTCCGCCCAGCATCGCACCAGGGATGCTGCCAATGCCACCAAGTACCGCAGCAGTAAAGGCTTTCAGTCCGGCAATGAACCCGAACAGGGGATCAACCGAACCGTAGTACATGCCCAGTAGCAGGCCGGCAACCGCCGCCAGGGCCGCACCGATCACGAACGTCGCGGAGATAATCCGGTTGGTATCGATGCCCAGCAGGCTGGCCATGCCCAGATCCTGAGACACCGCCCGACAGGCGCGGCCGGTCCGGGAGCGGGATATGAACAGTGACAGGGCCGTCATACAGATCAGGGTGGTGATGAAGATGGTGATCTGCATATAGGACAGGGACATCTGGAAACCGTCACCGGAACCGAAGTTGAAACCGCCATCTATCAGTGCCGGAAAACCGATGTTCCGTGACCCCTGTGCCAGGTGCACGTAGTTCTGCAGGAAGATGGACATGCCGATGGCTGAGATCAGCGGGATCAGGCGGTGACGCCCCCGCACAGGCCGATAGGCCACCCGTTCCACCGCCCAGCCCATGGAGCTGGAGACGAGCATGGCACAGAGCAGAGCCACGATCAGGATCAGTGGCAGCCAGGCAATGCCCAGGGAGGCGAGGCCGGTAATGGCGATTAGCGCCGTGTAGGCACCGATCATATAGATTTCACCATGGGCAAAGTTGATCATGCCAATGATGCCGTAAACCATCGTGTAGCCGATGGCGATCAGGGCATAGGTGCTCCCGATCGTCAGCCCGTTGATGAGCTGCTGAGAGAAATACAGGAGGTCTTGCATTGTTATGGGACTCCGAAAGCCTGCTCCCTCCGCTACCACACGTCTGCCCGGGATATCCGGGCAGGAAGTGTAGGAGGATCAACAGGAGCCTAGAAAAACACCTTCTCCCGGATCGCGGTGAGAAGGTGCTCTCATGATTACCGTTTGTTAACGATTTTGGCTCAGTTTACCGGAGTTTTGCTTCCATCTGAATGCCATTCGTACACAACAAACTCAAACGACTTCATGTCGCCGGCCTTGTCGTATTCAACGGTACCGATCGGAGTCTGGAAGGTGCCTTCGCGCAGGGCAGCAGCAACGTCGAACGGATCGGTGGAGTCAGCCGCTTCAATACCTTCGGCAACCAGCTGGACAGCGGTGTAGGAGGTCAGAACGAAAGGACCGGAAGGATCTTCACCCTTGTCTTCGAACGCCTTCACCAGCGCCTGGTTTTCGGCTTTCTGGTCGAATGCCGGTGGCAGGGTTACCAGGAGGCCTTCTGCTGCTTCGCCGGCGATGGTGTTGATGTCCTTGTTACCTACGCCCTCGGGGCCCATGAAACGGGCATCCAGGCCAGCGGAGTCAGCCTGGCGCAGGATCAGACCAAGCTCCGGGTGGTAACCGCCGTAATAGACGTAGTCCACATCAGCTTGCTTGAGCTTGGTGACCAGTGATGAGAAGTCCTTGTCACCGGCGGTGATGCCTTCGAACATGGCGATTTCAACGCCAGCGTCCTTCAGGGTGTCACGAACCGCGGTGGCAATACCTTCACCGTACTGCTGCTTGTCGTGAACAATGGCCACGCGCTCGGGATTCTGGGCGGCAATGTAATTCGCCGCAACCGGGCCCTGCATGCTGTCCAGGCCGATGGTACGGAACACCAGTTCATAGCCACGCTCGGTGATTTCCGGGCTGGTGGAAGCCGGGGTCACCATCAGGATGCCTTCATCTTCGTAGATGTCAGATGCGGGCTGGGTGGAACTGGAGCACAGGTGGCCGATTACGAAGCGAACGCCATCGTTGACCAGGCTGTTGGCAACAGTTACGGCCTGCTTCGGGTCACACACGTCGTCGTATTCAACGGCAACGAGCTCTTCGCCCATCACACCGCCATTGGCGTTGATCTGCTCGATCGCCATGCGGGCGCCGGAGAATTGCATGTCACCATACTGGGCAACGGGGCCAGTCATGGGACCGGCAATACCGATCTGGATTTCTGCGGCGGCGTGGCCAGCGCCCATCAGGGCGACGGAAGTACTAACAGCGGTTACGAGTTTCTTTACTGAAGTTCTCATTGAGTCTGTCCTGTTTTATTTCAGGGTTATTCTTGTGTTCTCAGAGAGTTAAACAAACACCACACCTCACTGCTTGTCAAGCAGATGGCTCTGGAGTTTGCTCCGGAACACGGGCCTGTCTGCAAAGGCAAAACCCGTGCCGCTCTGAGCGGTGTCACGCATCCGTGCCGTCTTCTTCATCCTGTGAGACCAGCGCGCGGAAGCTCTCGTGTTCGCGCAGCTGCTCAAAACTAACGTCTACGGAGGCATCGTCGCGGTATGCCTCCGAAATTTCAATAGCTTTCTTCAAGGTGCTGACTGCGTCCTCCCAGCGGCCGATTTCCGCATAGGCGCATGCCAACTGATAGTGCGCGTGGCCATTATCCGGTGCAAGTTTCAGCGCTCGCTGGCAAAGACTGATTGCCCAGAGCGGCTCCTGCATTTCCAGGACGGCGTCGGCCTTGTAACTCAGAGCTTCCACATCATCCGGGCGAAGATCCAGAATCTGATCGTAGGCGGAGATCTTGTTTTGTTGTGAGGTTTCCTGGCTGGCTTTCAGCCACAGCGAATGCACTTCGTTGGTGCGCTCAATCTCGGCCTGATTCTGGTGAATGATGTCGGATTTTTGCTTCAGCTGGTCCTCGATAAATTCGAGCCGTTGCTCGTATTCGATCACCAGTTCGTTAACCCGTTTTTCGGCGAGGCTGGTGAGCTGATTGCGCATGTCGCGGATCGAGTTCCAGCCAATGACTACCAGAATGGAGGTTGCACCGGCAATCAGATAGAAGAAGTAGGTCACTGTGTCGGTGGCGTAGGACATGGTCTTGTCGGCAACGGACAGCTCTTTGTCCACCACCTTTTCGATCAGCTCCGCGCGGGTGTTCATCATTTCTTTGCGCAGGGCTTTGCTTTCCTCCAGCAGATAAAGCTCGATGAAGGGCGTATACATCGGCTTTTCCAGGGTCTTTATGCTCTCTTTAAGCTCTTCCGCGGTGAGCTCTTTCTCAGGCCCCAGGTTGTCCTGGCCGTACAGGGTTCCGGCGAAGGTCATCATGAAAAGGAGAGGCAGCAAGTACTTGATCATCGGGCGCAATCCGTTCGTCTGTCGGTATGGAACAAGTCCGAAACCTTAGCATATTGGCTGCCCGAAAAAATGCCGGGAATCCTCCCGACTTGCAATCCTGGGTACAAAGACCTCTAATAGTTAGGGGTATAAACAAATTCCCGATACCGAATCGGAGTATTGCTGTGAATAGTTATGAAGATGTGCTGGTGGCTCTCAGGCGGGTAATCCGGGCAACAGACCTTCACTCCAAGCGCCTGAGCAAGCATGCGGGACTGACCGGGCCGCAGCTGCTGATCATGAGAACGATCCGGGATCTTGGTGAGGTGACCATCGGCACCATTGCGGAAAAGGTGAGTCTCAGCCAGGCAACGGTCACGACGATTCTGGACCGTCTGGAACATCGCAATCTGGTGTACCGGGTGCGCAGCACCCAGGACAAACGCAAGGTGCATGCCCACCTGACTGACGAAGGTGCGGACCTACTCGCCCGGGCCCCCAATCCGCTGCAGGAGGATTTTGTCCAGAAATTCCAGAGCCTGGCAGAGTGGGAGCAGACCATGATCCTGGCCTCGCTGCAACGGGTCGCGAACATGATGGACGCCGATGATATTGATGCGTCGCCGGTGCTGACGGTTGGGTCGGTTTTGAAGGATGACGGGTGGAAAGAGAAAGCCTGAACAGTGGTGTCGGATTACGACCCGTTGGATCTAATCCGACCTACAAATCAGCTATCCAAACTCGTAGGTCGGATTAGCGAAGCGTAATCCGACAAACCCGCTTCAATTAATGCACCGAAGACCCGCTCTTGGGCTTATTGCCAAAGCACACCTGAAACACGTCGCTGTAATGCTTGGCAAAATTCACCGACAGGCCTTCCTTCAGATATTCCGGTAGCTCCTCATAGTCGCCCCGATTTGCTTCCGGCAGGATCAGGTTGCTGATTTTCTGCCGCCGCGCCGCAATGACTTTCTCGCGAATACCGCCTACCGGCAGCACCTGTCCGGTCAGGGTGAGCTCTCCCGTCATGGCGATGTTCTGCTGCGGCGCTTCTCCGCGTGCGATGGAAAGCAACGCGGTGGCCATGGTGACGCCGGCGCTGGGACCGTCTTTGGGTGTGGCGCCCTCGGGCACGTGCAGGTGCACGAAGGATTTGTCGAAGAAGGTCGGGTCACCTCTGAAGCGTTTGAGGTTCGAGGACACATAGCTGTAGGCGATTTCGGCGGACTCCTTCATCACATCGCCCAACTGTCCGGTCAGTTTGAAGCCCCGTTGTGAGCTGTGAATCCTGGAGGCCTCGATGCTCAGGGTGGCCCCGCCCATGGCGGTCCAGGCCAGTCCGGTCACGACACCAGTGCCCTTAAGCGATTTCTCTTTCCTGAACGAGGGCTGTCCCAGGTAGCTCTGCAGATCCGAGACGCCCACCTTCACCGGCTGCTCCGGATTTTCCAGCAGCTTCACGATGCCCTTGCGGAGTATCTTATGCAGCAGCTTTTCCAGGCTCCGCACGCCGGCCTCGCGAGCATAGCCTTCGATGACCTGTTTGATTGCGGCATCGGTGATGTTGAGCTGCTTTTTCAGCAACCCGGCCCGCTTCAGCAGTCTGGGCAGCAGGTAGTGCTTGGCAATGGCCAGCTTTTCCTCTGCGATGTAACCGGAAAGACGGATCACGTCCATGCGGTCGAGCAGCGGCCGCGGGATTGTATCCAGTTGGTTGGCGGTGCAGATGAACAGAACCTTGGATAGGTCCATACGGACGTCCAGATAGTGGTCCAGGAAGTCGCGGTTCTGTTCCGGGTCCAGAGTCTCCAGCAGGGCCGAAGCCGGATCGCCCTGGAAAGACGCACCGATCTTGTCGATTTCATCCAGCATGATGACCGGGTTCGCCACCTTTGAATCTTTCAGTGCCTGTACAAACTTGCCCGGCATGGCGCCGATGTAGGTACGGCGGTGGCCTTTGATTTCAGCTTCATCCCGCATGCCGCCAACGCTGAAACGGTAGAATTTACGCCCCAGTGCATCCGCCACGGAATGGCCGATCGATGTCTTGCCAACGCCCGGCGGTCCCACCAGCAACAGGATGGAGCCGCTGACCTCGCCCTTGAAGGTACCTTCGGCAAGGAATTCGACGATGCGATCTTTTACATCGTCCAGGCCGTCGTGATCCCGGTCCAGAATCCGGCGGGCTTCGGCCAGATCGAAGTGGTCTTCTGAGTGAATGCCCCAGGGAACCTGCGTCAGCCAGTCCAGATAGTTGCGGGTAACGCCATATTCAGGCGACCCCTGTTCCAGCACCTGCAGTTTTTCGATTTCATCATTGAAGCGCTCCTGGACCGACTCGGGCGGGTTTAGCTCCGCCATGCGGTGCTGAAAACGTTCCACGTCCGCAGTTTTGTCATCCTTGGCCATGCCCAGCTCGCGTTGGATGACCTTTAGCTGTTCCTTCAGGAAAAACTCGCGCTGATGCTTCTGAACCTTGGCGTTAACCTCTTCGCTGATTTCCGACTGCAGCCTGGCTACTTCCTGTTCCTTGCGCATCAGCAGCAGAACCTTCTCCATGCGGCGGAGCAGGGGAACGGTGTCGAGCACATCCTGCAGCTCGTTGCCCGGGGCGCTGGTCATCGAGGCGCCGAAATCGGCGAGCGGTGAGCTGTCGTCCGGCCCGAAACGGGACAGGTACTGTTTTACGTCCTCACCGTAGAGTGGGTTGGTGCGCAGCAGCTCCTTGATCGCGCTGATAATGGCGAGGGTGTAGGCCTTGAGTTCGTCAGCGTCTTCTTCCGGCTCGGTCGGGTATTCAACTTCCACAAGATAGGGTGGCTTTCTCCGCAACCACTGGACAACGCGGAAGCGCTGAAGGCCCTGGGCGATAAACTGGATCTTGCCGCTGTCATTCTGGGCATGATGCACGCGCACGGCACAGCCGGTGGTTTCCAGTTGTTCGCTGGCAGGGATGTCTTCTTCGGCAGCTTGTTCGTCAACAAAGCAGATTCCCATGACTTTGTGATCGGTCTCGCCGACACGTTTCAGGGTTTCCTGCCACGGATTCTGGTTAACCACCACCGGTTGCACCTGGGCCGGAAAGAAAGGGCGGTTTGAAACCGGCAGCACGTACATGCGCCGGGGCATCATCTGCTGGGGCAGGGCGAGGCTCTTGCTGTGCTCGTCCTTGCCAATGTATTCGGTCACGTCCTCTTCGAATTCCTCAAGTGAATCGTTTTGCGTGTCATCATTCATGCCGCGAGTATCCATCCGGAAAGGTTGTGAATCTGCCCGGGACAGGCTGCTGAGCAATTGTCCCGGAGCGTTGCTTACTAGCTATGTAACGGCACATACGGTGATTTCAAGGAGTTGGCTTTGGACTGTTGGCGCTTGAAATTCCGACAGTTGGCCCCATGTCCCTGACAGTTTCCAACGATTCATTCGACTTTTCAGGTGCCCTGCATGAGCAATTCTCCCTACATCTTTGAAGCCACCATGGAAAATTTCCAGCAGAAGGTTATGGAAGCCTCTGCCAGCACGCCCATTCTGGTGGATGTCTGGGCTGAGTGGTGCGCTCCCTGCAAGCAGTTGATGCCCTTGCTGGAAAAACTGGCCGACGATTATCAGGGCGCGTTCATGCTGGCCAAGGTGAATGCCGACGAGCAGGAGCAGCTTACCTCCAGCCTCGGCGTGCGCAGCCTGCCCACGGTCA
Organism: Marinobacter sp. BW6; assembly: GCF_008107725.1. Lineage (GTDB taxonomy): Bacteria > Pseudomonadota > Gammaproteobacteria > Pseudomonadales > Oleiphilaceae > Marinobacter. The sequence goes on from NZ_VIRN01000064.1 coordinate 868,336, forward strand.
TCCTGGTCAAGAACGGTCAGGCAGTGGATGGCTTCAACGGTGCCCTGCCGGAAAGCGAAATCCGTCAGGTTCTCGACAAGCATGTGGAGGCGCCCAAGGAAGACCCCTATGAGAAGGCCCACCGGATCTGGGAAGAAGGTGATGTGGAAGGCGCGCTGACGATCCTGTCGCAGATGAACCAGGAGGATCCCGAGAACCTGAAGGTGCTGATTGATCTGGCCCAGTTGAAGGCGGAGATGGGCGATCTGGAAACGGCTGAGCAAGTGCTTGAAAGCCTGCCTCCGGAAGAGAAAATGCAGCACCAGGCCAAACAGCTGGCGGCCCGGGTCAAGTTTCTCAGGCAATCTGCCGAGCTTCCACCGATCAAGGATCTTGAAATGGCCCTGGAGCAGGACCCGAAAGACCCGAATGCACTGCACCAGTTGGCGCTTCACCACGTATTACAGGAGAACAACGCAGAGGCCATGGATCTGCTGATCCGGTTGATGCAGGTGGACAGCAAATACAAGGACGAAGTAGCCAAGACAACGCTGATCGAGTTGTTCGACAAGCTGGGCAACAACAACCCGGACGTACGGACCTATCGGCGGAAACTCTATACCTTGATGCACTGATCGTTTGGCGCTCGCCAAAAACAATGTAGGTCGGGTAGAGCCAAAGGCAAAACCCGACTGGTATTTCCGCAATGCTCAAACTTCCACCCCAGCCCGACAACTGTGAACTCTGCGAACGCCCGGTTGCCAGGCTCACCCGGCACCACTTGATCCCGAAGCACCTGCACCGTAAAAAACGGTTCCAGAAACTGTTCTCCAAAGAAGAGCTCATCACCCGAACCCTCTGGGTGTGCCGACCCTGTCATAACGCCATTCATAAAACTCGCTCGGAATACGAGCTTGGTTTGTACTTCAATACCCGGGAAAAGTTGCTGGAGTTGGAGGAGTTGCGGACGTTTGTTGAGTGGCTCAGGGACAAGCCAGAGGGGTTTGTGCCGAAGTTTCGAAGGAGGTGAGCGGAACAGGGCCAGGTGGGGCTTCCATCTGGCCCTGTTTGCATAAGGGCAATGAGCTTTTAGCCGTTGCCCCTCTTCATGGCTTCATACTCATCCTCAAAGAAGAACTTCTCCTCTCCGAAGGCCGGTTCCAGCTCATGCAGCCAGGTGGCTGTCTCGCTGTACTTGGCGAAGAATGGGCGCTGAACCCAATCCGGATTGCGACCCTGCAGGAAGCGCAGCACCAAGACCTTCTCACCGTGTATTTCGGTAATGCCCTGAATCTCCACCTTGCCGGGGCCGGCGCTCATGGAGGGGCCGCGGGCGGTGCGGGCCAGGCCACTGACCTTTTTCATGGCTTCCCGATAGATGTGGAAAGCCTCCACAAGGGGCACTTCAAAGTAGTTCTTGGCGCCGGTGTCCCGTTCTACAAACATGTAGTAGGGGATGATGCCCAGCTGCACTTCTTTCTTCCACAGTTTGGCCCAGGCGTCGGCATCGTCGTTGACGTGCTTGATCAGCGGGCCCTGGGCGCGGATCTCGGCGCCCGTAGCACGGATGCGGCGGATGGCCTCTTCGGCAATCTCGGTGGTGATTTCCTGCCAGTGGTTGTAGTGGGCCATGATGGCCACATGCTTGCCGGCGTCCACGAGACGGGCGAACAGGTCGATTAGTTCATCGGCATCCTTGTCAGTCACAAAACGGTATGGCCAGAAGGTCAGCGCCTTGGTGCCGATGCGAATGGTCTGGATGTGGTCGAACTCAGGCTCCAACAACGGCTCGAGGTACTGAACCAGGTTCTTGGTTTTCATGACCATGGGATCACCGCCGGTCACCAGCAGGTCGGTGACTTCTGTGTGCTCCTGCAGGTAGCCATGAAGCTTCTCGGCTTCGGTGCTGGCCATTTTCAGGTCCTTGTCACCGACAAACTGTGCCCAGCGGAAACAGAAGGTACAGTAAGAGTGGCAGGTCTGACCCTGGGCCGGGAAAAACAGCACTGTCTCGCGGTACTTATGCTGAACACCGTCCAGCACCTCGCCGTCCAGCTCGGGCATGTTCATTTCCATCTGGCCTGCCGGGTGCGGGTTCAGTTCATCCCGGATTTCCTTGGCAACCGCCTGGATCTCTTTCTTGTCGGCACCTTCCCGGTGCATTTGTGCCATGCGCTCGTAATGCTCTTCTTTCAGCATGCCTTTTTGGGGGAAGACAAGCTGATAGATCGGGTCGTTGGGAACTTTGTCCCAGTTGATCAGTTCATTGATCACGTACTCGTTGACCCGGAAAGGCAGCACGCTGGCGACCACCTTCATTTCGAACAGGGTCTCCTCAGGGAGATTCTGGATGACTTCAATCTTGTCGAGCTGGCGGTCCGTGTAGACCTTGAAACGCCGTTCCTCGAACTCCGTAGTGGGAATCCGGTTCGGAAAGGTGACGATGGAGTTCATAGGTCGCCCTCTGTTGGTGTTAATGACAGCAAAAGTGGTCCGACCACTTTTTCGGTGGTTAAAAATCAGGCAGGCGAGTATACATAAATGGGGGGTTATTTTCAGGTCTAATTAAAAAGTTCCGGTAAATCAGATGAGTGTCGGGTGAGATCTGGCTGAAAATTCAATAAAAAGCGTTAAATTCGGCGAATGAGGGACAAATAGCGGCGAGCAGATCGTTTAGCGTGGTAATCAATTTTCCCGTTGACAAGAATGCTACGACATTGGTCGCAGTCTGGTTGTCTGATGGTCCAAAAACGGTCATTCTTCCGTAAGTAATCGCAAGTAGCCGCTCCGAAATGGAATTCCATAGGACTTTAATTGAGTTTGATGACTTAAATGTAGTAAAAATACTACGGAATCGGGTGGGCTGATCCACGCACTTCGTCTGAATTTTGGCAAGCCTCGGGGTCAAAAGCCCGGGAAGCGGTGCTGTCAGGCAGGAAAAGTGTGAAAGCTGTTCTATGCTTTGTACAGGTTCTGTGTACTGGGAGCCGGTACACCTGGCAGGCATAAGTAGTCAGTTAAAGACTCTTTGAATACCCATAACAAAACACTGCATTCCATCGCAGCTTATCGACACCGCAACGCGCCCGGCTGCTGATCGTGGCGGCGCTGCACTTTTTGATGCCAAGGGGAGGGTTTGATGTACCAGGATGATGATCCCATTGAAACCAGTGAATGGCTGGACGCGCTGGAATCTCTGATCGAGAACGAAGGCGTTGACCGGGCCAAATACATTCTTGAGAGGCTCTCCGAGCGGGCGAGCCGCGATGGAACCGAGCTACCTTATTCAATTACCACGCCATTCCGGAACAGCATTCCGGTGTCTCAACAGGCGCCCATGCCCGGCGACCTCTTTATGGAGCGTCGTATCCGCTCTCTGATCCGCTGGAACGCCATGGCCATGGTCATGCGTGCCAACCAGCGCCCCGGAGACCTTGGTGGCCATGTTTCTTCGTTCTCGTCGGCTGCGACGCTCTACGATGTTGGCTTCAACTACTTCTTCCACGGCGGCGACGAAAAGCGCGAATCCGATCTGGTTTACTTCCAGGGACATTCTTCACCTGGTATCTATGCGCGCTCCTTCCTCGAGGGTCGATTCGACGAAAAAGACCTGGACAAGTACCGCGAGGAAGTAGACGGCACTGGCCTTTCCTCCTATCCGCACCCCTGGCTGATGCCGGATTACTGGCAGTTCCCCACGGTTTCAATGGGCCTCGGTCCGATTCAGGCGATTTACCAGGCGCACGTGATGAAGTACCTGGATAGCCGGGAACTCATTGAGATGGGCGACCGCAAGGTGTGGTGTTTTGTCGGTGACGGCGAGTGCGACGAGCCGGAAACCCTGGGGTCCATCTCCATGGCTGGCCGGGAAAACCTCAGCAACCTGATCTTTGTGGTTAACTGCAACCTTCAGCGTCTGGATGGGCCTGTGCGCGGTAACGGCAAGATCATTCAGGAGCTTGAGGGCGTCTTCCGCGGTGCCGGTTGGAACGTGCTGAAAGTTGTCTGGGGTCGCCACTGGGATCCCCTGTTCGAGAGGGACAAGGAAGGAAAGATGCAGCACGTCATGGACGAGGTCTGCGACGGCGACCTGCAGAACTTCAAGAGCAATGGCCCGGCCTATACCCGTAAGAATTTCTTCGGCAAGTATCCCGAAACCGCCAAGCTGGTTGAGGATTTGTCGGATGAGGAGATCAACAAGCTCAACCGGGGTGGCCATGATCCGTACAAGATCTATGCAGCCTTCCACCATGCTATCAACAAGAACGGTGGGCGCCCGACCGTCATCCTGGCTCACACCATCAAGGGCTATGGCTTCGGTGAAGCCGGCGAGGCGCAGAATACAGCCCACTCTCTGAAAAAGCTTGATATTGAGCAACTGAAGTCGTTCCGCGACCGCTTTGCGGTGCCGCTGAAGGACGAGGAGCTCAAGGACGTTCCCTACTACCGGCCAGCGCCGGATAGCCCGGAAATCGTCTACATGAAGAAGCGCCGGCAGGAGCTGGGTGGGTTCTATCCCAAGCGGCGCAAAGATTGCCAGCCGCTGCAGATTCCTGATCTGGACATCTTCAAGGCGGTACTGGAGGGTTCCGGCGATCGGAAGATCTCCACCACCATGGCCTTCGTTCGTATCCTGACCGCTCTGACAAAAGACAAGCGTATCGGCAAGCGCGTGGTACCGATCGTACCCGACGAAGCCCGTACCTTTGGTATGGAAGGCATGTTCCGTCAGCTGGGTATCTACACAGCCGAGGGTCAGAAGTATGTGCCAGAAGACCGTGATCAGATCATGTATTACCGGGAAGACAAGAAGGGTCAGATCCTTGAGGAAGGTATCAACGAGGATGGCTCCATGGCGGCCTGGATGGCAGCAGCAACGTCATACAGCACCAACAACTTCCCGCTGATCCCGTTCTACATCTTCTACTCGATGTTCGGCTTCCAGCGCGTTGGCGATCTGGCGTGGGCCTCCGGCGACATCCAGGCCCGTGGTTTCCTGATCGGCGGTACCGCCGGGCGGACCACCCTGAATGGCGAAGGCCTGCAGCACCAGGACGGCCACAGCCATGTGCTGGCTAACACCATTCCGAACTGTAAGGCCTACGATCCGGCTTACGGTTATGAAATGGCGGTCGTGCTCCGCAAGGGTATGAAGGAGATGTTCGAGGACAACCAGAACGTCTTCTACTACCTGACCATCGAGAACGAGAACTACGAACAGCCGGCAATGCCCAAGGATTGTGAGGACGGCATCATCAAGGGTATGTACAAGTTCGAGTCTGTTGAAACCAAAGGCAATAAGAAGACGCCTCGGGTTCAGCTGCTTGGTGCCGGCGCGATCCTCAACGAAGTGCGCGAAGCGGCCCAGATGCTGAAAGACGACTGGGGGGTTGCCTCCGATGTGTGGAGTGTCACCAGCTTCAATGAGCTTGCCCGTGAAGGCCTGCACGTAGAGCGCTGGAACCGTCTGCACCCGGATGACAAGCCCAAGAAGGCCTACGTAACCCAGTGCCTGGAGAAGCAGAGCGGGCCGGTGGTGTCGTCCACCGATTACATCAAGCTGCACTCCGAGCAGCTCCGGGCGTTCATCCCGAAAACCTACCTGACCCTCGGCACCGACGGCTTTGGCCGCAGTGACACCCGGGAAAAGCTTCGCAGCTTCTTTGAAGTCGACCGTTACTACGTAACAGTCACGGCGCTGTCAGCTCTGGCCAAGGACGGTGAGGTGAAGAACGATGTGGTTCTCGAAGCCATGCGCAAGTACGGAATCGATCGCAACAAAACGAACCCGGTGCTGAGCTAAGGAGACCGCCATGAGTGAACAGGAAATCAAGGTTCCGGATCTCGGCGGTGCGGATGAGGTCGAGGTTATCGAAATCACCGTCAGTGCAGGGGATTCGGTTGAAGCAGAAGATCCGATCCTGACCGTAGAGTCAGACAAAGCGTCTGTTGAATTGCCGTCTCCCGGTGCCGGCAAGATCACCAAGATCACCGTCAAGGTGGGTGACAAGGTCAAGGAAGGCGACGTCGTCGGGATGATGGAAGCCAGCGCCGATAGCGGTGGCTCTGACGATTCCGAGGAAAAGCCGGAAGGAAAAGCCGAGGAAAAGAGCGAAGCCAAGCAGGAAGAGAAGTCCGAAGAGAGCAAGCCGGCGCCTAAGAAGGCTTCCGGTGGCTCCCGCAAGGAAACCGTGAAGGTTCCCGCGCTGGATGGCTTCGACAATGTCCCGGTTATCGAAATCAACGTCGCTGAAGGCGATACCATTGAAGCCGACGATCCTCTGGTAACGGTGGAATCCGACAAGGCGACGATGGAGATTCCCTCTCCCTACTCGGGCAAGGTGGGCAAGATCCTGGTGTCCGAGGGTGACAAGCTCTCCGAGGGCCATGAACTGCTTGAGATGACCGTTCAGGAAGAAGGCGGTGATGAGGAAGCCTCTGAGGCGGCGTCTGAAGAACCGGCGAAGGAAGAGAAGTCGGAGTCGAAGTCCGAAGAGAAGCCAAAGCAGCAAGCAGAGTCTGCCCCTGAGCCTCAGGGCGCGACCTATGAGCCGCCCACGCCTGGCGCGAAGGTCCATGCTGGCCCGGCCGTTCGCAAACTGGCCCGTGAGCTGGGTGCCGATCTGGCCCGCATCAAGGGCTCTGGCCCCAAGGGGCGTATCATCAAGGACGATGTCCACGCCTATGTGAAGAGCCAGCTCAAGCAGGCTCAACAGGGTGGCGGTGTTGCCACCGGCTCCGGTATCCCCGGGGTCAAGCTGCCAGACTTCAGCCAGTTTGGTGAGGTGAAGCGCGAGGCCATGTCGCGGATGATGTTCGCCACGGCGAACAACATGCAGCGCAGCTGGCTGAACGTGCCTCACGTGACCCAGTTCGAGGATGCGGACATCACCGATATGGAGGATTTCCGCAAGGCCCAGAAGGCAGCCGGCGAGAAGAAGGGCGTGAAGATGACGCCGCTTCCGTTCCTGCTGAAAGCCTGTGCCACGGCGCTGGCAGAACTGCCCCAGTTTAACGTGTCTCTGGACATGGAACGGAAGGAGGTGGTTCGCAAGCAGTACATTCACATCGGGATTGCGGTGGATACGCCCAACGGGTTGATGGTGCCGGTGATCAAGGATGTGGATAAGAAGGGCTTGTGGGAGCTTGCTGCGGAGAGCGCCGAGCTTGCCCAGAAAGCCCGGGACAAGCAGTTGAAGCCGGCAGAGATGCAGGGTGCCTGTTTTACCATCACCAGTCTGGGTGGTATTGGCGGCACGGCATTTACGCCGATCGTGAATACGCCGGAGGTGGCGATTCTGGGTGTTTCCAAGGCGGCGATGAAGCCGGTTTGGGATGGCAAGGAGTTCCAGCCCCGGTTGATGCTGCCGTTATCGCTGTCTTACGATCACCGCGCGGTGAATGGGGCGGATGCTGCCCGCTTTACCACGGTGCTCAGTCAGCTTCTTGGGGATATTCGTACCCTTCTGCTGTGATAGCCGCTAGATCCGCTCCCAGCCTTTGAGGTTTGGGGGCGGCGAGAGAGGCGGGCAATACGATTCAGGACACGCTACAAGCACATCCCTGTGCGCTTGTTTCGGGCCATCCATGGCCCTCTACAGTCCTGAATCGTATTGCCCGCCTCTCTCGTTTTAGCCCCTAGCTGTTCGCTGCTTGCTGTTCATATTGTTGCGTCAGGCCAGCCTTCATAAATCCCGCACAAACAAAAACCCCGGCCGGAGCCGGGGTTTCTGCTGAGTTAACTAACTTCTAACGGAAGGATTAGAAGTTGTACTGCGCTGCGAACAGGATACGGTTTGCATCGGAGGAGTCGCCAGCAACGGTTTCCTGATCGAAGTAGCCGTATTCAACGCCCATCATGACGTTTTGTACGGGGGTCCACATGTAGTTCAGGAACAGGTTCTGGTTGGTCTCGGGTGCCGCATTGGTCAGCGAAGAGTTTGCAACTGCATCATCCAGGTCCTGAGTGGTCATGCCGTAGGCCAGGTTGATACTGCGACCGCCGCCCAGTGCCATGCTTACACCGACGTTACCACCATAAGCTGAGATGGTTTCAACGCTGTTGCCATCCAGGTACGCGCTGGGACCGTAGTAGTTGCTGCCTGAGCGCCACAGATAGCCGGTAGCACCATCAGCAGCGGTAACAGAGCCCTGAACGGAGAACATGTCGCTCAGTGCGAGCTTGGCTGCAGCGGACATAGCGTAACCCATCGCGCTATCGTCGTTAGTGCCGTCGTCTGAGGTGACTTGGCTAACTACGCCTGATAAGGCAAATGACACTGCATCCATTGAGTTTTCAAAGCGAGCTGTGAGGGCTGGCGTACCGGTGCGACCTGAACCATCAACGATTGCTTGGCTGCTCGGATCTTCGATGGAGAAGGACAGTCCGCCCGTGGTGTAACGAAGCTGCTCCGTGCGATCCCAGCTACCCATGCTGCCTGCAACGCCGTCAAAATCGAGAAGCGGCGTCGCGCCCACGAAGCTGATGGTGTTAGACCAGTTGCGACCGGCCATGAAGCCTTTGTATTGACCGTATGCATGACGGATGCGCAGGCTGCCTGCGCTGTTGCCGGAGCCACGGAAATCGCCTTCCACGGTGACGGCTACGCCGGAGGCATGATTTACTTTGATGCCAAGGCGGCTCTGTTGCACGTCGGAGCCAAAGTGACCGTCAGTAGCATCTAAGTCGCTGCCATCGGCGGCTACAGGGGAGAAAGTACCTGCACGGGTAGATACGGCGCGGTTGCCGTCCAGGTCATAGCTCATGTTCAGACGGGCGTAGCCATACAGGCTCGCCTCGGTATCGTCACCTACATTCAGCGTAAGTGCGCTCGCTTGAGAGGCAACCCCCATTACTACTGTTGCTGCCGTCGCACGAATTGCCAATCTCAGTTTGTTGCTTTGCATCGTTGTTGTCTCCACACATTTTTGTTGTTGGACCCAAAAACAAGGTAGTTACGAATTCGTGACAATTCAAATAATTTCATGCAGAAGTTAGACGAATGTCTATAGCAGCTTTTCGTTCATATACAGACATCTGCAGTTGCCAGCGAGGCGTAAAGTTGTTCCATGACGTCCGAAAGTACAGTTATTGAGTCAGCCACGTTCGCGTTTCTTGATATCGAAACCACCGGCGGCAATTCAGCCCGGGACCGGATTACCGAGATTGGTATCCGGTTCTGGCGGGCCGGCGAGGTGGTGGGGGAATGGCAAGCGCTGCTGAACCCGGAAACGCGGATATCTCCGTTTATCGAGAACTTTACCGGCATTTCCAATGAGATGGTCGCCAACGCGCCGTTGTTTGAAGAGGTGGCGGATGAGCTGGAGGCGCAGCTGAAGGGCAAAGTGTTTGTCGCACACAACGCCCGCTTTGATTACGGTTTTATCAAAGCCGAGTTCCGTAGGCTGGGGCGATTGTTCTCTGCGAAGGTGCTGTGCACTGTAAAACTGTCTCGGCGGCTGTATCCGGAATTCCGGCGGCATAACATGGATGCCTTGATTGCCCGCCATGGCCTTGCCCGGGTTCAGCGCCACCGGGCCATGGGCGATGTGTCCGCCATGCTGGCGTTCTTTGAGCATGCACGTTCGGAAAAAGGCGACGGGAAGTTCGATAAGGCTCTCCGAGAGCTGCTGCAACGGCCCAGTATTCCGTCCCATCTTCCGTCGGATACGCTTCAGGACCTGCCCCGGGGCCCAGGGGTATATCGGTTTTACGGCGAAAACGATGTGCTTTTATATGTGGGCAAGAGCACCAATATTGCCCAGCGGGTAGCCTCGCACTTTTCCGGCGATCATAACTCTGCCCGTGGTGTAAGGATGTCCGAGAGTCTGCGCCGTGTTGAGTGGACGGAAACTGCCGGCGAGCTTGGCGCGCTGTTGCTGGAACTCAAGCAGATCAAGACCCTGAAGCCTCTGTTCAACCGTCGCTCCCGGGCGGCCAAGAATCTGGTGAGCATTGAGCTGTCGAAAAACGAGGCGGGGTATCTCCAGGCGCGCCTGGTTCGTGAAATCGAGCCCCACCGGTTGGGTGATTATTTCGGGTTGTTCCGCAGCAAGCGGGATGCCGAGCGGGCATTGAGCGGCATCGCGGCCAAGAATGAATTGTGCAACCGGCTGCTGGGCCTGGAGCCCGAGCATGAGGGGCCTTGTTTCCAGCGTTCGCTGGGGCGCTGCAAGGGCGCCTGCGAGGAACTCGAGAATGTCGAGCGCTACAACCTCAGGGTGCAGATTGCCTTTCACGGCCTGCGACTGAAAACCTGGCCCTGGAAAGGGCCGGTCGGGATCGTTGAGGGGGATGAGCGGTCCGGGCGTACAGACATCCTGGTGGTTTATAACTGGATGCATGTAGCCACCCTGCACGACGAGGAGGAGCTGGCGGATCTCTCTCTCCGTGGCCAGGCAGTCACCTTTGACCTGGATTCCTACAAACTTCTGATTGGCGCCCTCATGGACAGAAATAAGGGCGGGCACGAACAGCAGCGGGTGATTGAATTGCCGGCCATCGGGGAACCGGATGTTCTTATGCCGTGAGTGGCGTATTATGGTGCAAGAGTCCGCACACCTACTTACTTGTCTGGCGCGGCCACTCTACTATTTTTAATTGCTTAGCCGCTTTCCCGAGAGAGATCTATGAATAAAGAACCCGTCAGCCGCGAACTGTTCGATGAAGTCATGGTGCCCAACTACGCTCCCGGTTCCATCATTCCGGTGCGAGGGGAGGGCTCCCGCATCTGGGATCAGGAAGGCCGCGAGTTTATCGATCTCCAGGGCGGTATCGCAGTAACCTGCCTTGGCCATTCCCATCCTGGGCTGGTAGGTGCGTTGCACGATCAGGCCGAGAAAATCTGGCACCTGTCCAACGTGATGACCAACGAGCCGGCCCTGCGCCTGGCCAAAACGCTTTGCAATCTCACCTTCGCCGAGCGTGTGTTCTTCGCTAATTCCGGTGCTGAGGCCAACGAAGCGGCCTTCAAGCTGGCCCGTCGCTATGCCTGGGAGCACCATGGCAAGGAAAAGAACGAGATTATTTCTTTCAAGAACTCTTTTCACGGGCGCACGTTGTTCACCGTGAGCGTTGGTGGCCAGCCAAAATACCTTGAAGGTTTCGAGCCGGCACCGGGTGGCATTCATCATGCCGAGTTCAACGATCTGGAATCGGTAAAGAAGCTGATCTCCAAAGAGAAAACTTGCGCCGTTGTGGTGGAGCCAATTCAGGGTGAGGGTGGTGTTATGCCCGGCGACCTCGCGTTCCTCCAGGGGCTGCGGCAGTTGTGCGACGATAACGACGCGCTGCTGGTGTTTGATGAGGTACAGTCCGGCGTTGGCCGAAGCGGTCATTTTTACGCCTACCAGATGTACGACGTGGTGCCGGATATTCTCTCCAGTGCCAAGGGGCTTGGCGGCGGCTTCCCGGTGGCGGCCATGCTGACCACGGCCAAAGTTGCAGCAAGCCTGGGCGTGGGTACTCACGGCAGCACCTACGGTGGTAACGCACTGGCCTGCGCCGTGGCGCAAAGGGTTGTGGATACCGTCAGTCAGCCGGAGATTCTCAAGGGCGTGAAAGCCCGATCAGAAAAGCTCCGCAAGGGTATGATGGACATTGGCGAACGCTACGATGTGTTTACTGAGGTTCGCGGTGCCGGTCTGCTGCTTGGTTGTGTGCTTACAGAAAAATGGCAGGGCAAGGCCAAGGATTTCCTGAACGCCGGTCTGGAAGAGGGCGTGATGGTTCTGGTGGCCGGCGCAAACGTGATTCGTCTGGCGCCGTCCCTGATTATCCCGGAATCGGACATCGACGAAGCCCTCGAGCGTTTCGAAGCGGCGGTGAAAAAACTGACGGCCTAAGGAGATTTTATGTGGCTGGTACGTCCGGCTCAGCCGGATGATCTGGACCAGATTCTCGCCATCGCGGGCACCCAATGTGCCCGTCTTTCTTCCACTCTGCCCAAACAGGGCGATGCCCTGGCCTACAAGATCGAGCAGTCCCTGGCTTCCTTTGCTGGCAGGATCAGCGTCGAAGACGATCCGCCGCGATTCCTGTTCGTGCTGGAAAATACCGAGACCGGAGACATCGCAGGCACCGCCGGCATTGATGCGCGCGCCGGCAACGGTCAGCCCTTCTACAGTTACCGGCGGGACGCCCTGATCCATGCGTCCCATGAGTTGGGTGTGTCGCGCCGGGTGGAGGTGCTGTATCCCTCCCATGCGCTGACCGATGTCTCGCTGCTGTGCTCGTTCTCCATCCGCCCCGAACTGCAGGGAACCGACGCGTTCGAGTTGCTGTCCCGGGCCCGGATTCTGTTCATGGCCGATCATCGGGAATGGTTTACCTCGCGGATGGCGGTGGAAATCCAGGGCGTGCAGCTGGAGGATGGCAGCGTGCCCTTCTGGGACAGTCTTGGCCGGCACTTCTTCGATATGGATTTCGAGACGGCGGACCAGTACTCCGGCCAGTTGAGCAAGACCTTTATTGCCGAGCTTATGCCCCCTAATCCGATCTACGTCACGCTGCTGAGCGAGGCGGCCCAGGAGGCGATGGGGCAGCCGCACCAGATAACCGTGCCCAACTTTGAGCTGCTTCAGCGGGAAGGATTCCAGCCGGGCAGTTACCTTGATATTTTTGATGCCGGTCCGGTCCTTGAGGCTCGCACCGACAGCCTGAGAACCTTGGTAACCAGTCACCCCATGGAGCTTCATGGCACCAATGAGGATGTGGGCGAAACCTGTCTGATTGCTGCCGGTGAGCGGGAGCACTTCCGCTGCACCCTGACACCGGTGGCCGAGACACTGGACGACAAACTCAAGGTTCCGGTTGCCACCTGGAAGACACTGAACAGGACCGCGGGCGACCGGGTAAGGATTGCGCCGCTATGACAAGTTTCGGAATGGTAAAGCGTGCAGCCGGCGGGCTCAGGGAGGCGATAGCATGTTGGTAATTCGCCCGTTACAGGAAAACGATCTGGATGACCTGTACGCCATGGCCCAGAGTGCCGGGAAAGGGCTGACCACCTTGCCGGCGGATCGCGAGCTGCTGGAGAAAAAGATCAACCACGCCCGTGAAACCTTCAACCAGCGCATTGCGCCTGAAGCTGGGCTGTATCTGTTTGCCCTGGAGGATATCGAGCGTAAAAAGACCGTCGGAATCAGCGGCATCCAGGCCCGGGTTGGGCTGGACGAGGTTTTCTACAACTACCGCCTGAGCGTTACCGTGAATGCCTCCAAAGAGCTGGGTGTTCACGTGCGGACGCCCACGCTGCACCTGTCCAATGACATGACCGACACCAGCGAGATCTGCTCGCTGCTGCTGTCCGATGAGTACAAGGGCGGGGGCAACGGGCTGCTGCTCTCCCGGTGCCGATTCATGTATCTGGATGAATTCCGTAAGCATTTTTCGGAAAAAGTATTCGCGGAAATGCGCGGCGTGTCCGATACCCAGGGCCGAAGCCCGTTGTGGGATGCGCTGGGAACCAAATTTTTTGATATGGAATTCAGTGAGGCCGACATGCTGTCTGGCCTGGGTAATAAATCGTTTATCGCCGAGCTGATGCCCAAGTACCCAATCTACCTGCCCATGCTGCCGGATTCGGCCCGAGCCGTGATTGGTCGGGTTCACGACAATACCGCGCCAGCGCTTCGAATGCTCCAGTCCGAGGGGTTCAACTTCAACGGACTGGTGGACATTTTTGATGGCGGGCCCGTGGTTGAAGCCTTCGTTCACAATATTCGCACGGTACGGGAAGGCATGAACCGGCACGCCATGGTGACGCGCAAGTCGGTCAACCTGGACGTGCCTGCCGATGAGCGGGTAATGGTATCGAACCGCTCATTCCGCGACTTCCGGGTGACCACCCTGCCGATAGACTGCATCGGGCCGGATACCGTCAGCCTGCCGCCGGAAGTGGCCGAGGCGTTGCAGATTGAATCGGGTGATCCGGTTCGTCTGGCCCCCTTGAAAGACTCGGGGCTACTGACCAAACATAGTTATAGAAGCTCAGTACCGGGAGGTGCATCGAAATGGCAAAGCTGACAGGTGAACTGTTTATCGACGGGCTCTGGCTACCGGGCCATGGGCCGGTATTCGAATCTGTCCAGCCGGTGACCGGTGAAACAGTCTGGGATGGCGAAAGCGCTAATCTGGAGGATGTTGATGCGGCCGTTCGTGAGGCGAGAAACGCATTTCTGAAGTGGCAGCGTAAGAGCTTTGCCGAACGACAGGCGGTTGTCGAAGCTTTTGGTGAGCTGCTTGAGGCTCACAAGGAAGAGTTGGCCCATCAGATCGGTCTGGAAACGGGTAAGCCATTGTGGGAATCCCGCACGGAAGTGGCGGCGATGATCGGCAAGATCGGCATTTCCGTGAAAGCCTACAATGACCGCACCGGAACGTCTGAATCCGATGTTGCCGGCGGTCACGCCGTGCTCAGGCACAGGCCCCACGGTGTGGTGGCCGTGTTCGGACCTTACAATTTCCCGGGGCACCTGCCGAATGGCCACATAGTGCCCGCTTTGCTGGCCGGCAACACGGTGGTGTTCAAGCCGAGCGAGCTGACCCCCGGGGTTGCCGAGCTGACGGTAAAGCTCTGGGAGAAGGCCGGCATTCCAGACGGTGTGATCAACCTGGTGCAGGGCGGCTCGGATACTGGCAAATCCCTGGCCAGCCACCTCGCGATTGACGGCCTGTTCTTTACAGGCAGCTCAACTGTTGGGCACCTGCTGCACAAACAGTTCGGTGGCCAGCCGGAGAAAATCCTGGCCCTGGAAATGGGCGGCAACAACCCGCTTATCGTCCAGGACGTGGCCGACGTGGATGGCGCGGTACATCATGCCCTGCAGTCGGCCTTCCTGTCGGCGGGCCAGCGCTGTACCTGTGCACGTCGACTGCTGGTTCCCAAGGGCAAGAAAGGTGACGCCTTCCTCGACCGGCTGGTGGAAGTCTCCGCCCGCATCAAGGTCGGTGAGTTCGATGCCGATCCGCAGCCGTTTATGGGCTCTGTGATTTCCGCGGAGGCCGCCGAAAAGCTCCTGGCGGCCCAGGCCAGCCTGCTTGAGAAGGGCGGCAAATCCCTGCTGGAGATGAAGTCCTTGAAGTCGGGAACCGGCCTGCTGTCGCCGGGTATCGTAGATGCCACAGGTCTGGACGTGACCGATGAGGAGTTCTTCGGGCCATTGCTGACAGTGTATCGTTACAAGAGTTTCGATAACGCTCTGGAACTGGCCAACGACACCCACTACGGGCTTTCCGCAGGCATCCTCACGGATGATCGGAAGCTCTATGAGCGCCTGGTAGAGGAAGTGCGGGCCGGTATTGTGAACTGGAACCGGCCACTGACCGGTGCGAGCAGTGCGGCGCCCTTCGGGGGTGTCGGTGCCAGCGGTAACCATCGACCGAGTGCCTATTATGCCGCCGACTACTGCGCGTGGCCCATGGCCTCACTGGAAGCCGGCACGAGTGAGCTGCCAGAGTCACTGGCACCGGGCCTGAACTTCGATTAACGGAACACACTGCCATGGTGAAACACGCGGTAGAAGCAAACTTCGATGGCCTGGTTGGCCCCACCCATAATTACGCGGGGCTGTCCTGGGGCAATGTTGCCTCCAAGTCCAATGTCAGTTCCGTCTCCAACCCGAAAGAGGCGGCACTGCAGGGCCTGGCCAAGATGAAGCGTCTGGCGGACCGGGGCTATGTGCAAGGCATTCTGCCGCCACATGAGCGCCCGCATATTCCGACGCTTCGAGCCCTGGGGTTTGAAGGGACAGACGCCCGTGTGCTGGAGCAGGCGGCCAAATCCAGTCCTTCGATACTGGCGGCGGTATCGTCTGCTTCTCCGATGTGGACGGCAAATGCGGCCACGGTATCGCCCAGTGCTGATACCTCAGATCATCGCGTGCACTTCACCCCGGCCAATCTGAGTGCCAAGTTTCATCGGTCCATCGAGCACACGGTGACCGGTCGATCCCTGAAGGCCATCTTTGCTGACGAGAGCTATTTTGCGCACCATCCGGCGCTGCCATCGGTGAGCCAATTTGGCGATGAAGGCGCCGCCAATCACACCCGGTTGTGCGCCGGATACGGCGAGCCCGGTGTGGAACTCTTTGTGTATGGCCAGATCGCATTCAACGAGCAGGCGCCGGCACCGCAAAAATACCCGGCGCGACAGACGCTTGAGGCGTCCCGTGCGGTGGCTCGACTGCATGGCCTCAAGGATGAACATGCGGTCTTTGCCCAGCAAAACCCGGACGCCATTGATAGCGGCGTTTTCCACAACGATGTGATTGCCGTGGGCAACGGTAACACCCTTTTCTATCATGAAATGGCGTTTCTCAAAGAAGAACAGGTGCTGGCGGATATCCGGGAGCGCCTGACCGGTGCCGAGCTGGAAGCGGTCCGGGTCAGCAGTGCCGATGTGCCGCTGGAAGATGCGGTGGCCTCCTATCTGTTCAACAGCCAACTACTGAATACACCGGACGGCATGCTGCTGGCGGTGCCCGGCGAGTGCCGTGAAGTGGCTTCCGTCAGCCGTTATCTGGATGGCCTCGTGAAGTCTGGCGGGCCGATCACAGCGGTGGAAGTGTTCGACGTCAAGCAGTCCATGCGCAATGGCGGTGGCCCGGCCTGTCTGCGGTTGAGGGTGGTGCTCAACGACGATGAGCTTCAGGCCATCAACCGGGGTGTGCTGCTCACCGATGAACTTTACGAGCGCCTGACCACCTGGGTGGAGGCCCATTACCGGGATGAGCTCAGCCAGGACGAGCTGGGCGACCCAATGTTGCTGGAAGAGGTCCGTAAAGCCCTGGATGAGCTAACCGGGATCATGGGCCTCGGTTCCATCTACGACTTCCAGCTCTAGTAGCCTGCTGTGCTGCGATCTGTCACGCTGAAATAGACGACGTCAGCATATCCATGGTGTGCCGGATCAACTGCTCGGCAGGAAATTCCGGGTTTCCCTCGCCCATCTCCGACTGACAGAGCAGGATCACCCCGTGCAGGGCGCCACGCAGGTAAAGGGCTGTCTGAACTGGGTCGTTAATCCGGTCACGGTTCATGGTGCCGTCCTGAAGTCCCAGTTCGATGGCCCCTACCATCAGCTCCATCAGGTCTGATTTTGAGCACAGCATTTCTTCAGCCTGGCTTTCGTCGGCCTCGGCCATGGCGGTGGATGCCTTGGTAAGCGCCGAGAAATAATCCGGCTCCTCCAGATAGAAGCGATAGTAGGATTCCCCCATTGCCCGTATCTGGGCCAGACCGTTGTCGGCGGTCTGCCTTGCCTCTTCGAATCGCCGGAACAGGCTGTGCCCCGCTCTGAGCATGATGCCCCGCTGTATCGCCGCCTTGTCCTTGAAATACACGTACAGCAAGGCCCGGCTGAGACTCGCGGTACGGGCGATGTCGTCCATGGACGTGCGCTCGTAGCCCTTTTCTGAGAACACCAGTTCGGCGGCGTCCAGAATGGTGTCGTAACGGGCCTGTTTCTCTCGCTCGCGGCGGGTTTTCAGCGGTTCGCTCATTCAATCATCCGGTTAGTTGGCAACAGCGGGCATAGGATACCTGAAAACGAATCAAACCCGATTATTGACAAAATGTCAAAGAATGACATGATGTCTAAATTAACCGTCGGGTTTCTCCAGGGACAGGACCCCGCCAACTACACAAGCATGGATGAAAGGAAGAGTCATGACACCACTTCGAATCCCCGTCGCCATCGTTTCGCTTGCGGTTTTTTCACTGTTTCTGTCGGGCTGTAAAGCCAGTGACGTAGCCCTGGAATCCGGGCAGCAGAAGGTTTCGGTGCGTGTGTCAGAGGTTACCGGTGGTGAAAGCCAGGATATGCCGCTGCGGTTCTCGGGAATTGTTCGTGCTACCCAGCGAGCGACACTGACATTCCAGGTCAGTGGCACCCTCAAGGAGCAGGCGGTGGAGCTCGGGCAGAAAGTGCAGGCCGGTGATCTGCTTGCCAGGGTCTATAACCCCGGTCTGGAGCCGGCCCGCGATTCTGCCCGGGCCCGGCTGGAAGAGTTGAGAACGCAGTATCAGCAGGCGCAACGGGAGTGGGAGCGCTCCAGCCGTTTGCATGAGCGTGGTGTTGTGTCGGAGCAGACCCTGGAGCAGCTGGCAGCGCGGCGGGATTCCCTGGAAGCCAGCGTGGCAACAGCGCGGGCATCCCTGGCGGAGGCAACCCAGTTACTCGAAGAGAGTACACTTCGGGCGCCATTTTCCGGCCGGGTAGAAGCCCTGCTGGTTGAGCGGGATGAATTTGTTGCGGCCGGTCAGCCGGTGATGCGACTTTCCTCACCGGAGGGACGTGAGGTGGAAGTGCGGGTACCAGCGTATCTGCTGGATCATGTGGAGCTGGAGCAAACCTTGCCTGTGTGGTCGGTTCAGGACCGCAGTCGCCCGCCACAGTCCGGTTCGGTGGTCGAGATTGCCCAGGCCAGCGCCATTCGCGGCGAGCTTCATCCGGTTCTGGTGAGCCTGCCAGTTAATACTCTCGAGCCGGGCGAACCGGTAGAAGTCGGTATCACGCCGGTGCGGGAGTCTGCCCTGACGGTGCCTCTGCTGTCGGTGATCCGCAACGCCGAAGGCGTCAGCGTATTCCGGGTTCGGAATAATGTGGCCAACAGGGTTTCGGTGGAAGTAGACCGGGTTGTTGGCGAGCGGGTGGTGGTTACCTCCGGCGATCTGTCCCCGGGTGATCAGGTAGTGTATGCCGGTATGACGCGTCTGGCGGACGGTGATGCCGTGGAGGTGCGCTGATGACCCGCCGGCTTCTGAACTGCCAGCGCCTGCTTGGCATGGTGGTCACCATGCTCTGCCTGCTTGGTATCGCCGCTTACAGCACCATGCCGCGCCAGGAAGATCCGTCGTTTCCCTACCGGGCAGGCCTGATCAGCACCAATTATCCGGGTGCCAGCGCCGAGGCCGTTGAAAGGCTCGTACTCCGGCCCCTGGTGGATGAGCTGCGGCAGGTGGAGGAGGTGGATTTCACCCAGTCAACGGCTCGCACCGGCGTGGCCCTGGTCCGACTGCGTCTGAACGATGACATCTATGACACCGACCCGGCCTGGGACCGGGTGCGTCAGGCCATGGAGCGGGCCAAACAGGACTTCCCGGACGATGTGGGAAGGATGGTGCTTGATGACCGCCTGATCGATATTCCTGCCATTGTCATGGCCGTGGGTGGCTCGCCCTCGGTAACGGAATTATCTGACGTCGCCGAACGGTTAAAGCAAAACCTCTCGGATTTACCGGGTGTTTCCCGGATCGAGCTGGAAGGCGATGCCGACGAGCAGATTACCCTGGCCCTGGATGATGCGGCGCTCTATCGCCTGGGCATCTCCCCGGCGCGGGTGCTCGACACCCTGGCCCGACGCAACCAGACCATTCCCGGTGGTTTCGTGGTGGTCAATGGCCGTCGCCTGTCGGTGCTTCCCAACAGCGAATTTGCCGATATTGATGCGATCCGCGCCACGCCCATTGAGCTTCCTGATGGCTCCCAGGTGCCGCTTGCTGCAGCGGCGGACGTCTGGCGGGGGCCAGCTGAGCCGCGTCAGCCGGAAACCTGGTATGACGGCGAACGGGTGGTGCTGGTCTCGATCATTATGGAAGAGGGCACGACCGATGCCATCCGCTTTGGTGAGCGGGTGCGTGAACGCATGGAAGAGATTCGCGGAGACTTTAAGCCCTACGAGATCCGGGAGATGTTCTTCCAGCCGGACAAGGTGCAGGAGCGCCTCGATAACCTGGCCTGGAGCCTGGTGCTGTCGGTGCTGATTATCGTTGCCGTTGTCTTCACCGGGATGGGCATTCGCATGGGCCTTCTGGTGGCGTCGATCCTGCCCATGGTCGCCCTGATCAGTGTCGGGCTCTACGATCTGGGCGGCGGTGTGCTGCACCAGATTGCCGTAATCGGCATGGTGATCTCGCTGGGGATTCTGATCGACAACGCCATCGTAATCGTCGAAAACATTCAGGGGCATCTGGATGAGGGCATGCGTCGGTTGGATGCCCTGCGTAAGGCCGTCAGTGAACTGGCCGGCCCGTTGGGTGCCTCAACGGGAACCACGCTGGCGGCCTTTGCGCCCCTGCTCCTGGCCAAGGGTGGTGCCGCTGACTTCACCCGCGGCGTGCCGGTCATGATCATGCTGACACTGTCAGTCAGCTACCTGCTTGCTATCTCCGCCGTTCCCCTGCTGGCGGCCAGGTTCCTGAAACCCCGCCGCAAGGCCGGGCAGGACCGGTTGATCGGGCTGGCGCGGTTCCTTGGAGGCCTGGTATCCCGTTATCCCGGGCGCCTGATTGCCGCCGGCGCCATACTGGTCGGAGTCAGTGTTGCCATGACCCCCTTTATGGCCCAGCAGTTCTTCCCCAATGCCGATCGCCCGAGGGTGATTGTCGAAGTCTATATGCCCGAGGGCACCGACCAATCCCGCACGGCAGAGGCAACGGAAAGCCTGGAACGAGTTATTCGGTCACAACCTGACGCCCTGGAGGTTCACCGGTTCGTGGGCTTCACTGGTCCATCTTTTTACTACAACCTTCAGCGCGCGCCTCAGGCACCGAACCGGGCCCGGCTGGTGGTTACCACACCCACGCTGGAAGACACCACCGGCATGATTCGCTGGATCCGCGCCCATGTCAAAGAGCAGATGCCGGAACTGGATGTGACCGTTGGTATCCTCGGACAGGGGCCACCAAGGGCCGCGCCGGTGGCAATAAGGGTCTACCACGCCAACGACGGCACCCGTATAGACGCGGTGGAACAGATTTTCAGCATCCTGCGGGGCGTCGAGGGCACCGTTGATGTCCGCCATGATCTCGATATTGGCGTGCCCAGCATTGCGATCAACGTCGACGACGCGACGGCGGCCCGCTATGGCCTGACTCGCGCCGATGTGGCCCAGAGTCTTTACGGCCAGAGCTTTGGTGTGGTGGCCGAGCGCTACCGCCAGGAAGATGACCCCATTCCTCTGGTGCTGCGGTCCCGTGAAGGCACAGCCCTGTCACTCTCACGGTTGCTGTCCGTCAATATCTACAACGACCGTGGCGACGCCGTCCCTCTGTCGGCGGTGGCCACTGTGGACACTACCTGGGAACCGGCGGCCCGATACCTGCGCGATGGCGTGAGAATGAATACGGTTACCGCGAACCTGGAAACCGGTTACAGCTTCAGTCAGGCCCTGGAAGGCCTCTACGCGGGACTGGAGAAGAAGCCCTTGCCGAAGGGCACGCGACTGGCCATGGGCGGTGATGCCGAAGGCTCCGGAGACGCGAACACCGCGTTGCTTACCGCAGCGCCCATCGGGATTCTGTTGCTGCTGTTCTTCCTTCTGCTGCAGTTCAACTCCTTCCGTCGGGTCGGCATTATCCTGCTGACGGTGCCGCTGGCCACCGTCGGTATCTTCCCCGGGCTGGTGCTCTCAGGCTCCCCCTTTGGTTTCCAGTCCCTGTTGGGTGTGATTGCGCTGGTGGGTATCGTGGTGAACAACGCTATCGTTCTTCTGGACGTGATGGACCGGGAACTTGAGAAAGGAAAAGACATCCGCGATGCCATTCGTAACGCGGTAGAGCAGCGCACCCGCCCGATCCTGCTGACGACCGCCACCACAGTGGCCGGACTGCTGCCCCTGGCGTTCTCAAGCTCGACGCTCTGGCCACCCATGGCCTGGGCCATCATCTCCGGCCTGCTGGCATCAACGGTACTGACTCTGCTGGTGATCCCGGCTGTCTGTACCCAGGTGATCAAAGTCAGCGTGCCGGAACCTGAAAACGCCCCGGCCTGACCATCAGTCCAACTCGGTGCCCAACAGGAACATCCGGGTTGGGGAAAATAATCGCCTCTGGCGAATGCCCCACCCGGTAGCTGGTTTCATCATCCTCCCAGATGACCGTGCCGGGCGGGTATTCGGTGAAATTGGCGACATCGTCCGGAATATGGAACCGGAAGTTCTTCCCGGTATTCAGAATCTCATGGACTACCTCGAAGACCGTCAGGTGATCAAACGGTGGTTTACGGGATGGTGTTGAAAGCCCGCGGAACCGCCGCCGCAATGCATCCCGAATCCCCGAAAAACGCCCCAGATCGTTCTGGCCAAACGGCCGCACCTTACCCAGCTCGACAGTAAAACTCTCGGCCTTCAGCAGCGACGAGGAAAACGACGAAAACGTCGTGCCTGCCTTATGCTGCAGCAGAAGCGTTTCCACCTCCGCCTCCAGCAGAAAATCACACTGGTCTATCGAAACGGTCCGACCTTCAACAAACGGATACAGCGCAAAACGCTCACGGTGAGAAGGACGAATGGCCGTGTGCAGATCGTAGTGATAAAGCGCCTGGGGATTAGCCATGGCAAACTGCCGGCACGCCTCTTCAAGCTCCTGCGCCCGAGCGGCCTCGGCCAGCCCCTCATACTCGCTCCGCGTATGAGCGCCATCGAACAGCCGATTCAGGTTCACTTCCAGAAACCGCTTTCCAGCGACCATCGCAGGCGGGTTGCCCAGAATCAGCAAGACCGGACAAGCCAGTTCCCACCTGCCATCGATCAGTTCGGAAACCAGCCCGTTCATAACCTCAATAGGCGCTGTCTCATTCCCGTGCACACCCGCAGAAACAATGATGGCTTCAGCATTCGGATTGCTGCGGTCAGCGGGAGGTACAATGTCCAGAACGCCCACCGCCTTGCGGCTGATACGGGTGCCATCGGGGAGGAGGGCTTTCACCTCCGGGAGGTCTGCGCTTGCGTTATCCAGGGTATGGGATAGCCAATCAGGTGAACTGCCAAATAGATCCGCACTAACGGTCATGGGGACTCCACGGAAAAGTTTGAGGGCGGTTGGCGGGTGTCTTCCCGGGAGTGTCTGAGGCCATGGATGGCCTCAGTCAAGCGCACATGGATGTGCTCGTAGCGTCTCCCGGGAAGACACCCGCCAGCCGACCCGGCACCAAACCGCAATCAATGGGTTCAGCCGCTAACCGGCCGCTGATGCTTCAGCAGATGAGTTTCCAGTTTGCGGAAAGCGAACACCAGGATAAAGGTCAGTGCCATGTAGCACAGCGCCACAAAGATAAACGCATCAAACGGCGCATAGAACCGGGAGTAAATGTTACGGGCCGCCCCGGTCAGATCCACGATGGTCACCACACTGGCAATCGCACTCGCGTGCAGCATGAAAATAACTTCGTTGGAGTAGGCCTGCACCGCCCGCCGCGCTGCGCTCGGCAGCACAATCCGCCGCATCCGCATAAACCAGTTCATGCCATAGGCTTTCGCTGCTTCAATTTCACCATTGGGCGTAGACACAATCGCGCCGCGGATAATCTCCGTGGTATAGGCCGCCGTGTTCAGTGTGAAAGCCAGCAGGGCCGGGTAGAAAGGTTCCCGGAAAATCTCCCACCAGAAGGTTTCCTGGATGCCCTCAATCTGGGCGAGCCCGTAATAGATGATGTAGAGCTGGATCAGCAGCGGCGTGCCGCGGAACAGATAGGTGTACAGCCAAACCGGGCCGGAGACAAACGGGTTTCGAACCGTCCGTAGAATGGCCAGAGGAACCGCCACCAGCAAACCGATGACCAGGGAAAGGAACACCAGATGCACGGTGGTCACCATGCCATCCCAGTATTCCATGATGGTCATGGCGGTAAAGATTTCGTTCTGGTTCAGCCATTCGGCAATGAAATCAGGCATTCGTTAACTCCCCTGAACCACGCCGACATTGGCTCGTTTGTCGAGCCACTTGATAAACAATTCAGACCCCGCCGTCAGGGCCAGATACACGAACGCCACCGGAATGAAAAAGTGGAAGGGCATGCGCTCCGCCTTGGCAGCTTCTTCAGCCACACGAACCATGTCCGTCAGGCCGATAATTGAAACCAGGGCGGTGGTCTTCAGCAGAACCTGCCAGTTGTTGCCCAGGCCGGGCAGGGCATGGCGCATCATTTGAGGCAGCATGATTCTGCGGAAGGTATGAAAACGGGTAAAACCATAGGCTCGAGCCGCCTCAATCTGGCCGGTTTCAACCGCCAGGAAAGCGCCGCGGAAGGTTTCGGTCATGTAGGCGCCGAAAATCAGCCCGATCGTTACGACGCCGGAGATGAACGGGTCGAACTGAAAGAAAAAGTCGATCTCGTAGGCTTCCCAGATGTAATCCGAGAGCATATTCACTGCCACCTGGCCGCCATAGTAGAACAGCAGCATCATAACCAGGTCTGGCACACCACGAATCAGGGTGGTGTAGGTAGTCGCGATACCTTTGGCAACCCGGCTTTGCGACAGTTTGGCAGACGCACCAACCAGTCCCAGGGCAACCGAGAGAGCAAGAGACAGGAAGGCCAGTTCAATGGTGACTATTGCCCCATCCAGCAGGGCCGGGCCATAGCCTTTTAGATCAAGCATGGGAACGTCCGGTAAGCAGGGGCGGCCCTGACGGGCCACCCCTCGGCAGATTTACATCTTGATGTCGTAAGCGAAGTACTTCTGCATGATGGTGTCATAGGTACCATCTTCCTTCAGGGTGCGAAGGGCAGCATTTACTTCCTCTGCAACCTCGGTGTCACGCTGGCGCATGGCAACACCTACGCCCTGGCCAAGCTTGACCGGCTCTCCAACTTCCTTGAAGCCTTCTTTGGAAAGGACAGTCTCTTCACCTACCGGGTAATCTACGAAAACTACATCCAGACGTTGGCCTTCCAGATCCAGGACCATGTCATCGGCTGTGGTGTAGCGCTTGATGGTGACAATGCCGCCCATGTTTTCAGTTACGTAGGTGTCCATGGTGGTGCCGCGCTGCACGCCAACGGTCTTGCCTGCCATTGCATCCATGTCGGTAACGTCGGTGTTGAAGCTTTCAGGGCCGAACCAGCCACCCGGGGTGTTGTAGTATGGCTCAGAGAACAGAACCCGCTCTGCACGCTCCGGCGTAATAGACATGGAAGACATGATCAGGTCGAATTTCCGTGCCAGCAGGCCCGGGATCATGCCGTCCCATGCCTGGATCACGAACTCGCAGTTGGCGTTCATTTCTTCGCACATGGCTTCGGCCAGTTCCACTTCGAAGCCGGTCAGGTTTCCGTTCTCGTCTTTATACTCAAACGGTGCATAGGGCACGTCGAACGCGATGCGGAGATCCCGTTCCTGGGCTTGTGCGCTACCAGCAATCAGGGCGAGGGCGCAGCTTGCTGCAAAAATCATTTTCTTCATGTGTCACTTCTCCAGTGGTTTGCCTTTTGGGCTTTATTTTTGATGGAAGTTTTTGGTTCCAACATTTTATTTCTTCACCGGTTCAAGATAGCACCGAGTGTCAGAAGTTGGGAGTCAGGAACTGCTTCATGCGCTCCGAATCCGGGTGATCAAACACTTTCTCGGGGGTACCCTGTTCCTCGATCACGCCCTGATGCAAAAACAGGACCTGACTCGACACATCCCTTGCGAATGCCATTTCGTGGGTGACCACGATCATGGTTCGGCCTTCCTCAGCCAGGCCTTGCATAACCTTCAATACTTCACCCACCAGCTCAGGGTCCAGCGCTGAAGTGGGTTCATCAAACAGCATGACTTCCGGTTCCATGGCCAGGGCCCGGGCGATGGCCGCCCGTTGCTGTTGGCCACCCGACATCTGGGCCGGATAGTAGTCCTTGCGCTCGTAGATGCCCACCTTGTTCAGATAGGCCTCGGCGCGCTCAATGGCTTCCTTCTTTGGAACCTTCAGAACGTGGATCGGAGCTTCAATGATGTTTTCCAGAACGGTCATATGAGACCAGAGATTGAAGCTCTGGAACACCATGGAAAGTTTTGCCCGGATCAGCTCGACCTGCTTGTTATCGGCCGGAATTCGCTCGCCCTTGCGGTTGGTTGTGAACCGTATTGGGTCGCCGTGCACGATAATGTCGCCAGAGGTGGGAGTTTCCAGCAGGTTGATGCAGCGCAGGAAGGTGCTCTTGCCGGAGCCGGAGCTGCCGATCAGGGAAACCACATCGCCTTTGCGGGTCTCCAGTGAAATTCCTTTGAGCACTTCGAGCTGGTCGAAGGTCTTGTAAATGTCCCTGCAGATCAAAGGCGATTGGTCCGCCATGGGTGACTCCTGGGGCTGTAATTCAAAGGCGCATGTTTTACGGACTGTGGATGCGGAAATCAATCCCTTAAAGAGAGCGTTTTACCGAATTTCACCGCCGTTCGCTGCATGTCATTGTGGTCGAATGATTGTTCAATGCAAGCTTTTTGCCATGCTCAGGTGCTGGCCCGGGAATATTCGTTGGCCGCGTCCTGATTGACTGGCAGCCTGATCAGTGTTCCGCCATCTTTTTCCATGTCTCTCATGGCTTCACTCACGAAACGCACATGAGCCATCGCTACCTTTTGGGCATTGGCCGGTTTCCCGGCAATCACGGCTTCATAAAGCTGCCTGTGCTGACGGACGATTTTCTTGCGCATTTCTTCTCTTGGATTCAGGTTGGCAACCGAGGCCTGAACGGTCAACAACATCATGTTCTTCAGACTGTTGAGCACATGCACCAGAACTGGATTGTGGGATGCTTCCACAATCGCCAGGTGAAAACCGTGGTCGAGCCGGGCATTGCTGAGCGGATCGGTGTCTTCCAGGGTGCGGAATGCCTTGGTGATGCGATGCCGGTCAAGCCGTGTTGCCCGCTGCGCAGCCAGGTAGGCAGCCTGACCCTCCAGCTGTTCGCGAACTTCCAGGAGATCGAAAAGGGTTCGCGGGTGTCCCTCGAAAAGATGCATCAGCGGACTCTGTTCGCCGATCTCGCTGGCGCCGGGCACCATGCTGGCCACAAACGAGCCCTTGCCGTGGCGGGTTTCGATCACACCGCGGCCCTGGAGTTCATGAAGGGCTTCCCGAATGACCGCACGGGACACGCCCAGCCGCGTTGCCAACTGACGTTCAGAGGGTATCTTCTGCTCCGGGGCAAGCCCGCCATCGAGAATGAGGCGCTCCAGCCGATATGAGATTTCCTGGGAGATTGCCATATGGGTGCCTGTTTTGCGCTCTCTGGTCTGACCAGTGATTGCTTCTGATTGTTGGTGTTTCCGATGTAAGCGGATGCACGTCCGAGCCCGTTAAATATGGCCGATTCAGAGTATTTCGTCCATTTTTAATACTTCAAAAACTGGTCAGACCAGTGGTCTTCGAACTGGACTAAACCCGGTTTGGCTACGAATATCATTCTAATGTCGGCCTTTGCCGGCGTTGCCATAGACGCTGATAACAACAAAGCCAACGGAGACGTTTCGATGAATTCGAAGAATAACATCCGAAATAGCTGTGACACTGGCGAGACCCCACCTCGCAGAAGTTTCCTAAAAACCGCGGCCATGGGCGCCGCTCTTGCGGGTGCGATGCTGATGGGTGCAGGACAGGCCCACGCAGCAACCACCTGGAAAATCCAGTCGACCTGGGACGCGGGCACCGTGGGCTACACGTTGTTCGAGGAGTGGTGTAAGAGTATTGAGGCCAAGTCTGGTGGCGAGCTGAAGTTCCAATGCTTCCCGGCCAAGGCTGTCGCTGCTGATAACAACGCGCTCTTTGATGCTGTCCGCAATGGTGTTCTACAGGGCATGAACCCGTTCACTCTGTACTGGTCAGGGAAGATCCCTGCTTCCGTTTTCCTCTCTTCTTACCCTGCCGGTCCTGACCAGCCCCATCAGTGGGACACCATGTTCTACTCCATGGGCATGCTGGAAAAGACCCGGGAAATCTACAAGAAGTTCGGCCTGTTCTACGTGGGCCCGATCCAGCACGACGCCAACATCATTCACTCCAAGCAGCCTGTGAACAGCCTGGACGATCTAAAAGGCATGAAGATCCGTGTGCCGGGTGGCATGGTTGCCGAGGTGTTCCAACAGTTTGGTGTGTCTACCGTCAGTCTGCCGGGCTCGGATATCTTCCCGGCCCTTGAGAAAGGCACTATTGATGCAGCGGACTACGTAGGTCCTGCAGTCAACTACGAGCTGGGCTTCTCCCAGGTGACCGACTACATCATCTTCGGACCTCCTGGCGTCATGTCCATCTACCAGCCGGTGGATCTGATGGACCTGACGGTCAGCCTGCGTGCCTGGAACTCTATCTCGCCCGAGCTGCAGCAACTGGTTGAGGACGAAGTACGCATTTACTCCCAGAAGCACTACCTCGCTATCCAGGAACGCAATATTGCCGCCATGGAGAAGTTCAAGGCAGAGGGCGATACGGTTACCCGTCTGAGCCAGGAAGACCTGGAGACCTGGCGGAAGGCCGCCATCCCCATCTGGTTCAATTGGGCGAACAAGAACGAGGACGCACGCGCCATCCTTGATATTCAGCTCGAGTACATGATGAACGATACGGTTGGGTACATTACGGAAGAAGACATCAAGGGCTACTAAGTCCTGACATTTAAACAAAAACGATAATCGGGGAAGGCAGGGTTAGCCGGCACAGGATTAACTCTTCCTTCCCCGCTCTTTGATCTAGGTGGTAACAACATGTCTGATCTGAGTGCATTTGGCTTTGTCATGCCGCACTGGTTCTACTGGGGCTGGCTGGCAGTTATGCCACTGCTCATGATGGCTTGGGACAAATGGAGCAGTAAGCATGGCGGGGATAATGCCGAGCCTGAGAAAACGGTTTCCGAGCTGCAGTCTGAAGAAGACGATCCGCTTGCTCAATTCGAGTACGAGGGTAACTGGTTTACGAAAATCGTTGACTGGATGTGCGAGAAGTCAGGCCTTTTCGTTTCGTTCTGGACCATCAACGCAGTGCTGTTCTATTTCTTCGAAGTGGTGATGCGTTATGTCTTCAATATGCCAACGATCTGGGTACATGAAGCCAGCTTCCTGATTTTTGGCATGCAGTACATTCTCGCTGGCGCTTTTGCGCTGTTGCACGGTGCCCATGTGAGGGTGGACGTTGTCTACAACTTCCTTCCAGTTCGCGGACGGGTGGGCATGGATATATTCACTTCCATGTTCTTCTTTATCTTCGCGGCTGTACTGGCTACCACATCGTGGACCTTCTTCCAGGACTCGCTGATGATGCAAGAGACCACTGTCGAGACATGGGGAATTCAATATTACCCCGTGAAAGGCGTGATGTTTGCGGGCGCAATTCTGCTGTTGCTCGCCGGCTTCTCAAAGCTGCTTAAAGACATCGTACTGTTTATCCGTCTCGGCCAGGAGCGCACATCATGAGTACCACAACTGCAGCGCCTAGCAGCGGCATGGCCGGGAAGCTGGGCACATGGTTAATGATCATCGCCACTGTGGGTCTGGCGTTTGTCATCTGTGTTGAATTGATCAACATTCTGTTTTACGACCCATGGAGTGACGAGAGATTCCTTTTCAAGCTGTCGGGTAGCCTGTCCGGTGTGGACATTGGCCCGCTGACCTATCTGATGTTCGGCTCTCTTGCCGTAGCTTTGATGATGGGGCTGCCGCTGGCCTTCGTAACCGGCGGCCTGGGTGTCATGTTCATCTACCTGGTAGGTGATGCCATGATGCTGAACATCGTTCCCGGTCGTATTTTCCCGCTCATGGCCAACCCGGACATCGCGGCGATTCCTCTGTTTATCTTCATGGCCTCCATGCTTGAGCGTGCGGGCCTGATCGAAGAGATGTTCAGCGTGGTTTACAAGTGGATGGGCGGCATCAGTGGCGGTCTTGCCGCTGCAACCATTGTCGCGTCTACGATTCTGGCCGCGATGGTCGGCGTTATCGGCGCCGCCGTTGTAACCATGGGCATCATCGCACTGCCGGCCATGTTGAAGCGTCATTACGATCACAAGATTGCTATCGGCTCAATCATGGCCGGTGGTACCCTTGGCATCCTCATCCCGCCTTCAATTCTGGCCATTCTCTATGCGGTAGTTGCGCAGCAGTCCGTAGGCGAGCTTTACCTCGGCTCCCTGTTGCCGGGTCTCATGCTGTCCGGTCTCTACCTGAGCTACGTTCTGATTCGCAGCTGGCTTAATCCGAAACTGGGCCCGCCGATCCCGGTGGAAGACAGGATCAGCCTGAAAGAGAAGCTCAAGCTGCTGGGTAATCTAATCGCGCCCCTGGCGCTGGTTGGTCTGGTTCTCGGCCTGCTGTTCGGTGGTATCGCCACGCCGGTTGAGGCGGCGGGCATCGGTTCTTTCGGTGCCATCATCGTTGCGATGATGCACAAGAAGTTCTCGATCGCAGG
Organism: Marinobacter sp. BW6; assembly: GCF_008107725.1. Classification (GTDB taxonomy): domain Bacteria; phylum Pseudomonadota; class Gammaproteobacteria; order Pseudomonadales; family Oleiphilaceae; genus Marinobacter. The sequence continues at coordinate 898,472 of NZ_VIRN01000064.1, forward strand.
TCTTCGCGAGGCCTCCGTGACCACGGCCAAGGCGTCTGCCATGGTTCTCTGGATCATGTTCGGGGCATCGGTATTCGTCGGTTTCTACATCCTCCAGGGTGGTCAGCAGTTCGTAACGGACGCCATTCTGGGCACGGGCATGTCGGCTTACGGTATCCTGCTCCTGCTGATGGTGCTGCTGGTGGTCCTGGGTATGTTCCTTGACTGGGTTGGTATCCTGCTGCTGGCGGTACCCATCTTCATTCCCATTGTAAAAGCGCTGGAGTTCCCGGGTCTGTTCGGCTTCCCGCCGGTTGCTGGTGACGACGTCGTGCTCTGGTTCGGCGTGTTGTACCTGGTGAACATGCAGATGTCGTTCCTGAGTCCGCCGTTTGGCTACGCCCTGTTCTACATCCGTGGTGTTTGCCCGCCGGAAATCTCCATGGGTACCATCTTCAAGTCTTCCCTGGTGTTCCTGGCGATTCAGGCGTTCGGGCTGTTCATGTGTGTCCTGATCCCCGGCATTGTCACCTGGCTGCCAGGGCTGGTTTACGGTTAATTATTTCAAGGAGTAATGCTTTATGTTGACGATCAAACGACTGGACCTTGCCGAAGCGCGCATCCTCATTGAGGGTGCCGCGGAAAAGGCCCGCGAGATCGGCGTGCCCATGTGCATCGCTGTGGTGGATGAATCCGGCAATCTGGTGGCCTTCGAGCGCATGGACGGTGGCAAGATCACCAGCGTGACCATTGCCCAGGACAAGGCCTTTACCGCGGCCGCGGCCAAGAAGGCCACCCATGACTACAACAAGGTGAATGTGCCCGGCAGTCTGGCTTTCGGTATCCATACCGAAGTGGGCGGGCGCATCAGTTCCGTGGGTGGTGGCCTGCCGGTGATCGTGGACGGCGATGTGGTGGGAGGTATCGGAATCAGTTCCGGTACCCCCCAGCAGGACATGGACTGCGCCCAGGCCGGTCTTGACCACTTTGAAACAAAGCGCGGTTGATGACTGTCACACTGACGTAATTCAAACCCAGAGAATGCTATGACTACCAAGCCGAAAGTCAGCAAAGCCGAGCTGGCGGAACAGTTCCGGGCCTTTATCGACCCGGACTACGTCATCACCGATGATGAAACCATGAAGCCCTACGAATGCGACGGCATGTCGATGTATTGCGAGATGCCGTTGCTGGTGGTGCTGCCCGAGACCGTTGAACAGGTGCAGCGTGTGATGCGCATCTGTAACGAGAACGCAGTGCCGGTCGTGGCCCGTGGTGCCGGAACCGGGCTCAGTGCCGGTGCCATGCCCAACAAGGAGGGTGTGGTTCTGTCTCTGGCCAAGTTCAACCGCATTGTCGAGATTGACCCGCTGGCACGAACGGCAAGGCTCCAGCCCGGGGTACGCAACCTCGCTATCAGCGAAGAGGCGGCCCAGTACGGCCTGTATTACGGGCCGGATCCGTCCTCCCAGATCGCCTGCACCATTGGCGGCAATGTGGCGGAGAACTCCGGAGGCGTGCACTGCCTTAAGTACGGGCTAACGGTTCACAACATCCTTAGCGTCGAAATGGTGACGGCTGAGGGGGATGTTGTCACCGTCGGCAGTGATGGCCTGGACGGCTGCGGGATGGACCTGCTGGCGCTGATGACCGGCTCGGAAGGTCTGCTGGGTGTGGTGACGGAAGTCAAAGTGAAGCTTTTGCCGAAGCCGGAAGTGGCCCAGGTGGTCATGGCCGGGTTTGATGACGTTCAGAAAGGCGGGGACGCCGTGGGCGGTATTATTTCCCACGGCATCATCCCCGGTGGCCTGGAAATGATGGATGGCCATGCCATTGTTGCTGCGGATGACTTCGCGCAGGCCGGCTACCCGCGGGACGCCAAGGCGCTGTTGCTTTGTGAAGTGGACGGCACCGAGGAGGAAGTTCACGAACACATTGCCCAGGCCGAAGAAGTCTTCCGCAAGCTGGGTGCCACTTCGGTTCGGACCTCTCAGAGCGAGGAAGAGCGAGCCCTGCTGTGGAAAGGCCGCAAGTCTGCGTTCCCGGCCGTTGGCCGGATTTCACCGGACTACTATTGCATGGACGGTACCATTCCCCGTCGCGAGATCGCTTATGTGCTGACGGAAATGGAGAAGATGTCCGAGGAGTTTGGTCTGCGCGTCGCCAACGTGTTCCACGCTGGTGATGGCAACCTGCACCCGTTGATTCTGTTTGATGCCAACGTGCCCGGCGAATTTGAACGCACCGAGGCCTTTGGCTCACGCATCCTGGAAATGTGTGTGGAGGTAGGTGGCTGCATTACCGGTGAACACGGCGTTGGCGTTGAAAAGATTCGCCAGATGGCGGTGCAGTTCAACGATGAGGAGCTCCAGCAGTTCCACGACGTAAAGGCCGCGTTTGATCCCGCCGGTATCCTGAACCCGGGCAAGGGCGTACCGGCCCTTCGGTTCTGTCAGGAATACCGCTCCCTTGAGCATAAACAACACACGCACGAACATACGGAAGCCGCCCATGGCTGATATTTCCCAACAGTTGAAGGAGCAGGTGCTCCAGGCCCGGGACAGCGGGCACAAACTCAATATTGTCGGCGGTGGCACCAAGGCCTTCATGGGCCGGGAAGCCGACACCGATGCCGGAACCCTCAACGTGGGCGAGCATACCGGTATCGTTGACTATCACCCGGTGGAGCTGGTTTTGACCGTCCGTGCCGGCACGCCGCTGAGCGAAATCGAGGCGACTCTGGCTGAAGAAGGCCAGTGCCTGCATTTTGAACCACCCCATTTTGGTGCTGCCTCCACCATCGGCGGCACCCTGGCCTGTAACCTTTCCGGTCCGGGACGCCCCTGGGCCGGCTCGGTGCGGGACCAGGTTCTGGGTATTCGGCTGCTGAACGGCAAAGGTGAGCACCTTCGCTTTGGCGGCCAGGTTATGAAGAATGTGGCCGGCTACGACGTATCCCGCCTCCAGGCTGGCGCCCTCGGAACCTTGGGGGTGATTACCGAAATCAGCATGAAAGTGATGCCGAAGCCGGCGGCCTCCCTGACCCTGGTTCAGGAAATGGGCATGGACGAGGTGATTCACTATATGAACAGCCGCGCAGCTGAGCCTAAGCCAATTACGGCCGCTTGCTGGGTGGATGGAAAAGTATACCTGCGCCTGGCTGGTGCTAAATCCGGCGTGGAAGCCACGGCTGAAAAGTGGTCCGGTGAGGTGATGGAGCAGGGCGACCAGTTCTGGCAGCAGGTGCAGGATATGCAGCACGCCTTTTTTGCCGGTAACGACGTGCCTCTGTGGCGCTTTTCGGTGGGCTCGACGGCCGCCACGCCAGAGCTGGAAGGCAACTGGTTCATCGACTGGGCCGGTTCCCAGCGCTGGTTCCGTGGAGCAGGTCAGCTGAAAGAACTTGAACCTGCTGCCCGTGCTGCCGGTGGCCAGGTCAGCCTGTTTCGGGGTGGCGATCGCAACGGTGAGGTTATGCACCATCAGCCGGAGGCTCTGAAGGGGATTCAGCGCCGCATCAAGAATGCCTTTGATCCGGACAACATCTTCAATCCCGGACGTTTATACAGCTGGTTGTAATTATGCAAACGAATCTGGTTCAACAATTTGCCAACACCAAGGAAGGCCAGGAAGCCGAGTCCATCCTGCGGGCCTGTGTGCATTGTGGCTTCTGTACCGCTACCTGCCCGACCTATCAGGAGTTGAACGACGAGCGAGACGGCCCCCGGGGCCGGATCTACCTGATGAAAATGTTCCTTGAAGGGGCAGAAGTCACCGAGAAAACCCAGGAGCATCTGGATCGCTGCCTGACCTGCCGTAGCTGCGAGACTACCTGCCCTTCCGGGGTTCAGTATGGCCGCCTGGTGGACATCAGCCGTGGCCTGATGGAAAAGGAACTGCCCCGGAAACCGAAAGACAAATGGCTGCGCTGGGCCCTGGCCCGAGTGATTCCGAACCGCCAGTTGTTCGGCGCGCTGCTCCGGATGGGGCAGGTTTTCCGCCCGGTGCTGCCGGAAAAGCTGCGCACCAAGGTGCCGCCCAGGAAGCAGGCGAGCCCGTGGCCCGCGGCCAGCCACAGCCGGATTGCGCTGGCACTGGCCGGCTGCGTGCAGCCTTCGGCCACTCCGAACACCAATGCTGCGGCCGCCAGGGTTCTGGACCGGCTCGGCATCACCATGGTGGAAGCGCCAGAGGCCGGATGCTGTGGTGCCGTGAACTATCACCTTTCCGAGCATGAGAAAGGTCTGGAAAGAATGCGCCAGAACATTGATGCCTGGTGGCCCGCCATCGAAGCGGGTGCGGAAGCGATCATCATGACGGCTTCCGGCTGTGGCGCCATGGTGCAGGATTACGGTCATCTGCTGAAAGACGATCCGGTCTATGCCGCCAAAGCGCAGAAGGTGAGCGAGCTGTGTACCGATCTCGGCGCCTTCCTGCTGAAACAGGACCTGGAGAAACTCAAGGTTCGCCAGGATCCGGGCAAGGTGGCGTTCCATTGCCCCTGCACATTGCAGCACGCCATGAAGCAGAACGGTGTGGTGGAGCAGGTTCTGACCCGTGCCGGTGTTAATCTCGCTGCCACCAAGGACAAGCACCTTTGCTGTGGCTCTGCTGGCACCTATTCGGTGACCCAGCCGGAGATGAGCCAGAAGCTGCTTGGCAACAAGCTGAAGGCTTTGACCGTCGACAATCCGGACCGCATCGTAACCGCCAATATCGGCTGCCAGATGCACCTGGAGACCAAATCACCGGTGCCGGTACAGCACTGGATTGAACTTCTGGATCAGTAGAACGCAAGTTGGGGTCAGATGGAATTTTCATCTGCCCCCAAGCCTTTGGCTTTTTCGCTATACTGCCCCACCAAATTACCGAACCACAGGGAGTGGAATCGTATGCCAAGGATGATGGCAGGTCTCGTTTTGTCTTTTTTTCTCGTTTCAATAGCCAACGCCGACGTTTATACCTGGATAGACAGCCGGGGCGTGGCACATTACTCCGATTACCCGCCGGGAGAAATTCCCCATAAACAGGTCCAGGTTCGGGCGCCTGTTACAGTGCCGATGTCGGAGAATCTCAGGCAAGGGAAACGTGTGTCCGGAATCCGCAAAGAGGTTGAAGGCCTGCTTGCCTCGGGGCGTCCGGGAGGTTCCGGAATGACCGCAAAAGAGAAGGCCGATGCCGAGCTTGAGAAGACCTGCGCAACCTACAGAAGCAAGTTGGACCTAGTCCAGTCCAAGCTGCGGGCGGGTTATAGCAACGACAGGGGGAATGCCCTCAGGCAGCAGCGCAGGACGCTCAGCCAGAAGCTCAGCCGTGAGTGTATCCTGCGTTGATTCGGCCCGGTATCAGGCGCGCTTGAAGCTGGCCAGGGCGACGGCGGCGGTGACGAATAGCCCTCCAAATACCCTGTTCATTTGCCGTTGGCGCCTGGTGGTCGTCATGAATCGGAACAGCTGGCTGGCCAGCAGCGCGTAGCCGAGCATCACCAGACAATCCACCAGAATCAGGGTAACGCCCATGGTGATCAGCTGCGGACCATGGGGGGCTCCGGCCATCAGAAACTGCGGGAACAGGGCCACGAGAAAGACCGTGGCCTTGGGGTTGGTCAGGTTCACGAACACCGCATTCCAGAACCTTTTGTGTCCGCTGACGGGCTGGCGATCATCGTCCATGGATTCCATGACCGGCTCGCGCCATTTGGAAATGCCCAGCCAGACCAGGTAGGCGACACCCAGCCATTTGATAACCGACAGGGCGATGTTCGAGGAGGCAATGATGGCGCCCAGCCCGGCACCCACCAGCAGAATCTGGATCCCGAAACCTAGCTGCAGCCCCATGATGGCCGGAAGCGAACGGCGAACACCGTAACGCATACCATTGCTCATGGTATTGATCGCCCCGGCGCCCGGGGAAACGCTGATCAGTACGGCCGCAACGAGGAAGGTCAGCCAGGCTGCCAGTGACATAATTTACGCTCCTTAAAAGGCCAAGAGATACACCGTATAGGCCACGAAGGCAAGCAGCAGGCCGCCGCCCTCAAGCCGGTTGATACGTCCGGGCCCACGGAAGCCATAGCACATTGTAAACAGAACCAGGGTGAGGGCAGCCATAACCGGGAAATCCCGGGCAAGCACTTCCGGCGCCACCGACATTGGCGCAATCAGCCCCGCAATACCCACAACAGCCAGGGTGTTGAACAGGTTGGAACCCAGAATATTGCCCAGAGCCAGGTCGTGTTCCCCTTTGCGTGCCGCAATGATGGATGAGGCCAGTTCCGGGAGCGATGTGCCAACGGCGACAATGGTCAGGCCGATAACCAGATCGCTGATGCCGAACATGGTGGCTAGATCAACGGCGCCCCACACCAGAATACGGGAGCTGACAATCAACAGCAGCAGGCCGACCACCAGCCATAAAAGCGCTTTGCGCAGGGGCATGGCGTGGACTTCTTCCGTCATCTCTTTGGCCAGGGTATCGTCCGGCTGCCGGAGGCCCTGATAGATGCTCCAGCCGATCAGCACCACGAAAACAAGCATCAGGCCGATGGCATCCAATCGGCTCAGGTCGCCGTCCCAGAGCTGCCAACCAGCAAAGGCGGTTACCAGGATCAGGATGGGCAGCTCTCTCCGCATGACCTGCGAGTGCACCGCGATCGGAGCCAGCAATGCTGTAATGCCGAGAATCAGGGCAATATTGGTGATATTCGAACCATAAGCATTGCCCAGCGCCAGCCCCGGGTTGCCCTGGGAAGCGGCAAGGGCAGAAACGGCCATCTCCGGCGCAGACGTGCCAAAGCCGACCACAACCATGCCAATCAGCAGCGGGGGCATTCCGAAATGGCTCGCTGTGGTTGCCGAGCCCTCTACAAATTTATTCGCACTCCATACCAGCAGAATCAGACCCGCAATGATCGCCCCAATGGCCATCAGCATTTCAATCACTCCTTATCGTCAATTGCCGTCTCGGCAGTGCAAGAATCAATGGTGGCATAGGTTACGGCAATAGGTATAAATGCGCCTCAATCATAAAACCGATCTAGCTGTAATTGATTTCAGTCAACCCTTCGGTGGTCGCAGCAATGTTACTTTGGTTAAACATTGATCAGAGTTGGAGGGAAGTTATGGCACAAGGAATTCAAAGCATCGTTGTGGCCTGTGATGGTTCAGAGCATTCGTCGCATGCCGCCAAAATGGCAGCTGACCTTGCTAAAGCTACCGGCCAACCACTCAAACTGTTAGCTGTATTCCCGGGTACCAGGGCAGAGAGGCTCATTGTAAGCGGTGTGTTGCAGAGTGATATTGATGAAGAAGCAAACGAGTACGGGCGCAAAGCGTTCGATACTGCGAAGAAAACCGTGAGCGGGATGGTTGAACCCACTGAAGAAGTCCTGCTCAAAGGTGACCCTGCCAAGGAAATCATTGATTACCTTGAGGACAATCCCGGAACCCATATGTTTCTGGGCCGGCGCGGCGACTCACTGGTAAGAAGCCTCACGCTGGGCAGTGTCAGCGAAAAGGTAGTCAGGCATGCCCACGGGCCGGTAACCGTTGTAAGCGAATAGCAACGGCTCAATTGCCAAAAAAACCGCGATTCTGATCGCGGTTTTTTTGGCTCAGAGGCTTGCACTAGTTATCGACAGATGGCGGCGTAAATATGGAGCTGGAACAACTCAATGCCATAGAAAAGGCGACCCGTTACGGCCGTGCTGAGGTTTTTCGTATCGGCCTGGCGGTGATATTCCTTGCCGGGATCATGTTGTACGTGCGCTCGATCGGAGCTGATGCTCCAAACATGGTCATGCTGGTGATAGCGGCAATGATCGGCGGATACATGGCGATGAATATCGGCGCGAACGATGTCGCCAATAACGTGGGTCCCGCGGTCGGTTCCAAAGCATTGACCCTGGCGGGGGCAATCGCGATAGCGGCAATTTTTGAGGCTAGCGGCGCGCTGATTGCCGGCGGCGATGTCGTAGGCACAATCAAAAAGGGGATTATCGATCCTGCGCTGATCGGAGATCCCGACACCTTCATCTGGCTTATGATGGCGGCCTTGCTTGCTGCGTCGCTCTGGTTGAATACAGCCACCTATATCGGGGCACCCGTCTCCACGACCCACTCAATCGTCGGCGGTGTCATGGGCGCGGGTATAGCGGCGGGTGGGGTCGATATCGTGGACTGGAACCAGTTTGGTCAGATTGCCGCGAGCTGGGTTATATCGCCAGTGCTGGGTGGGGCCATCGCAGCACTTTCCCTGTACCTGATCAAGCGCCGGATCACCTACAAACGGGACATTGCTCAGGCCGCCAGGTACAACGTTCCGCTGTTTGTCGCAATAATGGCCTGGGCCTTTGCCACGTATCTTGTGATCAAGGGGCTAGGCAAGATTGTCGACATTGGGTTTCTTCCCGCCATTGGCATCGGCGCGGTTGCTGGCGGCATCGTGTGGTGGATCACGAAATGGCTTATTGCCCGTTCTACTAAGGAAGTGGAAAACAGTAAAGCGGGGGTTGATGGCCTGTTCACCTACCCGTTGATTTTTTCAGCTGCGCTTCTGAGTTTCGCACACGGGGCGAATGATGTTGCGAACGCGGTGGGTCCTCTGGCCGCGATCAATGAAGCCGTACTGCAAGGCGGTGTCGCGGCAAAGGCGGCGATCCCCAGCTGGGTGTTGTTGGTCGGGGCACTCGGGATTGCTCTCGGTCTGGCATTGTACGGCCCCAAGCTAATACGTACCGTCGGATCGGAGATCACAGAGCTCGACCGCATGCGTGCCTTCTGCGTGGCTATGGCCGCGGCGATTACCGTTATCATCGCAAGCCAGCTCGGCCTGCCAGTGAGTTCAACTCACATCGCCATTGGGGGGGTGTTCGGAGTTGGCTTTCTGCGCGAGCATCTCAAAACTACCTATCGCCAGAAGATCGAGGAGATTGAGGCGCACCATGCCGGAGAGGATCGGGCAGTAGTAGAGCGTCTGCTCAAGGAGTTTGATGAGGCCTCGTTCGATGAGAAGGGAGAGATTCTCAAGAACCTGAAGAGCCAGAATGGTGGCTCTACGCCGATCTCGAAAAGTGACCGTAAGGGCCTGAAAAAAGTGTACCGTCAGGAGCTCGTCAAGCGATCGGCGGTATTCAGGATCGTGGCTGCCTGGTTGATTACGGTACCGTTATCGGGGCTGCTGGCGGCTGTATTGTTCTTCACCATCAGAGGGATGCTTCTTCCATAAGCTCTCGCAGTTTAGCGAGTTGCGCCTCGACCACGCGTAGGCGGACCTCGGTCTGAGCGGGTGTTTCCCGGGAAGAGCCGGACTTTAGCTGATCGCGGTATTTTGCCTGTTTTTTTTCAAGCTCCTGCTGCAGACGCTTCAGTTCCTTGCGCTTGAGGGACCTGCCCTTGTCGTGTTCACGCAGGACATCGTCAAGCCTGGCCACCAAATCCTTGAAACCCATTGTCCGACTCCGCCGTGATCGAAGATTGGTCTGCCCGGACGTCGTCACGAGCCATTGAGGTCTCAGAGAGTGATCTCTGCCTGGCCCTCATCACTCACCGACACTGCCTCCGTTGTCCGGGCCGCTTCCACATCTGTGGCTGTAAGAAGCGCACGCGTCCCAGCCAAAATAGCATCCACTGTCTCGCTGGCATAGGCGGAATCGTTAAGCAGGGAAGTGGCCATTGCTGAATCGATCCGCTTTGCCCCGAGGAGCCGCGTCACGCGCGCGACCATGGATTCACGGTCTACCCGGGCGCGTACGGCGATCTCGTCCAGCTCAAGTATTGCCGTGCTGGCATCGTCAAATTTGCCCTCGTAAAACCGGTGGGTTTCGCGGAGCACCATAGCGACCCGCAGCCGGAGATCGTTGTACTCATTACGGATCGCAGTGTTATCTGCAACCATGTAGATCGTGAGATTCTTGCGCAGATGTTTGACGTGCTTGATGGCTTCAACCATCTCGGCGGCAGCATGCTGCAGACGATAGAGGGAGTCGGTGGAGCTCGCCGGGGACATGCGCGCCATTCGCCCAGAGATAAAATCGAGGATGGCGTTATAAAGTCGCTTGACGCGCTGTCGATAGACCAGATCGATGTCGATGTCGATGCGTTCCCGGCTATGATTGATCATCCATGCCAGGTCATCGCAGTTGCGGATCTTCTCACGATGCAGGTGGAGACCGTGGGCCAGGATGACGAAGGCCTGATCGAAGAGGTGCCAGACCTCACGGCGGACAGCGGCATTTGCGCTATCGGGGAAGTCCATTGCGGCCGGATTCAGGTACTTGGGCTGGGCTTCGGCCTCTTCCTCACGTTCTGGCAGCCAGTGTTCCAGCGCGTTCGCCATCCGGGAAATTAAAGGCAACATTACGGCTACACCCAGGCAGTTGAAAAGGGTGTGGAATACCGCGAGCTTGACTGTGTAATCATCCTCTGCGATCGACATGAGCGCCGACAGGCTATCGACGGACCAGCGTAGCGGTTCGATCAGCACCAGGGCGATTGCTGCCGTTGCTATATTGAACAAGAGGTGGGCGCCTGCCAGCCGCTTGCCGGCGATATTCGCGCCGAGACCGCCGATCAGCGCGGTCACCGTGGTGCCAATATTGGCACCGATCGCCAGTGCCAGAGCATTCTCGTAGGTTACCTGGCCTGTGGCCAGGCCGGCCAGGGTCAGGGCCAGTGTCGCGTGGCTCGACTGCATGACGACGGTCGCCAGAATTCCGAGCCCTGTATAAACGAGCAGTCCGGTTACGCCCGTCATTGCATAGTCGCGCAGATCGACCGCCGACTGGTAGCTCTCGAATCCTTCCTTCATGAAATCTATGCCGAGAAACAGAAATCCCAGGCCGGCCAGAATCGCGCCAAGGGCCTTGAGCACGCGGGATTGCTGGAAGTTCAGCACAACGCCGAAAACAAGCATCGGCAAAGCAAAGGACGAGAGACTCATCTTCATGCCGATAGTCGCGAACAGCCAGGCACCGGTTGTGGTGCCAAGGTTGGCTCCGAAAATGATGCCAATGCCTGTGATCAGCGGAAGCAGGCCGGCGCTCAGGAAGGATATGGTAATGATCGATACCAGAGAGCTGGATTGCATAATGGCGGTGCTGACGATGCCAAAACCCAGACTCTTGGGAATCGTGTCCGTGGTCCGGCGCAACACCCTCTCCAGGAATCCGCCGGTAAATCGGCGAAACCCGTTCTCGAGCGAGAGCATGCCAAACAGGAAGATCGCAACCCCGGCGGCAATCTGTTTGAACTCGGGACTCGCCCAGAGCGCAAAAGCCAGAAGTCCGAGTATTCCGGCGAGGACGAATTGGCGGTAGTTCATTGGTTCATTTTTCCCGCAATTGGCTCGGGTTTGGCTTCGCGCGATTAGGACGCCACACCATGAATCGGGTAGCGTTTTGCTCTCGCGATCTTACTTTGTCACATTTATGTAATGGAAGTAAGCTCCATCCGTCCGGGCCTGTGCAGTAAAACTGTAGACATCACTCGCAGGCGTTTTGCTGCGCGAACAAATGCAGTCTTCAGTGTTGGCCCCAACCAAGGCCATCATTTGCCACAATTCATGCGAAAAACAACCGAGATAGATCCGGAGCCAGATCGTTATGCTGACTCAGTGAATTCAAGCAAACGAGGTGGCCATGAAGACTACAGAGTTGATCGAGAAGTGGCTCGATAAATGTGACCTGGCGAGACTGGCTCAGGAACGTTACGAAGAGGATCCGAGCCCCACGAACTACACAGAACTGAAAAACGCCATGTCTGAGCGACGGCTGATGGAGGAGCGCGTTGAGCCCAGGGCGAGTTATTCCCAAAGGGTTGCAGGGTGAGTCGTTCTTCTTGGGCCTCAGAAACGACAGAACCCGCACAAGGCGGGTTCTGTCTGGATTCGTAGTGGTGCCCGGCGGGCACCACTTTCATGTCTCATCAAATTGCGCCCAGGCGAACCCAGGATCTATTTCTTCACGGTCATGTTATTGCAGTGGGCGCGGAGCTCCAGACTGCTTATCCTTCCATCACCATCTGCATCGGCAAGTTGAAGAAATCTCGATCCGAATTGCACGGTGTCAGTGTTAGAGCTTTCGTCAAATGCGTCTGGAACATTACCGCAGGCGAGGTCTTCGGTGATTCCGCATGGGCGCAGGTAAACATGTTCAGAACGGTCGATGTAACCGTTACCATTGCGGTTAATGCATTCAAACAGCCCTTTGGAGCTCACAGATGCGCTGGAAGTTTTAAGCGTTGGTTCGACGTTGTTATTGACGCATCCAGCTACCAAAAGAGAAACCGCTAAAGATAGGGTTAGGTGGAGATTTCTCATGGTAATGCCCTCTGAAACGTTGCATTACTGATGTTGGGAGCCAAAAACAAAGGATATGCGAATGTTGCTAGGGGCGCCAGACATGCCTGTGCTGCAGCTGCGGGGCTCAGGAGACCAGTGGTTGGCAGGGAGAGTTGCGAAGTGTTTGTGGCGGATGTCCCTTAGGGCGGCCTAGAAACAACAAAACCCGCACGTGGCGGGTCTTGTCTGAATTCTTAATGGTGCCCGGAGGCGGAATCGAACCACCGACACGGGGATTTTCAATCCCCTGCTCTACCAACTGAGCTATCCGGGCATGTTGCGCTACTGCTGTGCAACGGGGCGCTATTAAACCGGTTTCGCTGTTTTGAGTCAAGGCTGAGCCGGAAAAATTTCTGAATCTTTTCAGGCATGCTCAGGCTTTGACCAATCCGGGGTTATTGTTCCGGTGGAACGTAGCCTTCGGCCTTGTCGAACGGCTCGTTGTTGAAGAAATGTTCCATCTGCGCCTGCAGGTACTTGCGGGTGTTCGGGTCCATCAGGCTCAGGTGTTTTTCGTTGATCAGCATGGTCTGCTGGGCCTGCCATTCTACCCACGCCTGTTTCGAAATATTCTCGAAGATATCCTGGCCCTTGGCGCCGGGCATGGGCGGGAAGTCCAGGCCTTCCAGTTCTTTCTGGTATTTGCGGCAGAAAACGGTACGGCTCATGGTGGCTCCTGTTGGCAAATGTTGCTGGCGGTGATGATAACAGATCGTTGCGGCTGAGGGCGCTAGCGGACCGGATTACAGCAGGGCGGCTTGCTCCGGTTCGGTAAGTAACGACCGGATCGGTGCCGGCAGACCGAGATTGAGGGCTTCATGGCGGTGAAGCCATTTCAGATGATCGTGGTCTGCAACGGTGTTGGCGCCGCCGGTGACATTCAGCCGGGCCGGCTGAATGTGCAGATGGTAATGGGAGAAGGTATGTCGGAAGCCGCTGATCAGCTCTGGTTCTGCGCAATCCAGCCCCAGGCTCTGTTCGCAGGCTTCCTGAAGCTCTTCGGCGCCATAGGCCGGGTCCAGTTCCGGCAGGCTCCAGAGGCCGCCCCAGATGCCGCTGGGCGGGCGACGCTCCAGCAGGATGCGCCCCTCGCCGTCCTCAAGGATTACCATCCAGGTGGTTTTCTCCGGCTTAGTCTTTTTGGGTTTGGAGCCGGGGTAGAGTGAGGTTTCACCCTGGGCGTAGGCTTTACAGTCCTCTTGCAGCGGGCAGCTCTCGCAGGCCGGGCGGCGGCGAGTACAGACCATGGCACCCAGATCCATAATGCCCTGGGTGTAGTCACGCACCCGTTGTTCCGGGGTATGTTCTTCGGCTCGTTGCCAGAGCTGATTGAGAACGGCGGTCTGGCCGGGCCAGCCGGGAATAGCATGGTAACGGGCCAGCACCCGTTTCACGTTGCCGTCCAGGATGGCGGCGCGAATGCCAAAGGCCTGGGCCAGAATGGCGGCGGCTGTTGAGCGGCCGATGCCGGTCAGGGATTCAAGCTCCTCCTGGGTTTGCGGGAACTCACCATCGAACTCGCGCACCACCGTCTGCGCCGCTTTCTGCAGGTTGCGGGCCCGGGCGTAGTAACCAAGACCGGACCAGTGGCTGAGCACGTCATCCACGGGTGCTTCGGCCAGCGAGTGGACGTCCGGGAAGCGTTCCATGAACGCCTCGAAGTAGGGGATAACAGTGGTTACCTGTGTCTGCTGCAGCATGATTTCGGAAACCCATACACGGTAGGCGTTCCGGTTGTGATGCCACGGCAGGTCATGCCGGCCGTGGCTGTCGTACCAATGGAGCAGTTTGTTGGCGAAGCTGTCCGGCATTAGTTGAACAGTCCTTTGAGTTTGTCGCCGATCTGTTCCTGGACCTTTTCTTTAACCTTCTCCTCCGCCTTGGTTTTTGCCTTGTCTACTTCCTCGCGTGCTTTCGCCTTGGCGGCATTTTCGGCGATGGTTTTCAGGGTGTCCCGGAAGCGGGAGCCGTCAAAGGAGCAAAGCCCTGCCGGGTCCTCGGCGAAGTTGCCGCGGCACTCCACGGGAATAACCGCGTTTTCTACATACTCGGTGACTCGGCAGGCGTTGTCTCGGTGGATCTCACCAACGACTCTCAGCCCAACCTCATAATCCAGCTGGCTCTGGGCCAGGTCTACGGTGCCATTGCCCTCGAGACGCATGCCGGCCAGCGCCGCCACCAGATCGGTGTTGTTGAGGGTGTTGCCGTTGATGTCGAGGGTGCCACGCATGTCGTTGAAAGGGGTGGTAGTGCCCCAGTCTGTCGTCGTCAGCTCATCCTGGTTGACCAGAGCGATGCCCTGGCAGGCCATGCGGGTGAGGTTCATGCGGCGGAACTCGCCCTCTGCGAGGTTGAAGCTGACCTGTCCGTCAGCATTGCTGCGCAGTGCCGAGATCCGGTTGCCAGAGGTGTTGGCGTTCACTTTGAGGTTCGCGCCGCCGGCGAGCATATCCACTTCCGCCAGATCAGTGAGCAGAGGTAGCGTCTGTACGTTGGTGAGGTCAGAGCTCACAGTCCATTTCGGATTGTCGCTGCGGGCGTCGATGGTCACGTTGGCGCCAAAGCTGCCCTCGTAGAGTTTGCCGCTGAACTCGTCAACTTTGAGCAGGCCGTTTTTCGCCGTGGTGCTGGCCTTGATTTCGTTGATGGTCAGGTTGCTGACGATCAGTTGGCCAAGGCCCAGATCAATATCCAGCAACAGGCTGCGAATAGTCTCCAGAGGCAGCAGGTCGCCCTCCGGTCCGGTTGACGCCGTTTCCCCGGATGCTGGTGCTTCTTCGGCATCTTCTTCAGCTTTAGGTGGCAGGTATCGGTCGGCATTCAACTGGTCGCCCTGGAGCTGGAAGACAACGCCTGTGTCGGCGAGGTTGTAACTGCCGGAGCCATTGAAGGTGGTGTCATCCAGTTTGATGGTCAGGTCGGTGAGTTCCACCTTTCCAGCCGGACCGCCAATGCCGGTGGAGAAGGCGATGGCTTCAAGTACGTCCGGATCGCTGGTTTCCACTGGGGGCTGGCCGAGGTTGTTCAGAAGATCCTTCAGCGAGAACTCGGGGATGGAGATCTCGCCGCTCAGGGTTGGCTTGTCGCCGAATCCGGTAACATCCAGATCGGTAGACAGGTTCAGGTTGGCCAGGCTGGCGGTAAAGCCGCTCAGGTTAGCTGTCTCGTTTTCCAGGTTCGCTCTGGCAGAGCCCGCAAGTTCAGCCGTGACCTCTTTGCCTCCGAACGGCTCGCCGGTCATGTCGAACACGGCATTCAGGCCGGATAAGGCGAACTCGTTGAGCGCCTCGTTGGCGGCGAGGCGGGCACTGATGTTGCCATCCACTTCAAACGTGGGCTGGGTGGTGGCTACCCGGAATCCGATCTCCAGCGGGAACTCGGAGCCCAGAGTGATGTTGCTGGCGTTGACTGTGAAGTTCTCCAGCGTGACCGACTGGCCGGTGCTCTTATCGGTGTAGTGCACCTGGGCGTTGCTGATCTGAACGTTTTCAACGTTGAAGTTCAGAGGCTCGCCGCCGGCGCCCTCGCTTTCTTGTGCCTGTTCATCCTGAGTTCCGGCTGTTTCCTCCGTTGCCGCTCCTGCGGCCTTCTCGGGCATGATGCGGGTCCAGTTGCCGTTGCCCTGTTCGTCCACTTCCAGGCGGGCGTCCAGCCCGTCCAGTACGAAGGTGTTAACCCTCGGGGACATGGCAATCAGTGACCAGAAATCAATCTGGGCAACCAGCTGTTCCAGGGCCACAAAACGATCACCTTCCAGTGTGGCCTCGACGGAATTCAGCTCCAGACCCAGAGGAATGAAGGACCAGCCAATATCGCCTTCAAGAACCAGATCCAGGTTCGTTGCATCTTCAACGGCCTGTTCAATCTGTGGCTTGTAGTCGTTGGGGTTGATCACGGCCATGGCGATGGCAATGGCGGCCACGGCAAGAACGATCAGCGCAACGACGGCGATCAGTACATAACGGACAGCTTTCATGATTCAGGCTTCCTTCCTAATGTTGGGAGCTTGCGGTATTCGCCGCGAATACCGATGCCGATGACTCAAAGGATAACGCAGGGTTAACAAATTAACAGCGCAGGAGTATGACAATGCGGTAGTGTTGGGCCAAAATACACCTCCTTGATTTTATGACTACATTGATACCTATAAACATAAAAAGGAGTTGGCCGTGGCTATTACCGTTTCGATTGAGCTGAACCGGGAACTTGAGATTCCGGGAGGCTATGATGAAGTCTTTGATCTGCTGGCGGATGTGCCACGTTCAGCCAGTCATTTTCCCAAAGTTCACAAACTGACCGATCTTGGCGACAACACTTACCGCTGGGAAATGGAAAAAGTCGGCGTCGACAAGCACGCGATCCAGTCGGTCTATGCCTGCAAGTACCATTCGGACAAAGACGCCGGGCGGATTACCTGGGAGCCGGTGAAAGGCGAGGGCAACGGGGTTGTGAGCGGTTCCTGGACAGTCAAATCCAAGGGTGACAATGCCACTGCTGTGAGGTTTCAGACCAGTGCCGAGTTGACTGTGCCCCTGCCCAGCCTGCTCAAGCTGGCCATCAGCCCGGTTATCAAGCACGAGTTCAATAGTCTCGTGGACACGTATATGAACAATCTGAAAAAGGCTTTCTGACAAAGCCCTTTCTGCCATAAACCCTTACTTCGCTATCGTAGCGATTAAACCGGTTGTGGGACTCCAGCGGACATAAAAGGTATAATCGTCGGATCGAATTTTTCCGGCGTTATGCCACTCAATTGTCACGGAGTCCCCATGGCCGAACGTAAGGCTCGGGTAGAAAGAAATACCCTTGAAACCCAGATCACCGTTGAGATTGATCTCGACGGCACCGGTAAATCCAGTTTCGACACCGGGGTGCCCTTTCTGGAGCACATGATGGACCAAATCGCCCGACATGGTCTGGTGGATCTGAACATTGTTTCCAGGGGTGACCTGCACATCGACGACCACCACACGGTGGAAGATATCGGTATCACCCTTGGTCAGGCCTTCAAACAGGCCGTTGGCGACAAAAAGGGCATCCGCCGTTACGGCCACGCCTATGTCCCTCTGGATGAAGCTCTCTCGCGTGTGGTTATCGACCTGTCTGGCCGCCCGGGCCTGATGATGGATGTGCCGTACACTCGCGGTGCCGTAGGTGGCTTTGACGTTGACCTGTTCGAGGAGTTCTTCCACGGCTTTGTGAATCACTCCATGGTGACCCTGCACATCGACAATCTGAAGGGCAAGAACACCCATCACCAGATTGAAACCGTGTTCAAGGCCTTCGGCCGTGCCCTGCGCATGGCGATTGAGATGGACGAGCGCATGGCCGGTATTACGCCGTCCACCAAGGGCTCTCTGTAAAAGGCTCTTCGCCAGAAGGCTCGCTTTAAGCAGTCTTTTGTCACCGGTCAATCAAGGACATCGCAACAACCATGAAAACCGTTGCCATAATCGACTACGGCATGGGCAATCTTCACTCTGCCAAAAAAGCAGTAGAGCACGTTGCCCCGGACACCACCGTACTGGTCACCGACAACGCCGAACAAATTCGTGAAGCCGACCGCGTTATCCTCCCTGGCGTCGGCGCCATCCGTGACTGTATGGCAGAAATGCATCGTCTTGGGGTGGTGGACCTGGTGCGTGAGGTCTCTCAGGACCGGCCTTTTCTGGGCATCTGCGTCGGCATGCAGGCCCTGATGTCCCGCAGTGAGGAAAATGGCGGCGTCGACTGTATCGGCCTTTTCCCTTCGGAAGTGCGCTATTTCGGTGACCACCTGACGGAAAACGGTGAGCGCCTGAAAGTGCCCCACATGGGCTGGAACCAGGTACAGCAATCCATTGATCACCCCCTGTGGCATAACATTCCCGAAGGGGACCGTTTCTACTTCGTGCACAGTTACTACGCCGAAGCCCAAGGCAACGCTGATATGGCGGGCCGCACCCACTATGGTGTAGACCTTGCGGCAGCGGTGGCACGAGACAATATTTTTGCGGTGCAATTCCACCCGGAGAAAAGCGCCCGGGCGGGTTTGCAGTTGCTTGAGAATTTTACGAACTGGACTGGAAAATGCTGATAATTCCCGCGATTGATCTTAAAGACGGCAAGTGCGTACGCCTTCGCCAGGGCCGCATGGACGACTCCACAGTGTTTGGTGACGATCCTGTCGATATGGCCACCCGCTGGGTGGAGGCCGGCGCCCGGCGCCTGCACCTGGTTGACCTGAACGGGGCCTTTGCCGGCGAGCCGGTCAACGGGGAAATCGTTCAGGCGATTGCCCGCAAATACCCGGATCTGCCGATCCAGATCGGTGGTGGTATCCGCTCAGCGGAAACCATCGAAGCCTATCTTAAGGCCGGTGTTCAGTGGGTTATCATCGGCACCAAGGCGGTGAAAGAGCCGGAATTTGTGACCGAGATGTGCAAGGAGTTCCCGGGCCATATCATCGTTGGCCTGGACGCCAAAGACGGTCGCGTGGCTACCGATGGCTGGGCCGAAGTCTCGGAAGTGATGGCCACCGACCTTGCCAAGCGCTTTGCCAACGACGGCGTGGACGCCATTGTTTACACCGACATCAGCCGCGACGGCATGATGCAGGGTGTGAACGTCGAAGCCACTGCGGCATTGGCCGAAGAAGGCGGGATCCCCGTCATCGCCTCTGGCGGCGTGACCAATATGGACGATCTGAAGCGCCTGGCTACTGTGGCCGACAAGGGCATTCTCGGCGCCATCACCGGCCGTGCCATCTATGAAGGCACACTGGATGTTGCTGAAGCCCAGGCCTTCTGCGACGGCCTGAAGGGGTAAGGACAGCTTATGGCTCTGGCGAAACGCATCATTCCCTGCCTCGATGTCGACAAAGGCCGCGTGGTGAAGGGTGTCAATTTCATTGATATCCGCGATGCCGGCGACCCGGTGGAAGTGGCCCGTCGTTACAACGAGCAGGGCGCCGACGAGATCACCTTCCTGGACATCACGGCCAGTCATGAAAGCCGTGACACCACCTATGAGACCGTTGAGCGAATGGCGGCGGAAGTCTTCATCCCGCTGACTGTTGGCGGCGGTGTGCGTACCGTGGATGACATCCGCAAACTACTGAATGCCGGCGCCGACAAGGTGTCGATCAACACCGCAGCCGTGTTCAATCCGGAGTTTGTTCGGGAAGCGGCGGAGCGCTTCGGCAGCCAGTGCATTGTGGTGGCCATTGATGCGAAGCAGGTCGGTGAGGAGGGCGAGGAGCCCCGCTGGGAAATCTTTACCCACGGTGGCCGCAAGCCCACGGGGCTGGATGCTGTGGAATGGGCGCGCAAGATGGTGGAAATGGGCGCTGGCGA
Organism: Marinobacter sp. BW6; assembly: GCF_008107725.1. Classification (GTDB taxonomy): domain Bacteria; phylum Pseudomonadota; class Gammaproteobacteria; order Pseudomonadales; family Oleiphilaceae; genus Marinobacter. Next base: position 918,121 of record NZ_VIRN01000064.1, read on the forward strand.
GTTACTGCTGACCAGTATGGATCGGGACGGCACCAAGATCGGATTCGATCTGGGCCTGACCAAGGCCATCAGCGATGCGGTGATTGTACCGGTGATTGCCTCCGGCGGTGTCGGAGAGCTGCAGCACCTGGCCGATGGCGTTACCCAGGGCGGTGCCGATGCAGTTCTGGCGGCGTCTATTTTTCACTTCGGACAGCACACCATCCCAGAGGCCAAGGCCTTTATGAAGGCTCAGGGCATAGAGGTTCGCGAATAGAGTGAATGGTTTGTCGGATTAGGCGAAGCCGTAATCCGACAGCCCAGGTTACTTTTTCTGTGCAAAAGCAGGGCGAATGTCCTGCTTTTCTCCCTCTGCAAACATCTCCCGATTGCCGTTGCGCATGGCCCATAGGCCACTGACGGTGGCAATGGCTATACCTTGCTCATCCAGCTTGGGCAGATGCTTCTCCAGGTAATCCACGGTCACCTTGTGAGGATGGCCAATGCCGATGGCACTGCCGTTTTCTTTGGCTCGCTTGATCAGCAATTTGAACTGGCGGTCGACAAACTCTTCGGTCTGTTCATGGTCGAGAAACACGTCGCGGGTCATGGTTGGAATCTGATAGGCAGCAGCGACATCACCTGCCACGGATGATGCAATGGTGCGGCTGTCGATAAAGTACACCGGGTAGCGGAACAGCTCTTTCATTACCCAGTCCATGGGTTGCAGCTGCTGGGTCAGCAGGCTGCCCATGTGGTTGTTGACGCCCTGAACATGGGGGATGGACTGGAGCGCTCTACGCAGGGTTGTCACCATGCTCTGCTCGTCCATATCGGGCGTCAGGCCGCCCGGCCCAAGGCCATAATTGCGTGTGTTGGCCATGGGGGCGTGCAGCATGATTTCCTTGTGCTGCTTGTGGGCAAGCCGGGCAAGGGTATCCGTGTGCCTGCGGTAGGGCAGGAATGCCAGTGTCAGGGGCTGATCCAGATTCGCCAGTCGCTCGCCTTCGACAAGGCTGTGGCCCATGTCATCAATAATGATGGCAATGGTGGGTGGCAGCGCTTTTCTTGCCGGTTCCGCCGATACCGGGACAGCCGCAGACCAGAGTGCCAGGGCCAGCAGAGAAAACACTACTCTCACTGATCACTTCCTTTTGCCTTGCCCTTGTTGTTCGGGTTCAGAATCCGGATGCCCTTGAGCAGGTTCAGTGCTGAGCGCAGCTGATAATCACGATCTGCCAGGGAACTGGTTTCGCCCTTTGCGTCGTTTTCAGTGTCCTGTTGCTGACCTTCATTCTGGCCCTCAAGGTGCCCGCTCAGATCAGCTTCGGTGAAGAAGGGTTTACTGTCGAGTTCCTTCAGCTCCGCCGGTCGAACTTCAATGTCAGGTTTGATTCCGGTCGCCTGGATGGAACGGCCATTCGGTGTGTAATAGCGCGCTGTAGTCATTTTGATGGCATGGGTCTCATCCAGCGGAATCACCGTCTGAACGCTGCCCTTGCCAAAGGATTTGGTGCCCATCACCACGGCCCGCTCATGATCCTGGAGGGCGCCGGCCAGGATTTCTGACGCGGAGGCAGAGCCGCCATTGATCAGAACGACAATAGGTGTGCCTTCCATGATGTCACCAGCCCTGGCGCTGAAGCGCAGGCGCGAACTCTGGATACGTCCTTCGGTATAAACAATCAGCCCTTCATTGAGCAGAGCATCCGCAGACTCTACTGCTGCTTGGAGTACGCCGCCCGGGTTGTTTCGCAGGTCAATGATCAGCCCGTCAAGGTCACGGCCCAACTCATCTTCCAGCCCGCTAAGGGCGTCCTTGAACTGTGAACCGGTATCCGCCTGGAACTGGGTAATGCGGACATAACCGTAGCCATTCTCCAGCATCCGGGATTTCACGCTGGTGACCTTGATGATGTCGCGTTCGACTTCGATCTCGATAGGCGCGTTTTCGCCTTCACGCATAATGGTGAGTGTCAGGATGGAGCCGGGCTTGCCCCGCATGAGCTGAACAGCTTCTTCCAGGCTCATGCCTTTAACCGGTTTTTCATCGAGCTTGATGATCAGGTCTCCGGCCTGGACGCCTGCCTTTTGCGCCGGTGTGTCGTCAATGGGCGCGATAACTTTCACAAACCCATTTTCCATGCCCACTTCAATGCCCAGTCCGCCGAACTCGCCGGAGGTGCTTTCTTCCAGTTCCTCGTAATCTTTGGGGGCCAGGTAGGTGGAATGGGGGTCCAGGTCTGACAGCATCCCTTTAATGGCGCTCTCGAGGAGCTTGCGATCGCTTACTTCCTCAACATAGGCATCCTTTATGCGGCTGAATACCTCGGTAAACTTGCGGAGGTCTTCCAACGGCAGTTGTTTCTCGGGATCGGGCAGGCTGATTTCCACCCGTTCGCCGTTCTGGATGCCTTCCAGTAGCTGTTCGGTGGCGGCATCTTCATCCTGGGCCAAGGCCAGTCCGGATGCGGTTGCGAAACAGGTAGCGAGAGCAATGCTGCGTAATGGAAAGGCGTGGAGTGTACTTCTGACCCGTTTCATTCACATATCCCGTTTTTATTCCGATAGTTGGACTGGATTCCCTGACTCCGGACAGTATGGCGTTACCCGCAGCGTTTGTCAGCCCTCGCGGGGCTTCTCAGTTTGCCAGCCAACGGCCAGGATTGTCGGGTTTGCCATTGTGTCGGACCTCAAAGTAGAGGGCCGGGGAATCGGTGCCACCGGTGCGGCCGGCCTGGGCGATGGGCTCTCCGGCGGCTACCCAGTCTCCGGGGCTGGTGAACAGGCTGCTGCTGTGGCCATACAGTGTCATGTAGCCGTCACCGTGATCAATGATGGTAATCAGGCCAAACCCCCGAAGCCAGTTGGCAAACACGACCCGACCGTAATGTATGGCACGAATTTCGGCTTCGTTTCCGGTGCCGATGAGAAGGCCGTTGCGCCGGAGCTTGCCGTCGGCATAGCGCTCACCGTAACGGCTCAGTACCTGGCCTTTCACAGGCCACGGCAGTTTGTTGCGTAATGAGGCGAAGGGCTGGGACTCATTGGGTGAGGGAATGTTGTTGATTGCTTGCTGGACTTCCTCGAGCAGGTTTTCCAGCCGTTTGCGATCTGATTCCAGCTCTTTCCGTTCGCTGCGACGGTTCTGGATATCGGCATTGAGGGCGGCCAGTGTCTGCTGGCGCTCCTTTCTGGACGTTGTCAGTTCCTGCTGGCGTTTGGCGACGTTCTCTTCAGTCTTGGCCAGTTCAACCCGCGTTGACTGCACCGCAGCCTGGGTGCTTCTGAGCTCTTGCAGGCTTTGCCTGAACGCCTCAAGGCGGTGGACAGTGTCCTTGCTGAGGTATTCGTAGTAGGTCATGGTCCGGGCAATCTTGTCCGGATCTATTTCATTGAGCAGCACTTTTACAGCTGGCGCATCCCCTTCCATCCAGGCCGCGCGGATCTGCTTCTTCAGGCTGTCCCGCTGGCGGTCGAGTGTGCGGGTGAGCTCCTGCGCTTCATTCTCCAGTTCCCGAAGTCTTTGCTGCTGTTGCTCTGCCTGCTGGCGCAGGGAGCGTCGTTCGCGGGTCAGGCGGCTGATGTTTTTTTCGGTCGCGGCAAGCTGCCGCTCCAGAGAGGAGCGGTCTTCTTCGGCATCCTCCAGCCAGTCGTCGATGTCCTCAATGCGTTCCTTGAGTTCTTCGATCTGGGCTGGAGTGACCTCCTGCTGGGCGAGTGCCGGCGCTGCACCCAGAGAAAGGGTGAGCGCCAGGATTGCGGAAAGGCGCAAGGGTTGGTTCCGCTCCAGGATCAGTCGATCTCAACCAGGCTGTGGCCGGTCATTTCCTCTGGTTGCTCCAGCCCCATCAGATTGAGCAGCGAGGGTGCAACGTCGCTCAGGCTGCCGTCGTTTTTCAACACCACATTGCGGTGGCCGGTGTATACCAGTGGCACCGGGCCAATGGTGTGGGCTGTGTGAACCTGGCCGGAGTTCGGATCGGTCATCTGTTCGCAGTTGCCGTGGTCGGCGGTGATCAGTGCCTCGCCGCCGACTTCATCCAGGGCCTCAACAACACGCTTCACGCATTCGTCCAGACATTCGGCGGCCTTGATAGCCGCATCCAGCTTGCCAGTGTGGCCAACCATGTCGCCGTTGGCGTAGTTGCAGACCACCAGATCGTATTTGCCGCTCTTGATGGCTTCCACCAGCTTGTCGGTTACCTCTGGCGCGCTCATTTCCGGCTGCAGATCGTAGGTGGCGACCTTGGGCGAGGGCACCAGAATCCGGTCTTCGCCTTCGAACGGCGTTTCCAGGCCGCCGTTGAAGAAAAAGGTAACGTGGGCGTATTTCTCGGTTTCGGCAATGCGCAGCTGGGTCTTGCCCTGCTTCGCCATATACTCGCCGAGGCCGTTGGACAGCTGCTCCGGCGGGTAGGCGCAGGAGGTATTGATGTCGGCCGCGTACTCGGTCAGCATCACAAAATCGGCCAGTTCCGGGTGCTTCTTGCGGTCGAAACCGTCGAAGTCCTTCTCCACGAAGGTACGGGTCATTTCCCGGGCGCGGTCGGCCCGAAAGTTCATGAACAGCACGGCGTCGCCATCGTTGATGGTGCCCCCAGGTTCGCCCGGTGCGTGGATGCTGGTTGGTGTAACGAACTCATCGTTTTCCCCGCGCTCGTACGCCCGCTCCAGGCCAGACATCGGGTCGGCTGCCGTGAACTCTGCGGTGCCCTGGGTCATCAGGTTGTAAGCGGCTTCGACCCGATCCCAACGGTTATCACGGTCCATCGCGTAATAGCGGCCCACGATTGAAGCAATACGGCCCACACCAAGATTTTTCAGTCTGGCAGCGGCTTTTTCCAATGATGGCTTGGCGCTGCGGGGTGGCATGTCGCGGCCATCGAGGAAGGCATGGATGTAAACTTCCTTGGCGCCGCGAGCAGCGGCCAGTTCAGCAGCCGCAATAATGTGGTCTTCGTGGCTGTGCACACCACCCGGCGACATCAGGCCCATGAGGTGAACGGCACGGCCGCTCTGAACGGCCTTATCGATCGCGGAGCAGAGAACCTGGTTCTTCTGGAAAGTACCTTCTTCGAGATCCTTGTCGATGCGGGTCAGGCTCTGATACACAACACGCCCTGCGCCCAGGTTCATATGACCGACTTCCGAGTTGCCCATTTGTCCCTGAGGCAGCCCCACGAACATCCCTGAGGTGTTGATCAGGGTCTTGGGCTGGTTCTGCCACAGCTTGTCCCAGTATGGGGTGCTGGCGTTGCTGATGGCATTGTCTTCAGCCGGGTCGCGGTGGCCCCAGCCGTCCAGGATAATCAGTGCAGTCGGCTTGCGCATTGCAGTCATTATTAGTTCCGGATATGAAATATTAGTAAATTTACTAAAACAAGGATGAAGTCTATCTATTTTCGCATTTAGTGACCAGTTTCGTCACCTTCTGTCAGGGAGTCAGGCTGTGTATAATCCCGCCAAACTCATTATCAGGGTAAGTTCATGGACCGGTTGTTTGAATTTGTCGTTAACCACTACATTCTCGTGTCGCTGTTCGTGGCATTTCTGGTCGCCATCCTTATTCTGGAGTCCCGTCGCGGCGGAGCCAAGATCTCGGCCCAGGGCGCGGTCAACCTGATCAACAAGGATGAAGCTGTTGTAGTGGACATCCGGGACCGTAAGGAGTTTGGTGAGGGCCGCATTACCGGTTCGGTCAACATTCCCCTGAACAGTCTGAAGAGTCGGGTGGGCGAGCTGAGCAAGTTCAAGGACAAGCAGATTATCGTTGCCGACAAGATGGGCCAGCATTCCGCTATGGCAGTCAAACAGCTGAACGCCGAGGGCTTCAGCAATGTGGTTCGCCTGAACGGTGGCGTTGCTGACTGGAAGGCCAGCAATCTTCCACTGGTGAAGAAGTAGGGCAGCCCTTGATCTGAGGATCATTCTGCCGCACTGTTTCACATAAGCCGGCCTGGCCTAGACGTAAAATGTCCCGGCATAACGCTCCAAAGCATTCCATAATAACGGGCCCCGAGCCCATGATCGAGAACGAAAGGACTGAAAATGGCTGAGAATCAGCAAGCCGCAGCAGGCAGTGACAACCAGAACCAACCCCAGTTTGCCCTTCAACGTATTTATGTGAAGGACCTGTCTTTTGAGTCACCGAACTCTCCCACCGTATTTCAGGAGCAGTGGAAGCCACAGGTTAACCTGGATCTGAATACTTCCCACAATAAGGTCAGCGACAACCAATATGAGGTTGTGCTTTCCCTGACCGTCACCGCAAAAGTGGGCGAGAAGGTGGCATACATCGTCGAGATCCAGCAGGGTGGCGTGTTCCTGGTACAGGGCATTGAAGGTCAGCAGCTGGGCCAGATGCTGGGCGCTTACTGCCCAACTATCCTGTTCCCTTATGCTCGCGAAGCAATCGACGGTATCGTGAACAAAGGCAGCTTCCCGGCCCTGATGCTGGCGCCGGTAAACTTCGACGCCATCTATGCCCAGGCGCTCAAGCGCAAGCAGGAAGAAGCTGCGGGCGAGGCAAACGAAGAGCAGCAGACTCACTGATCGGTGGTGCGCCAATCAGTAATAAAAAAAACCGGCTTCGGCCGGTTTTTTTATGTCGCTCCGGTAAACCCCAGTTGCCGCCAGGCCTCGTAAACCACCAGAGCGGCGGTGTTGGAGAGATTCAGGCTGCGGCTTTGCGGTTGCATCGGAACCCGCAGGCGATGCTCGGGCAGCAACCCCTCTCGGACATCAGCAGGAAGACCGCGGGTTTCCGGGCCGAACATCAGGTAGTCGCCATCCTGATAGCTTACTTGATGGTAGTGGGTGCTGCCTTTGGTGGTCAGCCCGAACAGGCGTACGGGCTGCTCGCTGGCCAGGAAGTCCTGGTAGTTCCTGTGGATCTTCACCGTGGCGTACTCGCTGTAATCCAGCCCGGCCCGCCGCATCTGTTTGTCTTCCAGGTTAAACCCCAGCGGTTCAATAAGATGCAGCTGGCAGCCGGTGTTGGCGCACAGCCGGATGATATTGCCGGTATTCGGCGGTATCTCCGGCTCGTACAGCACAACGTGGAGCATGAAACTCAGCGCTCGACGGCCAGGGCAACGCCCATGCCGCCACCGATGCACAGCGTGGCCAGGCCCTTGTGAACATCACGGCGAACCATTTCATGCAGCAGGGAAACCAGGATGCGGCAGCCGGATGCGCCGATGGGGTGGCCAAGGGCAATGGCCCCGCCGTTCACGTTCACCTTGCCGGTGTCCCAACCCATGTCGCGATTTACGGAAATGGCCTGGGCTGCGAAGGCTTCGTTGGCTTCAACCAGGTCCAGATCATCTGTGTTCCAGCCCGCAAGCTTCAGGCAGCGTTGACTGGCGGGAATCGGGCCGGTGCCCATGATAGTCGGGTCCACGCCGGCGTTGGCGTAAGCCTTGATGGTGGCGATCGGAGTCAGCCCCAGTTCTTTGGCTTTCTCGGCACTGCAGACCATCACGGCAGCGGCGCCATCGTTCAGGGATGAGGCGTTGCCGGCGGTAACGGTGCCGTCCTTCTTGAAGGCCGCACGCAGTTTGCCAAGCCCCTCGGCAGTGACGCCGTCCCGGGGGCCCTCGTCGCGGTCAACCACAATCGGATCGCCCTTACGCTGGGGAATGGAGACCGGAACAATCTGACCATCGAAATAACCGGCCTCGCGAGCGGCGGCGGCCTTCTGCTGGGATGCAGCTGCAAATTCGTCCTGCTCATCACGGCTAATGCCGTATTTCTCGACGATGTTCTCGGCGGTGATACCCATATGGTAATCGTTGAAGGCATCCCACAGACCGTCCTTGATCATGGTGTCGACCATGGACCAGTTGCCCATCCGCTGGCCATTTCGGCTGTTGGGCAGCACATGGGGCGCCTGGCTCATGCTCTCCTGGCCACCGGCGATCATCATCTCGGCGTCGCCACAGCGGATGGCCTGCACCGCCATGTGAACCGCTTTTAGACCGGAGCCGCAGACCTTGTTGATCGTCATGGCGGGCACGGAGGCAGGAAGGCCGGCGTTAATGGCAGACTGGCGAGCCGGATTCTGGCCAACACCGGCGGTAAGAACCTGACCCAGCACTACCTCGTTGATCTGGTCACCGGCGACGCCGGTTTCTTCCATTAATGCCTTGATGACGGCGGTTCCCAGCTGGTCTGCGCTCAGGCTGGAAAGACCTCCGCCAAAGGTTCCGATAGCAGTACGGCGGGCGGCAACAATAACGACATCACGCATGGGGATTCTCCGGATCAGTGGCGCGCGCGGGACTGGGGCCGGCGCGTGCAGGATTGAAAACTGCTTGCATTGTATCCGGAAAGCGGCGCCCGGCCAAAGAACAGGCCCTGAGCGCGCAGGTATCGCTACATATTCAGGCTTCGGCCGCCATCAACAGAGATGATCTGACCGGTTATGAACGGCGCATCGCAGATCAGGAACGCGATGGTTTTGGCGATATCACGGGGGTTGCCAGTTCGGGCCAGTGGGGTCTTTTGGAGAATTGCCTGCTGCGCTGATTGATCCATCTCGGCTTCGCCCTCTGGCCAGAGGATTGCGCCTGGCGATACGCCGTTCACCCGCACATCCGGCGCCAGGTCTTTTGCCCAGGAGCGTGTCAGGGCGGCCAGGCCGGCCTTGCTGGCGCAGTATAGTGGGTGGTCATCGATGGGTCTTTCACTGTAGATGTCGATCAGGTTCACTACGCTGCCCCGGTTTCGCCGAAGTTCTGCCAGACACGCCTGAAGCAGGAAAAATGGAGCCCTGAGGTTGGTGTTCAGGATGGTGTCCCAGTCGTCTTCGGTAGCGTCCGCTGTCGGGGTGGGGTAGAACACCGATGCATTATTCACCAGTGCGTCCAGTCGGCCCCATTGTGCCGCGGCGTCAGTGGCCAGTTGGTCTAATCCGGCCGTTCGGCTCAGATCCGCCTGAAGGGCGCAGGCGGAGTCCGGCCGTTGCCGGTTCATCTGTTCAGTCAGGGCATTTGCCTGCTCTTCCCGGCTCCGATAATGAATCACCAGGTTCCAGCCTCTTTCGTGCAGTGTCCGCGCAGTTTGTGCCCCGAGACGGTGGGCTGCGCCGGTGACCAGAGCAACAGGTGTCGTGGACGGCATGGTGGCTCCTCAGTCGTTGGTCGTTGCGACGGCGTCGCAGATCCGTTTCATGCGCTCAGTCCGGATTGCGCTACCCAGTTCCTTGCCTTTGTAGCCTTGGGCCAGGAGTACTTTAGGGTCAACCCCGCTGGCCGCTTCCGATGCCTTTCGAAGCAGGCTGAGTGGGCCGGAATCCCCGGGCAGGGAGCACTCCAGGACTCTCAGAAGCGCAGAGAAGCGTTCCGGGCGGCGCCAGAAATCCGCCTGATCCAGAAGGTCCAGCAGGACTTTGGCTTCAGGCTGCTGAGCATCGATGCCCCGGATCTGCGCCGTAAAGGCTGTAACCAGTCTCGCCAAATTCTGACAGTCATTAGGGGCCTTCAGGGCTTTGGCCCGGGCCAAAGCTACCGATTCTTCCAGCGGCGAGAGCAGAGCGGCGAAGCGCTCGTCGGTATCAGCATCGGCCTGATTGTGGACACATTGAAGTGTCTCCATAGCCTCGGAAAATGCATGAGATGGCTCGATTTCCGGAATCAGTACCGAGAGTGCTCCGCAGTCACGGAGGACTTCAAAAAACGCCTCGGGCGCCTTTTCATGCAGTGCTCGCTTAAATTCCTGCCAGACCCGTTCCGGAACCAGTTGGTCCACTTCTCCGCTATCCACCATGCTCTGCATCAGAGCCATAGTCTGGTCGCACACGCTAAATCCCAGTGGCCGAAAGCGGGCTGCGAACCGGGCGATGCGCAGAATTCTAAGGGGGTCTTCGGTGAAGGCTTCCGAAACATGGCGAAGCTTGCGATCTTCTATGTCACGTTGGCCATCAAAGGGGTCTACCAGATCACCGCCTTCAGTTTTTGCCATTGCATTGACGGTCAGGTCGCGTCGCCTCAAGTCCTGCTCCAGGGTGACGTCCGGCGCGCTGTAGACGGTGAAACCGTGGTAGCCGCGTCCCTGTTTTCGCTCGGTGCGAGCCAGGGCGTATTCTTCCCGGGTACGGGGATGCAGAAATACCGGAAAGTCGGCGCCTACCTGTTTAAATCCGTTGGCAAGCATTTCCTTGGGGGTTGCGCCTACGACCACCCAGTCCCGGTCCTTGACCTTAAGCCCGAGTAATTCATCACGAACGGCACCGCCAACCAGATAGACCTGCATGAAATGTCTGATTCCTTTCGGATAGTGTGTGGCTGGATTATCCGGTTCCCGGGCAGGGCAGGCAAACCTGTGACGCGCCTGGTCATAAAAAAGCCCGCCCGGGGTGCCTGGGCGGGCTTCGATTTACTGCCGCAAATCAGTGTCCGGTCAGAACGCCGTGCCAAGCTCCAGAGCCGCGCCCACATCGGCATCGCTGTACAGGGCGCCGATATCGAGTCGGACGCCGACAATGTTCAGGCCAAGACCGGCGGTAAACTGTGTCTTCTCTTCAATGCCCTCGTTGTCATCGTTGCTGGCCAGGTTGTGGCGAACGCCGACTCGAAGCTGGGCGTAACGGAAGGCATCGAACTCCGCTCCCAGGGCAAGCCACTGTGTGTCATCTTCGTAGCCAAAGGCTTCTTTCTTGGTCAGGTCAATTTCTGCGGTGACGACGTGGTATTCGCTCTTGTGGGCAATACCTGCCGTTGCCATGGGGTCGAGTTCCAGTGTCCGCACTTCCTCACCCAGCTCCGGGCGGCTGGCTGCAGAGTCCAGCTCCATTGGGATGAGGTTCTTGACCACGATACCTGCATTCCACTGTTTCTCATCGCCAAATGCATAAGCTGCACCGATATCCAGGTTAAAGCCGCTCTTGTCGGTCTGGTATTGGTCACTGTCGAAATCATCGTCTTCGAAACCGGAAATGGTTTCCGTGTATTGGAAAGTTTGCAGGTTGATGTACTTGGGTGAAACACCCAACTGCATTACATCACCATTAGCCAGCTGAAACTCTCGGGCGAAGCTGATCCCAACCTCGGAAACAGCGGAGGCCAGAATTTTGCCGCGGGATTCAAGGTCATCTGTAATGCCTGAGGGTGGCAGGGTGTTGCCATTCTCGATAGCTTCGAGAATGGCATCATCGTCCTCGTCGTATTCCCCCCGAACGGTCGCAGTAAGGTTGCCATTGGCGAACACGCCTACCGACAGTTTCGGCCCGGGAAAGGCGACCGAGAGTCCAAGGCCGGCGTTAACGCGGGCAGTATCCTCATCAAAGGCCTGAAGCTGATCACGGAGCTTGGCAGCCTGCCCCTGTGCTTCTGCCTGATTCAGGTCGTCGATGGCCTGTTCAAAGTCATCAATGGTGTCCTGAATATCATCCACTTGATCAATGGTTTCTTCTTCGTCTGCGGCCCTTGCATTCACGGAGGGTAGTATCAGTCCGAAATCATCGTTCCAGCTATGGTGATCCGCGGCCATCATCGCCGGGTTGTCCGCTGGTGCCGTGGAGGGCGTTGCTACAGCAACTCCAGTGCCGCCCATGGCGAAAGAGCGGGCAGACATAAAAGACTGTGGGCTGGCCAGGGCAGAGGAGGTGGCAATGGATAGGCCAATGGCTACAGAAAGTTTGGTCAGACGATGTCCGGTCATGAATAATCCTGTCGGGTAAAAAGGCAAAATAGATATTAAGTAACTGAAAGGTTAATGCAGAACCTTATCCAGCTCATGACGCATGGGGTAACGGTTTGTTTTTGATGTGTAAACAGAGGCATTTTTTTGCCGCATAGGGGTTGCAAAACAATGCGGTTGGGGACTGTTGATCGGAATATCAGGGAGTTAGAAAAACTGGCGTAGTTTTTTCATGGGAAACCGGAAATGACGTTTTCTGGAGACACGCAATGAACCTTCGCTGGATACTTATGCCTCTGCTGGCAACAACGGTGGCTGCCTGTGCGCCTGTTGGCAGTTACCAGGGGGATAACGGCAGCCAGTCCCGTCAGGATACCGAGCTGGAGTCCATCACAGTGCGGGTGAGCGGCCTTGGTACCTATGAGGATGTTGCGGCCGATCGTTCGAATACCCGCAAACGTCTGATGGCCCGGCGAGCCTCCCAGCTGGACGCCTATCGGAACCTCGTTGAGCGGGTTTACGGCACCGTCGTGTACGGCAGCTCCACCGTCAATGATTTTGTGCTGCGCAATGACACGTTCAGAACCTACGTCGACAGTTACATTCGCGGCGCCAAGCTGGTCGCCGTTAACGAGCACAGCGACGGTGTGTTCGAGACCGTGATGGAACTGAAACTTGAGCCACGTTTCCGGGCCTGTGTTGCCAAGGTCGCTGATGATCAGGTGCAGGATCTCTGCCCAATCCCCATGCCGCAGGAAAATGACAGTGTGGGCGATGTGCAGAGCAAGGGCGTGGATTCCCTGTATTACCTTGATTGATCGAGAGTATAGAGAGTATCGAGAATTATGAAACGCTTGCTGTCACTGGCTGTGCTCGGAGCTCTGGCCCTTTTCGTGGTTTCAGGCGCCCAAGCCGTTGTTCTGGAGGGCGTGGGTCACGCCAATATCCACGACGGAAATCTGGAAGCCGCCCGGGCCGAGGCTCGCAGGGCCGCGATCCGGGATCTGTCTCTGCAGTATGAGGCCAGGGTAAGCACGCACGACACTATGGAAAACGGCGTTATCACCGAGTCCCGGATGGATCTTGCGTCAAGCGCCAGGGCCCGGAACGTGCGGATAATCGATGAGTACCAGAGCGGCAACCTGTTGCGGGTGATTGTCCGGGGAGATATCAGCGAGAGTCGCAGTCAGTGTGGCGCGGGAGATGCTGGCCGGCTGAAAAAGCGGGTCGCGGTGACCGGGTTCCCGATGCTTTATCCAGACCAGGCCAGAGTCGGGCGTATTGACGATGCCGGCGAAATCTTGCCGCAACAGCTCCAGCAGCGTTTGGTGGCCCAGGGCGGGCTGCAGGTTTTCGGGGCTACCACTTCCCGAATGTTTACTGACCTGCTGAACGCACCGACAGTTCAACAGGGCGACAATCGATTGAGCAACGTACTCGAGCTGGCCCGGGAAATGGGCGTGCAGTTCGTGGTGACCGGGGTTATTCGTGATCTTGGCGTTGCAGACCCCTCGGCGTGGGGCACCTCCGTACTGGACAAGATGCAACGGGGCATTGGGGTGGTGGACCAACGGCGTCGTTTTGCTGCGGATCTCATTATCTTTGACGGGTTCAGTGGTGCGCCTGTCTACCGGCAGCGGTTTGCCACAGCGGCAGACTGGAATGCGGGCCCCGGCAGTTCAACCGGATTCGGATCGGCGGGCTTTCAGAAAACCGTCTATGGTCAGGCAGTCGATGGCGTGATCGGGGAAATGGCGGCGGCTGTAACCGAGGCGCTGGCGTGTCAGCCTTTTATTACCCGGATTGCGCGAGTGGACGGCCACGGGGTAACGCTGGATTCGGGTGCCACAGCCGGGCTTCGACCGGGCGACGAGTTGAAACTCTACCGTAGCAAGCGCTATCTGGATTCCCCAGAGGATTCGCCGGAACTGCAAGACAGTGAGGTTTCAGTAACGCTCGATAGGGTACAGCCGCATTTCAGCCGGGGCACAATGCCCCAGCTTGGCGGAATCGTTAACATTCAGAGAGATGATATAGCGATTATCTGGTAAGACTGGCAGGCATCAGTTGCTGGTGCCGGCCACTTCGGCGGCCGCAATATCCCGGATTTTGCCGACCATGGCTCGAAGCCCGTTGCCGCGGGTCGGGGAAATGTGGCGGAACAGGTCCAACTGCTCAAACAATTCATCGATGTCTGTGGCCAGGAGATCCCTCGGAGTCTTGCCGTTCAGGGCGACCAGGATGATGGCGGCCAATCCGCGAACGATCATGGCGTCCGAGTCGATCAGCAGGTACAGGCGACCACTGGCTTCATCGTAATGGTGTATCAGCCAGACCTGGCTCTGGCAGCCGTGAACATAATTCTCTTCAACCCTGGCCTCCTCCGGGAAGGCGGGAAGCTGTTTGCCCAGATCAATAATAAAGGCGTAGCGCTCTTCCCAGTCGTCCAGCAGTTCGAAGCCATCGAGAACGTCTTCGAGGGTGGTGTCTTTGCCCAAAGGGTTGTTCAGAAAGTCCTGTTCACTGGCAGTCATTTACAGCATTCCCAGTTCGAGTTTGGCTTCGTCGGTGAGCATGTCGTTGCTCCAGGGCGGATCGAAGGTCAGCTCAACGGTGACTTTGTCCACGTTGGGCACATGCTCCAACTTGGTTTTCACATCTTCGGTAATAACCGGCCCCATGCCGCAGCCAGCGGCAGTCAGTGTCATCAGGACGTAGACATGGTTGCCGTCTTCGGTGCCATTTTCAATCTTGCACTCGTAAATCAGGCCCAGATCGACCACGTTCACCGGAATTTCCGGGTCGTAGCAGTTCTGCATGGCTTCCCAGACCTGATTTTCGTTGACGGTGCCGTCTTCAGGGGTCTCGAAGCTGCTTTCCAGCGGTTTCTTGCCAAGCGCATCGGCATCGTGGCCTTCAATCCGGGCAAGGTTGCCGTTCACGGCGACCGTGAAGGTGCCACCCAGCGACTGTGTGATGGTCACAAAGGTGTCCGACGGAATCATGATTTCGGTTCCGGAAGGAACAAGGCGGGCTTCCACCTCGCGTTTGGTCAGGACCACTTCCCGTTCTTGCATGCCTGTTCGGGCCTCGCTTTTATCAATCTCTGGTGTCGGATTACGCTTTGCTAATCCGACCTACACGTTCAGTGAGGGATTACGCTACGGTAAAGCTCTCGCCGCATCCGCATTCTGCAGTGGCGTTCGGATTGCGGAAGTGAAACATGGAGTTCACACCCTCGGTGATGAAGTCGATCTCAATGCCATTCACCAGAGGCAGGTGCTCCTCTTTAACGAAGACGTCGACGCCATCAATGTGGAAAACCTTGTCGTCGGCTGCGACATCTTCCACCCATTGGGTTTCGTACTTGAAGCCGGAGCAGCCACTCTTTTTTATAGCCAGCCGAATGCCTTTGGCTTCCGGCTTTTTCTCCAGCTGTTTGCGTACGTGCTTGACCGCGCTTGGCGTCATGGTGACGGCAACGGTCGGGGTGAAGACTTCGGCTGTCATGATTCCACCTCCATCAGGCAAACAGACGCTGGACTTTCTGCAGGGCGGTAAACAATGTATCCACCTCGTCCAGTGTATTGTAGAACGCGAATGAGGCCCGGGCTGTACCGGGAACTCCATAGAAATCCATCAACGGCATGGCGCAATGATGGCCGGTGCGGATCGCAATACCCTGCTGATCCAGCAGCGTGCCTATATCACTGGGGTGCAGGCCGGCAATTTTAAAGGACATGACCGGCACTTTCTGTTTCGCGGTGCCGATGATTTGCATGCCAGGTACCGTTTCCACTAACTGGTTGGCCCGCTCAAGTAGAGCGACCTCCGCCGCTTCCATGGCCGGGCGATCCAGGCCGTTCAGGTAGTCGATGGCCGCGCCCAGCCCAACCGCCTCGGCAATGGCCGGGGTACCGGCTTCGAATTTGTAGGGCAGGGTGTTCCAGGTGGTCCGCTCAAACGAGACCCGTTCGATCATCTCTCCGCCGCCCTGGTAAGGGGGCATTTCCTCCAGCAATTGGGCCTTGCCGTAGAGCACGCCAATGCCCGTGGGGCCGAACAGCTTGTGAGACGAGAACACGTAGAAATCGCAGCCCAGCGCCTGCACATCCGGCTGGTAGTGTGGCACCGCCTGGGCGCCGTCCACCAGGGTAATAATGCCGTGGGCCTTGGCCTGTTCAACCAGGGCCGCCACCGGGTTTACGGTGCCAAGCACGTTGGAGACGTGGGTGATGGCCAGCACCCGGGTTTTCTCATTGAGCAGGCTGGTGAAAGATTCGAGATCCAGCTCGCCGTCCGGTGTCACTTGAATCGGAACCACTTTCGCCCCAGTGCGCTCGGCAATCATCTGCCAGGGCACAATGTTGGCGTGATGCTCCATGTGGCTCACCAGGATCTCGTCGCCGGCCTTCAGGCGCGGTGCCAGGCCGTTGGCAACCAGGTTGATGGCTTCGGTGGTGCCACGGGTCCAAATGATTTCCTTGGTGCTCTCGGCATTCAGGAAGTTGCGGACCGTCTCACGGGCACCTTCGAAGGCGGCGGTCGCACGATCTCCAAGCGTATGAGCGCCACGATGAACGTTGGAGTGCATTTCCCGGTAATACCGATCCATGGCGTTCAGCACAGCCTCTGGCTTCTGGGCCGATGCGCCGTTGTCCAGATACACCAGGGGTTTGCCGTTCACCTGCTGTGACAGGATCGGGAAATCCCGGCGAATCGCGTCCACATCGAAGGTGGTGCGCTTGGCGGTGCTTGCCACGGACAGATCGGTCATAACCGGTTACGCCTCCTGGAATGCCTGTTCGAAGAAGTGGTTCAGCCGGCCCTGGACCGTTTCCCGCACTGCTTCAATCGGAATCTGCTCTACCAGCTCGTTGATGAAGGCCATGGTGAGCAGAACGTTCGCCTCACGCCGGCCGATGCCTCGTGAAACCAGATAAAACAGTGAGATCTCATCAAGTTGGCCGATGGTTGCGCCATGGGCACATTTTACGTCATCGGCGTAGATTTCCAGCTCCGGCTTGGTATCGATCTCTGCCCCGTTGGACAGCAGCAGGTTCTTGTTGTTCATATCCGCATTGGACTTCTGGGCATCCTGATGGATATGAATCCGGCCATTAAAAACTGCGTGGGACTGGTCCGCTGCAATATTGCGGTAGGTCTCTTCGCTGTTGCAGTGGGCAGCCACGTGTTCAATGGTGGTGTGATTGTCGTAGTGCTGTTTGCCCTGGGTAACAACCACGCCGTTGAGCTTGCACTCGGCACCTTCGCCCTCCAGTCGAACCTGGAGGTCGTGCCGGCGCAGGGGGCCACCAAAGCCAACCGTGTGGCTTTCAAACCGGGAGCTACGTTGCTGCAGGACACCGGTAGAGCCAATGTGCTGGACATTCTCGCCTTCCATATTGAGGCGGACGCTGGTGATATTGGCGCCTTCGGCCACGTTGAATTCGGTAACAGTGTTGACCATCACCTGGGCCGAGCCGCTGGAGATATATTCTTCTACAAGGGTAATCTGGCTGTGGCGGCCGGCATCCACGAAAATGCGCGGGAAGGCTGAACCGCTTGCCTCGGCCGTGACCTCGTGGACAATGAACAGCGGCTGGTCGAGTACGGCGTCTGGCTTCAGGCGAATCAGCAGGCCGTCTTCAAAACGCGCAGAGTTGAGCCGGGCCATCTGGACCGCCTTGTTGTCCAGGGTGCTGTCCAGACGGTCCGCCAGGTCACTGGCTTCGTCGTCGCTCAGGTCACCAAAGCTTTTGATGCTGATGCCGTCCAGATCCGGGTATTCGCAGGCTTCCGGCATCATCACGCCGTTGAGGAACGCTACCTTGTAGCCGGGTACTGCCAAGCTGCTGCCGGTCTTGCCTTCCGCCGGCAGGGAGATGGCCATGTCGTCGGTCAGCTTCAAGTACTTGCTGGAGTATTTCCAGTTCTCGGTTTTCCGGGTCGGCAACGGCATGTCGACCAGTGCAGTACCCCGTTGCTTGCGCAGGGCAAGCAGTGGTTCCGGCAGAGACTGACCGGCTGGATGCAGGAACGCCGTGGAAAGAGTGGGTGCTGGTTTCATTCCGCGACCTCCTTAGTTGGCTGAACTGTCGGCAGTTTCTTCATCCTTGATGCCCAGCCAGCCATAGCCGCGTTCTTCCAGCTCCAGGGCCAGTTCGCGGCCGCCAGATTTAATGATCTTGCCGCCGGCCAGAACGTGCACGTAGTCCGGCACAATGTGATTCAGCAGGCGCTGGTAGTGGGTCACCATCAGGATGGCGCGGTCTTCCGCACGCAGAGCGTTCACGCCGTCAGAAACAACTTTCAGGGCGTCGATGTCGAGCCCGGAATCGGTCTCGTCGAGAATCGCCAGCTTCGGCTGCAGCAGCAGTGCCTGCATGATTTCGTTACGCTTTTTCTCACCGCCCGAGAAGCCTTCGTTAACGCCCCGCTTCAGGAACGCCGGGTCCAGATCCACCTGCTTGGAGATCTCTCGCGCAAGCTTCATGAACTCAGCCGCGTTCATTTCGTCCTGGCCTTTGTGCTGGCGCATGGCGTTTACGGCGGTGCGCAGGAACTGAAGGTTGCTAACGCCGGGAATTTCCACCGGGTACTGGAACGCCAGGAAGATGCCTTCGCGGGCGCGCTCTTCGGTTTCAAGTTCCAGCAGGTTGTCGCCGTTCAGGGTGATTTCACCCTCGGTAACTTCAAATGCTTCGTTGCCTGCCAGCACCTGCGACAGGGTGCTCTTACCAGAGCCGTTGGGGCCCATGATGGCGTGAACTTCCCCGGCCTTGATTTCCAGGTTGATGCCCTTGAGGATTTCTTTGCCCTCGACGGATGCGTGCAGGTTCTTGATGCTCAGCATTTGTAGACTTCTCTCTATTCCGAAATTCTGTCTGTAAAATTAGACTCGCTTGCTGGCCTCTTTGAGACCAGCAGGGCAAAGGTGTTTAACCAACGGACCCTTCGAGGCTTACCTCGAGCAGTTTGCCGGCTTCGACAGCGAACTCCATTGGCAGCTCCTTGAACACTTCCTTGCAGAAGCCGTTCACGATCATGGAGACCGCCTGTTCCGGTTCAATGCCGCGCTGACGGCAGAGGAACATCTGCTCGTCGCTGACCTTCGAGGTGGTTGCCTCGTGCTCGACGATGGCCGACTTGTTCTTGCTCTCGATGTACGGGAACGTGTGCGCGCCACAGCGATCGCCGATCAGCAGCGAGTCGCACTGGGTGAAGTTACGCGCCCCTTCCGCTCCGGGACCGAATTTCACCAGGCCACGGTAAGCGTTGGAGCTCTTGCCGGCCGAGATACCCTTGGAGATGATCGTGCTGGAGGTGTTTTTGCCCAGGTGAATCATCTTGGTGCCGGTGTCGGCCTGCTGGTAGTTGTTGGTTAGCGCTACGGAATAGAACTCGCCAACACTGTTTTCGCCCCGCAGGACGCAGCTCGGATATTTCCAGGTGACCGCAGAGCCGGTTTCGACCTGGGTCCAGGAGATCTTGGAGTTCTTGCCGATGGCGGCGCCACGCTTGGTGACGAAGTTGAAGATGCCACCTTTGCCTTCTTCGTCGCCGGGATACCAGTTCTGTACGGTGGAATACTTGATCTGGGCGTCGTCCAGGGCCACCAGCTCAACAACGGCCGCGTGCAGCTGGTTCTCGTCCCGCATCGGCGCGGTGCAACCTTCGAGGTAGCTCACGTAGCTGCTGTCTTCGGCGATAATGAGGGTGCGCTCGAACTGGCCGGTGTTGGCGGCGTTGATGCGGAAGTAGGTGGACAGCTCCATGGGACAGCGAACGCCCTTGGGTACGTACACAAAGGTACCGTCGGAGAAGACTGCGGAGTTCAGGCCAGCGAAGAAGTTGTCGCCAGCAGGCACTACCGAACCCAGGTATTTTTTGACCAGCTCCGGGTAATCCTGGATCGCTTCGGAGATGGAGCAGAAGATCACGCCGGCCTTGGCCAGTGGTTCCTTGAACGTGGTTGCTACGGAAACCGAATCGAATACTGCATCAACAGCTACGCCTGCCAGCTTTTCGCGCTCGTGCAGGGGAATGCCCAGCTTTTCGTAGGTTTTCAGCAGTTCCGGATCCACTTCGTCCAGGCTCTGGGGCATGTCTTCGGGGCGCTTGGGCGCGGAGTAGTAGGAAATCGAGTTGTAGTCGATTTTTGGGTAGCCCACATGGGCCCAGTCCGGCTCGTCCATCTCGAGCCAGCGACGGTAGGCTTTCAGACGCCACTCCAGCATCCATTCCGGTTCTTTCTTGAGGCCGGACAGGCGGGCGATAACGTCTTCATTAAGGCCGGGTTCGAACGTGTCGGATTCAATATCTGTTACAAATCCGTACTCGTATTCCCGTTTGATCAGCTCGTTCACCTCGGTGTCGGTGGTCGCCATGATCGTCGCTCCGTATTCTCTCATCGCGGGCTTGCGCCCTTGGTGTCGCCGACAGCCTCAAGATTGGCTGTCGATCGGATGTCATCAGTTTGGGTGTTGCAGTGATCGCTCAACCTGTGAGTACGCCCTGCAATCGCTTTTTGGATGACGGATTTTCAAAGCCGGTGTTGAAAAATAAGCAGATAAAGCCGCTTTGATCCATCGCTTCTGGCCAGCGATTATACAATACCAGAGTAAAATAGTCAGGTATTAATTTATGGGTGGGGTGATTATACCTTAATCGGCCATTGGGGCACTAAGGGACTGGCAATGGGGCCGATAGTCAGACTAATTGCTAGTCGCCGGTAGTCAGGATTCTGGTGAGGTAGCTGTGCTCCAGAGTTTGTGGAAGATCAGTCGGTATCGGAATTCGCACGATATGCCCGCTGCCAGGCGCACAGTCCATGGCCTGGCCGTTTCGGTTTTCCATGATACTGGCCGAGAACCGGATGTTGCCGGTCGGGCTGATCAGTTCCAGTTGGTCACCGGGAGCAAATTTGTTTTTCACGTCGATGGTCAGCCACTGGTCATTCGCATCGGTGATAGTGCCGACAACCTGCTGGGTGCCGAGGAATGAGGAGCCCTGTTCGTAGGTCTGGTACTCCCGGGGCAGGTGGCGGCGGAGAAAGCCTTCGGTGTAGCCGCGGTTGGAGAGGGCCTCCAGTTCGTCCATCAGGCCCATGTCGAAGGGCTTGCCCTGCACGGCTTCGTCGATGGCGCGACGGTAAACCTGGGTGGTGCGGGCGACGTAGTAGGTGCTCTTTGTCCGGCCCTCAATTTTCAGGGAGTGAACGCCCATCTTTGCAAGTTCCGCCACGTGCTGAACGGCTCTCAAATCCTTTGAGTTCATGATGTAGGTGCCGTGCTCGTCTTCGTAGGCGGGAATGAAGCCGCCCGGGCGGTTGGGCTCTTCCATCAGGATTTCTTTGGGCGCCACTTCCTGCACTTCGCCGCCGCTACTGGTGGCGATCAGGTCACCGGTCTGGTCGTGGCCGTGTTGAACCTGCTTGTAGTTCCATCGGCAGGCGTTGGTGCAGGCGCCCTGGTTGGCGTCCCGGTGGTTCATGTACCCCGAGAGCAGGCAGCGACCGGAATAGGCCATGCACAGGGCGCCGTGTACGAAGACTTCCAGTTCCATGTCCGGCACGCGGTCTCGAATCTCGCGGATCTCATTCAGTGCCAGTTCCCGGGACAGGATCACCCGGCTGATGCCCTGCCGCCGCCAGAACTCCACGGTGGCCCAGTTCACCGCATTGGCCTGTACCGAGAGATGGATGGGCTGGTCTGGCCATTTCTCCCGCACCAGCATGATCAGGCCGGGGTCTGACATGATCAGGGCGTCGGGCTTTTGTTCCAGTACTGGCGCTAGATCCCTGAGATAGGACCGTACCTTGTCGTTGTGAGGTGCTATGTTGGAGACAAGGTAGAATTGTTTGCCCAGTTCGTGGGCCCGTTCAATGCCCGCGCCGAGCGCTGCAACGTCTTTGAAACTGTTGTTTCTTACTCTCAGCGAGTAGCGGGGCTGGCCAGCGTAGACCGCATCGGCGCCATAGGCGAAGGCGGTTTCCAGGTGTTCGGGGGTGCCCGCGGGGGCTAACAGTTCCGGGGTATTCATGGTGGCTCCGGGCGATTCTGAAAGTGGGGCATTTTGCCGTATGCCGCCGGGCGTTCCCTTGATCCTGCTCAAAGGTCTTATTGATTGTTTTCGGCTAACATGTGTACGCTCACGGTTCCGGTTTTTGGGACCGAAGCGTTGCAAAGGAGGAGTTCCAGATGGCATTAAAGCCTCTGACGCCAGAGGTGGCGCGGGCTTCGCTGAGTGTCAGGGTCAGTTCCCTGATCAGTGTGCAGCTTGCTCGTGGCAAGGTTGGTGTGGAAGTCGTGGCGTCGCAGCTGCATATGAGCCGTTACACGCTGCATAAGAAACTGAAGCGGGAAGGGCTGACGTTTGCTCGTCTGCTAGAGGATGTTCGTCGCAGGCAGGCTTTGACCTACATGCAGGACAAGACCAAGCCGCTGGTGGAAATTGCCGAGCAGCTTGGGTTTTCGGAGTTGAGTGCATTCAGCCGGGCTTTCAAGCGCTGGATGGGAACATCCCCGGCTGAATATCGCTCTGTCAGGCTGTCCTGATCCGGATCAGACCTTTTTGAACACCAGAGAGGCATTGGTGCCGCCAAAGCCAAAGCTGTTGCTCATCACCAGGTCCAGTTTCTGGTTATCCATGCGTTCCCGCACGATCGGGTAGCCTTCGGCCCCTTCGTCGAGGGTCTCGATATTTGCCGATGGAGCAATAAAGCCGTCACGCAGCATGATCAGGCTGTAGATAGCCTCATGCACGCCCGCCGCACCCAGGGCGTGGCCGCAAAGGGGTTTGGTGGAGCTCAACGGCGGGATCTTGTCGCCAAACGTCTCTTTCAGGGCTTTCAGCTCGGTGATATCCCCGGCCGGGGTGCTGGTGCCGTGAGTGTTCACGTAGCTGATTTCGCCATCCAGATTCTTCATTGCCTGTTTCATGCAGCGCACTGCGCCCTCGCCACTCGGGGCAACCATGTCGGCGCCATCGGAAGTTGCACCGAAGCCGACGAGCTCTGCCAGGATGTTCGCGCCACGAGCTTCGGCGTGTTCCAGCGCCTCAAGCGCGAGTACACCGCCGCCACCGGAAATAACAAAGCCGTCCCGGTTTGCGTCATAGGTGCGCGAGGCCAGTTCCGGTGTGTCGTTATACTTGGTAGACAGGGCGCCCATGGCATCGAACAGCAGGCTCAGGGTCCAGTGGATATCTTCGCCGCCGCCGGCAAACATCACATCCTGGCGCCCGAGAGCGATCAGATCTGCGGCATGGCCGATGGAGTGGGCGCTCGTGGCGCAGGCAGAGGTGATACCGTAGTTAATGCCGCGAATGCCAAACCCGGTTGCCAGTGACGCGTTAATGGCGCTGCCCATGGTGCGGGGCACACGATAAGGGCCAACCCGGCGGATGCCGCGGTCGCGATGGGTGTCGATGGAATCGAGCAGTTCAACTGTCGAGGCGCCACCCTGGCCGAAGATGATGCCGGTGGTATCGGCCTTGATGTGCTCATCGGTCAGCCCGGCCTGCTCGATGGCTTCGCGCATTGCCAGGTAGGTGTAACCGGAAGCCGGGCACATGAAGCGCCAAAGTTTCCGGTCAATCAATTCGGGCAGGTTCAGGTTGATCTGGCCACATATGTGGCTGCGCAGACCATTGTCCCGGGCTTCTTCGCTGAAGCCGATGCCGGAACGGGATTCCCTGAGTGACTGGGCGACTTCCTTCTGGTTGGTACCAAGGCTGGAAACAATGCCCATACCGGTGATTACAACACGACGCATCCTGTTAACTCCTAAAAATCATCGGTCGAGGTGAACATGCCGACCCGCAGGTCTTTGGCAGTGTAGATTTCCCGGCCATCTACTTCCATCCGGCCATCCGCGATTGCCATGGTCAGCTTTCGTCTGATCACGCGCTTGAGGTCGAGGCGGTACGTGACTTTTTTCGCCGTGGGTAGCACCTGACCAGTGAATTTCACTTCACCAGAGCCCAGTGCACGACCCTTGCCTTCACCGCCACCCCACGCCAGGAAGAATCCCACCAGCTGCCACATGGCGTCCAGGCCAAGGCAACCCGGCATCACAGGATCGTCAACAAAGTGTACCTTGAAGAACCACAGGTCCGGGTTGATGTCGAGCTCGGCCACCAGGCTGCCCTTACCGTAGAGGCCATCGTCATCTGCGATATGCGTGACGCGGTCAAACATCAGCATCTCGTTGATGGGCAAACGCATGGAACCAGGGAAGAGCTCGCCATGGCCGCATTTGATCAGGTCTTCTTTGTCAAAATGATCCGGGTTCATAGTGCCAGTATCTCTGTTACAAAATGGTTTCCTTATACTTTAGCTCGAATTTCGCGATGAGCTATTGACCTTTAGTGGATGATTATTGGTTTGGAGTTACCGGATTTCGACTGTTCAGCCCGTTTGATGGTCATCAAGGTGGTTGCCTGGCCCTCCAAATACAATCATCTGGAGTCCGTTTTGTGAAATCCGGAGATTCGAAACTGGCAAGGAGGGCGTATGTCCGGGAACGAGGAAACCATCGAAGGCAAGGTTCGGCGCGAGGGTGACCGGGTTATGGTGCGGTTGGAAAGAGAAACCGGGCACTTGCCGGAGAGAGTCTGGGAGATGTTGACAGACTCAGTGTATCTGGCCGAGTGGTTAGCGCCGGGTACACTCGACGCCAGGCCGGGCGGTCGGGTTCAACTGGATTTCGGCAACAGCGGTATGCCGATCGATTGCCGGGTCACGGATTGCCAGCCCAATCGTCGTCTGGCTTATTCCTGGAGTTCCGGCGATTCCCCCGAGCGGCCATTGGTATGGGAGCTTGAGCCCATTGATGAGGGCTCCCGCCTGTCACTGACATTACTGCTGCCTGATGATGAGCTGGTGCCCATTGCCTGCGCGGGCTGGGATGCGCACCTTGAAATGTTACTGGCGGCCCTGGAAGGGATCAGCATCCATTTTCCAGCCAGCCGTTTTCGACAGGCCAGGGCCCGGTTTGAGTTGCTGGTCAGGGAGCAATTAGCCGCCTGACCAGTAGTTCAGCCTTCGCGGCCATCTGGTCTCGGGCTGGCCAGGATCCCGGTGTAGCGGTACAGGAACAGCCCGAAGGCAAGTAACCAGAGCAAAGTGCTGGAGCCAATGCCGGGGTGCCACGGAATAATCTCGAAGGCTGTGAGCACCCGGATCAGCGCGGCCAGATGAATGGCAATGAATGCAAGCACCATTCCCCTGGGTAACACCAGCGCTCTGCCACTGTGGCCGAGGGAGACCCGGGCGATGACTCCGAGAATCAGGCAACCAACGGCACCGGTTCCAGCCGCGTGACTCCAGGCGTTGGATGGCCAGCCGGCGAAGAGCGTGCCTGCCAACAGGAACAGGGCCACCGGCACCCACAGGATGGACAGGTGCAGAATCCAGAGCAGGGGTTCCTGGCGAACGAGCCAGCCCTTCCATCCTGCCAGACGCACCAGCATAAGCACACCGGACAGCAACGCCAGCAAACCGGTAACGGTTTGCCAGCCAGTCACCAGGGATGCCATCAGCAGAATCAGGCTGAATACAGTTGCCATGTCCAGCGCGGGATTGGTCTTTACAGCGTTACTGTCGAGTCCCCTCTGGCGCAACCAGCCGGTGGAAAACGCCGGAGTGATGCGGCCACCGACAATGCTGATCAGTGCCATGGCCATGATCAGGGCACCATAACTGAAGGCCATGTCGAGGCGGGTGACAAAGCCGATCTGCATCAACCAAAGCAGGCCGAGTACCACCATGATCATGAGTTGTCGTTTTTGCCTGGCGTGCCAGATTCGCCAGCCGGCATCCACCATCACCAGGGGCAGGAAAGCCAGGTTCACTCCCTGCACCAACCAATACGGCAGGTCGGCGCCAGTTGCCAACAGCAGGCGGCCGGCCAGCCAAACGCCCCACAGCAGCACCAACTTGAATCCGTGGGTGCGCTCGGTCTGGGTCCACACGCAGACGGCGGTTAACAGGAACCCCGCGATTGCTGCCGACAGGAAACCGAACAGCATCTCGTGCTGATGCCAGAGCAAGCCGGGCATCGCCAGGGGCAGGCTAATGACGCCATTGACCTGCATTACCCAGAGGGGAATGGCGGCAAGGGCCAGAACGGTCATGGACAGAAAGAAAATCCGGAAGGGGTAGGAAAATAACTGACTGACGCTGGCAGACGCCCGTTCAGGGGAAGTTGGAATGGCCCGCATAGATGTCTCCCATATACATGTATTCTGAGTATATGTTAAACCCTGGCATCCGGGTTAACCATACCTGCTTGTAGGTAGATTGCGTACAATGCGGCAAAACGTTTGTTAACAAAGGAACTTTCATGACCGCGTACATGCTTCTCAAGCACCTGCACGTGACCACCGCGTACCTCACCATCACCCTGTTTGCCCTGCGCCTGCTGCTGGACGCCGTCGGAAGACCGGGCTGGCGCCAGACCCCGCTGCGGTTCATCCCCCACATCAACGACACCATTCTGCTGGTGGCGGCGATCTCGCTGGTTTTTGTGGCCGGGTACGCTTCGGCCATGCCCGGGTGGCTGATTGCCAAAATTGTATTGCTGGTCGGCTACATCATTGCCGGCGTATTCGCCCTGAAAACCACCCTCGGAAAGCCCGTTCGAATTTCTGCTGCGGTGCTTGCTCTGGTGCAGGTGAGCGCCATCCTGCATCTGGCAATGACCAAGCCATTCTGAGTCAGCGCTTTTCGCTGATCTGCTTCGTCAGCTCCGCCAGCTGTACCTGAACGGCCTGGAGCTGGCGGGCAATCTCGTCTCGCTCATCATGGGCCTTCTGGGCCTGCTTGGCGTTCTGCTCCTCGCTCATGACCTCCAGGATCGCCCCGATCATCATGTTCAGGAAAACAAACGCCGTCAGGAAAATGAACGTGATGTAGAAAATCCAGCTGAGCGGGTATTGCTCCATGGTGGCGTACATCACATCGGTCCAGTCCTCGAAGGTGGCCACACGGAAGAGTGTCAGCATGGCAATGGCCACATCACCCCAGAGCTCCTCATCTACACTGGTAAAGAACATTGAGCCCATGGCCGCGTAGATATAGAAAATGATGAACATCAGCAGGGCGATATAGCCCATGCGCGGAATCGCTTTTAACAGCGAGTTGATCAGGAACCGGAGTTCCGGAACCACGGATACCAGGCGCAATACCCGGAACACCCGCAACAGACGCCCCAGCAACACCGCTTCAGAATTATCCAGAGGAATCAGACTGCCGATCACCACCAGGGTATCGAACAGGTTCCAGCCGTCGAACAGAAAGCGTTTCTTGTTTGCGCATACACTAAAACGGAACAGGATCTCCATCAGGAAAAACAGCGTAATGCCGTTGTCCATCACGATGAGCGACTTCTCCACCAGGGGGGGCAGGTCATAGGTTTTGGCACCAATGGTCAGTGCCGACAGGATGATGATGGCAATGACAGCACCCTGAAAAACCTTGCTGGACTCAATGCGGCGGAGTTTCTCGAAACCGGAGGCGGGGTTCAATTGGGGCGACATGGCAGGCGACGGCTCCAGATGATTCGGGGAAGGCCGAATTCTAAAGGGCCGGGACAGAATTGGATAGCCTCAACAACAGACGATCGTGTTGCAAAGTACGCGGCTGCACGCAATTAGCAGGATTTATTCAGCTAGATCAGAAATATTCATTCGTGCGATGGGCAAACCCTTCCCATAATCAACTCGCAAACAATAAAACCAAAAAGCGAGTGACATTCCATGGAAGATAGACCGGAGTTAGCCGGCTGGCGCTGGGGGCCGTTCACGTTCCGCGTGCCGTTTTACCACACGCGTCTGTGCTGGTCCGAGTTCCTGCAGGGGCTGTTTGTTTCGGCCGCCACAGGCCTGGCCCTGATCCCCGTGATGACGGCCTTCTTCGGCCTCAGTTTTGAAGAAGCGGTCGCATTGTCGATGATCCACGCCTCCCTGATTGCCTCGGCGGTGATCGTTTTCGGCGAGCCCTATGCGGGAGGCTGGATTACCCCGGCGTTGCCCCTGATCTTGGCGTTTGTGATAGGAGGTTACGAGGACCCGGTCAGCCGTTTCCAGGCAATGACCGCCTTGAGCCTGGTATTCGCTACCCTTGTGCTGTTTCTGGGGATCACCGGCCTGGGCCGGCGCTTCGTGATCTGGCTGCCCGATACCCTCAAGGCCGGCATTATCCTCGGAGCCTCGATTGCCGCACTCAAGCGGGTGTTCGTGGACGATGCCGAGCGCTTTCTGCTTGAACAGCCTATCGCTACCGGGCTTGCCTGCGCCATCTGCCTGATATTCACTTTCTCCATTCCGATGCAGAAGCTCAAGGAGCGCAGCCGGTTCTTCTTTATGCTGGGAGCCCTGGGCCTGCTGCCGGGCTTTCTGGCCGCGGCCATCGTCGGGCCCTTGGTTGGCGAGGTGAATTTCGATATTCAATGGGGAATCCTGGTGCCACCACTGGGCGAGGCCTTGGCAAAGGTTTCTCCGCTGGCCATTGGCTGGCCGTCCCAGGAGATGATTCTCCAGAGTATTCCGCTGGCACTGATTGCCTACATCATCCTGTTTGGCGATCTGGTCACCGGGAATGAAGTGTTGCGGGACGGCTTGAAGGTGCGCAAGGACGAGCATGTGGATATCAACCTCAACCGCACCCACTTTTCCCTGGCGATCCGTAACGCCATCATGGGCATTGTTGCCCCATTCTTTCCGACCCAGGGCGCGGTCTGGACCGGTGTTCACGTAATCGTGGTGCAGCGCTGGAAGCAGGGGCCAAAGGCCATGAACAGTCTCCACAGTGGCCTGGCCTCGTACTACCTGATGGGCCTGCCGTTTATCTTCTTCCTCCTGCCACTGCTGACCGGGCTCAAACCGCTGCTGGGGGTGGCACTGTCGCTGACTCTTGTGCTTACCGGCTTTGCCTGCGCCTATATTGCCATGTCGATCCCGAGGGACAATGCTTCCCGGGGCACGGTGGTTCTGATTGGCGCTGCTCTGGCATTCTTTGAGCCTTGGATGGGGCTGTTGATTGGCGTCGTGGCAACCCTGGCTCTGGTAGGCTGGGACCGGAGCCCGGATCCTATTCCTCACGATGAGTGACAAGCCGATGGCGGATGCCCTGTGTCAGCCAGCCTGGCTCAGGATTATCTGCCACTCTTCTTCACCGACAGGCATGACGGAAAGCCGGTTACCTTTGCGGACCAGAGGCAGGCTGTCCAGCCCGGCCATGGATTTCAGCTCATCCAGCGGGATCAGCCTTGGCAGGGTGCGGACATAGGCCATGTCCACGGCCTGCCAGCGCGGTTTTTCCTTTGTGCTCTTGGCGTCGTAGTAGGGCGATTCCGGGTCAAACTGGGTCGGATCGGGGTAGGCGCTGCGAACGACCTTCACAATGCCGGCAATCCCGATGTGCTTGCAGCTGGAGTGATAGAGGAAAACCTCGTCGCCTTCTGCCATGCGGGCCAGAAAATTCCGGGCCTGGTAGTTACGCACGCCGTCCCAGGGGATCACCCCGTCCGGGGCTTTGGCAAAATCCTCAATGCCACACTCCGCAGGTTCTGATTTAACCAGCCACTTGGTCATGATGTCCGCCCCCTGTCATCAAATCTGCCTCTTTACGAGCAGCGATTATACGAAAAGAGCCCCGTAGTGCGGGGCAACGAGGCGCAATCAATCCGGCGGCTTTATGATCGGCCGGCTGTCGGCGGAGGCGCCAGCGGCCCTTGGGGCTTTTTACGGTTTAACGGGTAAAACAGCTGTGGCGAGGCCAGTTCCGGCAAATCCGTTCTTTCCTCGTTGGCGGCCCACTCCACCCGCTCGGCAGAACGGATTGCATAGTGCATCCACGCCAGGGCAGCTGCAACGATCACAAACATCAGCATAAAGCAGCTCTGCCAGATGCCCGTAAGGTCGTTCAGCACACCGAAGGTCAATGGCAGGATAAATCCTCCAAGCCCGCCAATCATGCCAACCACACCGCCTACGGCGCCGACATGCATGGGGTAGTAAACCGGAATGTGTTTGTACACCGCTGCCTTGCCCAGGGACATAAAGAATCCGAGGATAAAGATCAGCGCCACGAACATGGGCAGGTTCATGGCCAGGGTAAAGCGGATATCACCATCAATTCCCTGAACGACGTAATCGGTGGGCGGATAGCTCAGCAGAAACGTGCACAGAACCGAAGCACCGAAGGTCCAGTACATCACCCGACGGGCGCCGAAACGGTCTGACATCCAGCCGCCGAGAATCCGGAACAGGGACGCAGGGATGGTGTAGAGCGCCGCAATGATGCCGGCGGTTTTGATGTCCAGGCCGTAGACGCCAATCAGGAAGTGCGGCAGCCAGAGCGCCAAAGCCACAAAGGCGCCGAACACGAAGAAGTAGTACAGGGCAAAGCGCCAGACCCTCAGCTCCCGCAGGGGTTCCATCTGCTCCAGGAAGGTTTTGGACGTGCTGCCAGCCCGCTCGGCGGCCATTGGGTCTTCCTTGGCCAGCAGGATGAAAATGACGCCCATAATCGCCAGCACCGTAGCGTAGATCTGCGCGGTGCTTTCCCAGCCGAATGCCACCAGCAGGAACGGGGCGCCGAAGTTGGTTACCGCTGCACCCACATTGCCCGCGCCAAAGATCCCCAGGGCCGTTCCCTGCCGCTCCGGTTCAAACCAGGCGGCTGTGTAGGCCACCCCCACGATAAAGGCACCACCGGCCAGGCCGACACCCAGAGCGCCTACCAGCAGCATGATGTAGGTCGTCGCGAAGGTGAGCAGGTATACGCAGGCGGCGGTAGTGAGCATCAAAATGCCGAATACCCAGCGGCCGCCGTAACGGTCCGTCCAGATGCCCAGAAACAGTCGGCTGATTGAGCCGGTAAGAATCGGGGTTGCCATCAGCAGTCCCAGCTGGGTATCCGACAGCCCGAGATCTTCGCTGATACGAATCCCGATGATGGAGAAAATGGTCCACACCGCAAAGCACAGGGTGAAGGCAAATGTGGATAGACCCAGCGCGCGATATTGCTCAGGTTTTGATGGGCTAATGGCCATTTTCCCCTCCGTTCAGATATCCATCAGGTGCTGTCTGAAAGCACGTCTTAAACCATATCAAAAACAGGGTTTTTCCATGCGGGGCATTGGAGGTACCTCCTGCTGGGTGCAGTGGTGGTAGGCAATCCGGGGTTTCTGGCGCTCAGGGGATAGACCCTTGATTTCTCTCGTGGGGTACGTGTTGCCAGGGTTGATTTACGTCAATTATGAGCGGCACCGGAGTGTGGGCTAATGCTGACAGATATCAATGGATGCCCCTTGAAATGACCTTTGAAAGGGCGCCGAAAACGCCCTCGGGAGAACCCAAAATGAAAATCATGATTGCCTACGATGGCTCGCGAAATGCCAGGTTGGCACTGGCTCAGACCATCACCATGTTTCGCGATCTCAAACCCGTCATCACTCTGGTTGCAGTTGCCGAGAATCCGCGGGACATCACCTCGGGAAACGAGGACATGTTCCAGGAAGAAGTGGCCGATCTGAAAAAGCACATTGCCGAGGCCATGGAGGTTTGTGAGCAGGAACAGGTCTCCGCCGAAAACATGCTTCTGGAGGGCGACGCCCGAAAGATGCTGCTGTTCGCAGCGGAGAAAAAGGTTCATCCGGACATGCTCGTTATCGCACGCCACAGCCACGAGCCCGACGGCGGCTTCATTGCCCGCTCACTGACCTATTTCGTGGACGAACTGGATTACATGACCTTCGGTAGCGTGAGTTCCTTCCTCGCCCGCCGCATCCAGTGCCCACTTCTTATTCTGCCCAGCCGTTGAGTCTGGCCATAACCGTTTCTGTACCTGAAAGCCCAGGGAGGCTGACATGAAAGTCGCAGACGTTTTCCACGTCAAGAATCCGGAAGTCAGGGCACTGCACCTGACCTGGATCGCATTCTTTATCACGTTCTACGTGTGGTTCAACATGGCACCGCTGGCATCGAGCATGCTCAAGAGCGTCGACTGGCTGACCGCCGATGACCTCCGCCTCTTCGCCATCTGTAATGTGGCATTAACCATTCCTGCCCGGATCATCGTGGGCATGGCCCTGGACCGTTTTGGTCCCCGTCGTGTGTTTTCCGTACTGATGGTCCTGATGTCCATCCCGGCCCTGGTGTTTGCCTTTGGTAACACCATGACCCAGCTCCTGGTCAGCCGTCTGGTGCTCAGCTCCATCGGTGCCAGCTTTGTGGTGGGTATCCACATGACCGCCATGTGGTTCAAGCCGAAAGACATCGGCTTTGCTGAAGGCTTCTATGCCGGTTGGGGCAATTTCGGCTCTGCCGCTGCGGCGATAACATTGCCAACTATTGCACTGCACATGTACGGCGGTGAGGACGGCTGGCGCTGGGCCATCGCCCAGAGCGCAATCGTTATGGCGGCCTATGGTGTGTACTACTGGTTTGCGATTACCGACGGCCCGGCGGGCACCGTCCATCGCAAGCCGCGCAAGGCCGTGGCACTGGAAGTCAGCAGCTGGGGCGACATGATCAAGCTGATCCTCTGGACCATTCCCCTGGTGGGCGTTCTGGGCATTCTGGTATGGCGCATCGAGAACATGGGGTATCTGAGTGCTACCGGAGCCGTTATCTGTTACGCCGTGATCGTGGCCATTGTCTGCTATCAGATTATCCAGATTCTGCGGGTTAATGTTCCCTTGCTGAAACAGGGTGTGCCCGAAGACGACAAGTACCCGTTTAACAGCGTGGCAGCTCTGAACAGCACTTACTTCGCCAACTTTGGTGCCGAGCTGGCGGTGGTGTCCATGCTGCCGATGTTCTTCGAGGAAACCTGGAGCCTGAGCGCGACCGCAGCCGGCCTTATCGCTGCCTCCTTCGCTTTCGTGAACCTGGTGGCACGTCCGATGGGTGGCCTGGTTTCAGACCGCATGGGCAACCGCCGGTTTGTGATGCTCAGCTACATGTTCGGCATCTCGGTGGGCTTCGCGCTCATGGGCCTGATGAACTCCAACTGGCCGTTGATTATTGCCGTGGGCATTACTGTATTCACCTCGTTCTTCGTGCAGGGTGCCGAGGGCGCAACCTTTGGTATTATCCCCTCCATCAAGCGGCGCCTGACCGGCCAGATTTCCGGTATGGCGGGCGCTTATGGCAACGTGGGTGCGGTGGTATACCTGACCATCTTCACCTTCGTAACTCCGACCCAGTTCTTCTACATCATTGCCGGTGGCGCGTTTATCAGCTGGTTGCTGTGCATCATGTGGCTGAAAGAGCCGGAGTCAGGGTTTGCTGACGAATACCAAGTGTCTTCTGTGGATCTCCAGATTGAAGCCGAAGAGCGTCGCCGGCAGGCTGCTACCAGCTGATCCACCGCCGTTGACGAAAAGGCCGCCGAGGCATAGCCCGGCGGCCTTTTTTCGTTTGTAAGGAGAGTCTTTCGGGGATCACTTCTGATCTGATGCTTACCTCAGATCAGAAGTGATCGTATCCGAACTTCATATAGGTGATTCCGGGGCTCAGCACCAACCTCCAGGCCAGTTCGATATCATCACTGCACTCCCAGTCATAGGTTCTTACAGTGTCCGTCAGGCAGTCGAGCCAGAGATCGTATAGGTGGGGTTTGATACTGAGATGGCGGGCACTGTGCAGGCATGCAATTCGATGGAGGACATCGTCAACGTTGCCGCTGGCGTAGAACGCCACGAGGCTGAAAAAAGATTTCTTCAGCATACTTCGCTGGACTGCCATATTGGTGTTGCGAAACAGTGCCCGGACCTCCGGCGAAGACATCAGGAACCGGCGGTAGAAGGCTTCAAAGAAGTCAGGGGTTTCGGATGGGGTCTGAAGGACGCGTTCGTAGCTTGCGTCAAAGAGCTCTTCGAAGGACATGGCAGGCTCCCTGATTCTGTCAGGTTGTAATCAATTATTTTAAATCTAGCATTTGCCGGCGAGTGCGTCATTCGCGATAGGTAGGGAGAAGCCTTTGATGAGGAGCAGGCACAAAAAAGCCGGCGTCCTGAACGGACGCCGGCTGTCGTATGAACCCAGTATCAGGGGTTTTTTATGTATGCATTCTTGCGCAGGTAGAACCACCAGTTAACTACCAGGCAGAGCGCGTAGAACACCGCAAACCCGTACATGGCCACTTCCGGAGTGCCGGCCTGGATTTCCTGGCCCATCACCCGAGGGGCGATAAACGCACCGTAGGCGGCAACCGCGGAGGTCCAGCCCAGAACCGGGCCTTTCTGCTGCTGGTTGAAGATGAAGCCGATGCTGCGGAAGGTGGAGCCGTTACCGATACCACTGGCCGCAAACATGATGATGAACAGGATCAGGAACGGCGCAAAGTAGGTGTTCGGATCGGTGGAGTTGTAGGCCAGCATCATCACATAGCCGGTCGCCACGGAGGCTGCGACCATCACAACCGAGATGATCTGGGTAACGATGGATCCGCCCACCTTGTCGGAAATCCAGCCGCCCACGGGACGAATCAGGGCGCCCACAAACGGTCCCATCCAGGCCCAGGTAAGTGCGCTCGGCGCATCCGGGTTAACCACACGGGTTACGGTGCCATCGGCCGCCACTTCCATCATGTTGCCGAAGATAACGCTGATAGACAGCGGCAGGGCAGCGGAGAAGCCGATGAAAGAGCCGAAGGTCAGGATGTAGAGCACGGTCATGGACCAGGTGTGCTTGTTGCTGAAGATGGCAAACTGGTTCTGGATATTGGGCTTGATGTCGCCCGGGATCAGTCGCAGCAGAATCAGCGTGAGCACGATGGTCAGGGGGAGGGCCAGCCACATGTTCAGTACGCTGAGGGCCCAGACGCCTGCGATAGAGGCGAGAATGCCTACACCATAGAGTCCCAGAATCTTGCCGAAGGCCGAGAGCGGGTTGCCCGGATTGGGAGTAACCACTTTCAGGTTATTCATGCCAAACCAGCCGGCAAACGCCAGGGGAATCAGAAACACCAACCAGATAAACCCGGCGTTCTGGATCCAGGTGTCGGTGCCCGCTTCGATGCGGCCAATCAGGGTGCCACTCGGGCTTTGCAGCTGCATCGGGTCGCCGGCGAGGGCGCCGAAGATACCCACGGTCATTACCAGTGGGATGACCACTTGCATGGTAGTGACGCCGAAGTTACCGAGACCGGCGTTCATGCCCAGGCCATAGCCCTGTTTGCTTTTCGGATAGAAGGTGCTGATGTTGCTCATGGAGCAGGCAAAGTTACCGCCACCGATACCGGAGAGTAGCGCCAGGGCCTGGAACACGATAAACGGTGTGTCGGGGTTCATCAGGGCGATGCCGGTACCGGCAGCAGGAATCATCAGCAGGGCGGTGGTCAGGAACACCGTGTTTCGCCCGCCGGCAATCTTGATCATGAACGAGGCCGGGATCCGCAAGGTGGCGCCAGACAGGCCGGCAATCGCAGATAGGGTAAACAGCTGATCAATGGTGAATGGAAACCCCAGGTTCTTCATCTGGGTGGTGATCATTCCCCACATCAGCCAGACGGCAAAGCCCATCAGCAGGCTGGGAATGGAAATCCACAGGTTGCGGGAGGCAATGCGCTTGCCCTCCCGCTCCCAGAATTCTTCGCTTTCGACATCCCAGTGTTCGATGTCGGCATTGGTTTTGGCCATGATTTTGACTCCCTCGGTTAACGTGCCCCTGGCCCCATTTCTGGTGGCATCCGGGTTTCTCGACACCATTGTGCAAAGCGAGGCGGGGAGGGATTCTTGATATTCATCAAGGACAAAATGACGTGTCAGTTGGTCGGTTTTTCGATGAAAGGCCCGGCGCATTTTTGTGCGTTAAAATTCAATAAAAACAATTGGATGCGATAGTGATATTCCGAAATGGGTAGGTGTTCGGGAGGCTGGCGCAGTGGAGGTAGCCAATCATTTCCGGCGGTTCTGGCCAGGCTGGAACAGCAAAACCACCTGCAGCGCCACAAAACCATAGAGGCAGGACCAGATAGCCGCTGACAACCAAAGTGCAGCCGGTTCAAGGAAGGGTGTGTTCCCCGCATGGAGTCGGGCGATTGCGGCAACGGTCATGCCGGAGGCAATGCCAACAACCTGCCAAGTGGGTGGTGCCATTCGTCTGGCTCGCTGCCAGGCCAGTCGCAGCATGACACTGGTGGACAGAGTTCCAAGGGCACCGATCGTAATCAGGTGCATGGGCGGGACGGGGTCGCTTTCCTTCAGGAGGCTTAACCCGCTTGCCCCCGCGCCTACAGCAAGCCAGAAGTAACCAAGTGTTAGGACCAATAGGTCCGGTCGGTTTCGGCAATGCCAGAGTTTCCAGCGAACAGCACGAACCACAATCAGAAAAGCCGCAACCAGCAATAATACCCCGACTCCCGGGGCCGCGACTGGCAGAAAGCTGAGCAGCAGTGCCAGCAGCAAGGTGGCCAGAAGAGTTCCCTCAACATGTGGTTGAACCCGGGCCTCAAGGGTAATGCCTTGTTTCTCCAGCGTGCCGGCCACTGCCGGTGCGATGATTCGCCCCCCGATAAACGTCATCAGAAGCAGCAAACCGACAATGCCGGTTATCAGTACCTGGCGGCTATCGGGTAGCGCCGGTGTACTTGCGGCCAGTGTGTTGCTGGCAAGCCAGAAAACGACCGACAACAGGCAAAGAAGCAGAATCAACGGGCCAACAATCCGGTTGCGCCACTTTTTGGCAGCCTGAAATCTCGGGACCGAGTAGCGCGCCAGCAAGAGGGCAAAAGCCGGGCTTAACAGTTGGGCAGCAAGACTTTCCGGGGCAAGAATCCAGCTGACCCTCGCGAGTACCCAAAGCACAAAGAGTGTAGTGAGTAGCCGGTGTGGCTGCGGCCCAAGCGTGTAGCCCGCGATGAGCGCCAGGGCGAATCCGAATATCAATTCATGGCCGTGTCCTGCACCCAATAAACCTGGCGGCCAGCCTGTCCCGGACAGCACACTGTAAATCGACAGTGGAACCGTTAATGCGGCCAATAGTGATGCGGCCGGGAAAAACAGCCAGAACGCATGAATGTTCTTTCGTGGCATGCCCGAGTTGTCCGAAGTCATCTCGTGTCCTTGACCCGTCGGCGTACCGAAACTATCAGTAAAAATAACGCGGGATACATTTTAAAGGTGCATCATGAATATTACACAATTTGCCCGTCTACCATTTTCCGGTAATGGTGCCTGGTCCGAGTTGCGGCGCCTTGAACTGTCCATTCCGTTTCTGGCGTGGGTGGTGGTAGTGCCGATGTCGTTTCTGCCGCCGGTGCTGCTCTACTATGCCGGCACGCATTACGGAGACGCCTTCATGCAGGGATTCGGAGACAGGGAGTGGCGGTTTATCACCACTATCCTTTTCCTGGCGGAGTTACTCACGTTCTTCGTGATGGGCTGGCTGATTCACGCCGTCATGGGCAGCCATCAACTGAAAATCAGTTATCAGGATGCCTATTTGCTGGCTGCAATTGCGCCGCTACCGCTCTGGCTTTCATCACTGGCGCTGCTAGTGCCGGTGCTGGCAGTAAGCGTTGTGGCGGTGTTTGCCGCCTTGTTCCTGTCCTGTGCGCTGGTCTACCAGGGCGTTCGCTCATTGTGCGAGCGAAGCGATAACGATGTGGTGGTTATGTCCGCCACCTACACCGTTATGTCGGCGTCTTTGCTGGCATGGGGCATGCTGATGGCGATGGTTTGGGCGTTCTGATCAGACCGTATGGGGCAGGACGCCAAAATAGATAGCACTGAAGTGGCAGGCGCTGCCGCCGATTACGAACAGGTGCCAGATCGCATGCATATAAGGTATGCGGTCTGCCAGGTAGAAGGCGACACCGGCGGTGTACACAATGCCGCCGGCGATCGTCAGGTTGAGGGCTGTCTCACTCAGGTTGGCTACAAGATCGGAGGAGGCGAACGTGATCAGCCAGCCCATGGCGACATAGATGCCAACCCTGGCGAGTTTGAAGCGATTTTTGAAAATAACCTTCAGCACCACGCCTGTGATCGCCAGTGACCAGATTACTGCGAACAGTGTCCAGCCTACGGTTCCGCGCATGTTCACAAGCAGGAACGGTGTATAGGTACCGGCAATCAGCAGAAAAATCGCGCAATGATCAAGGGTTTTGAACGCCCTTTTCAGTTCCGGCCGTCGGGCACTGTGATACAGGGCAGAGGCCAGGTAGAGCAGGATCAGGGACGCGCCGAAAATACTGAAACTGACAATCTTCCAGGCATCTCCTAACTGGCTGGCGCCAATGATCAAGGCTGCGGTGCCGATAACGCTTAGGATGGCGCCGAGCCCATGGGTGGCGCTGTTCAGCCATTCCTCTATGCGGTGATGAACATTCTGTGTTGGGGATGTGGTTGATGTCATTGGAGCGTCTTCCTCATATTCCATGGCCACAAAATACTTGAGCGTACACGTGTACGCAATGGCCGATAGTGACCATCCCCTGAGGCTGTTCAGAAAAACTGAATAACCTGTCGGAAAACTTCCGATTTCTCTCGAGTCTGCCACTGGTTAGCATGCCGGTATCAGATCAAAGACAAAGGAGGTTCTCCCGATGGCAAAAGTACTTGTGCTCTATTACTCCATGTATGGTCATATCGAGACAATGGCAAACACCATTGCCCTGGGTGCCAAGGATGTGGACGGTGCTGACGTGACGGTCAAACGCGTACCGGAGACCATGGCAGACCAGGCGTTCCTGGGTGCCGGTGGTAAGGCCGACCAGGAAGCTCCAGTGGCCGATCCGAAAGAGTTGGCAGATTACGACGCGGTGATTTTCGGCACGCCAACCCGGTTCGGAAACATGGCCGGTCAGATGCGTACCTTCCTCGATCAGACCGGCGGTTTGTGGGCCGAAGGCAAGCTTCACGGCAAGGTGGCCAGCGTGTTTACTTCTACTGGCACCGGTGGCGGTCAAGAACACACCATTAGCTCATTCTGGACCACTTTGGCCCACCACGGCATGGTAATTGTGCCTCTGGGTTACGGAATTCCGGAGTTCTTCGATATCTCGGAAGTGAATGGCGGAACACCCTACGGAGCGTCAACGATCGCTGGTGGGGATGGCTCACGGCAACCCAGCGAGAAGGAATTGGCGATTGCCCGCTTCCAGGGTAAGCATGTTGCCGAGTTGGCGGTAAAACTGCACGGCTGAATTTGAGGTATTAACAAAGCGTTGAGCGTTTTCCAGGGCAGCAGGCGAGAGCTTGCTGCCCTTTTTTATGTTGTACCCAGCTTTTTATCTGAGTTCACGGACGATGATTTGAGGCCCCGGTTTTCAGCCTGGAGAAGGTTGCCGGCACAACACCGAGCCAGGACGCCAGTTGATTATCCGGCACCCGTTTGACCAGCTCCGGGTATTCCTCAAGCAATAACTTGTAACGGTCCCGTGCCGGCAGGGTGTGCTTGCGGAACTCTCTCATGCTGGTCAGCTCTGCGATTTCCTCAGTCAGGGCAAGGGCGAACTGGGGCCAGAGTCCTTCTCCGTGCGACTGGATAGCGGACCGGAATGCAGCGAAGTCAGCAACCCAGGCCGTTACCGGCGTTACTGAGGTCAGGCAAAGGGTGTTTCGTACGGTTCGGCTACGGCCAAAAACCGGCCAGACCATATCCCCTTCGGAAAAGAAGTGGTGGACGGACACCTTGCCGCTGGGTGCTTCCCGGAACAGCCGAAGTATGCCGTACTGAACCAGATAAACGTTTGCCCAGGGCGTGTCGTGTTTTTCCAGCGCGGTTTCGGGGTCAACCCTGCGAAGGTGAAACAAGCGGGCGAGGTCTGCCAGAAACCGTGCGTCCGGATCATTCTCGTGCCCTGCCAGGCGAATACCGAAGACCCGGCTGAGACCATTCAGCAGGGCGGCTGACTCAGGTGCGGCATCCTGCTGGATAATCTCGGGGTTGTTTTCTCCCAACATGCACGGGGCGGAGGAAACGTCTGGCCTGAAGATGCTGTTCATTGCGTTGACCCTGTTACGAGTGTCAGGTCAATTATGGTATCAGAGAAGCATCTTTAGAAATGACTTAAATCATTAAGGCTTTTTCACTGAGTCGATAACAATCAATGACTGGTTCCCTCTTCGTAGTTGATCTTGTTCCAGACGTTATATTTGCCGGAGGGTTTGTTCATGGGAATTCGTTTCTCTTCCTCCAAGGTATCTGCGTCGTAGACAATGACGGCGCCATCCTTATCCCAGACGCTCAGTAGAAGCTTTTCACCGTATCGGTCGAATTCGACATGGGCAGCGACCTTGCCTGGGGCGGGTTGAAGGGTTTTGACGATTTCCAGGGTCTGCTTGTCGATGACGTGGACCTTGTCTTTGTTCGGGCCAAAGAATACATCCACCCATGCGTAGCGTGAGTTTTCGTGGCTGCGCATGAAGAAGCCGGGGCCGTCGGTTTCCAGGGTTTTGATCACTTCCCAGTTGTCCATGTCGATAATAGAAACGGCGCCAGTTCGGAAGTGCGGGGTGGCCATGACCCGTTTGCCATGGTAATCCCAGGTTATACCCGAGCCCAGGTGCGGCATTCCTGGTAGGGGCAGCTCAGCGATGGTAGTGCCAGTATCCAGGTTGATCACCAGGCCGTGCTTTCCGTCCCTGGCGGCACCAATAAGGTGGTCATATCGGGGGTCGAAAAAGAAGTCGTCTAACCAGGTGTCGGTTTGCATCCTGCGAACGTTG
This sequence comes from Marinobacter sp. BW6, assembly GCF_008107725.1. Taxonomy (GTDB): domain Bacteria; phylum Pseudomonadota; class Gammaproteobacteria; order Pseudomonadales; family Oleiphilaceae; genus Marinobacter. The sequence continues at coordinate 958,431 of NZ_VIRN01000064.1, forward strand.
GCCTCGCCATCGTTTACGGTGATTTCCCAGGCTTCAGGGATGTCCTTCAGGGCGGCAATGAAGCTGTCCCGGGGTGGAGCCGCATACACGGCGCTGACCCGTGAGCTTTCGCCTGCGCCGTTTTCCACCGGGATGATGTCCATGACTTCGAGGTTGTTGGCGTCGAAAAGAACCAGGGTGTGGGGCAGATAATTGGCAGCCATAACGTGGTCGCCATCGGCCGAAATGGCGATGTTCCGCATGTTGATACCGGCGCGTACTTCGGCGACTACTTTCAGGTTGTACAAGTCGTATTTGGTTATCCAGCCGTCTCGTGAGCCAAAGTAGACGTAACGGCCGTCAGGACTGTATTTCGGTCCGCCATGAAGGGCGTAACGGCTCGGGAAGCGGTGGATGGGTTCCATCCTGTCGCCGTCGAGAAGGGTAACGTGATGATCGCCGATTTCCACCACCAGAAACAGGTTCATCATGTCGGCTTGGTAAGCCGGCTTGTCGGGCAGAGTACCTTGTGGGTGGGGCAGTAAATGGCTGCCCAGAATTTCGGTCCGGCCCCAGGTCGGCGGGCTGGCTGGCGGTCGGTAAATAAAATCGGCCAGTGCTGTTATGGATTCCTTGTCGAGAACATCGGCAAAGGCCGGCATCTGGGTGGCGGGCCGGCCGTTACTAATGGCGTCCTCGGCCTGCGGCTTTTTCAGCCGTGACAGATTATCCGGCAGCAGGGCCGGGCCCATGCCACCAAGACGATCCTGGCCATGGCAACTGGCGCAGTGTTGCTGGTACAGCCACTCCGTTTCCGGTGAGGGTGTCGCCTGTATCGAGGCTGGCATCAGCAGACTGAAGGCCATAATCAGTCGGGTGATATTGTGAATCGTCATGCCGGCCGACCTCCCGCACTGGCTGCAGTGGCCTCGGGCTGGCTTATGTACCAGCCGGCTGCAGTTGGTTGTGCCAGTTTCTCTGCCAGCCGGACAACGTCACCAACAATGATCAGCGTCGGAGGCTGGAAGCCTTCACGAGCGATGGTAGCCTCGAGATCCAGCAGCGTTGTTACCGCCATGTGCTGTTGTGGCGTTGTTCCGCGTTCCACAAGAGCCACGGGGCAGTCACCCGGCAAACCATGGGCAATGAGTTCCCTGACAATGGTGGGGGCGTTGTGGAGTCCCATGTAGAACACCCGGGTCTGGCCGGGCGCCGCCAGTACACGCCAGTTCAGTTCCAGGGACTGGTCGGCCTTGCGGTGGCCTGTTACGAAGGTGACGCTCTGGGAGTAATCCCGGTGCGTCAGCGGTATGCCGCAGTAGGAAGCGCAACCGGCGGCGGAAGTTATGCCGGGTACCACCTGGAAGTCGATATGATTATCCACCAGGAACTCCGCTTCCTCGCCACCACGGCCGAAGATGTAAGGGTCCCCGCCTTTCAGCCGGACCACCCGGCGTTGTTTGACTGCCAGCTGCACCAGCAATTCATTGGTGTCTTCCTGTGGAACGTAATGACACCCGCTCGCCTTGCCAACGTGAATGCGTTCGGCCGCCGGGTTCACCAGTTCCATAATCTGGGGCGAAACCAGGCGGTCGTACACAATGGCATCGGCTTGCTTTATCAGCATCAGGGCCCGCAGGGTCAGAAGTCCGGGGTCTCCCGGACCTGCTCCAACGATGGCTACCTCTCCTGCCCGTAAGGGTTGTTCCGCCAACTGGAACTCCACCAGGCACTTCTTCCTTTGGCTGGTTGTCATGATGCTTGTCCTTACAGGTTATGAACCGGAATCTCGATGACTGGCGCGGCAACCCGCCGGGGCATGTCGAGCACACCGATTTCTTCATTGGTGAGGTAACAGCCAGGGTCCTCTTCCCAGAAGTCACCGGAAATGTTGTAGGCCCGAACCCGGGTGTTGCCATTGCAGATGGCCAGGTACCGGCAGTCAGCGCAGCGTCCCTTGACGGGGCGTGGGTTCTGGCGAAAGCCTGTCATCAGTGAGTCACTGGCTTCTGACCAGATCCGGGAGAACGGTGTGTTCCGGACATTGCCCAGGTTGTAGTCCCACCAGAAAGTGTCTGGGTGAACCTCGCCGAGATTGTCGATATTGGAAATGTTGACGCCGGAGGCGTTGCCCCCCCAATACCTCAGCCGTTGTTCCAGGGCTGGAACCTGATCGGGGTAGTTTTCTTGGGCCCATTGCAGAAGGAAGGGGCCATCGGCGTCGTTGTTGCCGGTGACGTATTCCCGTTCGATGCCGCGTTTGAGTTCCTCGTGGCAATGGTTGAACAGAAGAGTCATGGCGTCGCGGGTCATGTCGTACCAGGCATCCCGCTTACGATTGCGGCCGCCACGGCCGGAATAGTTCAGGTGCGACAGGTAGAACTTGTCGATATCGTGTTCGTCCAGCAGCTTGAGCATGTCGGGCAGCTGGGGGAAATTGTCCTGAGTGAGCGTGAAGCGAAGGCCTACTTTGATCCCCGCGTTCTTACACAGCTCAACGGCCTTCATGGAGGCCGCGAAGGCGCCTTTTTTCTGGCGGAACTCGTCGTGGGTCTGTTCAAGTCCATCAATACTGATGCCCACGTAGTCGTAGCCGGCCTCGGCGATCTGCTGGATATTATCTTCCGTGATCAACGTGCCATTGGTGGAAAGGCCGACATAGAAGCCCAAAGCTTTGGCACGGTGAGAGATGTCGAAGATATCCGGGCGCATCAGCGGCTCGCCGCCAGACAGGATCAGCACCGGCACGCCGAAGGCCTTCAGGTCGTCCATCACGGTGTAGACCTCATCGGTACTCAATTCGCCCTTGAAATCCACATCGGCGGAGATGGAATAGCAGTGTTTGCAGGTCAGGTTGCAGCGGCGAATCAGATTCCAGATTACGACCGGGCCTGTCGGTTTCGGAACCGGGCGCACAGGAGCCGGATTCATCAGGCTCTTGATGTAGCGGGTCATTCTGAACATGGTGCTCCCTCTCTTATGATTTCCGCAGCCGCAGACCGGTTTTTTTAAGGATGGCCGAGCTGTAAAGAATGGTGTGGCCTTCGCAGGTGTCTCCGAGCAAGTCGTGAATCTGCGAAGCCTTGTCTTCGACTTCTTCACGGCTGATGCCGTGAACCATGGCGAACAGGTTGTAGGTCCAGTTGGGCAGGTGCCGCGGGCGTCGGTAGCAGTGGCTGACGAAAGGCAGTTCACCCACCTGAAGGCCCATGTCGGTGATGGCGTCGTCGCGGACATCCCAGACCGTCATGCCATTGAAGCGGTAACCCAGCCGGTAGTGGTCGGGCACCGCGGCCACCCGCCGGATAACGCCGGCGTTCTGCATGCGCTGGAAGCGGGCCAGAACCTCGTCTGCGGGCAATCCCAGTTGTTCGCCCAAAGCTCCCCACGGGTCCGTTGCCAGGGGCAAACCGCCCTGTGTGGCCAGGATCAGTTTCCGGTCCAGCGCGCAGAGCACGTAGCTTTGGTCAGACCGGGAAGTGGAGATGGACATGGAACTCTTCCTCCTTGGGCATGTTGTAAACGCGATAGCCCGTCGCGGATTCAATTGCGGCGATAACCCGGGCTATGTCGTCCGGCGCTTCCGTTGCCAGGACAAACCACATGTTCAGTTCATGCTCTCTGCGGTAGTTGTGGGCCACTTCCTCAAAGGCGTTAACCTTCGCGGTGATGCGGTCAAAGTCCTGTTGGGGAACGCGCATGGCAGCCAGAGTCAGCCCGCCCCCCATTTCGCCGGCGTGGAACATGGGGCCGAAGCGTCTGAGAATGTTTCGGTCCAGCAGATCCTGCAGGGTGTTCAGAACCTCTTCCTCGGCCACGCCCAGCTCATCGGCTACTGCTGCATAAGGGGAATGCACCAGAGGCAGCCCCGTTTGCAGCCGGTTAATCACAGCCCGCTCCACCTCAGTAAATTCGGGCGTTGTCGCCAGGCTCTCAGTCATGGCTGACATAACGGCCTCCTCTCTGCCGGTAGGCTTTGGTACTGAACAGCACGGCATGGGGTGTCTGTTCCAGCCCCTGCTCGGCAATCAGCGTTGCCAGCTGGTTCATTACCCGTTGCCGGTCAACGCCGTGGATCATGCAAAACAGGTTGTAGGGCCAGTCAGGGAGCCGGCGAGGGCGCTGGTAGCAGAGCGTGATATACGATGTGTGAGCCAGTGCCTGGCCCAGCGCCTGTACGTGGTCGTCAGGCACATCCCACACCACCATGGCATTGGCGGTGTAACCGAGCGTCCGGTGCCGGACAACCAGCCCGAATCGTTTGATGAGCCCGTGGGCCTGCCACTGTCTGATTGCGGTCATCACCTCGTGCTCCGACAAACCGGTCTTTTCAGCCAGAATCTCATAGGGCTTTGGTGTCAGTGGAAGGCCGAGTTCCAGCTGCCGCCGAAGCCGCAACAAACCCCAGGCACTAACAGGACCGGCTGAGGCGATTTCCGGCACCATTGCCAGACTTTCCGGGCAGTGGTGAAGGGTCACGGCAGTGCCTCCCAGTCAATCGGGAAGCCAAGATCGATGTGGTAGGCCTCGACCATGGGTAAGCGAAGCATGGGAAGTCTGAGTTGGTGTTCCAGTTCGTCGAGCCGTTCTTCCAGGGTCTCTTCGTCAGGTGCGGTCATGACAAACCAGAGATTGTAGGTGTGCTCGCGTGCGTAGTTGTGATTCACGCCGGGAGCACGGTTTACCCGGGCAGCGACCAGATCCAGCTGTTCCTCTGGTGCCGCCACGGCAGCCAGCAGACTTGCGCCCGCCCGGCTGTGTTCGAAAACCGGTCCGACCCGGCTGAGAACCTGACTAGCCTGAAGCGAATGCAGTCGCTCAATGACGTCCTCCTCGGCAATGCCCAGTTGTCGGGACATTGCCTGATAGGGCCTTTCACACACGGGCAGATCCCGCTGGAAAAGGTTGATCAGGTGTCTGTCAGTGCTATCCAGTCTCATCATCATTCTCCTCCGGGCCGGAACGGCTCAGTACACGTCGTGCTGGGTGTTGTAGACGTTGAACTTGCCGGTGGGCGTTACCAGCCGCTCATCCTTGATCACCGACTTCAGCTCACGGGTCTTGTCATCAACGACCACCAGAGCCGATTTCTTGTCCTGAGCGTTCCAGACCGAGAACCAGACTTCGTCGCCCTCCACGTTGTACTCCGGCTGCACGACACGTTTGGGCCCCTCGCCCAGGTCTGCCCATTCGGCGATCGGGAGCACGTCATAGCCGGCATCCAGGTTATTGATGTCGAACACCGCAATGCTCTGGCTAACAGTCTCAGCCGGGTTCAGGGCGGTATCGACCCAAAGGTTGGTGGATTTCGGGTGGGTCTTGATGAACAGCGATCCGCCACCCTGGCCATTCAGCGTTCTGACCACTTTCCAGGCCTTATCCGGATGACCTTCGGGGTCGGTGCCGATCAACTGGATGGTCGGATCGCCCAGGTGGCTGGTCGCCCAGACCGGTCCATGCTCAGGATCCATAAAGTTGGCGCCGCGGCCGGGGTGGGGAATCTTGCCCACGTCCACCAGGGCTTCAAGGTCGCGGTCCTGCGAGTCCACTACGGCGATCTTGTCGGACTGGTTGGCGGCGGTCATGAAGTAGCGCATGCTGCTGTCCCATCCGCCGTCATGCAGGAATCGCGCTGCATCAATATTGGTGATGGAGAGGTTGTCCAGATCCTCGTAGTTCACCAGCATGATCTTGCCGGTTTCCTTCACGTTGACGATGAATTCCGGATGCTTGTGAGAGGCCACGATGGCGGCGACTCGTGGTTCAGGATGGTATTCCTGGGTGTCCACAGTCATCCCTCGAGTGCCGACGATCTTCTTCGGCTCCAGGGTTTCGCCGTCCATGATCACAAACTGGGGTGGCCAGTAAGTGCCAGCGATGGCGAACTTGTCCTCATAGCCTTTGTATTTTGAGGTTTCGACCGACCGCGCCTCCATGCCGACTTTGATCTTGGCCACCGTATCCGGCTCCTCCATCCACAGGTCGACCATATTCACCAGTGCATCGCGACCGATAACAAACAGGTAGCGGCCAGAGGCGGACATGCGTGATATGTGGACCGCGTAACCCGTGTTGATGATGTGTGCGATTTCATGAGTATCGCCATCAATCAGGGCAATCTGGCCCGCATCGCGCAGGGTCACACTGAACAGGTTCTTCAGGTTCAGGTCGTTCATTTGCTTTTTGGGACGGTCTTCAGGCGGAACAACCACGTCCCAGGTCGCTTTCATTTCTTCCAGACCGTATTCCGGAGGCTGGGGTGGCTCGTGCATGACGTATTTGGCCATCAGCTCCACTTCTTGCTCGGTCAGGTCGCCAGAGGTCAGCCAGTTCGGCATGCCCGCTGGTGAGCCATAGCTGATAAAGGCCTTGAGGTAATCGATGCCTCTTTCCTGGGTGATGTCAGTGGTCAGTGGCTTGCCCGTTGCGCCTTTGCGCAGAACGCCATGACACCCTGCACAACGCTCGAAATAGATCTGCTTTGCTTTTTCGAACTCGGCATCGGTCAGGTCCGGGGCGCCTGGCGTGCGAACCACTTTCGCGGATTCAGGGTCGACCGCGCTGGCGGTGCCCTCATAAGCAGTTGTCGAAGGATCGGGATCCTTGGGCGTGGCCTGGACAGTCATCACTCCGAAGGAGGCAACGGCGACGGCCAGAGCCAATGGTTTGAACAGCAGGTTTGTTACTCTCATCAGGTTCTCTCCTTGGATTTAAGAGTCCCCGTAGGTTTCGCTTCTTTGCTCTCATGGTCATTGATTAATATCAGATATATGTTATGTCGTTGCGCTATACCAAATTATAGGTAAGCCAAAATAGTCCTGGATCTGAAGTTCTCTATTAACCAATATCAAGGATGAGTTTTATTGCTGTCTTCACGATGTGGCCAAGACTTGGGAGGATGTGGCGTGTGAATGGCTTTTGGTGGGAAGCGCAGATGCGAATGCTGATTTCGGCACTCCTGTTTTTCGGGTTAAGCATGATGTCCGTCACCGTTTTGGGCGACGACAACCCAGACCGGAATGAGAGCCGTGCCCGTCTTGCAAATCTTGTGGTCCAGGATTGTGGCTCTTGTCATGGGCTGACCCTGAGAGGCGGTCTGGGACCATCCTTGCGGCCAGAGAATCTCGACCACCTTCCGGTCGAGGCCATTGCCGCCATTATCCGGGAAGGTGTGCCGGGTACAGCGATGCCACCCTGGAAGCCTCTGTTATCTCCGGAAGAGATCTACTGGATCAGCAAGCGATTGAAATCCGGTGCACTGGTGTCGCCCTGAAGGGCCAACCTGGAGGAATGATCAAGTATGAGTCCAACATTTAAGCTGCCCGAAAAACCGATCCTGGCGCTGTTCCTGATCGTCAGCCTGAGCCTGGCCGGGTGTCAGGCGTTCCAGGGATCGGCGGGGGCAGAGTCTCATCCTGAGCTCATGGGGACGGGTGATCTGGGCCTGATCATTGAGCGTGCTTCTGGCTCAGTATTGGTCATTAATACTTCCCGCCACCAGGTTCTTGGGCGAGTCGAAGGGTTGGGAGATCTGTCCCATGCGTCGGTTGTTTACTCCAGAAACGCACGGTATGGCTATGTATTCGGGCGCGATGGCGGGCTTACGAAAGTGGATCTGTTGAGCCGGTCCATTGCCGATCGAGTTATCCAGTCGGGTAACAGTATTGGCGGCGCGATTTCTCAGGATGGCCGCTACGTTGCGGTATCCAATTACGAGCCCGGTGGTGTGAAGGTGTTTGACAGCCAGACCCTGGAGCTGGTGGCAGAGGTCTCCGCCAGCTATACCGGCGAAGACGGAGAGCCTGGTCGATCAAAAACGGTGGGGCTGGTGGATGCACCAGGCAACCTGTTCGTGTTCAGCCTGTTCGAGGCGGGAGAAATATGGACCCTCGACATGAGCGGTGAGTCGCCTGAAATCAACCGCTTCAAGGCCGGCAATGCGCCCTATGACGCCCTGATCACTCCGGATGGCCGTTACTACATTGCTGGTCTGTTTGGTGAGGACGGATTGTCGATGCTGGATCTGTGGAATCCGGGGCAGGGGGCGACAGAAATCCTTCCGGGTTATGGCAAGGGTGAGCAAAAGTTGCCGGTTTACAAGATGCCTCATCTGGAAGGCTGGGCTATCGCCGATGGGCGGGCTTTTGTTCCGGCCGTTGGTCACCATCAGGTACTGGTGGCGGATACCAATGACTGGTCCCTGAGCGATCGTATTCCCGTGCAGGGGCAGCCGGTATTTGTGATGGCCAGTCCGGACAATCGCCAGATCTGGGTGAGCTTTGCCCACCCGAACAACGATGTGGTGCAGGTGATCGACTCACAGACTCGTGAAATTATCCGTACTCTGGAGCCCGGTGACGCAGTTCTGCACATGGAATTCACGCCCCGCGGCGAAGAGGTTTGGGTATCTGCCAGGGACAGTAATCGGGTGACCGTATACAACACTCGCTCGCTGGAGCCCGTTGCAACGCTGAGTGCCGAAAAACCCAGTGGCATCTTTTTTACCAGTCGGGCCCATGCCCTGGGCCTCTAAAATGTGGCGGATATTACCTGGCGTGGTGCTGGCTGGCCTTTTGTCTACCGTGCATGCGAGCGACGGGGGCGAACGGATTGTGATCGGGGTTGAGTCCGCGACCAGCGTTACCGATGTGGCTCGCTACCGGCTGACGGAGTATCTGCTTGATCAGGGCTGCCGGGCCGACCTCAGGTTTAACACCGAAGTCGGAGACTTTGCCCTGGCGTTCTTGTCGGGTATTCCGGCCGGGCGAGCGCCGATTCTGGAGGCGGTTAACCGGAATGGACAGCTTCCGGTTCCGGTCTGGGTTACGCGAAGAATGGCCGGTGTGAGGCATATTCGGGACCTGCAGGGTCGTGATCTTGCGACGGTTGCCGGCAGAGATCTGTTGGGTGCCAGCTTGCCGCTGGCGGAACTGAAAAAACAAGGCTTCATCCCTGCGGCGGAGCAGTTGTACGAAGCGGGAGACTACAGCTCTGCTCTGGGCTTGCTGCTTCACAACAACACCCACGCGTCGGTTTCAGAGTTGGGGTTTGTGAGGCCGTTTCTGGACGGGAACAACCTGGTGGTGAGCTGGCAGGGCAAACCGGTAGCCGCAGCAGCCTGGTACCGTCAGGCTGCCTGGAGCCAGGCGGCGTTGGCCTGTGAGCAGGCATTGCTAAGGTTACAGCGGGAAGATGATTCGCAGATATTCGTCATCTTCCCTGAATGGGTGTTTGGCTTTGCCTTGCCCGAAAGACAGTATTCAGAGGATTCAATGCAATGACGTTTTACCAATCGGTTGGTAACGAAATAGAGCTGTTTCAGGCGGCGGCAACCAACGGCTTGCCCGTGCTCATCAAAGGGCCTACAGGCTGCGGCAAAACCCGTTTCGTCCGGTTCATGGCCGAGAAGCTCGGACGGCCAGTGTATACCGTTGCCTGCCATGATGATCTGACCGCCGCCGACCTGGTGGGCCGCCACCTGATCGGACCGGAGGGTACGTACTGGCAGGATGGACCTTTGACTCGAGCGGTGCGTGAGGGTGGCATCTGCTACCTTGATGAGGTTGTGGAAGCCCGCAAGGACACAACGGTGGTTCTGCACCCGCTGGCTGATGATCGTCGTGAATTACCGATAGAGCGCACGGGCGAGGTGCTGAAGGCTGCTCCCGGATTTATGCTCGTGGTTTCCTACAATCCGGGGTATCAGAGCCTGCTTAAGGGCATGAAGCCCAGTACCCGGCAACGATTTGTCTCGATGAGTTTCGATTACCCGGAAGCCGCTGCCGAACAGACCATCGTGATGGAGGAGTCAGGTTGCGATCGGGAGCTGGCGGAGCAACTCGTGAATCTGGCCCGTTCGGTCCGGAACCTGAAAGACCATGATCTGGAAGAAGCGGCATCAACGCGGTTGCTGATTCACACAGCTCACCTGGTGCGGGCTGGCGTGCCGGTCAGTGAAGCCTGCCGAGCCGGGATGATCGAGCCGTTATCGGATGACGAAGCAACTGTCAGTGCACTCATGGAGGTGGTCTATGCAGTATTCGGGAGGTCAGACGAAGGCCAGTAGTGGCGCCGTTGTTCCTGTTGTCTGGTATCTGTTGAATCTGCTGGCTCTGCCGGCTATCGGATTCGCAGTGCTGGCATGGCTGTACCTGAGTTCCGAACAGGTGCCGGCCTTGCGACGGGCCCATACCCGCGCGTCGTTTTATATGTCGATGATCGGCGCAGCGCTGATTTTCTCCGGCGTGGGGGTGTTCTGGCTGCTGTTTGGTAATACCGGCAACTTCTGGACTGGCGCCATTGTCTGGGCGATTGTTCTGCACACATCGTTTGTGTTGTGGGGGATGGTTTCGTTGGCTCAGGCGGTTAGTGAAAAACCGCCCTATTTCCCGCGGCAATTTCTATAGCCGATAGGCTCGACTCCGGCTGCTGAAGTCGTGGTCAACCTGTCCAGTGAGAGACGGCTAATGCTGACACAATGATGGGCGCCCATGCCTGGGCGGCGAGGCGCCAACCGGCGGGTGCCTTTCGCATTTCCATGAAATGATCCACCAGCAGAAGCGCCTTTACGATGACCAGTGCGAAAACCAGCCATAACAGAACGGAAGCATCAGCACCTGTCTGCATGGCAATTACTGGTGCCATGGTGCAAACCATAAGGGCGATATAAACCGCAAACATCTGCTTTCTCCTTACGCCAGAACGTAAAGCATCGGGAACAAAACCAGCCACACCAGATCCACCATGTGCCAGTAGGATGCGCCGGATTCCATACCGTTCATGTCGTCGCCGTTGTACTCGCCTCTGCTGACCTTCATGGCCAGAACCACCAGGATGATCTGGCCCAGGACAACGTGCATAAAGTGGAAGAAGGTGAGGAAGAAATAGAACATGAAGAAGGTGTCGGTGCCCAGGTTGTAACCGTTGCTGTATAGGTCTGCGTACTCCCAGAGCTTGCCGAAGGAGTAAGTGGAGGACGCGGCGATGGCACCCCAAAGCAGCGGGGTAACGCCAGGCTGGCGATGGCGCAGGCGGTGAACGGCGACGGCGACCAGGTAGCTGGCGGTGATCAGACCGATGGTGTTGATCAGACCGGTCCAGGGGTGCAGCACTTGCCGGCCGGCGCTGAAGGTGTCCGGATCCAGGCTGCGGGCGACGCCGAAACCGATGAACAGGATGCCGAATACCGCGAGTTCCGCAAATATGAAGAACCAGACGGCGAGGTCGCCGGGCAGGTGTCTATGTGTCGGGGCGGATGTTTTCATCGGTCTCAACGAGTCAGGTTCATGTACAGTTTGGGCAGTTGGAGCGGCAGCTGTGTCGGGTCTTTGATGACCACAAAATGATTGCTGCCAAAGACATAAGGCAGGTATTCATTGGCGTCGTCGTCAATGGTGACACAGAAGGGGGTCAGGCCGGCTTTGTGGGCTTCCTGAACGGCCATTCGGGTGTCTTCCACTCCATAGCGGCCCTCATACAGGTCCAGGTCGTTGGGTTTGCCGTCGGTGAGCAGGAGCAGGATTTTCTGGTGTTCGTGGCGGCCCTGCAGCATGCGGGTAGCCTGGCGTATGGCAGCGCCCATGCGGGTGTAGTAGCCCGGTTCGAGCGCCTGGATGCGGCCCCGACTGATATCATTGTAGGGTTCGTCAAAGGACTTGATGTGGTGGAAGCGTACGTGGTCCCGACGGCGTGAAGAAAAGGCAAAAAGCGCAAAAGGGTCCCGGCTGGCCTGGAGAGCCTCGCTGAGCAACTGGAGGCCGTCCCGGGCAATGTCGATGACCCTCTGGCTGTTATTGATGAAGGTATCTGTAGACATGGATATGTCAGCCAGAATCAGACATGCCAGGTCCCGCTGGTTCTGTTTGCAGCGGCGAAACAGTTTCTGGTCGATAACGCCGGCGCCACGTCTGTGCTGGACTTCCCGTTCCATGCAGGCGTCCAGATCCAGCTCCTCGCCCTCGGTCTGGCGGCGCTCCCATTGTCGGAGTGGTTTCAGGGCACTGAACTGGCGGCGCAGTCTCATGGCGGATCTGGACAGGTGGTCCGGGAGTCGCGTGGGCACAGACTCCTTGCTTAGCATTGGCTGCAGGCAACAGAATTTTTCCCGGTAGCTCTGGCTACGCCAGTCCCATTCCGGCAGATGGATGCCGGGCCCAAGGTGCAGGTCGTCGTTTTCTTCCGAAGGCAGATCAAGGTCGAACTTGATTGCTGAGGAGGCTTCGCGCCGGTCCTTGGAGACAGAAATCATGTCCATGTCATCGGCCACGGCGTCGGCATCGTCTTCCTGGGTATCGTCGCCGGCCCGGTCTACAGGAATAAACTCGCTCCAGGAGAACAGGTTTTCCAGTCGGAACAGCATCAGGCCCTGATCTTTATCAAATGCATCCACCCGTTCAGCACGCCGGCGCTTCCGCTTTTTGGCCAGTCCGCCCGGTGTCGAGTTCAGATTGTCATCACCGATGATTTGCCCGGTAACCTTGCCCTGGGCCAGGGTGGGGTAAAGCCAGATGACAACTGGCCAGGGATCGGACTCAGCCCTTGGCAGATATTCGACGCTGCCCGGATCAATCAGTGCCTGTCGGATTGCCTTCTCTCGACGGCTTTCGGATGCTGGCAAAGTGGTGTGGTCTGGTCGCCATTGCAGGGTATGGCGCACCAGACGCTGGTAAACCGGCTCCAACCCCGGCCATTTGGCCAGGAGGGTCTGAACCATGGTCTGGTTGCCAGTCAGCCAGTCGGAATCCGTCAGTTCGCCAAGGGAGGCCAGTGCCGCCAGCCAAAGATAAAGATCCCGGTTTGTTCGCTTTGAGGGGAACAGTGCGAGCCGTTCTGGCAACCTCAGGCTTTGTTCATCGCGCCAGGCCAGTTCAAATTTCTTGTGGGTGCCGGCCAGCTTCTGAAGGAAGCGCCGCCGGGTATGAAAATGTCGGGGTTCTGCGGTAACCAGGCTGAGTGCCGGGTCGCCACCGAGCGCCCGGAACAGAACGCCCAGAGTTCGCGCTTCATCTTTCAGATAAACTGCATGCTCCGGGAACTCCCCCATGGCCTGTCGGGTAATGTATTCGTGCCATTTGAAGCCTACCCACTCTTCCATTTCAGCTCCTCAGGTTCAGGCCTTTTGTTGACGTGATGATGGATCAAGCTGGCGAACCGGAATGAGAACGGTCTGTTTGCCAGGCTCTCCGGGTTCCCAGCTGAGCAGGGACCCTTCCGGATTGTTCTTCTGCACCTCGCGGCAGGCGCTGACACACTGCAGGCATTGGGTACAGGTGAATTTTGCGCGCTTGTGACTGCGGGTCGGTAAACGCATGGGGCAGGCTTCATCGCAGGCTCTGGTGCAGTCACGGCACGCAGCGGCCCGTTCGGTATCAAAGGTGACAACCCTGCCTTTACCGTTGGTCATCCAGGCAATGCTCTGCACCACTCCGAACGCGCAACCGTATTTGCAGAACAGGTGCCGGGCAAAGAGGAAGTCCAGGGTGAACAGTGAGGTGGCGACAGCCAGGAAAATGGCGGGGTAAAGTGCCAGGTTGCCGGTGACCAGATCGAGGTATAGCGGTATGGGTGGCAACAGGTAAGACAGCATGGCCAGGGCCCAGGAGAAGCCGATCAGCCCGCAGACCAGCACCAGGCCGGCCCAGTGAAGTGCCTTGCCCCGTTTGCCTCTGCGTAGCGCCTCATAGAGAGTTGGGCGGCCCGTGATCCGGGTCATCAAATGGTTGATGGTTTCCACCACTGAAAAGTGTGGGCACAACCAGCCACAGTAAATGCGCCCCCATTTCCAGGCAATCCAGAGCACCAACGGTACCAGCAGGGTGATGGGGAGTATGAACCAGACAAGGATCTGCCCGGCCACTTCTGCCGGCGAACTCTGGCTAACCCAGGCAAGTTCGAGATTGAATGACAGGGGAAACCCGAGAAGTACGAAGTGGGTTTCCGTAAGATCGTACCGAAAAATGTTTAGTACCGGCGCAAGCAGAAACAGCCCGAAGAAAGCGGTGCGTGTCAGCAACCGTTTCTTTTGGAGGGTGTCCTTGTTCGGGAGAGTCTGCTCATGCACGGTGAGTGTCCGTTGAAGTAGGGCAGACCGGAGCGTTCAGCTCCGGCCTGCGGTTTTCAGGCTTCCTGCGTAGCAGGACCACGGACTTCTTCTGCCGGGGATGCCTGCCCCTTGATGAAGAAACTGCCGAAGTACACCACCAGGCCTGCCATAAAGAAGCAGCCGGCGACCAGACGCATCCAGTAGAACAATGCGATATTGTCCTGGGTGGCCATGAACGACAGTGCTTCACCGCTTTCCGGAAGTCGCTGCAGCCAGACCTGCAATACGCCAGCGCCTGTCAGGAACAGCGTGATGAATACCATGGAGATGGTCATCAGCCAGAACCCCCACATCTCGACAATCTGCGCGGTATTGCTGTTGCCGTAGGGCCGGCCCCGCATGATAGGAACGGCGTAGGAGATGATGGTGAGTACGATCATTACATAGGCACCGTAGAAGGCCATATGGCCGTGGGCCGCAGTAATCTGGCTGCCATGGGTGTAGTAGTTTACCGGCGCAAGGGTATGCAGGAAGCCCCATACACCGGCCCCCAGGAAGGCCATAACCGCAGTACCCATAGCCCACAGCATGGCGGCCTTGTTGGGATGATTGCGCCGACGCCGGTTAATCATGTTGAAGGCGAAGATCACCATCATGAAGAACGGCAGGGGCTCAAGGGCAGAGAACACAGACCCCAGCCATAGCCAGTATTCGGGTGGGCCGATCCAGAAAAAGTGGTGTCCGGTGCCAATGATGCCGGTAATCAGCGCCATGGCGATGATGACGTACAGCCACTTCTCGATGACTTCCCGGTCAACACCGGTGAGCTTGATCAGGACATAGGCCAGGATCGCGCCCATGATGAGTTCCCAGACGCCTTCAACCCACAGATGCACCACGAACCACCAGAAGTACTTGTCCTGAGTAAGGTTGCCCGGGTTGTAGAAAGAAAACATCCACAGCACGGCCAGGCCAATGAGACCGGTAATCAACACAATGTTGACCACCGTTTTACGACCTTTCAGGGCAGTCATCATGATGTTGTAGAGAAATCCGACGACAACCAGCGCTATGCCTATTTTGGTGATCGTGGGTTGTTCAAGAAATTCACGCCCCATTGTTGGTAGCAGCTTGTTCATAGTGACATCCGCCAGGGTGGCGTAATCCACAAACAGGTAGCCAAGAATGGTAAGGGTGCCAGCGACGGCGAATACCCAGAACAGGATCCAGGCAAGCAGCGGGCTATGCAGCTCGGTCTGTGCCTCTTCCGGAACCAGGTAATAGGTTGCCCCCATAAAGCCGAAGAGCAACCAGACGATCAGCAGGTTGGTGTGAACCATCCTGGCAACGTTGAAGGGAATTTCCGGAAACAGGAAATCACCCACCACATACTGGAGACCAAGGATCAAGCCGAACAGAATCTGGCCGGCGAACAGAGCCAGGGCAAAGATGAAGTAGGGCATTGCTACCCTTTGGGATTCGTATTTCATGTTTGTTCCCTCAGCCTTCGATGTTGGGTGGCCAGTCGTTATCGTCAATCTTCGAAGTCCACTCCAGGAAGGCAGCGAGATCCTCGATTTCCTGATCGGTCAGATTGAATTGGGGCATCTGCCGGCGACCGGGCACATTGGTGGGCATCGCGTTCATCCAGGCGTTCATATACGCCTTGAAGACTTCGCTGTTTCCCGCGCCACGGCGGTCGAATACGTTGGCAAGTTCCGGAGCAAAATATGCGCCTTCGCCCATCAGGGAGTGACAACCCACACAGTTGTTGTTCTCCCAGACATGTTTGCCGCGCACCACCTGGTCAGTGAGTTGGTCGCGGTTATCCCGTTCGGGCATTGCCCGAATCTGGGTGTCAAAAGTCAGCGCCAGAAACAACAGGACGAAGAAAGCACTTCCTCCCAGGTATATGTTCCTGGCCATGCTTTTGGTAAAGCGCTCGGCCATGGGTCTCTCTCCTTGGTCTTTGTGGAATACCTGACTGCGCTACTAGGATATAAAGATGCATCCTAAATGCTGTTGATGATTATCAAGCATGCCCGGATATTTCACCATTGCGCCGGGGAGTTACCTCTGGAGGGGTAGGTGGTAAACTGCGCGCCCGGCATGTCCGGATTCGTTTTCTTGCCCACGGAGTGCCAATGGCCGCCGCATTTGCGCTTTTTTTCAAGCTTATTCCGCTCTATGTAACGGTCGCCCTGGGCTGGGTTGCCGGCCGCTACCTTGAGGCGAGCGGCCGCCACATTGCCGGCATCATGCTCTATATCGTGACACCGTCCGTGGTGTTTTCCGGGGTTATGGCAGCGCCGCTTTCTCCGGAAGTCATCCTGCTGCCATTTCTGGTATTCGGAATCTCGTCCGTTCTGGGGATCGTGCAGTTAAGGTTGGCAAATAGGGTGCTTACCGACGGCAGTGCCAACATCATTCCTCTGTGTGTGGGCTCCGGGAATACCGGGTACTTCGGTGTGCCGGTGGCATTGTTGCTGTTCGGGGAAGAAGGGCTCGGGCTCTACATTGTATGCATGCTGGGCACCACGCTGTTCGAGAACTCCGTGGGCTTCTATCTGGCGGCGAGGGGGCGCTACAGCATCAAGGATGCGCTCTGGCGGGTGCTGAAGCTCCCGTCTGTCTATGCCTTCCTGGCGGCCGTTGCCCTGAATCTGGCGGGTGTTAGGATTCCGGATATCTTCGTGCCACTGTTTGATAACCTGCGCGGTGCCTACAGCATTCTGGGCATGATGATCATCGGCATGAGCATCACCAGCTTTCGCGGCCTGGCGGGCAATGTCCGATTCACGGCCCTGGCGTTCTTCGGGAAGTTCGTGATCTGGCCACTGGTGGCCATCGTGTTCTGGTGGCTGGATTCAACCGTGCTGGGGATCTATGAGCCGGCCGTTCACAAGGCCATGTTCCTGATTTCGATCACGCCGATTGCCGCGAACACCGTGGTTATTGCCACCCTGCTGGATACCTCGCCAAGGCAGGCAGCGGGTACGGTGTTGCTGACCACGCTGTTTGCCCTGGCGTTTATACCGGTGATGATTTCCCTGGCGTTTTAACGATTGTTTGAGATTGCCGCTGTCGGTTCCACTGCGCAGGCTCTGGCCTCGGCCATGTCGCTGCGGGCGTGGCGCATAACGCTGATGCCGGCGGTGATCGCCAGCGTGCCCATAATTGCGGCGACAATCAGGTCCGGCCAGGCTGTTCCGGTGCCAAATACACCGAGAGCGGCCACCATAACGGCTATGTTGCTGATGGCATCGTTCCGGCTGCATAGCCAGACCGAGCGCATATCGGAATCCCCTTCACGGAATTTAAACAGCAGGGCGGCAACGCTCACGTTCGCAACAAGGGCCAGCAGGCCGACCGCTCCCATGGTCAGCGGCTCCGGTGTAATACCTGCCTGAACCACCCAGACCGCACGGGCCCAGACCACCAGGCCAAACAGCGTCATGGTGATCCCCTTGACCATGGCAGCGCGTCCCCGCCAGAGCATACCCATGGAAAGTACAGTCAGGGACAGAATGTAGTTGGCGCTGTCACCAAAGAAATCGATGGCGTCCGCCATTAGAGAGACCGAGCCGGATGACAGGCTGGCGATGCCTTCCACGACAAACATGGCCAGGTTTACCCACAAGGCAATCCACAGCGCTTTGCGAAAGCCCGGGGCCGGGGATTTGGGTTCGGGGGCGGAACAACTGCACGCCATAAAGACCTCCTTAGTTCAGATGGTCTTATTGAAAACCCTGTAGTAACTACAGGGTCAAGTCTCTTCGATAATATTTCATGTAGGCAGCGCTCCTGAAACGGCTAAAAAGGCGATTCAAAATTCAGGCAGGAGGTTGGCAAGTGGGTATCGAGTTGTTTCGTCAGTGCTCTCAGTATCGCCATATAAGAACGCTTGACATATACAAAGGAACTGGCCAACCTCCTTACAAACAATCACAAAAGCCGATCTCGGTGGGCCAGTTATGCTTGGAAACACCTTCTCAACGGCAGGGTTCGACCGCTGGATCAGTGATGTAAACCAGATCTGCGGGCCTTTTTCGGCAGAACCTCTCGAACAGGAATTCTCCGGAAACATAAGCAAAATGGGCTCCAGCGCACTGGATATGTCCCACGTTACCATCCGTGGCGCGCAGCTTGTTCGTGGCCGAAGCGAAATCCGTCGTTGTGTCACTCCAGAATTCTTCTGTGTGTTCCAGCTTCGCGGAAAGTCGCGGGTTGAGCAGGCAGGAAATGGGTCCATTCTCCAGGCAGGGGACATTGTTCTGGTCGATTCCGCTCTTCCCTTCAGTTTTACCTATGACAATGAATCCGAGCAGATTTCCCTGATTCTGCCCCGCACAATCGTTGAAAGAACCCTGAATCTGTCTGGCATTGAGCTTGGTGTACGCATTCCCTCCGATAGCCACATTGCCCGAGTCGCCAACCTGTTGATTAGCGGAGCAGCTGATTACGATAGCCTCGACGAGGAAGAAGGTGCGGCGATCATTGACTCACTGATCATGCTGATCAAACCCTCCGTGATTCGAAGCGTAGGGCAGCACAGCCCCAGTGAGCGCGTATTTCTACAAGCTGCCTCATTTATCCGGGAAAACATCGGCGAGTCTGAATTGAGCGCGCGGATGGTGGCAAATACCACCGGAACCTCGGTTCGCGGCCTCTACCGGGCGTTTTCGGCCCGCTCGCTGACCGTGTCGGGGTACATCAAAGCCCAGCGGCTGGAGATGTGCGCCGATTACCTGAAGAGGTCCAACGGTAAGGTGAACCTGACCGAAGTCGGATACCGTTTCGGCTTTGCCAGTCCCAGTGCTTTTTCGACGTCTTTCAGGCAACACTTTGGGGTGACACCTTCGAGTTTTTGCCAGGACCGTACTTCCTGAAAAAAGGGGAGCTGTCAGGCCGTTGAATCTGGCAGCTCCCGGAAGGGTCAGTGTTGCCGCCGCTTTATTTCTTGATGCTGATAACTCTGGGCTGCGTGACCGCTTTCAGCCCTTCCAGGCCAAACTCTACCCCATAGCCGGACGCTTTATTGCCACCAAAAGGCACCATGGGATGAATTGCCCCGTGCTGATTGATCCAGACGGTTCCAGCTTCCAGCCTCATGGCAACCAGCTCAGCTTCTTCCGGGTTGTTGGCCCAGACCGAGGCGCCAAGGGCTGCCGACAGGGCGTTGGCGGAAGCGACTGCTTCGTCCAGGTTTTTGTAACGGACGATAGGCAGAGCCGGGCCGAACTGCTCCTCATCCACCAGTCTCTGCCCATCCTGGATGTTGCCCACTAGGGTCACAGGCAGGAAGTAGCCGGTTTCAGGCACATCGCCGAACTCCATGACATCGCAGCCTTTGGACCGGGCATCGCCGACCAGCTCTTTCACCTTGTTGTACTGCATCTCGTTCTGGAGCGGGCCAATCAGGTTGTTCTCGTTCATGCCGTCGCCAATGGGCATCTGGCGGGCAAGATCACTGAGGGCGGCAATCACCGAGTCGTAGTCATTTTCGTGGACATACAAGCGCTTGATGCACGCGCAGGTCTGCCCCATGTTCAGGAATGCGCCCCAGAAAAGACCTTCTGCAATGGCGGTGGCGTCAGTACCGGGAACCACGATGGCGGGGTCATTGCCGCCCAGCTCCAGAGTTATAGGGGCGAGGTTTCTTGACGAGGCTTCGATGATTCGCCGGCCTGTCGCCTCGCTGCCCGTGAACATGATCTTGTCGATGTCAGGATGGCTGGTCAGCGCGGCGCCGATACGACCGTCTCCGGAAATGGTGTTCAGAACACCCGGGGGCAGTACCTGATTGATAAGCCGAACCATTTCCAGGGTTGCAATCGGGGTGTATTCGGACGGTTTGAGAACCACCGTGTTGCCCATGCGGATGGCAGGAATGATTTGCCAGATGGCAATCATCAGGGGCCAGTTCCAGGGGGCAATAGCTGCTACCACGCCCAGTGGCACCCGGTGCAGGACATCCTTGCGTTCTTCGTCCTCGTGGACGGTTTCCGGAGGCAGTGCCAGTGCTGCTGGCACCTGTGTCCAGCCCACGCACGCCTGCATCTCGAAACGGGAGCCCGGGCCAGACAGAGGTTTGCCCTGTTCCCGGGTGATCAGTTCGGCCAGGTATTCCGAGTTATCCTGCAGTACCTGAGCTACGCGGGCGACTGTTTCCTGTCGCTCTTGATCACTGACTCTGGCCCAGTCCTTCTGTGCGCTGCGGGCGGCAATGACGGCGTCGCTTACGTCCTGCTCGCTGCTGATGGCCGCAAGCCCCAGGGAATCCCCGGTTGCGGGATTGAAAATTTCCTGGTGATCGGTTGCGTCAACCGGTTTGCCATTCGCCAAATTGTTATAGGTTTGCACGGCAATGCTCTCCTGCAGGTGTTCGTCAAAGTTAAGTTGGAAATCCGTTGTAGCTGCCCACGATTTTGTAAGTGGGCAGCTTCGCCTTTTGGGGCTGTTGGGACTGATCAGAACGGAACAATGGCAATGATTTGAGCGTAAGCGTTGGTGTCGTCACTGCCTATTTGGCTGCCACCCTCGGCGGCGCTGCTGTCTGGCATATAGAAGCCGACCAGAGGGCTGATGATCAGATGTGGCGCTGCCACCCACTCGGCGTAGATGTCCACTTCCTGAGCGTTCAGGTTCCCTGTACCGGCTGCGGTGTCAGTGAAGTCAAAGAAGAGTGCGCCGATACTGAGTGTTTCCGAAGGGGCTGCCTTCAGGCTCACGTGGTGAACCGAAGCGTCGGAGTTGAAGGGGCCAGCGTAGTTGGCGGCGACTTCACCCTGAAACCAGGTGCCGTAACCCCGGTTGAAGCCGAAGAACAGTGGGTCGAAACCCTCATCGAAGCTCGAATATCGGTAGTTAACGCTGGGTGACCAGCGAGTCTCGCTGAAGGTCCAACCGGCTTCGGCGTACCACGCCTTGGCATTCTCATCAGAGCCTTCTCCGGCTTCCTGATTGACAAATTCGGCGGACAAGAACAGGTTTTCGACACCCGCATTGCCTTGGTAGCGGAGACTCGTGGTTTGTTGCCCGTCTCTTGAGCCATACCCCAGAATAGGAGCGAAGGTGTCATCAACGTCCAGCCCTTCGATATAAGCCAGACCAAAAGTACCTTGAGGGGTCACATACTCGGTATTTAAGCCTGCCAGCTCCATTTCCGCCTGGGCTTTGTTATCAGAGGCCAGCCAGAACAGGTCTGCGCGCAGGCCGTCCGAGCCTCCGATTCGGGCAATGGCGGTCTGGTCAAATGCCTTGCGGGCTGCAAGCCAGTAGGCGCCGCCCCGGTCAAAGTCCAGTCCACCGCCATTCAAAGCGTCGCCAAAGTTCAGAGCATCACTATTGATCAGGAAACCGTCGCCAATAGTGAACTGCTGACGCCCAACGGAAAGATCCAGGCCGTCCTCTCCGAGCGCAGGAATCAGAGTGCCGGAGCGCCAACCGAGGTAGGCATCTTCCAGATCGGTTTCCCGTTCGTTACCGGACGTAATGCCTCCGGCATCGCCATCGCCCCAGGTGCCGGAGGAGACCAGATTAACCGCACCGTAAACCTGGCTGCCGGAGCCAACACTCTGGCTGCCAGAGAGCCCATACTTGATGTAACCCTCTTGCCACTGCGAATCACCGGCTTGCGTTTTGGCGCCAAGGTTGTATGTCTCCTGACTGGAGAAGACCCCCAGAGCCGCCTCGATATCAACGTTCAGTGTAGTGCCGCTCTGGTCGTAAAAGTTATAGGCCGAAGCCGGTCCCGATAATCCGGCCACGGCCAGACAGATAATGCTTTTCATGAAATGCTGGTTTTTCATCTCTTCTGATTCCCGTATCTCTGTTTTTTTGTGATCAGGCTTCCCTGCCTGGATGGTTCCCGTTTTCAGCGAATCAGTTCTCCGGCTTCTGTTGCTCGGGTAGATTCAGGGTGGGGGTCTGATCAAAGAAGTTCCATGGTTTAAGCATCGAGTGGACGTACTCCGTCGGCATTATGGGCCACTCCTCCGCTCGGGCTACGTGAGTGGCGCCGGTGGTCATCCAGAGCACGGTATCGACGTTTTCGATGGACTCGTTATCCGCGACAAAGGTTTTCAGGCCCGTATCGGTTTTGGCCCGATTCGGGTATTTGCCTTCCGGGAAGCGCTCCTCAGGTTTGTACTGAGTGACCCAGATCTGCTTGTCCATGAAGCTGACACGCTTGAACAGCCATTCGTCTTCGCTGAACAACGCGCCTTTGGCGATGGGGTGGGTGCCTCCGGCAAACGGGATGATCTGGTAGCCAACCGGGTAACCCATACGGTTTTCTTTGTTGGGGTTGGTCATCAGGCGCACGGTTGAGGGGTCGAACTTCTGAACAGACTCCTGTTCCGTTGGCACGACCCGCTCGTTGGTGATCATGACACTCTTGCGCGGGCCACCCGCTGTGTTTTCCGCGACCACGGGATCAATTTCCTTGAGGCTGTTTTGCTCGCCGTCAACATCCAGGTCCAGCCGGAAGTTGTAGATGTGCTGGTGGGTGGTCCCCACGATGTTGTGATCAATCAGGGTGCCGTAGCGGGTATCTTCTTCTGCCGTTTCGTCATGAATGGTTCGGGACTTCACAGCTTTGACGGCTTCAATGCCCGAAGCTCCGACGGTCAGCCTGATATTGCCATTGGCCATGAAAACCCAGTCGAACATGTAGTCGTAGTTACCAATCGTGCTCACCCAACGCACAACTAGTTCCCTTCGTTCGCGACTTTCATTCCCGGGACTGCTGCCAAGCATTTCAGTGTGCTTGAACTCAGGCCCGGCGTAGCGCTCAAAGACGCCGATGGCGTTTGGAATGGTAAAGGGCGCGCCGCCGTTATCGACCAATGTCGCCGGCAATAATGTCGCGTTGTTGGGGGTATCAACGCCGCCTTCCAGGGGCGAAGTCAGGTTCCCCATGCCGTAATCGCCGGAGTCGAGGTAGGACTTGAAGTACCAGCCTACGTCAGGATCGCCGTAGGGTACGATCATCCCACCCAGCGACCCCTCGTACATGACTTTCCGTTTTTCACCCTGGTCGTCGTAGGTCAGTGTGGAAATGACAGGGCCAACGCGAGAATTCAGCTTGAGATGGAAATTCCAGTTCTGCCACTGAATGGTATGGCCAGACATCGAGATGTTGGAGCCTTCCGGCTGCACCACCATCAGCGGTTTCACATCCGCAATGTTTTCCTGATCACGTCCATCGTATGGGCGGGGAGCCATCGGTACCGGGATGACGCCGTCGTCCTCAATCTTGAGAATACTCTTTTTTTCCAGGTCCACGACCGCCACGAGGTTTTCGATAGGGTGGGCCCAGTAGTTACCGTCACCGATGTCCAGGTAAGACACCACTTTCAAGAGTTTCAAATCGTGCTCTAGGCCGTCGTCGCCCCCGAAATACCCGACGGTCAGTGGTGTTGCGACCACATTCTCCACATTGTCGATACCGCGCTTTTTCAGGGCTTCTTTATAGGCATCACTGTTTGAGACGATCTCCTGAACTGCCAGGAAGTCATCGAAGGTCACCATGCCATGGGCGTCTTCGATGTGCTCCCAGCCAACAACGGACTCAGAGTCGAGATCGACTGTGCCTTCATAGACCTTCCGGCCATCAACGACCGTAAAAATGGCCTGACGTGAAAAGTCGTGGCCTTCACCAAAGGACCATTCCCAGACTTTTTCTTTGCTGGGGTCGGCGAGTCGTATTTGCGTGAACCGGATAGTGTCCTTCCAGTGTTTAGAGGACTTCACTGCATTCGCAGCTTTGGCGATTTCTTCCGACGATAATGGGTCCAGTGGATGGGTTTTATTACCAATGCTGATGTTTTGGGAAACCTGACCTGAGAACAGGTCGTGGGCAAAGCTCCGCTCTACGAGGACTTCGCCATCGTGCAGTTTTGCAGGGGCTGACAGCTCAATCTCATCACCATTGAAATACGCCCTTGTCTCCCCCAGAGGCACCCGGATTTTCGTGTCTCCGGACACCACCAGCAGTTCGCTTTGGTCTTCACTGAGTTGATAGCTGGCACCAGAGGAATTCAGTGCTTTTGCGATCGGCATATAATCTGCCGAACCGCCGTGAGCCAGAGCCGCTGGACTGGCAACGAACAACGACGAGGCCAGGGCGACCGAGAGTGCGAGTTTATTTTTGTACATAATGACTCCTGACAATGTTTGCTTTGTGCATGAGAATCAGTTCAGCCGAGCTAGTTAATGCCAACCCGGCTGTTCCAGGGGCGGGCGAACCTAACCGTGCATCTGTAAGACATAGAAATATCATTTCAATGGCGAAGAGGCTTTTGAATGACTGCCAGAGTCTTTTCGAATCGTGCCGGTTGAAATGAGGTAGGGTTTATTCGTCAGACGAGGATGAGGAAGGTTTCAGTGGTTGCCCGGGCCATGAGTGCCGGGAACGTGGTTGTGGCGGTCATCGGGCTCCGGTGTCTGAAGCTCCGAGCTCAACCCGCCCAGAATGCCACACTCCCGCACAGTGCGGCCATCAGAGCAGGCTTCCTGGAGCTGCTCCAGAGTTTCTTCAAGACTTGCCAACTCCTTGAGCCGTTCGCGTACGTGATTCAGATGGCGCGCTAGCAGCGCGTCTACTTCGCTGCAATCCGCTTCCGGTTGCTCGGCCAGGCGGATCAGTTCTCGGATCTCGTCCTGAGCCATGTCGAGATTGCGGCAGCGTTTGATGAAAAGAAGGCGGTGCAGATGGGCATTACGGTAAGACCGGTAGCCACTGCTGTCCCTGTCCGGTTCCGGTAGCAAACCGATCTTTTCGTAGTAGCGGATGGTTTCAACGGGAATGGCCGTTGTCTTTGCAAGTTCACCGATCTTCACTGCCGGATACCCCTGGTCGTACCTGGAAAATGGACCGTTGCCTTGAATCCTCCGGTCGAGCCGGAGCTAAAATTCAGGGTACCACCATAGCGTTCTATAATCTCCCGCACGATGGCCAGCCCCAAGCCGTGCCCGGGAGTCTGTTCGTCGAGGCGCAGGCCGCGGGTGCCGAGAGTGGCGAGCGCATCAGGGGGAATTCCGGGGCCATCATCCTCAATGGTGATGGTCAATCCTTGCCTATCCTCTTGCAGGCCAAGTTCAACGAATCTGGCGGACCACTTGCCGGCGTTGTCCAGAAGGTTGCCCAACACCTCGTTCAGGTCGTGCTCTTCGATGGGCCAGCGCCGTTCTTCGGTCAGTACGGTCGACATTTCAAACGACTTTGCCGGATACAGCCGGCCTAGCATCCAGAGAAGATCCCGGGCCTGCTTCAAAGGGTAGGCGCTTTTGCCAACCTGCGGACCGGCGAACCGGCTGCGTCGCATTTCTGCTTCAAGCTGTCTGTCGATATCGTCGAGCCTGCCGGCCATTTGCTGCCTGAGGTCGTTGGGGAGGGGGCGGTCAGTATCTTCCAGAATCTGGCGAACGGCAGCGATGGGTGTTTTAACGCTGTGGGAGAGATTTGCCAGCGCATCCCGGGAGCGCTCCAGCCGCTGGTCCAGGGAGTCGAGCAACTGGTTGAGTTGCAGTACAAGAGGTTGGAACTCCTCGGGGGCCTTGACATCAATTCGCGATATCTCGCCATCCTGCAGCCGCTTTAATGCAGCCTTGAGGCTTACCACGGGGCGCATGGACAGGTTGATGCCCAGCCAGAGTACGCCAACCAGAAGCAGGATCAGCAGCAGGGAAACAACGGCTGTCCAGGCGTGAAGCTCAGCCTGGCTGCGGCTCAAGGCACCAAGGTCCTCGGAAACGATCACTACGATGGGTTTGCCGTCCACATGAAAAGACTTTCGGTAGGCAAGGATATCCGAGGGCGCCTCCGCAATATCGGCGCCACTGACGCGCAGCGTATCTTCCTCCCCGGACTCCACCAGTGGCATCAACAGCGGTGCCCAACTATCGGGGGAGATGATGGTTCGGGTGTCGGAATGGATAGCGAACGCGTGGTGAAAAACTTCCTGGAAATAATCACCGGTCTGTAGGGTGTCCAGCCGGCCACTGGAATCGCGAATCTGGTGTTCGAGAAAAGCGACTTCGTCTTTGAGCCGGGTCTCTACGAATTGGCGGGACATCCGGTCAAGAAGCAGCCCGTGCACCAGCCATGCGAGGGCCATCAGGAGAATGCCAGCCGGCAGTAGCAGTGCCAGTAGGGTTCCCTTGACCGATACCGGTTTTTTAAACCAGATCATTAAACAGGTACCCCTGGCCACGTCGTGTCGAGATGGTGTCTGTGCCTACAAGCTTCCGGAGTCTGCGAATGTAGGCCTCAATGACGTTTTCGCTGGGGTTGTCGTTCAGGCTGTAAAGCTGCTCCATAAGCTGTTCTTTCGAGAACACATGCCCAGGCCGGCTCATCAGGCAACGCAACAACCGGAATTCGGTTCCGGTGAGGCTGTGTTCCGTGCCATCGGCCAGTTTCAGGCTTTGGCGATTCTCGTCCAGTTCGAAATTGCCGGCTTTCACAAGAGAGCGCACGCGTCCCTCGCTCCGGCGAATGATGGCGTTCAGCCTCGCAATCAGTTCTTCGGTCTGGAATGGTTTGGCCAGGTAATCATCGGCCCCGGCCTTCAGACCGTTCACTTTATCCTGCCAGTCACCGCGGGCGGTCAGAATCAGCACCGGAAAGCTGATGCCACGCGTTCGCCATTTTCGAAGCACGTCCAGGCCATTTGCGTCCGGCAGTCCGAGATCCAGAACCACGGCGCGATATTCTTCCTGATCGGCCAGCGCCGACGCCTCTTTGGCGGTGAAGGTGGTATCCACGCTGAACCCGGCCTTTTCCAGTTGGTTGGTTAGCCCGTCCGCAAGCAGTCGGTCATCTTCGACGAGCAGTAAACGCATGTGTGTCCCCTTCCTACAGGTATTGCAGAGCGTCTCAGTATCGGTGTTTTAACTGAACCCAGCCTGAACACTAAATAATTCGTCATTTTCAGAAAGGATTCAGGTTGATGGGTGATGGTATCCATCGTTTCTGGATATTGCTCAATTTTTGAAGCAAGCCCTCTGTACGTTGAGTCACATTCTTCCACAGGAGTATACAAGATGAACGCAGCCAAATTTTTGGTCGTTGCCACATCCATGTCCATGTCAGCAGCGGCTTTTGGAGCCGGTGCCCACAGTGGTGGACACGGGGGCGGCAGCGGGGAGCCGGGCAAGGCCTCCGAAGTCAGCCGAACCATCAACGTCGAAATGCACGATAACTATTACGAGCCTGAATCTATCGAGGTCAATCCGGGTGAAACAGTTCGTTTTGTCGTCGTAAACAAGGGCAACCTGGTTCACGAATTCAATATCGGCACTCCCGACATGCATGAGGCCCATCAGGAAGAAATGATGATGATGGTTGAACATGGCGTTATTCAGGGAGGCACGCTCAATCACGACATGATGGAAATGGATATGGGCGACGGCCACTCCATGAAACACGACGATCCCAACAGCGTTCTTCTCGAGCCGGGCAAGAGCAAAGAGATCGTCTGGAAGTTCTCCGAGCAAGGCAACATCGAATTTGCCTGCAATGTTCCGGGGCATTACCAGGCCGGTATGTACGGGGACGTGAACTTCAACTGATCCTTCCAGACAACGACGTAGTCGAGAGTAGTCAACCATGAAGAAATCCTTTCTGGCAGGCCTTGCGGCCCTGCTGATGCCGGCGTTCGGCCTGGCCGGTGAATACAACCTGACAGTGGATCGGGTCCAGATTGATACCGGCGATTTTGTCAAAGAGGGTATTGGTTATAACGGGGAATCCCCGGGGCCGGTTCTGCGCTTCAAGCAGGGCGAAGAGGTGACGATCAATGTCACCAACAATCTTGATGAAATGACCTCCATCCATTGGCATGGACTCATTCTGCCGTATCAGCAGGACGGCGTGCCCGGTATCAGTTTTCCGGGTATCCAGGCGGGGGAAACCTTCACCTACCGTTTCCCTATCCAGCAGGCCGGCACCTACTGGTTTCACAGTCATTCAGGTTTCCAGGAACCGGACGGTGCTTACGGTGCCATTGCTATCGAACCGGAGGGGCGTGAGCCGTTCCGCTATGATCGCGAGTACGTGGTTCAGCTAACCGACAAGCATCCTCATTCCGGCGACCGTATTATGCGTAACCTGAAAATGATGCCTGACTACTACAACCGCCAACAGCAGACCGTGGGAGAGTTTTTCTCTGATGCTTCTGAGCACGGTTTCATGAATACGCTGAAGGACCGTATGGCCTGGGGCGACATGCGTATGATGAAGGCGGATGTGGAGGACTTGCAGGGGTTTACTGCTCTGATCAACGGGAAAGGCCCGGATCAGAACTGGACGGGCATCTTTGAGCCCGGAGAGAGAATCCGGCTGCGCTTTATCAACTCGTCGGCAATGACCTACTTTGATATCCGTATCCCCGGTTTGAACATGACCGTAGTGCAGGCCGACGGCAACAATGTTCAGCCCGTTAATGTGGACGAATTCCGCATCGGCGTTGCGGAAACCTATGATGTCATCGTCCGTCCCCGGGATGAGCAGGCGTACACCATCTTTGCCGAGTCCATGGGCCGTTCCGGGTTCGCCAGGGCGACACTGGCTCCAGAAGAGGGTATGGAGGGCGTGGTCCCCGAATTGCGGGAGCCCGCACGGTTGACCATGGCCGATATGGCCGGCATGCACGGCATGGATCACTCAGCCATGGAAAGTAAGGAACAGTCAGATATGGCCGGAATGGATCATTCAAGCATGGCGGGCATGGATCACAGTGGCATGCTGATGTCCGGGAACGGAGCCAGCGATCCTTTCTATGCTGAAGGCAGTGGTATCGTTCCGATGGCCGCAAATGGAGGTAAATTCCTCTCCTACGCGGATCTCAGAGCGCAGAATCCGCTGTACGAGGACCGTGAGCCGACCCGTGAGATCGAGCTGAAGCTCACCGGCAACATGGAGCGCTATACCTGGAGCATCAATGGCGTGAAATACGAGGACGCCGATCCAATCCGTCTTCAGTATGGAGAGCGAGTCCGCTTCAAGTTTGTGAACGAAACCATGATGACCCACCCCATGCACCTGCACGGTATGTGGTCCATTCTGGATGTGGGTGCCGATCAGTGGAACCCCATCAAGCACACCATCAGTGTTCAGCCTGGCACCACGGTCTATATGGAAACCGAGGTGGACGAGCCCGGGCAGTGGGCCTTCCACTGTCACCTGTCCTATCACGCGGCCGCTGGTATGTTCCGGAAGGTTATAGTTGAGGGTGGTCCCGACTCGACGCAGGCCAAGACCGATGCTGTCGCTGGCAACGGAGGTGAGGCATGAGCCGCGTTCGATTTATGACTCTGGGGCTCTTGAGTTCACTGCTGTTGCCGACCACGGTAACCGCTCAGGAAATGATGGAGGACACCACCGCCCGGAAGCAGGCCCTGACAACCTGGGGCGTCCAGTTCGAAGAGTTCGAGTATCGTTACAGTGACGACGATGAGGAGCTTGGAGTCTGGAACGCCGATATTTTCTACGGCACCGACGAACTGAGATTTCGCTGGCTGACCAAGGGTGAGTATGAAATCGAAGAACAGGCATACGAGAGTCTGGAAAACCAGCTCGTTGCACAGACTCCCATCTCCAAGTTCTTTGATGCCAAGGCAGGCGTTCGGTTCGACACGCCTGAAGGCCCGGACCGCACCTATGCGGTTCTTGGGCTTACCGGCCTGGCACCGCAGTGGTTTGAAGTGGATGCTAGCCTGTACGTCAGTGACGAGGGCGATACCTCTGCCGAGTTCGATGCTGAGTATGAGCTGCTGCTGACCAACCATCTGATTCTCTCGGCGGCGCTGGATGCGACCGTGGCATTCAGTGAGGACCGGGAGATTGGCCTGGGCAAAGGGCTGAGCTCTACCGAAACGGGCCTCAGATTGAGTTACGATCTGATTGACCGGGCTTTCTCGCCCTACGTGGGTGTGGTGCATGAACGGAAATACGGCGATACCGCAGATCTGGCGGAAGCCGAGGGTGGAAGCACGGAAGACTGGTTTGCGGTGGTTGGTGCGCGAATCGCCTTCTGATCCCGCTCTTCTGCGGGTCGGGGATTCCCCGGCCCGCTTTCATCGCGTTTTCCGAGTGGCCGGCAGAAAGACGGGGGGAACGGAATAACTGAGTACCAACATACTTCTTATCATGGTGATCATGTCCGAAAGGGACCCGGCCAGCAGACTGTCACGGATCCGGACCAATGAATGTTTGCTTCTCAGGAGGTAACTATGTCGTACACGATGAACCGTCTCATTCAAAATGTTGATTTTGAGGAGGTAGACCGGAGAGCGCGGCAGGCCTTGGGTGACCATGGCTTCGGCGTGTTGACCGAGATCGACGTCAAAACCACCATGAAGAAAAAACTCGACAAGGACATGACTGCCTATCGGATTCTTGGGGCCTGCAATCCTGGAATGGCTTGGGAAGCGATTGGACTGGAACCTCGCGTCGGAGCCATGCTGCCGTGCAACGTGATTCTCAGGGAGGTTCCTGACGGTGTGGAGGTCAGCGCCATTGACCCTGTGGCATCCATGACAGCCATTGATAATGACGAACTCAAGCAGGTTGCCGGGAAAGTCAGAGATATGCTGTCTGAGGTGGTCGAGGCGCTCTGACCGAGCGCCACCGGCTTCTCTGTCTCTGCTAGATTCGTAGTTTGGAAGAGTGAAAAAATCACCTGAGTATGGAGTGGTCGTGCAGGCATGAAGCTGACGAATGGTTCAGCCCCATGCCTGGTAGATCACAGTATTTTCTTTAATTGCCCATATTCACCGCCGGTACGAAGCACCAGAGTAATGTCGTTGTCATTGCGATTACGGAAGAACCAGCCGTGGTCGCCGGTGAAGGCGGCTTCAAGCTCACCTTCATCCTGCGGTACTCCCCGCCCTTTCTCGTAGGAAATGGATTGGCCGCTTCCGTTGCCGTGGGTGTCGTAGTTGATAGGGCCGCCTTCAGACGCCCAGGAGTATCGGGCCACAGCACCTTCTTCCATGGTGAGTTTGAATTCGGTTCCCTCGCCCGGCGTCAGAACCATGCGTATTTCATCCTGCCATTGCGGTTCGACAGCTTCTGGTTCAGCCGCGGGCTCTGGTTCCGCGGCTGTGACCTCCGCTTCGGGCTCAGAGACCGATTCCTCTGAAGGCTCGGCCATGACAGGCTCCGCGACTTCCTGAGGCTCTTGTGCGGTCGACGATTGAACGGCAACCATCTCGGCCTCCGCGTCGTCGGCGGCTTCCTCGGCCAGCTGTTCCTTGATTTCACCCATTTCGGTCAAACCCAGCAGTCGACCGGCTCCGGTCGGATCGAGCGCGTACTCCGCGGGCATCACAACGGTAACCAGCAGCACCAGCGCAACTATGGCCGCAACAATGGTTGATCGAATCAGTTTCGCGGTACTTGGCAGTTCTTCTCGATTAGGTATGTCTGTGTTGTACATAAAGGTTCTCCAGAATCAGGCGACGAAATAACCGGTAAGCTGGTAGCCGAATAGCAGGAAGCCTGCACTCATCATGGCCACATTCGCGGTGTAGGCGTGGCGGAAAAAGCCGTCGGTTTTGCGCCAGAAATTGATGGCAATCAGGATCATGGCCAGGGCAATGAGCTGTCCGATTTCCACGCCGACATTGAAAGCGAGAAGGTTCGGAATCAGCCCATCGGGAGAGATGTCGTACTCAAGGATCTTGGTGGACAACCCAAAGCCATGGAAAAAACCGAAGATGAGCGTGGCGGCTTTTGTGTTGGGCTGAAAGCCAAACCAGCGCTGATAGGCTCCGATGTTGTCCAGTGCCTTGTACACGATCGACAGGCCGATAATCGCATCGATGATGTAGCTATTGATGCCGACGTTGAAGTACACGCCCAGCAGCATCGTGCTGGAATGCCCCAGGGCAAACAGGCTCACGTAGATAGCGATGTGCTGCATGCGGTACAGGAAGAAAATGACCCCCAGCAGAAACAGCAGGTGGTCGTAACCGGTGACCATGTGTTTGGCACCGAGGTAGGTAAAAGCAATCAGGTTTATGCCGGTAATCTCCTGAATGTATCCCTTGTCGCCCTGGGCGACGGCATGGGCTAACGCATCAGCGCTGAGACCGAGCAGGCCCAGTGTCAGGAATATCCAGAAAAAGCGGGTCCTTCCAGCAGTAACACACAACCATTGGCGAGGTTTGCCAGGCAAAGTTGACAGCATAGTAACTCCGTAGAATGGGTTTTCGTTCAGCTGCTAAGGCAGCATTGCTCAGACAATCGTTTAGAGCTTCGGCGGGCGGTCGAGCCGGTAACGAAAACTGCGGGGATTCTCTCCAGCAAAGGGAACAGGGCGCCGGAGTGAAGGTGTCAAGTTGGAGAATATCGGCATTTTCAACCGGTCTGCAGACTCGTGGGAGTGGTTGCCAGAGTCATGATGAGAGTGGCGGTCTTGATGATCTTGCACGCTATGGTTGTGGTGATCATGACTGTGGGCGTGATCGCCTTCGTGCAGGATGTTGGCTTTAGTCAGCTCCGGTACTCCATGGGATAACGTTTCTCCCATGACGGAGAATGTCAGGCCGATGAGAGCAATCAGCATGACAATAATCGGCATTCTTTTTTTTAGGTTAATGGCCGTAATCATAAGAACCAGCTTCTGAACTCAAGCTCCGTGCGTGCGTTAATCCTCAACGGGGCGATGCAATGGTTGGTGACGAGACAATACCATTCCCTGCCAGTTTTTCAGGAATTAAAACAATGAAATGTGATCGCTCCCAAACGTTTGCAGTTCAAGTGGATGACCCAGATCAATCTGTATGCTCTTAACCGCTCTTGATGGACACTTTTCAGTTTCAATTCAGTTTCATGGTCTTTACTCATGGTGATGCACATTGTTGCAGCTAATAAGGAGGATCTCATGAACAGATTAAGTCGTTTCGTTGCCTGTTCCGTGTTCGTTGCATTGCCTGCTTTTACTCTTGCTCAGGGCAACTCGGGGCAAATGCCTCGCGGCGGCATGATGAATCAGGAACAAGTGCAGCAGATGAATGAAAATATGGCTCGCATGCAGGCCATGATGCAGGAAATGCGGAACGCCAACTCCAACGCTGAACGCCAGAGACTGCGCGAGCAACACATGGAGTACATGCAGGAGCACATGCAGATGATGCGTGGCGGCATGATGGGGCCCGGGATGATGGGCCAGGGCATGATGGGCAATGGTCAGGGAATGATGGGTAGTGGCCAGGGCATGATGAACAACCAGGGCATGATGAACAATCAAGGCCAGGGTAAAAAGCAGTCTGGCAATGCCCAGGGCAACCGTTCTGGTGGTCCGGGGATGGACAACGAGCAGCGTCTGGAGATGATGGAAAACCGCATGAACCAGATGCAGCTGATGATGGAACAGATGCTTGAGCACCAGCGGCAGATGTACCAAAACTGATGTTCTGATACCGGCTAGTCAAACAGGGATAGTTGATCTGATTGGCTCTTCGAGGGCAGGTCGGGTCGTTTCTGCACGGGGCCTTTGCGGCTCCCATGACGCTGCAGCACCCGATCTGTCTCTGCCCGGCTGACGCTCTGTTTTCTGAAGTCGCCTACCGCCTTGCGAGCCACGCGGGCTGCCTGCTCGTGGTCACAGACAGGTGCGATATAGGTGTTGCCACCGTATCGTTCCTTCTGCGCCGGCGTCATTAACCAGGGCGTGTGTATCATTTCGCTGGGCACGCCGGCCAGCTCGGGAATCCAGCGCCGAATGAACTCGCCATCCGGGTCCAGTTTCTGGCTCTGCAACACCGGGTTGTAGATTCGCAGGGCGTTGATCCCGGTCAGGCCGGATTGCATCTGGGTCTGGGAGTAGTGAATGCCCGGTTCGAAATCGGTAAACATCCGGGCAAGATGAAGGGCGGGATCGCGCCAGTGTAGCCATAGTTGATAGCTGGCAATTGCCATCAGCATGGCCCGCATCCGGAAGTTGATCCAGCCCGAATGATTAAGCGCACGCATGCTGGCGTCCACCAGGGGCCAGCCGGTCTGACCTTCCTGCCAGCGTTGTAGCCTCTCGGAATCATTTGGGCCGGTTTTCAGCGCCTCCATTTCCCGGTGCATGGCCCGGAACTCCAGCTCCGGCTCGTCCTCCAGTTTCTGAATGAAGTGGCAGTGCCAGTGCAACCGGGAACGGAAACTGGTCAGGCTTTTCTTTTTCCGGGGCAGGGTGTTGCGGTGATTGCCGGTCGTTTTCGCTTGCTGGTAGATCTCCCGGAGGCTGACGGTGCCGTAGGCAATATGCGGACTCAGGCGCGAGCAGGCCCTGACCGCGGTGTTCGGGCTGGAAATGTTGTACTGGTAGCCGACGCAGCGGCGATCCAGGAAAGACGTGAGCAGCTTTTCGCCTCTCGCGCTGCCGCCGATCTGGCGGTCCGGGCACTCGTCAGATGCTCCGAAACCCTGACCTTTGTCGCCAGTGGAAACGGCCCGAAGCGTGTCCGATTTCGGGATTGCAGTCGGAGCCTCCAGCACTGGTTGCCGCATCAACTCTGTCCAGGCCCTGTCCCAGACATCCCGGTCGCTCAGGCGACGAACCACACCGAACTGGTTCCATTCCCGGAATTCCACCTGGTTCTCCGAGCACCAGCCAATCACCGCCTTGTCACGCTCGAAGGTCCAGTGTCCGCCGGTTTCCTGATGGCAGAATATTCGGCTGATACCCTGGTGGGATAGAAGCTGCTTAAGCGCATCAATCACCGACCCTCGCATTACCAGAAGCTGGCTACCGGCTTTCCGTAACTGTTGGTCCAGATCTTCCATAGAATCCCGGATAAACGCCCATTGTCGACCGCTGGTGTCTGGCAGCTGCCAGTACTCGTCTTCGATGACATACAACGGTATGACGGGCTCTCCCAGATTGGCTGCCGCCACCAGGGGAGCGTGATCCCGGATGCGCAGATCGCGCTTGAACCAGACCACGGTTGTCATACCGGTGCGGTCCTCTCGCGCCGGCAACGTTCGCTGCAGTAGCGGACATTTTCCCAGTCTTTCGCCCATTTTTTGCGCCAGGCGAACGGCCGCTGGCAGATCGGGCAGGTTTTCTCCGGGAGATTGAGTTTTTTATGGGGCACCAGGGTCTTCCAGTCGAACTTTAGGGCATTCTACGTCAGCGTTGCAGGGCAGGATCAACCCTGGGGTTGGCGTCAGGAAAGGGCGTCATGGGCTGGATTCCTGCGCCAATTGAGCCAGATCTTCACTGATCTGCTCGGGCGACAGGCCTGGGCGCAGAAGCAGTCGGGCGTTGCCATCGCGATCGAACACATAAACGGCGCTGCTGTGGGAGACGTTATAGTTGCCGCTGGCATCGGGCTCGTCGTAACCGAAGGTGGTGCGATAGCGTTTGGTGAGTTGTCGAAGCGTGGGTTCTTCTGCGGTCAGGCCAACGATGCGCTCGCCAAAGAAATTCACGTAACTGGCCAGGCGTTCCGGGGTATCCCTGCGCGGGTCAACGCTGACAAAGAGGGTTGTCACATCGTCCTGGTACTCTTCGGGCAGTTGGTGAATCGACCGGCTAAGATCAGTCAGCGTGGTTGGACAAACATCCGGGCAGGAGGTGAAGCCGAAATACAGCAAGCGAATGGTGCCTTCTGAGTCAGCGGGTGTAACGGTATTCCCATTGGTGCCCTTGAGCTGGAACTCAAGCTCGGGCATCAGGCCTGAGATGTCCTTGCCGTGCCAGCTTTCATCATTCCCGGCACAGCCGGCGAGCATCAGGGCAACGAAAACAGAGCACAGTGGCAGCAATCTGGTCATGCGCTTCCTCCCGCCAGAGAGCGACGTTTAGAAAATTTGCCATCTTCATGCATGGCCCGGCGGAGCACGATCAATATGCCGATAATGCTCATCATGGCAGGCGGGATCCAGGTCAGTAGTCCGCCCAGCAACTGATCGGTTTCCGGAGGCATGGGCCAGGCCCGGCCACACACTTCGTAGACGTCATACACCATGCCCCGGGAAAACACGATCCAGGCACCGAGAATCATCTGGGGAATCGCTACCAGCGCCAGCAGGAGTATGCGCTTGCCATAACCCAGGGCATTGGTAAGTGCCGGAGAACGGGGGTCGAAGATCAACCACCAGAACAGGAGACCATCCAGCAACATGCTCCAGTTCATGATCCAGTAAAGCTGCCGGCTGAGCATGGCGTCGAAATGGATGGGCGGCCAGAGCCAGAAATAGATCAGCCCCACGAACAGAACCGAAGCGATAACCGGCTGCTGCAGCAGCCGGTAAATCCAGCCCAGCGGCTGCAGCCAGTAGCGTACCGACGGTGAGATCTTCTGGTGCCAGAACCGCATCACGGGCAGAGGATTAGACAGCGCGATCAGAATCGGCCCCAGGTGGTGAAGAATCAGGTGTTGTCCCCGATGGACGAAGAACATGTACTGGGAGTAATAGTCGAATCGGGTCTGCATCACCGCATAGCAGAGCATGACGCCGAGCGTGAACGTGACGATCCGGCCCGACCCCGGCCGGTCCTGCTCCGGCATCTTCAGTAGCGCGACACCGTAAAACCCGAGCACCAGCACAAAACTGAGGATGGTCAGCGGTGAAAAATCATAGGGCAGCAGGTAGCTTGAAACTGGCATGGATCAGACTCGATGCGTGCACGCATTGGAAACCGGGTTTATCTTTCTTATCAGTACCGCCGAGTTTTGCCGGCCCGGCGATGGATTTCAAGGCCGGCTTCAGAAACTTCTGATGGAGACGGGGCATGGCCCGATTCTGTGATTCCATTTCAGCGCCGTCAGTGCTGATCTTTGACTGGCACGGCACCCTGGTAGACACCCACGATGCCATGTTCAGTGCCATGGAGGACATGCTACCGCAGTTGGAGGACCTGGGGCTGGTGGACCGGCTGCTGCCGGAGGATAAATGCCGCACGGCGGACGACGCACGCCTGGTGCGCTACATTCGCATTTTTCGGCGCCTGCATCCGCGGATTCTTGCGGAGCGCCGGGTGTCGAGGACCGACATTTTCAATGCCATCTTCGGCGATGACAAAGAGGCCAAACTGATCGCCCACAAGGCCTATAACGAGGCCTATCGACGATACTTCGGGAAGGTAAAGCCGTTCCAGCCCGGCGCCTACGAATACCTCTCAGCGCTTAAAGCCATGGGGATCCGGCTGGCGGTATCCACCAACCGGAACCGGGAGTTTCTGGACCGGGAACTACAAACGGTGGATGAGGGCCGATGGCGGAACCTGTTTGATGCCACGGTGTGTGCCGATGACGTAACCGAGTACAAACCGGACCCGGAGGTGATCCTCAAGGCGCTTGAGAAGCTTGATCTGCCAGCGGATGAAAGAGCCTGGTACGTAGGTGACAGCTACGTAGACATGCTCACCGCCAACAAGGCCGGCGTGTCTGGCGTGTTCTACAACGGGGCCTGTTGGGAATCCGGCCGAATAGACAGCTGGTTCTCTCATCGGGACGCGCCTGCGGCCATTCTGGACAGCTTTGAAGACCTGTTGGATCTGCTGGCCCTGCTTGAGCGGAACCAGCCGGAAGCCTTTGAGCAGGCGCCTGCGGAAGTGCGTCCGCGGCCCTTCCCGCCGCCCCAGCGCCCTGAACCACGCATTGAGCCGGACTGGCACCCGGCGGTGGTCAAGCTCATCCGCCCGGCAGTCATCCTGTTCGACTGGCACGCCACCCTGGTAGATACCCTCGACGCCATGTACCACGCGGTGGATGACATGCTACCGGATTTCCACAAGCTGAATTTGATGGATCGCATGGTGGCACCGGAAGACAGCAAGACACCGGAAGATGTGAAGCTGGTTGCCTATGTCCGGGAATTTGCAAAGCTGCATCCAAAGGTGAAGGCAGACCGGAAGATCTCCCGAACCGACATTTTCGAGGTGCTGTTCGGCGAAGACCAGGAGGCCAAACAGATCGCCCACCAGGCGTTCAATCACCATTATCGAAAACACTACGGTACCGTGAAGGCCTTTGAGCCGAAGGTCCGGGAGGTTTTGGAAGGGGTAAGGCGCCTGGGCATTCAGGTGGGTGTGATTACCAACAGGGACCGTGAGTTTTTCGAGCATGAATTGGCGGCGGTCGAAGACACCGGCTGGACCCATCTTTTCGATGTCGACGTTTGCGGCGACGACACGCCCCTTCGCAAACCTCATCCGGATCAGTTGCTGCTGGCGGTTCAGAAGCTGGATTATCCGCCGGACCCGAGTGTCTGGTACGTGGGCGACAGCACGACAGACGTGATTGCGGCCAAACGAGCGGGCCTGACCTCGGTATTTTTCAACGGGGCCCAGTGGGACCTGCCCTGGCTGAACAAGATTTTCCCCGGCACCCACAAGCACCCGGACAAGCCGGATGTGGTGGTTAATGATTTCTCGGAATTCTGGGCCCTTGTGTTGGCCTGTGAAGTCGGGCCGCCATAAGGTCAGGGGTGTTCGAGGGCGCGTAATGCGTCTTCGGCATCCAGCCCCAACGTGAGGACGCCGAGAGGAGCGCCATCGGAAATCGGGCTGACCGGAGCGCTTACGGTGACCTGAAATCGGGATGTGGAGGCGTCGTAGCGGATTGGTGAAATATACAGCGCCTCCATTCCCTCGAGACCTTGGCGGGTGGCGTCCAGAACTTTCTGAAACTTGGCTTCATCTCCTTGCCAGTAATCGGTTGTAAGTTGGCTCATCGCCGCCAGGGTACCCATGCTATTCATGATCATGGCCTCCGTAACGAGACCGCCTTGCGCCACTTTCCAGCCATGCAAGGTT
Organism: Marinobacter sp. BW6; assembly: GCF_008107725.1. Classification (GTDB taxonomy): domain Bacteria; phylum Pseudomonadota; class Gammaproteobacteria; order Pseudomonadales; family Oleiphilaceae; genus Marinobacter. Next base: position 997,218 of record NZ_VIRN01000064.1, read on the forward strand.
CGCGAACCCGGCAGATCAAGAATCCGGTCGGCCAGTTGCGTGGAGGCAAGCGGTGCCATAGCCTGCCACATGCTGTCCTGAGTCATCACGTCTGTGAAGCTTTCCTGTCTGGGACCCGAAGCGATAATCTGTGGGATGTCCAGAGCGCTGCTGACCTCGCTGATCAGGCTTTCCGAGAGAGTCCGGATACGACGTTCTTCCTCGTCCGACAGGGCGAGGTGACCGGCCATGCAACTGTTCAGCCTGCGATTGAAGGTGTCAAGAAACTCCGGATAGCTGGAAGCAAAGGATTCGCTCAGATAAAGGTAAAGCGGCGCGTAGCGAACGAAATGTCGCTCCATAACCATGCCAGGCTTTCCGTTATCCTGGCGCAGGCCGTTCATGACACGTTCATCCATTAGAGCCGCATCAATACGCTCACGCTTCAGAAGGGCGAGAAGTTGCGAGGCCGAGGTAACGCTGAGAAAAATCGAATAGTTATTGGCTTCCAGCCAGGCTTCTTCATTGCTGCCATCAACAACCCCGATCCTCAGGTTATCGGTGACGAGTTGGTCGCCTCTGGTAAAAAAGTACCACTTCTCCAGTGCCACCGGGTCACTGCGTTTTGCTATGTTGTCCAGCTCTGCAGAGGGATCAATGGCAAAATAGCCATCGATCATGTTGCGTTTCAGCGAGTGCATGGCGCGATTCTGGGGCGTAATCCGGATGCGTGTTGCCCAGCCAGCGCGGTTCGCGGCACAAACTACCGTGTCTGCGGTTTCGCCGGAAATTTGATTGACTCCACCCTTACCCTGGCTTGCCACCTGATAGGGTGGGCTTTCGAAGGTGTATAGGTTCAGTGTCGGAGGCTGGGCCTGACACACGGTTGAAGCCAGTATCAGTGTCAGACTCAGAGCGAGTCGAAGGTTCATGGCAAGGGCCGGGTCCGTGGTGTTAACAATCCTTAGGTCAGGCTAGCACCAATGTGGGTCTTTTGCTGCACAACGTTAGTGCCCATGCCTTTGATTACTCTTTCCAGAGCCCTTCTGTGGAGATTCGTCTAGAGCTGCTCCAGGTTCGCCAGCAGATGCTCGGCGCGCCGGAGCAGCGCTTCCCGCCGCTCCGGCTTCTGCTTGTCCCAGTTCCGGTACATCATGCCCATACGCGGGTTTTTGGCAAAGTCGTCCCGATGGCGATCGATGAAATGCCAGTACAGGGCGTTGAACGGGCAGGCGTCCTCTTCGGTGGCCTTGTTCACCTTGTAATGGCAGTTGGCGCAGTGGTCCGACATGCGCTGGATGTACTTGCCGCTGGCGGCGTAGGGCTTTGAGCCCAGGTAGCCGCCATCGGCGTGCATCACCATGCCCAGAACGTTGGGCAGTTCCACCCAGTCATAGGCATCTGCGTACACCGCCAGGTACCAGTCGCAGATTTCCTCAGGCTTGATGCCGGCCAGCAGCGCGAAGTTGCCAGTAACCATCAAACGCTGGATGTGGTGGGCGTAGGCATTGCGGTGGGTGGCATCAATGGCCTTGTGCATGCAGCGCATTTTGGTGTCGCCGGTCCAGTAGAACCAGGGCAGGGCGCGGGTGTTGCCCAGACGGTTTTCTTTGGCATATCCCGGCATGTTCATCCAGTAAATGCCCCGCACGAATTCGCGCCAGCCCAGAATCTGCCGGATGAATCCCTCTACTGCGTTGATTGGTGCCCGGCCCGAATACCACGCTTGGGCCGCCGCCTCGCAAACCGCCACCGGATCCAGAAGCCCGGAATTGATATAGGGCGACAGGATGGAATGAAACAGCCAGTCCTCGGTGTCGGAAATCGCGTCCTGATAATCGCCGAAGCAGGGCAGGGCATAATCGATGAAGTGCTCGAGCGCTCCCTGCGCGTCCTCGGCGGTAACGGCAAAATGAAAGTCGTCGGTGGTGCCGAAGTGATCGCTGAAATGCTCATCCACCAGGGCGATCACATCCCGGGTAATACCATCCGGCTCTATCCGGAATGGCGCAGGTGCCGGCGGCTTGCCGGTCCACTTCTTCCGGTTGTCTGCGTCAAAGTTCCACTGCCCGCCCTCCGGTTCGCCCTCGACGGTCATCAGCAAACCGGTCTTGCGCCGCATCTCACGGTAGAAAAACTCCATCCGCAACTGTTTGCGGCCCTTAGCCCAGTCTGCAAATTCCTGTTTGGTGGCAATGAACCGTGAATCCGGCCGGATTTCCACCGGCACCCCAAGGCGTTCATGCCAGCCACAGATCTGCTCATGCAGCCGCCATTCGCCGCACTCTGTGGTGATCACTCTCTCGGCATTGATCCGCTTAACCTGCTCTCCAACCACTGCCTCGAGGCTCTGATGCTCGTTGTCCGGGTGATAGGCCTGGTAATGAACCTGCCAACCATCGCTCTCCAGTTGCCGGGCAAAGTGACGCATGGCGCTGAACAGCAGCACGATCTTCTTCTTGTGGTGATTGGTGTAGCTGGCTTCCTCATGGACTTCGGCCATCACCACCAGATCCCGGTTGCGGTCGGCGTCTTCGAGGGCGCTGATGTCTCTCGTTAGTTGATCGCCGAGGATCAGAATCAGGTTAGCCATGGTGAAGATTTCTCCAGTCGATCAGGTTGCAGGAGCAATGACATCAGCCAATGCCCACAAAGGGGTAAACCAAGTACGCCAAGAGCCCAAGGGTGGTTCAGTAACCGGACTGGTAAACTGAAACCATCAGTCACCTGACCCGAATCAAAAAGCCAGCCAAGGGATTGCCCTAAAATGCCGGCAAATCCTGGATGCCCCGTTTTATCCCAGAGCGCTTATTATGACTTCCAACCCCGCACTCAAAGCCCAAGACTCAACACTGCCAGAGTTCATCTGGGATGACGCCCTGATCCGCCGCTACGACCTTAGCGGCCCGCGGTACACGTCCTATCCCACGGCTGTCGAGTTCAACCAGAACTACCCGATTGAAGACATGGTCAAAGCGGCGGCCCGCAGCAAGGCCAGTGGCCGGCCGCTGTCGCTGTACACCCACCTGCCGTTCTGCGCGCACCTTTGCTACTACTGCGCCTGCAACAAGGTGATCACCAAAAAGCGTGACAAGGCCATGCCTTACGTAGAGCGGGTGCTGAAAGAGGCGGCCATCCAGTCAAAACTGTTCGGGGCCGACCGACCGGTGACCCAGCTGCATTGGGGTGGCGGTACCCCCACGTTTTTACCAAAAGATGTGATGGAACACCTGATGGCGGGTTACGGGGAGCTGTTCAACCTGCAAACCGGTGAGGAGCGGGATTACAGTGTGGAGATTGACCCGCGGGAAGTGGATCAGGATACCCTGCCAACCCTTTGGAACCTCGGGTTTAACCGGATCAGTCTGGGGGTGCAGGATGTAAACCCGGAGGTGCAGAAAGCAGTCAACCGCATCCAGCCCCGGGCCATGACCGAAGCCGTGCTCAACGAGGCGCGGCGCATCGGCTTCCGGTCCATCAACCTGGACCTGATCTACGGCCTGCCGTACCAGACCCCGGAAAGCTTTGCTGAAACACTGGAAGCGGTGATCGATATGTCGCCGGACCGGCTCTCTGTGTTCAGCTATGCCCACCTGCCGGACCGTTTCTATCCGCAGACCCGGATTCAGGGCGACACCCTGCCCAGCCCGCAGCAAAAGCTGACCATCCTGCACAACACCATCAACCGCCTGCTTGACGCCGGTTACGAATACATTGGTATGGACCACTTCGCCAAGCCGGACGACAGCCTGGCGGTGGCGCAACGGGAAGGTCGTCTGCACCGGAATTTCCAGGGCTACACTACCCACTCTGAGTGCGATCTTGTTTCCCTCGGGGTATCTGCGATTGGCCAGACCGACGATGCCTATTTCCAGAACAATCATGATCTGCCGTCCTGGGAAGCGGCTATTGACGCGGGCCAACTGGCCATCACCAAAGGCGTGAACCTCACTCGCGACGACCGCATTCGTCGCTGGGTGATTGGCCAACTAATCTGCCAGTTCCGGCTGGATCGTCAGCAGTTCGCAGCAGTCTGGAACGAAGATCTGGACCGTTATTTTGCCGATGAGTTCAGCCGTCTGAAGTCCATGATTCAGGATGAGTTGATTGCTGACGATGGCAATACCCTTCAGGTTCAGCCCGCAGGACGGCTGCTTATCCGGGCCATCTGCCAGATCTTTGACCTGTATCGCAAAGAAGGCGCCAGCCAGCGGTTCTCCCGGATTATCTGACAGTAGTTGCGAAGTCGGGGTCAGAAGAAAGCCTTCTTACGACCCCATTTCCAGAGCCAAAAAAGGGGCTGCCCGTTACCGGACAGCCCCTTTTACGTCTGCTGGCATCAGCCGTAGGCAGGAACCTTGAACTCGTTGGCGAGATCCTGCAGGACCCTTGCCAACCGCGCCTGCTCGCCGGTCACCTGGGTGATTTCCTGGGAGCCGGTCAGGGTCAGGATAGCGGCTTCACTGACCGATTCCATGCTGCCCGCCAGTTCCCGGGTGACCGCCACCTGTTCTTCAGAGGCGGTGGCAATCTGGCCGGCCATATCGGAGATGCTGTTCACATCGGTCAGGATGTCCGCGAAGGTCTGCTCCAGCTCTGAGGCCTGTTCGCTGGTGGCATTCGCCAGTTTGTGGCTTTCCACGATCGAGCGACTGGCACTGTCGGTAATGCTCTGAAACCCGTTGATAATGTCCTCGATCTGGGTAGTGGACTCGTGGGTCTGCTGGGCCAGGGTGCGCACCTCATCAGCAACTACTGCAAATCCGCGACCATGCTCGCCGGCGCGGGCGGCCTCGATGGCCGCGTTCAAGGCCAACAGATTCGTCTGGTCGGCAACTTTACGAATCACGTCCACAACGTCGCTGATGGTTGAGCTGCGGCTCTCCAGTTCCTCAATAACTTCATTGACCTTCTGAACCGATTTGGCCAGGGAACGGATGCTTTTCACGCTGCCATGCAACACCTGCTCACCGCTTCGGCTTTTTTCCATGGCGCTACGGGCGGCATCTGCTACCTGTTGGGTATTGCGGGAAATCTCCTCGGAAGTGGCCGACATTTCTTCGGTCGCCGCCGCCACCTGCTCAATCTGTTGCTGCTGGTTTTTCACCTGACTGGCGTTCTGACCGGCCGTAGAGCTGGTCTCCTCTGTGGCGGTGGCCAGCTGGACGCTGGACTTGTCGATGTGCAGGAGCGCATTGCCAAAGCGTCCGAAGAGCTCGTTGATGGCCTTGCCAATGGTGCCCACTTCATCACGGCTCGAGATTTCGATCTCGCGGGTCAGGTCCTTGTTGTCCATGGCGAACTGCACACCGTCAAGCAGTCCCCTGACCTGCAGATTGATGGCCCGGACGATGACGATCATCAAAAGGAAGACCGCCAGAACTGCACCTGCCCCAATTGCCGATGCCACGATCAGATCATTGCGTGCATCAGCAACTTCAGCGTTGGCAAGGGCGAGCGCCTCATTAAGCATGCCTTTTTGCATCTCATTGAGCGCGCTGATGCGTTCTGTGGCAATTGCGAACCAGTCAGCGGCATCCAAGGCGTACATTCCCGACGGACTGCTGAACAGGGTCTGACGCCTTTCATTCAGCGCCTGGTTCTCAGGGGAGCGGGGCTGGCCCTCCAGCGTCGCGCGGAGATCGTCATCGGCTGCAAGCATTGCCAATGCCTTGCCGAGGTAGGCAGCTTGCTGACCTTCAAGCCCGGCAATCCGGCGCAGGGTAGGCAGATCAAAGTCTCCGCTGCGAATCAGTGAGGCGCCGGCGGCGCGCTCACGACCCGCCCGTTCGGCCATTTCTGCCAGCGCATAATAAGCGCTTATGTCGCGGGTCAGCTCTGAATTATTCGAACGCAGAATGATCAGTCGGATTCTCTCGATCAGATGCATGATCGTTGCCGTATACCGTGCAGCGGAATCGCTTGCATCGATACCACGGGTATTCACGGAGCGTCGCAGAGAGGCAATATTGGCCAGGTCATCTCTCACCGACTTGAGGCTGGCTTCAACGGTGCTATCGAACGAGGCATCGGCCATGAGTGCGCTGATTTCCTGTTCGTAAGTTTCGATACGGGCGTCTGTTTGCCGTTTCTGGGCCGACAGATTTTGCTCGGCTTGATTCTCCGCGTCGCTGCCGGTTTTGCTGGCCAGGAACACGGCGGACCGGCCTCGCTCCTTCTGCATAGCCTCGGTGAGAGGGGCACTGATTTCCGCCAACCGCACTTTAGAGCGCAGTTGGCGCATGTCGCTCAGTTCACCGTAATTCACAGCAATGCTTTCGGCTGCAAAAAAGACAATCACGAGCAGGGCAGGAACCACGAGAGTGATCAGCTTGCCCCGCATTGATAAGTTATTGATCAAGTTCATAGCTTCGCCTTGGCTAGCCTGGTTGGGAGGTGCCTTATTATCCCGAGGCTCGAAGGTCGGCATCTATTCACGTGAAGGAGTAGTCGTAGAGGTAGTTTCTGGCAGGTAATTGCGTGTATCTGATTGTTAACTCAATGATATAAAAAAAGAATTAAGAGGGTAGGTGTTTGTGCCTGGAGTACCACCAAAGAGATAGTCGGGGTTTCGCCAAGGAGCTGCTGACAAAGGTCAAGGTAACCCGCCTATGCCTTGGATATGTTTGCTCCACTAATTTCTGGCGGAGAAAACCATGGAACTTGTGTGCCCAGCCGGTAGTCTTCCGGCTCTGAAAACCGCAGTCGATAACGGCGCCAACGCCGTATATTTCGGTTTCCGGGACAGCACCAACGCCCGCCAGTTTGCTGGCCTGAACTTCAACGAAAAGCGCGCCGCTGAAGGGATTGAATACGCCCACCTCCGCGGAGCGAGAGTGTTCTGTGCCATCAATACTTACCCGCAACCGGATGGCTGGGAGCAATGGAAAGGCGCCGTGGACCGCGCCGCAGGTCTCGGCGTGGACGCCATTATTCTGGCCGACATGGGCCTGCTGGATTATGCCGCCAACCGATATCCGCACATCCCCCGGCATCTGTCGGTTCAGGGGTCTGCTACCAGCCATGAAGCGCTCTCCTTCTACAAGGATAATTTCGATATCCGCCGGGCGGTGCTGCCCCGGGTTCTGTCGCTGGACCAGGTGCGTGGTGTGGCGAAGCATAGCCCGGTGGAGCTGGAGGTCTTCGCTTTCGGCAGCCTGTGCATTATGGCTGAAGGCCGCTGCTATCTGTCTTCATACCTGACAGATGAATCTCCTAATACCTGGGGAGCCTGTTCCCCGGCCAAAGCTGTGCGTTGGCAGGAAACCCGGCAGGGGCTTGAATCCCGCCTGAATGAGGTATTGATTGATCGCTATGGCCCGGGCGAATCGGCCGGCTATCCAACCTTGTGCAAGGGGCGTTTCGAGGTTGAGGGCAGCGTCTACCATGCCATTGAGGAGCCAGTAAGCCTCAATACACTGGATCTCTTGCCGGATTTGAAAGAGCTTGGCATCAGCGCCGTGAAGATTGAAGGCCGCCAGCGCAGCCCCGCCTATATCGCCGAGGTTGCCCGTACCTGGCGCCAGGCGCTGGACCGCGCCGAAGCACACCCGGACAGCTTTACCGTGGACAGTGCCTGGAACAGCACGCTCGCGGGTCTTTCCGAAGGTGGCCTGACCACCATCGGGGCCTACCATCGCAAGTGGAAATAAGGTTCTGCCGTTTATGATGAAACTCTCTCTTGGCCCGATTTTATGGTTCTGGACCAAGCAGTCCGTGTTCGATTTCTACGCCAAAGCGGCTGAATGGCCGGTCGATACCATCTATCTGGGCGAGGTTGTGTGTTCCCGCCGGCGGGAACTGAAACCGGATGACTGGCTTGATCTCGCTCGTGATCTGAAAGCCTGCGGGAAGAATGTGGTGCTCTCCACGCTCACGCTGATTGAGTCGGAGGCCGATTTGCGTCGCCTGCGTCGATTCTGTGAGCAGGATGAATTCCAGGTAGAGGCCAACGATCAGAGCGCCCTGCAGGTCGCCATCCGGAACAGGATTCCGTTTATCACCGGTCCTTCCATGAACATCTACAACACGGCCACCTTGAAAATCCTGGCTAAGCAGGGCCTGAAAGGGTGGAACCTGCCGGTGGAACTGGGCAAGGAAACCCTGGAGCAGCTAATCAAGGAGCTGCAGCAGGAAGAACTGGACCTTCCTGCCGAAGTGTTTTCCTGGGGTTTCCTGCCTCTGGCCTGGTCCTCCCGCTGCTTTACCGCCCGTCATTACAACTTGCCTAAAGACAACTGCGAGTTCCGCTGCCTGGAGCATCCGGATGGCATGGATTTGCGGTCTCGGGAAAGCCAGGAGCTGTTCCGTATCAACGGTATTTCCACGTTGTCTGGTTCTCGTTACGACCTGATGCGGGAGTTACCGGAGATGGAGCGTATGGGAGTAAGGACTGTACGCCTGAGTCCGGAGCATCTTGGCATGGAGGAGGTGGTTAGACGCTTTGACAAGGTGCGCAGAGGCGAACTGCCGGCCACCGACCCGCTGCAGCTGGTGGAGGCACCACCGTGCAACGGGTACTGGTATGGCAGGCCGGGGATGGATCTGGTTGGTAATGGTTGATCAGTTTTTGGCGGTATTCACCCCGGGAAAACGATCAGAAGCATACTTCCCATGGCAGGCAATACAGTTACGCGTCATCTCGTCGTAGAGCTGGCGCTGTTTTTTAGTATTCTGTTTCCTGCCCGCTTCCGCCAGCGAGGCGGCCAGCTTGTGAAACTCCTTGTCCAGTCTGATAAAGCCCTTCGGCACTGCGGACATCAGGTCTTTTCGATCCTGGTCGGTCAGCTTCTGTTGCAGGATAAAGCTGTCATGGATCTGCTGGGCGCTGGTGGCAACGGTGTCATGTTCGCCGGTGACCATGGCGGTGTGAATGGTGGCCATGGCTGACTGAACCGAGCGCATCTCTTCCTGCAGGAGCCTGCTCAATTTGTCTGTAAGCTTCGGGGTAACCGGTTCTTCTGCGAGTGGGCTGCCTGATACAGCGAGGCCCAGTAAAAAAGCAGCTATAAATTTTCCTGCTCTGGTTGTCATAGTATTGATTCCTTTTGTTTGCAGGTTTTGTACAACATAGCAGCGAAGCTAAGGGCTGTCAGGGTTAGGTGTTTTTGCCCAGCCCAAATCCTCAAGAATGGCGTAAAGCGCAGGTAACGCCACCAGAATCAGAACAGTGGAAATCAGCAGACCGAACACCACTGATATCACCAGCGGAATTACCGCCATGGCCTGTGTGCTGGTTTCTGCCAGCAGGGGTAACAGGCCCGCAACGGTGGTGCTGGTTGTAATCAGGATGGCCCGGAAACGGGCGCGGCTGGCGGCACCGGCAGCTTCTCCTGCGCTCATACCCTGTTCCCGGTAGCTTTTGATGAACTGCACCAAAAGAATGGCGTTGTTCACCACAATCCCTGCCAGTGAGGCCGCGCCTATCAGTGAGGGCATGGACAGGTTGTAGCCCATGATGAGGTGGCCCCAGACGGCGCCCATAAAGGCTACCGGGATGGCCAGCATGACAATGATCGGCTCCAGGTAACTTCGGAACTGGAACGATAGAATTAGGAAAATCCCCAGCAGACCAATCAACAACCCTCGGGCAATGGACTGGCCGGTTTCCTGCGAGCGGGCGGTCTGGCCCTCCACCTGCAGGCTGATTTCCGGCCACTGCTCGCGCAGTTTCGGGAACACCTGGTTCTGTAGGTCAGCCACGATGGCACCGGCGTTGGTTTTCCGTCCGTTAACATCGGCCGATACAGTGACGGTGCGCTGGCCGTCAATACGGGTGACCTGTGACCATTGCCTTTCCTCGGTGATGGAGGCCACCTCCCTCAACGGAACCATCTGGCCCTCGCCGGTGGTAATTACGGTATCTTCGAGGAACTGGCGTGTGTTGCGTTCGGCACCGGTCTGGCGCACCAGAATTTCAATGTGCTGGTCACCGATCTGTACCGTATCCACGATATCTCCCAGCAGTCCGGTGCGAATCTGGCTGGCGACTTCTGCGGCATTCAGGCCAAGGGACAGGGAGCTGTCTTTTAGTGTCAGGATCCGTTGGGGTTTGCCGGGGCGGAGATTATCCAGCACGTTGAACGTGCCGTTATAGCGGGCGATGTTCTCCCCCAGAAAACGGGCCGCGGCTTTAAGTTCGTCCAGATCGGTGCCCTGCAGGCGGACTTCGATGGGAACGCCCGCCGGTCCGAAACCGGGTTCCTGGATGTTCAGGGCGATCAGGCCGGGAATTTCGCCGATTTCCTGATACCAGCGGTCGGTCAGAGTGGCCAGATCCACGGTGCGAATTTCGGCGGTCAGCAAATCGGCCATGACAGTTGCCACATGGGCACCTTTCTCGCCGGCCCCGGCGTGCTCGTTGAAGCGGGTCTGAATGTTCTGTACCAGAGCCTGCTGGTCGGGCTGTTCCGGAGTGTATTGCTCATTGAGGCTGCGCATGGCCGAACTGATGCGGTCAGTAATGGCTCGCGTCTGGTGAAGGGGGGTGCCCTGGGGCATCAGTACCCGCGCCTCCAGTACATCGCCCTCAATCTCCGGCATGGCTTCCATGCGCACCTGGCCGCCGGCCATTAGCCCCACTGAACCAAGTATTATCAGCAGCATGGCCGCCAATACCAGGTATCGGAAACGGATAGCCCCGTCCGCCAGTTGCCCGACTTTTTCCCGGACCGTTTCAAAGCCGTCGTCGAACGCAGTGCGGAAGCGTGAAGGCGCGTGCTCGCGTTTTTTCCCCAGACCACTTTTGAGGTGGTGGGGGAGTATCCAGAATGCTTCGATCAACGAGGCCGCCAGGGCGGCAATCAGAACCACCGGAAGAACCTCCAGCACAGCCCCCAGTTCCCCGGAAAGAAACGCCAGCGGGATGAACACGGAAACCGTGGTCAGAAACGACGACAGCACCCCGGGCAGAATTTGATGCGTGCCTTTGACCGCTGCTTCCAGCGGGCTGAAGCCCTGGGTTGAGTTCTGGACGATGTTGTCGGTGATCACCACGGAGTCGTCCATGACGATGCCGATAGCCATTAGCAGGGCCACCAGAGTGATCATGTTCAGCGACAGACCGGTGAGGGCCATCATTATGAACGCCCCGGCAAAAGCGGAGGGCAGGCCGAACAGGGCCCAGAAGGCGAGGCGGGGGCGGAAGAACAGCGCCATCACCAGGCCCACCAGTAGCAGACCGGTGATGCCGTTACCCACCAGCATCTGCAAGCGGTCCCGGACGATGGATGTCATGTTCTGGGTAATCTCCAGCTCCACGGTGCCACCACGGCGGGCCTTTTCCTCATCAACAAAGGCTTGCAGCGAATCCATTACCCGCAGGGCATCGTCGTGCCGGTTCTTGTGGATCTCCAGAATAATGGCCCGCTGGCCGTTGAATTCCACCCGTTCCTCTTCCCGTTCATGGGCTTCGGTAATGGTGGCGAGATCGCCCAGGGTGAGCACTGCACCGGCTTCGCCGCCGATAATGGGGATCTCGGCCAGGGCTTGCAGTGAGCGCCGCTCGTCCACAAACCGCAACTGGATGTCCTGGCTGTTGGTTTCAATGTTGCCCAGCGGCATGTCCAGATTCTGCCTGTTGATGGCACGGGCGATGTCGGACACGCCCAGGCCGTACTGACGCAGCAGATCCCGGGAGACCTCGATGTGCCATTGGCGCTGGGACAGGCCAACGGGGATGACATCGGCGACGCCATTCATGGCGAAAAGCCGGTCTTCCAGCTCGTTGGTGTAAGCCTCCAGGTGGGGAAAGCTCATGGGCCCGTAAACCGCGATAGCAGCTACCAGGCTGGTGCGGTAAAGCTCGCGGATAATCGGGTCTTCGGCTTCCTCCGGCAGATCGGTTAGGGCCTCGATTTCAGTGCGAATATCATCCAGGAATCGGCCCATATCGCCCTGGGGCGCCATGCTGGCAATAGTCTGGGCCTGGTTGTCCCGTGCAGTGCAGGAGATTTCCTCCATGTAGTCCACACGCTGCAATGCTTCGCCAAGGCGCTGGCAGATGGCTTCTTCCACATCTGCTGCGGTGGCACCCCGGTATTCCATGGTAATACTGACTTCCGGTGGCAGGTAGTCGGGGAATGTTTCCCGGGGCAGGTTGGGCGCGGCAAACAGACCCATCGCCAGAATCAGAATCAGCAGCAGGTTGCCCGCGGTAGGGTGGCCGGCAAACCAGCGGATCATGGCTGGCCTCCTGCGGCCTGTTTCTCCAGCCACTGACGGGCCTGTTCATCAATCCCTGGGCTCAGTAGTGTGCCCTCAATGGCAGGAATCAGATCGTCCAGTATCAGCCGGTCTCCAGGTTCCAGCCCGCCGCTGATCACAGCAAGCTCACCTTGTTGCCAGGCCAGAGTGACCGGTTGTCGTTGCAGGCGGTTATCGTCGTCGGCCAGATAGACCACGCCCTGATGAATAGCGCTGGCTGGCACTACCAGCACGGGCTCGGGCGTCGGCACAGTGATCGTCGCCTGAACAAACATGTTTCTTACCAGCGGTGGCCGTGCCGGGGGGTTGGCATCACGGTATGGCTCTTCCACCGTGACTACGGCCTGAACGGTGCGGGTGGCCGGGTCAAGGCTGCCGGTAACGCGGGTCAGCTTGCCAGGCCAGTGACTGTCGGGTACACCGGTCGGCTGTACCGAGACAGTCAGTGACTCCAGTGGCAATTGCTGGTGGAAGTCGGTAAAGCCCGTAGCAGCCCGGTTGTGATCTGGCAGCTCAGGAACGCCTGGTAGCTGGAACAGCACGTTACGAAGCTCTGCTATCTCCAGCTGTACGGTGGCTTCGGCTGCGGTGATATCGTCTGCCACGAACAGGGTCTGGCCAGGATTTACCTGTTGGCCGGTTTCGATGTCGGACTGGTGAACCCGCATATCCCAGGGGGCTTCGAAACGGGTGTCTTCAAGGTCTTCTCGCGCATTGGCGAGGGCGGATTCACTGCGGGCCAGACGGGCGTCCAGGGTATCCTTGCGCACGGGAATCAGGTTGAGCTGGTTTTGCAGGGACTGCACCGCCTGTTGTTGCTGCAGGGTGGCCCGCTGTTGTTCATCAAGCCGGGTTTCCGAAAGGGCACCACGCTCCACCAGCGTTTTTGCCCGTTCCAGTTCCCTCTGGGCAAGGTCCAGCCGACGGTTTTCGAGCTCCAGCAGCTTCCGGATGTTCCGCTGTTCCTGGACCAGTTGCCGTAGTTCCGCTTCAATGCCGGCGATATCCGCTTTGGCCGACGCCTCAGCCAGCCGGTAACGGGTAGGGTCGATCTGCAGCAGGCGTGTATCTGCGGGGATCAGGTTGCCGCTCTCCAGATCCGGATGCTTCCAGGTAATGCGACCGCCCACGTTGGCCACAGCCTTCCAGCTCCGGGCTGGTAGCACCTGGCCATAACCACGGACTTCGGTGTGGACGGTCAGGGGTGTGATTTCAAGAATTCTTGCCGGTGTTGTTGTTGCCTGTTCAGTTGTTCGCTCCGGTGGCTGCCTTAGCTTCACCATAATCACCACAAAGACAATGCCGGCGATCAGCGCCAGGGCGAGTGTAAGTTTATTCTTTCGGGTCATGGCTGGTCTCCCTGAAGCTGGCGCTGAACAGCTTGAAAATGCGAGGCGCCGACTGCTCGATAGAGGCAATGTCTCCACCCACCATGGCCTGTACCACCAGCCCCTGGATGGCGCCAATATAAAGCACTGCGGCGGCTTCGGTGTCGATAGAGGGGGTGATGTGTTGTTGTTCAATGCCGCGATGTAGTAGTGAAACGATTTTCTGGCGGTAGAGGGCCAGAGTCTGGCGAATGATGCGCTTGGCGGGTTGGTTGCCCGGTTTCTGAAGCTCACCGAGCATCAGTCTCGGGATGCCTGGATGGCGAGCAATAAAACCGATATGTGCCAGAAACATGGCTTCCAGGGCTTTGTCTGCCTGTTCGTACTGGTCTGCAACACTGAATACCTGCGTTGTCAGCTGGCCCGCGACCCAACCAGCTACTGACTCCCACAGGCTGCTCTTGTTGGGAAAGTGCTTGAAAAGAGCTCCTTGAGACACTCCGACCTTTTGAGCAATGCGGGCCGTGGTCAGGCTGGATGGGTCCTGCTCCGCGCACAGATGCACCACGGCCTCAATGGTCTCGGACTGGCGTTGTTCGGTGCTCTGGTAGGCCCGTTTCCCGGGTTCCGGGGTGGTTCTCATCAGTGCCTCACAAAAGAAAGTAATTAATTACTTTATTCTGATGGCAAGAATGCGGGTTTGCAACCTGAGCGTATTAGTTTGTCAATCGGTGAAGTGCGAAGGGCCGCGAGTGATCCCTCAAAGTGGCAGGCTGACCCTTGACCCGCTTTTGCAAGCACAAAACTCAGGGAGTAGGGTCGGAGCTACTACGTCAGGATAGCGAGGGAACTATGGATATCCTCCTAAAAAGAGCCTATGACAGCGCCGACAGCTCAGACGGCCCCCGCATACTGGTGGATCGCATCTGGCCCCGGGGTGTCGCCAAGGAAGATGTCGACATTGCCCACTGGCTCAAAGGACTTGCCCCGTCTACCGAACTGCGCAAATGGTTTGGTCATGATCCGGACAAATGGCCGGAGTTTTGTGAGCGCTATCTGAAAGAACTCAAATCTGACCTGGCCGCTGAGGACCTGAATACGCTCCGGCGACTGCTTGATGAACACAAGCGAATAACGCTGGTATTTGCTGCGAAGGATACTGAGTACAACAATGCCATGGCGCTTCGGAATTTTGTGCTAAACGAACAGCTTTGAAACTGTCCGTTAACACGGCTGATTGCCAGAGTGTGCTGCTGACACCATGCCATCGGAAACCGGATGTCAGCTTGGCCAGTGTCATGGTTCATCTGCTTGAAAAATGATTTGTGTCATTGCCCAAAAAAGCGCAATGGGTGGATGGTATATCGTTATTCCCCCAAGGACGTGCGTTATGACAATTAATGAAGGTCTTCGCCTGATGGCAGGCGTGTTCACCCTGATCTCCATTCTGCTCGCCCACTACGTAAGCCCCTACTGGCTGCTGTTTACCGGCTTTATTGCCCTCAACCTTATCCAGTCTGCATTCACCAAATGGTGTCCGGCAATGATGCTCCTGAAAAAGATGGGGTTGAAAGAGGAAAAATCGGTTAACTGAGTGGTCTCATGGGAAACGCAGTCTGCTGTGTTCTGATCCTGCCAGATCGGGTTTTTGTTCCGTGAGCGTGCAAAGTACTCGCAGGATGGTGAGGCACTTATTCATGCATTCGAAGTGATAGCTGTCCATTTCCAGACCGTGGCCGCAGCCAACGACTACTGGAAATGATATTGACTATGGCGGCCAGCAGGGCCGCCGCTTTTTGACCGGAGCTGTACTTATCGTTTGCTAATGGTTACCGGCAGGTAGCTGAAGCCGACAGTCGGGAAAACCGACCGTTCGGGCTGATCTTCGGGCGCCGCTTCCAGGTTGACGATAGTGATCTTCTCGCCCGCTGGAATTGTCCTTCCGCCAATTTCCAAATCCCCAGTGGTAACTCGGCGGTTAGACATCAGCGGCGCGTTCATACGCAGTATTTCATCGATAGCGTCTGGCATTTTATGTCGGGATAGAGAGGAAGTGATGGCTGCAAACAAACCTGAAAACATGAAAGACGATATCTGGCTCCAGCACTTGAGGTGGCTGGATCTTGTCAGTGATGAGTGCAAATCCAACCAGGCAAAGCGACAGCGTGAGAAATCCAGAAAAAGGGGAGCCGGTAAACGTTAATGCTGAAGTGCCAATAGAAGCTCGCGACCGCCTGGCCTCTTTGCTTGCCAGGCAGGAAGTTCCGGGAATGGCGGCGCGTGTTAGTGGGGAAGAGGCCGGCACCCAGCATGCCGAGACATGCCAGGTTGGATATCGTCTTTGATTCGCCCGCTCGCACGGGCCGCGAGTAACCCTCAATCCTGACTGAGGGCTTCCTGAGCCCACTGCCAGGCGGCAACCGTCGCTGGAAAGCCTACTGAATTCATCCCCAGCACCAGCGCGTGCTCAATTTCCTTGCGTGTGATGCCCAGTTCCAGACTGCGACGAATGTGGGACTTCAACGCGGATTCGCGACCCGCACCAACGCAAACGCCGAGCTTTACCAAAGCGCGCATTTTTTCATCCAGAGGTCCGGCATCGGCAAGGGCTTCACCGAGCTGCTGGTGTGCCTCTTGAAGCTCTGGAAATCTTTCGCTGAAGGCAACGAAGGTTTTAGGGAGTTTGCTGTCGTGTTTATCCATTGGATTTTCTCAAATTTGGGGTTTGCTTTGCCGCCACGGGCGGCTCTTGAATCTTGCGTAAAGATAGTCAATCTTCACCTTCCACTCCACGCTATCGAGCAGGTTTTTCAGGTGCAGTCCCAGCTCGGTGTCGCCTTCAATAACCAGCCGACGCTGGAAAAACAACTGGTCGGGGTCCTGTCGACGTTCCGCCAGGGTTCTGAAGGCGGTCAGCGAGCCCCGGATGGTTGCCTCCCCGGGGCCGTCGATCACCCGTAGTCGGCCGGCCCAGAAGCCAATGGTGATGCCGGGTTGTCCTCCATTCACCTCCAGGCGAATACGTCGGCCTTCAAAGTCATCGAATTCTCCGTCGTCAATGGCCTGGGCAAAAATGCGGTTGAGCGGTGCTTCTGCAGCCAGCTGCTTGAGCGGCACCGGGATTCTGCGATCAATAGCGCCCAGCATGGGCACGGGGGAGGGCAGGTACTCTCGAAGGACGAAAAGCGTTTGCCCAATCAGGGGAGAGTTCAGGGAGGCAATGGAAGGTAGTGAAAAAGCCATGCTTTACTCCGGGCGGTCAGTGACCGGCACAGAGTAAAGCAAAGTGCTCTGGAACGATTTGATATAACTCAGCCCTTGTGCAGGCCCTCTTCCACCGCCCAAACGGCCACTTCCACCCGGGAGCGCAGGTTCAGCTTCTTCAGCAGATGCTTCACATGGACCTTGACGGTGCCGTCACTGATGTCTAGCTTGCGGCCAATCATCTTGTTGGACAGGCCTTCGGCGATCAGGCGCAGGATGTCCTTTTCCCTTGGGGTCAGGCTGTCGAAATCCGGGCGTGACGCCTGCTGGGGTTTGTTGGAGCGCAATGCCTGGGCCAGCAGCGTGGTCAGGCGGTCGCTGATCACCATTTTGCCGACCGCTGCCTGATGGAGCTGGGCGATCATGTCTTCAGGCTCCATGTCCTTCAGCAGGTAGCCGTCTGCACCGGCCCGGAGTGCCGCTACAACATCGTCTTCCTGATCCGACACGGTAAACATCACAATGCGGGAGCTGATGTTCTGTTCCCGCAGTTTCTTCAGGGCCTCAATGCCATCCATCTCGGGCATGTTCAAGTCCATGAGGATCAGGTCGGGCTCCAACTCGGTGGCCAGCCGAATGCCGTCGGCAGCGTTGCTGGCTTCTCCGGCCACGACCATATCGTCTTCCATGTCGATGAGCTGTTTGATGCCCTGACGGAGAAGCGGGTGATCGTCGATCAGCAGAATACTAGCGGGTGACTCAGACATCGATATCTCTCTTGTTTTCAGGCATTGGATGTTTCTGTGGGAATGAGATTGCGGCTTTTCGGAACAAACGACAGCGTCACTTCCACACCCCCTTCATCCCGGTTCCTCACCTCGACCTTGCCGCCCAGGGTTCGGGCGCGGTCCTGCATGATGATCAGTCCGTAGTGGTTAACGGGCTGGTCACTGCCGGGCAGCCCCTTGCCATTGTCCATGATTCTGACCCGCACTTGCGGTGACTCGAACAGGACATCCACGGTGATGTCCGTAGCATCCGCGTGCTTGACCGCGTTGGCCAGCCCTTCCCGCACAATCTGCAGGGTATGGATCTCTTCATTCGGCGACAGTGTGTGGGGCGGCAGATTGTACTGCAGCTCAACCGGCTTACCCAACCGCTCGGAAAACTCTTCAATGGTCTTTTGCAGGGCGGAGGACAGATCCGGCGTGTCCAGCTTCAGGCGGAAGGTGGCGAGCAACTCCCTGAGCTGACGATAGGCGCTGTTGAGACCGGTGCTGAGCTCGTCGAGAATCGCCTCGTGAATCTGCTGCTGGTCGCCGTCAATGTTGAGGCGGCGCAGTCGGGCAACCTGCATTTTCAGATAGGACAGCGACTGGGCCAGGGAATCGTGAAGTTCCCGTGCAATCACCGTGCGCTCTTCGGCGAGCGTCTGCTGCTGTTCCTCGGTGATTTGCCGCTCGAGGAAAATGGCGGTAGCCAATTGGTCGCTGAGGGTTTCCAGAAGCCGGCGTGACGTTTTGGAGAGACCTTCTTCGGCCGGGTACCAGACTTCCAGGGTGCCCAGCAGTTGCCCGGGTGTTCGGATCGGAAGCAGGAGCCGACGACCATCGTTGGATTCCACGGGAAGCTCGTCATAGGCCTCCGGCGTAACCAGGCAGGCATTACAGTGGTGATCACGACAGTAAAAGGGCCGCTCCCGGGAGGCCGTGGTGATAGCTTCCACCGGCTCTGCGGACGTTTTGTCATGAAGATAGAGTCGGATTGGGCCGATGCCCAGTAGCTGTTCAAGTTCCTGGAGCATAGGAATTGCGCCATGGCACAGATCGTGTTTGGCAAACAGGTCCCGGCTTGCGGAATGCAGGAGCTGAAGGGCCGTGTGGCTCTTTTCCAGTTCTTCCGTTTTCAGGCGGGCCCTTTCTTCCAGCTCGTAGTAGGTCAGCGCCAGCTCGCTGGTCATCTGGTCAAAAGCCTGGCCCAGCTGGGCCAGCTCATCGGACCCGGCCAGGTTGGCTTTTTGGGAGAAATCCTGTTCGCCAACGGCGTTGGCAATACCTACGAGTTTGCGCAATGGCCGCAAAATACGGTTCTTCAGATCGATGAACAGCGCCGCGATGATCAGGATGGAAAACGCCAGGCTGATAATCTGGATCAGGTGCAGCAGGTCAATGCGGGCTTCGGTTCGCTGTTCCAGCATATTCACCAGCTGGTCGACGTTATTAACATAGCTCTGGGTTGAGCTGAGCATGGCCTTGGTTACCGGCGTGCTCGGGTCGTGTTCCAGCAGGGCAGGCCGCAGCATGGTTGTCCAGGACTCCAGAATGGCCTGGTACTGGGTGGCGAGCGGGTGTTCGGGACTCTCCGGGATGGCTTTGGTGATACTGGAGTCAGACAACTTTGTCTCGTATTGGTCCAGCATCTGACCGATAGACTCATCCCTGGACTCTGACGTGACAGGACCCGCGCTCCGGGCGAGCAACTGGAAGGCTCCCATACGCAGCGCACCCGCCAGATTAATCGCGGTGGCGTTGCCTTCGATACTTTTCGACACCGCAAGCGTGGTCGCCATGCTGACAAGAGCTGTCACCACCACAGCGCCAACAACGAGGGCGATTCGGTTTACAAGCTGGCTTCTGGATTTCATTCAATCTCTTGCGCATCAATGCGTGTGACGGAGCGGGCACAATTATGCCTCGCACCAGGATTCCGTGATACCTCCTTGAGGATAGTCAATTACCCCAATGGTTGGTAACCCATCATAATCTTTGACCCTTTTATGATCAAAAGATGAAACTAAAAAGCAGGTTTCCAGAAGAGCGACAGTAATGAAGTCCGAAACGGATCGTGCAGATGACCGGCTGGCGTCATTGGCAGTGGTACTGCCGTTAGCAGTTGCTGGCTTTGTAGTCGCTGCCGGCTGCTGGACTCTGTTTGCGGTGGCCGGGGTCCATCTCCGCGCGGAACTGGATCTCAGCAACTTTCAGTTTGGATTCCTGCTGGCAATGCCGATGGCGGTCGGAGCGGCGCTGGCGGTTCCAGCTGGTCTTGCGGCACAGAAATTCGGCGCCCGCCGGATCATGCTGATCTGTCTTGCCGGGCTCGCGGCCTGCATGGTGATACTTCTGACCACCGATACCTTCCCCGGCTACCTCATTGCCGCGGGCGGCCTCGGGCTCGCTGGCGGATTTTACAGTGCCGGGCTGCAGTTCGTGACGGGGCACTGTGAATCCCCACGCCTGGGTCTTGTGCTGGGGGTGTTTGGCGCCGGCGTGACTGGCGCAGGATTCAATTACTATCTGGTGCCACTGTTCCATGAGGCCTTTTCATGGCACGGGGTGCCACTGGCCTATCTGATCGTACTGGTTCTGGTACTTGCATTGCTGGTCATGCTCACCGATCCGGAAGACGCCGAGGCGGACCCGACCGCCGAAACGTCAGTCCGGGTGCTGCTACACCGCATGCAGACGAAGCGGGCCGGTCAGCTTTGTGGCTATTTTGGCGTTGTCGCCGGCAGCTTCTTTGCATTGGCCTTGTGGCTGCCGGATTATCTGTCTTCACAGTTCGATCTGTCAGTGGATTCCGGCGCCCGTCTGGCTCAATGGTTTGTTATTCCCGGAGCCTTGGCCCAGATCGTGGGAGGTGGGTTCTCCGATCGATTCGGCAGTGCAAGGGTAGTCAGCCGGGCGCTGGTGGTCTGTCTGATCGCGTTGTTTGTTTTGTCCTACCCGCCCATGACGCTGTTTATCCAGGGCGTTGACGCCACGATCCGCGTTGAATTTGCTCTGCCCATGCAAGTAGAGGGTTTATTTGTCGTCACCCTCGGGCTGGCCATGGGCTGCACTATGGGTGGCCTCCAGCGGCTGGTTATTGTTGAAAACCGTTCGGTGGCGGCCTTTGTCGCCGGACTGCTTCTGGTGAGCGCGTGTTCCGTCGCTTTTGTGCTGCCAGTGATCTTCAGCAGCGTTAACCACTGGCTGGGCATCCGCAGCGCGGTCTTCATGATCCTCTTTCTACTGCTGCTTGTCTGTCTTTTCCTGTTTGCCCGGGAAAGTCGCCGGCATGAGCGTGAACACCTTCTCCATCCGGGGATATAAGCCGCCTACCCCCGGGGAGGTAGGAGCGGGTTATGAGGTAGTAACCACGCAGATTTCGCGGCTTTTCTCACACACAATGGTCTCAAATCGGAGCAACGATCCGGCAGACGGAGAGAGAGACCATGAGTCATTTGATCGATAAACTGAACTACTTCAGGAAGAAGCGCGAGCCGTTCGCCAACGGCCATGGCGAAACCCACGAAGTCAGTCGCGAGTGGGAAGACAGCTACCGCCAGCGCTGGCAGCACGACAAGATCGTGCGTTCCACCCACGGCGTAAACTGCACCGGCTCCTGCAGCTGGAAAATTTACGTCAAGAACGGCCTGGTTACCTGGGAAACCCAGCAAACCGATTACCCCCGTACCCGTCCGGATCTGCCCAACCATGAGCCCCGTGGTTGCCCCCGTGGTGCCAGCTACTCCTGGTACATGTACAGCGCAAACCGCCTGAAGTATCCGCTGATGCGCAAGCACCTGATGAAGCTTTGGCGTGCCGCGCGGATGCAGTTCAATGACCCGGTGGAAGCCTGGGCTTCTATCGTGGAAGACCCCAAGAAAACCGCTGAGTACAAGCCTCGCCGTGGTATGGGCGGATTCGTGCGCTCCAGCTGGGACGAAGTCAACGAGCTGATTGGCGCCTCCAACGTCTACACCGCCAAAAAGCATGGCCCGGACCGCATCATTGGCTTCTCGCCGATTCCCGCCATGTCCATGGTGTCCTACGCGGCCGGCAGCCGTTACCTGTCCATGATCGGCGGCGTCTGCATGAGCTTCTATGACTGGTACTGCGACCTGCCGCCGGCCTCCCCGCAAACCTGGGGTGAGCAGACCGACGTGCCGGAATCCGCCGACTGGTACAACTCCGGCTACATCATTGCCTGGGGCTCCAACGTACCCCAGACCCGTACCCCGGACGCTCACTTCTTCACGGAAGTTCGCTACAAGGGCACCAAAACCGTCGCCATTACTCCGGATTACGCCGAAGTCTCCAAGCTGTCCGACGAGTGGATGAACCCCAAACAGGGTACCGATGCCGCTCTGGGCATGGCCATGGGTCACGTGATCCTGAAAGAGTTCCATGTCGACAAGCCGAGCGAGTACTTCACCGACTACGTACGTCGCTACACCGACATGCCTTATCTGGTCATGCTGGAAGAGAAGGATGACGGCAGCTTCGTGCCGGGCCGCTTCCTGCGCGCCAGTGACCTGGTGGATGGACTGGGTGAAGAAAACAACCCCGAGTGGAAAACCATCGCCATTGATGAAGCCTCCGGTGAGCTGACTGCGCCTAACGGCTCTATTGGCTATCGTTGGGGTGAGAAGGGCAAGTGGAACCTGAAGCAGGCCGCCAAGGGCTCCGATGTAAACCTGCAGCTGTCCATGGTCGAAAAGCACGATGATGTTGTCGATGTCGCCTTCCCGTACTTCGGTGGCATCGAGCACGACCACTTCCAGCACGTGGAAATCAAGGACATCCTCAAGCACAAACTGGGTACCCGCAAGGTGCAACTGGCGGATGGCTCTGAAGGTCGCGTGGTTACCGTCTATGACCTGATGGTTGCCAACTACGGCATCAGCCGAGGTCTGGGCGAGGATGACGGCGCTACGTCATACGATGAAGTGAAGCCGTACACACCGGCGTGGCAGGAAAAGATCACTGGTGTTCCTGCAGACAAAGTAATCCGCATTGCCCGCGAGTTCGCGGACAACGCTGACAAGACCAAAGGCCGTTCCATGGTCATCGTCGGTGCCGGTATGAACCACTGGTACCACATGGACATGAACTACCGCGGTCTGATCAACATGCTGATCATGTGTGGCTGTATCGGCCAGAGCGGTGGCGGCTGGGCCCACTATGTTGGCCAGGAAAAGCTGCGTCCGCAGACCGGCTGGCAGCCCCTGGCCTTTGGTCTGGACTGGCAGCGTCCGCCCCGGCACATGAACTCCACCTCCTTCTTTTATGCCCACTCCGGCCAGTGGCGCTATGAGAAGTTGGGTGTTGACGAGATCCTGTCGCCATTGGCGGACAAGTCCAAATTCAGTGGCAGCCTGATCGATTACAACGTTCGTGCAGAGCGCATGGGCTGGTTGCCGTCTGCCCCCCAGCTGAACCGCAACCCTCTGGGTATTGCCGCAGAAGCTGAAAAAGCGGGCATGGAAGTGTCGGACTACGTGGCGCAGTCCATGAAAGACGGCTCCCTGGCCTTCGCCGCCGAGGATCCTGAAGCGCCCCAGAACCATCCGCGCAATATGTTTATCTGGCGCTCCAACCTTCTGGGTTCCTCCGGCAAGGGCCACGAGTACATGCTCAAGTACCTGCTGGGCACCAAGAGTGGCCTGCAGGGCAAGGATCTCGGCCACGAGGGTGGTGCAAAACCGAAAGAGGTCAAATGGCATGACGAAGCGCCGGAAGGCAAGCTCGACCTGCTGGTGACCCTGGACTTCCGCATGTCCACCACCTGTCTGTATTCCGACATCGTTCTGCCGACGGCCACCTGGTACGAGAAGAACGACCTGAACACATCGGACATGCACCCGTTCATCCACCCACTGACCGCAGCCACCGATCCGGCCTGGGAAGCGCGCAGTGACTGGGAAATCTACAAGGGCATTGCCAAGGCGTTCTCCAAGGCTACCGAGGGTCACCTGGGCGTCGAAAAAGATGTGGTGACTCTGCCGCTGCTGCACGACGCGCCGGCCGAGCTGGGCCAGCCGTTCGATGTGAAGGACTGGAAGCGCGGTGAGTGCGACCTGATCCCGGGCAAGACCGCGCCCAACTTCATCACCGTTGAGCGGGACTATCCGAACACCTACGCACGTTTCACCTCGCTCGGGCCGCTGCTCGACAAGCTGGGTAATGGTGGCAAGGGCATCAACTGGAATACCGAGAAAGAAGTGAAGTTCCTGGGTGAGCTGAACTACAAGCACATTGACGGAGCCAATGCAGGCCGTCCGAAGATTGAGAGTGCTATTGATGCCGCGGAAGTGATTCTGACCCTGGCGCCGGAAACCAATGGCCAGGTGGCGGTAAAAGCCTGGGCGGCATTGTCCGAGTTTACCGGCCTGGATCACACCCATCTGGCAAAGAACAAGGAAGAGGAAAAAATCCGCTTCCGGGACGTTGTGGCGCAGCCGCGCAAGATCATCTCCAGCCCGACCTGGTCTGGCCTGGAAGACGAACACGTGTCCTACAACGCCGGCTACACCAACGTTCACGAGCTGATCCCCTGGCGCACCCTCACCGGGCGGCAGCAGTTCTACCAGGATCACGAGTGGATGCGCGCCTTCGGTGAAAGCCTGCTGGTCTACCGTCCGCCCATCAACACCAAGACGGTCAGCAGCATGCTGAACCAGCGCAGCAACGGTAACGCCGAGAAAGCGTTGAACTGGATTACGCCGCACCAGAAGTGGGGTATTCACAGCACCTACAGCGACAACCTGCTGATGCTGACCCTGTCCCGCGGTGGGCCAATCGTGTGGCTGAGTGAAGACGACGCCAAAGAACTGGCCATCGAGGACAACGACTGGATTGAGCTGTTCAACGCCAATGGCGCCATTGCGGCCCGGGCGGTTGTGAGTCAGCGCGTGATGCCCGGCATGGTGATGATGTACCACGCCCAGGAGCGGATCGTGAACATTCCCGGTTCGGAAATCACCGGGACTCGAGGCGGAATCCACAACTCGGTCACCCGGGTGTGCCCGAAGCCGACCCACATGATCGGCGGTTACGCCCAGTATTCCTACGGCTTCAACTACTACGGCACCGTAGGTTCCAACCGCGACGAATTCGTGGTGGTTCGCAAGATGCACAACGTCGACTGGCTCGACGGTGAAGGCAATGACACTGTTCAGGAGGCTGTAAAATGAAAATCCGTTCCCAAGTCGGCATGGTGCTGAACCTGGACAAGTGCATCGGTTGCCACACCTGTTCAGTAACCTGCAAAAACGTATGGACCAGCCGTGAAGGCATGGAATACGCCTGGTTTAACAACGTCGAGACCAAGCCTGGTATCGGCTACCCGAAAGAGTGGGAGAACCAGGACAAGTGGAAGGGCGGCTGGATGCGTGACAGCTCCGGCAAGATCCGTCCGAAGATCGGTGGCCGTTTCCGGGTACTGGCGAACATCTTCGCCAACCCCGATCTGCCCCAGATCGACGACTACTATGAGCCGTTTGATTTCGATTACCAGCACCTGCACACCGCCGGCGATACCAAGCACCAGCCGGTTGCACGGCCGCGCTCGCTGATCTCCGGCCAGCGCATGCAGAAAATCGAATGGGGCCCGAACTGGGAAGAGATTCTCGGTACCGAGTTCGCCAAGCGTCGCAAGGACAAGAACTTTGACCAGGTGCAGGCGGATATCTACGGCCAGTTCGAAAACACCTTCATGATGTACCTGCCGCGCCTGTGCGAGCACTGCCTGAACCCGGCGTGTGTTGCCAGCTGCCCGAGTGGTGCCATCTACAAGCGTGAGGAAGACGGCATCGTCCTGATCGACCAGGACAAGTGCCGTGGCTGGCGGATGTGTGTCTCCGGCTGCCCGTACAAGAAGATCTACTTCAACTGGAAAACCGGCAAGTCCGAGAAGTGCATTTTCTGCTACCCGCGTATCGAAGCGGGCATGCCGACCGTGTGCTCCGAGACCTGTGTCGGCCGGATTCGCTATCTGGGTGTGCTGCTGTATGACGCAGACCGCATCGAGGAAGTGGCCAGCGCCCCGGGCGAGCACGAGCTGTACGAGAAGCAGCTGGAAATCTTCCTGGACCCGTTCGATCCGAAAGTGATCGAGCAGGCGAAGAAAGATGGCATTCCGATGAATGTGATTGAAGCCGCCCAGCAGAGCCCGGTGTACAAGATGGCGGTGGACTGGAAACTGGCCCTGCCTCTGCATCCGGAATACCGCACCCTGCCCATGGTCTGGTACGTGCCGCCCCTGAGCCCGATCCAGTCCGCGGCGGAAGCCGGTAAGGTCGAATTCGACGGCATACTGCCGAAGATCGAAAGCCTGCGGATCCCGGTGAAGTACCTGGCCAACCTGCTCACCGCAGGTGACGAGAAGCCTATTGTCCGGGCCCTTAAGCGGATTATGGCCATGCGCCTTTACAAGCGTGCCGAGACCGTTGAAGGCAAGGAAGACCTGCGCGCCCTTGAGGAAGCCGGTTTGACCAAGGCCCAGGCGGACGAAATGTATCGCTACCTGGCTATCGCCAACTACGAGGATCGCTTCGTGATCCCCACCAGCCACCGCGAGCTGGCGAAAGAAGCCTTCCCTGATGCCACCGCCCATGGCGAGCGCAACGGCTGCGGCTTCAGCTTTGGTGAAGGCTGCAACGGCGACAGCAAATTCAACATGTTCGGTGGCCGCAAACAGACCACCAGCATGGTCCAGAAGCTGTCGACCGTGAAGCAGGTTGACCCCAAACAGCTGCAGGAATAAGGAGGCGGAGATGCAACTTTTAAAAGTACTGGCACGGGTGCTTGAGTACCCGACCGAAGAACTCCAGGACTCCAAAGACGCCCTGATTGCCGCTGTCCTTGAGGACAGTCGGCTGCCGAGGCAGAACAAGGAGCAACTGCTGCGCTGTGTGGAGATGTTGTGCGATGGCGACCTCCTGGACATGCAGGAAAACTACGTCGGCATGTTCGACAAAGGCCGGGCCACGTCCCTGCTGCTGTTCGAGCACGTGCACGGCGAGTCCCGGGATCGTGGCCAGGCCATGGTGGACCTGATGGAGGAATATCGCACCAACGGTCTGGAAATCGACGCCAGGGAACTGCCGGATTACCTGCCGCTGTTCCTGGAGTACCTCTCCACCCGCCCTTGGGACGAGATCCAGAACTGGCTGGAGGATATCCACCATATCCTGGGCTTGCTGGGTGAACGCTTGTACCAGCGGGAAAGCTTCTATCACGTGGTGATGGATTCGCTGCTGACCCTCTCCGGGCGCGCAGCAAACCGCCAGGAGCTGGCCCAGATCGTCGCCTCGGAAGAGCGGGACGACACCCCGGAGGCACTGGATAAGGTCTGGGAAGAGGAAATGGTGAAGTTCGTTGATGATCAGGGCAGCTCCTGCAGTACCGGAAGCGTTGTAGGCCAGCGCCGCCGCGAACTGGAACAGACCCAGACCATTCACCTGAGTGATCAGCTGATGACGGACGCAACACCCCGTCAGGCAGGGCGCGCCTGAGGGCGCAGGAGGAAACGGAAATGATGTCCTATCTGAATACACTGATTTTCGGGGTTTATCCCTACATAGCTATCGCGATCATGGTGATTGGCACCTGGGCCCGTTACGACCAGGGCCAGTTCACCTGGAAAGCCCATTCCAGCCAGATGCTGCGCAAGAAAAACATGGTGATGGCCAGTGTGCTGTTTCATGTCGGCGTACTGGTGATCTTTTTCGGCCACCTGGTGGGCCTGCTGACTCCCCACGCGCTCTACGAGCCATTCATGACCCCTGGCACCAAGCAGGTGATGGCAATCGTGGTTGGCGGAATCGCCGGCGTGATGGCGATTGTCGGTGGCGGTATGCTCGCATGGCGCCGGCTGACCGACCCGCGCGTTCAGGCCAGCAGCACCTTTGCGGACAACATGATCATCGTCATCCTGGTCATCCAGCTGGCACTCGGCCTGCTGACTATCCTGCCCACCATGGGCCACCTGGATGGCAGCACCATGCTCAAGTTCTCCGCCTGGGCCCAGGGTATTGTTACCCTCCAGGGCGGCGTGGCCGGCTACATTGCCGACGTGCACTGGATCTACAAGACCCACATCTTCCTGGGCCTGACCATCTTCGTACTCTTCCCGTTCACCCGCCTGGTGCACATGCTCAGCGTGCCGGTGGAGTATTTCGGTCGGAAGTACCAGGTGGTTCGCAAGCGGGCGTAATGGTGTGAATTGAGGTGACGGTGAAGGTGTCGGATTACGCGTGGCGGGGCCACGCTAATCCGACCTACCGTAGGTCGGATTAGACGAAGTCGTAATCCGACAAATTCCCGAGCCCGAAAGACGAAACGTAGGTCGGATTAGCGAAGCCGTAATCCGACAACCAGATCAAAAGGTAACCATCATGCAACTGATCCCCGTTGGCGACGCCGAAAAACCCAGAAACCAGTTCCCGCCAGTCACCGTGGGTGAAACACTCATCGGCGAAGACGACATCGCCCGGGAAATGCAGCACCACCCGGCCGAAGAAGTCGCCGAAGCCTGGCACGAAGCCGCCACAAGCCTCGTTATCCGCGAGTTGCTTCTGCAACAGGCCAGTCGCCTGAAACTCGATGACATCGCTGATGAAGAAGACCGCATCGCGCGGGTACTGGAACTCGAGCTCAACGTCCCGGATCCCACAGAGGAAGACTGCGAACGCTTTTATAACGCCAACCCGGCCCGCTTCCGCAGCCCAACGCTGATGGCCGTCAGCCACATCCTCCTCGCCGCCGCCCCGGACGACGTCCAGGAACGCATCCGCCAGGAAGAAGCCGGCCACCAGCTGCTGTCATCTCTGATCGACGGACGCTCCCAGTTCGCGCAACTGGCCAAACAATACTCCGCCTGCGAATCCCGCCACCAGGGCGGCAGCCTCGGCCAGATCAGTAAGGGCCAGACAGTGGAAGAATTCGAGCGCCCCGTTCTGTCCCTGGAAGAAGGCCTGAACCCGGAACTGATCGAAACCCGCTACGGCTGGCACATCGTCCGCGTTGACCAGCGAATCGACGGCCAGCAGCTCCCGTATGAACACGTCAAACCCCAGATCCGACAGTACCTGAGCGAGAGCGTAACCCGCCGGGCATTCCGTCAGTACCTGCAGGTTCTGGCAGCGGAAACCGGGGTGGAAGGAGTCGATCTGGAGCTGCCGGACTCGCCACTAATGCAGTGAGCAGGATGATCTAAAGGTTAACTCCTTGGTTTGGAGGGTGGTGGGCCGGTTAGCTTTCCAAAACTGTGCGGAGCCATGGATGGCGGAGCCCAAGCGCCACACGGATGTGCCGCAAGGAGCGTGTTTTGGAAAGCTAACCGGCCCACCATCCTGTGCTCCAAAGTTAAAACTTCTGGTCCGCAAATAGTTAGTAACAAAACACTTTGAGTTAGATCAATTACTCCCGAATAACCCCCCAACTACCCCCATGGGGGGAGCGATTTTTAACCGGTATCCTTCTACTATTTAAAACATGATTTCGAATGCATGAATATGCAGAGAGGATACTCCAATGGCACTGACCCAAACGGCCGAAACCCGCTACACCAAGCCCGTTCTCGTCGCTGTAAATAAACCCTTTGACGACGAAGACGGTCTCCAGGCCCTGCGCAGCCATCCACTGTTCTCGGAACTCAATGGCAAAGACCTGCAGCACCTGATCCAGCAATCCCGAAGAATCCGACTTGGCCATCACCAGCTGCTCTATCGCCAGGACATGCCAGCGCACCATTTCTTCTTCGTGATCTCCGGCCGCCTGCGTCTTTACCGCCTGGACTCCTCCGGCATTGACCGGACCCTCGACAGCATCGCCCCTGGTGACTGTTTCGCCGAAGTCATGATCTACGCCGATCCGCCCCGGTATGCCTGCTATGCAGAAGCCCTGAAGTCCAGCGAGGTGCTGATGATCCCGGTCAAAGCCTACCAGGACATGCTGGAAAGCAATCCCGGATACGCCCAGGCAGCCCTGCGGCATTACGCCAAGCGCGCGGTTTCCAGATTCCATGACCTGGAAATCATGACCGTCCAGAGCGCCCGTGACCGCCTGATCCGCTACCTGATCGACCTGCTGCCCAACGGTGCAGAGGAGGGTGGAGAAGTAGAGTTGCCGCTACCCAAGTGTCTGGTGGCCTCCAGGCTGGCCATGCAGCCGGAAACCTTCTCCCGAATTCTGGCGGATCTGAAGGCCAACGGCCTGGTGCGGGTCAACCGCAGCCGGCTGTTCATTTCGGATCCCCGTCGGTTGATCGAAATCAGCCAGTAATAGCCCACACTCAGGCCTCCAGGCTCCCGGACAAGGAGGAAGCGTGACAGCAAGAAAGCAACGACCGCTGATCTATTCATGTTCCGGCTGTTCCGATGTGGCGCAGCTGGCCAACAATGTAGCCGTGCGGCTGGATCACGCCGGTGAATTCGAAATGTCCTGCATCTCCGGTGTTGGCGGCAAGGTGCCGTCACTGGTGAAAACCGCCAGATCCGGTCGCCCGATCACCGTGATTGATGGCTGCCCCCTGCATTGTGCTCGGGCCTGCCTGAAGAATATCGGTGTCGAGCCCGATGAGCATGTCCGGCTTTACGACTTCGGCTTCAAGAAACACTATGGACAGAGCTACGGCGAAGACGCCGTGGAAGACGTTTGCGACGAAGTTCGCAGGCTCACCTCGTCCGACCAGCTCATTGCCCGCCAGGCGTAAATCGCAGCGGCCCCGTATCAGTAAGGATTTATCAAAATGATCAGCAGTTACAGTGACCTGATTCAGGCCTCCCGCAGTCAGCAGGAAGCCCAGCGGCTGTTATTCGTATTTTGCCGGGCGGAATTGCCCGATGATGCTTCAGCCGAAGAAAGAGCGGCCTTTGAACGGGGTGAGGGCGGCGCGTTGACACCAGTGATCTGTGTGGACAAGACGCCCGATGAAGCGCCGGATTTTGAGGCGCTTGCTGAAGAATCCCGGGCCACGGGCCAACCCTGGGACGTTGTTTTCGTTGCCGCCATGTCCGGCCGCGGCGGCACGCCCCCATCCACCGATGAGGCGCAGCAGCCGCTGACCATGATGGTGGAGTCCATCCGCCTCGGCCATATCAGTAATTACCTCCCGCTCGATTCACAAGGAAACGCTGTCAGCCTGGGCTGACAGCGAGAATCCGATCAGTTCCTCCGCCAGGTGTATTCAATAAGAGGTATTTGATTTTCCTCTAATTTGCCTAGGCTAGAGCAATAAGGCGCTTTTCTCAGGGAGTCTTCTGTGTCCGTTTTTTCCCGCTTAACTTTTTTCTTTTTCGCATCGATCATGGCCCTGGCCCTGAATGCAGCGCCTCTGGCCAAGTATGAGCCTGTTGCCGGTCGTCAGGTCATCAAGCAGACGTTTCCGGATGTCACCAGGGTAAAGCATCGGAAAGGCAATCGAGCCATCCAGGAGCTCTATGCCCGTAAGGAACTGGTGGGCTACGCCTATCAGTCCCTGGATTTTGTCCAGACGCCCGCTTATTCGGGCAAACCCGTCAACGCCATGGTTGTGCTGGATACCGAAGGCACTATCAAGGCCGCCAAGGTGATCCATCACGATGAGCCCATTCTTCTGGTGGGTATTCCCGAAAGCAAGATGCACGCGTTTACCGATCAGTACACGGGCCTGAAAGCAGATCAGCGGGTAACCGTTGGCGGAACTTCCTCCGAACGCAAGGTTGCCGTTGATGGTTTGTCCGGAGCCACGGTTACCGTGATGGTGATCAACGAAGTGATTATGCGCACCGCCCATCGGGTGGCCGTGGAACTGGGGATGGTCGAGGGCGAGGACGGAACCCGTCCGCCGCTGGCCACGGTGAACAAACAGGCTTATGAACAGAAAACCTGGCAGGAACTGACCGGTGACGGCTCCGTGCGACGGTTACTGCTCACCAAGGGCCAGGTAGATGATTCATTCAAAGGCACCGAAGCCGAGGGTGTTGATGCCGCAGGCCCGGAAGAGCGAAATGAGCCGCTGATTGAACTGTATGCCGCCTACCTGGATGCGCCCACCATTGGCCGGAATCTGCTGGGAGAGAGTCAGTACCAGTGGCTGACGTCCGAGCTGCAGGAGGGTGAGCATGCCATTGCTGTGATGGCCAACGGTGAATACTCCTTCAAGGGCTCGGGTTATGTTCGCGGTGGCATTTTCGATCGTATCCAGATCCGTCAGTTCGGAGACACCTTCAATTTCCGGGACCTGGATTTCTACCGGC
Source organism: Marinobacter sp. BW6 (assembly GCF_008107725.1). Lineage (GTDB taxonomy): Bacteria > Pseudomonadota > Gammaproteobacteria > Pseudomonadales > Oleiphilaceae > Marinobacter. The sequence goes on from NZ_VIRN01000064.1 coordinate 1,028,940, forward strand.
TGAGCGACGTCTATGCCGAAGGCATGCCGGAATTCACTGAGATGGCGATTTTCATCATTCGCCAGCAGTACAACTTCGATCCCGGCACTCCCTGGACACTTGAGCTCACGGTCAAGCGCCAGACCGGCCCTCTGGACAGCGAATTCCAGGTGTTTCCGCTGGAGTATCAGTTGCCGGAGCAGTATTACACCCGTCCGGAGCTCGTCGTTTCCGAGGAAGAATGGCTGGAGAGCCAGCCCATGTGGGTACAGGTCTGGTACCAGCGTGAATTCCAGATCACGGTATTGGGCATTGGCATTGGTGTGCTGCTGTTCATTCTGTTTTTCCAGGACTGGCTGGTCAAAAAGCCGAAAATGATGCGCTGGATCCGCCACGCGTTTCTCACCTACACCCTGGTTTTCATTGGCTGGTATGCCATGGGTCAGTTGTCGATTGTCAACGTGCTGACGTTTGCCAACAGTCTTATCAGTGGCTTCAGCTGGAACACCTTCCTGATTGACCCGGTGATTTTCATTCTCTGGGCCGTGGTGGCCGGCATCGTTCTTCTGTGGGGAAGGGCGGTCTACTGTGGATGGCTGTGCCCATTCGGCGCCCTGCAGGAGCTGCTGAATGAAATTGCCCGCAAGCTGAAGGTGCCCCAATACACCGTTCCCTTTGCTGTGCATGAGCGGCTCTGGGCCATCAAATACATCGTTCTGCTGGTGCTGTTCGGGGTGTCGCTGGATTCCATGGCAACCGCTGAACGGCTTGCAGAGGTGGAGCCGTTCAAGACCGCGATTACGCTCAAGTTTGATCGCAGCTGGCCTTTCGTGACCTACGCCGTCCTGTTGCTAGTGGTCAACCTGTTCACCCGCAAGGTTTTCTGTCGCTACATGTGCCCGCTGGGCGCGGCACTGGCGTTGCCGACCAAATTACGAGTGTTCGACTGGCTCAAGCGGCGCAAAGAATGTGGCAATCCCTGTCGGTTGTGTGATCACGAGTGTGAAGTTCAGGCGATCCACCCGGACGGCCACATCAACTATATGGAGTGTCATTACTGTCTGGATTGCCAGATGACCTATTTCGATGACCACAAGTGTCCGCCGCTGATTGTGAAACGACGCGGCAAGCGCCGTGGCCATAATGCACCCGGCCACCCGGAGGAAATACCCGTGGTTCAGGTGTCTTGAGTAGTCCCATAAAAAGAAAGCATGAGAAGTAAAACCGCCATTACCAATAACGGAGTTGGATGTTATGAAAAAAAGAGATGATCTGACCAAAGACCTGCAAGAGCTTCCGGAAAGCGGCCAGAGCCGCCGTCGGTTTATGGGGGCTGCAGCGCTGGCAGGTGTCGCCGGTGCAACCGGGCTTGGCACTGCAGTGATGTCGCGTGAGGCATTCGCGGCTGCCGCCGAGGAGGCCCGCAACAAATACGTGATCCATCCGGGAGAGCTCGACGAGTACTACGGTTTCTGGAGCGGTGGTCACTCCGGTGAAGTACGGGTTCTGGGTGTGCCTTCCATGCGGGAGCTTATGCGTATCCCTGTGTTCAACGTGGACTCTGCAACCGGGTGGGGCATCAGCAACGAGAGCAAAGACGTACTGGGTCATGATAATACCCATCTGAACGGCGACTCTCACCATCCTCATATTTCTATGACGGATGGTCGTTACGATGGCAAGTACCTGTTCATTAACGACAAGGCCAATACCCGGGTGGCACGGATCCGCCTGGACATCATGAAGTGTGACAAGATCACCACCATTCCGAATGTTCAGGCCATTCACGGCCTGCGTCTTCAGAAGGTTCCCAAGACCAAGTACGTGTTCTGCAACGCCGAGTATGTCATTCCCCATCCGAACGATGGCAGCGACACCAGCCTTGAAAGCAGCTTCACCATGTTCAACGCGGTAGACGCGGAAACCATGGAGGTGGCCTTTCAGGTGATTGTTGACGGTAACCTGGACAACACCGATGCGGACTACACCGGCAAGTACGCCTGCTCCACCTGCTACAACTCGGAGAAGGCGCTGGATCTGGCCGGCACCATGCGCAACGATCGCGACTGGGCGGTGGTATTCAACATCGAGCGCATTGAGCAGGCGGTCAAGAATGGCAACTACAAGACCCTGGGTGACTCCAAGGTGCCTGTGGTAGATGGTCGTGCCGGCTCGGAACTGACCCGTTACATCCCGGTTCCGAAGAACCCGCATGGTCTGAATACCTCCCCGGACGGCAAGTACTTTATTGCCAACGGCAAGCTGTCACCAACGGCCACCATTATTGCAATCGACAAGCTGGATGATCTGTTCGATGGCAAGATTGAGCCGCGCGATACGGTGGTAGGCGAACCGGAACTGGGCCTTGGGCCCCTGCACACAACCTTCGATGGCCGTGGCAATGCCTATACCACTCTGTTTATCGACAGCCAGGTGGCGAAGTGGAACATCGCGGATGCCATCAAGCACTACAACGGCGAGGATGTGAACTACATCCGTCAGAAGCTGGACGTGCATTATCAGCCTGGACACAACCACGCGTCCCTGACCGAATCGCGGGATGCTGATGGCAAATGGCTGGTGGTGCTGTCCAAGTTCTCCAAGGACCGGTTCCTGCCGGTTGGGCCGTTGCACGCAGAGAACGACCAGCTGATCGATATCTCCGGCGAGGAGATGAAGCTTGTTCACGATGGCCCGACCTTTGCCGAGCCTCACGACTGTATTCTGGTCCGCCGTGATCAGATCAAGACCAAGAAAATCTACGATCGCAACGATCCGTTCTTCGCATCTGCCCGTGAGCAGGCGGAAAAGGATGGTGTCACGCTTGAAGCTGACAACAAGGTGATCCGGGACGGCAACAAGGTCCGCGTCTATATGACGTCGATTGCGCCACAGTACGGGATGACCGAGTTCAAGGTGAAGCAGGGCGATGAGGTGACGGTTTACGTGACCAACCTCGACACCATTGAGGATGTGACCCATGGTTTCTGTATGGTCAACCATGGTGTGAGCATGGAGGTAAGTCCACAGCAGACGTCTTCTGTGACCTTCAAGGCGGATCGTCCCGGGGTGCATTGGTACTACTGCAACTGGTTCTGTCATGCGCTGCATATGGAGATGCGGGGTCGCATGATTGTAGAGAAGGCCTGATAGGTCGTTCTTTCACCGGGACCCGTGTGTGGGTCCCGGTGTTCCTTTTACCGATTTCGGAGAAGCAAACCAAGAGGGAAGGCCTTTCCAAAACACGCTCCTTGCGGCACGTCCATGTGACGCTTGGGCTCCGCCATCCATGGCTCCGCACAGTTTTGGAAAGGCCTTCCCTCTTGGTTCGCCAGGCTTGAGTGCAGGCCCCTGCAACTTTATCGCTTTCTAGAGAGACATTGATGTATTCACTTTTGCGTTATGGAGTGGCCCTGACCGTCGCTCTGTTATCGCTGACCGCGAACGCGGACCTGCAAGAACAGCTTGATGCCCTGGAACCGGGCGCGAGCTTTGAGCTTCCCCCTGAGCAGATTTCGTCTCTGGCTATCCGGGTGCCCGGGGTGTCTGTGTCTTGCCATGAAGAGACGGTGATTGACCCGGGCGGGCAGGGTAATGCAGTGGATATCGTTGCCGAGGGGGTGACGTTTTCCGGCTGTGGCATTCGCAACTGGGGCCGAGACCTGAACGAGCTGGATGCGGGGATTTTTGTGGCTAGGGAGGCCAGGGGCGCGGTTGTTGAGAACAACCGTTTGCAGGGGCCTGCGTTCGGGGTGTGGTTGGATGCAACGCCGGATGTGACGGTCCGAAATAATACAATTCGCGGTGATGACAGTCTGCGTCCGAATGACCGGGGCAATGGCATTCACCTGTTCAATACCACCGGCGCGCTGATTGAGGGCAATGACATTCGTCAGACCCGGGATGCGATCTATATCGAGACGGCAAATAACAATACGATCCGGGGTAATGAGATGGCGGATCTGCGTTATGGCATCCATTACATGTACTCGATGGATAATCTGCTGGAGAACAATGTCACCCGTAATACTCGGACCGGTTATGCGCTGATGCAGAGCAAGCGCCTGAAGGTGATTAACAACCGGTCGGTGAATGATGAGAACTACGGGATTCTGATGAATTTCATTACCCAGTCGGAGCTGCGGGGTAATGTGGTGACCGGGGTGTCCCAGGGCCGCACCGGCGGGGTGACGATTGAGGGAGCCGAAGGGAAGGCGGTGTTTATCTATAACTCCCTGTACAACATTTTTGAAGGCAATCTGTTTGCGGATAGCAATATTGGTATTCACTTGACGGCCGGTTCTGAAGATAACGAGGTATTCGGGAACGCCTTCGTGAATAACCAGCGACAGGTGAAGTATGTGGCAACCCGCACGCAGGAGTGGTCCAGTGATGGTAACGGCAATTACTGGAGTGACTACCTTGGATGGGACCGGAATCAGGATGGTATCGGGGATGTGCCATACGAGCCCAATGACAATGTTGACCGACTGCTCTGGAAGTACCCGGAAGCCAAGGTGCTGATGTTCAGTCCGGCGGTGGATACCCTGCGTTGGGTCCAGGATGCCTTTCCGGTGGTCAAGGCCGCCGGTGTCACCGATTCCCATCCCCTGATGCGGATGCCCGCAGAGCTTGAACCGGAGAACCGATGAGCTGTTTTGACCTTGATAATGTGAGTTACCGGTACGACAAGAACCCGGTCCTTAGGGGGATCGATCTGACTCTAGAGCCGGGGGAAATTCTGGGGTTGTTCGGCCATAATGGGGCCGGTAAGACGACCTGTATCAAGCTGATCCTGGGGCTTATGACCCCCAATCAGGGATCGGTTTCCGTGCTCGGCGGTCACGCCGGCGATCCGCAGGTAACCCAGCACATCGGTTACCTCCCGGAGAATGTGATGTTTTATCCGCAGCTGACCGGTCGGGAGATTCTGAACCATTTCGCACGGCTGAAAGGCGCCTCCCTGCAACAGGTGCCCAAGCTGCTCGAACAGGTTGGCCTTGGCGATGAGATGGATGCCCGTACCAAGACTTACTCCAAAGGTATGCGCCAGCGTCTTGGTCTGGCCCAGGCGCTGTTGGGCAAACCGAAGCTGTTGATGCTGGACGAGCCTACCGTGGGTCTGGATCCGGTAGCCACGGCAGATCTGTACCGGCTGCTCCGGAAATTGCGTGAGGGCGGCACAGGCATTGTGCTGTGTTCCCATGTCCTGCCCGGTGTTGAACCCTACATTGATCGTGCAGCCATCCTCACCGATGGCGCACTAAAGGCCGCCGGCGATCTGGCCGCGTTAAGGCGGCAGGCCAATATGCCGGTAACCCTGTCTCTGGATCCCGCCAATAGTATCTCGGCGCTGGAAGATGTAATCGACAGGGCATCGAGTAGCAGTGGCCTGATCATCAAGTCCGATAGCGGGCGCCTGCGGGTGGATGTGCAGCCGAGGGATAAAATGGCCTTGCTGCATGCACTGATGGCGTCGGGCGAAGTGGCAGATGTCAGCATTCATCAGCCCAGTCTGGAAGACATCTACGTGCACTTTATCGGTTCGGGTGGCCTGGCCCATCGGGGAGGCAGTCAATGAACAGTATCTGGACCATTGCCCGCAAAGAACTCAGTGACAGCCTGCGCAACCGCTGGCTGATGGCCATTTCCCTCGTGTTTGCGACTCTGGCCCTGGGCATCGCCTGGTTTGGCGCCGCCGCTTCCGGGCAGGTGGGATATGCCTCGACGCCGGCCACCATTGCCAGTCTGGCGAGCCTTGGAATCTTCCTGATCCCGTTGATTGCTCTGCTGCTGGCCTACGATGCCATCGTTGGGGAAGAAGAGGGAGGAACCCTGTTGTTACTGCTGACTTACCCTCTCAGCCGCAGCCAGTTGCTCCTCGGAAAGTTCCTGGGCCATGGCCTGACCCTCGCTCTCGCCACCGTGATTGGCTTCGGAGTCGCCGGCGTGGCCATTGCCGTGCTGGTGGAAAACGTTGCTATCGCCAGTCTCGCGGCAGCCATGCTGCGGTTTATTGGCTCCACTGTTTTGTTGGGATGGGGCTTTATTGCCCTTGCCTACGTGATCAGTGTGCGGGTCAGCGAAAAGCCCATCGCCGCCGGCCTGGCCCTGGCGATCTGGTTCTTCTTCGTGCTGATCTTCGACCTGATGCTGCTGGGTACCCTCGTGGCGAGTGAAGGCCAGTTCAGCGCTGAACTGTTGCCCTGGCTGTTAATGCTCAATCCCACGGATATCTACCGCCTGCTCAATATCGTTGCCTTCGGCGATACCGCCCAGCTCAGTGGCGTCCTCAGTCTGGGAGCCGACCTACCCATCGGCGCCGCCGGCCTGTGGATTGGTCTGGTGCTATGGTTTGCCATCCCGCTGGCGGGTGCCCTGCTACTTTTCCGAAACCGTCGTATCTGAACGGAGTTGTCATTGATGAACCCAACCAAGCTGAACTGGCTCCTGGCCGCCCTGGCAGCCATAACCCTCACCGCCTGTTCGGGCAACGAGGAACAGACCATGGCCCAACCCGAACCGGTGCACTTCAAAAGCGGCGATGAATGCCACGTCTGCGGTATGATGATCGACAATTTCCCGGGTCCGAAGGGGGAAGCCATCACCGAAAAGAACCAGCACGTTCGCAAGTTTTGCTCCACCCGAGACATGTTCGCGTGGGCGCTCCAGCCAGAGAACGTCAACCGCAATCACACCCTGTACGTCCACGACATGGCCGAGACTGAGTGGGCAAGCCCGGACGACACCTCTTTAATCGATGCCCGTGAAGCCTTCTACGTTGTCGGTTCCAGCCGAAAGGGCGCCATGGGCCCAACCCTGGCGTCATTCGGGAATCAGGCTGACGCCGGTGGTTTTGCCGCTGAACATGGCGGTGAGGTGTTGGCTTACAGCGAAATCACCATGGATCACCTGAATACCGGCATGGCGATGCATAGTATGGATGGAATGGACCACTAGAAATGAAAAAAGGGGTCAGATGAAAGCCTTCATCTGACCCCTTCGTTGTGCCAGCCGCTTAGCCGCCGGTCATATTCATAAACCGAAGAATCTGAACATCTCCGTTTGTGGAGAAGTGATGCCGCTCCGGCTTCAGATCCATGGCATTGATAATGGTTTCCCGCAGCTTGTCATCGGTCACCGGATTACCACGCAGAACCCGGCGCAGATCCACCGAGTGCTCGTTGCCCAGGCAAAGAAGCAGCCGACCCTCAACGGTCACCCGCACCCGATTGCAGGTAGAGCAGAAGTTGTGGGAATGGGGGGAGATGAAACCAACCCGGGTCTCGCTATCCTCCATCCGGTAGTATCGGGCGGGACCGCCGGAATCCTCGGTTGCGGGAACCAGTTCGTGGTGCTTGCGGATGATGTCCCGCACCTCTTCGCTGGTACACAGCGCCAGTCCCCGATCGTGTTCGGAAATCTCACCCAGGGGCATCTCTTCAATAAAGCTGATATCCACCTGCTTCTTCCGGGCGAACTCGATCAGCTCGGGAATCTCCTCATCGTTGCGGCCCTTCATTACGACCGTATTGATCTTGATGCCCCGGAAGCCGGCCTCGCGGGCGGCATCAATGCCGTCCAGTACCTGTGAGAGTTTGCCGGTGCGGGTTATGTTGCGGAATTTCTCGGCGTCCAGGGAATCCAGGCTGATATTCAGGCGATGCATACCCGCCTTGCGCAGGGGTTCGGCCATCGTCGTCAGCTGGCTGCCATTGGTGGTCATGGCAAAGTCGCGCAGCCCGTAGGTGCCGATCTCCTTTACCAGTTCCAGAATGTCCTTGCGTACCAGTGGTTCGCCCCCGGTCAGGCGAATTTTTTCGGTACCCAGATCAACAAAGTTGCGGGCAACCCGGGCGATTTCCTCGAGAGTCAGAACCTGCTGGCGGGGCAGGAAAGTCATGTCCTCGGCCATACAGTAAACGCAGCGGAAGTCGCACCGGTCAGTGACGGACAGACGCACGTAATTGACGGTGCGACCAAAACGGTCTGTCAGCTTGTTCTGGGGCATCGGGTTGGTCCTGTTGCCGATTGTTTTTTAACCTGAGTATAGACCAAGTATTGCAGATTGGATCACCAATTCCGATACCCCTCGGGAGGTAAGCCCACTACCCTTGGGCCGTCAGGCCGTCTATCCGCGCAAACAGCACGGAGTTTTCCAGAGCGATGTGCTCCTTCAGGTCTTCGCGAAAAACGCCAACCTGGTCATAGAGCTTGCACCAGGTGTTGCAGGCGCCGTCTGGTAAGCTCAGTTTGTTAGTGAGAGCGTCAAGGCGGGCGAGGGCGGAATCATGCCCCTCATGCTCTGCCCGCATAACTGATATGGGGCCAAGGGCCATGCGGGATGACTGCCATGAACCCGTTCCACCCTCTGTGCCATCCGGATCAGCTCGGGGAGCTGATCACGGTGGGTATCGTGGTACCTGGTGAGGATGTGTTCGATTATTGGTCGGCGTCTTCTTCTATCTTGACAAGATATTCGGGTTGAAAGTCCTCCAAAAGAAGTCTATAAAATACATATTAAAGATGTATTTTGGAGGTTTCAAATGGAAAATCTGCTTTTCAGGGCAAACAGTGCGATGGTCTGGTCACTGCTGGGGCTGGTCGCAACAATCCTGGTTGCTTATCCTCTGGCGCAACACTTTTCGATGGCCTTTCAGATTCTGGCTCATGTGGGAACCTTGCTATTCGCCGTGGGTATCAAGGTGGCCTACGTGGCGCGTCTGGTATTTCTCAGCCGTTTGGGCAGACCTGTTCATTGAATCCCGGTAGAATAGATGCAGTTATGAACCTTGGTGAGAACCCCGTGATGGGCGATCTTTTTGGGAAAACCGGATTTCGTATTCTTGCGTATATCTCAATTACGCTGGCTGCTGCAGGAGTGGTTTTGCCGTTGTTGCCCACAACGCCCTTTGTTCTGCTGGCCGCATTTTTTGCCAGCAAGGGGTCTCCGGCTTTTGCTCAGTGGCTTGAAGACCATCCCAGATTCGGCCCTGCCATTGATCAATGGCGTACACGGAGGGCAGTGCCGGCACGGGCGAAGGTTCTGGCGTGCAGCATGATGGCGCTGAGTTGGGGGATGCTGGTTGCGCTGGGAGCGTCGGGGATGGTTTTGGGCATTTCTGGCGTATTTTTGTGCGGCACCGCCTGTTACCTGGTTACACGACCTTCTTATTGAACGATTGTCATAACGACTGGAGTTTTGAATGCACATCACCCGTTACACGGATTATTCACTTCGCGTACTGATATATCTGGCAGTGCAGGGTGATCGTCTGGCGACCATTCAGGAAATCGCCGACAGCTATGATATCTCCAAAAACCACCTTATGAAGGTGGTGCATCAGCTGAACAAAAAAGGCTATATCGAAACCATCCGGGGCAAGAAAGGGGGGATGCGTCTGCATCGCGCACCCTCGGATATAAACGTTGGCATTCTGGTGCGGGAAACCGAACAGGATCTGAGTATCGTCGAGTGTTTTTCTTCCAAGAATGCCTGCAAGATAACGCCGGTGTGTGGCCTGAAATCGATGTTTGGTGAGGCGTTGAAAGCGTTCCTGGAGGTGCTCGACAAGTACACTCTGGCCGATGTTATCCAGGACCAGCACCGGCCACAGCTCTTGAGATTGCTTCAGATAGCCTGACGCGGCCAGGCGCCTTTTCGGCGCCTGGCCGGTCCTGCCCTGTCATGCCGCTCTGGCCATTCCCATCAACTTCTCCGGCAGCGAATACCGCAGGACCCGCTTAACCACCGTGCCGTACTGCTTCGCAAAACTCCCGGTGTTGTAGTGAATACCGTGCTTTCGACAGACCGCCTGCACCTTCCCGGAAATCTCCGGATACCGGTGGGCGGGCAGGTCCGGAAACACGTGATGCTCCACCTGATAGCTCAGATGGCCGCTCAGAATATGCAGCCAGCGGCCCCCGGTGAAGTTAGAGGACCCGGTGAGCTGTCGCAAATACCAGTGGCCCTTGCTCTCACCCTCGCATTCCTCCTCCGTGAAGGTTTCCGCATCCTGGGTAAAGTGGCCACAGAAAATCACGGTGGATGACCAGAGGTTGCGGATCAGATTGGCGCCAACATTTCCGGCCAGAACAATGGGCGCCACCGGAAAGGTGACCAGCGGAAAGAAGACATAGTCCTTGAACGCTTGCCGGCCACCCTTGCGGGCGAACTCTTTAAGAAACGGAAGCTTTTCACGCCAACTGATTTCCCGGCTCCGCAGTTTCTCGGTTTCAAGTTCGTGCAGCCCCACGCCCCACTGGAAAAACACACTCAGCAGGATGTAATTGATGAATTGCAGCGCGTGCCAGGGCTTCCATGGCTCGTCATCGGTTAGTCGCAATACGGCGTAGCCATAGTCGCGGTCCTTTCCGATGATGTTGGTGTAGGTGTGATGCTCATAGTTGTGAGTGCGACGCCAGGAATCTCCTGTGCATACCGTATCCCACTCGTAAGTCTGGGAATGCAGGCTCGGGTCATTCATCCAGTCGTACTGGCCGTGCATGACATTATGGCCGATCTCCATGTTTTCCAGGATCTTGGCAATGCCCAGGGTTGCGGTGGCGGCAACGAATACCGGCGGTATGAAACCGAAGGGCATCATGATCCGGCCCCCGGCTTCCAGGCTTCGGTGTAGGCGAACCATGCGCCGGATGTATCGAGCATCCCGTTCGCCGAGATCCGCAAGCACCTCATCCCGGATTGTGTTGAGATCTGTTTCCAGTTCCGCCAGTTGTGTTTCGGTCATCTTTTTCATGGTGATACTCCCTGCGGTGCACTGAGGCTCCGCGATGAAATCGGGTGTTGATTCTTAGAGATCGAGTGAGACCGGGCCTCGAGGTACAGAGATACAGAGTTGAACGGTCTCCTCGCCAGGGCCGGAAGCCTGGCCGGTCAGGCGATTGATAACGGTCCCTGTAGTTTTCCGGCAACTGCATTGGTGGCAAATGCCCATTCGGCAGCCGTAGCGCGGAGTCAGGCCGGCGGCCTCGGCGATTTCCAGCAAGCTTGCATCGCCCTGGGATCCGACTTCCAGCTGGCTGCCTTCGAACTGAACCTCGCCACCGAGCGTTTCGTTTCCCAGGTCTGCCTTGCCCACTGAGAAGAACGTGCTGTGGACATCTTCTTCGGCAAAGCCTCGCTGGTAGAGGAGGTTCTGAGCCAGGTCCATGAGTCCCTTTGGGCCGCAGAGATACACCTGGCGAGCCTTGATGCCCGGTACCGCATCCAGGTCCCGGTCACGAAGGTAGCGAGGTTCTTTCGACTCGTTGGTGGCAATGATATTAAGCGTCAGGGCGCTGTAGCGTGCTTCCAGGGCCAGCAGTTTTTCCCGGGCAATAACATCATCACGAGTTCGAACGAAATACAGTAAGGTTACCGGTGCCCGGTAATCCTGGGCCGCCATGGTTTCAAGCTGGCTCAGCACGGGCGTGATCCCGCTGCCACCGGCAATAAACAGGACCGGCTGAGCCGGTTCTGGTATCTGAAAGTCGCCAAAGGCCTCACCCAAGCCGATTACCGCACCGGTTTGCAGGTGATCGTGAATCCAGTTGGTCACCAGCCCGCCCGGAAGGCGTTTGATGGTCAGCGTGACCAGCCCCTCTTCTTGCCACAACAGGGGCGAGCTCGAGAGACTGAAGGTGCGGTTTCGGCGGATCCCATCAACTTCAATACAGATGTTCACATGTTGGCCCGCACCGAAACCGGACCAACGCCGGGCCGGTTTCAATACCAGGGTTTTGGTGTCCCGGGTTTCAGAAAGGACCTGCTCCACCCTGGCCGGTGTGTACTCTTGTACCCACATGGGGTTGATGCGTTCGAGCAGCGGGTCGAAAAATGCCTCTGGATCGTTCCGGTTGAACAGCTGCCTGCCAAGCCAGTGAAGAGCTTTGTGTTGGGTGTTTTTCGCTAGCATGCTGAGTGCCTCCCTGAGGCTTTCGGTTGTCCGTGTGTACAAGTGTTCACTAATGTGTACGAATGTACACAAGGCGATTGACAGTGACAACGGCTCAGCTCGCAATGGCTCAAAATGACAAGCATTCTGTACTTTTATTTTTGCGGATGTGTACACTTGTGAGCCATTGGCTAACGGCAGGCGGTACGGACACAAGATGGCGGAAAAACAAAGAAGAAAGCCCGGTGAAACCCGCGAGAAACTGATGAGCGCGGCGTTAACGCTGGTTGGCAAAGGGCGGCATTTCGCCAGTCTTGGGATCCGGGAAGTGACACGTCAGGCGGGTGTTGTACCGACCTCGTTTTACCGGCATTTCCGCAATATGGACGATCTGGGACTGCAGCTTGTGGATGAGCTTGGGCTGGTGCTGCGAAGGATGATGAGGGAGGCCCGGGCAAACGTATTGCAGGCGGACAAATTGATTGAAGAATCGGTGGCAATCTTTATCAGCCACGCCCAGGCCAACCGGAGTTTTTTCCTGTTTATGGCCCAGGGGTTAGCGGGTGAGAGCCGGGCGGTGCAGGAAGGCATCCGCAGTGAAATGCGCTTCTTTGCCAGCGAGCTTGCCAACGATCTGCGTAGACTGAGACTGGTGGATCACCTGACCGACCAGGATCTCGACATGACCTGCGACCTGGTGGTGCGAAGCGTCGCCTTCAGCCTGACCGATCTGCTCGGGGTATCAGCCGACGACGACTACCAGATTGACCAGATCCGGAAGCGGACCACCCGCTTCCTTCAACTGATTTTTGTGGGCGCAGCCCACTGGCAAAGCGCGGGCTGAGAGTCCGCGAGATCAGTCGGCTTTACTTTTTCCTGTGGACCGCTTCCGTGGCGCCTTGGGTTTGGCCGGAGTTTTAGGCTTGGCCTTTGGCGGCAAGACCAGGCTTTCCAGTTCGTCCAACGCCTCACCGGTGTATACCGCCAGCCTTTGCATGCTTGGCAGGGTGTCCCTGCAGCCTGTGTAGCCGAAGTTCAGTGACCCGTCATAGCTCAGACAGGTGATGTTCAGTGCGCCCCCGTGAGTAATCAGCGAGACAGGGTACATGGCCTCCAGTTTCGCGCCCTCGTAGTAAAGCGTTCTCTGGGGCCCCGGCACATTGGAAATCGTGACATTGAACACCGGGCGCATCCTTCCGCCCAGGCCGGACATCAGCTGCAGTATGTAGGGCGACATCAAAAGCATGGTGTATTGGGTCAGAGCGCTTTTAGGCAACTTCTGGAGATGCTCTTTCGCCCTGCGGGTGGATGACTTGATGTTTTGCAGGCGGGTCAGTGGATCCGCTTCGTCGGTTGCAAGCGAAGCGATCATGAAACTGATCTGGGTGCCTGTCCCTTCGTCATCGGACGGCCGGATGTTGACCGGGATGCCGGCGGTGAGGGGAACGTCCGGCAGCTCATCCTGTTCCAGCAGAAAGCGCCGGAGGGCGGTACCGCATAGATACAGGACGATATCATTCAAGGAGCCGCCGGAAACGTGAGCAAGCTGTTTGATCCGCTCCAGTTGATAATGCTGGGTGGCAAACCGGCGCTGGCCGGTGACCCGGTGATTGATCTTGGAGACGGGGCCGGTGAACGGCGCCGTCAGGCCGTCCTCTGGGTGACGGACTGAATGTACCAGCCGATTGCCCGCCTGCCACAGCCGTGGCGCCATATCTGCCTGCAGTTTCAGGGCATCCATGGCCTGTGAAACGGCGCCCGGCACGCTGGCCTCGGAGTCGGATTTGCTGCCGCGACGACGCTCCGGTCGAACCGACCAGGGTGGCGGCATATCCCTTTTATCGGGATCTGTCGTCAGCACCCGCTGCATCAGCCGAACACCGCTGATGCCATCGATCATGGAATGATGCATCTTGGTATAAAGCGCGAACCGATTGTTCTCAAGCCCTTCGATAACATGGCATTCCCACAGCGGGCGGGAAAAATCGAGGGGGTTGGAGTGCAGGCGTGATACCAGAATACCCAGCTCCCGTTCACCGCCGGGGCGAGGCAGCGCGGAGTGGCGCACGTGGTAGTCCAGGTCGATTTTCTTGTCGACTTTCCAGCCCGGCGCAATTACCCGGCCCAACAGTCCGGACCAGGCAAGCTTTAAACCCCAGGGGGGCGCTACGTCACCGGTTTCCTTCATGCGGGTCACCATGTCCCGAAGAAAGGTTTCAGGGGCGCCCTCCGGTAGAGAAAAGATCTGCAGGTTTCCCACGTGCATGGGGGTGTCTTCAGATTCTACGGCCAGCCAAGAGGCATCCAGGGTTCCCAGGCGTTTCATTCCTTGTGTGTCTCCACGAGTGTCCAGGTATTTTAATTGTCTGATGCAAGTATACTTGCAACCGATCCCGTACACGATGCTTCAGGTCATAAAGTTCCCCGGTTTTGTTGTGTTTTACCATCGCAAACGTTTGCCGTTTCAGGCTCCCGAAAGGCACCAGTCTGTGCTACTTTTCATCGGTTGGTTGCAGTAAAAACAAAAACATCCGGAGGCACTGTGGAATCCAGCCCGCTTATCTCGGCAGGACTGCCGATTGCTCTGTTCATTATCATGATCGGTATCGGCATGACCCTGACGATACGTGACTTCCGCCAGGTTGCTGTGTATCCCAAGGGGATGATTGTCGGCACCGTTGCCCAGATTCTTGTCATGCCTCTCATCGCTTTCATGCTGGCCACGTTGCTGGCGGTTCCGCCGGCCATAGCCGTCGGACTGGTGATCATTGCTGCGTGCCCGGGGGGCACCACATCGAATCTGTTTGTGCTGCTATCGCGGGGCAACATCGCGCTTTCCATTGTTCTTACCGTCAGTGCCAGCCTGATCACCATCCTGACCCTGCCATTGTTCACCAACATTGCGCTTCAGCACTACATGGGAACCGAGGAAAACATTGTGTTGCCGGTATGGAAAACCGTGGGCATGCTGATTGGCATTGTACTGTTCCCGGTTGCCATCGGCATGGTAGTTCGTACCCGCAACCCAGAAGTTGCCCGTAAGGCTGAAAGCATCGTCAGCATCTTCGGTGGTATCGTGCTGGCGGTACTGATTGTGGCACTGGTGTACGGAGTTCGTGACCAGATCTGGGAGCTTCTGAAACAGGCGGGGCCGGCAACCATCCTGTTAAATGTGGCTGGCATCACCCTGGGTCTTGCGGTCGGCCGTATGGCGGGGCTGACTCAGCGGGAATCGCTCGCAGTAGCGGTCGAGCTGGGGGTAAAGAACGGTACCATAGCCCTGATGGTCACCCTGACGCTGCTGGAGTCCAGCGCCATGTCCATCCCGGCCGCGGTATACGGGGTGCTGATGTTCCCGATAGGCTTTGTTCTAGCCATGTATGGCCGAAGCATTATTCCGATTTCGACCGTACAGAGCAAAAACTGACTGGAGTCCTGCGTCATGCAGTTCCTGAACGGCATTACCCTGCTGCTGGTGTATCAGCTGGTGGGAGAGATTACGGTTCGATTGCTCGGAGTGCCCATCCCAGGGCCCGTGCTTGGTATGGTAATGCTGTTCGTAACCCTGATGATCCGGGGCAAGGCGCCGGAATCTGTCGATCAGGCGTCCACTGCGTTGCTCAGTCATCTCTCGCTTTTGTTCGTTCCGGCGGGTGTAGGCATGATGGCGCATTTTGGTCGCATCGCCGACGAGTGGGTTCCGATAACCCTGGCGCTGCTGTTAAGTACCATTATTACTATGGTCGCCACGGCCCTGATCATGCAGGTGACCACCCGCTGGTTTGCTAAGCCTGTTTCGGAAAAGGAGGGCGGCGATGAATGAGCCGGGTCTGAAAGACATCTGGGTCTACCTTTCGACGTCTCCGCTCCTGGGCCTGACGATTACCCTGGTGGCCTATGGTCTGGCCTACCGGCTGTATCTGAAAACCAATTCCAATCCACTGGCCAATCCCGTGGTCACGTCGGTCGCCATGCTCATCATCCTGTTGCTGGCGACAGGCACCTCCTACAGTGATTATTTTGAAGGTGGGCAGTTTGTTCACTTTCTCCTTGGGCCGGCGACAGTGGCTTTGGCTGTCCCCCTGTATCAGCAGTTTTCCAGACTTCGGCAGCTCTGGTTGCCAGTGACGATTTCGCTCTTCTGTGGTGTTGTCATCGCGGCCGGCAGCTCCATCGGTCTGGCCCGCCTTCTGGGTGGATCGCTCGAAATCCAGATGTCTCTGGCGCCGAAATCTGCAACGGCGCCGGTAGCCATGGGCATTTCCGAGAAAATCGGAGGCCTGCCCTCGCTGACGGCGGTGTTGGTGGTCATTACGGGCATCACGGGCGCGGTTCTGGGTACCAAACTGTTTGAGTTGATCCGGGTTCGGGACGACACCGCCAAGGGCATCGCCATGGGGGTTGCCGCCCATGGTATCGGGACTGCCCGGGCGTTTCAGGTAAGCTCGCAGATGGGCGCTTTTTCTGGTCTGGCGATGGCGCTTTCCGCCTTTGCTACGGCCCTGCTGGTTCCCTGGCTGGTCGATCTGCTCGAAGCCTGGATCCCCGCCTGAGCCTGCTAACCCTGAGGAGACCCTTTGAACAGCAATCGGTACCTTGCAGCGATGGCGATGGCGCCTATCTTGTTTTCCACGCCTTCCGCAGTGCTGGCTCAGTCATCAGGGGGCTCGGACGAGGAACTGGTACTTGAGGTGACCTCTTCGAGGCTGGTTCGGGATCTTTATGAAACGCCTGCGGCGGTCTCTGTGGTAAACGCTCCAGACATCCGCGAGGGTCAGCAACGCCTGCAGTTGGATGAATCGCTGGATACGGTCCCCGGCCTGTTTTTCCAGAACCGCTATAACTTTGCTCAGAACCTTCGCCTGTCCACCCGTGGCTTTGGGGCCCGGTCGCCTTTCGGTATACGGGGTATTCGTATCCAGGTAGACGGAATTCCCTACACCCTGCCGGATGGGCAATCCCAGATTGATGCGGTTGACCTGGATTCGGCTCAGCGCATCGAAGTGATTCGCGGGCCCTCGTCCGTTCAGTATGGCAATGCCTCGGGTGGCGTCATAGATATCACCACAGCCCGGGGAGACGACCAGCCGTCGGGTGCGCGGCTGCGCCAGGATGTGGGCAGTGACGATTATTACAAGACCACAGCGCAGGCCAACGGCACCCAGGGCAATACAAGTGGTATCGCCACCCTGTCATGGCTTAACTACAACGGTTACCGCGAACAGAGTGAGGTTGAGAAGGGGCTGTTCAATGGCCGCCTGTCCCATGAATGGGGCGAAGGGCAGAGGGTGACCGCCACTTTCAATGCCCTGCACACGCCAAGGGCGGAAGATCCCGCAGGCCTGACCGCTGAGCAGGTCGCGGAGGACCGGCGCCAGGCTACCGACAATGCCAAGAGGCTGGACTCGCGTCAGGATGTTGATCAGCAGACGCTGGGGCTCTTGTATGAAACTCCTGCCGGTGGTGCCGGGGGGCTGACCGTAAGCACCTTCTTTACCCATCGCGATTTCAGGCAGCAATTACCATTTCCCGGCCCCAGCCTTATTGCCTACGATCGGCAGTTTTTCGGCATCAGCACGGACTATCAGCAGGGCAGTGAGTTTGCCGGGCGGCCGCTGATTTGGGTAGTGGGTGCCGACCTGCATCGCCAGTCGGACGAGCGTCGCCGCTACTCGGTGTCTTTCAATGGCGATGTGACCGCCCAGACCCAGGAGGAAACCCAGAATGCCACAACAGCGGCGGTATTCGCACAGGGTGATCTTGCCCTGACCGACCGTTTCAACGTCTCTATCGGCACTCGGTTTGACCGTCTGAGGCTGTCTGTGGATGACGAAAAACTGGATGACGGGGACGACTCAGGCAGTCGCACCTACGATGAATTTAGTGGCTTTGCTGGTGTCAGTTACCGTCTTGCCCCTCGCCAGCAGTTGTACGCAACGATAGGCACGGCGTTTGAGTCTCCCACCTTTACCGAATTTGCCAACCCCGATGGCAGCGGTGGGTTCAATCCTGATATCGAACCTCAGCAGGCCCTCAACCGGGAAGTCGGGGTGCGAGGCAGTTTTGGCCAGGGCGTGAGTTATGACCTGGCGCTTTTTTCAATTCGGGTGGATGATGAAATCCTGCCTTATGAAATAGACAACCGCACATTTTATGAAAATGCCGGGCGCACCGAACGCAACGGAATCGAACTCGGCCTGGGCTGGGATATTTCATACGCCTGGCGAATAACCAGCGCCCTGACGCTTGCAGACTACAAGCTCAGAAATTCCACCGACGAACAGGGTAACGAAGCCGATGGCAACCGACTACCCGGTCTGCCTCGTGAACACTGGGTTACGGAAGTGGAATGGCATGGTGACGGCCAGAGTTTCGCAGCGCTGCAATGGCAGTACGTTGGCGATCTGTACGCTGAGAGCAGTAATCAGACAAACGTCAGTGACTATTGGTTGCTGGGAATTCGGGCCGGCGATACCGTGCGTATCGGACGTCAGAGCTTGAATTTCTACGGTGGCTTCCGAAACCTGCTGAACGCAAACTACTTCAGCAATATCCGTATCAATGCCAATGCGGACCGTCCCGTAGAAGAGCGCGGCTATTTCGAACCCGGTCCAGGAAGAACTTTTTATGCGGGCCTGGAATGGGTATTCTGACGGGCGATAACAACACAAACAGTAGGGATTTTAAATTCATGCAAACCAAGTTCCTTCTCGAAGAAAGCCAGATGCCGAAATACTGGTACAACCTGCAGGCGGATCTGCCTGAACCGTTGCCGGCTGTGCTGCACCCGGGCACCCAGAAACCGGTGGAACCATCGGATCTTGAGCCGCTGTTTCCGATGGCGCTGATCGAACAGGAAGTAACCACCGAGCGGGAAATCGAGATTCCGGAGCCGGTGCGTGACGTCTACAAGCTCTGGCGTCCGGCGCCCCTGTACCGGGCCCATCGTCTCGAAAAAGCGCTCGGCACACCGGCAAAAATCTTCTACAAATACGAAGGCGTCAGCCCGGCGGGCAGTCACAAGCCCAACACTGCGATTCCGCAGGCCTTTTATAACCGTGAGGCGGGCATTCGCACCCTCACCACCGAAACCGGTGCGGGACAGTGGGGCACATCGCTGTCCTTTGCCGGCTCCCTGTTTGATATGGACGTTACCGTGTTTCAGGTGCGGGTTTCCTACAACCAGAAGCCCTATCGCCGGGCGGTCATGGAAACCTACGGCGCCAAGTGTGTCGCCTCGCCCTCAGAATTGACTGAGTTCGGTCGCAAAGTGCTGGCTGAGACGCCGGACCATAACGGTAGTCTGGGCATCGCCATCTCCGAAGCTGTGGAGCTGGCGGTCAAGGACCCGAACACGAAATATGCCCTGGGCTCGGTTCTCAACCATGTGTTGCTCCACCAGAGCATTATTGGGCTTGAAGCCATGCAGCAGATGGAAATGGCGGACTGCTGGCCGGACGTCATCGTGGGGTGTACCGGCGGTGGTTCCAACTTTGCCGGAATTGCTTTCCCGTTTATGGGCCACGCCCTGAGGGGTGGTGAAAAATCCCGGATTGTTGCGGTCGAACCCTCGGCCTGTCCGACACTCACCCGCGGCAAGTACGCCTACGATTACGGCGATACCGCCCACATGACGCCGCTCACCAAGATGCATACCCTGGGCTCCGGATTCACACCGCCCGGCTTCCACGCCGGCGGTCTTCGGTACCACGGTATGGCCCCCCTGGTGTCCCACGCCAAAGAGCTGGGGCTGTTTGAGGCGGTGTCCTACACCCAGCGGGAGTGCTTCGAGGCCGGTGTCTTGTTCGCCAAGAACGAGGGTATCGTTCCCGCTCCTGAGGCCAACCATGCGGTCAAGGGTGCGATCGACGAAGCCCTGCGCTGCAAGCGGGAAGGCAAGGAAGAGGTGATCCTGTTCAACCTCTGCGGTCATGGCCATTTCGATATGGCCGCCTACACCTCCTATTTCGCCGGTGAGCTGAGCGACCACGAATACGACGAACAGGAGCTGGCCATGGCCCTGTCCGGGCTGCCCTCGGTCAACGCCTGATCAGTCGTCTTTAGCCCGCTGCTGAAAAACCGTGCCCCCGCCCCCGGCGTCCAGTTGCCGGATGGCGGTGGGTGCACCTTCATCATTCAGCCGCACGTCTCCGATGCCTGCGCCATTCCACAGTCGCTCACCGGCCTCCCGGCCTTCGGGTAGCCTGGGGGAAATCCACATCCGCCGCCTCTTGGTGAACCAGTTCAGGGGAGACCAGGGTGCGAACAGCCAGCGGTTAAGCCGGTCGAGCCATTCCAGCAGAGCGTTGGGAAATTCGTTCTTGATGCCGCTGCTGGTAATCTGCCAGACATGAGGGCCATTCTGTTTGTGGCGTAGCCGCACGTCGTAGGCAAACGAATAGTGGACATCCCCGGAAAGAATTACGAAATGTCTGGGCGTTCGGGGGTGGCCGAAGATATTGAGTAGCACGCTGGCGGCGCCCCGGTGTGCCATCCAGTTTTCGGCATCCACCAGCAGCGGCTTGCCGAAGAAGGTAAACACCCGCTGGATCATTTCGATCAGCTTCACCCCGAACATGGGGGCGGGCGATACCACCACCACAGCGTCCTCTCCCATGATCTCGTGCTGGAAATCGGTCAGTGATTCCCAGTCCATCAGTCCGGAAGGGTGGCTGCGGCGGATTTCACTGCGCCAGCGATGGGTGCGGGTGTCCAGCACCACTAGTCTGGGGGAGGTGGGCAGGCTGTAATGCCAGTGTCGAAAGTGAAACAGCTGGTCGATCAGGTCATCCTGAATGGCCTTGTCCAGCTCGTGCTGCCCGTTGCTGGATTCGAACAGTTTCTGGCAATGCTCGATCAGCTCCCGGAAATTGCCCGGCTGGTTGCCCCAGCCCTGGCATAAGAGATAGCCCAGCAGGGCATTGCCAATGATGCGCCGGGAAAAAGGGTGTTCGTAGGCGGTGGCTTCCCACAGGGCCGAGAGGTTCCAGTCGTCCGTAACATCATGATCATCAAAGATCATGTAGACGGGCACGTTGGCCATGGCACGCGCTGCCCCCGGAAGGCTCCTGCGGAACTCGTCGATGGCGGCCTGTTCTTTCCGGTAGCGCGTCAGCTCGTCCGGGGTATCGACCGGCTCGGCGTCCGTCACGAATGCCCAGGGTTCCGGCGACCACACCAGCAGGTACATGGCCATGACTTCGGCAAAGGAAATCAGGTGATTGCCGGCATTGGCGGTGGTGAAAACGGGCTTTCGTACGCCGCCAAAAAAGCGCTCGGTCAGGTCCTCATTGAACTCGGATTCCGGTAGCAGTTCATCCCGGTGGTAATAGGCATTCGCCACCGAGGCAAGTTCTTTGCTGTGATTCAGCGAGGCACCTTCCAGTGTTTCCTGGTACAGGCCCAGCTGGTGAATAACGCACTGGATGGCATGCAACATGGGGCCGGCCACATCATCGGCGTAGACCTGATCGCCGGTCATCAGCAGCAGGGAAGGAACGTCCTCGAGCTGCTCTGCCTGCTGTAGCTCCTGGTCCACACGAACCAGTCCGTCGGCTGAAGGATGGTGGGGTCTTCGGCAGGAGCCGTGGAGTATTCGGTCCAGTCTGGATTTCAGGGTAAAGCCCGGGCGCTCCCGACCCTCGGGACACAGGTGGGGAGCCCAGTCCCGAATCCACTGGAGTGTGTCTGATCCGTCGCTGGCCAGGCCCAGGTCATAGTCCAGGCGGGTGTCCCGGGGCAGGGCTGACTCCGGCGTGATGGTCAGAAGGTTAAGCCAGGCGCGGGTTCCAATCCTGAGCTGTACAACCTCAGAATCTGCTACCGGGCGGTCCAGGAGTGCACTTTCGCCATGGAAGACCCGCACGGCGAGTGTGACTGGCTCAAGGGTTGCCAGCCATAAAACAATCGAGTCCGGCGCGGAATGACGTAGAACCGGGCCGGCCAGAACCGGTCCGAATTTGTCATCAGGCTCCAGATTCAGTCCTCCTCAAGTTCCCTTGGCGGACAGTGATGGTCCTCCACAACAGTGCCATCGTCCACACTCTCCAGATGCACATCGAAGCCCCACAGGCGGTGAACGTGGCGCAGGACTTCGTCGGTTTCCTTGCCAAGTGGCACGCGGTCCACGGGTATGTGGCGCAGTGTCAGGGAACGGTCGCCGCGCACATCCACATTCCAGACCTGGATATTGGGTTCCCGGTAACTCAGGTTGTACTGGCGCGCCAGTTTCTCGCGCAAGTCGCGGTAGCCGGGGTCGTCGTGTATGGCGGTTACCCGGTAGACGTCTTCCTGATCATCGTTCTGGATCGCGAAGAGTTTCAGATCTCGCATCACCTTTGGGGAGAGAAACTGCTGGATAAAGCTCTCGTCCTTAAAGTTCTTCATTGCAAAATGAAGAGTCTCCAGCCAGTCGCTGCCGGCGATGTCTGGGAACCACTCGCGGTCCTCGTCTGTCGGGTTCTCGCAGATCCTGCGCAGGTCGGTAAAGATCGAGAAGCCGAGGGTGTAGGGGTTGATGCCCGAATACCATGGGCTATTGAACGGTGGTTGATACACCACCGCCGAGTGGCTCTGGAGAAACTCGAGCATGAAACCGTCGGTCACCAAACCCTTGTCGTACATGCGATGCAGCAGGGTATAGTGCCAGAAGGTGGCCCAGCCTTCGTTCATGACCTGAGTCTGGCGCTGGGGGTAGAAATACTGGCCCAGCTTCCGCACGATGCGGATGATTTCGCGCTGCCAGGTTTCCAGCAATGGCGCATTTTTTTCAATGAAATAAAGGATGTTCTCCTGGGGTTCTTCCGGATAACGCTTGCCGCGTCTTACCGGATCATCGTCGTCGTCCGGTTTTGGAATGGTGCGCCAGAGGTCGTTGATGCGCCGTTGCTGGTATTCTTCGCGCTCCTTCTGGCGGCGCAGTTCCTCTGACGCCGATATCGGTGCCGGTCGCTTGTACCGGTCGACACCATAGTTCATCAGGGCATGGCAGGAATCCAGGATTTCCTCCACCGCATCCACGCCGTAGCGCTCCTCGCACTCAGCAACGTAATTGCGGGCAAACACCAGGTAATCAATGATCGCGCTGGCGTCGGTCCAGGTGCGGAACAGGTAGTTACCCTTGAAGAACGAGTTGTGACCGTAGGAGGCGTGGGCAATAACCAGGGCCTGCATCGGCAGGGTGTTTTCTTCCATCAGGTAGGCGATGCAGGGGTTGGAGTTGATCACGATTTCGTAGGCCAGGCCCATCTGCCCGCGCTGATAGCCTTTGGACGTGCTGAGAAACTGCTTGCCGAAGGACCAGTGATGGTAACCAACCGGCATGCCCACCGAGCTGTAGGCATCCATCATCTGTTCGGCGCTGATTACCTCGACCTGGTTGGGGTAGGTTTCCAGACCGAACTCAGCGGCGCATTTGGCAATCTCGTCATCGTATTTCTGGATCAACTCGAACGTCCATTCAGACCCGGTCGAAATAGGCTCAGAGGCCCTGGGCTGGTCACTTCCCGGCATATTGGGGCGGTCCATGAGGTTCGTCATGCGGCTTTCCTCTCGAACAACTGGCGGAATACCGGATAGATTTCGCCGGGGTCCGCTATCTGCTGCAAGGCGAAGCTCTGGGGGAACTGCTCTTGAATTTTCTCGTATTCGTACCAGAGCATCTGGTGGTCCTGCGGTGTGATTTCCACATAGGCGAAATACTGCACCAGCGGCAGGATGTTGTCGGCCAGGATCTTGCCGCACACCGGGGAGTCATCGTTCCAGTTGTCACCGTCTGATGCCTGGGCTGCATAGATGTTCCACTCCGCCGGGGAGTAGCGGGATTCAATGATCTTGTGCATCAGTTTCAGGGCGCTGGAAACGATGGTGCCGCCGGTTTCCCTGGAATAGAAGAACTCTTCCTCGTCCACTTCCTTGGCACTGGTGTGATGCCTGATGAAGACTACTTCGATCTTCTTGTAGTTCTTCTTCAGGAACAGGTACAGCAGGATGAAAAAGCGCTTGGCGATGTCCTTGTGCATCTGGGTCATGGACCCGGACACGTCCATCAGGCAGAACATCACAGCACTGGTGGCCGGTTGCGGTTTTTTCAGGTGCTGGCGGTAGCGCAGGTCGATTTCATCAATAAACGGAATACGGCGAACGTTCGCTTTCAGCCGCGCGATTTCCTCCTCCAGAACCTGGATCTGGTCTTCGTGGCTGAACGCAGGATCCAGATCTTCCGGAGCGGCCTTCAGCGCTTCCAGTTGTTTCTCCAGATCCCGGATCTTCTTCTTGCGTGCGCCGCCCAGGCCCAGCCGTCGAGCATGGGCGCCACGTAACGAGCGCACAACATCCAGTTTTGCGGGCACCCCATCGGTGCTGAAACCGGAGCGGACATATTTGAAGGCTTCAGTATCCTTCAGTTTCTTGCGAGCCAGGTTCGGCAGTTCGAGATCGTCGAACAGAAATTCCAGGAATTCTTCCTGGGTAATCTGGAAGGCGAACTCGTCCATACCCTCGCCGTCCGGGCTGGCCTGTCCCTGTCCGGATCCCTGACCTCCGCCACCCTCGGGCTTGGGAATGGTGTCGCCGGCCACAAACTCCTGGTTGCCGGGGTGCACCATCTCCCGTTTGCCGCCCTGGCCGTGGTGGAAGATGGGTTCGTCAATGTCCCGGGACGGAATACTGACTTTTTCGCCCCGTTCTATGTCTGTAATCGAGCGCTTCTGAACCGCATCTGACACTGCACGTTTGATGTGGTGTCGGTAACGGCGCAGGAACCGTTCCCGGTTCACCGCGCTCTTGTTCTTACCGTTCAGTCGCCGGTCGACTATGTGGGTCATTCCCATGGCGTTACTCCAGCTCAGTGAATGGTCACTGACTTAGTGAGACTTGCGAACCCGCAGGTACCATTCGGCCAATAGCCGAACCTGCTTCTCCGTGTAGCCTCGATCGACCATACGCTCGACGAACTGCTTGTGCTTGTTCTGGTCTTCCTGACTCGCTTTCGGGTTGAAAGAAATGACCGGCAGCAGATCCTCGGTGTTCGAGAACATCTTCTTCTCGATCACGGCACGCAGTTTTTCATAGCTGAGCCAGGACGGGTTCTTGCCACCGTTGTTTGCCCGGGCCCGCAATACGAAGTTCACCACTTCGTTGCGGAAGTCCTTCGGATTGGAGATACCCGCTGGCTTCTCGATCTTTTCCAGCTCTTCGTTGATCGAGGAGCGGTCGAGAATTTCGCCGGTGTCCGGATCCCGGTATTCCTGATCCTGAATCCAGAAATCGGCATAGGTGACGTACCTGTCGAACAGGTTCTGGCCGTACTCGCTGTAGCTTTCCAGATACGCAGTCTGGATTTCCTTACCGATGAACTGCACATAGTGCGGTGCCAGGAATTCCTTGATGAACCTGAGATATTTCTCATGGGTTTCGGCAGGGAACTGTTCCTGCTCGATCTGTTTTTCAAGAACGTAGAGCAGGTGAACCGGGTTGGCAGCCACTTCGGTGGTGTCGAAATTGAAGACTTTGGACAGGATCTTGAAGGCAAAACGGGTGGAAAGCCCATCCATGCCCTCCATTACGCCAGCGGCGTCACGGTACTCCTGAATGGATTTGGCCTTCGGGTCGGTGTCCTTGATGTTCTGGCCGTCATAAACCCGCATCTTGGAGAAGATGCTGGAGTTTTCCGGATCCTTGATGCGTGACAGCACCGAGAACTGCGCGAGCATATCTAGGGTATCGGGCGCGCAAGGCGCGCCTTCCAGGGAGCTGTTGCTCAGCAGTTTTTTGTAGATCTCGATTTCTTCAGTTACCCGCACACAGTAGGGCACCTTGACGATATACACCCGGTCAAGGAACGCTTCGTTGTGCTTGTTGTTGCGGAAGGTCTGCCACTCGGATTCGTTGGAGTGGGCCAGGATCACACCGTCGAACGGGACAGAACCCATGCCTTCGGTGGTGTTGTAGTTGCCCTCCTGGGTGGCCGTCAGCAAAGGATGCAGCACCTTGATCGGTGCCTTGAACATCTCTACGAATTCCATCAGGCCCTGGTTGGCTTTGCACAAACCCCCGCTGAAGCTGTAAGCATCGGGATCATCCTGGGAGAAGTCCTCCAGCATGCGAATGTTTACCTTGCCGACGAGGGCAGAAATATCCTGGTTATTGTCGTCGCCGGGTTCGGTCTTGGAGACAGCAACCTGATCGAGTACCGAGGGGTACATTTTCACAACCCGGAACTGGCTGATGTCGCCGCCGTATTCATGCAGGCGTTTGACGGCCCAGGGCGACATGATGTTTTTGAGGTAGCGGGCGGGGATGCCGTATTCCTCTTCCAGGATCTGGGCATCTTCAGCCGGGTCGAACAGTCCCAGCGGCGATTCGTTCACTGGTGAGCCCTTTATGGCGTAGAAGGGCACTTTCTGCATCAGTGATTTGAGTTTTTCTGCCAGGGAGGATTTACCGCCGCCGACGGGACCAAGGAGGTAAAGAATCTGTTTCTTTTCTTCCAGGCCCTGGGCGGCGTGTCGGAAGAAGGAGACGATATTTTCTACGGCGTCTTCCATGCCATAGAATTCGGAAAACTCGGGGTATCGCTTGATGACTTTATTGGAAAATATGCGTGACAGCCTCGGATCTTTCGAGGTATCGACGAGCTCTGGTTCGCCAATGGCAATTAACATCCTCTCAGCGGCCGTGGCGTAGGCCGTTGGGTCCTTTTTGCAGATCTCCAGGTATTCCTCCAGGCTGTATTCTTCTTCCTGGGTACTCTCATACCGGTCTTTGAAATGCTGCAGTATGCTCATAGATCGCCCTCGCTCGCTGTTTCTTCAGCTTTCAGTTCACGCAATTTCCCCGTTTGCAGTCAGCTCCGCCCATCCGGGCGGTTTATTTAGTTATGGGTGGAAGGAATGGATACTTACAAGTCTGTGCACGATCTGGTCGTGGTCGGCTTGCTTACTTTGAGCTTAGTTCACGGTTGGGGAGTTGGACAGTGGGTGAGTGGTTAAGGTTCATTAAATTATGTTAGGCGGGTGTGTTGGTTTTGTAGCCTTATTAGGGGAGGGGGCTGGAGCGCACCGGGAGTCTTTCTGTGTACGAATTGGCAACTCGCTGCGCTCAGACATCAAATTCGTACACAGAAAAACTCCCGATACACTCCGATCAAGCCATCGGGATAATCGCTTTAAATCAGCCTAGAGTTTGGTTAGACGAAACACGCTTTCTGAGGCGTTTTCCAGACCCTTTCGCTTGGTAAACGGATGATCCTTGGCCAGGGTGTTGGTCAGGATGTGCTCGATCTTGTAGTCGTCCTGGTAGAGTTCACGGACTTCTTCGTCGCTGACGTTGAACGGCGGGCCCTTGATTTCGGTGTCGTAGTCCAGGGTGATCAGCAGGATTCTGGTGCCGTCGGGGATGATGGCGGTTAGGTGGTTAACGTAGTCTTTGCGCATGTGGGGCGGCAGGGCAATCAGGGCGGCCCGGTCGTAGACCAGTCGGACGTGTTTGAGATCGTCGGGGACCAGTTGGAAGAAGTCGCCGCACCAGAGCTGCAGGTTGTCGTGTTTAAAGGTGATGAAGGGTTCGCTGGGGTGGACTTTGGCTTTCTCCCCGGCTTCTTCGAAGAAATCCTTGCAGGCCAGTTCGCTCAGTTCCACGCCGATGATGGGGTGGCCGCGGTCGTGGAGCCACCACATGTCGTGCGCTTTTCCGCAGAGGGGGACAAAGACGGCGTCGGTGCCTTTGCCGGCCAATTCCGGCCAGTGGTCGTAGAGGTACTGGTTAACTGTGCCCTCGTGGAAACCGATTTCTTTTTTAGCCCAGCGTTCGTGCCAGAATTCATGTTCCATGGTTCACACCCTGTTCTTGCTTGGACATCTTGAGTTTTGGACGTTTATCTCAGTCTACCCTAATCTGTGGCCATCTGGATTCAGGAGAAAAGTATGAAAGCGGTGTTCCTTGATGCCAAAACCCTTGGCGATGATGTGGACCTGTCACCCATTGAGTCGGTGACGGGCGGGCTGGAAAAATATCAGCGGACAGCGCCGGATGAGATACTGGAGCGCATCCGTGGCTTTGATACCGTTCTGGTCAACAAGGTGGTGCTCAAGCGAGAGCATTTCGAGGCTTGTCCGGAGCTTAAAACCATCGCCGTGGTGGCAACCGGGCTAAACAACATTGACCAGACGGCGGCGAAGGATCACGGCATCAAAGTGATGAACGTGACCAACTATGGCCGCTCCACGGTAGCCCAGCACACCATGGCCCTGATGTTAGCGCTGGCCACCCGGCTGCTGGATTACAGCCGCGATGTCCAGGCGGGGCGCTGGGGTAAAAGCGACATGTTCTGCCTGATGGATCACCCGATCATGGAGCTGGAGGGGCGAACCCTCGGTGTTGTCGGCTACGGAGATCTGGGCGAGGGTGTGGCCGAGCGGGCGGCCGCTTTTGGTATGCGGGTTCTGCTCGGGGCTCGGCCCGGTCAGAAGGCTGGAGAGGTGGACGGGTATTCCCGGATTCCCCTGGACGAGCTGCTGCCTCAGGTGGATGTACTGTCGCTGCACTGCCTGCTCACCGATGAAACCCGGGACCTGATCGGTGCCCGCGAATTAAAAATGATGAAGCCCGAGGCGTTGCTCATCAACACCAGCCGTGGTGGCCTGGTGAACGAGCGGGCACTGGCGGATGCGCTGCGCGCCGGCGAGATAGGCGGCGCGGGTTTCGATGTGTTGACCGAGGAACCGCCCCGCAACGGCAATCCCCTGCTGGCGGACGATATTCCAAATCTGATTATTACGCCGCACTCCGCCTGGGCCAGTCGGGAGGCGCGTCAGCGGATCGTTGGTATTACCGCAGCCAACCTGAGATCGGTGCTTTAAAAGAAAAGCCCCGGAAAGACCGGGGCTTCAGACACTGGCTTGGTCGAGGTTCAGTATTTCCAGCCGACGCTGACAGAGGCGCCCAACTGGTACATTTCCAGGTCAATAGTCTGGTTCGGTGCGAGCGGGTTGGGGCCGGTCACTGTCTTGGCGGGTGAGTAAAACGCCATGCCCGACACATCGAGATTTTCGCTGAAGCTATGAGTGAATCCGCCGGTGAAGTGCCATTCCTGAACGCCCGGTGCCAGGATGTTGAAAAGCACATCTTCGTCTGAGATCGGGTTCTCTCCGTAGCTCACACCGGCCCGCCACGCGTGGGACGTTGTTTGCTGCCACTGCCAGCCCAGCTTGACGATGGTCATGTCGTCCCAGCCAAAGCCAGCGCCGTTATCATCGCCGAGCTGTGCGGTCTGCAGATTGGGCAGCAGCGGGTTGCCCACGCTGTTAATCTCGCTGTACCGGATATGCTGGACATCCAGCAGGAACCAGTGGTCTTCAAGCCCAGACCAGGCAATGCCCGCGTTGAACATCTGTGGGATGTCGAAGTCGCCCTGTTCGGCGAACAGGCCGCGGTACTTGTCGAACTCGTTCATCTTGAGAATGTTGCGCCAGCTCACGCCACCGCGCAGGGTGTCAGTAATTTCGCCCTGCCAACCGATCTGGTAACCATAGCCCCAGGCATCGTCGGTGCCGTTGTTGGATAGTGCGCTTGCGTCAGAAGAAAACGGCGCGAAGCTCTGCAGGCCTTCAGCCTCAAAGCGCTGATAGGCGATAACCGGCGAAATGCCGATGGCCTGGTTATCGGAGAACTCCCAGGACCAGGTAGGGGCAATAAATAGTTGCTCCAGATTTACGCCGGTTCGGCCCGCGTAAAAAGGCCCCCCGCTTTCACCGGAGTAGTCGGTGTTCATGCCACCGTTGGCAAATACGGAAACGCCAAAACTTGTGGTGTCTGACAGTTCCCGATTAAAACCCAGGTGGGGTATGACAAAGCCGTTGCGGCTGCTTTTATACGTGCCGGGCTGCAAGGAGAACGCGGGCGGCGGAGAGAGCGGGCCCTCAACGGTGTACTCCCGCCGCGGCGAAAACACTTCGAAACCGCCATCAACACGATTACCTACAAACGCCATTCCTGCCGGGTTGGTAGCGGCGGCAATGCTGTCCTGGGACAGCGCAGTGCCAGCGCCTGCCATGCCCTTACTGATGGTGCCGTAGCCGTGGCTGAAGTAGCCATTGGTGGCCATAGCGGTCACAGGAGAGAGAGTCGTGAGTGCGGCGACTCCGAGAACAAACTTGATTCGCATGAGAAAATACCCAATCAGGAACGTAAAATCGCGAGTAGCGGGTGTTTTACAGAATTTATGTTATAAGAGGAAGTAACGAATATTGATATGGTTATATTAAGCATGGCGCCCTCGCAAACCCCAGTTAATCGGCCATACTCTGGTTAGACCGGATATCTGACTGATAATCTGACTAAAACAGGGAACGACAGGACCTAAAGTGGCTTCATTCCAATTGAAAGACCGGCTCCAGGCAGCTGAGCGCTGGATTCTGGCGAATCCGAACCCGCCCCAGAACTGGCCCTGGACATGGCTCTACAGGGTCGGGCGTACTGCTTACGCGATGGCTCGGGATGTCCTCAGCGGACAGTTGACTCTCCACGCCATGAGCCTGGTGTACACAACGTTGCTGAGCATTGTGCCTCTGCTCGCCCTGAGCTTCTCGGTGCTCAAGGCGCTGGGAGTGCATCAGCGGATGGAGCCGTTCCTGTTCCAGTTCTTTGAACCGCTGGGGCCCCAGGGAATAGAGCTCGCCGAGCAGATACTTGGGTTCGTGGATAACATGAAAGTCGGGGTGCTTGGTTCTGTGGGCCTGGCGTTGCTGGTCTACACGGTAGTTTCCCTGCTTCAGAAAATCGAACGTTCCTTTAACATGATCTGGCGGGTGCCAGACATGCGCTCGATGGCGCAGCGATTCAGCAATTACCTGAGCGTGATCATGGTGGGTCCGCTTCTGATGGTTTCGGCCATTGGCGTCAGCGCGACCATTTTCTCCTCAACCATCGTCCAGAAGCTCATCGAAATCGAGCCTTTCGGTTCGGTGATTCTTGTGGCCAGCCGGTTCACCCCGTTTTTCCTGGTGGTTGGCGCTTTCACATTCGTCTATGTATTCATGCCGAATACCCGGGTCAAGCTCCGTTATGCGGCCATCGGCGGTCTGGTAGCCGGGGTATCCTGGCAGGCGGGGGGTATGCTGTTTGCCTCGTTCGTTGCCGGGTCTGCCAAGTACGCGGCAATCTATTCCAGTTTCGCCATCGGCATCATTCTGCTGATCTGGATCTATCTGAACTGGATGATCCTCCTGCTGGGCGCCAGCCTGGGATTCTACATGCAGAATCCCGGCTCCGTGGCCAAGCGGCGTGAGGTGCAACTGGCGCCGGAGCTGCAAGAAAATGTGGCGCTGGCGACCATGTGGCTGGTGGCCAAACCCTTCAGCGAGGGCAAGCCCGCACCTCAGCAGGAATTACTGGAATATGAGCTGAGAGTGCCGGGTGAGGTAACCCGGGCTCTCAGTGACAAATTGATCCGTGCCGGTTTACTGAGTCTGGCCGGTAGTCAGGGCGACCGACTGGTGCCCGGACGGGCGCTGGATCTGATCACGATTGGCGACGTGCTCAAGGTTGTTCGCCACGACGAGGACCGAATTGTTGATCGGCTCCCGAAAGTGATTCCTGCCGAATTGGTGGGAGCCCGCAAGGTGGAGGAAACTCGGACCTTTGCGGAGTTGTTGCGCGGCGATGAGGCAAAGGAAAAGCCAAGAGCTGTGGCGGAAAGAGAGCCTGTCTCAACTTCTGACAGTTGAGCGGCCACCTTCCCGGAGCATCTTCTGGAGAGCGTTGCGCACGTTGCTGATCTGATCCGGGGTCAGGCGCACCACTTTCGGCAGCTCCTCTTCGGCAAGATTCCGCTGATGAGCATGCCTGAGCACTTCCCGGGTGCCAATGACCATGCCGTCGGTCAGCGGCGTGTGCTTCTGTCTTGGGGCTGGCCGTTCTGCGGCCAAAAGATAGGCATGGTACTTGGGGGGAAGGTTCCATTCGTTGGCCAGGAGCTGGCAAGTAGCCCACTGGTACCTTGCCAGGGCATGGCGAACAAGCGCCGGCTCCGGTTCACCGGTTGCTGTGCGCGACCGGCAAATACGCTGCAGCTCACGGCGGATCGTGATGTACGCCAGTGAGGGCAGCAAGCCCACCATGAAGTGTGCACTGGTGTCTTCGCCCTGGGTTCTGGCAATGAGTTCTGCGGCTCTTGCGCAGGTCAGGCCCCAGCGCCAGCCGCGCTGGCCGAATAGCGCTTCCCGGCTGTTCCTGGCGGCCATCATGGGGCGCATGACGGCTGCGGATATGACGTTCCGGATGCCATCCACCCCGAGTACAAATACCGCCTGGTCCACCGACTCAATGGCATGGTCGCTGGTTCGGAAGTAGGGGCTGTTGGCAATCTGGAGAAGCTGATCCGTCAGCGATGGGTCGCCAAGAATGATCTCCGTCAGCCGTTGGCGGTCGGTGGACTCATCGGACAGGGCCCGCATGAGCATTGGCAGGCTCATGGGTTGGCGGGGCAGTTCCTCCATCTTGTTGCTGGTGAGTCGCTGATAAAGCTCTTCCAGCACTTCCTCGTAGGAAGAAAGATCAGCCCTCAGGGCTGCGGGCTCCGCATCGAGCAGCCAGCAGAACAGATGTTCCTCCAGCTGTTGGGCAAGCACCGGGCTTGCGTCAGGCGTGTCGGTGGCCGGTTTTTCCGGAGATGGATTGAACAACCTCGCTTCCGGAGCGGGTGGTACAGACTGTTTGGTTGCGAATAATCCTGAAATCCAGGAGAGAAAACCTGGCATCCGTTGCCTCCGGGTCGAACCTGTTCGAAGTAATGAACCTCCGTTTCCGAGAGTATAGATGTACGACGCATCCTTGCACAGGTTTTAAGCCGGTGAATTAAGGTAGGAATTTACAGGAACGACTCTCCGAACACGAACACCAGTTGGCAGATACCAGCGCCAAACCCGAGGAAAGCGCCCACCAGGATTAGTTTGATTTCATCCTCCTGAAAGCAGGGGCGGAGAAGATCCTGAAATTCTTCGGAAGACAGGGCAATCATCCGCTCAACCATGATGGATTCCACGGCCTGGGCCCTGTCTTTTTCGAATACCGGATTATTAAAAGAGGTCTGTGATATTTCGATAGCTTTCTCGCCGACCTTGTTCTTGAGGGTGGCGAAGCCGGTGGGTCCGAAGGCCATCTGCGTCAGCGCCTTGCCCATGCCGGCGGTTTCATCCACCAGCGGCTTGATGTGCTTTTTGACCATGTTGCGGGCGCGGTCGCCCTTGGGGCCGTCGAGAATGGCGTTGATAATGTTGCCAACAGTGAGAATCTCGTGGGTAACAATGTGGCAGAAGGACTCCGCTACGGCCGGCTGGCGTTTCAGGAACAGGCCCTGAATGCGGAAGGGGCCGACTTTTTTCGCGTGCAGTGGCCGGAAGATGACGTTCAGGGCAATCCAGTTGGTGGCCCAGCCCACAAGAAGGCCAAAGAATGGCAGTACCCACCAGCTGGGGTAGACATACCAGACCGCCATCTGGATCAGGCCGAACAGGAAGCCAAAGTAGAGCCCCGAGTTGATGATGAACCGGAATTCCACCTCGCCGCATTCGATAAATATCCGGTTCAGCAGCTCCTTGTCACTGGCCAGTCGTTCAATGACCATGCCCTTGATATCCAGCAGGTCCTCGATGTTGTCGGACACGTCTTCCACCAGGTTGTCCACGAGCTGGGGCGTGGATTTGCGGACGCGATCGTAGACCATCTTCCTGGCCGAGGCCGGCAGATTTTCCCAGAAGGTGGGGTATTCCTTGAGCATCATTTCGTCCACGTATTCCTCGATGCGAGGTTCGACGGAGTGAACGATATGGGTGGCGAGGACTTTCGGATCGATCTGCTGGAAGATCTCCCGAACGGTGCCGATCTTGGAAATGGTGGCATCGACACTGATGGCCGCCATTTTACGGGCCTTCGAGGGAATAATGCCTTGCCAGCCAAGCAGCGGTGGTTTGCCAATGAATTCCAGTGGATAGAAGGTCATCTTGATGGCAAGCCAGTTGGTGGTCCAGCCAATCAGGGCGGCAATGACCGGGATACTGAGGTATTGCCAGAATTCTAGGGTGCTTAGCAGGCTTGTCATCCCGTTACTCGCGTGTGATCGGTTTTTTGCTTTCGGAGTCGACAGGGATAATGTTGGTGGGACCCACCTATGTCAATGACTTGCGTGCCGACATGAGACGGCGGCACGGTCGGGACTGGTCAGCTGCCTATGTCGCCCCATAGCCATTGGCAAAGCGCCATGGCCGCAACCGGTGCGGTTTCGGTTCTCAGTACCCGGGGGCCAAGGGCGACCGGCAGGAAGCCTTCCTTTTCGGCCTGGGCAATTTCGTCCGGGGACAGGCCGCCCTCGGGGCCGATCATGAGGGCCACACGTTCGGGAGGAGTGATGGACTTCAGGGATTGCTCGGTGCGGTGGTGGAGGACCAGGCGCACCTCGCAGTCTCGACTGTGTTCCAGCCACTCGGAAACGGTCATCACCGGCAGGATTTCGGGCACCCGTGCGCGCCCGCATTGCTCGGCGGCGCTGATGGCGACGGATTGCCAGTGGCGCAGGCGCTTGTCTTCCCGGTCGCCCTTGAGTTTTACGTCGCACCGTTCGGTGGTTAGCGGCACGATGCGGGTAACACCCATTTCCACCGCTTTCTGCACCGCGTAGTCCATGCGGTCACCTTTGGAGAGGGTCTGGCCGAGTACGATTTCCAGGGGGGATTCGGTGGCGTTGGCCTGCGGAGTGCCTACCTGGACTTCCACGTTCTTCTTGCTGGCGCTGGTGATGGTGGCGGGATAGTTGTTGCCGTCGCCGTTGAAAAGCAGCAGTTCCTGCCCCGGCTGCATGCGCAATACCCGGCCGACATGTTGCGCGGCGTTGTCATCAAGTTCTGCGATGCCGCCCTCGCTGAGGGCGGCGTCAGTGTAGATGCGGGGTATGCGCATGGCTGGTCTCTCAGGTTCTGGGCGGTCGTCAGTCGCGAACCGCGATCTCTATGCCTTCCGTCGCAACCTGGGCCAGGTGGCGGATCTGTTCTTCGGTGATCACGTAAGGCGGCATGAAGTAAACCACATTACCCAGGGGGCGAAGCAAGGCCTGACGCGTTAATGCATGCTGGTAAACGCGAATACCACGGCGTTCCTGCCAGGGAAAGGGCGTTTTCGAGGCTTTATCTTTCACCATTTCCACCGCCAGAGTCATGCCGTGCTGGCGGATGTCCCCGACATTCGGGTGGTCCGCAAGATGGGCGACAGATTCGGCCATGCACGTGGAAAGCCCCCGGTTGCTCTCAATCACATTGTCATCCCGGAAGATATCCAGGGTCGCCAGTGCCACGGCGCAACCAATGGGGTTACCGGTGTAACTGTGGCTGTGGAGGAAGGCCTTCAGGGTTTCGTAGTCGTCGTAGAAGGCGTTGTAGACATCATCGGTGGTCAGCACTACGGACAGCGGCAGGTAGCCGGCGGTGAGCCCCTTGGACAGACACATGAAATCCGGAGTGATGCCCGACTGTTCACAGGCAAACAGGGTGCCGGTGCGACCAAAACCAACGGCGATCTCGTCGGCAATCAGGTGGACGCCATAGCGGTCGCAGGCTTCCCGCAGTTTGGTGTGGTAGATGGGATGGTGCATGCGCATGCCGCCGGCGCACTGGATCAGCGGTTCCACCACCACGGCGCAGATTTCGTCGTGCTTCTCGGCCAGCAGCTTTTCCATAGCCTCAAACTGGCGCAAGGCATAGGCTTCGTCGGTCTCACCCGGCTCCTTGTTGAATGCGTCAGGCGAAGGGGCTGTCAGCACTTCCATAAGTAACGGCTGATAGGTGTCCTTATAGAGCGAGACATCGCCGAGTGCGAGGGCGCCCAGGGTTTCACCGTGGTAGCTGTTGCTCAGGTTCACAAAGTTTTTCTTGCCCGGTTTGCCGTGGTTCTTCCAGTAGTGGAAGCTCATTTTCAGGGCAGCTTCGATGGCGGAGGAGCCGTTGTCGGCGTAAAAGACTTTGTTCAGGCCCGGCGGGGTGACTTCAATTAGGCGCTCAGACAGATTGACCACCGGCTCGTGGGTAAAACCGGCGAGGATAACGTGCTCCAGCTCGCCAATCTGCTTCTGGATAGCCGCGTTGATTCTCGGATTGGCGTGGCCGAACAGATTGACCCACCAGGAGCTGACGGCATCTATAAAGCGATTGCCTTCAAAATCTTCCAGCCAGACACCTTCGCCACGTTTGATGGGCACCAGGGGAACGGCGCCTTCGTGGTCTTTCATCTGGGTGCAGGGGTGCCACACGGATTTCAGGCCGCGGGTGACGAGATCGGCATTACGCATGGTGAGTCTCCGGTAAGTCAGTCAGGTTCTGGGTTGTCGCTGTTAACCTGTGCGGATATTACAGTTAACAGCGGATGCCGGCCACCCGGATTTCAGGTCGATCTGGCCCGCTATTGCCTGACGCTTTCCACCTGCCTGATTCCATCACACTCTGAGACCGAACCATTTGGCCAGAAGAGTGCTTCAGTATAAACTGCCGGTTCACAGCCAAAAGGCCAGGATGGCCCAGCAAAAACGCAAAGGACGCGACATGAGTAAAGCGATTGTTCTGCTCGGAGACCTTGGCTCCGATCACGAAGGTTTCCCGCCCACGCCGGTGATTGCCGGTTCTCCCGATGTGCTGATTGATGGCAGGCCCGTTGCCCGGGTAGGCGATCCGCTGGCACCCCATTCCAAACCCAAGCATCCGCCCCACCCGCGCACCATCACCGGTGGTTCGTCCACCGTCATGATCAACGGCAAGCCGGCGGCGGTGACAGGTGGCGCGATTTCATGCGGCGGCGTGACTATTGGGTCGGGGTCTGTGGTGGTTGGTGATACTCATACCCCTGCGCCATTTTCGGGCGTATCCCCCGTCACGCCAAAAGCAGCAGTACCTTCAACAACAGCCGCGGAGTCTGTGCAGGCAACGCCAGAGAGGGCGAGC
Organism: Marinobacter sp. BW6; assembly: GCF_008107725.1. Classification (GTDB taxonomy): domain Bacteria; phylum Pseudomonadota; class Gammaproteobacteria; order Pseudomonadales; family Oleiphilaceae; genus Marinobacter. Next base: position 1,065,793 of record NZ_VIRN01000064.1, read on the forward strand.
TCCACAGGCCGGGCTGAACCTACTAATTCTCCGACCAACTCACCATCCGCGACTGAGCCCAGTGCGATCAGCACAGTAAATTCAACTCATCCTGACGCCAACGACAATCGGGATCTGAGTGAGCCCGGATTCCATGTCGTTCGCGAACCAATGAGCCGCAACGAACTGTTGTCTCAGCTTTATGGTGATGCGTTTGCGAAACCTGACAATTTTGAGCGTCTGAATCCAGGGCTAGGCAACCGAGTTCTGCCCGGTGAAATGATTGTTATTGCAGATCCTGAAAGTCTGGAATGCACGGTCAAAGAAAATGATCTGATGGCAGTGGCTGCCCAGGTCAATCAGCAAGTGCGGCAACTGAGCGAGCAGGAGGCTCAGTTCATCGTCGATCACTATGACCTTCTGGAGCTGATGACGGCTAATGCTGCGACTGGCATGGGCGTCGGTGCTGCCATGGTTGGGCAGCAGATCAAGAGCATTAACGGCATTCTGAAGGAGCTGGAGGTGCTGCATCAAAGCACGTTCCGAAAGTACGGCAAACTGAGCCATCCCGAATTTTTTGAGCGCAGACAGAAATTATTCACAAAGCTGGACTTCGCCCTTGGCAGTGTGGCCCGGAAGGGCATGTCGTTAGCTGATGACGCGAAATTAAAGCGAGCTTTAGGGTTGTCGTCCAAGAGCATCGTCCATGAGTGGAAGTCCTCGGGTGTGGGAGGCATTCCGGGTTACGCCACGCATTATGCAAAATTAGCTGGCATGGGTAAGGCTGTTCAGGGAACAGGCTGGGGTTTGTTACTTGTCGATGCGGGGTTGGGAGCGGCGAACATTGCAGAGGCGTGTACCCTTGAGTCCGACCAGGCGTGCGAGGCTGCCCTGATAGAAGAACCGAGTAAATTGGGTGGCGCTTATTTTGGAGCTCAGCTTGGATCCAAATTAGGCGGCGCCTGCGTGTTATTGGGTATAACGACTGGAATTGGTGGTGTGGCATGCGTCGTTATTGCCTCAGGAGTTGGCGGTTTTGGTGGTGGTTACCTCGGCAGCAAAGGTGGAGCGATTATGGGTACGAAGGTCCGAGAGGTCATTGTTGATGATTGAGAAGCTCACAGTTATTTCAGCGTTCTTGGGGATTGCCTCCATGATAGGCGGCTTACTGGGAATTCTGTTTACAGTGACAGTAGCGTTTTCGAGGATACGCGTGGTAGAGGCCAAGATTGCCGCGCCCGGCGCCTACCTGGATATGACAAAAATTCTGTGGGGCGATGGCCCCTGGGGAAGGTGGATTCGTGCCATGAACGTCTGGTCCTTTTTCACCTACAGGAATCTCCCGGTGATCGGTAGCAAAGTTGCGTCGAGAATGGGTAAAGAGGATGGAGCGACGCCCAGGCATTTAAAGCTGTGGGCGCTTATTCCGGTCACCTTTACTTTTGCATGTGCAATGATATTTGCAATGTCGGCCATTTTTTTGGTTATTGCTGAGTGAAGAGTCGCCTGCTGTAAACAACCTCTTTTCTCTTACACAGCTGAGCTACGAGGCGCGCAAACGTGAGTGAGGAATGGCGAATCTTCGCAGCGTATGTGGTGGCCGGGGGTATCATTCTGAGCTTGTTGTTCATCTTTGTGATCGTGACCACGGGTTTTCGTTATGCCCAAAAAATAGAGCAACGAGTCGCGACGCATTCTGGCAGTCTTTCCAGTACCAGCCAGATCTGGTCAGAGGCGCTTGTCGGTCGTCTCGTCAGGTGCAGCCATGTCTTCGCGTTTCTTGTTTTCCGTAATTGTTCGTCTCGTTTCTGCCGCAAGCGAGCATCGACGTTGGGCGACCCAGATGTTCCGCTGCCGAGGCTCTGGCAAGCGTGGTGTCTGGTGCCTGTGTTGTCGATGTATGGAGTGCTCGCGGTTGTTCTGCTGGCGGGTATATTTATGCAGCTTGAATAAGAAAACCCCGAAATGATTTATACGTTGGCGCATATTGGTTATCTGAGTCTTTTTATTGGACTTATGCCCTTACTCCTTATCTTCACGCTCGGTTTTCGCTATACGGTTTTGATTGAAGCTCGGGTGGCGACTGAGAGAGGGGGTATTTCAACCGCAAGTAACATTTGGCAAGGAAAGATCATTGGGCGATTGATGAGAAGCAGTAATGTATTTGCTTATCTGATCTTCCGAGCGATTCCCTCTCCGTTTTTCCAGCAACGCGCGTCTTTACTAGGAGATCCGGCCGTGCCCTTGCCGCGAAGTTGGCAAGCCTGGGTTATAACGCCAATGCTTCTCATGTATTTGGCCGTCATTACCACCCTGGTCACCAATTTGGTGATCCAGTCAATGAGATAATATACATCAAAGTTGTCATATGACAACCTTGATGTATATTATTTGCCCAAGGAATGGCAAGAATGCCCCGCAAGAGACACGCGAACAAAGATATTGAAGAGGCCGTGGCTTACGCTGAATTACACGGCTGGCGGATCGAGATTAGAAAGGGCCACGCCTGGGGGCGGATGTATTGCCCGTTGAATACCAAGGACTGCCGGTGTGGAGAGTTCTGTGTTGCCAGTATCTGGAGCACACCCAAAAACACGCAGAACCACGCAAAGCAGATTCGTCGCATCGTTGATAACTGCACCGGAAATCGAAGTGCTGGAGGTAAAGACCATGAAACTCGAATATGACTTCACGCTCACATTTTCAGTCCCGACTGGTCTTGAACAAGAGGCTCTGGAATCCGCGCTGTTTGAGTCTGGATGCGACGATGCCATCATCGGTCTTGGTCAAAAAGGCCGGCTGGCTTTGAATTTCACTCGCGAGGCGGATTCAGCAGAAAAAGCCATGCTGAGCGCACTTCAGCAAGTGAAGAAAGCCGTTCCAGAAGCCCGGTTGGTGGAGGCAGGCCCGGACCTTGTTGGTATTTCCGATATGGCCAGCTTGTTGAACTTCTCCCGCCAAAACATGCGTAAACTCATTCAAACTCATCTGGCCAGTTTCCCGTTGCCGGTCCATGAGGGCGCGAGTGCGCTCTGGCATCTGGTAGATGTGCTGACCTGGTTCTCCGAAACGCAGAGAAGAGCAATTCCGACTGATTTGATGGACGTGGCTGGAGTGAGTATGGGCGTGAATCTCGTGAGGGAGGTGCGTCGTGTTGATCATCAATTACAGGCCCAACTGGATAGCATTGCCTGACATACCGTTGCGAGACGGGACACGTTCAAGAAAAAGCCCCCGAAGCGGGGGCTGATTGCGCGGTTACTTCAGTGCGCAAGAACCCGCGAAAGAAACGCCTGGGTGCGCTCGTTCTGAGGGTTGTCGAACACATCATGGGGTTTGCCTTGTTCCACAATCGCACCTTCGTGGATGTAGATCACGCGATCGGCCACTTCACGGGCGAAGCCCATTTCGTGCGTCACGACCATCATGGTCATGCCTTCCTTGGCCAGCTCCCGCATAACATCCAGCACTTCACCGATCATTTCCGGGTCGAGGGCTGAGGTGGGTTCATCGAACAGCATCAGGCGCGGTTCCATGGCCAGGGCCCGGGCAATCGCAACCCGCTGTTGCTGGCCGCCGGAAAGCTGGCTGGGATACTTGTCGGCCTGGTTGCCGATGCCCACACGGTTGAGCAACCGCTCGGCAGTGGCGTTGGCAACGGTTTCCGGAGCATCCTTCACCTTCTGGGGGGCCAGCATAATGTTCTTCTTCACCGTGAGGTGAGGGAACAGATTGAACTGCTGGAACACCATCCCGACTTCCTTGCGGATTTCAGCCAGGGATTTCGGGTTGCCGCTTTTCGGAGCGAGATGCTGGCCATCAACCTCCAGGGTGCCGGACTCGTATTCCTCAAGGCCGTTGACACACCGGATCAGGGTGGATTTGCCGGAGCCACTGGCGCCGATGATAACCACCACTTCGCCTTGCTCGACAGTGAGATCAATATCTTTCAGGACATGCAGTTTGCCGAAGTACTTGTTCATGCCCTTCATTTTTACAATCTGAGTCATGGGTAACGTTCCTTCAGACAGAAGCCAGTCCGCGCCGCTCGACGAAGCGGAGAATGATGGACAGGGACAGGGTGATGGCGAGGTAGAGGATTGCGACCACGAAGTACACCTCAAACGCGGTAAAGGTGTTGGCAATATAGATCTGACCCTGGCGGACCAGCTCGCCGACGCCAATCACCGAGAACAGGGACGTGTCCTTGATGCTGACAATGGCCTGGTTACCCAGCGGCGGAATCATCCGGCGGAACGCCTGTGGCCAGACAACCGACCAGAAGGTCTGGGTACGGGACAGCCCCAGGGAGAGCCCGGCTTCGGTCTGGCCTTTGTCGATGGACTGAACGCCACCGCGGACCACCTCAGAGATGTAGGCGCCGGAATTAAGGGCAATGGCGGCAATACCGGCCGTCAGGGGATCAATGGGGCCCCCGATCAGGTCGGGCAGGCCATAGAAGATAAACAGGACCTGAACCAGGATCGGAGTGCCACGAAAGATTTCGATGTAGGCGGTTGCCGGCCACCGCAGGAACCACTTCTTGTTGATGCTCAGCAGGCCAAAGAAAATGCCCAGAGCAAAACCGATCAGAAGACCGCCGAAGGAAATCAGCAGGGTGTAGGGGATCCCTTTTATCAGAAAAGGGATAGAGTCGATGGCTGCCTGCCAGTCGAACTGAAACTGGAATTCCACAGTGAGAGTCTCCGCAGAGTTTTGGAGTCACGAAGTGCCGGGGCAGGGATGCCCCGGCACAGGGAATCAGACCGCTTGGGTCCGGGAGCCCTTACATGCCCTCAGGCATGGGGCCAAACCACTTCTCATAGATGGTTTTGTAGGTGCCATCTTCTTTCATTGCAGCGAGGGCGTCGTTAACGTCGTCAACCCACTCACTGCCATTCTTCAAGGCGATACCGTACTGCTGGCCTTCATACAGCGGACCAATGGTCTTCACCTTGCCTTCACCTTTGGTGCGGGCAAAGTAGCCTACGTTCGGCGCATCGTAGAAGACCGCATCAATGGCGCGGGACATGAGCGCCATGTACATGTCGGAGCTGCCAGGATACGGAGTCACACCGTCATTGGCGTCCAGATTCTTGACCAGGTAGTCGTAGCTGGTGCTGCCAATCTTGGTGCCGATTTTCTTGCCTTCCAGGTCGTCAAACTCACTGACGTCGCCATTGCTCTCACGAACAAGAATGCGCAGACCGGAATCGTAGTACGGGTCTGAGAAGTCGACGATCTCTTCACGTTCTTCGGTAATGGTGATGCCGGCAATGGCAATGTCCACGTTACCGGTTTGCAGGGCAGGGATGATGCCGTTGAAGTCCATGGTGTTGAGGTCAATCTCGAAACCGGCACGGTCGGCCACCTCGCGGATGATCTCCATGTCGAAACCGATCATCTCACCGGTTTCCTGGTCCATCATTTCAAACGGAACGAAACTCGGGTCAGTGACGACGCGCAGGGTTTCTGCGCTGACGGTTCCTGCGGCAACAGTGAGTGCCAGGCTTGCGCTTAGGGTCTTCAGCCACTTCGTGCTCATACATTCTCCTTTTCTTTCTTATGAGGCTCCATTTGCCCGGTAAGGCAAGCCGGACCAATCACTGCTGATGACTGCGATCTCCGGGGAGCGTTGATGGAACTGCATCACATACACTCTAGACTATTACGCAGATGTACACAGGAAATCAAATGCTTGGCGGAGAAGTAAGGGGCGGCTGCATTGTTGGATTACGGCCCTTCGGGCCTAATCCAACCTACGATGGCGAGAGACTGCCAAGTGAACCGGAGAGCCGTAGGTCGGATTAGGCCCGAAGGGCCGTAATCCGACACCAGTACTACATCAGAAAGCAATCTTCTCCCGCTCACTGATGCCCAGGTTCTTCCAGATGCTGATACTGGGCTCCACCTGGTTCAGGGTATAGAAATGCAAGCCCGGCGCGCCGGCCTTCAACAGCTTCTCGCACATCTCGGTGACCACTTCCTCGCCGAACTTGCGGATGGAATCGCTGTCGTCGCCGTAGGCTTCGAGCTGTTTGCGAATCCAGCGTGGAATTTCCGCGCCGCACATGTCCGAAAAACGAACCAGGTTGGAGAAATTGACGATGGGCATGATGCCCGGTACCACCGGAATGGTAACGCCCATTTTCTCCAGCCGGTCGATGAAGTAGAAGTAGCTGTCGGCATTGAAGAAGTACTGGGTAATGGCACTGTTGGCACCAGCATGAACCTTGCGGGCAAAGTTCTTCAGATCTTCTTCGGCATTGCGAGCCTGAGGATGAAACTCAGGATACGCCGCCACTTCCAGGTTGAAGGTGTCGCCGCTGTGCTCGCGGATAAACTCCACAAGTTCGTTGGCGTAGCGCAGCTCACCGGCGGCCCCCATACCGGAGGGCATGTCGCCCCGCAGGGCGACAATCCGGTTGATTCCGTGCTCTTTATACAGATCCAGCAGCTCGCCGATTTCCTGGCGGGTGCCCCCGACGCAGGAAAGATGCGGTGCCGTGGAAACCCCCTGGCTGTGCAGGTTGAGCACGGTCTCGATGGTACGGTCCCGGGTGGAACCACCGGCGCCGAAGGTGACGGAGAAAAAGTCCGGATTAACCTCGGCCAGCTGGTTGCGCACGTTCTGCAGCTTTTCCTTGCCCTGGTCGGTCTTGGGCGGGAAAAACTCAAAGCTGAAACGGCGCTTGAACTGTTTCTGGGATTGCATCTGTTTACCCGATCAGTACTTGTAGCTTTCTGGCTTGTACGGGCCTTCGACCGGTACACCGATGTATTTGGCCTGTTCCGGGGTCATCTTGGTGATCACGCCACCAAAACCTTCCACCATGGCCCGGGCCACTTCCTCGTCCAGGTGCTTGGGCAGAACCTGAACGTAAACACCTTTCTCACGCGCATCTTCCGGCAGGTCGGCGAACTTGCGCTCGAACAGATACATCTGAGCCAGAACCTGGTTGGCAAAAGAGCCATCCATGATCCGTGACGGGTGACCAGTGGCATTGCCCAGGTTCACCAGACGGCCTTCGGACAAAAGAATCAGGTGGTCATTGGTGGCCTTGTCGCGGTAAACAACGTGAACCTGCGGCTTCACCTCGTCCCATTCCCAGTTCTTGCGCATGTAGGCAGTATCGATCTCGTTGTCGAAGTGGCCGATGTTGCATACAACTGCGCCAGACTTGATGGCTTTCAGCATGTGCGCGTCGCACACGTTCATGTTACCGGTGGTGGTGACCAGCAGATCGGTGTTCTGCAGCAGATCACGATTCACGGCGGACTCGGTGCCGGTGTTCACACCGTCAATGTACGGAGACACCACCTCAAAACCATCCATACAGGCCTGCATGGCGCAGATCGGATCGGCTTCGGTTACTTTCACAATCATGCCTTCCTGACGGAGCGAGGCAGCAGAGCCCTTGCCCACATCACCGTAGCCAATTACCAGGGCTTTTTTGCCAGCCATCAGGTGGTCGGTAGCGCGCTTGATGGCGTCGTTCAGGCTGTGGCGACAACCGTATTTGTTGTCGTTTTTGGCCTTGGTCACGGCATCGTTCACATTGATGGCCGGAACCTTGAGGGTGCCCTCGCGCAGCATTTCCTGCAGGCGGTGCACGCCAGTAGTGGTCTCTTCGGTCACGCCGTGGCAGTTCGCCAGCACTTCCGGGTACTTCTCATGGAGCAAAGCGGTCAGGTCGCCGCCGTCATCCAGGATCATGTTCGGTTCCCAGCCGTCGACGTCGGCGCCGACAGTGCGCTCCAGGCACCAGTCGTACTCTTCATCGGTTTCGCCTTTCCAGGCAAACACGGGAATGCCCTGCGCCGCGATGGCGGCCGCGGCCTGATCCTGGGTAGAGAAGATGTTGCACGAAGACCAGCGAACGTTTGCGCCCAGTTCAATCAGCGTCTCGATCAGCACGGCAGTCTGGATGGTCATGTGAATACAGCCCATCACATTAGCGCCTTTCAGCGGCTGCTCTGCTTTGTACTTCTCACGAAGCTTCATCAGGGCAGGCATTTCACCTTCAGCGATGTTGATTTCCTTCCGGCCCCAGCCGGCCAGGGAAATATCGCGGACTTTGTAGTCGTCAAAGCTGTTCAGTTTTTCTGCGGGAGTGCTCATGGTGTTCTCCTGTCAGTCAGTTTTGCTTGGGTATATGCCTGATGACATACGCCCGAAATCGGTTTAGATGCCAGCGGCATCCTTGAGAGCGGCCGCACGATCTGTCTTCTCCCATGGGAACGCGGTGAAGGTCTTGCCGCCGACGGTCATTTCATAGGGATCGCGGCCAAAGTGGCCATAGGCTGCCGTAGCCCGGTACATCGGGTGCAGCAGGTCGAGCATGTTGGTGATCGCGTACGGGCGCAGATCGAAGTTCTGACGGACCAGTTCAATGATCTTGTCATCGCTGATCTTGCCAGTGCCGAAGGTGTTCAGAGAGATCGAGGTGGGCTGCGCCACGCCGATAGCGTAGGACACCTGAATCTCGCACTTGTCGGCCAGGCCAGCGGCGACGATGTTCTTGGCTACGTAACGGCCGGCATAGGCGGCGGAACGGTCAACCTTGGACGGATCCTTGCCCGAGAACGCGCCACCACCGTGGCGAGCCATGCCGCCGTATGTGTCTACGATGATCTTGCGACCGGTCAGACCACAGTCACCAACGGGGCCACCGATCACGAACTTGCCGGTCGGGTTGATGTGGAACTGGGTGTCCTTGTGCAGCAGTTCGGCTGGCAGCGCGTGCTTGACGATCAGTTCCATCACCGCTTCTTTCAGGTCTTCCTGTGTTACGTCTTCGTCGTGCTGGGTGGACAGAACCACGGCGTCGATACCGGCAACCCGGCCGTTTTCGTAGCGGCAGGTGACCTGGCTCTTGGCGTCCGGGCGCAGCCACGGCAACAGGCCGCTCTTGCGGGCCTCAGCCTGGCGCTGAACCAGACGGTGAGAGAAAGTGATCGGCGCGGGCATGAGTACGTCTGTTTCGTTGCTGGCGTAGCCAAACATCAGGCCCTGATCACCGGCACCCTGATCTTCCGGTTTCTGACGATCAACGCCCTGGGCAATATCGACGGACTGTTTGCCGATGATGTTGATGATGCCGCAGGTATCGCCGTCGTAGCCCACTTTCGAGGAGGTGTAGCCGATGTCCTTGATCACGCCGCGGACCAGGTCTTCCAGATCCACCCAGGCGCTGGTGGTGATCTCACCGCCAACGATGGCCACACCGGTTTTCACCATGGTTTCGCAGGCAACGCGGGCGTGCGGATCTTCGGTCAGAATGGCGTCCAGTACGGCATCAGAGATCTGGTCTGCCAGTTTGTCCGGATGGCCTTCAGAGACCGATTCGGAAGTGAAGATATTGTAGTCAGCCATAACGCATGCTCCTCTGTGAGCGATTCAAATTCAGGCCGGTAAACGACTTTCTTAAAGCGCTTTCCGGTATCCGGTTTGGTGGTTTGTGTAAGGATACGTAAAACTACGTATCCGTATATCAAAATTTGTTGATATTGCGATCCAGGTCGTCAAATCAGACCGCTGTGCTTCCAGAATTCCCGTACCTGGATCTGGAAGCCGTTCCGTAAGCCGATAAACAGCTGTTCTCCGGCAATCAGGCCGGCGTCTGCGGCCCAGGTGGTGAGCTCTTCCGGTTCAAAGCCCAGCCAGAGATCACCGCAGTTTGCTTTTGCCCAGTCCTGGTCGTGACTGCACAGGTCGCTAATGACAAGGCAGCCACCGTTGTTCATCAGAGCGGCGGCGTCCAGGAAGATGTCGGCGGGGCTGGGTACGTGGTGAAGAACCATGTTCGCAACTACCAAATCAAAGGCATCACCCCTGGCCAGCAGGGTGTCGGTAACGCCCTCAATCAGGTCGATATTGTTCAGCCGTTCATCGATGCAGGTGCGGGTTGCCTTGGCCAGCATGTCCCGGCTGTTATCGAGAGCAACCACGTGACCGCACAGTTCGGCCAGCACCGGAAGGAACGCGCCTTCACCGGGACCGATTTCCAGGGCGGCTTGCCACTGGTGTTTACGGGACCGCTTGCGGATCATTTCCGCCACCGGCTCTGCATAAAGATCAAAGGCGGCGATCAGTTCCTGCTGCTCACGGAACTGCTCGGCATGCCGGGCGAAAAACGCCTGGGACTGGTCCGCGCGCTGGGTGCGGATGGCTTCAATCCGTTCCTGCAGGTGCGGCGGCAGTGGCACGCGGTCCACCGCTTCAAAGATTTGGCGAATGGTCTGGTCGGTTGGCTTGTCGCTGTCCAGATGCAGCGGGCGACGATAGAAAATCGCGTTGCCTTCCCGCTGGGGCTCCAGCAGGCCGGCCTTGTTCATCACCTTCAGGTGGTGGCTCATGCCGGACTGGCGCATATCAAACAGCTGGCTGAGCTCCAGAACTCCGAACGTATCCCTTCTCAGCACACGCAGAATCTCCAGGCGCAACGGATCCCCGCCTGCTTTGAAAATCGGGGCCAGTGCGTCCACGGAGGACAGGTTATCGGCGTGCGTGTTCATGGATGTCATGGGAACGAAGTGTAGGGGGCTTCGGGTGGTCAATCAATAGGCATATCAAAAAATTTTGATATAGATATATGGTTCTTTGAAATCAGGCCTTTCGGAAATCCACAGGCAAACAATCGTGAAACAGGTGTATGCCGATTTGCCCCGGCACACACTAATCGGCGAAAATACGCGCCTCATTTTGATCGCCCTTTAATCACTACGAATTCTTTTCCTGCAAAATACTGGAGAAACGTCAATGCCGTCTCGTAAAGATCTCGCCAACGCCATTCGCGCGCTGAGCATGGATGCGGTTCAGAAAGCCAAATCCGGCCACCCGGGTGCGCCCATGGGTATGGCGGATATCGCCGAGGTTCTGTGGAACGATTACCTGAGCCACAACCCGGCCAACCCTCAGTGGGCCAACCGGGACCGCTTCGTGCTGTCCAACGGTCACGGCTCCATGCTGCAGTATTCCCTGCTGCACCTGAGCGGTTACGACGTTTCCATCGAAGACATCAAGAACTTCCGTCAGTTGCATTCCAAGACTCCGGGCCATCCGGAGTACGGCTACACCCCGGGCATTGAAACCACCACCGGCCCACTGGGTCAGGGCATTGCCAATGCGGTTGGTTTCGCCATTGCCGAAAAGTCCCTGGCGGCGCAGTTCAACCGTCCGGGCCACCAGATTGTTGATCACTACACCTACGCGTTTCTGGGCGACGGCTGCCTCATGGAAGGCATTTCCCACGAAGTGGCGTCTCTGGCCGGCACCCTGGGCTTGGGTAAGCTGGTTATGTTCTATGACGACAATGGCATTTCCATCGATGGTGAAGTGGACGGTTGGTTTACCGACAACACCCCGCAGCGTTTCGAGTCCTACGGCTGGCAGGTGATTCCCGCAGTCGACGGCCACGATGCCGATGCCATCCGCGCCGCTATCGAAGCCGCCCGTGCAAACACCGATCAGCCCACACTGATCTGCTGCAAGACCATCATCGGCTTCGGTTCCCCGAACAAGCAGGGCAAGGAAAGCTGCCACGGCGCGCCCCTGGGTGACGACGAAATCACCCTGACCCGCGAGCAGCTGGGCTGGCAGCATGGGCCTTTCGAAATTCCGGCCGACATCGCCAGTGCCTGGAACGCCCGTGAGAAAGGTGCTGCAGCCCAGTCCGAGTGGGAACAAAAATTCGCGGCCTACGAGAAGGCCGAGCCGGAGCTGGCGGCAGAGTTCAAGCGCCGCATGGCCGGTGATCTGCCTGCCGACTTCGCCGAGAAAGCCCAGGCGTATGTTCAGGAATGCCAGGACAAGGCCGAGACTGTTGCCTCCCGTAAGGCTTCCCAGAACACTCTGAACGCCTACGGCCCGCTGCTGCCGGAACTGATGGGTGGCTCTGCCGACCTGGCCGGTTCCAACCTGACCATCTGGTCAGACACCAAGGGTCTGACCAAGGAAGACGCCAGCGGTAACTACATCTATTACGGTGTCCGTGAATTCGGTATGGCTGCGATCATGAACGGCATCGCCCTGCACGGCGGTTTCGTGCCCTACGGTGCGACCTTCCTGATCTTCATGGAATACTGCCGCAATGCCGTGCGCATGGCCGCGCTGATGAAGCAGCGTTCTATCTTCGTGTTCACCCACGACTCCATCGGCCTGGGCGAAGACGGCCCGACACACCAGCCGATCGAGCAGATGGCGAGCCTGCGTACCACGCCCAACATGAGCATGTGGCGCCCGGCTGATACCGTTGAATCTGCAGTGGCCTGGAAAGCAGCCCTCGAGCGCACCGATGGCCCGACAGCCATGGTCTTCTCCCGTCAGGGCCTGCCGGCACAGCCGCGCGATGCCCAGCAGTTGGCGGATGTGGCGAAGGGTGCCTATATCCTGTCTGACAGTGAAGGCACGCCGGACCTGATCCTGATCGCCACCGGCTCCGAAGTCGGCCTGGCACAGGATGCTGCAGGCACGCTGCGGGAGCAGGGCAAGAAGGTACGTGTGGTCTCCATGCCCTCCACCGACGTGTTCGATGCCCAGAGTGCCGAGTACAAACAGCAGGTTCTGCCGCTGGATGTGACCAACCGCATCGCCATCGAAGCCGGCATTGCCGACTACTGGTACAAGTACGTTGGCCTGGACGGTCGCATCATCGGCATGACCACCTTCGGTGAGTCCGCCCCGGCCGGCGAGCTGTTCAAGGAATTCGGCTTTACCGTCGACAACGTTCTGGAAGTGGCTGCTGAGTTGCTGGACGCCTGATGACAGACTCAGTGCCTTTTCGTGTCGCCATCAACGGGTACGGCCGAATCGGCCAGTGCGTGTTGCGTGCGCTTTATGAAAATGGCTTTCGCGATCACCTGCAGGTGGTCGCCATTAATGAGTTGTCGGATATCGACACCATTGCCCACCTGACCCGATACGATTCCACCCATGGCCGGTTCCAGGGTGATATCGCGGTATCGGGCCAGGATATGATGGTCAATGGTGATGCTATCCGGGTGTTGAGTCATGCCGATCCGGCAGAACTGCCCTGGCGCCTGCTGGATGTCGACCTGGTGCTGGAATGCTCCGGAGCCTTCTCTGATCGTGCTACGGCCCAGAAACACATTGATTCCGGCGCCACGCGCCTGTTGTTCTCGCAACCGGCCGAGTCGGACGTCGATCGCACCGTGGTTTATGGCGTTAACCACGCCGACCTCACCGCAGAAGATGTTATTGTCGCTGCGGCGTCCTGTACCACCAACTGCCTGGTACCCGTGATCAAGGTGCTGGACGAAGCCTTTGGCGTACAGCAGGGAAGTACCACCACGATTCACGCGGCCATGAATGACCAGCCGGTTATAGATGCCTACCATCATCAGGACCTGCGCCGCACCCGCAGCGCCCTTCACAATATCGTTCCGGTGGAAACCGGCCTCGCCAGGGGTATCGAACGGCTGTTGCCCCATATGGAAGGTCGATTCAGCTCGGTGGCCATGCGGGTGCCGACCATGAATGTTTCCGCCATCGACATGGTCGTGAATGTGGCCAAAGCCACCGACGTGGCAGCGGTGAACAAACTGTTAAAAGAGGCCGCCAACGGCCCATTGAAGAGCATACTCGGCTATACCGACGAACTGCTGGCCAGCTCCGATTTCAATCACGATGCCCACTCCGGCGTGGTAGACGGCGGCCAGACCCGGGTAACCGGAGGCACCATGGTGAAAGTGCTGTGCTGGTTCGATAATGAGTGGGGGTTCGCGAACCGGATGCTCGATGTCAGCAAAAGCTGGCTGACGAAACACAGAGCCTGATTGTCGGTTATCGCTGCGCTCGAACCGACCTACTGTAGGTCGGATTGAGCGAAGTGAAATCCGACAGCCAGACCAGATTTCAAGTTTTCAAGATCTGATCAAGGGAAGAACGTTATGGCCATCAAAAAAATGACCGACCTCAACCTCGCCGGCAAGCGAGTGCTGATCCGCGAAGACCTGAACGTGCCGGTCAAGGACGGCAAAGTCTCCAGCGACGCCCGCATCCGTGCCTCGCTGCCCACCATCAAGGCCGCGAAAGACGCCGGCGCCAAAGTCATGCTGATGTCCCACCTGGGCCGCCCGGAAGAAGGCGTGTACGACGAAGCGTCCTCCATGAAGCCCGTCGCCGACCACCTCACCAAAGTGCTGGGCCAGGAAGTCCGCCTGATCAAGGACTACCTGGACGGCGTTGAAGTGGCCGATGGCGAAGTGGTCCTGTTTGAGAACGTCCGCTTCAACAAGGGCGAAAAGAAAGACAACGAAGACCTCGCGAAGAAATACGCGGCCCTGTGCGATGTCTACGTTATGGACGCCTTCGGCACGGCCCACCGTGCCCAGGCCTCCACCCACGGCGTGGCCAAGTTCGCTCCCGAAGCTTGCGCCGGCCCCGTGCTGGCGGCCGAACTGGAAGCCCTGGGCAAAGCCCTGGATAACCCGGCCAAGCCCGTGGTAGCCATCGTTGGCGGCTCCAAGGTCTCCACCAAACTGGACGTGCTCAACGCTCTGGAGAAGGTCTGCGATTCCATAATCGTAGGTGGCGGCATCGCCAACACCTTCCTGGCGGCCGCTGGCCACCCGGTCGGCAAATCCCTGTGCGAGCACGACCTGATCGACACAGCCAAAGACATCGCCAGCCGCGTCGAAATCCCGCTGCCGGTCGACGTGGTGGTTGCCAGCGAATTCGCGGAAACTGCGACCGCAACCACCAAGAACATTGCCGATGTCGGCGACGACGATATGATCCTCGACGTGGGCCCGGAAACTGCCGGCAAGTTCGCCGACGTATTGAAGAACGCCAAAACCATCCTCTGGAACGGTCCTGTAGGCGTTTTCGAGTTCGATCAGTTCGGTAACGGCACCAAAGCGCTTGCTAATGCCATCGCCGAAAGCGACGCCTTTTCCCTCGCCGGCGGTGGTGATACCGTCGCCGCCGTTGACAAGTACGGCGTTGCTGACAAAATCTCCTACATCTCTACCGGTGGCGGTGCCTTCCTGGAATTTGTCGAAGGTAAAACGCTTCCGGCCGTAGCAGTACTGGAAGAGCGCGGCGCGTAACGAGTTACAGAAAGAATCCAACTTTACCCAAATTCAACTGAAGGAGACGACCCATGGCCCTGATTTCGATGCGGCAAATGCTGGATCACGCCGCCGAGCATGGTTACGGTGTGCCAGCCTTTAACGTCAACAACCTGGAACAGATGCGCGCCATCATGGAAGCCGCCGACAAAACCGACTCCCCGGTGATTGTCCAGGCCTCCGCCGGTGCCCGTAAATACGCGGGTGCTCCCTTCCTGCGCCATCTGATCCTGGCGGCCATCGAAGAATTCCCGCACATCCCGGTGGTCATGCACCAGGACCACGGTACCAGCCCCTCCGTGTGCCAACGCTCCATCCAGCTGGGCTTCAGCTCCGTGATGATGGATGGCTCCCTCGGTGAAGACGGCAAAACCCCCACCGACTACGAATACAACGTCGACGTTACCCGTCGCACCGTTGAAATGGCCCATGCCTGTGGTGTCTCCGTAGAAGGTGAGCTGGGCTGCCTGGGTTCTCTCGAAACCGGCCAGGCCGGTGAAGAAGACGGCATCGGCGCCGAAGGCACCCTGGATCACAGCCAGATGCTGACCGACCCGGAAGAAGCGGCGGACTTCGTCAAGAAAACCCACGTTGATGCCCTGGCCATCGCCATCGGCACCAGCCACGGCGCCTACAAGTTTACCCGCCCGCCCACAGGCGACATCCTGGCCATCGACCAGATCAAAGCCATCCACGCCCGCATCCCGGACACCCATCTGGTTATGCACGGCTCCAGCTCCGTACCCCAGGAGTGGCTGAAGATCATCAACGAGTATGGCGGTGAGATCCCGGAAACCTACGGCGTACCGGTAGAAGAAATCGTAGAGGGCATCAAGCACGGCGTGCGCAAGGTCAACATCGACACCGACCTGCGTCTGGCCAGCACTGGCGCAGTCCGTCGTTTCCTGGCTGAAAACCCGGCCGAGTTCGACCCGCGCAAATTCCTCAAGGAAACCATGAAGGCCATGACCGAAGTGTGCGTCGCACGCTACGAAGCCTTCGGTTGCGCCGGCAACGCCAGCAAGATCAAGCCGGTTAACCTGGAGCGTATGTTCGAGCGTTACGCCTCCGGTGAGCTGGATCCGAAAGTTAGGTAACTCCCGGTGTTCATTTGGGGCGGGTCTCCGCCCCAAATACCTGACCCACCTCAAGTACGAACAACCTTCCCCTTGTAATTTTCCCAGCCTCATCAAATATAGTGGTTAGTAAATGAGCAAAAAGCTCAGCAGAATAACCAGTGATGAGGAGCCCAATGGACTTCAAAGACTATTACGCCGTGCTCGGTGTGAGCGAGTCTGCCTCCGCCGAGGAGATAAAGAAGGCGTACCGTAAGCTTGCCCGGAAGTACCACCCGGATGTCAGCAAGGAAGAGGACGCCGACACCAAGTTCAAGGATCTTGGTGAAGCCTACGAAGTGCTGAAAGACCCCGAGAAGCGGGCGGAATACGATCAACTGCGCAAATACGGCGCCAAGGCGGATGGTTCCTTTGAACCACCTCCTGGCTGGCAGAGTGGTTCCGGATTTGGCGGCGGTGGTTACACCGAGGCCGATGCTCGTCAATTTAGCGATTTTTTCGAGGAGATCTTTGGTGGCGGCCGCCGGGGCGGCTTTGGCGGTGGCGGTTTCCGCCAGAGCGCAACAATGCGCGGTGAAGACGTGCACGCCCGGCTTGCCCTTTTCCTCGAAGAAGCGTTTCACGGTTGTGAAAAGCAGGTGTCGTTTGGGGTCCATGAGGCGGACGAGAATGGCCGTGTGATTCCGCGACAGAAGACTTTGAAAGTGAAGATTCCCTCTGGCATGCGCGAAGGCCAGCATATTCGTCTCAAAGGCCAGGGTTCGCCCGGGATTGGCGGAGGTGAGCCAGGGGATCTGTTTATTGAGGTGGAGTTCGCGCCGCACCCACAGTTTACTGTTGAAGGCCGGGATGTATTGGTCATCGTGCCCATCGCACCCTGGGAGGCGGCGCTGGGTGCAACAGTGACTGTGCCGACGGTTGGCTCAAAAGTGAATGTGAAAGTGCCGAAGGGCTCTACCAGTGGCCGAAAGCTTCGTCTCAAGGGCAAGGGCTTCCCGGGTAAACATCCGGGGGACCAGATCGTTACCCTGCAGATCGCCATGCCCGAGAAGCACAGCCCAGAGGCCGAGAAGCTCTATGAGCAACTGGCCGAGGCAGAGAAGAACTTCAATCCACGCAGCAAGCTTCACGTTTGAGCGGGAGTAAGGTATGAGCAAACACGATCATATTCTGACGGTAGAGGTGTTCGACCCGGACGGCAGCACCTTCACCTTGCGTGAAGTCTGCGAGCGTGGCGAGTGCCATGCCGAATTTGTTATAAAGCTGGTGGACTACGGAATTATTGCCCCGCTTGAAGACTCTCCAGAGGCGCGGCAATGGGAATTCGATGTTGCTGCCCTGAGCCGGTTGCGCAAGGCTCAGAGGTTACAAAAGGACCTGAAAATGAATCTGCCCGGTTTGGCCATGTCACTCGAGTTGCTCGATGAGGTTGAGGAAATGCGCCGGGAAGTGGCCCGCCTCAATCACCGCATCCGGCAATTGATGGGGGACTAGTCGCTCCCCCGATTATTTCTTCTCTTCCAGCGCCTGAATTTCGGCGTAGATCTTTTCAGCCTCCTCCATAAGGGTTCCGTGAGTTCTCAGATCGCCATTGCGTTGGGCATTCAGTGCCTTGGCGAGCTTCGCCTCGTATTCCTTCTGCAGCTTTTTCTTCGGATCGCCTTTCAAAAAACCCAACATAGTAATGAACCTGTTTTGGCTGAATGTTCAAAGATTTACGTTTTGCGCTCCATAAAGTTCACAAAATTTTCATGATCAGAAACTGGACAGCTCCAGAAAATGGGATTAAATTCCCAAATACTGAAGTGGGAAAAATATCCCAATTTATGGCTGGGTGGTAAAACGTGGTGCCCGCCGACGCAATAACAAGCCTGGAGAAAAACGATGAATCGCAAACCTTTGGCAATTGCAGTGAAGTTGGCCATGACCGGCGCCCTGGCCGGTGCCCTTGCCGCCTGTGGCGGCGGTGGCTCCGGAGACACCTCCACCAGTGGCACCTCATCGGGTACCAGTGTGGGCGCAGTCTCTGGCTTCGGCAGTGTTTACGTTAACGGTACTCGCTTTGAAACCAATGGTAGCGTCAGCAGCGACGATGGCCTGGAGCGCGAGGACCAGCTCGAAAAGGGCATGATCCTCAAAGTTGAGGGCGACTGGGATGACCGTGGCGAAGGCCGGGCCGACAGGGTCAGCTATGACGATACCCTGCGCGGACCGATCTCCGGTATGAGCTGGGACGATGTAACACGCACCGGAAGCCTCATGATGCTGGGCCAGACAATCTCATTGGACGGCAAAACTGTCTTCCGCGGCGCCACCCCAACAGCCCTTGCCGGCAACCCCCAGGGATATCGGGTAAGGGTCAGCGCCTGGCGCCTTGAGGATGGCAGCTTCCGGGCCAGCTTTGTTGGCGCCCGGGCCATCGGTCTGGAATTCGATGACGACAACGAGGTAGAAATTGAAGGCGTTGTTGCCAACCTGGACACAAGCGCCCAGACCTTCACCATCAACGGTTTCCTGGTTGATTACACCAGTGCTGTCGGCGATGACGACTTCTCCCTGGATGATCTGGCAGACGGAATCGTGGTGGAAGTGGAAGGGTATCTGAACGGCAACACCATCATGGCCGAGGAAATCGACGATGAGGATGACCTCTTCGACGATGATGACGACGTCGAAATCTCCGGAAGCGTTTACGACTATGAGGCTGCCAGCCGTCAGTTTTCGGTGAACGGGGTGAGAGTCCAGATTAACGGTGGTACCGAATTCGACGATCTCCGCGAGAGCAGCCTGGCCGATGGCCTGTTTGTGAAAGTGGAAGGGGATTTCGTCAATGGCGTCCTGGTGGCTGAAGAGATCGAAGGCCGGGAGTCCGATGCCGAGCTGGATGGCCGCATCGAGTCCTTTGATCTGGCCAATGAAACCATGATCGTCAGCGGCGTCAGTGTTCAGCTTACCGGCAATACTCTGATTGATGACGACGACGATGACGAAGATGAGCGTCGCAGTCGCGTTCAGGATATCCAGAGCCTGCAGGTGGGTGACTATCTCGAAATCGAGGGTCGCCAGCGGAGCAGTGACGGCGGATTCCTCGAAGCCATCAGCATTGAGCGCGAAGATGACGACGACGATGACGATTTTGAGCTCGAAGCACGGGTGAATGCGATCGGGGTCGATTCCATTACCATCATGAATCTTGAGGTGCTCCGTAATGGCTTCAGCCTGTCCGGCGCCCAGGTTGGTGATGAAGTGGAAATCGGGTATCGCCAGACCAGCGGTGGCCAGTATGAGCTGACCGACAATGTCGAAGTCGACGACGATAGTAATGACGACGATAGCAGCGATGATGATTGATCATTGAGCCGCCAGTGCGGGCTGGACTGTTGTCGGCTCGCATTCTGGCTTTCGACGTCGCTATGGGAATACAATCCCAAACATGAAAAAGCCAACCCCCCTGCATCAAGCGCTGTTTCGTATTCTGCGCCCTCTCGCGAGGTTGCTGTTGCGGAACGGCATTCCCTTCGGAGAATTCTCCGAGCTGGTGAAACGTGCCTACGTGGAAGCCGCCCTGGAGGACTTTACCGACGACCGGCGGAAGCCCACGGATTCACGCGCTGCGGTAATGACCGGGCTGACCCGCAAGGAAGTAAAGCGCCAGCGGGAGATCCTGGCGGGGGAAAATACGGGAAGCCGGGATGTGCTTCATACCAACCGGGCGTCCCGGGTGGTATCGGGTTGGGTCCACGATGCGGTCTTCCAGGCCAGGGACGGAGAACCAGCCATGCTGGCGTTCGACGGGCCGGGGAGTTTCAGCGAACTGGTCAAGCGCTACAGCGGTGACATGCCGCCCCGTGCTGTACTGGATGAGCTGCTTCGCGTGGACGTGGTTTCGGTCGATGGCGAATCCGGTCGCCTGATATTGCAGCAAAGGGCCTATGTTCCAGCCGGAGACAGCGAGGAAATGCTGCAGATTTTCGGTGAGGACGTATCCGATCTCATCGCGACCATTGATCATAATCTGGTCAGTGACGAGTCCGGGCAGCCACCGCTGTTCCAGAGAACCCTGACCTACAACAACATCCCGCCGGAAGTGATGGAGCGCTGGCGCAGGCACGCAGCCGTCCAGTCACAGTCTCTTCTGGAAGAACTGGACAAGTGGCTTGGTCCGCATGACCGGGATATATCCGGTCAAGAGGCTGACAGCGAGTCCGCGGAGCCCGTACGAACCGGCGTGAGTATCTTCTTCTTTGAAGAGCCGGCTGAAAAAGGTGGCCAGCGTGGAGAATAAAACAATTCTCCGCAGGCGCTTTAACCAAGCGATATGACAGATACCGGCCAGGAACGCCGGTTATGGAGATAAAGGTTATGAAACGGCACATCTTCAATCGTGTTATCGGACTGGCAGCCGGCACAGTGGTCTTCGGGGCGATCTCCGCCTGCGGCGGCGCGGGTGGTGGAGGCCTGGATGTTGCCGATGGTGGTATACGGGGCACCGGTTCCAGCGTTGGGCCGGTTTCCGGGTTCGGGAGTGTTTTCGTTAATGGCGTGGAGTTTTCAACTGATCGAACCGTGGCTGGTGACGACGGAATCAGTCAAGAGTCGCGACTGGTTGTGGGCATGATCCTTCGGGTCGACGGGGATTGGCGTGATACCGGGCTTGGGGATGCAGATGCCGTCGAGTACGACGATACCCTGCGTGGCGCAATGCAGGTGCTGACTCCTTGGGACCCTGTCACCAAAACCGCAACGGTTCAGATTCTCGGCCAGACAGTAAGAATAGATTCCCAGACTGTGGTTAAAGGCAAATTGGTGGAAAACTTCGCCAATGGCGATTTCGTGAGAATGTCTGGCTGGCGTCTTCCCAACGGGGAGTTCCGTGCGAGTTATATTGGGCTCAGGACACAGAGCAACAGCGACGACTTTGACGAGTTAAATGAGGTTGAGCTTGAGGGTGTAATTTCGAATCTTACCGGGACTGAATTCCAGATTGGACCTCAGTTGGTGAATTACACCGCAGCGACCTTCGATGGGCTGACTCAGGCCGACCTTGCGGATGGTGTATCGGTCGAAGTTGAAGGTTCACTTTCTGCTGGCACCTTTATGGCTCAAGAAATCAGGCCGGATGATTCTCGCCGATACCTGCCGGGAACAGAAGACGACATTGAGTTCGTTGGCCCGGTATCGGTTGCCTTTAATCAGTCAATACAGTCCTTTACAGCTAACGGCATTAAAGTGCTCGTGAACAGTGGCACTCAGTTTGATGGTCTTGCCGGCCCAAATGATCTGGTTGCGGGCATCCTGGTTCAGGTTGAGGGAGTCTTTGAAGCCGACGGTTCTGTGACTGCCGAGGAAATTGAGCTAAGGGAAGCTGAGTCTGAGATTAAAGGCGGTCCGGCCGAGCAGTTTGATTACAGTAAGCAGCAACTTTCACTCGGTGGGGTGTTGGTGCAGATCACGCCGCTGACCATAATCACTGACGAGGATGATATCCGGCTGTCTCTTGTGGACCTTGAGTCTAATAACGAGCTTGAGATTGGCGGGATCGAACGAATCGGTGATGGCGGTCAGGTGTTCTTGGAGGCCCTGAAAATCGAGCTAGAGGATGAGGCGCCGGAGGGAAAATTCGAATTGGTTGGAAGAATCGCTGAAATGGTTAACGATCGAATTCAGGTACTGGGTGTGGATCTCTACATCGTTACGGATACCGACTTTGACAGAACATCTCGTAGTCAACTGCAACAGCAATTTGATGATGGCGAGCGGCCCCTAGTAGAGGTCGAGTACGAATTCGTCGGAACACGCTATGTAATCGATGAAATCGAACTCGAAGAAAACGATGACGATTAACTACAAAACCCGTACATAAATGCGGCCCACGTCGGCCCGGGTTTTGCTATACATACGGACATGCTATGCAGGGACGCTGTTACTGACTGTGCAGGATGCATGAAGCACACATGCTAGCGGAGTCCGTATGTCACTCAGTTTTATCCGGCGGCTGATCTCAAGCCGCCTTCTCCGACCGGTTTTTGTTGTTCTGGTGGTTGCCGGTCTGGTTCAGGTCGTGGTCAGCCAGTGGCTGATTTCCAGCCAGGTAGAGCGCCTGGTAGACACCGCAGGGTCCGCCCTTGAGGCCAGCAGCGAGCAGGTCAGCGCCTCCTTCGGAGATACCCGGGAAGATGTTCGAACACGTCTGGAGACCATGCGGCAGAAGACCACCGATGAACTTTCCGCGGAACTCACCCGTCAGCAGACTGCGCAACAGGAACGCGTTGCCGGCAATGTTCGCACTGCTGTCATGGCGGAAGCCCAGGGACTGGCAGACGTACTTGCGGCCGTCGCCGCTCCGCTGATCTGGGATCGGGATGTACCTCGCCTTACCGACCTGGTGGAGTTGGCCGACGCTCGGGAATCTGTTCTGTTCGCGGTTTACTACGACCAGTACGGCGACCGTCTGACCCGTTATGTGGATCGCACCGATGATCGAGTGCGCACTTTAATGGAGCAGGGGGAAGGTCGTGGTGCGGCAAATCGGGTCCTGGATGCGGCAAGCCGTGACCCGAACGTGGTGATTATTACCGCCGACATCGCGCCGCAGGGTTCCGCCATTGGTCAGCTGAAGCTGGGATTGTCCCTGGAAGGCATTAATCGGGATCTCGCCGCTCTGGAAGAAGAATTCAGTACCACGATCACCGGCAGCATCGATGCACTTCGTGACACCCTGGAGGCGGAAACCGAGCAGGTGAATCAGCGCCTCCAGCAGCAGCTGGCCGGTATGGACGCCGACACCCGATCCAGAATCCAGAGCACCGTGGAAGCGCTGAATGCCGAAGCCTCAAGCCTCTCGGCCAATCTCAGTATGCTGGCGATTGGCTCAGTAGTGGTTCTGATTGTGCTGGTGGCACTGGTCCTGGGTGGCGGGCTGCTGCCCCGTGTGTTCCGTTTAAGCTCGGCGATCTGGAGTATCGCCGATGGTGAGGCGGATCTCACCCGTCGGGTATCCATGAGAGGCAGGGATGAGCTCACCGAAATGGCCCAGGGCGTGAACCGGTTTATTGGCCGTATTCAGGAGCTGGTCTCCGACGTTAAAGAGTCTGCGGAATCGGCCGCTGGCCAGGCCCAGGCTCAGGGGGACGTCAGCCGCAGCGCGGTCGCCGCGGTCACCCGGCAGGAGCAGGATGTGGCCGAGGTTTCGGGAACCATGGATGCCATGTCCCGCAGCATCTCTGAGGTGGCTGAGAACATTCAGGACATCGCCGGTTCGGTGAGTAACGTCAGTTCCGAGAGCGAGGCCACCGCGGGTATATCCCGGGAAGTGCGAAACCGGCTGGATCAGGTAGTACGTAATGTTGAGCAGGCGGTCGATGCGGTGAATCAGCTGGACCACCAGAGCAAGGAGATCGGTTCGGTGCTGTCGGTGATTGGTGCTATTGCAGAGCAAACTAATTTGCTGGCTCTAAATGCCGCCATCGAGGCTGCCCGGGCAGGGGAATCCGGCCGGGGCTTTGCTGTGGTGGCCGATGAAGTCCGGACTCTGGCAAGTCGTACCCAGGAATCCACCACGGAGATCCAGTCCATCATTGAGCGTTTGCAGAAGGGCAGCCAACAGGCGGTCAGTGCCATTGGCGAGGTATCTGGCCAGGTTGCCGAGTCTTCTTCAGAGTTCCGCCGGGCCGACGAGCATTTTGACCGGATCAATCAGCTGCTTGCCAGCCTTCAGGACCGGGCCCTGGCCATTTCATCGGTGGCAGAAGAGCAGGGCCGGCACGCCAGTGAGGTCAGCGTCAGCGTCAGCGATATCGCCACTTCTTCACAGGAGACGGTCGATGCGATTGAGCGCTCTGATAAGGCCAGTGGCCAGATTAGCCTTACACTGACCTCGTTGAAGGATAAAGCCTCACAGTTCCGGGTCTAAACGGGCCCGGGCGCTCCTGTATTCGTCGGTCAGACGGCTCACCAGATCCGGCACGGTCAATACGTCGTGGATCTGACTCACCCCCTGGCCGGCGGACCACACGGTTTTCCACGCCTTGGCTTCGTCATCAATGGGCTTCAGCTTTTCCCCGTAGTTGATCTCTCCGGCCTGGTTCAGCTTGTCCATGGGGAAACCGGCCGCCTCCAGACTCTGGCGCATGAAGCTGGCGGGCACACCGGACACCGCTGGAGTGTGGATGATATCGCCAGACACCGCCTCAATGATCATGTTTCGATAGGCCTCGTCGGCCTGGGACTCAACGGTATTGATGAACCGGGTGCCCATGTAGGCCAGGTCGGCGCCCAGGGCCTGGGCCGCCAGCAGGTCCTCACCATGGGACAGCCCGCCGGCCAGCAGAATTGTGCCGTCGAAGACTTCCCGAATTTCATGCACCAGAACAAACGGGTTGATGGTTCCCGCATGGCCACCGGCGCCCGCCGCCACGGCGATGATGCCGTCGACATCAGCCTCTGCTGCCTTACGGGCATGCTTCTGGTTGGTCACGTCGTGGAACACCACGCCACCATAGCTGTGCACCGCTTCCACCACCTGGCTGGCGGCGCCAAGGGAAGTAATGATGATAGGCACCTCGTGTTTGACGCACAGCTCCAGATCCGCCTGCCATCGAGGATTGGTCCGATGCACAATCAGGTTCACGGCGTAGGGCGCCGTTTTTACGTGCGGGTTCGTGCGTCGGAACGCTGCCAGCTCGTTGTTCATCTGGATCAGCCAGTCTTCGAAACCCTCGCTGGTGCGCTGATTCAGTGCCGGGAAACTGCCAACGATGCCCTGCTTGCAGCAGGCAAGCGCCAGTTCCGGTCCTGAGATCAGGAACATGGGGGCGGCGACCAGAGGCAGGGAGAGGGTTTCCTTCAGGGACGTGGGCAAAGGCATTAGGATTCCTTAATTTTTGTTGGAACTTTTGTAGGATATAAAGGATCTTAGCGTGCCATGCCGGATCTGAAAACGGTCGCGAGCTAATTAATTTCGGAAACCAGAAACACAATAAGGAGTCCCCTCCATGGGTGAAGCAAAACGTCGCAAGGGAACCGGCGCACCGCCTCCCAGAAACGCAAAATCCAACAAGCCGCTCTATGCCGGCATTGGTGTGCTGGTTCTGGCCGCCGTGGTTCTTGGCGTCTTTTTCCTGACCGCCGCACCGGAACCGACCTCTGACGAGCTGCCTGTGGCCGCGTCCAACGCTGAGGACTTCCCTGCCCAGCTGGACCAGTACGGCGTTTCTGTCGGTCCCGAAGATGCCCCGGTGGTGGTACGTGAGTTTGCTGATTACCAATGCCCGGCCTGCGGCAACTTTTCTTCTGCCAGCAAACAGTTGAAGCAGGAGTATGTGGATGCGGGCAAGGTCCGGTTCGTCTACTTTGATCTGCCGTTGCAGCAGCACAAGAACGCCATGCCTGCCGCCCAGGCAGCCCGCTGTGCCGGTGATCAGGACGCCTACTGGGCCATGCACGATCGCCTTTACGATTCCCAGGCCGAATGGAGCGGCTCGAACGATCCGGTTGCCACCTTCACCCGGTACGCTGGGGATCTCGGCCTGGAAGAACGCCGTTTTCGCAGCTGCATGACGACTGAGCTGCACCGGGAGGCTGTTGAGCAGAGCCGTCAGGCGGCGATGCAATTGAGGGTGACCAGCACGCCAACCGTACTGGTGGACAACATCCGGCTAACACGGCCTGGCTGGGGGCAGCTTTCTGCCGTGGTTGAGCGTGAACTGGCCAATGAGGCGGACTGACGCTCTGGTCCCCGGATAACCCGCACTTGATCGTGAGCCTGAGTTGGTTAAAATTTGCGCCCTCTCAGGCTTCGGCCTTTGAACAACCCCTAAACCATGCTCCGGATTTACGGTCCGGCCCGCAGGAGAAGATGATGAGCAACGAAGTGGTTGTCTGCGCACTGTATAAGTTCGCAGTCCTGAACGATTACAAATCCCTCCGCCAGCCGCTGCTGGACCTGATGCTTGAGAAAGACGTGCACGGCACTTTGTTGCTGGCGCGCGAGGGCATCAACGGCACCATCGCCGGCAGCCGCGAAGGCATTGATGCCGTGAAAGCCTGGATCGCCAGCGACGAGCGGTTCGACGGCATTGATTACAAAGAGTCCTTCGTGGACATCCAGCCGTTCAAGCGCACCAAGGTGAAGCTCAAGAAAGAGATCGTCACCATGGGCGTGGACGGTATCGATCCGAAGCGTATTGTCGGTACGTATGTGGACCCGAAGGAATGGAATGATCTGATCTCCGATCCAGAGGTGGTGCTGGTGGACACCCGCAACCAGTACGAAGTGGAAATCGGCACTTTTAAAAATGCCGTCAATCCGGCCACCGATACCTTTCGCGAGTTTCCGGAATACGTGAAGCAGAACCTGGATCCTTCGACGCACAAGAAGGTGGCCATGTTTTGTACCGGTGGTATCCGTTGCGAGAAATCCACCGCCTATCTCAAGGAGCAGGGTTTCGAGGAGGTCTATCACCTTAAGGGCGGCATCCTGAAATACCTGGAAGAAGTGCCGGAAGAACAGAGCCTGTGGCACGGAGAGTGCTTCGTGTTTGATGACCGGGTCACAGTCAATCACCGGTTGGAGCGCGGCGATTTCGATCAGTGCCACGCGTGCCGCAGACCGATCACCGAAGAGGACAAGCAGCGTCCCGAGTATGAGCAGGGTGTCAGCTGTCATCGGTGCATCGATTCGCTGACCGAAGAGCAAAAAGCCCGATTCGCAGAGCGTGAACGTCAGATGCGCTTGGCTGAACAGCGCGGCGAGGCCCATGTTGGCGGCGAAGCAGCGCGCATCATTGCAGAGCGTAAAGCCCGGAAAAAGGCTGAGAGAGAATATCAGGCGCGTAAAAGCCTGGCTGGTGAAAAGGCCAGGAAAACAGAGGGCGCCTGACCAACCCAAACAGGAGACTTCATGGATTTACGACAGGCCGTAGCCATCACCGCAGTTGCTATCGCGCCCTTTGCCAGTGCGCAGGAGGCAGATAACTGGAAGGGCGAAACCGAGCTGGGTGTGTTGATCACCTCGGGCAATACCGAAGAGACCAACATCAAGGGCCGCCTGGGTCTGATCCATGAAGTCGAAACCTGGCGCAACACCGGTGAATTCCGGACCAATTATTCCGAGACCGAAGACCAGACCACCGCCGAGAAATATCAGGCCTCCCTGGAAACCGACTATAAGTTTTCAAAGAACCAGTACTGGTTTCTCCGGGGCTCCTATGAGGACGATCGCTTCTCCGGTTACGATTTCGAATCGTCGGTAACCACGGGTTATGGCAACCGGGTCTGGAACTCTGGTGAGCGATCCTTCCTCGACCTGTCAGCCGGTGTCGGTTATCGGTATAACAGGCTGGAGATGGTAAACGCCGAGGGTGAGGATGCCGAGGAAGAGGCGATTGCGCGCCTTGCCGGCCAATTTGATTACGCCCTCTCGGAAAACTCCCTGTTTCGCCAGAAGCTAAGCACGGAAATTGGCCTGGATGAGAACAACACGGTGACCGAATCGGAAACGTCTTTGCAGGCGAACGTAGTGGGGAACCTCTCCATGAAGGCGGCGTTCCGGGTCAAGCATCTGTCAGATCCGCCTGCAGGCTCCGAAGACACCGACACAGAAACCTCACTCTCGCTTATCTACGGTTTCTGACGGCAGATATAAAAAGGGTCAGATGAGTTACTCATCTGACCCTTTTTTCATCGGACCGAATTTCAGACGTTGTTCCTGAGCCCCAGCTCATCGGGATAGGGCGTCAAGTATTGCTGGGCATGCAGGTAGTCCACCGGCTCTCTCCGCTGAGCCATGCGCAGCAGGGTCATGGGAACCACCAGCGGCACTTCGCCCCTGCGGTAGGCTTCCATCTGCTCCATCAGTACCTTGCGATCTTCATCACCCATGGAATCCCTGAGGTACCCCATCAGGTGCTGCATGGCGTTCATGTGTGACCCCCGGCTCACCTTTTTGCTCATGGCCTCCATGAACAGATGGATATAGCGCTCGGCAATACCTTCCAGTGGTTCGGATTTCAGGTCCCCCAGCATGGGGCCGAGCTGGCGGTAGATTCTTTCGGAGTGTGCCAGAAGCTGGAACTTGTGGCGCGTGTGGAACTCGATCAACGCCTTGGCCGAGAGCTGTTCGCCGGCCACGTTCTGCATCCAGTCATCGTAGGCGAAAACCCGCTCAACGAAGTTCTCCCGGATCATGTCGTCATTGAGTCGCCCTTCTTCCTCCACCGGCATCAGCGGGTAGGCTTGCAAGAGTGCCTCGGCAAACATACCCCGGCCATCGCGGCGGGTAACGTTGCCATCCTCGTTGTGTACCTTGATCCGCTCCATGCCACAGCTAGGGGACTTGGCCATCAGGATATAGCCGCGAAGGTCAGCAAGAGTGGGCATGATCTGGTCAATAAAGCCCTGCATGGCGTCGGTGTGATCTGCAGAGCCTTTGGTTTCAATCAGGCGAAGTCCATCACTGTACTCTCGCAGGTGGATGGCGGGGCGTGGAACGCCCAGGCCGGCTTCCAGCTCCGGACAGATGGAACGGAAGTTAAAGTGCTTTGATAGCACCTGAGTGCAGTAGCGGGAATGCTTGTGGCCGCCATCATGGCGAACTTCTTTGCCCAGCAGGCAGGTGCTGATTCCGACAGGGATGCCGCTCACGTTACTCTCCGATAATTCAGCAGGTCCGATAATCAAGTCGGTCCGATGGTTAAAACGGTCTTTGTAATACGTGATTTCAGTCTAGCCCGATCAGGGCACGGTGGAAAACCGTAACCCTACCTATTCAGGGTGGCCGGCTGAGCCTTTCCGTTTCTTCGCAAACATGGCGAGGCTGGTGGCGTAAATGGCGCGAACGTCAGCGGCGAACTGCTCAACCGAGTAGTCTTTGGCAAACTCCAGAGCCTGCTCGGAAAGCTTCTCGCGTAACTCATCGTCTTCCAGCAGTTTCTTCACCTGCGCCCGCCACTGGTCCTGTTTCTCCGGCGTCTTGAAGCCGTTGAACCCATGCCGGACCACGTCCTCGATGCCACTGGAGCGAACCGCCACCACCGGCAACCCGGCGGCCATGGCTTCGAGAATCACCATGCCCTGGGTCTCTGACTTGGACGCGAACAGAAACGCATCACCGAGCCGGTACCAGGTTGCCATCTCGTCTGGTGGCACGGCGCCGACCAGGGTGAAGTGTTGCTGAAGCCCGAGGTCTTCAATCTTCTTCTGCATACGGTCTTTCTGGTGGCCATCGCCGATCATCAGGAACCGAAACGGCACATCGGTTTCCCGCGTCAGGGCATCAATCGCTTCGATCATGAAGTCGATGTTTTTCTCGTTCGATAGCCGGGAAACGCTGACGAACACTTTTTCGTCCTTCAGTTCCAACTGGTCACGTAGTTGCTTGATGTCTTCCGGCAGGACCTGCTGGAACTTCTGGTATTCGATCCCCGTGGGCTGCACAAACGTCGGTGTTTTTACCCCGATTATGCGCAGATATTCCTCGGTGGAGTAGGTGGGCACGATCACCCCGTCGCACTTGTTGGCAAAGCGCTTGATGAGGGCGTGAGAAATCAGGTTCCGGAACAGCATGCCTGGCAGGGGCACAAAGTGGGCGTAGTGCTCGAGGCGGGTATGGTAGGTGTAGATGGCCGGTACCCTGAGGGTACGCGCAACGAACAACCCCAGCGAACCCAGCCAGAACGGGTGATGCAGATGGATGATATCCGGCTTGAAAGCCCGGACCCGCTTGCGAATCCGGCCGAGGAAGATGTTGGCCAGCCGGAATTCCCGCTTCTCGCCCATGGCCAGCAATGAGGGCACTCGCAGCACGTGGGCTTCAGTTTCCGGCTGGCCCTTGTAACGAGGCGCCACCACAAGCAATTTGTCGCCGAGCGCTTCCAGACCGAGCCGCAGGCGTTCAATCGAGATCGGTACCCCACCAATAAAGGGCAGGTAGTTATTGGTGAACATGGCCACCCGCATCGGTTTTTCAAGCCAGGGGGCCGGGTCCAGATCGTAGTCCGGGTAATAATCCTTGCCGATGAAAATGGCACCGTACAGTTTGATGGCAATGGCCGCAAACACAGCAACGATCAGAATAAAGTTGAGGTAACCGGTGTAGAACAGGGAGTAGATAAAGAACCAGAGGCTTTCCAGGCGCTTCAGAACCGGGTGCTGTCCTACCTCCAGGCGCTGAAGGTTATGGCTTACCTCGCCGTCGGCATCCACATTCACCTGCACGTAGTGGTAGAAGCTGGTGTCATTGTTCATCACCAGGCCACCGGCGCCGCCTGTGGTGACAAAGGTAGTGTCTCCTACCTGCTCTTCTGAATAGAGTGAAAGATTGGCGGAAAATACCCGGTCAACGTCATGCTCTTCGATTGCCTGGAGCAGGGCGTCCCGGAACTCGGGCGGTGCCAGGTAATCATCCTGCTGGTCGAACGGTGCATTCTCGTCCGGGTGCAGGGGCGGGTGGCCAATGAACAGGATTCGGGCCTTAGAGGTGTCCTGGGCCAGCAGATCTTTTAGCCAGCGGATCTGCCAGCGCCAGGGCGTTTTTCCGGTGCTGTCCAGGAAGATCAGCCGGCTATTGCCCGCCTCGATACTGAAGAAGTGCGGGCCGAAGTGATCGTAGAAACGGAAACTGCCAAAATCCTCGTACTCGTGGGCGCCAAAGGTAAGCAGATAGGGAATGTCCAGATGGCTCAGTGTGCCGTACAGCGCCCGATATTTGTCTTCTCCGCCGCCGCTGACCGCATTCCCGGCTGAAACCAGAAAATCGAGCCCGGAGCGATTCAGTTCCGGGATGATGCGGTCCTCGAAGATGCCCACCGAGTTGTTGATGTTACCCACCACCGCAAAGCTGAACGGCTGGCCGGGTTCGAACCCACGATAAATCCGCTCGACCTGCTCGGTGTGAACCCCCTCGAAATCCTCAGTGAACAGATTCAAATAGGTCTTGTAGCCGACCAGCAGAAGCACGACCAACAAGCACAGATAAAACAGAAGCTTGAGTGGGTTGCGGAAAATCATCCTGTTCTCCTGCGATTGGCGACGAGCTCCCTCTGGAGCACAACCAGCCCGATAATCATGCCCAGGTAAATGGTCAACAGCCGCCAGCAGACAATGACCAGTATCAGGTGGTTACCCGAGAGGATATCCCGGAAGAAACTCCCGAAAATACCCTCGGAAATACCGGAAGCACCGGGTGTGGGCGAGAAATACATAACGAAGGTGGTAACGACGAGCAGCCCCACCGACATCACATAGTCAACACTGTAGTCCAGACTGTGCATCAGCAGCGCCGGGAAGCTGAACAAACTGAGCAGAAATACCGCAGTGAACAGAATCGACAGCCACACGAATACCGGGGCGCCGCGCAGGTAATCGCCAAAACTCCGGGAAAGCCGCAGCATCTCCCTGCGCGCCTTGAACTGCCAGCGCCGATGGCGGCGTTCACTGATCAGGTGCAGTCGACGCGAAGCCCTCAGCAGCCGGGTCAATGGGCCGATTAGCCAGCGGGTCCGGAATAGCAGCACCAGGAAAAAGCCAAGGTACAGAACGATCAGAAACGCCAGCGCGGTGCCGATATCGCCGACAATTGAGTTGCCGTCCAGGGACTTGAGCGTGAGCAGGAATACCGGCGTCAGCGAGAAAATGAACAGCACCGCGAGTACCGTTCGAATCGTTGTTGCTGCTGTGGCCCTGCCAACCGGAACGCCATGCTGGCTAAGGAACCAGATCTGGGCAAAGCCGCCCCCGGTGGCCATGGGCGTGATGTTGGAGAAAAACAGATTGATAAATACCAGCCGGAACATCGCTGGCAGAGGTAGCCGATGCCCCAGCGCCCGCAGGGTAAAATAGAGCCGAAGGCCATCCGAGATGAAATAAACCAGCAACAGGCCAGCCACCGATAACAGGGTTTCCGGAGCGATCAGCCTGGCATCGAAGGTAAGGGTGCGCTCGGCAAACAGATCGTAAACGGCATACAGCCCGGCAGCCGTAAGGGCCAAAAACAACAGGCTGAACATCGCCAGCCTTTTTCCCGAGGCGCGCCTCGAATAGTTGATGTCCGTGGAGTGAGTCATGGGCTGCCCGTCAGAGTGAGACGGGCAGTTTACAGGGTAGGGTGTGGTGGGTGTCCAGTGTCGGGCTAGTGGCCATACACCATCATGGTGGTGTTGGTAATGGCGAAGTCCGTGAACTGGACACTGCCAATGCTGGTGCCACCCATCTTGAACACAGGCATATCGATATCCGCCCGGAACTCCACATCATGAACCGAAAGTCCTTCGTTACCGG
Organism: Marinobacter sp. BW6; assembly: GCF_008107725.1. GTDB lineage: Bacteria > Pseudomonadota > Gammaproteobacteria > Pseudomonadales > Oleiphilaceae > Marinobacter. The sequence continues at coordinate 1,098,216 of NZ_VIRN01000064.1, forward strand.
AGGCGGCGCTGGTACCCCGTGATAACTTCGCGGTGGCACTTGCCATGCCGAAATGTCCCAGCGTGTCATCGCCCCGTCGGTTATGAATCTGCAGGCCCTCAATACCGACGGCAGCAAAGTTGAACAGCAGAATCACATCCGCCGCATCCCAGTTCAGGCTGCCGTTGGTGATTTCGAAATGGGTGTCCACCTGCAGCTCAGAGCCGGACACCTCGTTGCCGTTCGCCAGAGTACGGGTGGAACTGCCGCCGTTACGAACGACCAGATCCGTGGGCCCGATGTGACCTTGCAGCAGGATGTCCGAGAACAGCGTCGCCGAACCCTCGCTGCCTGAACTGGTCACACTGTCGACCGCCAGCTCGAAATCCACCGCCTGAAGATAGTCGTCCAGGCTGGTCGGATCGCCATAATCGGTTGCACCCAGGTGCATCACCAGATCCCCGCTATCGAACTGCTTGCCAAAAGAGCCCGCGACGGAATACTTCGCCAGAGCATCGGCCACATCCGGATTGGTTGGGTCCAACAACCCCGCATCGGCCCGCCGGGCAATCTCCGAAAACCCGTGCTCCAGCACCTCCCCATCGCCGGCAATATCGATCGTCAGCTTCATGTTATCCAGCACCGTATCGTTCTGCCCGGACAACCTCAGCCCATTCACATTCAACGAACCTTCATCAATCCAGCTGAACCGATCAATACTGAGTTTGGTCTCCAGCTCAATCGTTACCCCCGCCTGCCCGGTCACACCAGACAACGCGCCATCATCCAACGGCCTGAACTCCGCCAACGCCGGTAGCGGAAGCGACAGAGCGAGCACCCAAAGCGATAGAGTGGAAGATGTGGTGTTTCGACGACAGGCAAGTGACTGAGTCATGGTGGCCCCAAAAGTCTGGTTTTTGTTTTTAGCAGGGAGCGTTAAACGCTCCCCGGGCCGCAGGGGGACAGCACAACCTATGCAGCAAAAACTTTGGTTTGTTACAGACTGTTACGATAGAGGGCGAAAGCATCCAGATCCGTGCGCTCTGTCACAATCGAGGTATCGAAAAGCTATGAAGCCAGCGCTTGCTGGATGAGGGATTTCTGGTGCTCCGCAAACTCCCGGATCAGCGCCTGCGCCTTGACTGAATCCCGCGCCAGAACCGCCTGTGGGAGATTGGCAAAAAATTCACTGGTCTGCGCCAGCCCGCGAGGATACCGATCAGCGCTCAGGTAATAGGCCCGACTGACCGCCGGCTTGAAATTCGACAGCGCCTCCGTGAGATAAGGATTCCCCACAACCTCACAGCAGGCATCCATCACATTGAAACTCGCCTCAACCACCCCCGAGATATTGGTAGACGAGTCCTTCATATGATCAACAACCTTGCTCACCGCATCCAGTATTCGCGGCTTGTCGCTCTCTTGCCAGCGCTCACACAGGCGAGCGGCCATCATCATCAACAAATGCATATACACATCATAAAGCTCGGAAGCATGGGCCGCGTCCAGGCGGGTTGCAGAGGCGCCTTTTCGGGGCGTGATCTCCACCAGATGCCAGCGCTCCAGGGTATACAGGGCTTCCTTCACCGACGCCCGGCTCACCTTCAGTTCGCCGGCCAGTGTAGCCTCCTGAATCCGCTCACCGGGGCGAATCTGCCCGGTCATGATCCGCTCTGCCAGGTAGTTGGCAATCTGCTCGGCCAGAGTGTTAGGCACCTGAAAATCCATAAAGGCTCTCTGAACAGGTCGTAAAAACCGGTCGGCAGCTGCGGTAATCCGGCCGGCTTGGGAATGAGTGCGCATGAGTTTATCACAGCCTCCGAGTCTGACAGTCACAACGCCTTGATCCGCCGAGGATTCCTGACAATGGTCAAAAAAACTCCCCTCAAGCGGTTGACGACTGATGTATTGTAGGACAATAATGCAGAAAACAACAGGTGATCAGAGTTTCACCAACACGCATTCGATGGAGAGAGCCCAATGAGCACAACGCAGTTATCGGTAAATCGCGAGGCCACCCGCCGAAGGATATTGCTGACCCTCAAGAAGTACAGCTACCTGATCGCCATGGTGCCCCTGTTGCTGCCGCCTCTGCTGCTGGCCGCCGGCCAGGCCACTGATCTGGTGAACCTGTTTTCGTGGGGAGTCCCCGTGGTCGTGTTCGGGATCATCCCGGTACTGGACATGCTGCTCGGCAAGGATTCCTTGAACCCGGATGAAGAAACCGACGTGCCACGAATGGTCGGCGAGCGGTTTTATAAAGCCATCACGCTTGGCTGGGTCGCCGGTTTCGCGGCCTTGCTGGTCTGGAGCATGCTGGAACTGGCTTCCGGCACATTCAGTTTAGTGGGGAGTATTGGCTGGATCGTCTCCATCGGCATCGTCGGCGGCCTTGGCATCAACGTCGCCCACGAACTCATCCACAAAGACGAAAAACTCGAAACCCGGGCTGGCGGCTTCCTGTTGTCACTGGTCTGCTACGCGGGCTTCAAGGTCGAACACCTGCGCGGCCACCACGTACACGTCTCCACCCCAGAAGACGCCTCCTCATCGCGCTACAACCAGTCCCTCTACAACTTCCTGCCCCAGGCCTACGTACGCAACTTCCTGAACGCCTGGAAACTGGAAGCCGAACGCCTGCAGCGCAAAGGCCATAAAGCCCTCAACTGGCGCAATGAACTGATCTGGTGGTACAGCATCAGCGCCCTTGTACTGACGGTTTTCACCATCGCCTTCGGCTGGCTTGGCGCCATCTTCTTCCTGGGTCAGAGCTTCATCGCCTTAACCCTGCTGGAAATCGTCAACTACCTCGAACACTACGGCCTCCACCGCCGCAAACTCGAAAACGGCCGCTATGAGCGCACCGGTCCGGAACACAGCTGGAACAGCAACTACTTCCTCACCAACGTCTTCCTGTTCCACCTCCAACGCCACAGCGACCACCACGCCTGGGCCAAGCGCCGGTACCAAATCCTCCGCCACCACGACGTAGCCCCCCAGCTCCCGGCCGGCTACTCCGCAATGATCGTCCTGGCAATGGTCCCCCCACTCTGGCGACGGGTAATGAACCCAAGAGTGGAGGCTTATTACAAAGGAGAGGAACACCAGTTGGCCTAAAAGCAGGACATTCCAAAGGTTCGGTCGGCAGGGGTGTGAGGAGTCATTTCTGTAGGGAAACGACTGTTTGAGCGAAGCGAGTTCGGCTTCCCGAAAGAAATGACTCCTCGCACCCCTGCCAGCCACAAAAGCTTCAGAGCGTCTCTGAAGAACCGCCGGCGTAAAAACCGGCCCTCAAGACCCCGGTGGTGCGTCTCTGGCCCCGGGGTCTTTTTTTATGCCCTTGAAATCCCCGTGAAACGCACACAGGTATAATGGTTAAATCCTGCGAAAAAAAGGGAAAACCAACATGCCCAAGCATTTCGAACAGGCCCCTGGCCTCCACGAAGAACCCGTTCCCGAAACTGAAGGTTATGTGTTTAACCAGACCATGATGCGTATCAAGGAACCCGAGCGCTCCATGGACTTCTACACCCGAGTGATGGGCATGCGCCTGGTTCGCAAGTTGGACTTCCCCGAAATGAAGTTCACCCTGTACTTCCTGGGTTACCTCGATGACCGTCAGGCAGGCCTGGTGCCGCAGGACGACGCCCACCGCACCACCTTTACCTTCGGCCGTGAAGCCATGCTTGAGCTGACCCACAACTGGGGCACCGAAGACGACAACGACTTCGGCTACCACAACGGTAACGACGAACCCCAGGGCTTTGGCCACATCGGCGTTGCCGTGCCGGACGTCTACGCCGCCTGCGACCGCTTTGAAAAGCTCGGTGTGGATTTCGTGAAAAAGCCGGACGACGGCAAGATGAAAGGCCTGGCCTTTATCAAGGACCCGGACGGCTACTGGATCGAAATCCTGCAGCCGGACATGCTTGAGAAGAACCGCAAAGACGACTGAGGTGCGTTATTCCGCGCCGGCCTCCTGGCCGGCTGCGGGCTTACGGCCGTAGCGGGAGGCCACGACCACCGCTGCGGTCAGTATCAAGGCCCCGGCAATACCAATCGGCCCCAGAATCTCCTCCAGAAACACCCAGGCCAACAGCGCCACAAACAGCGGCTCCAGCGTTACTATGATGCTGGAGAGCGTTGCCGGTGTGGTCTTCATGCCGCTGAAGAAACACACATAACCGATGCAGGTTGGCACCACGCCAACGTAAACCACCATCAGCCAGTGCCCGAACTCCAGGCTTTCCAGACCCTCGAATCCGCCGCTCAAAGCCACTACCGGCAACAGAATCAACGCCGCCGTAAAGAAACAGATAAACGCCGTGGTAAACACCGGTGTGCCGGCGGAACTGTAGCGACTGGTGAGCGTGAAGCCGGTGTACACACAGGCAGCCAGTAACGCCACCAGGATGCCAGCGAGCCGAAGGGTGCCGCTGGTGTCCATATCGCTGAGAACCAGCATGGCCGTGCCGACAATGGCGGCGATCAATGAAAGAACCGTGAGCACGCCGGGTTTCTCTCCCAGCAAGGGTGCCGCCAGAATCGCCACCAGAACCGGGGGCAGACAGAGCGCGATCAGGGTGGCAATGCCGGCCCCGGTAAGGTCTACAGCGAGAAGGTAGCTGCCCTGGTAAAACGCCTGGAACAGGCCAAGCGCTGCCAGCGGTATCAGGGTCTTTCGGGTGAGGCTTCGAAGCGAACTACCGGGGACTTCGGCGCCCGGATTGGCGCGCTCAAGGCGAACCTGCTCCCGCCGCATCAATAACCAGAAAAACGGCAAAGCCACCGCCAGCCTCAGAAAACCCAGCGTAATGGCCTGAAGGTCGGTACCGGTAAACAGAAACTTCGCAACAATACCCGTGGTCGCCCATAGCAGGGCTGCCAGGGCGATCAACAGGGCGCCTTGGATCATTCAATAATCAACACAATCAGCTCTTTAGGACCGTGAACACCGTAGGCAAGGGTTTGCTCGATGTCGGCGGTTTTGGAAGGGCCTGAGATTAGCAGGGCGTTGGTCGGCATGCCAGCGGCCCAGTTCTGCGCCTTCATAGCTTCATGGAAGGTTGTGTAGAGTTCCGAGGCCTTGAGCACGGCAATATGAACCGGTGGCACCAGGCTCATGAGCCTTGGCTCATCATTGTTTGGCCACAGGATCAGTGAGCCGGTCTCGGCAATACCACCTCGGGTGGAGGTAATGCTGGCGTCGACTTCGTTGAACAGGTGTGCCTGCCAGCTTTCGATCGGCTCGTCGTAAATCAGAAGTTCCGGCAGATCGTCACGGCCGGCATCGCGTAGGGCCTGGCCAATCTCGTGCTGTTTCGGAATCAGAAGATTCCTGGCGCCGCGGGTGTTCAGCAACTCGGCCAGGCGGTCCATCCACATGTCTTCGGTGCAGTGGTGCACTTCACCGTGAACCGACTCGATCATCTTCTCGAACCGCTCGATGCGCTCTTTTGTCGACCAGTCATCCCGTACCAGAACAGAAAAGTCGCACTCCGGCACCGTCAGTTCACCGCCGGTTCTGTTGCGCAGACGCTGGAGAATCGTTTCCCGGGAACTCATTGGCCACGCTCCTTCATCCGCTGGTGCAGAGTTTTGGCCGCCAGTTTGGGCGCCGTGCGGTAATCGGTCCAGGCGCCGGCTTTCGAGGGCTGCAAGGCCCTGAATTTGCTGGCGGCACCGGTGCCGAAACGGTAGATGCCTGGGCTGGCATGCATCCAGGCCCAGCCCTTCCAGATCATCGCTTCCATGGAGCTGCGTTTGGCACCGTGGCCACGGACCTTGGCCGGATGGAGTTTGTCACCATCCACGGATTCCTGGCGCAGGCGCACCAACAGATCGGGTATGGGAATCTTCACCGGACAGACCTCGCCACAGGCACCACACAGGCTTGAGGCGCTGGGCAAATGCCGGCCTTCGTCCAGGCCAATCAGATGCGGCATCAGGATCTTGCCGATTGGGCCCGGGTAGGTGGTGCCATAGGCATGGCCGCCCACGCGGGTGTACACCGGGCAGTGGTTCATACAGGCGCCGCAGCGGATGCAGCGCAGGGTGTCCAGCAGTTCGTCGTCCTGGTAAATCGACGATCGGCCGTTATCCACCAGCACCAGATGCACTTCCTCGGGGCCGTCCAGCTCCTCGGCCTTGCGGGGGCCGGAAATCATGTTGAAGTAAGTGGTGATGTGCTGGCCGGTGGCAGAGCGGGTCAGCAGGGCGAGCAGGGCAGAGACGTCCTCCATGCTCGACACCACCTTTTCTATGCCGGTAACAGCAATGTGGCATTTCGGAACGGTGGTGGTCATCCGGCCGTTGCCTTCGTTTTCCACCAGGCACAGGGTGCCGGTCTCCGCCACCGCAAAGTTAACCCCGGACACGCCCACATCGGCGTTCATGAACTTTTCCCGCAATTGCAGGCGGGCACTGGCGGTGAGGTATTCCACGTCGTTGGAGAGATCGGTGCCGGTTTTGTCGTGCAATAACTGGGAGATCTCACCGGTGTTCTTGTGAATCGCCGGCATGATGATGTGCGATGGCGTTTCATCCGCCAACTGCACAATATACTCGCCCAGGTCTGATTCCAGGGCTTCTATCCCCTGTTCCTCCAGGTAATGGTTCAGCTCCATTTCCTCGGAGACCATGGACTTGCCCTTGATCACCGTCTTGGCATCCCTGGCCTTGCAGATATCCCGCACGATCCGGCAGGCCTCATCGCCATCCACCGCCCAGTGCACCTTGATGCCGTTCTCGGTCAGTTTCTTCTCTAGCTGCTCCAGCAAGTCTGGCAGATTGGCCAGGGCCCGCAGGCGGACGTTGGCGCCGAGATCCCGGAGGGTTTCCAGGTCCCAGCCCTCGAACGCCGTCTTGCGCTTGGACATCAGCCCGTCCATCGCGCTGCGGAAGTTCTTGCGGATCTTGGGATCGTGAATGGCCGCCTGAGCGCGCGGGTGAAACTCTTTTACGTCGATGTGATGGCCAGTGTGCTCGGCTGTTTCGCTCATGACTGCTGCCCCCCTTTGCTCTGGGTTCGCGCCCAGAGGAAACTGAGAATATGCTGGCCCTCAACAGGCTTTTGATTCTTCTCGGCGTAGCCGGCAATGTTCATCAGGCAGCCGCAATCGGTGGTCACAAACTGCTTGGTGCCGGTATCCACCAGGGCGTCCACTTTCTCGCTCACCATGGCTCCGGAAATCTCCGGGTGGCGGACTGCAAAGGTGCCGCCGAAACCGCAACACTCCTCGGGTCGCACTTGCTCCACCAGGTTCACGTTCTTCAACTGGCCAAGCAGCTTGGGCCCCACTTCGGCTACGCCCATTTCCCGGCGGGCGGAGCAGGAGGTGTGCATGGCCACGGTGGTGGGCTCGCCCAGATCTTCCAGCTTGATGTGGCAGACGTTGAGCAGAAAATCCGTCAGCTCCCAGACCCGGCCCGCAACCTCGGCGGCTTTCACCTCTTCCGTGGTGTCCTTGAACAGGTCCGGGTAGTGCTTGCGCATCATGCCGCCACAGGAGCCGGACGGCACCACAATAGGCCAGTCGCCGGGAAACAGGTCGAGCTGGGCTCTGGCTACTGATCGGGCCTGGTCGTGATAACCGGAAGTGTAGGCTGGCTGGCCACAGCAGGTCTGGTTCTGCGGAAACAGCACCTCAATGCCTTCACGCTCCAGGAGTTCCACGCCGGCAATGCCCGCATCAGGGTAGAACATGTCCACCAGGCAGGTGCCGTAGAAATAGACTTTCGCGGGTTTTGCAGGATAAACCTTGATCGGATCAACCATGTGCGGATGCTCAACGGTTTTTGAATTGTTATCCAGCAATAATAGGGTGACGAACGCGGTGTTGCCAGACGACTTTTTGATCAGTCGGAAAGAGCCAGGAGGGAAGGGCGCGGGAGAGAGTAAGGGCAGTGGCAGCGCGCCACTGCCCGGGGTGTTACTTGACGGTCAAGCGCTGGGCGTTTTTCTCGATGGTACGCTCGCCAATGCCTTTCACATTTGCCAGGTCTGCGGTAACCGCAAACGGACCGTTGGCCTCGCGATAGGCAACGATGGCCTCGGCCTTGCTCTGGCCAATGCCGTTCAGGCTGGCGAGGGTAGCCACGTCGGCGGTGTTGATATTGATGGCGGCGTCCTGGGCGTAGGCAAAACCGGTAACCAGGCTGAACAGCAGAACGAGAGTCGCGAAAAGCGGTGTGCGCTTCATGAATGTAGGCTCCTGAGGCTAATTTGCGTTATTGGTTTGGTGCCAGGGCGCAAAGCAGCAGAAGCGTAATCTAAGAAGAAAGGGGAAATGTCTGAGGGAGCCGAGAGTGCACGGACGGGACCACGCTCCATGTGATCCCCGATTCCGTGGCTGACCCCTGCCTGTTCCTTCAGGCGTGCGACTCATCCTGAGCGCGTCTTCCCTGTGATCTTCCCTGTAAGCCCTGATCCTTTGGGCAACTCCTGAGCCGCGGAGGGCTCTTCCCTGGAGTTCTCGTCCTTGAGCCAACGTTCCTTGCTGGCTTGTCATCCCTGACAATGCCTAGTCTACTCCGGGTCATATTCCTACCTATCGGACAATCGCTCCGGGGTTTGTGCGATATGTCTTACAGATTCGTAAGCATTTCGGCGCCTGTCAGAATGAACGGAAGTTCAGTGTTTGCGGGCCCTGTAGGGCAATTTATTGCTCGCTGCGGTGGGCCGCTGCAGCCTCACGTATCCGCTCCATGGTGATTTCCCGCACGGCCCTCTGGCTGGCCCGGATATGGCGGGTCAGCCGATCCGCTGCCTCACGGGCCATGCCGTTCCTCAGCGCTTCCAGAATCGCGGCGTGTTCCACATAGGTGGCATCCACCCGTTCATCCCGGCTGAAGTCCAGGCGCCGGACAATCCGGAGCCGGTCGGTGATCTCCCGATGAATCCGGGTCATTTCCCGATTTCCGGCAGCGGCCACCAGATCGCAGTGAAAACTCTCATCCAGCATCCGAACCGTGCTGCCTACCGCACGTTCCGAAGGATGATCCGGGTTCCAGAGGGCAGTCAGTGTTCGCAGTGCCGCGGGCTCCTCGGCCAGGCCGCAGATCTTGTGCACGGCCGCTCGCTCGAGGGTAATGCGCAGGTCATAGAGTTCCTCGACCTGCTGGAAATCGAATGGCTTCACTTGCCAGCCACTGCGGAACAGCACCTCCACATGGCCCTCCCGCTGCAAACGGTAGAGCGCCTCCCGGACCGGAGTTCGGCTGGCGTTCAGGCGGCCTCCGATATCCCCCTCGCTGAACCGGTCGCCGGGGATCAGGCGGAACTCGAAGATGTCCTCTTTCAGGGCCTCATAGACCCTGTCTGCCACGGACTCTTTTCTTCTATGGTTTGCCATTGGCTCCGTGTGTCCCCTCGTTGGGCGCCAGAGGTGCCCGTGATGTTCAGGCTTTGGAGGCGATATAAGCGCGCCAGCCTCCGAACTCCGTTACGTCCTGTGCGCCCTCGAAACCGTAGCCCTCGCAGATAAAGCCGTTCACCCATCGGCCATCGACCAGCTCCACATTGCCGATGCCCAGGGGTGCGGGGATCAGGTCCACAAAGGAGCCGAAAGCCGAGGCCGGCATTTCCCAGACTTCGACAATGATTTCCTTGCCTTCGCCCTCGGCCGCCCGTTTCAGTCCGGGTTTCGGCGGTGTGGTGTTTGGCAGGGCGAACAACCGATAGTTAGCAGAGGTTGTGGTTTGCTCCAGCAGAACCGCATAACGTTCGCTGAGCTGCGTGTTCAGGGGCATGCCACTGAGGTGGGCGCCTACGACCGCCACCTGGACGGTTGGTGTGGAAATCTCGGCACCGGGTGTTTCCTCCGGGCGCTCTTGATCGGTGGCCCCCAGAGATGTCGGGTGGGAATTCAGCCATTGGCAGGCCAGGTGCTGCAGTTCAGTGTCTTTCCATGCGCCGGTGATCAGGGTAACGCCGAAAGGCAGGCCATCGTCCCGGAAGCCGGCAGGAATGGCCAGCGCACTCATGTCGGCCAGGTTCACGAAGTTGGTGTAAGTGCCCAACTGGCTGTTCAGGGTGACCGGGTCCGCGTTCACCGCCTCGATGGTGGGAGCCGTTGGAGCCGTGGGTACCAGCAGGGCATCCACATCGGTCAGCAGTTCGTCGATCTGGCGCTGCAGCTCTTCCTTCCGGTACTGGGCCTTGAAGGTATCGGTGGCGCTGAAATTCCCGGCCTTGCTGATAATGCCTTTCACCACCGGATTCATATCATCACCGTGGCTGGCCATGAACGATTCCACCGCCGCGTGGCGTTCGGCCACCCAGGGGCCTTCGTAAAGCAGTGCGGCCAACTCCAGCATGGGGCTGAAGTCCAGGGGAATCAGTTCCACGTTTTGCTGGCGCCACTGGCTGATGGCGGTATTCCAGGCCGCTTCCGCCTGCTGATCGCCGAACCATTGCGGGTGCTCAGGAATGGCCAGTCGTTTGATGGGGCCGGGCCGGCGAAGCGCGGGGCCATCCAGGGGCAACGCATAGGGGGCCCTGCGAGAAAAGGCATCGTCGGCATCGAAGCCGGCCATGACATCCGCTACCAGGCCAGCGTCGTTTACGGTGAGTGCAAAAATGGACACGCAATCCAACGAACGACAGGCCGGTACCACGCCGCGAATGCTGAACAGTCCCTTGGTCGGTTTCAGCCCCACCAGATTATTCAGCCCGGCGGGAACCCGGCCGGAACCGGCGGTATCGGTGCCCAGGGCAAAGGGCACCAGTCCTCGTGCAACCGTTGAAGCGGAGCCGGAGCTGGAACCGCCGCTGACAACATCCGGTTTGAAGCTGTTGGGTACCGCGCCATAAGGAGAGCGCGTGCCCACCAGGCCGGTCGCAAACTGGTCCAGGTTGGTCTTGCCAATCACCACGGCACCTGCGGCCTTGAGCCTGGCCACAGTGTTGGCATCTTCTTGCGGGGTGTAGGCAAAGGCAGGGCAGGCGGCCGTTGTCTCAAATCCTGCCGCGTCAATGTTGTCTTTCGCGGCAAACGGAATGCCGTAGAGAGGTAGCTTGTTTATGTCGCCCCCAGCGTTCTGGAGGTTCTGTTCCAGCTCAGCCAGTGCCTTACCCAGCCCCTTCTGGTCCAGAAGCGAGATCCAGGCGACGTCTGTTGTATCCAGGCGGGTCAGCAACTCACCCAACAGTGACTCGGGCGTAGCGCCCTCCTTGTAAGCGTCCTGCCAGTCCTTGATGGTCCATCCGAGCGTTGAAGGCATTGGTCATCCTCATGTGCGTGATCAACTTGTATACATGTGAATTGGCAATGCGTGTGCCAGATGCGGATTTTTCTTGATAGTTACCAGAAAACATAAAGTTATGAGTGCTTTTGAGGCAAAAGGCTGGTCAGCTCTGCCCGGATCGGGTGCGCTCGCACCAAAAACGCTCAGAAATACTGCGCTCTGGAGGGGCATTCAGCCGCGCGGGCTTCCACGATTTGCCTTGTATACTAGATAAGTCACTGTTTTTTAGTGGGATATGAGGAGTGTGGAACAGCAGATGCAGAGGCCCTGCTGCGTTTGAAGACGAACTGCATACCCAACTAAGAAAAGGACGCCTGAAATGAACCTCAAAAAACACGTGAAACTTGGTCTCTCTGCACTCGCACTATCCATCTCCTTTAACTCCGTTGCAGCGGAAGATCCCATCAAGGTGGGCATCCTGCACTCACTGTCCGGCACCATGGCAATCAGTGAAACCGTTCTGAAAGACACCGTTGAAATGCTGATCGAGCAACAGAACGCCAAAGGCGGTGTGCTCGGCCGTCAGATGGAAGCGGTTGTTGTAGACCCGGCTTCCAACTGGCCGCTGTTTGCTGAAAAAGCCCGCGAACTGCTGGCCCAGGAAAAAGTCGACGTGATCTTCGGTAACTGGACCTCGGTTTCCCGTAAATCCGTACTGCCGGTGGTGGAAGAGCTGAATGGCCTTCTGTTTTACCCGGTACAGTACGAGGGTGAGGAATCCTCCGAAAACGTCTTCTACACCGGCGCTGCGCCCAACCAGCAGGCGATTCCTGCGGTTAACTACCTGATGAATGAAATTGGCGTAGAGCGCTGGGTGCTGGCGGGTACCGACTACGTTTACCCGCGTACCACCAACAAGATCCTTGAGACCTACCTGATGGACATGGGTGTGGCCAAGGAAGACATCATGATCAACTACACGCCTTTCGGTCACTCCGACTGGCAGAACATCGTGTCTGACATCAAGCGTTTCGGTTCCGCCGGCAAGAAGACTGCCGTTGTCTCCACCATCAATGGCGACGCCAACGTGCCGTTCTACCGTGAACTGGGTAACCAGGGCATCGCGGCCTCCGACATCCCGGTTGTTGCTTTCTCCGTGGGTGAGCAGGAACTCTCCGGTATCGACACCGGCCCGCTGGTTGGCCACCTGGCCGCCTGGAACTACTTCATGAGCGTGGACAACGACGCCAACTACGACTTCATCGACCAGTGGATTGAGCACACCGGCAACGAAGAAGCGGTCACCAACGATCCGATGGAAGCCCACTACATCGGCTTCAACATGTACGTGGAAGCAGTCAAGAAAGCCGGTACCACCGACGTGGACGCGGTTAAAGACGCCATCATCGGCGTTACCGTGCCGAACCTCACTGGTGGCTACGCCGCCATGATGCCAAATCACCACATCACCAAGCCGGTATTGATTGGCGAGATCCAGGACAACGGTCAGTTCTCTGTGGTTTGGGAAACCTCTGGTCTGGTTGCCGGCGATGCCTGGTCTGACTACCTGCCGGGTTCACGGGACATGATCGCCGACTGGCGCAAGCCCATGTTCTGCGGAACCTTCAACACGGCAACCGGCACCTGTGGCGCGTCTGCGGGCGAAATGGCCGCTGAAGCCGAGTAAGGCAGAAACGGTATAGCACCATGACAACCGGGGGTGGCGGACGCTGCCCCCGGCTGTTGCCCTGCAACACGCTTTCAATAGACAGGACACACTCATGAGCATCTGCCGATCGCTCACATTGCTGCTTATCGCCCTGATTTCCCTGTTGTCGCTTCCTGTAATGGCTCAGGAGGACGACCCTGGCAAGGCTCTGCTGATCAACCTCGCAGAAGCGCCAGCCAGCAAGGTGGAAGAGGCGGTGAACGCCATCGTCAGCAGTGGTGATGAAAGAGCCAGAGGCTGGCTCGAAGCCTATGGAAATAACCGCCTTAGCCGGGTAAAAGACACCGGGCAGGTGGTATTGGTACTGAACAACCGGGGCAGGGACTGGGAAATCGCCGATCCACTGACCGGAGAGGACATGGGCGAAATGTCCCGCCGTGAGCTGGACAGAGTCGCCATCAATAACCGAATACGGGGCCAGCTTGAAGGCATACTCGCCATGCTGGACCTGAATGCCGCAGATCCCGATGTGCGTGAAGCCTCCGCACAAGACATGATGGGCAAGGTGGATGCCTCTCTGGTGGAGCCGCTGGAAGCGCGGCTGGAGCTGGAAGAGAACGCCAGCGTACGCAACCGCATTGAAGAAGCCGTGGCCATCTACCGGGTGGGTGAGGGCAACCTGGAGGCCGTGGAAGTACTTGCCGGCAGCCTGCACCCGCGCGCTCGCGCAGCCCTGAACGAAGCCGTCCGAAGTGATAACGAGGCGCTGGCTGCCAGGGCCACCAAAGCACTGGAAAGCATCGAACAGAAACTGAAACTGAACCGCGCCGCCGAGACCCTGTATTTCGGTCTTTCCCTCGGCTCGGTCCTGGTGCTCGCCGCCATCGGCCTGGCCATCACCTTCGGCGTGATGGGCGTGATCAACATGGCCCACGGCGAACTGATCATGCTGGGTGCCTACACCACCTGGGGCATGCAGCAACTCTTTCCCGGCCAGCCTGGCCTGGCATTGATTCTATCGATTCCCGCCGGCTTCATGGTGGCGGCCACCGCCGGCATCATCATCGAACGCAGCGTGATCCAGTACCTCAAGGGCCGTCCCCTTGAAACCCTGCTGGCCACCTTCGGCATCAGCCTGATCCTGCAGCAGCTGGTGCGCACCGTGATCTCCCCACAAAACCGCACCGTGGTGACGCCGGACTGGATGAGCGGCTCCCTGGTGATCAACGACGCGCTCTCGCTGACCCTCAATCGCCTGTACGTACTGGCGTTTGCGCTGATCGTGTTCGCCGGCCTGATGCTGATCATGCGCAAGACCCGCCTGGGCCTGGAAGTGCGCGCCGTTACCCAGAACCGTGCCATGGCCCGCTCCATGGGCATCCGCGCCACCCGGGTAGACATCATGACCTTTGCCCTGGGCTCCGGCGTTGCCGGCCTGGCCGGTGTGGCGCTGTCCCAGCTCACCAACGTGGGTCCCAACCTGGGCCAGAACTACATCATCGATTCGTTCATGGTGGTGGTGTTCGGCGGCGTCGGTAACCTCTGGGGCACGCTCATTGCCGGGCTTTCCCTGGGCACCATCAACCAGCTGCTTGAACCCTGGGCCGGTGCCGTACTCGCCAAGATCATCGTGCTGGTGTTCATCATCCTGTTTATCCAGAAACGGCCGAAGGGGCTCTTCCCCCAGAAAGGCCGGGCTGCGGAGGGTTAAGGTATGTGGTTAACAAGACCCTTGCAGGAACGTTCAACCCAGATCTTCCTCGGCGTGCTGTTCTCGGCCCTGGTGGTGGTGACCTTCCTCCACCTGTTCATGCCCCAGGACAGCGCCCTGCACGTCAGCGCCTACACCGTGACGTTGCTGGGCAAATACCTGTGCTACGCACTGCTGGCGGTGGCGGTGGACCTGGTGTGGGGTTACCTCGGTATCCTCAGCCTGGGCCACGGCGCCTTCTTTGCCCTCGGCGGCTACGCCATGGGCATGTACCTGATGCGCCAGATTGGTGATCGCGGCGTGTATGGGGACCCGGTGCTGCCGGACTTCATGGTATTCCTGAACTGGCAGGAGCTGCCCTGGTTCTGGCACGGCTTCGACATGGCCTGGTTTGCTTTCATCATGGTGCTGCTGGCCCCGGGCCTGCTGGCACTGGTGTTCGGCTTCCTGGCCTTCCGCTCACGGGTGACTGGGGTGTACCTCTCGATCATCACCCAGGCGCTCACCTTCGCGCTGATGCTGGCCTTCTTCCGCAATGAGATGGGCTTTGGTGGTAACAACGGCCTCACCGACTTCAAGGACATTCTTGGCTTCAACCTGCGCACGGACGCCACCCGCCTTGGGCTGTTCATTGCCACCGGCATCGCGTTGGCCATTGGCTACGTGATCTGCCGCGGCATTGTCACCAGCAAGCTGGGCCGGGTGAGTGTGGCCTGTCGGGATGCCGAAGCCCGTACCCGCTTCCTGGGCTACCGGGTGGAACGGGTACAACTGTTTGTGTTCGTGGTCTCGGCCATGCTGGCGGGTGTGGCCGGGGCGCTGTACGTGCCTCAAGTAGGCATCATCAACCCCAGCGAATTCTCGCCCCTGTTCTCTATCGAGATCGTGGTGTGGGTGGCTCTCGGTGGGCGAGCTACACTGTATGGAGCGGTGATTGGTGCCATTCTCGTCAACTACGCCAAAACGGTGTTCACCGGCATCATGCCGGACGCCTGGCTGTTCGCCCTCGGTGGCCTGTTTGTGCTGGTGACCGTGTTCCTGCCCAAGGGCATTGCCGGGCTGCTGCAGAAGCGCAGAAAAGCCAAGGCAGATGACGACACCACCACCGGGCAGGAGGCAACCGTATGAGCTTTTTTCAGGAGCTGACCGACCGCGAGCACGTGTTCGAGTTTCTGACCCAGGTGCAATCGCCGGTGGACGTGCGCCACGGCCCCATCCTGTACCTGGAAGACGTAAACGTGAGCTTTGATGGCTTCAAGGCCATCAACAACCTTAACCTCACCATCGACGACGGCGAGCTGCGCTGCATCATCGGCCCCAACGGCGCGGGCAAGACCACCATGATGGACATCATCACCGGTAAAACCCGCCCGGACACCGGCTCGGTCTGGTTCGGTAGCCGCCACAACCTGCTCACCATGAACGAGCCGGACATTGCCTCCCTCGGCATCGGCCGCAAGTTCCAGAAACCCACGGTATTCGAAGCGCTTACCGTGTTCGAAAACCTGGAACTGGCCATGGCGGCGGACAAGCGGGTGTTTCCCACCCTCACCGCCGTGA
This sequence comes from Marinobacter sp. BW6, assembly GCF_008107725.1. Classification (GTDB taxonomy): domain Bacteria; phylum Pseudomonadota; class Gammaproteobacteria; order Pseudomonadales; family Oleiphilaceae; genus Marinobacter. The sequence goes on from NZ_VIRN01000064.1 coordinate 1,114,322, forward strand.
TGAAAGCCGAATACCGGGACCGGATCGACGAAGTGCTGGAAATGATCGGCCTGGAAGCCCTGCGTGACCGGCTCGCCGGCATCCTCTCCCACGGCCAGAAACAGTGGCTGGAAATCGGCATGCTGCTGATGCAGAAACCCCGCCTGCTGCTGGTGGACGAGCCGGTCGCCGGCATGACCGAACAGGAAATGGAACGCACCGCCGAACTGCTCACCAGCCTCGCCGGCAAGCAGTCTGTTGTGGTGGTGGAGCACGATATGGGCTTCGTACGCTCCATCGCCCGCAAGGTCACCGTGCTGCACCAGGGCAGCGTGCTGGCGGAAGGCTCCATGGACCAGGTCTCCAACGATCCGGAAGTGATCAAGGTCTATCTCGGGGAGGAGGCGTAATGCTGAAGATTGAAAAGCTCAACCAGTTCTACGGCGAAAGCCATACCCTCTGGGATCTCGACCTGGAGGTGCCCCAGGGCCAGTGCACCTGCGTAATGGGCCGCAACGGCGTGGGCAAGACCACCCTGATGAAATGCATCATGGGCGAGGAAACCACCAAGAACGGCCGCATCGAATTCGCCGGCGACGTGGAACTCACCAAAAAGAAAGTGGAAGACCGCTCCCGCCTCGGCATTGGCTATGTGCCTCAGGGCCGGCAGATTTTCCCGCTGCTGACCGTGGAAGAAAACCTGCGCACCGGCCTGGCCGTGCGCAAGGACGGCAGCAAGAAAATTCCCGAGCGGGTGTACGAGCTGTTCCCGGTGCTGAAAGAAATGCGCCACCGCCGGGGCGGTGACCTCTCCGGCGGCCAGCAACAGCAACTGGCCATCGGCCGCGCCCTGGTGATCGAGCCGCGCCTGCTGATCCTCGACGAGCCGGGCGAGGGCATTCAGCCCAACATCGTGGCCCAGATTGGTGAGGTGATTCGCAAGCTTATCGAGGAAGACGGCCTGACCGTGTTGCTGGTGGAGCAGAAACTGCCGTTCGCCCGCAAATACGCCGACCGGTTTGCCATTCTCGACCGCGGTCGCCGGGTGGCGGAAGACGAGATTGCCGGCCTGACCGATGAACTGATCAAGAAGCACCTGACGGTATGACGGTCTTCGAGCGCATAGAGCCCGCCCACGACTCCGGCCATCGTTTCGACAAGGGCCGGCGCTGGGCGGCGTCCATTGCCCTGGGCTTCGACGCCCGCCCGGATGGCGACAACACCGCGACCCGCATGACCCATGTGCGCCATAACGGCCCGTTGAGAGTGCAGCGCCCGTTCTACCCGGAAGGCCGTAACGGCTGTTGCCACGTGTACCTGCTGCACCCACCGGGCGGACTGGTCAGCGGCGATGCCTTGAGCATTGAAGCCCGGGTCGGTAAAGGCGCCCACACCCTGCTGACCACCCCCGCCGCGGCCAAGCTCTACAAGGCCGACAGCCACGGCGTTGCCTGGGCCCAGAACACCCATCTGAAGGTGGAGCAGGGCGGCACTCTGGAATACCTGCCCCAGGAAACCCTGGCCTTCGATGGCTCCCGGGGCGAACAGAGCACCACCATCGAACTGGAAAGCGGCGCCAAGTGCATCGGCTGGGAAATCCTGGCCCTGGGTCGTCCGGCCAGCAAACTGCCGTTCATCTCCGGCCATCTGGAACAGAGATTCCGCCTGCTCATGGATGGCCGCCCCCTGTGGCTGGAACGTCAGCCCATGGACCCGAACCACCCCCGGTTCAAAGGCCACTGGGGCCAGGGCGGTGCCACCGTGCAGGCCACCCTCTGGGTGGTTGGCCTGGAGGACGAAGCCGGCGCCATTGAAGAGCTCAGAGAAAGCCTGCCGGAAAGCAAACGCTGGGCGGTTACCCGCCGACGGGGCGTGGTGCTGCTGCGTTACCTGGGGCAGGAACGAAACGAAGCCTGGGCGCTGTGCCAGCAAGCCTGGGAACTCATCCGGCCAAGACTTACCGGCCAGCCAGCCAGCGTTCCCCGAATCTGGCTGACCTGAACAACAGACGAATTGCGTAGCGATAAGCGGAGCGAACAACGATGGAATTAACGCCCAGAGACAAAGACAAACTGCTGCTGTTCACGGCAGCCCTGCTGGCCGAGCGCCGCAAAGCCAAAGGCCTGAAGCTCAACTACCCGGAAGCCGTGGCCCTGATCAGCGCTGAAATCATGGAAGGCGCCCGCGAAGGCCGCACCGTGGCCGAGCTGATGACCGCCGGCACCGAAGTCCTCACCCGTGATGACGTGATGGACGGCATTGCCGAAATGGTCGACGAAGTGCAGGTGGAAGCCACCTTCCCCGATGGCACCAAGCTCGTCACCGTCCACAACCCCATCGTGTAAGGAGCGCGCCATGATCCCCGGTGAATATGATTTGAAAGACGGCGACATCGAGCTCTGCGAAGGCCGCGAACGCATCGAGATTGAGGTGGCCAATACCGGCGACCGCCCGGTCCAGATCGGCTCTCACTACCACTTTGCCGAAGCCAACCCGGCGCTGGATTTCGACCGCGCCAAGGCCCGGGGCTATCGCCTGGACGTCGCTGCCGGCACCGCCATCCGCTTCGAACCCGGCCAAAGCCGCAAAGTGACACTGATCCCGTTCGCCGGAGGCCGTGAAATCTACGGTTTCCGCCAGGAAGTCATGGGCAAACTGGAGGGCCAGAAATGAAAATCACCAGACAAGCCTACGCAGACATGTACGGCCCAACCACCGGCGACCGGGTAAGGCTCGGCGACACCGACCTGTGGATTGAAGTGGAAAGCGACGCCGCCCACTACGGCGACGAAGTAAAATTCGGCGGTGGCAAGGTTATACGCGACGGCATGGGCCAGAGCCAGCGCGCCGATGCGGCGGTGATGGACACCGTGATCACCAACGCCCTGATTCTGGATTGGTGGGGCATCGTCAAAGCCGACGTGGGCATCCAGAAAGGCCGTATCGCCGCCATCGGCAAAGCCGGCAACCCCGACACCCAGCCAGACGTCTCCATCGTCATCGGCCCCGGCACCGAAATCATCGCTGGCGAGGGCAAGATCCTAACCGCCGGCGGCATTGACGCCCATATCCATTTCATCTGCCCCCAGCAGGTGGAAGAAGCCCTGATGAGCGGGATTACCACCATGCTCGGCGGCGGCACCGGCCCGGCCACGGGCACCAACGCTACGACCTGCACGCCGGGCCCCTGGCACATTGGCAAGATGCTCCAGGCGGTGGATTCCCTGCCCATGAACATCGGCTTTTTGGGCAAGGGCAACGCCTCCCTGCCGGAATCCCTGGAGCTGCAAATCCAGGCCGGCGCCATGGGCCTGAAACTCCATGAAGACTGGGGCACCACCCCGGCCAGCATCGACAACTGCCTCACCGTGGCGGACAAATACGACGTACAGGTGGCCATCCACACCGACACCCTGAACGAATCCGGCTTTGTGGAAGACACCCTGGCCGCGTTTAAGGAACGCTGCATCCATACCTACCACACCGAAGGCGCCGGCGGCGGCCACGCACCAGACATCATCACCGCCTGCTCCAAGTCTTACGTACTGCCGTCGTCCACCAACCCGACCCGGCCCTACACCGTGAACACCATCGACGAACACCTCGACATGCTGATGGTGTGCCACCACCTGGACCCGAACATCCCGGAAGACGTGGCCTTTGCCGACTCCCGCATCCGCCGCGAGACCATTGCCGCAGAAGACATCCTGCACGACATGGGCGTGATCTCCATGATTGCTTCCGATTCCCAGGCCATGGGCCGGGTGGGCGAAGTGGTGTGCCGCACCTGGCAAACCGCCCACAAGATGAAACAGCAGCGCGGCCTGCTGCCGGAAGACGAGGACCTGGGCGCCGACAACCTGCGCGCCAAACGCTACATCGCCAAGTACACCATCAACCCCGCGATCACCCATGGCATCGCCCACGAAGTAGGCTCGGTGGAAGTGGGCAAGCTGGCGGACCTGGTGCTCTGGAGCCCGGCGTTCTTCGGCGTGAAGCCGGCCACCATCCTCAAGGGCGGCATGATTGCAGCCGCGCCCATGGGCGACCCGAACGCCTCGATTCCCACGCCCCAGCCGGTGCACTACCGCCCGATGTTCGGCGCCTTCGGCAAGGCCGCCAGTGCCACCCGCCTGAGCTTTGTGAGCCAGGCCGCGATTGATGCCGGTATTGGCAATGAGCTTGGCCTGGACAGCCCGCTATCCGCCTGCAAGGGCGTGCGCGAGGTGCGCAAGGGCGATATGAAACTGAACGACGGGTGCCCGCACATCACCGTGGACCCGCAAACCTACGAAGTGCATGCCGACGGCGAACTGCTCACCTGTGAGCCCGCCACCGAATTGCCCCTGGCCCAGCGCTACCATCTCTTTTAGTCAATACAGCTCAAGGCTGTTCTGAGCCGGGGATAAGAGGACTTTTTATGTTGGAACTGATTGAACGCATCGGCGATGTGAAATCCACCGGGATCGACACCAGCGAAATCCTGGACAACCTGATCCTGCCCTACGAACTGCGCATTCGCGGCCGGCTGCGGGCCACCACCGAAACCAACGTGGACGTGGGCCTGTTCCTGGATCGCGGCCCGGTGCTAAGAGACGGCGACCTGCTGCAGGCCCGAACCGGCGAGATCGTGCGTATCCGCGCCGCCGCAGAGCAGGTAGTCACGGCCCGCATCGAATCCGGCCAGCCGTTGGCCCGCCTGTGTTACCACCTGGGCAACCGCCACGTTTCCCTCCAGATTGGCTCCGGCGGTGCCATCGGCGAAGACGAGCTTGGTAGTTGGGTGCGCTTCCCGCCGGATCACGTGCTGGAAGAGCTGGCGGAACGCCTGGGCGCCACCGTGGTGCATCACACCGCCCCGTTTGATCCGGAACCCGGTGCCTATTCCCAGGCCGGGCATTCTCATGGTCACAGTCACGGTAACAGCCACAGTCATTCACACGATCACGACCACGGGCACAGCCATGGCCACAGTAAGAAACACACCCACTGAGGCCGCCACCCCGCAGGTGGACGACCTGGCCCTGCTGGGCCTGATGCAACTGGTCAGCCCGGCACTGCCCATCGGCGCCTTCGCCTGGTCCCAGGGCCTGGAAAGCGCCTTTGAACTGGGCTGGGTGAACAACGAGGCCGAACTGGCCGAGTGGATTGAAGGCGTTCTGGAAGACGGCCTGAGCCGCTGCGAACTGCCCCTGCTGGTGCGTTTGCAGACCGCGTGGGCCGAAGGCGATGCCATTACGCTGGCAAAGTGGAACGACTGGCTACACGCCACCCGGGAAACCGCCGAACTGAGCGACGAAGACACCCGCCTCGGCGGCGCCCTCGTCACTCTTTTGCGCAACCTGGAGCTGCTGCCCCAGCCACACCTGATTCCGGAAGAGCCCGGCTACATCACCATGTTCGCCTGGGCCGCCCATAAACGCTTTGTGCCCGTGCGCCAGACGCTGCTCGGCTTCGCCTGGGCCTGGCTGGAAAACCAGCTTGCCGTCGCCTGCAAGGCATTGCCCCTGGGCCACACCGCTGCCCAGCGCATTATCGAACGGCTGCGACCGCAGCTGTCGGTGGCAGTGGACAGGGCCCTGGAACGGAATGACAACGAACTCGGGCCCATCCTGCCGGGACTGGCGCTCGGAAGTGCCCTACATGAAACACAGTATTCACGGCTTTTCAGAAGCTGAATAACAATTGAGGAGATCTGCCATGACACATTGTCTGAGAGTTGGAGTGGGTGGCCCGGTTGGTTCCGGCAAAACCGCCCTGTTGCGCCAGTTGTGCAAAGCCCTGCGGGACCATTACGACATCGCCGTGGTGACCAACGACATCTACACCCGCGAAGATGCGGACTTCCTCCTGCGCCACGAAGCCCTGGCCGCAGACCGCATCCTCGGCGTGGAAACCGGCGGCTGCCCCCACACCGCCATCCGCGAAGACGCCTCCATGAACCTGGCGGCGATCGACGACCTCCAGCGCCGCCACCCGGATCTGGAATTGGTGCTGGTGGAATCCGGCGGCGACAACCTCTCCGCCACCTTCAGCCCGGAACTGAGCGACCTCACCCTGTACGTGATCGACGTCTCCGCCGGCGACAAGATCCCCCGTAAAGGCGGCCCCGGCATCACCAAATCCGACCTGCTGATCATCAACAAGATCGACATCGCCGAACAGGTGCATGCCTCCCTGGATGTAATGGAACGGGACAGCAAGAAAATGCGCGGCGAACGCCCCTTCGTGTTCACCAACCTGTACGACGGGGTAGGGCTGGAGACGATCATCAGCTTCATTCTGGAGCGGGGCATGCTGCCGGAGCGCCGGCCTGAGAAGCTTGCCGAGACTGCTTAACGACAACGGATTTTGAGATTTAAACGAACTACGGAGAGACAACCATGAAACTGACTAACCGACTGACTGTGACTGCCGGCCTGCTTCTGATCTCTGGCGCTACTTTTGGCCATGCCGGCCACGAAGCGCTGGGTGATGGGGTGCATATTGAGTACTTCCTGGCTGCCGGTGCGGCTGTTGCTGTTGGCATCTATGCGCTGATGCGGCAAAAGCGTGACGGGCAGGATTGAGGAAATACCTTAACTGATTTGCTCACTATTGGTTGGAAAGCCGCCCCTAACTCGGGCGGCTTTTTCGTATCGGAGTTACCAAATTTTACGTCCGACGGGTAGGAAGTTTCCTTACGATTAGGCTAGTGTGTAGTTATAAGAAACGGACTTACGCCGCTGTTAAGGATAACGGATGGACCACACCCAGATATTGCACGCCCTCCAGAACAACATTTCGACCGAGATTTGGTATCTGATTCCCCTATTTCTGCTGGTGGCGGCGGTCATCAAATCTCCCTGGTTTAAAGGCAGAGCCGGGGAAGCTGTGGTTAACCTTTCAGCCAGACTGTTTCTCGATAAAGCCCGTTACCACCTGATCAAGAACGTCACCCTGCCCACCGAAGACGGCACTACCCAGATCGACCACATCATCGTTTCCCGGTACGGGGTTTTTGTGGTGGAAACCAAGAACATGAAGGGCTGGATCTTCGGTAACGCCAAACAGCGGTATTGGACCCAGAAGATCTTCAAGTACTCGCAGAAATTTCAGAACCCGCTGCATCAAAACTACAAACACGTTAAGACTCTGCAAAATCTGTTGGGCCTGAGTGATGAGCAGGTTTTTTCGGTAGTGGTCTTTGTAGGGGATTCCACATTCAAGACGCCCATGCCGGAGAACGTGACCCACGGTGGTGGGTATGTCCGCTATATCAAAGCCCAAACCGAGCAGCGGCTCTCGGATGTTGAGGTTCAGAAGGTGATCGAAGCCATTGAATCCGGGCGGCTGGCGGCTACGTTCAAAAATCACAGATATCACGTCAAGCATGTGAAGGAGGTCGTGGCGAAGAAAAATAGTGAGCCACGATGCCCGAAGTGCCAGGGTGAGATGGTAAAGCGCACGGTGAAGCGTGGAGAAAATACTGGGAAGGAGTTTTTTGGCTGTAAGGCATTTCCCATGTGTCGGGGGATCATTGGTGCTTCGTTATTGCAATAACGAAGCTGTCAAATGATTACAGCGCGACCAGAGTGTTAGCGCAGCGTAGCGCTTTGATTTAAATAGTTTAATTGGAAAAAACTGAGTTTTGGTTCTGAGTTTTTATTGACGCTCATCTGATTGCAATAACGAAGCACGCTATCTAATCACTGTTAAGTTTCTATGAACCTATTAGGTCCCAAGAAAGATCTCGACATCGCGAATAAAGCGATCGATTGCATGAAATCCACCACAGATTTTTCTGAGTTTCAGGAAAGCTGGGAGAATTTTCTGTTCCGAATAGAGAGAGCCTGGGAGTTCACCGAACGAACGCTCAAATCGAAGAAGGGCTTCCAGCAATGGCATAAGCCATACACTGAGCTGCGGAAAAAGGACCCTTTGCTGGTGTTTTTACGGCAGGCACGAAATGCAGAGATGCATAGCGTTTCGCCCACAGTGACCAAGCCTCTTAAGATGGCAGTAATTGATAAAAGTGGACGTGGTTTTCAGCTCAATTCAATTTCATCACGGCTGGAAAATGGGACTTTGACGATAGATTTGGATTCACCCGACATATTGCTCGATCTGGATACCAGAATCGTGCCTACCGATCCTGAAGTTGTGCGTTTCAAGAATAGAGGAAAGTGGTACAACCCACCATGGCAGCATCTCCGGGAAAGAATCCGTGATCTCCACCCAGTGGCTTTGGCAGAACTTGGCCTCGTGTTCTATCGAGCCTATGTCAATGAAGCTGAGCTTTGGAGTCAGAAAACTTAACAATGTGGTCAACGGGACGCCAACTACGCTGCGCTCCGTTGCCGCCCATTACCACTGGCGTTAAAAAGTAGAGAAATATGCTGTCATTAGCAGAAGAACTTTTACACACGACGGTTCGGCTCGAAGGAAAGAAAGCGAACGGCACCTCGGTTGGTACTGGCTTCTTCTTTTTTCGTGACGAACGGCTGTGGCTTGTAACCAACAAGCACGTCGTTGAAGGAGTGCTCGCTGGACGCTTTTTTGTATTGAAAGGAATAGGTGGAGGTGAAGACAAGCAACCACTTTTAGGTGAGTTTCATGAAGTTAGCTTTTCTGCATCGAACTTTATAGGTCATCCCGATCCCACCGTTGATGTCACTGTCATGAATGTCTCAAAGATCATGTCAGAAAACGGAGGAATCGGAAGCACGGCGTTTTGGAAGCATATATCAGAAGATTTGTTCCCGACTGAGGAGCATCTTGATAAGTTCATTGGGCCGATGGAGGAAATTGTATTTATTGGCTACCCAAGCGGTCTTTGGGACACCAAAAATATGCTCCCAATCGCCAGAAAAGGAATGACTGCAACTGCTTGCTATGTGGACTTTGATGGCGAGAAAAAATTCTTGATCGATGCCTCTGTTTTTCCCGGCTCAAGTGGGAGCCCAGTCTTCATTTACTACGCAGGATCGCATCCTGACAAGCGAGGCGGGTTCTACTCTGGTAACCGGATGCATTTTATCGGCCTAATCGCTAAGGTATTTCAGAGGCTCGAGGAGGGGGAAGTAAAGGCTGTTGATATTCCAACGGAGGAGAATCAGATAGCGCAGGTGTATCAGATGATTGATCTTGGGATTACGTTTCGGCCCGAGACAATAATTGAGGCCATTGATTATTACCTAGCATGTGTTGGTAACTCGCCTATCAGCACCCCTAAATCACCTTCTAGGAATTCTTTGTGTCAGTGTGGGAGCGGGAAAAAATACAAACACTGCCATGGATTGATCGAATAATTTTTGACAAGTGGCTGTTGTCGGACGTACCTACGCTGCGCTTCTGTGCGCTGAAAAGCCAAGCGTTAGCGCAATAAGGAAACTATGAGAGACTTAGGGTTAATGGGAGAGAGCACCTTCAGCCTTTGGTGTGCTGATGTTGGTTTAATCCCGAACGGTTCACAAATTGATAAAACTGGGTGGGACTTTTTTGTCGAGTTCCCGTTTAGCTCCGAAATCTCAACTCATGAAATCCATAAGTCAGCATTTGAGTGCAAAGTTCAGGTTAAGGCAACCGATAAGAATCAAAGAAAACTACCCATAACGCTCTCAAATTTGAGGCGGTTGATTACCGCGCAAATGCCCGCATTTTTTGTCTTTATTGAATTCGACGGGAAGGAGGTTGCTCAAAGAGCGTTCGTTGTTCATGTTGATGATGATTTGATTTCCAAGGTCTTGAAAAGACTGCACCAGGTAGACCAGAGTGACAGTGATAATAATTTTAATAAACGTAAAATGACTATAAATTATGATGAGAGCCACGCTATAGAGCCGTTGAATGGCGCAGGTTTGAAAGAACGTTTTTTATCTTATATTGGCGGTAGTGTTGAAGAATATATAGCTATAAAAAAATCTCACCTTGAATCTACTGGTTATGAGAATGGGTTTGCTCAAATGACTTTTACTACAGGTGGTGAGGAAAACTTAAAAGCATTAATTGACGTCTCTCTGGGAATTGAAAAGCAAGTTGAAATCTCGAAGTTTAAAGGTTTTGATACACGATTTGGCATAAAAAACAAAAGCCCATTTGTTGATTCTGAGGGTGGCAAATTGGAGATGCCAAATGTGCAGCCAACAGCGGATGGCAAGATTAGATTTAAAGAGGATAAGTTGTCTTCAGGTTTATCGTTTGTTGCTAAGCTATATAACTCTCCATTTAACGCGATGGTTCCAGATTCTTTAAAAAAGATGAGAGTCGAGGGCGAATTTTTTGATCTTACCTTTAATCCGTATACAGGTTTTGCAAGCTATTCTTTCTCTATTGGAGAAGGGGTCCGGCTAGAAGTTAAAAAATTTAGAGATGCTGTAAAATTACTAAATCATCTCAATTCATCTGGAACAAAATTATTTGCTGAGTTTTTATTCGAAAGCCTTCCTAAACTTGAGTTTAAGGTTGGCTGCTCCGAGCAGGGATTTGACTTTTCAGATGAGCTTCAGTCTCTAGAGTGTGCTGTTAGAATTTTGTCAGATTTTGAAGTCAATGATATCGTTGATATATCTTTGGAAGAGATATCTCGGCACGGCTCTAGCATATGCCAAATGCACAGCATTTCTGGATCTGATCCTAGTCTTTTTAAAGTCGAGTTTGATGTTGAGGGAGATGGTTACGATCCATTGAAACCAACAGCATGTATATTTCTAGTAACAACACCAATCGGGAGCCATGTTTTTGGTGTTATTTTGGTTTTGACTGGCAAGGTTGAAAGCATAGAAAATGGTAGGTTTCGGCTAATAAGTGACAATGTTGTTATAGAGCAAAAAATTGTATCAGAGAGAGATTCGACTATATCAAATGAAGATTTGGTGTCGGCTGTAGAAAGAATAGAACTAAAGTACGAGTCAGATTTTTCAGTAGTCACTATGTTTGATAAAAGTGCTAACAAATGAATCAAGCCGACCGTTTTCTGCTGCCGCTACAATAGGCGGCTTATTCAAGGCGTTAGGCAATAGGAAGAGCATCATCGAATGGAAATTTTGCTATCAATACTCGGCTCGTTAGCGTCCATTGGTGGTACAATCTGGGCGTATGTCCAAGCGCGGCGATCTAAAACGTTTGCAGAACAGGCAAAGCCTGTCAGGGATGTGCTTGTAGAAAGAAGGAAGACTATTGAGGTTTCTAAAGTAAATTCAGAAACCGCTAGGATTTTTCGTCTCGTTTCCAAGGTTGGGCCAACATGTACTTCTACTTCCGTAAAAGCGAAAACCGGGACAGATATATTTTCCCGTCCAGGTTGTATTCGGAGTATTTGCAACGCGATAATAATAAGGTCCTTTTGATACAGCGATAGGGTTGAGATGAGATCCAAGTATTCAGGAAAAGAAGTAATAAAAGCCGGTGAAATATTTCTGCATGAGGACGGAAATTACTCGGCTGATGAATTGAATAGAGCCATGGATGTTCTTTCATATTGGAGATTTGAACACGAATACGCCTTAGAGAAGGCTCTGGAGTTGTTGAGAAAGGAGACTTTAAAAAAAGATAAAAGTGCAATATTTGCAAAGAGATTGAAAAGGTACGCGTCGATTGTCTCAAAGCTCAAAAGATTTAGGAAAATGAAGCTGAAGAATATGCAAGACATCGGCGGTTGTCGGGCTATTGTTTCAAGTGAAAAAAAGCTTTATCAAGTAGTGAGAGAGCTTAGAAAGAAAGATAATTTCAAAAACGGTCAAGGTATAATTAGATATAAAGACTATGTGAAGAACCCAAAAGATGATGGATATAGAGGTTATCATCTGATTGGGTCATTTACAGACGGTTTCGGAGGCAAAAAATCAATCGAGATTCAGGTTAGAACTGTGATTCAGCATGATTGGGCTACCGCGCTTGAAATCGTAGACCTATTTACAGGTCAAGCTTTGAAGTCGAATCAGGGCAAAGCCGAATGGAAGAATTTTTTTCGACTGGTCAGTGATCATTTTTCTTTGATGGAAAGTGTTCACTTGTTTGTATCCAAGAGTCAGCAGGATCAGTTTTACGAATATGAAAGGATAATAAATGAGAATAAAGATTATTTTCAGTCTGGAATTGAAATCCAAGAATATGAGTCGAAGTTAAAGGTCGTAAAAAGACTTCAGGCATATGCTCATTCTCTTAAAATAGCTGATGAGCATATATCCGAGCATAAGGTTGATGGTTATGTTTTGCTTAGGGTTGATACCGCAAGAAAAGAAGTGGAGTCTACGATATTTTCAAGCTCAAACAATGAAGAGGCGGAAAGAAAATATATAGAGTATGAGAAAGAATCAGCAAAAAAAACGAATTTAGTGGTTGCTTTGGTGTCAACTACAGCGGTCGGTGGGATAAAAGAGGCGTACCCAAACTACTTTGCAGACTCTACCGATTTTTTACAATATCTAATCCACATACTTGATGCACCCTTTGCAAGGAAGACATCGTTTTTAGAGAAATGGCTCAAAGGTACCGGACTTTAGAGCCTAACCAGAAAGCCGGATAAAGCCGATACAGATCCAGTTTTTCGCTCTCTCTGATGGTGCAGCCCAGAAAAGACTCTGTGTTTCAACAGCAAGGATGGGTTGATGCCGCCGGAGAAACCGGGACAGATTTATTTTCCGGGGTATTTTTCCAGCTTCTTCAGTGTCTGAAAGCCAACTCGAGTCACTACCAACAGCCTCTCTGGTTCGGTTAACATCGGCTTCCACTGCATAGAACGGATTCTGTGCTTCAAAAGTAAGGAGAAGCTGATGCCAAGACAGGCCAGGGTGAATGTGCCCGGTTTTCCGCGCCACATTGTTCAGCCTAGGTAGGTGTAGGTCATTTGGGGCCTGAAAATCTTTCTCTGACCTTTCTATAAAGATAACCAACCGGAACCCAGCGGTTCCAATCTTTTCCTTTTCGAATGCCTAGCTCCTCTGAACCAATCTGTTTAACCTCTTCCAGACAACGATCAACTGCTATTTGGGTTTCGTCCAAGTGTTGGTACCAATCTTGGGCATCTCTGGCCTCGGACAGCCCATTTAACATTCTTTGGATTGCATCGAAAACATCGGCGGAGATTATGAAGTCAGCACTGTCAGCGATCTTCCAAACGCGTCTTTCTGCTTGATGGTAGTTTTCCCAAAGCTCTTTTTCCCTCTCAGGAGCAACCTCTCGTCCATCGACACCCGCTCCAAAATACTCGGAAGGTGGTAAACCCATATCGTGCAAAGCTTCTATGAGCTCGATGTAGGCGTTAGCCTTTTTTTCCCACCACCTTTCTATCCTAAACCTCTGGAGGGTAAACCACGCACCAAAAAAGGCTGCCAATAGGGTCAAGATTATTTGTAAAAATAGAGACATATTCTGGCTTCCAAAATTCTGAGCTACCGGCAATCAAGAATGAAATGAACGTAGACTTCATGTTAGCAAAGCTTCAAGAATTATTTTTTCTAAGTCGTTCTGGTCGACACCATGAAAACCGGGACAGATCTATTATTGCGGTTATTTGGGCAAGCAGGCCCGCTTCCCCGGAGAAATTCCCTTTTCCCACTCAGCCTCATTGCCCGGCGCTGGCAAAAACCGCCCAAACTCGATCATCTGGTTGGCCGGAATGTCCTGCAGATAGAACCAGACATCTTCAGCTGAGATGTTCACGATTTGGGCGATTTCTTCAAGCATCTGGTTCATCAGGGCCTGTTTGATCTCGATGCTTCTGCCCTCACGCACCAAGCCGTGCACATACACCTGAGGCGCGGTGTTCGCTCTGCCACCCACAAAGTGGTCGCCCTGATTGGCCGCAGAAAAAAGAACCTGGGCAAAGAACCGGGGAGCGCCGGTTTGGGCATTGTGGGCCGCTGTGATGGCTTCGGCGATCTGTGATTTCTGCTGCGGCGACAGAGACAGATTCGCGACCGTGACGGTGTAAGTGGGCATAGGAAGCTCCTGCCATGTGTTGTACGTTTGCACTGGATCTCGCCACTACGGGAGTGGGGCGGGCTTGTTTCACTATAGCAACGCTTATCTGCCTGGCCCCGGCGTTTTACGCTGCCGATCACGGTAGGGCGGTTGCAGGTGAGTGAAGAGGGTGTGGTAGGTGAGATTATTGAACTTGCGGTTTGATATTGAAGCAATGAGCTATCCTGAGACTCTCGACCTTCAAGCATGCGAGCCAAACAATGATCGAAACGCCCCTGGAATTTCAGAGCGATGGTACAACCTGTCGCGGTGTTCTTTACACGCCGGATGCCGGCAGTAAAGGTTTACCGTGTATCGTCATTGCCCATGGTTTTGGGCTGACTCATGCCAGTGGTCTGGCACCGTTTAAGGAAGCCTTCTGCAATGAGGGATACGCGGTCTTTGCCTTTGACTACCGCCATTTCGGTGACAGTGATGGCCAGCCACGGCAAACGCTGAGCCCCCGGAGGGAAGTGGCAGATTGGCTGGCGGCACTGAATTTTGCGCGGCAGCTGGATCGTATCGATGGCAGCCGCATTTGCCTGTGGGGAACGTCGTTTTCCGGCGGGCTTGTGGTTGCGGCCGCGGCAAAGGATGGGAACGTGAAATGCATCATCTCCCAATGCCCGATGATGGATGGCCTGGCGTCTTTGCTGGGGGTTGTCGGTTATGCCGGCATCATGCAGGCGATGCGTCTGACCTGGCACGGCACGGTTGACTGGCTTCGTCGTGGGCTGGGGATGTCTCCCCGGTATATTGCTTCGGCCGGCCGCCCCGGCGAGTTGGGCATGATGACGGCAGAGGACTGCCAGGAGGGGTATGTTCCCTTGCTGGCCGACAACGCATCGAATTACGTCGCAGCGGGTGTGAGTTATGCCATTCCTCTTTTTCGGCCCATCCGGTTGGCCAGCAAAGTCGCCTGCCCGGCACTGGTGTTGATTTGCGACCACGATACCGTCGCTCCGGCGAGCGCTGCAGCCAAAGCGGCCGGGAGAATGCCGAACGCGGAAGTTAAGCACTATCGGGTCGGTCATTTTGATGTCTATCGGGGCGAAGCTCTGGATCAGTCCATCGAAGATCAGCTGGATTTCCTGGCCCGGTTTTTACGGTGACAGCGAAAACCGGGGCAGAGCTATTTTGGATGGGGTTAAGGGCATAGAATTGGCGAATGGTATCGACTGGGTGTGGATGTGCACTCAGATAACAACCGCAACGACAGGCCCTCACTATGAATGTGGATAAAGCAAAAAAGCGTATTGCGAAGCAGGTTAAGAAGGGCTTTCACGGCTATCCGTTGGTTTCGCTGGAGTACTTTGGTAAAGCGAACTCTGGCAAAACGCCCGATGCAGCCAGCGAGGTTGTGATTTCTTATACCGAGGAAGAGGGCGCGGAACCCCAGAAGCAAACGTTCGCAAGTGGCGGTGATGCCAGGGAAGACGAAACCATTCAATCCACACTCCTCAAAATCATTGAACGGGCGGATGCAAAAACGGTTACTGAGATCGACGGTATTTCCACTGTCCGTGAAAGCTGAAGGTCAGTGACCTGAATAGCTAACTCCACAATAGGTGCGAGATTGCCTGTGGCAGTTCGTATGATCAGGTGTGACCCTACCCCAAAATTTAGGGCCACTCGGAGTTGGAAAATCCGACACAATGGCATTGCCCATTGAAACGGTTCCGGCCCGAAACCGCGATGGATGGCGAGGAAAGATATTCCTCGCCATCACTCCTCACAAGATCGGTGCAAAGCCAACGCCGTTGCAGTCGGCATAGCTTTCAACAATCTGGCCATCTATCCACACCGCTACGGCGCCTGCTGTTCCAGCCGCACTGCTGCCATATCGAACTTCTGCAGAACCATCACTGGAAATACGGATGATTCCCTCGGTTGGACAGGTTTCATTGACAGAGATGCTTACCGGAGTGGGTGTCGATATCTGAACATGCCCTTTAATCCCGGATCCGATCAGCGTGCCACCCATCGAGTATTGAAGGTCAAACTCCGTACCTTCCAGGCGAGTCTCCGTATTGGTAAGAGCGATGTAACGATTGCCGACTTTCATCTCGAAGGCTTCGATGGTGTCAACAAAGCGACCGCTTGCCGTGTCATTTTGCCAGCTGAAAAGTTGATTCCAGTCGCTGCGGCCTTTCACCTGCAATGGCTCGCCACTATTCTTGAGCTCCCCGTTGATATTGTAGCTTTCGTACCCCTTCCAGCTTTCGCTGGTCGCGGTTCCACCGGTGAGGGTATCAACGTACCGGAAAGTGCCACTGAGCAGAACGTCGCCGTGGCCGTAGGTTGAAACGACGCAGTCATTGAACTCCCAGCTTTCATCAACATTCCAGTCTTTGCCCGCGTATGTGACGTTGGCCGTGCCTCCCCCATCACAATTGGTGGTTCCCGACTGCCCTCCGGATTGATCCCAAAGAGATTCATGAAGGTCACCAAGTAAACCAAAAGCGTCGTTTATATCAGTCGAAAGCTGGTTGACGTTGTTGACGTTCGTGGACGGGGAAATTTCAATTTTTTTGCTCGCGTAGCCGCTAGAGTCAAGCGAGAGAGTTGTCTCTGCATTATCGCCGCCGCCTCCACCACCACCGCCACCACCACCGCAAGCGGTCAGTAGAGCCAAGCTGGAGACTACAGCGCAACGCCCGATCAATTTCCGTTTATTCATGCTTCCCTCTCAGATTTTCTCAAATGCTCAATGCCTGGAGTCCAGTGTTCGGAATCTGTTCCAGACGCACGTGTCTGCATTCAGAGGATTTCAAGAGAGCACGGGAGGTAAAACGGAGGTGTGTTTTCAACATCCAATGTTGCTTCCTATCTATCCCTGAACAACTGCATACTAATACGACATATGAAAATGAAGGTAAAGCCTGGACGCTGAGTTCTGTGACACGTATGTGATGTTTTTGAATACGGTTTTCCAGACAAATCGGAGCGCGAAGTGATAAAACCCAGTTGTTACAGTTGCCGACAAAAATTTGAGCCGTCTGAGCTCCGGGTTTCTTACTCGAAAAACTACTGTGAGCGCTGCGGTGTTGGGCTGTTTGGTGAGGATTATTTCAGTTTCAACGCCAAGCCCGCCCCGACTGTCCGGAAGAACCTGGCTGTTCATTTTGCAGTGCTTCTTTTCGGGGTTGCTGGCTTGTTGTTATGGCTTTTGACTGGCCGGTCGTGACCGCTCAGAATCGGGACAGGCCCATTTTCTGAAAGCGTTCGACATAACCATGCACAGCAGCAGCCTGCGAGGCAGCGATTTCAAAATCACCCAGGATGGCGAGGGCATTCCGCACGCGGACTTGTTTTCGTCGTTTCAGGATACGGATCGCCTTGGCATCGTTGTCCCTCGTCGGTTAGAGGGCATTGGTGCAATGACCCTCATCATGGCCTACGTCACGGCGTTCTATGACCGCTATCGCGAGCGCGGGCCAGAGTTTTATGCCTACCCGGATTTCTTTACGTTTCAGCGAGAGGCCCCCTGTGCCGACTATGGCATGTTCGACATCTGGCCAAACCACAAGAACGTCCACGTTCCAAACGATGCGCGGAAGACCGCAGAGGCCATTAACGGGCGGGGCGTGAACGTTTTACTGGTTCCCGACAACGACCCGCGGGAGGTTGCGATCTCACCGGCTGAACGGGAAAGCGCCAGGCGCAATGTCCAGCGCTGTTTTGCCTACTCCGGGTCCGGTACTGCGGCGTCGTCCGATCTTGTCATCGAGTGCCGGAGTGAGTTGCTCCGCGATTATGCATTGTCCGTTCTCGATTCCGTACCTGCTGATGACTCGGTGCTTGAAGAACGCAGGCAGTGGGAAGCACGAATGGCCGGAGAGACGTTGCGCCAAACGTTTCGTAAATCGGACTTAGATGATGCTTTGCGGCGGCTGTAATTCGAATTATGGCTGACATTGCTGGATGCTGGCTTTCGTGGCCTGCTGGGCTACGCACGCCCTGTCTTTAGTCGGCCGTGCGTGATGCGGGTTATAGGAGTAGCCAATCGGAAAGTAAGCCCGCCGCTGTTTTAGAGTATTTCTTCAATCGGGTAGACGTACTGCAGATAAAGGTAAAAGAACAGCAGAGAAATCACCAGGATGATCACACCCAGTACTGGTGAACTGACCTTGATGCCGGAGGTCGACGCTTCCAGCGTAGAGAGGCCCCGATTTCCCTCCTTGTCGGTCGCTTTCAGGTCCGCCCGAAACTGCAGCCACGAAAAATAGATGCCAGCTCCAACCAAGACAATGACAACGACAAAGATGATCCGCGACGACAACAGTTGCCACTCGAATACGCGTTGTCGGTGGTCGTATCCTTCCGTACGGTAGTCGTAATAGGCCTTGAGGGCGGACTGCATGGCGGCTTGCCCTTCCGCGTCCATCAAATTGCCAGAGATTATCACCGGGGCCTGCAGCGGTTGGAGACCGCTCTGATTGTCCTCCGCTTCGAGGGCAGACTTCATGGTATCGATCCGTGAAGTGTCCGCCAGTTTAGAGCTGTTTTCACGTTCCTCGCTCCAGGACATCGACATCGGCCCCATCAACAACGCGCTTACGAATAATGCATGCCAAAATCGCATTATATGTTGTCCTCCAGAGCGGTCAGGAACTGGATGCTGCGCAGGCGCCAGTTGATACGCTCGTAATAGCCTTTGTCGGCCTCGGTTTGCTGGTAGGCCTCGAATTCAGCGTCGGTCAGGATGTTTCTGAGGATGGCCAACAGATCGTTTGCGAGCCCGCTGCCCCAGTCACCCAACGCCTCGGGCAGCTCCGGCAGATCGGCGCCCTGAACCTGGATAGCTATGGGAGACATTATGGTGCCATCCGGACTAACGTATTCAACCAGGCCGTCCGGTCTCAGGCGCCGCTTTGACCCGTCCTGCCATTTCAAGACGATAGAGCCGTCTTCAAGAATGGTTCGTGTAGCGTCGGATGTGCCGACTGGGGTCTCCGGGGTGACGGAAGGCGGGCCGAGATTGACCTGTTCACGCTCTAGGATGCGAAGTTCCTGATTCCGATGCTCGGGCAGGAGCACCTCGAATCTCGGCAGGGCTTGAATGAGCATGAGGGACACGTTAACCGATAGTGTCTGGCAATGAGTGTTGTTGTCTTCGATGGCCTCTTGGACTTTGTCTCCCGGGTCTATGCGGGCGCAGAGTTGGTACCGGCCCGGTGGAATGTCAGTTGGCAGTATTGCCGAGGTGTGATAACGCGCGCGTTGCCGTGGAGGCAAGGTGTCGGTATTGCTGACGCGTCCACCCTTGAGCAGGACGCCATCGAAGTAGTGTTCGTCGTAGCGGGCATAGCCAGTGGGCATGATTTTACGGGTTATGAAAATGTCGATCATATAGCCGTTGTTGGATGAGCGGGTCCCCTGTGCCACGCGATCCCCGCGGTTTATGGCAGTCAAGGTGAGGGAAGTGCCGATGTCTTCTCCGGCGTTTGCGGTATCTGGCGCTTCTAGCCCGATCATCAGATCGGGCTGAGCCCAAGTCAGTCCGGGATAGAGGGATAAGCCGAAAATCACAATGAAGTAAAAATAAAACGGCGTATTTATGTTCTGGGGGGCCTGCCTTTGCAAACTGCTTTTTTTGTTAGACCCGTTTTCAATCTGGTCTCTGGGTGACCTCATCCCGGATGAAATTTTTTCTTTGAGTTCATTCATTTCGCCACATCCTTTTAGCGTGTTGATGGCGGCACAGATCGATAACTCCGGAAATATCTCGATCTGAGGGTGTTTAAAAAATATACACCCATATTGTTTGATTGTCGTTGGACAGCAAAAACATCCCCCGCGCCGTCGCTTGCTGGATGCTGGCTTTCGCGGCCTCCTGGGCTATGCTTGCGTTATCTGGAGGCGGCCTTGGGGCGGCTTGCAGGAGAAGCTAATCGAATAAGTGCAGAGTAGTGGCTGTAACAGGAGGTTCTGCCCGAGAAAATCGAAAAGGGATTTGTCATGAAAGATCGCTTCAACGGCACCCGCCTTGCCTTCATTATTGCAATAGTTCTCTCACTGTCGGCCTGTATTTCTCATCAGCGTTACCGTACCGAATCTGGTTTGTGTATTTCGGCCAACCCTCTTGAAGAATGTTCTCAGCATACGCTCCAAGTATTTCAGTCCCCCGAGGCGATTAACGAAAAGTACCACTTGGGCTTTGTCGAATTCGACGATCAGGGGCAGCTCTGGGATCGTGGGCAATTAAGGGAGGTGATCGGCCAGGTCAATACTTTGGCCGCCCATCAGGATCTTTTGATGGTGGTGTTTGTGCATGGCTGGAAGCATAGTGCGCAAGCCGGAGACAACAATATATCCAGTTTTCGAGCGTCATTGCGTCGATTGAGTGCACTGGAGTCAGCAATGAGCGCCAGGACCGGTACGCCGTCAAGGGAAGTAGTCGGCATCTATCTGGGCTGGCGCGGCGGCTCCGTGAGTTTGCCTGGATTGAAAGAGCTGACATTCTGGGAGCGCAAGAATACCGCCCATAAAGTAGGGCGGGGTGGCGCGACTGAATTGCTCAGCCGCCTGGAGCTCGTTCAGAAAACCAAACGGGCTCAGTCGCTTGCCGATGGCAAACCCCACCGTACCCGTTTTGTCGTGGTGGGGCACAGTTTTGGTGGAGCTCTGGTCTTTTCAGCGATGAGCGAGATTTTAGAGAACGGATTTGTACAAACTTATGGCCCGGACGCAGTGGTGAGCGATACAGTCGGCTTCGCGGATCTGGTTGTCCTGATCAACCCGGCTTTCGAGGCAGGACGCTATGCGGCGCTCAGTGACATGGCGAATGAGCGGCGGCGGTACTTTCAGGGCCAGTTGCCAGTATTGGCGGTACTCACCTCTGAGGACGACGATGCAACCGGCATGGCATTCCCCCTGGGCCGCTGGTTTTCTACGCTGTTTGAAACCGAGCGGGATGCCCAGCGCCTTAATCCCGTTACCGGGGAGAACGAAGTTATCGATCAGGGCTCTGCCAATGTGACGGCATTGGGCCACTTCGATCCCTATCTGACCCATTCCCTTCGTGCGGAGGAGACCCTTGCGGACGACGAGCAAGGCGGTTTCAGCGCATCCACGGCAGTTCAGACGTTCGTTGAAGCCAGCAAGGGCTGGGAAGCAGACAAGCCAGGTAGACGCATCCCGTTTGAAGGCGCAGTGCTCGAGCGCACGGATTCCTCGGCCGGGCGAAATCCTTATTTGAATATACGGGTGGATGGCGAATTGATTCGGGATCACAACGATATTTATGATCCAAGAATTGCGAGCTTCATTCGGCAACTGATTCTGATTTCTTCCCAGAGCCAGGATGAGGAAGATCGGGCAGATGCGCGAATAAAGATGGCCACCCCTTAGATACGGAGACAGATCTATCTTACTCGAAAAACCACTGTGAGTGCTGCGGTAGTGGGCTGTCCGGTCGTGACCGTCATCCGTTCTCTATTTCGAACAAGTGTACAGAAAGCGCAATAAACGCCTCTCGCTCGTTAGCCGGCGAACGCCGGCCAAAAATCGCTGCACGCCCAGAAAATTCTCCTCACCCTCACAGTCGATAAGCGCATCTTTTCGTTTTTCGCGCGCATCGTGCCAACGTTTGGACAACAGAGCACAATTCGCCGTGGTATCGCGAGCTTCAAGCAGCTTGAGACCGGATTCCTGTATTAATTGCTCGTTGACGCCCGGGGGGCTAAAAAAATACAAGCCATCTGGGCACCGATTCTCAAGCTCTTCATATGAAATCAGTCCCCCAATCACCAAAGCGTCACTAAAAACGAATTTCCCACCAGGTTTGAGCAACCTTTGTGTGTTGGAGAGAACTTCTCTCCGAAGCGGGACATGACACAGGACATCCGTGGAATAGATGGCGTCAAACGAATTATCTTCATAGGGCAATTCTTTAGACGCATCGTGTTGTTCAAATTTTACGAGGTCGCTGACCTTCTCATTTTCGGCCAACGCATTAGCCGTTTTCACGCCCGACGCATTTATCTCGAACCCTACAACCCGACAGCCTATACGCTTTGCCAGGTCGACAGCGTACCCGCCAGATCCACACCCTATGTCCAGGACCGATGAATCCGATGTCAGCTGAAGTAACTCGGGTATCTCGTGAGATTCTTCAGTCGAAACCCAACTGGTTTGCCCATAGTCCTCGCCATATGTCTCCAGCCGGACCTCGCTGTAGGTTTCCAGCGAGTAATTGCTGTACGAGCTACTGTAGAGATCGACTTTTTTGCTCATGGGTTCTTCCCTTTCTGTGCTGATGACTCAGAGCTGGTGGAATAGCAATGCTTGCACTTCGTCACCAACAGCCAGCTCACCCCCTTCAATCACCCGCGTAGTAATGCCTCCATGCCCACGCATGGCGTTGTACCCACCCGGCCCGAGGGCGGTCTCCATCTTGCTGCAGGGGTGGCACAGGCCCGTATATTCCAGCACCACACCACCAATCCGGAACCGTTTGCCTTTCAGGGCCAGCAGGTTCAGGCCAGAGACGACGATGTTGCGCCGGAAAACGTCGGGTTCAATGGCTTCCCGCTGCAGGCATGAGGCAATGGCATGCAGGTGTTCTTTCTGGATCAGGGTCACCTGCCGTTTGCTGGTATCGCGGCCCTTGAATCGATCTCCGTCCAGCCCTTTGCCCGGGGTGGCCATCACCCTCTCGAGCACCTGCATGGGCTCGCCGCGTGCAGGGCGGATGCCAATCCACTCAACGCGGCCGCATTGAGGAAGTGTGTCGAGCAGGGTTTGTAGTGGGGTCGATTCGGGCATGGGCGTTATAAAACTCCTTGGGCGATGAGTTGGAGGCTCAGGACAAAACCTGGCCGCCGTCCACCACCAGTGTCTGGCCAGTAATCCAGCGGGCCATATCGGAGGCCAGGAATAACGCTACGTCGGCGACTTCCTCCGGCGTGCCCAGGCGCCCGAAGGGAATCCCTCCGCGAATACGCTGGTAGAGCTCTGGATTGTTCTGCCGGGCCTGATCCCAGACGCCGCCCGGAAACTCGATCGAGCCCGGCGCAACGCCATTAACACGCACTTTATGCGGGGCCATGGTCACCGCCAGGCTGCCGGTGTAGTGAGCGACGGCGGCCTTGATGGCTGCGTAGGGAGCGGTGCGTGTCGAGGCATGCAGCGCGGCGATGGAGGCAATGTTGATGATTGTGCCCCCGGTTTCCTTAAGCGCCGGGAGGCAGGTATGGCCGGCGCGAACCGTGCCCATCAGATCCACTTCAACGCTGCTCAGCCAGCCTTCTTCGTTGTCCTCCCGCCCGAACGCCGAGGCGCAATTGACCAGCACATCCAGGCCACCCAACTCGTCCATGGCGCTCTGCAGATAGGTCTCCAGCGCGGTCTTGTCGCCGATGTCGCAGGGGGCCACATGCAGCGCCGCCAGCCCCTCGCCTGCCACCTCTTCCGCCAGCGCGTCCAGGGACGCCTGCCCGCGTGCGCAGACAGAGACGCTTGCGCCGGCTCGGGCAAATCCCAGCACGATGGCCCGGCCAATACCTTTGCTGCCGCCAGCGACGATGACGCGCCGGCCGTGGAAATCAAACGTCATTGAAGGCTCCTGTTTTCCCGCAAGGTATCGTCTCGCCGTTGGGGACCTCGAACTCTTTTGTCTAGGTTCCCTCTTTGAGTTTTGCTTTGCAATTGCCGCTAAGCTGAACGGATACCCAGCTCTGAAAAAAATAGATCTGTTCCGGACTATGCTGGATGGATTAGTGGTACCAGAAAGTGGCGCAAGGGACTATGATTTTAATGTGTGTCCAGCTAGACGGCTTTAAGCTGGGAGGCAGGGTTATATTTTTGGCCAGGAGGCATCTCGATGCACGGTCGCTGCGGCTTTACGTGTGGACTGTTTGGTTTCTCACTTCTGATACTGTTGATGCCCACCATGGGTGCGGCTAACGAAGCAGGGAAAAAACTGGCGCAACAGGGCGGTGAAGGGGTGCAAGCCTGTTCTTCCTGTCACGGCGCGCAGGGCGGTGGGAATGCAGCCGCCGGATGGCCGCGCTTGGCGGGGTTGAATGCCGATTATATGGCCCAGCAACTCACAGCAATGGCTGACGGCACTCGGAGCAACCCGATTATGGCCCCCATTGCCTCTGCGCTTTCAGAGCAGCAGCGTGGGGATGTCGCGGAATACTTCGCCAGCCTGAAACCTCCGACCATGGCACCCGGTGGGGAAGTGGATCAGAAAACCTTGCATCGGGGGGAGACGCTCGCTCAGCGTGGAGACTGGCAACAGGGTATTCCCGCTTGTACCTCCTGCCACGGCCTCCAGGGTCAAGGCGTGGGTGTCGCTTTCCCATCGATTGCGGGGCAACCGGCAATGTACCTCCAAAACCAGATCAAGGCCTGGCAGTCCGGCAGCCGCCACAACGACCCCAATGGCTTGATGGCATCGGTTGCAAAACGCCTCAGTGACGAAGATAGCCAGGCGGTGACCGCCTGGTTCGCCTCGTTGCCCGCCAAACCTTCCAATAACGATCAATAATCCGACCCGAGAGGCCGCCATGACAGCAAAGGACAGCAAACACCCCCTTCGTGGCATCCGGAGTCCGCTGTTGCCAGCGGTCCTGGCGCTCTTTGTACTTTCAGTGAATGCCCAGGTTGATGAGACGCTCACTGAGCAGGTGGAACTTGAACCGGCTCCAGAAGCCGGCGCGGAGGGGTACCATCAGCCCCCAAGCCTCGACGATATTCCCGAAGGGCCGTTCGGTGACAGCGTGCGCAGCGGTTGGGAGGCATTCGTGAATACGCGCCAGCACCCGAAAGCCAAGCGCTTTGTGGGTAACAAGCAGAATTGCGGCAATTGTCATCTGGCCGGCGGTCTCGCCGCTAACTCCGCTCCCATGTGGGGCGCGTGGGGGATTTATCCCAAATACCGGGGCAAGAACGATCACGTCAATACCATGGATGAACGCATTCGCGGCTGCTTCACCTACTCGATGAATGCGAACAGTTCGGAGGCCGGTGGACCGCCCGAGCCCGATAGCCAGGTGCTCAAGGATCTGCAAACGTTCTTTTTCTGGTCGGCCCAGGGGGCACCGATTGGCAAGAATCTGCCTGGACGCGGTTATGCGGCTGTTCCCGAACCCCAAAACGGAAGCAGCGTGAGCCGTGGTGAGGAGGTGTACCAGAATCAATGCAGCATTTGCCATGGCAGTGACGGCAGTGGAAAATTCGCGGACGATGGCCGCCAGATTTTCCCGCCACTTTGGGGTGCTGGAGCCTACAACTGGGGGGCTGGAATGCACCGGATCAACACAGCGGCTGCCTTCATCAAATACAACATGCCTCTTGGCAAAGCCAGTCCTGTGGAGAAGGAAGCCGTTCTCACGGACCAGCAAGCCTGGGATGTGGCTGCCTACATCAACAGTCACGAACGGCCTCAAGATCCCCGGTGGGAAGGCAACAAGGCTAGCACGGACGAGAAATGGCACACGCACCAATGCCTCTACAACGAGACCGTTAGAGGACATACGTTGGGCGACGGCGCGGGTTAGCGACACCGATTAACCAGCCAGTGTGGATACCAGTGCTCGGCGCTGCATCACATTTCTTCGTGAACCTGGGCGTAGGCCAGCATCGCGAACAGACCTGTACCACCGATAATGTTGCCGATGAGTACCGGGGAAATATGATAGACCAGGGCGTTGAAGACGCTCATTTCCCCACTGAGCACGAGCGTGAAAATCTCGTTTGACCCGGCAATCACATGGGTAAAGTCACCCGCCGCAATCAGCCAGGTAAACATGACGATAACCAGCACTTCGGATCTCTTCGCCGAAGGCAGCATCCACACAATAGCCGCTATGAAAAAGCCGGATGGAATACCGCGCAAAAGTGCCTCGGCCGGAGTCAGTGTTGCCAGGTGGCGCGACATCTCCAGGATCGCCGCGAGGGTGTCGGCGGGAAGGATGCCCACGTAGACGGCGATGGCGGCGGTAATAAACGTGCCACAGACATTGGCCCCAAGCACGATTGCCCAAAGGCGGGCACTGCAATAGAACCGGTTGCGCGTCGGCTGGGCCAGAACCGGCAGCACGACGGTGATGGTGTTCTCGGTGAACAGTTGAAGCCGGCACAGGATCACGAGGACAAACCCGAACGAGTAGCCCAGGCTTGCAATCAAAGTCAGGTAGGGGTGATCTGAGCCCAGATTGGCTCGGATAATGCCCTCGACGAGGACCGAGGTCGAAATCCCGAGACCTGCTGCCACACCGGACCACCAGAGCGAGCTTTTCGGGCGCTTAAGCTCATTTTCGCCCTCGCGCAGGATGATAGAGTAGACAGTCAGCGACGATAGAGTGGTATGTTCGGCTACGGCCTCACGCTCTTTCCGAGTCAGCGACTTTTCGCTCAGCGTCGGTGTCTGTTCGCGGGATTCACGATCCTGGACCTTGACTCGAGACTCTTGCTCGTCCGCAGCTTCCCTGTCACTCATTCAACTGTTCCTTTGCTATCCAGAAACGCGTGTGTTGCTGCAAGATGGAGCCCGCCGAAAAGTTGTCTTTGGTATCTATGGTAGCTTAGATGCTTTAACCGAACACAGCGCAGGCCGCGATTCTGGTGTGAAGAATGCACGAGCTACTGCCGGGAGAAGTCTTTTAGCATGCTTGGGGGGGCTGAGATGTAGGCAGATATAACTTTCTGAATCGGCTCGGGTAAAGGAAGTCGGGACAGGGTTATTTTGGCGGCTCTATAAGCGGATTTTGCATGCATCAGTGATTAGAGTGTACTAATCTGAACGTGGATCTGATAATGGCCACGGCTCATGTCAGGGATGTGCTATTGGTGAAAAGGAATCGCTAGTGCTCAGTTACGTCGCTCTGTTCTTGTTGATTTTCGTGGTTTTAGTGCTTTTTTATGGTGTCATTGCCATCCACGACATTCCCTACGAAATTGCCAAACACCGTGATCATCCCCACCAGGATGCTATTCATGTAGCAGGCTGGGTCAGCTTATTTACCCTGCATGCTATTTGGCCGTTCCTGTGGATCTGGGCAACGATTTACCGGCCCGATCGTGGTTGGGGAATGCAGCATTCAGCGGAGCGGCAATCTGCGGATGAAACCCTGTTGAACGAGCTGAATAAAAAGCTGGACGAGCAAGCCAGGCGTCTGGAAATCCTCGAGCAGAAGCAGGGAGAGGAGTAACTTATGGACCTTCTTCTGCTTCTGACCTACGCCGCTGTCTGCATCGTTATCTTCAAGGTTTTTCGAATTCCTCTCAATAAATGGACTGTGCCTACCGCCGTGCTCGGTGGTGTGGTTCTTGTCGGCACACTGGTGCTGTTGATGAATTACAACCACCCGTTTACCCACAAGGCGAGGCAGGTTTTCGTGGTGACGCCCATCGTGCCGGAGATCAAAGCCAGGGTGGTAGATGTTCCGGTATCGCCCAACACACCCCTTCAGCAGGGGGAGCCCATGATCGTTCTGGACGACACTCGGGTCATGGCCCGTATCCGCCAACTGGAAGCCCAACTGGCAGATACAGGCCAGGGTGTGGCCTCTAATGTTGCCAGTGTCTCCGAGGCCCGTGCCAGAGTCGCTCAGGTGACAGCGATAAGGGACCAGGCGGTGCAAACCCTGCGCCGTTACGAAGGGGCGGCCTCCGCTTTCAGTCAACAACAGATCGACACCCAGCGTCAAAGGGTGGCGGCCAGCAATGCAGATCTCGATGCGGCCAGGGCGGCATTGGAAAGAGCGGAGGCGCAGCTGAGCGGCTCGGTGGATGGCCAGGACCCGGCAGTGGCGGCCATAGAGGCTCAGCTGGAGGAAGCTCGTTTTGATCTCGAGAACACCATTTTGCGGGCACCAACGGATGGCTTCGTGACTCAGTTGGCGGTTAGGCCGGGAATGATGGCGGTGCCATTCCCACTCAGGCCAGTGGCCAACTTTGTAAATAAAGAGGAACGCCGTTTCGTGGCTGCTTTTCGCCAGCAATCACTGTTGCGCCTGAAGCCGGGGTACGAGGCAGAGCTGACCTTCACCGCGTTGCCCGGCGAGGTTTTTTCAGCCCGGGTGGTTGAGGTACTTCCTGCCGTCGCGGAAGCACAGCTCGCTGCGGGGCAACAGTTAATCGGTGGCGAAGCGTTCCGGAGAATGGACAACGAGACGCTGGTTGTCCT
This sequence comes from Marinobacter sp. BW6, assembly GCF_008107725.1. Classification (GTDB taxonomy): domain Bacteria; phylum Pseudomonadota; class Gammaproteobacteria; order Pseudomonadales; family Oleiphilaceae; genus Marinobacter. The sequence continues at coordinate 1,142,382 of NZ_VIRN01000064.1, forward strand.
GGAAATGGAGGATGTCAGCGCGATCGAAGGTCTACCTCTTGGAGTCAGCGCACAAGTGGCGGTGTATTCCGATCACATGCATCATGTGGCGATCATGCGCAAGATCCTTCTCAGGATGTTGAGCTGGCAGCACTACCTTTACCTGGACCACTGATCCTCAATCCGGTCGATCATCGCGGAAACCTGGACAGATGTATTTTCCGCCGCCCACATCTCCCAGGTAATGCTTGGTTTCTTCCAATCTGCCCTGATTGTCAAAATCAGGGAACAGTCGCAAGCAGAGTGATCATGGTTGCAGTCGAAAGGTATCGGGTAGTTCGGAGTCCGTGGATTGCATTTAGATTGTTTGTGACGAGCCTGCCAATGTATGGGCGTCTTCGGTACAATACGTAGCTTTAAGCTACATTAAAGGGCAATTTGAATGATCAATGTCCAGCAGATGGGCGCTGTATTAAACGCTTTGCCAGATCCTGCTTTTATCCTGTCTCGCAGCGGCAAATATGTTGACGTGTTCGGCGGCCGCGATGAGCGCTACTACCACGACGGCAGTGGGCTTGTCGGAAAATATATCTCTGACCTGGTCAAACCCGATAAAGCCGAGTGGTTCCTTGAACGGATAGAGCGCGCGCTTGAAACCAGAAGGCTCTTGATTGAAGAGTACGAGCTCAGTAATAAAGATGTTAAAGGTTTGCCCGATGAGGGGCCTTCGGAGTCAATCTGGTTTGAAGGCCGCATCCAGGCTCTTGAATTTGAGGTAGACGATGAGCCGGTGGTGCTCTGGGTCGCCAGTAACATTTCCGAACGGCACGAGTTGGAAATCAGGCTTCGGGAGCAAAGCGACACAGACGAGCTTACGGGCCTTTTCAACCGCCGGAAGTTGGAGCGTGACCTTTCGCTCCACTACGAAACGTTCACGCGTCATGCTGTACCAACGTCCATTCTGATGTTCGATTTGGACAACCTGAAAAAGATCAATGATTCCCAGGGGCATTATGTTGGGGATGAAATGATCCTGACAGTGGCCAACACCTGCAGATCAGAACTCCGTAAAACCGACATCGTTTGCCGCTTCGGGGGCGATGAATTTGTAGTCTGTCTTCCCAATACCGGGGCAGATCAGGCATTACAGTTTGCGGAGCGTTTGTGGGCGAGCTTTCGACAGGAACTGAATCGTTTTTCGGTGGGAGATGTTGCTGCAACCGTCAGCTTGGGTGTCGCAACCATGCTGCCCGAAGATCTCTCCTATGAAGACACTATCAGGCGGGCTGACGGTGCTCTTTACCAGGCCAAAGCTCGAGGTAAAGACAGAGTTGTGTCTGTATGACATAACCCAGCGGTATGGCCTGAAGGTCATTGCTCTCTGAAAGGTTGAACAGAAATGGTTCTGGGTTCCAAGAGCAAGCGGAAAGTCGGGACAGTTTTATTTTCTGGATCCTATACTGTTAAGAGGCTGAACGCTGCCAAGTGCGGCCAGTTACTGAGTTCTCGCTACCCGGGAGTTGTCGATGGTGGAAAGCTGGCAAGGTTTGCTGGTAGCCATGCAGGAAATACAATTGCTGGACGTCATCCCGCAGGCCGCGATTCTGCTGTTTGCGGGGATGACCGCGTTCTATCTGCATCGGCTCATTGCCCGGCGTACCGCTGCCGAGACTCTGGGCGTGCGACACCTGACGCAACGCGCCATCCAGCGCCTTGCCTTTCCCATCTCGATGCTGGTGGTGGTTCTGCTGGGGCGCGCGTTACTCGACGCGCTGAATCAGACCCATTGGGCCCTGGATCTGGCTATCCCGCTGCTGATTTCGTTCGCCCTGATCCGCACCCTGGTTTATATGTTGCGCAAGGGGATGCGGAGCGGCCCCTTGGTCAAGGCCTCGGAAAATGTCATCAGTACGCTCATCTGGCTGGTGGTGGGCCTGCATCTCGTGGGCTTGCTACCCGGGTTGCTTGAGGCCATGGATAGCCTCGCCTTCTCCGTGGGCGAGCTGCGCATATCCCTGTTGGCGGTCATCAAGTTAATCCTGCTGATGGGCCTTGTGTTGGTGGTTGCCATTTGGCTCTCGGGCATTATCGATCGGCGACTGACACAGTTGCCGTATCTGAGCCCCGGCGCGGCTGTGGGTTTCTCCAAAGTCGCCAAGCTGGTGCTGATCACCGTTGCTGGACTGTCCGTTCTTAATCTGGTTGGTATTGATCTCACGGCGCTCGCGGTGTTCGGCGGTGCCCTGGGTGTTGGCCTTGGCTTTGGCCTGCAGCGTATTGCCAGCAATTTCATCAGCGGTTTTATTCTTGTGTTCGACCGCTCGATTCGCCCCGGTGATGTGGTCAGTGTTGGTGAGAAGTTCGGCTGGGTGGTAGCCCTGCATGCCCGCTACGTAGTGGTGCGCAACCGCGACGGTGTGGATACGCTCATTCCCAACGAAAACCTGATCACCACCGAGGTGATTAACTGGTCCTATTCGGACCCCAACGTACGGCTGAAGATCCCGGTTTCGGTCAGCTACAGTGATGACGTGGAGCGCGCCATGGCCATCATGCTGGAGATCGCCCGGGAGCACCCGCGGGTGATTTCGGAGCCGGAGCCGGTGTGCCGGTTAACGCAGTTCGGCGACCACGGCATTCATCTGGAAGCCCGGGTCTGGGTCGCAGACCCGCAAGCAGGTTTCGGTAGCGTCAGCTCCGACATCAATCTGGAGATCTGGCGCCGATTCAAGCAAGAGGGCATCACCATTCCATTTCCGCAACAAGACCTTTACATCAAGGAAGTGCCACCGAAATAACCCTGGGAAAACCGGTACAGATCTATGTTGTATGGATGTAACGACATAGAATTGGCCAATGATATCGACTGTGTGTTCACATGGCAGCCAGATAACAGAGCCACAGCTCCTCAGAGGTAACCTTGGCGAATAAGCATCTTTTGGAAGGATTTTCGGCGTCGTTTTGCGGCGCGTTTCTGGTTGTATTCCTTGCTTTGCCTGGTGTCGCGGTGGGAAGCAACAATCTGACATTCGCCTTCGGCGAAAAATCACCGCCATATAGTTCCTCGCTTGATGAGAGGGCTGTGGGGCTGTTTCCGGATTTGGTGCAGCTGACGTTCAGGTTTATCCCCGGCTATACCACGGAACATGTGGTGGTGCCCTGGGCCAGGGCGCAGTACAACGTCAGACTCGGCCGTACCGATGGCCTTCTCACGTATCCGTCGGAGGAGCGAGAGAAATACGCCATGTTTTCAGCCAAGCCACTCTTCACGCAGAGCTTTGGCTATCTGGTTTATTCGGCTGACAACCCCAGCATAGATCTGATCGAATCGGCTACCAGCTTTACTGAATTGTCCAGTCTGAAGGTGATCGTCGAGAGGGGCTCGCAATGGGAAGAGGACAATATTCCCGATTACCTGGAACGTGTGTCGGGCCGGGACATGAAAGCGATGATGCATCTTCTTATGCTGCGGGAGGCCGGCGATTTCATGGTGCAGCCCGCTGAAGACGCCCGATTCATTGCTCAAAAGCTTGGCTATTCGGAGAAGCTGAAAATTCGCAAGGTTGATTTTATTCCGAATTCCCAGATCCCTTTTCACATTGGCGTTTCGCGGCAGCTTCCGTCCGCTATGGATGTGATCAATCAGGTTGACTCGGTCATGCAGAACCCTGAATTCCAATCAGAGCTGAACACTTTGATCAAAGGTTATCGATAAGCCATTGGGAAATTAGAGGGGGCGCAAGCATGCAAATCGGAGTGATCGGTGAGATAACTGAACTGCCGGTTTGACCCCTTTGCCAAACCGGTACGAATCTATTCTGTGATTACACACTTTCACGTCCGCTCGCCCTGCAGCTGCCCCACATAAGCAGCGATGAACGCCGTTTCCTGAAAGGCCTTCAATCCCGTCTCTGTAAACGCAATGGGCAGCGGGTTGGCTGCCAGGGTGGACTTGATCAGTGCCGAGGGTAGCAGTGTTACTGTAAGCTCAGCACTGGTGATCAGTTGAATGGCTGCTTCCATTTTAAAGCTGATGGCACCACCGGCGAACTTGCCCTTCGGCATCCGCTCTTTGATCGCGACGCTGTTGACCCCGTACTCCGCCATTAGCTCCGCAAAGGCCGCCTGGAACCGCTTCAGATCTTCACGGCTATGGTTTTTTGGCAGTGACAGCTTGCGCACCTTGCACTCCGGCAGGTTGAACTGCCCCCTGTCCATATTCAGCAAACACACCACCGCATCGCTGCCAGTCAGCTCAACTCCGCAAACAATCATAGCTATTACCTTCGTTGCTCCGGCGGTCGTTAGCCGCAGCACTTCTTGAATTTGAGTCCACTACCGCAGTTGCAGACGTCGTTGCGGGAGGGTGATTTTACCGTGGTGACCGTGCCTCCTTTATTCAGGATAGCGGTGAGCTCGGTGATGGATTCAACGGCGCCCTCGCGGGTATCAACCGAAATGTTCGCGTACAGCTTTGCCTTGGCCACCTGTGCCTCTACTTCCTGCTTGCGTGCTTCATTGGTCACCACCAGCGTTAGGGGGTATTTCTTGCTGCCACTCTTCTGGCTGGCGTTGGTCTGAAAACCGCCGTAAGCGGTGTGGTGCTGGCGTGCGTCCTGACGACCCTTGAAGAAAAATTTATCTGACATGCTGAGATCCTGATGGGAAGAATGCCCGGGCTACTGCCGGGAGGAGTCTTTTAGCATGGTTGCGGGAACGGGGATATAGTCAGATATAATTTCTGAATCGTGTCGCGAGGCGGGAACACGGGGAACAGGTTCCGCGGAACACCGGGGCTTGTTCAATCCGCCCCGGGTTCAAGAGATACCTTTTACCGAACGTCGTAAACCTCAATGATCGTTTTAGCCAGCTCAAGGTCGTTCTCATTGGCCAGCGCAAGCTGGTTCAGTGCCCGGATGGTGGTGTCTTTCTCCGAGGCGTCGATACCCAGCAACTGCACGATGGTGTCCACCTTTTCACCACCGCCGCTCGCCAGCTGGTGGCGAAACTCTCCGCTGAACGCGATGATGATTTCCTTGATTTTTCGCGGCTTGGAAGTGGAGATTCCCGTCGGGGTGTCAGGCTTCAGAGTAACGAAGTATTGGTCCGGGGAAAACTCGTGGATGGCGCCGGAAACGCCATCGGTCGTGGAACCCAGCAGGCCACCAATCACGATGTTACCGAAGAACCACGGGTTGGTTGTGGTGGAAAGCTGAGCGGTATAGGTTTCGTAGCCTTCCTTCTCAAAGGTAATGGATTGGTTGGAATCCCGATCCACCGGCACAGTCAGTGGCGTTTTACCGAGCACACGGCCGGAAACCGTAACGGTGGCTTCTTCAGGCTCGCTGTTGAAGGTGAGCTTCTGGTCGGTTCCGGAGACCACCGATGCGCAACCGGTAGACAGAAACGCGATTGCAGCGAGTGTGAGGAGTAGGGGGTACTTCATGATCCTTCCTTGTTGTAGAGCTGGGTTCCAGAAACGTTATTGCGTGAGGGAGACGTCACCTGGCTGGATCTGCAGTTCGGAGAGTTTGTCCAGCAGACCCTGAATGTTGGCTTTTCCGGATCCCTCGTTGGCCAGTCTCAGGCGCTTGATGGCGGCAAAGGCATCGCCAATGGTGGCGGTGTAGGGGGTAACAACCGTTTCGTTAAGGACCACGGTGCCGTTGTTTTCACGGTCAGTCAGGATGTACCTCACGTGGGTGGTTACCTCGAAGTCCAGCCCGAACATGGGTTGGTCAACCTCAAGCAGGAGAGCTTCGAGCTGATATCGACCAGATCCGGAGAGCAGTCCCTGTTTCTGCAGAGTCTGTTTCAGGGCGCCTGCGAAGGCATCGTTGTCGATCTCTGAGGTCCATGCGGGGTTCGTTTCCTCGCCGCCCGAGACGTTGGTGACATCCACATTGTCTTCCAGGGCCGTGTCGTAGGCCTTCACTGGCCCCTCATACACCATGTTGCCCATTTTGGCGCCAGAGGCGCAGCCAGTGAGGTAGATCAGTGCGGCCAGTACTGCCAGGATCCTTGCGTTTCGCACGATAGATTCCTTCTTACTTAGTTGATTGTTTTGGGAATTCCCTGCCTATAAGCCGTAACTCATAGCGGCGCGCCATAGTAGCCGAGCGGTTGTGAGCTTGCTATGAATTGAGTGGGTAACCGGGGTAAAATTTCGTGAAATCTATCGAGGGTGCTCTACCGGATTGCTGGTCAGGTTTGCGGCCTCTTTCTGCCAGGTGCCGGGGAAAAACCGATCTAAGGGAACCGCAAGTGAATCAAAAAGGCTCACTCACCTCATGGAACGACGCCAAGGGTTTCGGCTTCATCACACCGGAAAACGGCGGGGAGCGTCTGTTTGCCCATATCAGCGCCTATCAGGGGCGGGGCCGGCCTTCGGCCAGCCGCAAGGTGGTTTACGCGCCGACCAAAGACGAGAAAGGGCGGTTGAGGGCGGCCAGTTTCCAGTACGCCGGCGTGGCGCGGCACCGTGCAGCGGTCGCGCCCGGAGTCTGGGTTGCCCTGTTGATTGCAGCTGCAGTCGGAGGTGCGGTCTCAACATTGTATCTTCAGGGCTATGTTCCGGTTCTTTTGCCCGTGGCTTATGGGGTGATGAGCCTGGTTACCTTCTTGATGTACGCAATCGACAAAGGGGCCGCCGAAAGCGGTAACCGACGCGTGCCGGAGGGGCGGCTGCACCTTTTTGAACTGCTGTGTGGCTGGCCGGGTGCGCTGGTGGGCCAGCAATTTTTTCGGCATAAAACCCGCAAGGCTTCGTTTCAGGTGTCGTTCTGGTTTTATGTGATTCTGAATCTTGCGGTTCTCGGGTGGTTGTTGCTGTGGCCGGATGCGGAGTTTGCCCGGCAGGCGCTGGAGATTAAACCGGTCATGCTTATCAGGATTTAACGGTGCACAAAGTCTGCTCAGAAGAGGCCTTATCGGCATTGCTCCAGTCCAGCCCGGCGGTGCTGCTTTTGTATGGGGGCGCGAACTGCGGTGTCTGTCAGGCCATCAAGCCGCGGTTAGAGACGCTGGCCAGCGAGGAATTCCCGAAGCTGGTGACCGCTTACATCGATTGCCAGGAAGCCGCCGGCCCGTTATGTGCAGCTCGCGGTATCTTTTCTCTGCCGGTTGTTCAGCTGTGGTTCAATGGGCAACGATTCGCGGAATTCGCCAGGGTGTTTTCTATTGGCGATTTGCGTGCTGCCCTGGAGCGGCCTTATGGGCTTATGACACAGAAGTGAATCGGGGGATACGATCTGCTTCTGAGTTGGCCACGAAATACGTCAGACGCTATTCCTTGAGTCGAACGAGCAACCGCCCATCTTCGACCTGGATATAATCCACGCCGGCTGCAAAGGATTGCCAGAAGCCGGGGTTGGCGCCGAACTCGTTAACCAGGTCCACATTCTTGAGGTTGCCCAGCCAGGCATTCGGGATGGGGACGCCCATCAGGCTCACACCCTTTAACTTAACCAGGGGGCGACCGTTGGCAAAAGAGAGTTCTACTCCGGCATTTACTCGTAGGGTTCTGCCTCCGAGTACGGGGAAGTCTTCTTCAAGAGGCACGAGAAGCAGTGCACTCAGAAGATTGTCCGAAAGATCGACGGCAAGTCTTTGGGCCAGATCGGTGTTGTTGGCCAGCATGCCGTTGAGTTCCCGCTCGCTAAAGCGTACCTCCCGGCTGGCCCCTTCCTCACTGTAGGGCTCCGGCTGCAGGGGGCCGCCAGATTCACGGCCTTGGGTATCAATGCCCAGAGTATTCAGCTTGTTGTTAAGTGAATCCTGTTCACTGGCATTCAGGGTTACGGGTTCGAAGTTGTCTGGGAACACATAGTGGCTTAACCACCAGTAACCTATGCCGACAGTGGCAACGATGGTAAGCAGGACAATGCCAAAGACATGCAAGCCATTGAAGCCCTTCTTTGCGGGCGTTGGCGCTGACGCTGGTTTATCGTCGGTTGTTTCATTCATTGCCGATGACACCTGATTGCCCGCTGAAACCGCCTTGATGCGGTGGTTTCAGTTCCCTTTTTTGAATTTGGCTTTGCAATTCCCGCTCATGCACATCGTACAGTAATGCTCACGGTCCTCGTGACTGGTGCCCTCTGTGATTTTGATACCACAGCCGTTGCAGAGCAGGATGGCAACGTCGCCTTCAAATTTCACGATAGCGTGTTCGTATTCCATAAGACAGCCCGTTCCCGATTTAAAGTGCTTACTGAATGGTACGGTATTTCCGTCGGGGTAGACCGCCGGCAGGCGATCAACCCCGGTGTGTTTGAGAATAAACCGAGACCAATTCTTTTCGTCATTCCAGAACCTTTGGCCAGTTCACGTCTGCCTGCCGAATGAATCCCTCTGTGTCCTTCAGCCATCGATCCTGGACAGACTCATTGTAGTTAAGATACAGACGGCCATCGCGGATGGCCCAGTGTTGAGGGTCGCCTTTGGCGAGGTAGCCCTGGGCGACCGCCCAGGCGCAGTAGCCGCCGTAGGCAGGCAAGTAGCGTTCAGGATTGGCTTCGAAGCGCGTCAGGTTCTCTGCACTTTCGAATCGCCAGGTTACGCCGAGGTGCTCTGTGGTGTATTCGCGCGAGCCTTTGGCTGGTTTTCCCGTTTCGAAGTAGCTGACTGTGTCGTAGCCGCCTGCTCCTGTGTTGCTCAGCAGGCCAGTGTAGACGGCTGGTTCGGAAGCCCAGGTGGTGGCGGTAAAGAAGAGTGCGAAGGTGATGAATACCAGTCGTCTGTTCATGTCGGTGTCCCCCGAAGGATTTGGTTCTTCAACCGAGAACCCTGGTGCAGCCTTGTTGCCACAAAACACCCCATGCTGTGCTGGCGATATTGGCGCATGCTGAATCGTTGATGTTTGCTCCCGCTCTATGGACACAAATGAGGTGGTTTTGTTTCGCGCCCTGAAACCTGCAGCTCATAAAAAGATGTGCAGAAGCTGCTTTGCCACTTTCCGTAGCCACAAAATCGGAGGCGGTGAGTAGGGCAAGACACTGACTCTACTGCCGAATAAACGCTTCGGTCAGAACACTCAGGTGGTTTCCCAGTGTGTCCGAGAACTCCACCTGAAACACTGTCAACGGTTCCGCCTGCATGGCTTTGCGGGCCGGCTCCGGCGGGTGGGACATATGCCAGCAGCCAATCAACGCCTGCTGGCACTGCATCAGATACCGAAAACAGGCGGCTTCCTCCTGGCCTGTCGCTGCAGCGAAGACGGCCGTCAGACGGCGGGTCTGGGCCAGCAGAAACAGTTTGAATTCCCGGGCCTCCTCCTCGCTCAGACCAGTTTCCAGGGCAATGTGGAGGATGGCGGTCAGGCCGCAGAACACGGGATGAGCCAGAATGCGGTCAACGAACTGTTCAGGGAAGCCGTCTGGGCCAATCGCTTCAACGTCTGCAACCCAGTCCGACATCGCACGGCGGTAAACTGCAATGAATAACAACTCCTTGCTGCGGAAATAACGATACAGCGCGGCCTTGGTAAGTCCGGTCTCACGGGCCACATCTGCCAGAGTCAGGCCGTGGAATCGATGATTCAGAAACAGGCTTTCCGCCGCATCGAGTATCTGTTGTTCCCGTAGCGCTTTATCAGACTCGGACCGGGCGCGCTGTTTACCGCTGCATAATCTGTGCTTCAAAACCACCTCAAAGTACTCGCTCGTTGGTCAACATCAGGCCTGCAGCCAGCCGGCAAGCCGTCTTGTCACGGCCCGGGGCGAGAGTTTACCAGACCAGACCATCAGCAGGTTACGCAGCCCTGGAATCACAATCGCTTTTCTGCGCTGGGCCAGGGATTTCTTTACCACCGCTTCGGCCGTCATGGTGCCGGCTTTGAACAGTTTGGTGTCGGTCATGTGCGCTTCCGTCGCAAACTCAGAATCGGTAGCTCCCGGGCACAGCGTACTCACCGAAACACCTGCCCCCCTCAGTTCTTCATGCAATGCCTCGGAGAAGGACAGTACGAAGGCCTTGGTGGCATAGTAGATGGCCATATTGGGCCCGGCCTGAAACGCCGCGGTGGACGCCACATTAATCACAAAACTCCCCGGCTGCTTGCGCAGCGAGGGCAGCAGTTGCCAGGTCAGGGAGACCAATGAGGTAATGTTCACCTGAATCATCGACAGCTGACGTTCAAGCCCCAGATCGGCAAAGGCGCCGCGGTCGCCAAATCCAGCGTTGTTGATCAGGCCAGACAGTGCCCAACCGCCGTCGTTGATTTGCCGTGCCAGTGCTTCTGCGCCAGCCTCATTCGCCAGGTCGGCTTTCAGGACAATGGCCTCGATCCCATGCTGCTGCTTCAGCTCTGTGGCCAGGGTATTCAAGCGCTCTTCCCGGCGGGCCACCAGAATCAGATTCTGCTTTTCAGCTGCCAGCGCCCGGGCGAAGCACTCGCCAATGCCGGCACTGGCGCCGGTGATAACCACGTATGACATGACTCTCTCCATTTAAGTGAACCTTGGTCACTTAATGTACCCGGGTGATCGGGATCTGTAAATAACCATTGGTCACCTATTTTCGGGTTTCCCGTTCCGAACTTGAAAACCCCGATGGTTCAGCACAGCTTCAACGTGTCAGCGTGTTCGGAGCTGCAACTGGCGGGAGGCCATCTGTGAATGCATCGAGCCGGTCACGTGGGATATCGAGCAGGTTGAAACAAGAAGAGGATGATGCGGAGGAAGAGGCATTGAGGAAGACGATGAAGAAGTCGGATACATACGCCGTACTGAACTGGTTTTCAATAAAAAAGGCAGCCCGAGGGCTGCCTTTTTTGATCACGTATTGGCTGTTATTTACAGACCAATAACGTTCTCTGCCTGCGGGCCTTTCTGGCCTTGAGTCACGGTGAACTCAACTTCCTGGCCTTCGGCCAGAGTTTTGAAACCGCCACCCTGAATATTGCTGTAATGAACAAAGACGTCTGCGCCGCCTTCACGAGTGATAAAGCCAAAACCTTTTGCTTCGTTGAAGAACTTAACGTTACCGGTAATTGTAGACATAAATATTATCCTGATATTAATCAATAAGGTGCCGCCAAAGTATCGTTGTGATCTTTGATCAGCGATATGCGGGAAACAAGAAAACGTGCAGGATCAAAAACAGGACAAAAGGTGTGGTAACACAAGAGGTCTTATTCGTGAAATGCTTTGCTAAATCTTTCCAACGAGACTCACGGTACGCTATTTAAGAGGCCCTGCATAGCAAAGTTTTGAATATTGCGAATATAACTTTGTCCCGTGTCTTCCCGTAATTCGGGACAGGTTTGTTTTTTGGGCTGAACTACACTTACCGAAAACGAAAGGGGAGGATTGCATGAACGTCGCGTTTATCGGTCTCGGCATCATGGGCAGCCGCATGGCCAAAAACCTGCTCAAGGACGATGGCATTTCACTCACGGTCTTCAACCGGTCTTCAGAGGCTACGACCGCTTTGGAGAGGGCTGGCGCAAACGCCGCTGACTCGGCGCGGGCAGCCGTGGCGGGTGCGGATGTTGTATTTACCATGCTCAGTGCGCCGGAAGTGGTGGAAAAGGTTGCGTTCGGCGATGAGGGCTTCATCGATGCGATGGAGGAGGGCGCCTTGTGGGTGAATTGCTCCACGGTGAATCCGTCCTACACCCGTGAATGTAACGGCCGGGCTCGTGCCCACGGTTTGCGGTATCTGGATGCACCCGTGGCAGGGACGAAAATGCCGGCGGAAAGCGGGGAGCTGACGTTCCTGCTCGGCGGTGAATCTGACGACCTGAAGCAGGTTCGGCCATTGCTTGAGCACATGGGCCAGAAGATTCTCCATGTCGGTCCTGCTGGCCAGGGAAGTGCGTTCAAGATGTTGGTGAACGCCTTGCTCGCCCAGAGCATGCTGGTGTATTCAGAGACCGCTCTGCTGGGCGAAAAGCTGGGCTTCAGTCGGGATTTTCTGATGGATACCTTGCCGAACCTGCCGGTGACCGCGCCTTTCCTCAAGGGCAAGGCAGAGTTAATCAAAGAGGGCAATTATGAGGCCCAGTTTCCGCTGGAGCTGATGCTCAAGGATCTGCACTTGCTGGATTTGACCGCCTACGAGGAGCGCCAGCCGCTGTTCCTTGCGGGTCTTGCGAAATCCGTTTTTGGCCAGGCCAACAGCGCCGGTCACGGACGGGATGATTTTGCCGCGGTTTTCGATTACCTGGGAAAGCTGAGTTAGCCTCAACTCACCGATCGCAGACACCCTCAGAAAAATGTGTCCCAAAGCCAGCAGGTCCTGGGCTACAAGAGGGGCCGGTCGAGTGACCGGCCCCTCTTGATTTCAGGCAGCAGAGGCCTGGATTTTGTGGACGTCTTCGCTGCTGAGGGGTTTTCCGCCGATTCCCCACTCCCCCTCGCTGACTTCGTTAATGACTACCCAGGTCAGACCTCTCATCGCTTCCCCTTCAATACCCACCATGGCGTCGGTGACTTTCGCGATCATCTCCTGCTTCTGTTTTTTGTCGAATACGTTCGCAATCAGGTTGATAGTGACTAATGGCATGGTTGTTCTCCTTTGTGTGGTTGAAAGCCTCCCTTGATGGGAGGGCGGTACAACAACTTGAGATCAGTCTACGAGGTTGCCCCCGGCCATACTTGGGGAAGGTGTGAAGAATATGTGGAGAATCTGGAGGTGTTGTCTGCTAATTTAGGAATCAGCTAGTCATAGCGGAACAGATCCATGATTTTCAGGTTTTCTGATTTTCAGTTGGACACCCATCAGCTCCAGCTGCGTCGCGCCGGCGCAGTCCAGCCTCTGGAGCCGCTTGTCTTCGATTTGCTGACCTATCTGGTGACTCACCGCGACCGTATCGTGAGCCGGGCGGAACTGCTGGACCAGCTGTGGTCGGGCAAGGTTGTCAGCGAGTCTGCCTTGAGCAGTGCCATTAAAGCCGCACGCCACGCCTTGGGGGATAGCGGGCAGACGCAGGGCCTCATTGCCACGTTCAATCGTCGGGGTTATCGCTTTGTGGCCGACATTGATGCGTCTGAGCCGCTGGCCGAGGTTCCTGGGGCGGATGTCATGCAGCAGAGCGCTGCCGAGGCGCATCAGGTGCTGGCCGCCGCCGGCCTGTTTTCGTCCCGCAATGAACGGGAGAAAGAGCAGCCCGTGCTGGCGGTGCTTCCGTTCTCGCACGGCGTGGGCGTTGATCAGACTGCCTGGGTTGCGGAGGTGCTCTGTGAAGACATCAGTATTCACCTGGCCCGGATCCCCGGCTTTCTGGTGCTGTCTCGCAATACCGCCTCTCAGTATCGTCAGCGGGAAGTGAGCATTCAGCACATCGCAAGAGAGCTGGGTGTGGACTACGTCATCGAAGGTTCGGTGTGGCCCATGGGGGACAACTTGCGAGTCGGGGTCCAGCTGCTGGACGCGGCGAGCGGCAACATGCTCTGGTCAGACCGGAAACTGATCCCGGTAGACAGCCTGAACGTGCTCGAAGAGGAGGTGGTACGCGAGATCGTGAGCCGGATTGAGCCCCAACTCAATCGGGCTGAGCTAATCCAGCTCCGAAAACGACGTACGGTGGATCTGGGTGCCTGGGCACTGTATCGCCAGGGCCACGCCATTCTTGGCCAGAAAGGCTGGAGTGAGGAAAGCTTCATCGAAGCTGCCAACCTTCTGCGACAAGCGATCCAGCGGGATCCGGAACTTGCGTTTGCCCACGCCTATCTGGCTTTGATTATCGCCATTGGCCATCTGGTGGGGCTCATTCGTGGGCAGGAGTGGCTCTTTGAAGCCACCCAGTCAGCTGAAAAAGCCGTGGCTCTGGACGGTCAGGATACCGATGTTCTGGGCTATGCCGGCTGTGCGTTTGCCGATATGGGGGACCTGCAACGGGGCGTTGGCATGTTACGTCGTGCAGTGGAACTGGACCCAAGCAATGCCCAGGCGATGACTGCGCTTGGGGCCGCCATGATTCGCCAGGGCGATGTTCAGGGCATCGACTTCATGCTCCAGGGTATGAAGATCAGCCCGCGAGATAATCGTCGCTCGGCGTGGGGCGCGTTGCTTGCCCGGGGGATGCTCAATTTCGGCCAGATTGACAACGCCATTCGGACAGCCAGCGATGCCTGCCGTTGTGATGACCGGATTTTCCTGCCCCGAGTTGTACTGGCCATTGCCCATATTCACGAGGGGAACATCCCGGGGGCAGTCGATGCCTTGAGCGATGCCCGTCGTATCCGGCCGACTCTGGGCCAGAGAGAGATCGCCTGCTTTGCCAGTCGCGCCGAGATGGCGTTATTGCAAAAAGGCGGGGTGCTGGCTGGGCTGCCGTCCTAGGGGCACTTTGGAGTGGGGCGGTCAAAAACCGGGACAGATTTATTGATGTCTCGAAGGCAACGGCAATTGCATTTGCTAGTATGACCGCCTTGTCCTCCTGATAACGACTACGCACTACGAATGAATGCGCCTTTCAAACTGCGGCCTTACCAGCAGGAAGCTGTCGACGCCACGCTGAATCATTTCCGAAAATCCGATGAGTCTGCCGTTATCGTGCTGCCAACCGGTGCGGGTAAAAGCCTGGTTATTGCCGAGCTGGCCCGCCTCGCCCGGCGCAAGATTCTGGTGCTGACCCACGTCAAAGAGCTGGTGGAGCAGAATCACGCCAAATATCAGAGCTATGGGTTAGAGGGCGGTATCTTCTCCGCCGGGCTGAAACGCAAGGAAAACCGGTATCAGGTGACCTTTGCCAGTGTGCAGTCGGTATCGGCGAATCTGGATCAGTTCCGGGGTGAATACTCGCTGGTCATCATCGATGAGTGCCATCGGGTCAGCGGTGAGGAAACCAGTCAGTATCAACGGATTATCGAGCTGCTGCGGCAACAGAACGACGCCCTCAAAGTACTCGGGCTAACCGCCACTCCCTACCGTCTGGCCATGGGCTGGATCTATCGCTATCACTACCGGGGCTTTGTTCGTAGTGAGGAGGATAAGCCCTTTCAGCATTGCATTTATGAACTGCCGTTGAGCTACATGATCAACCGGGGGTATCTCACCCGGCCTGATCTGGTGAACGCGGCGGTGGCGCAATACGACTTCTCCGCGCTGTCTCAGGACCGCTTTGGCGAATACGCCGAAAAGGATGTCAACCAGCTGCTGAGCAAACACAAGCGGGTGACCCGTGCCATCATTGAGCAGGTGATGGAGCTGGCCGCTGAACGCCTGGGGGTGATGATCTTTGCGGCCACGGTGGAGCATGCGCGGGAGATTACCGGCTACCTGCCGGAACACGAAACGGCCCTGGTGACCGGCGCGACCGATCTGAAGGATCGGGACTTGCTGATTCAGCGCTTCAAGCAGCGCCAGTTAAAGTATCTGGTGAATGTGTCCGTGCTCACCACGGGTTTTGACGCGCCCCATGTGGACGTTATCGCCATTCTCCGTCCTACCCAGTCCGTGAGCCTGTATCAGCAGATTGTGGGCCGTGGTCTTCGTCTGGACGAAGGCAAGCAGGATTGCCTGGTAATTGATTACGCCGGCAACCATGTAAACCTGCATCACCCCGAGGTGGGGGAGCCGAAACCGAACCCTGATAGTGAGCCGGTGCAGGTGTTCTGCCCGGGCTGCGGGTTTGCCAATATCTTCTGGGGCAAAACAGACGATGACGGCCGTGTGATCGAGCACTACGGCCGCCGTTGTCAGGGGCTGCTGGAGCCGGCCGTGCAGAACGGCCGTCCTGAACAGTGCGATTACCGTTTCCGTTTCAAGGAGTGCCCACACTGCGGTGGCGAGAATGATATTGCGGCCCGCAACTGTCACCAGTGCCATAAAGCCATCATCGACCCGGATGATCAGCTGAGAGATGCGCTGAAACTCAAGGATGCTATGGTGATCCGTTGTGCCGGGCTCACGCTGGGCGCTGATGGGGCCAGACTGAGGATCACCTATCACGGTGAAGATGGGGAGGAACTCAACGAGTCGTTTGATCTCAGCAAGCCGGGACCGCGCAATGTGTTCAACAAACTGTTCGGGCGTCGTTTCGCCAATGGCCAGGCCCCGAAAGCGTTCGGCAGGGCGGATGAGGTGCTTGAGAGTCAGGCCTCGCTGACTGCACCGGATTTCGTCATTGCCCGCAGGCAAAAGCACTACTGGCAGGTGCAGGAGCGGATTTTTGATTATCGGGGTGCCTATCGTAAGGCGAATGAAACGTAAGGCCACTTCGTTGAAGTATCCAATCTGAAAACGGGGGCAGCCACTCGATCGCTGATTTATATCGGCCAGCTGGCAAACTTGTCGCCGAAGATCAGCAGAACGAGCGGGATGGGTGAAATTGCGACGGCGACCAGAAGCAGGTATCGGCCAACGGAGAATATCCGGCTCATTCCGGCCATCAGCGCAAGGCCGCCACCCCCGCCCAGAACCATATTGCCCGGCAGATTGATCGCAAGCATCAGGGTGAGGTAGCGATGCCGCAAAAGCCACGGGACCCAACGCCGGGGGGAGAGGTCTGACAGGCGTGTCAGTCGCTGCTCGGCAGATAGCCCGCTGAAGCTCTCCAGGAATGACGCGGCTTTAACGAGACGTATTTCTCTCAAGAACTTGATGATACTTCTCTCTGGGACCAGGCGACCGATCAGAAAAGCCAGGCACATGGATATCAGAGTGCAGGCATAGACCAGTGGCACAATTTTAGGCCCGAGGATCATCATCAGGGCGAGCCCGATTTCGACGCCCGGCACGAATGGCATCGCCATCAAAACAATGTAGGCGGCCATGGAGAACATGATGATCTGGTGCAGCAGGGGCTCGTTCGTGGGTCGGACGTCCATCTCCAGGCCATCAATGATACCGCTCGTCAACAGGTTTCCGGCGATGATGACGCTGATGAGGAGGGCGAGTTTTACGAGTCCTGCCAGGCCCTTACCCGCCAGTAGGCCTTGCCTGGTCATCGATTGTTGGTCTCGATCAGCCGACCTTTGAAGCTGAACTCTTTTTCAAAGGTCCAGTACCAGCGCCTGTTTACCCAGGTGAACGAGCCTTCGATTTCATTCCCCCGTACAGTGCCCCGCCAATACATGACTGCATCCGAATTGCTACATGGCACTTCGGCTCGCATCTGAATGCCATCATTGTGCGCCCTGACCCAGTATTCGACCTTGGCATAACCGCAACGCCGAGCGCACTCCTCAGAGACGAAATAGCCGTCTTCGAATACCAACAGATCGTCAGTATCGGCGGGTTGCCCCATCGGGCCGAGTGCACTCTTGAAGGACAGGCCATCCAGTGCTTGAGGCGAGTGGGCCAGTTCATCGGCGAGCGGGTGGACGGAAATAACGAGGGCGGCAAGGATCATCAGCCAGGAAAGTCCGTGCCTGGAAAACCGCCCTAAAGAACGCGTGGAGGCGCTTCCTGTGGAGTCAGGAGACGGATTCATGGCACGAACCCCGTACATTTGATCTGGTTAAAGTTTAGTCAATCTGGTCATGAAATGGAAAACCGGTGCAGGTTTTATTTTGTGCG
The DNA here is from genome assembly GCF_008107725.1 of Marinobacter sp. BW6. Lineage (GTDB taxonomy): Bacteria > Pseudomonadota > Gammaproteobacteria > Pseudomonadales > Oleiphilaceae > Marinobacter. The sequence continues at coordinate 1,159,827 of NZ_VIRN01000064.1, forward strand.
TTCTGATCAGCGTGCCCGCCGCCCGATGGGGCCCTCAACTGCTTTGACCGCAGGAGATACTGAAGTCAACGCCTCCGCTGGTTATACTGCCCTACCGTTAACCGTTTTAGAGAGACCTATGCCCATCGAAAAAAACCAAGTCGTCCTGTTCCATTACAGCCTGCGCGATGAACAGGACAATGTTGTTGAAAACTCCCATGGCGGCCAGCCGAACGCTTACCTGCATGGTCATGGCGGCATAATCAAGGGCCTGGAAGAAGCCCTGGAAGGTCGCGACGCGGGCGATACATTCAGCGTCACCGTCAGCCCTGATAAAGCCTACGGGCCCCGCAAGCCGGACGCCATTCAGCGGGTGCCGATCAAGCATCTAATGGGCGCCAAGCGCTGGAAGGCGGGCATGGTCGCCCAGGTGAAAACCGACCAGGGGCCTCGCCACGTTGTTGTTGCCAAGGTGGGCCACAAGTTTGCCGATGTTGATACCAATCATCCGATGGCCGGCAGAACCCTGACGTTTGATATTGAAATTATTGACGTGCGCGAGGCCAGCCCGGAAGAGCTGGCCCATGGTCACGCCCATGGCCCCGGTGGGCACCATCACTGAGCATTTGAGGGGGCAGGCATGAATTACCTTCATGCCCCGGCCGGCCGAAACTGGCGGAATGAAAGATACCTGATAGGCTTTATTGGTCGCAGCTGATTCTGCGGCAAGACGCGAGTGGTACCCAGGGAAAGATAAAAATAACGCAGCAAGGAGCTATGCCATGTTAAACGTCAGGTTTAATCGTACACCTCTTGCCATCGCAGTGGTCGCAGCAGCGACCGGCTTACCTGTCTTCGCCGCTACCAGCGTCGATACCTACACCCTTCGAGAAGCGGTTACTGTTGAAGGTGTTCGCAATCATCAGGCTGCCTTTCAGGCAGCAGCCGATGCCAATGGAGGAACTCGCGAAGCTTCATCGCCCGGCTATCAAGCCTCGGTGGACTATGTCGTTGAGCAGATGGCCTTAGCAGGGTATGACGTAACGATTCAGCCGTTCGACTATCCATTCTTTGAAGAAAACAGTCCCGCTACTCTTGAGCAGATAAGCCCCAATCCGACTGTCTATGAGTATTTTGGCCTTGATGGCTTTGCCACCATGACGTATTCCGGCAGTGGTAATGTAACGGCAGAAGTGGAAGCCGTGGATTTGGCATTACCACCGGGAACTGAAGCCAACACCTCCACCAGTGGCTGTGAGGCAACGGATTTCGCAGGTTTCACCCCCGGCAACATCGCGCTGGTCCAGAGAGGCTCCTGTTCATTCAGCCTCAAGGCCGAGAATGCCGAGAGCGCCGGTGCCAGCGGCGTTATTATCTTCAATGAAGGTCAGCCTGGGCGCACAGATAACTTTCTGGGAACGCTCGGTGGCCCTGGCTTTACTGTTCCAGTGGTGGGGGCCGCATTCGGGGTCGGAGTTGAGCTTTCCGATGGCGGTGTTGTAGTGAATCTCATGGTAGACGCCAGCTCGGAAATCCGTACCACGTCGAATGTAATTGCCAACTCGCCGGAAGGCCGGGACGACCGGGTAGTTGTTGTGGGCGCTCACCTTGATTCTGTCGCCGAAGGCCCTGGCATCCAGGACAACGGCAGCGGCTCGGCGGCCATCCTGGAGGTTGCTATCCAGATGGCAAACCAGGAAATCAGCCCGAGAAATCAGGTTCGCTTTGCCTGGTGGGGGGCGGAAGAAGCCGGCTTGCTCGGAGCACAATACTACGTTGATCAGTTGAGCCCTCGAGATATCAAGGACATTGCGCTGAATCTGAATTTCGACATGATAGGTTCACCGAATTTTGTCCGTTTTGTTTACGATGGCGACGGCTCTGATACCCCGCTGGCAGGCCCCAACGGCTCGAAGAACATCGAAAGCGTATTTCAGGAATATTTCGCAGCGATGTCTTTAGCGGTTGAGCCCACGGCATTCGACGGCCGCTCCGATTACGGACCCTTTATTGAAGTCGGAATTCCGGCTGGCGGGCTTTTCACCGGCGCGGAAGGGATCAAGACACCTGATGAAGCCGCTCTGTATGGTGGTACAGCCGGTGAGCAATATGACCCCTGCTACCACCTGGCCTGTGACACCTTCGATAATATAAGCCTGCAGGCGCTCGACGAGATGTCTGACGCCGTCGCCCATTCGGTAATGACTTTCGCCATGACCACCTCTTCGGTTAACGGAACCGATAAAGGTAAAGGGTTAGGTAAGATCGAGAGCGAGATGGAATATCGCGGATCTCATCTGGTGAAATAAAACGTTGTTACGATGGCAAGCGATCAGGGACGGTCGCTTTGCCACTCCTCTGTCGGTGACCACCGTATTGCCTGCCTTCTGCCCGCCGATGATTTGGCCCTGCATGCCTCAATTGCTCCTTCATTACTGATGGTCTCTGGGGTTGAATTCACAGGTTCTCCCACACAAGTCTGTGGTATGAGGCACTCTCAGTGCCGCATTTTATCTAAATGACTTTCATGGCAACGGGAGGACGCATGGATACGCGAATATTCGGAAATACAGATATCCAGGTAACACCGGTCGGGCTCGGTACCTGGGCCATAGGCGGCTGGATGTGGGGCGGAACGGACGAAGCCCAGTCCATCGACACTATCCACAGGGCAATCGACAAGGGCATTGGTGTGATCGATACGGCGCCGGTATACGGCTTCGGGCGCTCCGAGGAGATTGTGGGCAAGGCCCTTGCCGATGGCCGGCGGGATCAGGTTGCGCTGGCCACCAAGGTGGCTCTGAACTGGAACGATGATCACGACAAGGTCTGGAGGGATGCCACTGGCTCGCGCATAGAGCGGGAGGTCGAGGATTCCCTGAAACGCCTTCAGACGGACAGGATCGACATTTACCAGGTTCATTGGCCGGATCCGAAGACGCCCATGGAAGAGACCGCTCGGGCGTTGGAAAACCTTTACAAGGCCGGAAAAATCCGCGCCATTGGTGTCAGCAACTTTACGCCGTCGCAGATGGATGAGCTTCAGAAGAATGTGCCACTTCACAGTTTGCAGCCGCCGTATAACCTGTTTGAGCGTGATATCGAGCAGGAGATTCTGCCCTACTGTCGCGAAAACGACATTGCCACCATTACCTACGGCGGACTCTGCCGCGGCTTGCTGACCGGAAAGATGCGGGAAGACACCCAGTTCACCGGTGACGACCTGCGCAAGAACGATCCCAAGTTCCAGGGTGATCGCTATCGTCAGTACCTGAATGCCGTGTCTGAACTGGATGCGTTTGCCCGCGAACGGTACCAGAAAAGCGTACTGGCGCTGGCCCTTCGCTGGCTGGTGGATCAGCCGGGTGTCACCACAGCGCTCTGGGGTGCGAGAAGACCGGAACAGCTGGATCCGGTCGATGAAATTGAGGGATGGTCGCTAGATAAGGAAGCGATGGCCGCTATCGATGACATTCTCGCCAAGTGTATTGATGATCCCGTCGGGCCTGAGTTTATGGCGCCGCCAACGCGGTAATTTGTGGCCAGGGCGGGGTTTTTTAGCAGTGTGGTTTTCGTTGTCTGTTCTAAACTTCGATAAGGACCAGATGTTTTTGGCCGGGTTCACACATCGCTTTTGACGACTCGAACGTTACAGGCTGGTTCAGCGCCATGCCCCGATAGGAGCAGGAACCGCCCGGCCCACCGAACATTGAGACCATCACGGAAGTACTGAGCAAAAACGGGGTTACGTTGCACTTGCTAGTGGCATGCGACTCACTTTTGCCCTGACAAGCCCGCGATAAGAGGATTGGATATGCTTCAGCTTCGTTTTACCTACCTGCTCTGTTTTGCTGTTCTTGCCGCTTTTCTGGCTGCCTCTTCTGCGCAGGCCCATCACGGTTGGGCATGGGCAACCGACAAGGAATTTGAGATCACCGGTGTCGTCCAATCTGTTCGTCTGGGTAATCCCCATGGTGAGGTCACCATAAGTGTGGATGGCGAGGATTGGGTTGTGGAAGTTGGTCAGCCCTGGCGTAACGACCGTGTTGGGCTTACCAAAGAGATGTTGAGCCAGGGCCGGGAAATCACCGTGCATGGTCATCGCTCGGCCAAAGAAGGCGAGCGGCTGGTCAAGGCGGAGCGGGTTGTCATCGACGGGCAGGACTACGATCTGTATCCCGACCGTGATTCCTGAGCTTCGGGATGATTGAGCAGTCGCTGGCCCCCGTCGAGAATCTCGCCTTTGTATCGGCCCTGCGTAACTCCACATTCATGTACCCGCTGGTAAACGCCGGGCATATTCTCGGGGTTTCTATGCTGGTAGGCGGCATTGTGCCGCTGGATCTGCGTTTGCTGGGGCTCTGGCGCAGTTACCCCGTGATGGTGTTTGTTGATGTGCTTCGAATCACATCGGTGATTGGTTTGGGGTTGGCGGTTGTTTGCGGTGCGCTGTTATTTGCTACAGCAGCCGTGGATTATGCCGGGTCGCCGTTGTTCCAGGCTAAGATCCTGCTTGTCTTGTTGGGTGTGTTGAATGCATTGATTCTGGGGCGGGTGTTGAAGCACGAAGATATACGGAGCCTCCCGATGAAGGCCCGCATGCCTTCATCCGTGAGGGTAAGGGCCGGGATGTCTCTGGTAGGTTGGATCAGCGTGCTGATCCTTGGCCGGCTGTTGGGGTATTTCTGAGTTTGCACAGGAGCGACTCATGATTCCAACTAACGTCTCGTTTCGGGAGCCATCGCCAACAACTCCTGCAACATGCTGTAGCTCAGCCCCCAGATGCACGAATCCCGGTAGCGACAACAGGGCAGGTTCAATGTACCGAGCGGAGTGCGCCAGGGGAGTTGGCTCTGGTTCTCGCCGGCAGCGAGGTAGTCCAGGGGGACCCAAACCACCCGCTCGACTTCATGATTGGGCGAGACGGCCTTTGGCCCCCGCCATTCGAACACATAGGGTGTGACTACCATCGGGCGCCAACGGCTGTGATGGCGGGTAATCAGGTCTGATAACCGCGCCAGATAGCGGCCGTGGCGGCTGAGGTCGATGCCGGTTTCTTCCAGTGTCTCCCGCTCGGCAGCGGCCCGGGCGGACGCGTCTTCGGGTTGCAGTCGGCCACCGGGGAACGCCATATCGCCAGACCAGGGATCACCCTCCCGCCGGGCTCGCTGGATAAAGAGCAACTCCTTGCCGCCGGCTTCTGTTTTTCGAGAGATCAACGCAACAGAAGCGCGAGCGCATCGGCGCCGGAACGGTATTTTTTGAGGCCGAAAATGGCTGACCCAGGACTTAGGGGGCACGGAAATCTGTCCTCTGCTGACTAGGGCTATAGTTAAACACATCCTGCAGAGTCAGGGGGTGTTCTATGCGACCGCGTTGCCAGGGGCTGCGTGGAAGACTAGATTGCAAGGCCAGGGGAAGTAAATCAGGCTGGACAGATGAAACCGCTCTTTTTGATCCTTGTTTACCTTGTTGCTGTCACATTGCCGCTGATCCTGTCCGCGTGGGTGGGCGGACCGCCACGCCAGTTCCATCAGGAACTGGCATCTGGTCTTGGCATCCTTGCCTTCTCGATGATTCTCATGGAGTTCATCCTGTCCGGCCGTTTCAAAGCCATTTCAAATGGCGTCGGAATGGATGTGACCATGAGGTTTCACCAGATCATGGCCCGCACAGCTCTGGTCTTTGCTCTGTTGCATCCGTTCCTTTACCAGGGAACTCCGACAGGTGGTCAGCGCCCCTGGGACCCAACGCGCCAATTGACGATCACGACCGACTTTGCCGATCTGTCGACAGGTATTGTCGCCTATCTGCTTCTTGCAGGCCTTGTTGTTATGGCAATCGGGCGCACCCAACTGGACTATAAATACGAGACATGGCGCCTCTTGCATGGGATCGGCGCACTTTTGATTGCGGTTCTTCTGTTGCACCACACCGTCTATGGCGGGCGTTATGGATCGGAGCCAGTGATGACCTGGGTGTGGCTGGCAATGACTGGGGTAGCTGTTGGGTCATTGCTTACGGTTTACCTGCTGGTTCCCCTTTGGCAGAAAGCTCGTCCCTGGCGCGTCGCCTCGGTCGTCCAGTTGACGCCAAAGCAATGGGAGTTGACCGTAAAACCCGAAGGTCATAGGGGGCTTGAATACCAGGCCGGGCAATTCGCCTGGCTGAATGTCGGTCACAGCACCTTCTCGATGAAGGAAAACCCGTTCTCCATTTGCTCGGCACCGGCGTCCGGGGCTGAAGTATCTTTCATGATCAAAGAGCTTGGCGACTTCACGCGAACAGTAGGCCAGATAGAGGCGGGTACAGTCGCCTACGTTGACGGCCCTTATGGCAATCTGTCTGTCGATGGTCGCACTGAACCCGGGGTCGCTCTCATCGCAGGTGGCGTTGGCCTTGCTCCGCTGCTGGGTATACTTCGGCAAATGCGCCTCACCGGCGATTCGCGCAAGGTAAGGGTGATCTATGGAAATCGGCTGATCGACCAGATTGCCTATCGTGAGGAGTTGGGGGAGCAGGACGTGGTTCATGTGCTGTCAGAGCCGCCCGAAACCTGGCAGGGAGAGACAGGTTTCATCGATGCAGCGCTGATGGATCGTGTCTTTTCAGACCAAGAGATCAATGAATGGGTCTTTGTGATGTGCGGCCCGTCGATCATGATGGATATCGTTGAAGATCACCTGATTAAGAGGGGCACGCCCTCTTACCGTATCCTGTCTGAGCGGTTCAACTATGACTAATCCAACCAAGCATGCGAGTCTGCGGAAACGGGTTTCTTTGATCGTCTGGGCGGTGAACATCACCTTATGTCTGCTTCTTTTAGTCTTTGTGTTGCGGTGATTCATGGCATTGCGTTTCTTGCATTAAAAACCGGGGAAGCTTCTGCGAACGCCTGATGCTGTTTCGGTCAATTTTGATCGTCCTGCTCGTCATAATGAAGGGACGCACGCCATTAATTGAGATTCGAAGGATTAGACGCACTATGCCTGATGATCTAGTCTGAGATTAAATCGAAATGCAGTCTTTCGGGGCAAACCGCAAAGACGGGAGGAAGTGCTTGGCTCTTATTTCTGTGTTCCTCGGAAAGACAGCAAAGCGATGAAAGTTGCCGCTAAAGTTCTGATAGGGGCTTGTTGGGCATTGGCGCTTTCGCCAGCATGGCCTAACGCACCGGCGGGAGAATCGCTCACGATTTCTATCGCCGCGCCGGGGTATTGGTGCCCCTACGCCTGCAATTCGACCCAACCACTTTCGGGCTTTGCCGTTGATATTGCCCGTGCAGCGCTGGAGTCCGAAGGGCACAAGGTTGTATATAGAAATCTGCCGTACGACCGGGCCCTTCTTGAGGTAAGAGCTGGTCGTGTCGATGCCATTTTGCCTTCGTTCAAGGGAGAGGCCCCTGATTTTGTCTTTCCTTCCTACGCAGTGTCGCAGACCGAATATTGCTTTTACGTTTCGGGGGATGAGCCTCGCCGTTATGATGGGCTGAATTCGCTCAAGGACATTCGATTCGTGGCCACTTCCGGCTACACCTACGGAGAGGAGATGGACGCTTATATTTCTGATCATCAGGGTGAGCGAGCCATCCTGATAGGCGGAGAGGACGTCTCCAATCGACTTAGGGAACTTGTCAGAAGGGGGCGCGTTGATGCGCTTCTGGATGATCGTCTTCTGTTTGAATCCGGCCAGAATCGCGTCGGTCTGGTGAATGCCGGCTGTCTGGATGAACGTCATCGCGGATACCTGGCTCTTTCCCCGGAGGACCGGGAACGATCAAATGCGATTGCGGAGGCTTTCGATCGTGGTTTCAAGAAGATTCGCAAGGACGGGCAGCTTTGCGGAATTCTGGAGAATTACGGGCTAGGTATCGATTTTGTGCCGGATCTGAATGGGGAGTACTGCTAGCCAAAAAACTGGAGGACAAGTGACCTTTGAGCACATCGTTCAGATAAACGACCTGACCAAGCCGGAATTACCGATTCTGACTCGGTTTCAAGTATGGGAAGGCCTGGTACTTCGAGCCCGGCGCCCAGACAAGTTCCTGGTGGGCGTTGACGATTACGAGATTCTAGAGCAGGAACCGGCCTATATGAAACGGTGCCTGCAGCTGCCGGGGCTGGAGGTGGTTGACGAAATCACGTTCTGGCATGAGACGAGGATCGAGTATCAAACTCAGCCAACTCATACCGTTCCAGCTGCAACACTTGTCATGGATATTGAGGAGCCGGAACCTGAGTCGCTGTTTGTTCGCTTTCGCTATCACACGGCGAGCATCGAGAACACCGCTGATGCGATGCCCTATGACCAATACCTCCACCAGGCCTATGTGGCCACAGACGTAGAAACCATTCAGATCATCCGGCAGCTGGCGGAGACGGGGGTGTTCTGAGATCTGGTGATTGGACGAAATGGGACAGATTGAAAATACAGCCAAGGGAGAGCTTAGTTGGCGACTATAAAACCCGGCGGTCTGGGGATTAAAACGCGTCTGTTTCAGGTTATTTTCGAGTCAGATACCCGGCTGGGCAAAGGTTTTGATATTTTCTTGGCGTTGCTGATATTCCTCAGCGTGGGGATTATTCTCCTGGACAGTGTTCCGGAATATCATGCTCGCTTCGGTGATCTTTTTTATGCGGTGGAATGGGGCATAACACTGCTGTTCACCCTTGAGCTAGCCCTGCGCATTTATTGCCTGGAAAAACCAAAGCTTTATCTCAAAAGCTTTTACGGCGTTATCGACTTTCTGGCTGTCTTGCCTACCTGGTTGGCGCTGTTGTTCCCGGGTGCCCAGACCCTCGTCGTTGTGCGTCTTCTGCGGACGCTGCGCCTGTTCCGGGTACTGGAAATGATGACGGTTGTGGGGGAGGGGCGCCTGCTGATGGATGCCCTGATTCGTAGCCGGCATCAGATCCTGCTGTTTCTGTTCACAGTGTTGATGCTGGTGACCATCTTCTCTTCTTTGCTCTATCTTATTGAACCGGCCGAGGCGGGCTTTAGCAGTATACCCAAATCCATCTATTGGGGAATCGTGACACTGACGACCGTGGGGTATGGCGATATAACGCCTGTGACCGCCTGGGGTCAGTTCATTTCCATGATGATCATGTTGACGGGGTACTCGATTATCGCGCTTCCCGTTGGCGTTTTTTCCGCGGAAGTGATTCGCGCCCTGCGTGCGGAACGTTATTCCGATGAAGCATGCCCGGGATGCGGGAAGCATCGGCATGAAAAAGATGCCAGGTATTGTAAATACTGTGGTACCTGGCTTAATGAGGAAACGCCCGATCCGGGCAGAGCCGGATGATGCGCGGATCGCCATGAATCGGATAAGGCCTGCGTATTCACGGGTTCCCTAGAGGCAAGCTTTTCCGATCTCGACGGTTCTGGCTTTCAGGGCCTGCAGGTTCAGGCATCGACCAGCGCCCGAACACAGCGACGGAACACTTCTGCTGAGAAAAACCGGTGTTCGCCTGGCTCGGCGGCCACCAATAGCTGGCCACCGGAGTCCCTGATTCCGCCCTCAATCATGAGGTTGTCGCTCATCTCAAAATCCTCAATGGAGTGGTCCGGATCGTCCAGATCGGCTGCGCCTGTGCGTTCCCGGTAGTGCCGGCTGTCCAGGGTGAATCCGAAGGCGGACTTGCCCTGGCCGATCATATAGCCTACCTCGAACACGGTGCCCGGATCCGCGCTGATGCCGCGAAAGGGCGTGAGGTTGGCGATGATGGCATCACAGCTGTCCATCAAGTCGCGGTTGGCGTGGTAGATCCGGTGTCCTCGGTCCTGTTTGGCCGCATCCTCTGAAAACACCAGTTCGGTGTCCAGCGGGTCTACGCCCTCAAGCCCAGCCTCTCGTAGCAGGCGTTTTTTCTCGTCGACAATGGCCCGATGTTCTTCGGCCGGGAAGAAAACTTCGGGTCCGGCGAGGTAGATGCGCTTGGGCTTCTGCATGATCAGGTGTCTGTCACTTTCTGCGACCCGAGTTCGTATTTAGTCATGCTCCACCTCCAGCAGTTTCCCGAATGGTCTGGAAACGGTATCAAAAAAACGAGGAAAACCCATTCATTTGATGACGCGTAAGCGTATCTTGTCTGTCAGCCCAGGTTTTAAGGAGTAGCTATGTTTCGCATTCACGTTGAGCGGGTTCTTGGAAAGGATATCGAGACTGTCTTCGAGGCCATTTCCGACCATGCCCGTTACGATCGCTTTCCAGGGGTTAGCAAGTCTTTGCTGATTGAGGCAGGGGAGCATGAGAAAAATGGCACCGGCGCCCTGAGAATTATTGGAGCAGGCCGGCTTGAACTGACTGAGCGTATTACGCAGTTTGAGAGGCCAAACCGGATGCACTATCAAATTGAAAAATCGAGCCCATTCGCCGTTCAGCACACGAAGGGGGAGATTATTTTAAAGCCCGAGGGCGAACAAACCCGGGTGACCTGGGTTTCCGAAGGGCACGTGCAGGTGCCCGTTCTGGGTCGGATAATGGACCGATTGGCTGAGCGCAGCTTTTCGAAAGCTTTCAGTTCTCTGCTCAAGGCCATTGAGCGGCTTTAGGGTGTTCTGACAATCGAATAGGCGTTTTGTTACGGCATTTCTCAGGTTCATGTTGTTGCACCGCCAGATGAGCTACTTTTTAAGGTAGCGAGAGCAATCAACATCGTCAGTCCCTGATTTTGGAGAATGTTCATGCAGCCAAAGGAAATTGTGGCTCAGTTCGTCGAAAACATCCGCGCCCAACGGTTGGATGAAGCCAAGGACCTGCTGGCCGAAGAGGGCTTTGAATACGTGGGGCCGAATATGCGTTTTCTCAGCCGGGACGACATGCTGGCCTACCAGTTCGGTATGTTTGCCATTCAGAAAGACCTGGTTCTTCGGCAGCTAAGTGCCGACGGCGAGCACGTGTTTGCGATCCTCGATTACCGTACCTACTTCGAGCCGATCGGAGATGTGCGCCTGGCAATCTGGTTTCGTGTGCGAGAGGAAAAAATCCAGTGCGTTGAAACTTTCTACAACGCAGCGGTGATCGAAAACATGCTGGGTGGGAGTCTGCCCGCCGCTGATTGAGCTTTTCAAAACTCCGGGCTCATTCCTCAATGACGTTCCGTTCAAAGCGGCCAAGCACCACCATAATGATGAGTGCCAAAACGGTCACCATGCTGGCAAGCACCAGGGTGCCGAGACCGCATGCGACCCCGATGGCTCCGGAAATCCAGATGGAGGCACCGGTGGTAATGCCCTGAACGTTGCCCCGGCTTTGAATGATGCAACCGGCACCAAGGAAACCGATACCGCCGATCACACCTTCAACGATCCGCGACGGGTCTATCCGGGCAGAGGGGTCGCCTTCGGCCGTTGTCATCAGGATGTGGAGGCCAATCAGGATGAATGCGGAAGCACCTACTGAGACCAGCATGTGGGAGCGCAGGCCTGCGGGCTTGCCGCGCAATTCCCGCTCAAGCCCCAGTAGCAGGGCCAGTCCTGCAGCCATCACCAGCCGGACCAATATGTCCATTGGTGGGATTTCGCTTTCGAACATACCGAATCTCCTGCGGAAAACGATATAGGCGATAGCGTCTTGGCCGCCCGCTAGACTTTTGGTCCTTTGCCGCGGAAGACGTTCACGATCAGTGACACGACCAGCAATACCAGGAAGATGAAGAACAGTATCTTCGCAAAGCCGGCGGCCGTCCCTGCAATACCTCCAAAACCAAGAACACCCGCAATGATCGCAATTACCAGACAGACGATAGCCCAATAGAGCATGTCCTATCCTCCTTACGAGAGATGTCCTTCAACATTGGCACGCAGATCGTGTATGCGCAACTTTATGGGGTGTTTGTGTAGGGACAGTAAGGGAGTATCCATTAGAGTTCGATAAACCGCGGCACCACCATCAGCCCAGCACCCACCGCCAACATCTCCCAGGCGCTGCTCGCCAGATACGGATAAAGAATCATGGCAATGCCGCAGTATCGGATGACAATGTTTTTCATGCGCCGCCCGTACATGAAATACCCGAAACCGATGCAACCGAACAGCAGCGCCAGGAAAATGTCAGCGGTTTCCATGCGGTGAAGTCCTCTGATCTACAGAAATCGAACAATTTTTCGCCATTTCGGGTATACTGGCGGGCTTATGTTGTTAATGAAGCCATCCTGACCTGGATATTACTATGAGCAAGAAACCCGAGAAAGTAACTCTGACGTCCGCCGCGATTGAGGAACAGACCGCTGCTTTTTTAAAGGCGGGGGGATCCGTTGAATATGTCGGCAAAGGTAAAAGCGGACAAATTGCCCCAACGGGTTCAAAGCAGATTAGCCTGAAAAAGTAACGATAGAACGCAACTCAGTGGCGAGGATTGCTTTGATCTGGAGAGGACTCGTCATCTGAGGCGTTATCATTCGATGTAAGGTAATAGTCCTTCTCATCGAATGTTTTCACATCAGGATCTTCAACGACGTTTTTGCGCTTGCCCCGATATAGCCAGATGGCTACTACCGCGACGATTATTGCGATCACAATCCACTTCATGTCCCTTTCCTCCGGAAGATAGTAACTCCTATAGTGAGGACCCCGCAGGGCGATCCGTCAACTAGAGTAAACCTGCTTTGATCATGTCGAAGGTGTCCAGAACCCGGGCTATGAACTGGTCTTTCGGGCGGAAGCTGCTTTGCGTACTGAGCGTGACGTCTCTCTGTAGATGATCCAGCAGTTTGTGCAGACGCCTTCGGTGCAAGCCGAGCGCCGCCTGAATGGGATCAAAAATCATACCGGATAAAGCTGCGAACGCCGCCAGTGCGGCCATGACGGCGAGCATGACGCTGGCCGTGGTCAGCGCGGAAGGCTCTGGTGGAAACACGCTGTAATACCACCCGCCAATGGTCTCACCGAGGATGAAATCCCTGGCGGCCAGAGTCTTGGCAAGCACGGATGCGAGCATGACCCCAAGCCCGATTCCACCGGGGGTGAACTTCTGAAAGGCGAACGCCCCCAACACCGTACAGGTGATGCTGTTGGTGATATCGGCTGATGCCGTGCGGGTCACCCTGTACTGACTGAGTGTGTCTGCCACCAGCGGTTCGATCAGAGTTTTGAACTGCTGATGATCGACCGGCTCGCAGTTATGGCGCTCATAAACGGCTTCCAATTCTTCAATCAGGTAGCTCTCCAGCAGCGGTTTTTCCCGGCCATTGTTCAAAAGCTCTACCAGAATCAGGTGGGAGATGTGCTGTTGTACCTGAGTGGTAAGACCGGCGGGTACCCGGTTGGCCACTTTGTGAAGCCACCGCAGGGCTGAACGTTGGGGAACGAGGATTTTCAGCAGGCAGGCGAGGGCATAGACGGGTGCCCACAGTAGATTGATGGGTGCCCGAAGCATGTCCCATCCCAGCGCGATCCGGTTGGTTGCGAAGGCCCCCGGGTAGTGGAAATGGCGGTCAATGAATGCCGGTATTCGGCCCCGGCAGTCGTCAAAGTAGCGCTCAATGCCTGAGCGGATTGCCTGCTCTACCTCAGCTTCGGAAAAGGTTTGTTCCGGCGTTGCGGACCGGGGCGCAGGCGAGTCTCCCGCCAAGTAATCACTGCTCACATGCAAGCCTGAACCTGGTCACCGCGGGCTGGGCGGATTCCGATCCTGTCGACCCGACCGGTCTGGGGAAGGGTGTCTAGCAGGGTTTGGAGTGAGGTCTGTTGAGGGTTCGTCATTCGCTGAAATTACCATAAAAAAGCCCCTGCAAGCAGGGGCAAAAAGACAACAACAAAGATGCTGTGTTGATCGCTCTAGAACTTCACCCGCAAGCCGGTAGTCACCAGAATGATGTCTTCATACTCCGGGGCATAACAGGTATTTCCTGATGTGGTGCACCATTCGGCCCGCTCATGGCTGTGGATTTTGGCGCCCGCGTAGGCGTCAAACAGGTCGGTCGGGCTAAAGACATAACCCATGCCAATCACAGACCCTTTCTCGTCATTTTTGTTCCGATCCCGGGTTTCGCCGTAATGAATGTCAAAGGCATGTGTTCTGTTAGGACGGTAGCCGAGCTTCACGTAGCGGAACTGACCAAGTTCCGAATCGGTGGCGTCAAAGGTATCCGTCGCTTCCTCGGCGGTCAGTTTCTGGGCGCGGTTTACTGCAGCCAGGGTCAGGTTCAGGCCGGTATCACTGTGAAAGTAAGATACCGAGCCGCCGTAGATGTTTACATCCGGCTCGTCACTGCTGAGGTTGTCGACGTTCTGAGTCGCACGGGAATAACCGGCGCCAATCAACATACGGCCACCCGGAACCCGCAAGCCGGATTTAACGCCCATCTGGAGAACTGAGTCCTGACCATCATCGCCGTCGTGGCCGGCACTCACTGATACTGTAACGGGGCCAATGCGGGGGCTGTCGTAACGGATCCGGTTATGACGGCCTTCAAAGTTGTAATCCCGGATACTGCCGGAAATGCTTACTTCGTTCCCGAACGGGTTGGCTTCATCAAAGGGATTGATTTCCGGTGGGGTTCTGTTCGGCCTTGAACGAAACGATGCCGGGAAGGGTTTCAGTGCGAACCGGAGTTCGCCACCAATCAGACTGGGATTGCGGAAACTGATCACGCCTGTGCCGGAATAATCCCGGCGTCCCGCATTGTAGGCGGCGCCCTCACCGAGGCCTACGGTCAGTTTGCCGTAGGGTGTGTCCAGAAAGGCATCGGTGACGCGCTCATCCAGCTCCGGGCCGAAGTTTTTCTGTGCTGGATCCACATCGTTGGATCCGTTGGCAAATACCCCAACTTCGATCAGTGCACCGGCGGTCCAGCCGTCAATGATGCGCTGGGTGCCGCCAATGTTGAACCTGGTGGGGCTATTGCGGTTGTCTACATGGTAGATCTCGGTATCGGATCCAAGTCCAAGTTCGTTGGCATTATAACCGTCTTTCGCGTACATGATTGCCCGGTTTACCTGGCCACCTACTTCTACCTCAAGGGCCGATGCCGGGGATGCCGCAATGCCGAAAATTCCAGCCGCCAGCAGTGTTTTTGAAAACCTCATATTGCCTCCGGTTTTTGTTTTGTACTGATTCCTCAGTGGCGTTTCCTATGTTGACGCCTCCTGTTATCGACTACAGTTGATACCTATGTAAATTGAAAACATTAGATAGATATATGCGTTTTATGCATGTGATCCGGAGATCATTATGAATATCAAGAAGTTGAGGTGCTTCCGTGCGGTGGTAATACATGGCTCTTTGGTGGCGGCCGCATCTGTGATGAACCTGAGTCAGCCGGCAACCAGTCGTCTCATCTCCACATTAGAAGACGAACTGAAGCTAAAACTTTTCAAGCGTGAGAAGCGCCGCCTCGTGCTGACCCCTGAAGGCAAGGAGTTCTATCAGGAGGCAGAGAAGATTCTGGCCAACCTCGATGATCTGCCCCGCATCGTGAGGGAAATCAAGGATGGTGGTACCCGTACCCTTCGGATTGTGGCACTTGCCCGGCTGGCGAACAGCCTGGTTTCTCCGGCGCTTGCCCGGTTCGTGGCGGAACATCCTGAACAACGTTTCAGTGTAGACGTTCGAGGCCATCGTGATATCGAACAGTGGGTGGCTGGCAGGCATTACGACATTGCGGTGGCACTGACCAAGCCCTGCAACCACCCATCGGTGATTCAGAGGCCTTTCTTTGATACGGATGCCATGGTGATGGTGCCAAAAGGCCATCCGCTGGAACAGCTGGATTCCGTGACACCGGAACAGATGTCAGAACACGACATCATTGCGCTGGCTCCGGGACTGCGACCACGATTTCAGATGGAAGAGATCTTCAATGCCGCTGGCGTTGAACTCACCTGCAAGATCGAAACAACCTCCAGCGTGCTGGCCTGCCAGATGGTGGTAGAGGGGCTTGGCGTAACCATTATTGACCGACTGGCAGCACTGGCGGTTGATGAAAGCCGATACAGTCTGCTGCCCCTGAACCCGACATACAGGCTTCAGTTTGTTCTGCTCTTTCCTCCGGGCTTTGAAGAAACACCAGCGACTAAGAGCCTGGTTCGTTGCCTTGGTAACCAGGTACGCGAGTCTCTGGGCGATCACGCCGTGATGACTGGCGACATCGATTAAAGATGCATTAATTGCATAGAAATATGACTTATATTCAATTTTAAAATCAATTAGCCGTCCCTAAACTGGCCTCATTCACTGATCGCCCATCAATGAACCTCGCCAGGGTGGGTTGGTTAGATTCTCCAAATAATGACAATCAGGAGGAGAGATGAGGACCCGGACCCCGGTGCCATTCAAAAACCGATTAACGAGCGTGGTCGTCGCTGGCCTCTTGCCGTTGTGCGCAAACGCAGGCAAGGACGACAACACGCTGGTGGTTGCTTTTGAAAAACCACTGACCACCGTCGACCGGCTCTATTCGATCCAGCGTGAGGGACTGATTCTCTCCCGCCTGACCGACGACGGCCTTTTCTATGTGAACCCAGAGTCTCTCGAATTTGAGCCACTGGCTGCCGAGTCTTATGAGTGGGTCAATGAAACCACGCTGGATGTCACCGTGCGGGACGATGTGCTTTTCCATGATGGAAGCAAACTGACCGCCGACGATGTGGTTTATACCTTTGAATGGGTGCTCGATGGAGAGTCCGACACCAGTCGCGGACCTGTGATTCAGTCTTGGCTCGAGAGCATTGAGAAGACCGGCCCGAGAACCGTGCGCTTTAACCTGCGGCTGCCGTATCCAATGGCGTTGCGGGACATGGCGATCAGTATCCCTGTACGCAAAAAGGGTACGTATGAGGGGGCCGATGGAATGGAGGACGCGGCCGAAGACAGACCGCTGAACGGTATTGGCCCATACCGGATCAAGGAGTTCAGTGCCGGCCGGGAAATTGTCATTGAGCGTTTTGATAATTACTACCAGGCCAGTCCGAAAGCCAATCCCGCTATTGAAACCATGATATTCCGGGTCATCCCGGACCAGGGGACCCAACAGGCGGAGCTGCTCAGTGGTGGTATCGACATGATGATGGGCGTGCCGCCGGATGTGGCCGACAACATCAGCCACCTCCCGGGTGTCGAGCGCAAGGAAGGCAATGATATTCGCATTGGCTACATCACTCTGGACGCTGCCGGCTATTCAGACCCGGAAAGCCCGTTTACCAAACTCAAGGTGCGTCAGGCGATCAATCACGCCATCAATCGCGAGGAAATCACCCGATATCTGGTGCGCGGCAGTGCGGAGGTGGTTCCTTATGCCTGTCACCCCCGGCAGTTTGGCTGCAAAGGTGACGGCCCGGTTTATCCCTACAATCCTGAAAAGGCGAAGCGGCTTCTGGAAGAAGCCGGTTACCCGGATGGCTTTGCCTTCAAGCTGTGGGCCTACCGGGAAAAGATCATTGCCGAAGCCGTGGTCAGCGACCTGAAGGCGATCGGTCTGGATGTTGATCTTCGGTTCGTGAAGCTGAATGTGTTCGCCAAAGTCCGCAATGACAAGGACATGGAAGCGTTCTTTGCCTCCTACGGTAGTGGTGGTACCGCTGACGCCTCTGCTTCAACCGGGGTGCACTTTGCCGAGGGTTCTGCCCGCAACTACACCGATGACGAAGCGCTGGCAGAGACCGTTCTGGCCGCCGAGCGCACCATCGACACCGATAAGAGGAAACGGCTTTATCGTGAGGCCCTGAATCGCATTGCCGAGCAGGCCTACTGGGTTCCCATGTTTTCCTACAGCCAAAACTACCTGCTGTCGCCGGGGCTTGAGTTCTCAGTTCCCAAAGACGGTGTTCCGCGTTTCTGGCAAGCCAGCTGGAGCGACCAATAATGCTTAATTACATCCTCCGACGTGGGCTGATGGCCCTGCTAGTAGCACTGACAGTGTCTTTCGGCACGTTTGCACTGTTCCATTTTGCGACGGACCCCGCTCAGACCATTGCGGGCGAAGACGCGCCCCAGGAAATGGTCGACGATATCCGCGAGCAGTACGGTTTTGACCGGCCGGTGTCTGTCCAGTACGCCGACTGGCTTGGCAGTGCCCTTCAGGGCGATTTCGGCCAGAGCTATTTCTGGAAGCAACCGGTGGTGGAACTGATCAAGGACCACGCCAAAGTCACCATCGTGCTGGCGCTGGCGGCATTGGGGGTCACCATCCTGATCGCGCTGCCATTGGGAATCAGTGCAGCCCTGAAACCCAACAGTTGGGTGGACCGGTTTGCACTGTCGACGGCGGTGTCGGCCCAGGCCATCCCCAACTTCTGGCTGGGCCTGATGCTGATCATCCTGTTCTCCGTGACCTTTCCGATATTTCCGGTGTCCGGTGATGCCACCTGGAAACACTATGTACTGCCTGCGCTGGTACTCGGGGCCAGCTCGGTCCCTGCGGTGATGCGCTTGACCCGAACTGGTCTGCTGGACGTGCTCTCATCCGATTACATTCGCACCGCTCGCGCCAAGGGCTTTATGGGCTACCGGTTGATTCTGCAGCAGGCCATGCGCAACGCCTTGCTGCCTATTGTCAGTGTGCTGGCCGTGCAGCTTGGCCACAAGCTGGGTGGTTCGGTGGTGACCGAATCAGTATTCAGTATGAATGGCCTTGGCCGCCTGGCCGTGGAATCCATTTTCAACTCGGACATTCCGACAGTGCAGTCTTTGATCCTGATCTTTGTACTGACGTTCGTACTGCTCACGCTGGCGGCTGATCTGATCAACGCCTGGCTTGACCCACGGATCCGGATGGGGTGAACCATGACTGCTAGAAACGCTATGAATCCATCTGAACTGACAGCCGACGAACGGCACATCGAGTCGGAAGAGGCCGGTCTTGGCCTCAGCCCGACTATGGCAGCTCTCAAGCGCGCCCGCAGCCACTATGGCCTGAAGATCGGCTTCGGCATCCTGCTGGTAATGGCTGTGTTTGCCCTGTTTGCTCCCTGGCTGGCACCCCATGATCCATACCTGCAGAACCTGCCCATGCGTATGCTGCCGCCGGTCTGGGTAGAAGGCGGCACCTGGGAATACCTGCTGGGTACTGATCATCTAGGCCGGGATTACCTCAGCCGCATTATCTACGGTGCTCGCATCTCCATGACCATCGGTATTGGGGCCGCCACCATTGGCATGATCATCGGCGTCACCCTTGGTCTGCTCGCCGGGTACTTCGGCGGCTGGCTGGATCAGGCGGTGAACTTTCTGGTGACTTGCCAGCTGGCGGTGCCCAGCCTGCTGTTGATAATGGCGCTGGTGTTCGTCATTGGCCAGTCGATCACGGTGGTGATCTTCGTGATTGGTGCCACTCACTGGGTGTTTTATCTGGTGGTCACGCGATCAGCAACGCTGCGAATGCGGGAATTGGATTTTGTCGCAGCGGCACAGGCCATGGGGTGCAGCAAATTCCAGATTGCGGTCAAGGAAGTGCTGCCGAACCTGGTCAACCAGATCATGGTGATTTTCACCCTGGAGGTGGCGGTGGCGATCCTGAACGAGGCTACCCTGTCATTCCTGGGCCTGGGCATTCCATCGCCGATTCCGTCCTGGGGTCTGATGATCGCCGAAGGCAAGCAGGCGATGTTCTTCCAGCCCTGGCTGGTGATTCTGCCCGGCATCTCGCTATTCATCCTCGTTATTGCCATCAACCTGCTGGGTGATGGTGTGCGGGACGTGACCGTTACCAATCGGAGGAATTGATATGAGCACGGCTTCCATTCTGGATATCCAGGATCTGTCAGTCGACATTCCGACCGATTCGAGCACGCTGCACGCGGTGCGGGGCATCAGCCTGGAGCTCAATCGGGGCGAAACCCTGGGTATTGTGGGCGAATCCGGCTCTGGTAAATCCATGACGGCTTTGGCTCTGATGAACCTGCTGCCACCGGCTGCCCGGCGCCAGGCGTCCTGTATCGACTTTGACGGCAGTGACCTGACTCACGCCACAGAACGTGAACTGGCCAGCAAGATCCGGGGCCAGCGCATCGGAATGATTTTCCAGGAGCCGATGACCAGCCTGAATCCGGTGTATTCGATCGGCCGGCAGCTCAAGGAAACCATGACGCTGCATAGGAAGGTATCCGACGCAGAGGCCGAAAAGCGGGCAATCTACCTGCTGGAGAAGGTAGGCCTGCCAGACCCTGCCAGCCGGCTTAAGCAGTACCCCCATGAATTGTCCGGTGGTCAGCGTCAGCGGGTGATGATCGCCATGGCCCTGATGAACGAGCCGGAGTTGCTGATTGCCGACGAGCCAACGACGGCTCTGGATGTGACCATCCAGGCCCAGATTCTGCACCTGCTGCGGGAGTTGCAGCAGGAATTCGGTATGTCCATGATTCTGATCACCCACGATCTGGGCGTGGTGTCGCGAGCCGCCGACAACATAGCAGTGATGTACGCAGGTGACATTGTCGAAACCGGTAAGACTGCCGAGGTACTCGAAGACCCTCGCCACCCCTACACGAAAGGGCTGCTGGAGTGTGTGCCGGGGTATCAGGGCGGCAGTCAGCAAAGGCTTGGGGCCATTCCGGGTATCGTTCCTGCCATGACTGGCGAAATCTCTGGCTGTGCCTTTGCTTCCCGGTGCCCGAGGGCAGCCGATGTTTGCAGGACTACGAATCCTCCCACCAAGAAACTCCATGAGGGCCGGTATTTTGTCTGCCACGAGCCGGATATTCCGAATCAGGGCAGGGCAACCAAGCAGTCAGCTCCTGGTAAAGCGACTGGCAAAACTGCTAGCCATGGGGCGGAAGATGTTCTGACGGTGGACCACGTCAGCTGTACCTTTTCAGTGCGACGGGGCCTCTTCGGCAAGCGCAAACCGCTGCAGGCACTGGATGACGTCAGCCTGACCCTGAAAAAGGGCGAGGTACTGGCGCTGGTCGGTGAGTCCGGATGCGGGAAAACCACATTAACCCGAACCATCATGGGACTCCAGGCATCGTCTAAGGGCTCTGTTACGCTCAATGGTCAGCGGATTGAAAATCTGCCGCCCATGGAACGGGCCCGCATGATACAGCCCATTTTTCAGGACCCCTATTCGTCCCTGAATCCCCGGAAAACCATTGGCGAGATCATCGCCAAGCCACTCGTGGTGCACGGTATTGGGTCTAAGCACGAGCAGCATCAGCAGGTTCGAAAAATGATGGACCTGGTGGGCCTGCCTTCACGGGTTTTCAACAGTTACCCAGATCAGTTGTCCGGTGGTCAGCGCCAACGTGCCGCCATAGGCCGGGCCTTGATACTGAATCCGGAGGTGGTCATCTGCGATGAGCCCACCTCTGCGCTGGATGTTTCCGTACAGGCCCAGATCCTGAACCTGCTGCTGGACCTTCGGGACGAGCTGGATCTGACCTATCTGTTCGTTACCCATAACCTGTCTGTTGTTCAGCACATGGCGGATCGGGTAGCTGTTATGTATCTGGGCGAAATCGTCGAATGCGGCGAGCGTGACCAGGTGATGTCCAACCCCAAGCATCCTTATACCCATGCGCTGATGGATTCGGCGCTGAGCATTTCTCCGGGCGAGAGCGTGCCTGACCCGGGCTTGTCCGGCGAATTTCCAAATCCGATGAATCGGCCCAGCGGGTGTCCATTTCACCCACGCTGTCCGCTTGCGGATCAGCAATGCCGTGAACAGGCCCCGGCGCCGGAACTCATCGACAACACGCTGGTTCAGTGCTGGAAGGCAAGAGCCGCCGGCAGCCAACTGAAATCCTGATCCAAACAACAAAACAGAGGACCTGCGCCATGAAACTCATCGCCATATTTCTAATAGGGCTTATGTCTGCCCTCTCCGGTTGTGCTTCGGTGCAATCTGGTAGCACGGCATACAGCGACGAATCCGAATCTGATCTATTCCAGCCGGAAACCTTTGAGAGCTACGGCTCTTTCGTGGTATCCGCCGGCACTGATGCAAAGCCGGTGGATATGAGGCTGTGGTATTCCCGCCCCGACCAGATCACGCCCAACACCCGGGTCATGATGGTAATGCATGGCGGGCGCCGTGATGCGGACACGTACCGTGACTACTGGGGTGCTTACGCCAAACAGTACGGCGTACTGATCGTCGCTCCGGAGATTTCGAACGAGGACTTTCCCACGGGTTGGGGGTATCAAACCGGCAACTGGGTGACGCCGGACTCCGACTCCACGGATGCCTCCAAGGGCGAGCGAGTACCCGTTGAGCAGACATCATTTGCTGCCTTCGAGCGGGCATTTGATGAGCTGAAAAAGCATTTTGACCTTAACGCCGAAACCTATGACATCTGGGGCCATGGCAGCGGGGCTCAGTTTGTAACTCGCATGATCATGCTCTATCCCCAGGCCCGGATTGGAACCGGCATAGCCGCAAACTCGGGCACCTATACGTTCCCGGACTGGAGCCTGCCACTGCGTTACGGGCTGAAGAACACGGGTATCGAGCCGGAAGACCTCAAAGCGTCTTACAAGCATCACCTGGTGATTATGTTGGGCACCGATGATGACGACACTTCCCATCGCCTGCTTAGCCAGCTTGAGATCGCCAAGGCTCAGGGGGCCCACCGTCTGGAAAAGGGCAAGAACTTTTACCGGGTGAACAGGGAACTGGCCGACAAGTTGAACACGAAATACAACTGGGAATTGCAAACGGTATACGGCGTTGGCCACAGCGGGCGAAAAATGTCGGCAGCAGGCGCCGAATACCTGCTGGAAGGTAAAGCCGAGGAGCCACTGTTCACAGACGATATGGAGGTGAACGAATCCTACCGCTCGGACGGTGATTCCGAAGAAGAAAACGAACTGCTGAAAGGCTCAGACGACGGTGAAGAATCTCCGTTCTGAAGACACTCAATTTTGAGCGAAGGGACCACTATGGAACAGCAAATGCCCCGATCGATTGTACGCCTTGCGCATGGTCGGCTTAGCTACCTGGAAAACGGCAGCGGTACGCCGGTGCTCTTCCTTCACGGCCTGAATGGCAACGGATCGAGCTGGGTTGACCAGCTGTCGGCTCTGGCGACGTCGATGAAGATGTGGGCTTGGGACGCACCCGGATATGGACAGTCCGATGTTGCCGGCGATTCGGTGACAGATCTGGCAAGAGTTGCCATCGAGTTTCTGGAATCCTTTGGTGCCGGCCCGGTCAATCTGGTCGGGCATTCCATGGGTGGTCTGGTGGCCATGAAAATTGCCATCATGAAACCCGAGCTCGTGAAACGACTGGTGCTGTCGTGTACCCATCCAGGCCACGGCCTGACGGACGGAGCTAACGATCGTTACCAGCGGAGGTTGCGGGAATTGGAGGAACTACCCAAGGAGGAGTACGGTCGGCGAAGGGCAAAAGGCATGTTGCCAGAAGGAGCCAGCGAGACGTTGTTCCAGCGAGTAGCGGCGATTGCGGCTGAATCCCGCCCGGATGGTGTGGTGAATGCGGCCTGGGCTATCCAGACTGCTAACCTGATACCGGAATTGTCGAAAATTCAGGCGCCGACCCTTGTGATTACCTGTGACAAGGACTCGGTAGCGCCGTTAAAAAAAGCCGAGCCGCTGCTCGAGAATATCCCACACGTGCAGCACCTGGAACTGAAAGGCCTGGGGCATGCGCCTTACCTTGAAGATGCCGAGCTTTATAACGCGGCGGTATCGGATTTCCTGCTGGCAAACTGAGCCTGCAGGAAGCTACTGGGCAGGCTGTACTTCGGAGGCTTCTACCAGGCTTCTGAAAACGGCCTGGCATCTAGCTCGAAGGTCCAGGCCGAGCGCGGTTGGTTGTGCAGCTGCCAGTAGGTTTCCGCGAGGTCGTCTGGCTCGATGATGCCGTCCTCGCCTTTGCTGGCGTACAGATCCGGCAGGAATTCGGCGGTGGCCTCGTTGCGGATGAGACCATCAACGATGACGTGGGCGACGTGAATGCCTTCCGGGCCCAATTCCCGCGCCATGCTCTGTGCCAGGGCCCGCAGGGCATGCTTGCCGCCGGCAAAGGCCGCAAAGCCGCGTCCACCCCTGAGGCTGGCGGATGCGCCGGTGAACAGGATAGTGCCCTCGTTGCGAGGCAACATCTTCTTTGCCACCTCGCGCCCCACGAGAAACCCTGCCAGTGCGCACATTTCCCAGACTTTTCGATAGACCCGGGTGCTGGTTTCAGAGATGTCGTATCGGACATTTCCGCCCACGTTGAAGACGGCGACTCGGATCGGGCCAAGCTCCGATTCCACTCGATTGATCAGCTCGCTGACCTGGTCTTCGTCCCGGGCATCGGAGTGAATGGCCGTAGCCGTTGTTCCAAGCGCCTCGATTTGTGCGCTGACCAGATCCAGATCACCGCGCCTGCGGGTGACAACCAGGTGAAACCCCTCCCTGGCAAAGCGCCGTGCGATGGCGGAACCCAGATGGTCTCCTGCTCCGATGATCAGAGCGATTGGCTTGTCTGTGGGGCCCATCGTGTCACCTGCAGGCGTGGTTTGGGTTTGTGTCGTGTTTATCGAGGCGCTGCCTTCTTACCTAAGCAAAGTCGTAATCCCCGCCCTTTGCAAGCGCCTTCTCATATGCCGGTCTGGCGTGAACCCGCTTCACCCAGTCGGTGATGTGGGGCCGGTTTTTGCCAACGATGCCCCGTGCCACTGAAGCCTCAAGGGGGAAGCTCATCTGGATATCCGCAGCACTCAGGTTGTCACCCAGGAACCAGGTGTTCTTTGCCAGGTGGTCTTCCACAAAATCCAGATGGGTCTTGATCATTGGGCCGATGAAGATTTCGTTGGTCTTGTCTGAAATGCCTTTGGCGACGGGCTTTATAAAGAACGGCATCGGGCTGGTTTTGACCTTCTCAAACACCAGGCGCATGACCAGCGGTGGCATCAGGGAGCCCTCTGCGTAATGCAGCCAGTAGGTGTAATCGAGCCATGCCTGCCCGCCGCCCTCAGGCAGCAGGGTGTCTTTGCCGTAGGTGTGGGCCAGGTATTCAATAATGGCGCCGGACTCGGCCACCACCAGATCTCCGTCGGTGATCACGGGGGACTTTCCCAGAGGGTGTACCTTTTTGAGACTTTCCGGCGCCAGCATGGTTTTTGGGTCACGCTGGTAATGCTTAATCTCATAGGGAACTCCAAGCTCTTCCAGCATCCAGAGAACGCGTTGTGAACGGGAATTGTTGAGATGGTGGACAGTAATCATGCGCAAGCTCCATTCGCATTGAAAAATGGTTGGGTGTGAAGAGTAGTCTTCAAAGTCCGTTTTGGTTCACCGCCAGCGGTGATTGAGCGGCTAATTCCGGTTGCGCACGGCAAAGCCGTGGCGTTTTAGTTCCTTGAGAATCTCGGGCACCTTGAAGGGCATTAATGTGCGGGTTGTTTTCAGAAGGCTGATCGCAATGTGCATTCGCTTGTACCAGAGTACCTGGCGAATTTTTTTCTTCATGGGCTGGTAGCCTTCCAGGTAAAGCTCGTCCACACGGTCTGCGTTGTTGGTGAGACTGTAGTCGCTCAGATCCAGCGGTACCGCTATGTCGGCGTTCTTGAGCTGCTTGCGGGTGTTGAAATCGATCCCAATGTTGATGGCATTGGTGATGACATCGAAGGTGTTGTCCGGTTTCGGGTATCGGCTGACATGGCTTAGATCAACCGCCACAGAAATCCCGGCGCCCATCGCCGCCAACGGCGAAATAGGGACGTTTTCAACCAGCCCGCCGTCCACCAGTGTCCGCCCATCGATCTCGACCGGCACAAACAGGCCGGGTACCGCCATGGAAGCGCAAACGACATCCGCCAGGTTGCCCTCCCGGAAGATCAGCTGTTCGCCGGTTTCGATATCCGTTGCGCAGATGGCCAGTGGAATCTCGGCGTCTTCGATCCGGACATCCCCGAGGTCCCGATGGATCATCTCCCGAATGGCATGGGTGCTGAAAAGACCGCCGCGCTCGAACGTAAAGTTGATGATTTTCGAGAGGTTCAGCGTCGAACAGATGGAAAGAATGGATTCCGCCGGCCGGCCGAAGGCGTAATAGCTGGCGATCAGTGCCCCCGCACTGGTTCCGGAAATGCAGTGGATCTTGATTTGCTCCTCCTCGAAGGCTTTAAGAACGCCAATATGGGCAATGCCTTTCGCAGCCCCGCCTCCCAGAGCCAGACCGATACGGGTGTTAAAGGGGTTGAGTTTCATGAGCAGGAACCTTCAGGTGTTGCAGGGGCAAGTATCGGCCAAGTCTAACAGAGTTGATGGTGAGGTCAGGCCAAAGAGGATTCGAAACCGAAACAAGGGTCGTTATTCCCATTTTAATCCCTGGTTTTCGGAGCGGCGTTGGAAATTTTAATCATTAGAGTTCAAAATATTGGTGTAGCACTTGAGAGGTACACTTTCCAACCGACTGCCGGGTTATGCAGTCATAGGAGTCCTCACATTGGGTGACGTCATTAAAGATGATTATCAGACCGACTACGTAGCAGGTCAGGATAATATCGAGAAGTTCGGATTCGATATACACAACATCGTGTTTCCGTTAACCGCAATCCTGATCGTTGCTTTTGTCGTCGGAACACTCATTTTTCCTTCGGGTGCAAAGGAATTGCTTGATAGCGCCAAGAATGGCGCGATCGCTGTCTTTGACTGGGGTTTTCTCCTCAGTGCAAACCTGTTTGTGCTCTTCTGCCTGGCACTGATTTTCATGCCGGTGGGCAAGATTCGGATTGGCGGTACCGATGCCAAGCCTGAATTCTCCCTGCTGTCCTGGTTTGCCATGCTGTTTGCGGCGGGCATGGGGACAGGGCTGATGTTCTGGTCAGTTGCCGAGCCTGTGGCTTACTACACCGACTGGTATGGAACGCCTCTGGGAGTTGAACCAAACACCGCAGAAGGCGCGCGCCTGGCGATGGGCGCGACCATGTACCACTGGGGCCTGCATCCCTGGGCGATATACGCGATTGTCGGGCTTTCACTGTCGTTCTTTGCCTTTAACAAAGGCCTGCCGCTCACCATCCGCTCTGCCTTTTTCCCAATCCTTGGTGACAAGGTCTGGGGCTGGCCCGGTAACGTGATCGATACCGTGTCCGTGTTGGCGACGATTTTTGGTCTTGCGACTTCGCTCGGCTTTGGCGCTCAGCAGGCAGCATCGGGTATTTCCTACCTGTTCGATATTGAGGGAGGTCTCAACGTTCAGGTTGGCGTGATTGCGGGCGTGACTGCTGTCGCCACCTACTCAGTGATTCGCGGTATTCATGGCGGTGTTCGGATTTTAAGTAACGCCAATATGGTGATGGCGGGGTTGCTGCTCCTGTTTGTGATTTTTGCGGGACCCACGCTCGCCGTTTTTCAGTGGCTTTGGGATACATCGGTTTCCTACGCGTCCAACATGTTTGCACTCAGCAATCCGTTCGGTCGCGAGGAAGACACCACCTGGTTCCACGGCTGGACCGTATTCTATTGGGCCTGGTGGATCTCCTGGTCACCGTTCGTAGGTATGTTTATCGCGCGTGTGTCCCATGGCCGTACGGTACGTGAGTTCGTAACCGCGGTCCTGATCATCCCGACGATAATTACGCTCTTCTGGATGAGCGCCTTTGGCGGCGGCGCGCTTAATCAGGTGCAGAACAATATTGGTGCGCTGGGGGCTGATGGTCTCACGGAAGTGTCGCTTGCCATGTTCCAGATGCTGGAACATATTTCACTCGCGGGAATCACCTCGTTTATCGGGATCACTCTGGTGTTGACCTTCTTCGTTACGTCCTCCGATTCCGGTTCGCTGGTGATTGATAGCATTACCTCTGGTGGCAAGACCGACGCCCCAAAAGCACAGCGCATCTTCTGGGCGGTTACCGAAGGGTCGATTGCTGGTGTGCTTCTGTTCGTTGGCGGTGAACAGGCGCTGAACGCACTGCAGGCTGGTGCCCTGAGCGTTGGGCTGCCATTTACGCTGGTGCTGCTGGTGATGAGCTACAGCCTGTTTAAGGGCCTTCACCATGAGCGCCGCTTGCTGATGGCTGAAGGCAAGATGTGACTGCCAGTTTAATTACAAATTGCAGCAACAGCGGGCCCCTCATTGAGGGGCCTTGTTGTTTGGGCGGCAATATCTGATCAAGACGAATAGAACTGCCGGATGGCACTTAGCAGGGTGTCCACATCCTGTCGGCTGACATCCTGATGGGTGACAAAACGGATGGGATCGCCGGCGGTAATCAGGATCCCTTGATCAGCCAGGAACTCTCTCAGTTGCGAGGCCTTCCCGGCTTGGCATCTGGCGTAAACGATGTTGGTCTGGGTGCTGGCAGGATCGATCTCCAGTTCCGGAATTTTAGCCAGGCCAACACTCAGGTATTCGGCGTTTTCATGGTCTTCGAACAGCCGAAGCGGACTCTGCTCCAGGGCGATCCGTCCGGCGGCGGCCAGTATGCCAGCCTGACGCATGCCGCCACCCACCATTTTGCGTAGCCGGGTCGCCCGTTCGATAAAGGCTCGGGACCCCAGCAGTAACGAACCAACAGGTGCGCCCAGGCCTTTGGATAGGCAAACACTGACGGAATCGTAGTGCCTCGTTATCTCGGTGACATCACAATTTGATTTCACCGCCGCATTGAAAATCCGTGCGCCATCGAGATGCAGTAGCAGTCCGTGTTCGTCGCAGAACGTGCGGGCCTGCTTCTGGTAGTCCTGAGATAGCACTTTGCCGCCGATGGTGTTCTCCAGAGAGAGTAGGCGGGTGACGGCGAAATGGAAGTCGTCAGCCTTGATGGCGGCTTTGGCTTTGTCGAGATTGATGCTGCCGTCAGGCTCGTTCTCGATCGGCTGGGGTTGCACGCTGCCCAGCACGGCGGCGCCTCCGCCTTCATAGCGGTAGTTGTGGGCTGATTGGCCGCAGAGGTACTCATCACCCCGGCCACAATGGCTCATGATCGCGAGCAGGTTGGCCTGGGTGCCGGTGGCGGTAAAGAGGGCCGCCTCGAAACCCAGCCGCTCGGCAGCGTAGGCCTGCAGGCTGTTTACTGTTGGGTCGTCGCCATATACGTCGTCTCCCACTTCAGCGCTGGCCATGGCCTCGCGCATCTCTGAGGTAGGGCGGGTGACAGTGTCGCTGCGGAAATCGATCATTGCGTTTGAGCCCTTTTGAGTCATCGGATTGTCTAAATTCTACAGTGCGGCATGAATCGTGAAATTCCTACCCTTTGTATTATTCCCGATTCGTCCCCATAAAGCAGAAAACAGCCCTAACAACAGGAGATCAGTCATGACGGCACCAACCCTGAAGGAACAGCTCAACAATGCGGTAAAAGAGGCGATGCGGAATAAGGATAAGACTCGGCTTGTGACCCTTCGCATGGCTCAGTCTGCGGTTAAACAGGTCGAGATTGATGAGCGCCGCGAGCTCAACGATGAGGACGTCCTTAAGGTGTTGGACAAGATGCTCAAGCAGCGCCGCGACGCTGCGAGTCAGTACGATGATGCCGGTCGAGAGGAATTGGGCGACAAAGAGCGCGCTGAAATGGTGATCATTGAGGAGTTCATGCCTGCGGCCCTGACCGAGGATGATCTTGACGGTTTGATCCGAATGGCCATCAGTTCGACCGACGCCCAGGGGATGCAGGACATGGGAAAAGTGATGAACGAGCTAAAGCCCCAGGTGCTTGGTCGTGTTGATATGGGTCATCTGAGCAAGAAGGTAAGAGCCGCACTGGCGGGTTGATTTCGATCTGCCCCTGTTTGGCTGAGTCCAGCGGGGGTTGCAAGCTGCTCCTTGTTTCGTTAAATTAAATTGTGCACAAGGTAATCGTGAGCAATTAAAATGTCAGAGCATAAATTTTCAGACCAATCGATTCCCGGCGCAGATCTGCTGACACTGGATCGGCAGATGTGTTTTGCGCTCTATTCCGCTTCGTTGGCCATGACCAAGCTTTACAAGCCGCTGTTGTCGGAGCTTGGGCTTACCTATCCGCAGTACCTGGTCATGCTGGTGTTGTGGGAGAAGGATGATATTCGGGTGTCGACGCTCAAGGAGCGTTTGTTTCTGGATTACGGCACTCTGACGCCCCTCATTAAACGGCTTGAAAAACACGGTTTGCTGGTTCGCCAGCGTTCGCCGGAGGATGAGCGGCAGGTGTTTGTTCGCCTTACTGAAAAAGGCCGGAGTCTCCAGCAAGCAGCGGCCGGAATTCCGCAGCGGGTTGCCAGTGCTTCTGGTTGCTCGCTGGCCGAACTGGAGGGTTTGAAGACCGAGCTCTGTGCATTGAGAAACCGCTTGCACAGTCATCTGGATAGTCATCTTGCAGAGAGTGCCTGAACAGGCATTCCTGATTAAATGCAAAGCAGAGAGGAAAGCGTTATGTCTATCGAACAAGTGCTATATCGTGCCCATGCAGAAGCAACCGGTGGTCGTGACGGCCGGGCCATTTCTTCAGACGGCATTCTCGACGTAGAGCTGGCAACCCCGAAAGAAATGGGCGGTGCCGGAGGCAAGGGAACGAACCCGGAGCAGCTCTTTGCCGCAGGTTACTCTGCCTGCTTCATCGGTGCGATGAAGTTCGTAGCTGGCCGCGACAAGCTCAAGATGCCGGAAGATGCCTCCATTGAAGGTGTTGTTGGTATTGGCCAGATTCCCAACGGGTTCGGCATCGAGGTGGAACTGCGCATCAGCCTGCCCGGTATGGATGATGCCGAGGCCAAGAAGCTGATTGATGAAGCTCACAAGGTTTGCCCGTACTCCAACGCAACCCGCGGCAACATCGATGTAACACTGAACCGGGTGGGCTGATACGCGGCTGGCAGAGCCTGGCTCTGCATCCGGGTCTACCAATCGAGCCTGAGGCTGGCCAACAGGGCATCGCCCAGGCTCAGGTCCACGTTCCCCGTGTTCAAGTCCTGGTATTGGACACGGGTATCTATACTGGCGCCGATGCCAATGACCACCGCCGGCCAAGATCCGCCTCCATCGTGAACGCGGTACATCAGTTCTGTTTTCCACTCCTGTAAATAGAGCGCGCTTTCGACTTCCCTGGCCTTGTCCAGCGTGGCCCAACGATCCCCGTTTCGTTCCAGCCGGAACTCCCATAGCCGCCCGGGGCTTTGCCATTCCATTAAAACCGGCAGGTCCACCAACCAATTCCCGCGCTCATTGCTTTGTTGCCAGCGTACCCTGGGAAGCCAGCGGAAAGATCCGAAGCGGTGGTCGCCGCCGATGCCGAGGCTCAGGGAGCTGTTCTCATCCAGAGTCCGGAACAGAGCGATACGGCCGTTTACCAAGTCACTGTGGACGTCCTGATACTTGAACATATTTGAAGTGCCGGCAACGCCGGCCCGTGCTTCGAGGCGGTAAAGCTGATGCTGCCATTCACCACCCAAGGTTAACCGATGCAGGTGCCCGTTGTGGGCCGGATCGCCGGTGCGGATGCGTAGTGGCTGATAATCATAATTGATGCCGAACGTGCTGCCAGAGCCCTGTCTGTGCCAGCCCAGCCCTCGCTGCGAGCGGGTCACCTCGTTGGCAGACGGCAGATTCTCCGGCCAATCGTATGGCTGCCATTGGCGATAGAGCAGGTAAAAATTGTTTGAGGCCTGCACCGTGCATGGCAGGGCAAGGGTGACAAAAAGAAACGGGGCCAGAAGGCAAAGCCGGAATCTGGCCAAATTCCTGATTCGATACCAACGCCCTGTGTCTACCATGCGTTGCCTCTTGCCAAGCCTGTGAATTGCGTGGTCTATGCCCTACTATTTTAGCGTTAGATTCTTCCGTTACTGGGATTTTCAGGAGCCTATGTCCGACAAAGAGCTGCGCACCCGATCCGACAAAAAGGCGATCAATGAGTTTATCAATGAGGTTCGTACGCTGCCCAAACAGGGTAGTGGACAGGGGCGGCTGATTTTCGCGCTGGACGCGACCGCAAGTCGGGAAGCCACCTGGGATCAGGCCTGCCACCTGCAGAGCGAACTGTTTATGGCAACCCGGGATCTGGGCGGGCTGGCCATTCAGCTCTGTTACTATCGAGGCTTCGGTGAGTTCAAGGCCACTGGGTTTGTCACCGAGACCGGGCAGCTGCTGAACCTGATGAACGGCGTTTCCTGCCTGGGTGGCCGCACCCAGATCAGTCGGGTGTTGGCCCATGCGGTGAAAGAAACCCGAGCAAAACCGGTCAAGGCTGTGGTGTTTATCGGGGACTGCTGCGAGGAACCGGTCGACGAGCTTTGCCATACCGCCGGGGAGTTGGGCATGCTGCGCACGCCGGTGTTTATGTTTCACGAGGGCGGTGATGCCCATGCCAGGGCGGTATTTCAGCAGGTGAGTAAGCTGTCTGGAGGCGCATACGCGCCCTTTGATCGTAACAGTCCTCAGATTCTCAAGGATCTTATGGCGGCAGTTGCGGTCTATGCTTCCGGGGGAGCGAAGGCCCTGCAGGACTTTTCCAGCCGCAGTTCCCCGGAAGTGAAGCGCCTGACGCGGCAGATGCGATAGCGCTTATGAGAATCCATTGGTGGGCCGGTGGGCCCGGGGTATGTGAGTGCCATTAACGCTTGTTGTCATCGTCGTCGCAGTTGTTGCGTGGGTATGGCTGCGTAACCAGCCGGCCAGCCAGCGCAATGCCGCCATTCTAAAGCTCGCTTTGCTTGTCGGCATCGGGATAGTGGTTTTACTGGCCGTGACCGGACGCCTGCATTTCCTGTTCGCGGGTTTGGCGTTTCTTTATCCGCTTTTGCGACGATTGTTGCCATCCTTGTTGCGTGGAGGGATTGGCGGCGTCGCTGGCGGAGCCAACGCCAAACCCGGTAACCAATCCCATGTGTCCAGCGACATCCTGGACATGACTCTGGACCACGATTCCGGAGCCATGAGTGGCAAAGTCATCAAGGGCCCCATGGAGGGCCGCGAGCTGGCAGACCTGAGTGAGAGCGAGTTCCTCGAATTGCTGCGCTATTGCCGAGCGCAGGACGAGGATTCAGCCCGGCTTCTGGAGACCTACCTGGATCGCCGGTTCGGTGATTCCTGGCAAGCGGATGATGAGGCCGCCTCTGAGGACACCCAAGCGGGCGGAAATGGCAGCGCTGGTGGCCCCCTGACTGAAAGCGAAGCGCTGGACATCCTGGGGCTGGAGCCCGGCGTGAGTCGGGACGAAATCATCAAGGCCCATCGACGGATGATGCAGAAGCTGCACCCGGATCACGGCGGCAGTAATTATCTGGCGGCGCGGATCAATGAGGCCAAGGAGTGCCTTCTTGGCTGACATTTGGTTTGGTGGGCAGTGGTTTCTACAGAGTTGATTGCCTGCGCTGGCGGTTAACGATATTGTTCAAAATATGAACACTATGTTTTGAGGGGAGTGTAAAGCGATTTGAAGATGTCGGTGCTCCACCTTTGGGTCTTTGCGCTTCTGATCTGGCTGCCTCTGACCGGATCTGCCAAGCCTCTTCAGCAGCTCAAGATCCTTGCCCCCGAGATCCCGGGAGCAGCGGAGTCGAGTCTTGAAGGGCGTGATATTGAGTTGGTTTTGGCAAGCTTCGAGGAGTGTGGCTTCAAGGCTGAGTTCATCATGCAGCCCTACGAGCGCCACGCCAGGACCTACCGTGATCGTCAGGACTTTGATGGCATCATGACCGTGCCTCTGCATTGGCGTCTTCCTGGCCACTCTACTTCAGCCTATATCTGGTATCAGAACGGCGCCTTCTACAATCATTCCCGCGTTGGACCCATTGAAAGGATCAAAGACCTGGCCGGTCTTCATGTGGTGACGTTCCGTGAAGGCGTTGATGTGTTGGGAATCCGCGACAACGTTCCGGAGTTTGCGTCACTGACGGAAATCGCCAATCAAACCATTCACTCGCGCCTGCTTTTCATGGGCCGAGTTGATGCGATCCTGGCTGATGGATTCGTAGTGGCAGAAGTAAATCGGCGAATCTTCAGCGCGAAGCGTCGTGGCGAAATGTGGCCTTCGCAGGGCGATGCCTTTCGTTTTGCGCCAATCTTCAATCCGGCGCCGCATAAAATGGTGTTTCGGGACGCTGAATTGGCCGAAGCCTTTGATCGCTGCTTTGACAGATTGAGGGGATCAGGTGTCGTCGGTGCGATTAACCAGAAATACATCGATAAGTATCAGGATGTGCTGCGCTTTAGGTACCTCGGGAGGTAGTTTTATCTTAAGTGCAGTGGACTTCGGTCAGGAGCTGAGCCTCAGCCGCACAGCACAGTCCTGACGCCGCGGTCTCGATGTGAAAATTCTTTAGTTACACCCCGGTCCTCGCGCTCATGCCGGGGTCTTTTGTTTTGCTGGTGCTGTTTTTCTGCGTGGTGATTGCCGGCGTTTTCTGGCCACTGGGGTCGGAGGTGCCGGCTCGTTGCGCAGGTAAGCTCCGGGCGCGGTTTCAATCACCGGGAGATTTCCCTCTCCCGGAACGCGAGCCTTCACCTCGCCGCCACCGAACTGTTCAGCCCACGCCACCCAATCTGGCCACCAGGAACCTTCAAACTGGCTGGCACCTTTCAGCCATGTCTCTGGATTGGATGGGTTGTCTTCGTTCAGACGATAACCGTACTTCTTCTTCTCGGGTGGATTGATGATGCCGGCGATGTGTCCCGAACCACCGAGAACAAAACGCAGCGGGCCGCCCAGGTTACGTGCGCCTTTGTAGCAGGAGACCCAGGGTGCGATGTGGTCCTCAATAGCGGAGGCAAAGTAACTCGGGACCTTTACCTTTCTCAAATCGATCGGAGTGCCTGCCAGTTTAATACCACCGGGTTCACGCAGCCGGTTGTTCAGATACATATTGCGCAGGTAGAAGCTGTGCATGGCCGCTGGCATGCGTGTGGCGTCCGAGTTCCAGTACAGCAGGTCAAAGGGCGCAGTATCGCGGCCGAGAAGGTAATTGTTGACGAAAAAAGACCATATCAGGCTGTTGGCCCGTAGCATGTTGAAGGCCGTTGCCATGGAGGCACCTTCAAGATAGCCCTGTTTGTTCATGGCCTTCTCGATTTTCGCAATTGAGTCCTCGTCGATGAAGACTTCGAGGTCACCCACGTCTGAGAAATCCATCATGCTGTTGAGGAATGTCGCGCTTTTTACCCGGTTATCCCCGCGAGCTGCCAGCCAGGCGAGTGTGCAACCCAGAAGGGTTCCGCCAATGCAGTATCCGACGGTATTGATTTCTCGCTCACCCGTCGCCTGCTCAATAGCATCCATGGCGGCGACCGGACCTTCGAGCATGTAGTCCTCAAAGGTTTTGTGTGCCAGCTCTGGCCCGGGATTTACCCAGGAAACCACAAACACGGTGTGCCCCTGTTCCACCCAATAACGAATGAAGGATTTTTTCTCTCCAAGATCAAGGATGTAGTACTTGTTGATCCAGGGCGGTATCACCAGCAAAGGCCGGCGATGGACGGTTTCGGTGGTCGGCCGGTATTGGATGAGTTGCATCAGATCGTTCTGGAAAACCACGTCGCCCGGTGTGTTGGCCAGATTGTCGCCCACTTCAAAAGCGTCCGGATCGGACATACGGAAAGGCATTGGGCCCTTGCCTTCGTCCAGATCACGCAGCAGGTTGGCCATGCCACGCAGCAGGTTCTTACCCCGTGTCTTGACGGTTGTGCGTAACACTTCTGGATTGCTCAGAATGAAGTTGCTAGGGGAGAGGGCATCGGTCATCTGGCTGGTGAAAAAACGGACTTTCCGTCTATCGTGATCGTCCATATCCCGGACATCGTCAATGGTGTCCATAACCCAGCGAGTTGATAGCAAATAAGCCTGCTTGAGCGCGTTGAAGGCAATGACGTCGTTCCAGGCCTGGTCACGGAAGCGACCGTCGCCGGGTTCCGGTTCGGCCACGGTCAACGGTTTCTTGCCAATACCGCTGGCCAGAATGCCAGACCAGAACAGACTGGTGTCCTTGAGCAGTCGCATCTGTGCGAAGAGAAGCGTGTCCGGCTGGGTTGCAAGCTTGCCGGTCAGGGTAACGAAGGGCCTGGTCATGCTCCCCACGCTGGCCGGATTCGGCGGGCCGCCGCGTAAACGCCGCATGACAGAGCGCTTGAGAAGACGGCCACCATGGACACCCACTCGCGCCAGAGAGCGGCGTACCACATTGGGTTCGAAGTCAGGCGTTGTTTGCTTTTTTATTGGTTTATCAGCCATTTTTTCGCCTTATGCCTTTCACATGTTACATGTAAACGCCGCCGTTAACGTTGATCTGCTGGCCGGTGATGTAATCCCCTTCTGCTGCCAGGAAAACAACGGCGCGTGCAATTTCCTCTGGTTTGCCGAAGCGGCCCATCGGAACCCGGGCAATGATCTGCTCGCGGATATTCTCCGGGACCTGGGCCAGCATTTCGGTTTCGGTAAAGCCGGGGGCGATGGCATTGACGGTGATGTTGTACTTGGCCATTTCGAGCGCCAGGGTCTTGGTAAACGCGATAATGCCACCCTTACTGGCCGCGTAGTTGGCTTGCCCGAAGTTGCCGGCCTGCCCGACGAAGGACGTGATGTTGATGATGCGACCGTATTTCTGGTCCATCATGATCTTCAACACTTCGGAGCAGGTGGCGTAGACGCTGCCCAGGTTGGTGTCCAGGACGTCGTTCCAATCGTCGTCGGTAAGCTTTTTCATGGACTTGTCTTTGGTGATGCCGGCGTTGTTCACCAAAATGTCTATGCGGCCCCACTGTTCCTGAACCTGACGCACCAGGTTCCGTGCTTCCGGCATTTTTGACAGGTCTGCCTGGAAGGCAAGTGCCCGGACGCCGGTCGCCTCGATTTCCTTGGCAACCTCATCGCCTTCATGCTGACGGGAGCGGTAGTTGATGGCGACGTCGGCGCCGCGTTGAGCTAGTTGAAGTGCGATATGACGACCAATGCCGCGTGAGGCGCCGGTTACGAGGGCGACCTTCCCTTTGAGATCTTGCATGACATCCTCCCTGGAGCTATCGCTCGCTTTGAGTGTTATTTTTTATTATTCATAACCTCATTCAAGCTAGCAGAGCCCCTGAAGTGCGACAAGAAAACTTGATGCGTGTCACGCTTCGCGGATGAATGTCTTGAGTCGCGGCGCAATGGATTCGCGCCATTGGCTGCCGTTGAAGACACCATAATGGCCAACACCCTTTTGCAGATGGTGCAGGCGTCTGGCGTCCGGGATATTCACACATAGATCATGAGCGGCCCGGGTTTGCCCGGGGCTGGAAATGTCGTCCTTTTCACCTTCAATCGTCATCAGTGCTGTCTTTTCGATTGCGGCCGGATTCACCTTGCGGCCGCGATGCATGAAGCAACCCCGGGCAAGATGAAACTCCTGGAATACACGCTGGATAGTGTCCAGGTAATACGTGGCCGGCAGATCCATGACTGCGAGGTACTCGTCGTAGAACTCACGATGCCGTCTGATCTTCTCGACCTCCTTGTTTCGCATGGACTTGAAAAGGCCGCGGTAGGCGTCAACGTGGCGGTCGAAGTTCATGTTCACGAAACCGGTCAGCTGCAGAAAGCCGGGATAGACTTTCCGCATGGCTCCCGGATAAGGCGCGGGCACAGGGTGAACCAGATTGCGCCGGAACCACGCCAGATTGTGTTTAGTGGCAAGTTCGCACGGCGCGGTGGGGTCGACGCGTCCATCTATGGGGCCGCTCATCAGGGCGAGTGAGCGTGGTGTCGCGGGGTTATTATCCTCGGCCATGAGGGCGGTAGCCGCGAGCACTGGCACTACCGGTTGGCAAACCGCCAATACATGAGTGTCCGGCCCAAGCTCTTCAATGAAATCGATCACGTAGTCGATATAGTCGTCCAGCCCAAAGTCGCCCGCGGAGAGAGGAACCCTGCAGGCATCACGCCAGTCGGTGATGTAGACGTCGTGGTCTGGCAGCATTTCCTTCACAGTGCCACGCAGCAGTGAGGCAAAGTGCCCGGACAAGGGCGCAACGATAAGGAGTTTCGAGTCATCGGGCCGCGATACACTGCGCTGGAAATGCTTGAGCTGGGCAAAGGGTTTTCGCTGGATGATGACTTCACTGACGTCCACCTGTTCCCCATCGCACACTGTTGTGTGCAGATTGAAGGCTGGTTTCGGGTAGCGTCGGGTCAAATCGCCGAATACGCCATAGGCGGAGGCAATACTGCGGGCGCCGGGCAAACGGGACAGGGGGCTGAGGGGATGCCTGAGCAGTTTACTCTGTGCGTCTGTCATCATGCGCAAGGGCATCAGCGCGGCACGGCTCATTTCATGGGCAAAATACATCATGTTACTGTCCTGCTTGAGTTATGGAGTCCGGAAGTCAACGCAAAACTCAACAGCCATCGATTTCCGCGCTCGATCTTTGATACCCGATGCTCATAGAGATCCGGGCGAAACAGATACAATCTTCCAAAAAGGTTGAAAATATTCTTGTCGCAGATGAATTCGCCACCGGCTTTGGGTTTCGCCAGAACCCAATTGAGTTTGTAGAGCCGGCCCTCGGAAACCATGTCCACGTGCGGCCCTACCTTGTGGCCTTCTGGATATCGGACCAGGTATATATTCAGGCGTCTGGAATGAAAGAGAATCCGGGTTTTTACTTTTGCAGGCATGGTAGTGGCATACGCTCTCGCAGAATCGCTAACAGCAGTTTGCGCGTTGTGCGGCCCGTTGGTCAATTATGGCCGGGAACTCGCTCGTACAAAGATGAGGATTTGAACTGATGGCCAGAGCATCAGGTGGTCGCAAGCTTTTGCGATGGTTTTTGCTGCTATGCGCCGGCGCTATCGTGCTGGTGCTGTTGGTGGTTCTGATGTTTCGGTTCGTAAATCCACCCACCTCGGCCTTCATGCTGGGTTATCAGCTTCAGGGCGCGAACAAATCCCTCGCCCACGAATGGGTGCCCATGCGCGAGATCTCTCCCTGGATGCCGCTGGCGGTGGTTGCCAGCGAGGACCAGCGATTCCCGCATCATGTGGGCGTGGATTTTGAGGCGGTTCGCCAGGCGCTCTCGGAGTACCGGGCTGGCGACGGGCTTCGAGGAGCCAGTACCATCACCCAGCAAACGGCCAAGAACCTCTTTCTCTGGAACGGGCGCAGTTTCATTCGCAAGGCCATCGAGGCGGGGTTGGCGCTTGTAATAGACGGCCTCTGGTCAAAACAGCGGGTACTGGAAGTTTATCTGAATATTGCCGAGTTTGGCCCCGGAATTTATGGCGTTGAAGCCGCCAGCCAAGCCTACTTCGGCAAGCCTGCCCGTCACCTTACCGAGTACCAGGCCGCGCTGCTCGCGGCCGTACTCCCGAATCCGAAAGTCCTGCGGGTCAATTCGCCGTCGTCGTATGTGTTGGAACGAGTGGCCTGGATTCGGGGCCAGATTGCACAGCTGGGTGCTGGATACCTGCGAGATCTCTAGTCTTGCATATGAGCAGATTTATTGGCGTGACCCCTGGCGCGGACTCGTTGATACTAGGGGTATTGCAGGACCACTTATATTTTAAAGGATTGCACGAATGTCTCTCTTCCCCGACGACAACGGCGAGAACGATCTGTTCATGTCACGAACCGACCCGGAAAACCCGCTGGGCACCCATGCCCCTTATAGTTTCGAGTTGGAAGGCAAGATCTGGCCAACCGTGGAACACTATTTTCAGGGAATGAAGTTCACCGACGACAACCGCCAGGAAAAGGTGCGCAACGCCGACACGCCCGGCAAGGCAGGAAAGCTTGGGCGCAAGCGCCATAAGAGCCTGCGGCGGGATTGGAAGCAGGTGCGCGAAACCGTTATGACGAGAGGGATCTATGTACGCTGCCGAACCCATCCCGAACTGGCAGAGGCTCTGCTGGATACCGGCGACACGAAGATCGTTGAAAACAGCAATTTCGATTATTTTTGGGGCTGTGGCCGGGATCGGCGGGGCGAAAACCGTTATGGGAAAGTGTTGATGAATGTGCGGGCCAGGTTGCGGGAGGAGCAGGCCGCGCAGGCTTGAGCTTCAACCTGCGTGCCACCTGCCGCACCAGTAGGGCAAGTTAATCGCTCTGCTTCAGGCCCATTTCCCAGAAATCGATTTCAAGTCGGGTAGCGTCACTGAAAATCCGGCTCAGCTCTTTGAAGCGGGCAGGGGAGACTTCGGCCAGTCGCTCATTGAGCCAGCTGATCTCTGCCTGCATAGCGTCCTGGAACTCCTCGCTTTCATACATGGCGATCCAGGCATCATAGGGATTGCTATCGCCCCGGATAGTCTCCGCCCGGCTGTTAAGCCAGTTGGCGATTTCTCCGTAGCCCACCATGCATGGTGACAGGGCGACGTGCAGGTCCAGAAGGTCGCCACGGTTACCGGTATCCAGAACGTAGCGGGTGTAGGCGAGCGTGGCTCGGGCTTCCGGCAGTTCGGCCAGCTCTTGTTCGGAAATGCCCCATTCCTTGCAGAAGCTGACATGCAGATCCAGTTCCACATCCAGGATGGCCTGCAAACCATCCTTGGCCTGGCGGAGGTCCGACAGTGTCGGGCTTTTATAGGCGGCCAGCGCAAAGGCCCGGGCAAACTGGATCAGGAAAAGGTAGTCCTGTTTCAGGTAATGCTGGAACGCTTCGGGCGCTAGCGACGCATTACCCAATTGCTGCACGAAGTCGTGCTGGATGTACGCCTGCCACTCGCACTGGCAGCTCCGTTTCAGATCGTCAAACTGGTAAGGCATGCAGTCTCCCGAAAACACGGTTGGTTCAGTAGCAGGAATTGGGGGATGAGTCCGGATTGATTTCGCCGGCGACTTCTTCTGGGTCAATGCCGTGACTGGTCAGCACTTCCCGCACAAAGTTCACCTGAGCGAGAATTCTGTCAGCGTCATCCCCGTATTCGAACCGGTTGATCTCGACCGGCTGGGGCATGAAGGTGAAGGCGGTTTTCAAGGCGGTAAGGGTATCTTCGTCGGCCATTGGTATACTCCTCGGCACTGGTTTTAATTGGCTCCGAAGAGTATACGCATGTCTTGCAGTAAAGGCCGATAGTCAGGTTGTCGGCCTATCGGTTCCGGCGCGCCGGCGTCCGGCGGCAATCAGCGATCCCATAACCACGAGCACAGCTGCCAGCGGGAGTCTCCAGTCTGGTGCAGCGATTCCGGCCAGTACCAGGAACAGCGCTGCCAGCACAGGCACCGCATAAGCAAGGCTCCCGACCAGGGCAGCCGGCCCCTTCCGAAGTGCCAGATCCCAGGCCACCATGGCCAATCCATAGGGCCCCAGACCAAGCGCAACGCCCGCTGCGAGAGCAGTTCCTGATGGCAACACGGTGGCAGAGCCGGAAACGGTGTCTGCAGCCGCCGCACCGGCACCTGCCAGCAGGAACAGGCCCGGCATAACAGGAGCGATCGCTACGGGTGTGGCCTGGCAGATCCAGGAATAAATAGCCCAGCAAGTTCCGGCCAGAAGAGCCAGCCCGTAACCAGTCAGGTTGCCTGAGAAGCCATTGTTCAGGGCCTCTGGACCCAGCAAGAGGGCAGCCCCTGAAAAGGCAATCAGTGCGCCCGCGATGACTGGAAAGGCAATCCGCCGATGGAACGCCCACTGACTGATCAGTATGAACATGACCGGCCAGGTATAGGCTATCAGTGACGCCTCTGCGGTGGGCGCCATGCCCAGTCCGGCCAGGTAGGCGCCGACTGCACCCAGCACCAGCAAAGGCACAAGCCCGAAAATTACCAGTTTCCACTGCCAGGACACGTTCACGGATCCGCGCGCCCGGCGGCCGCGGAAGCTCATGGGCAGCACGGCCAGTGCGCCGCTGATCAGGGCGATGGTCGTAAGCTGGAAAGGCGGAATGGACTGCGCCGCGTCCACCAGCAAAGGTGCGACAGCCCATAGCACAACCGCAACCAAAGCCGCGGTAATGCTCAGGATGTTGGGCATACGGATTGTTGTGTTCAGAATCCTCATGGGCTGTCCTCCTTTTGCTGGTGTGTTGCGATCTGACAGCGGCAGGATATACTCGCTTTAAGAATCACAAAAACAACGGTTTTTGATTTAAAGCATCACAGGAGTTGATGAATTGCGTCCCCGGATTCTCGATCTGAACGTACTGCAGACACTGGTGGCCATTGCCGATACCGGAACGGTTACCGCCGCGGCAGATCGACTCGCTTACACCCAGTCCACAGTCAGCATGCAGTTGCATCGCCTGGAAGCCTTGTTGGAGGTGTCCCTTCATGAGCGCGAGGGCCGGCGTATTCGGTTTACCGCTGAGGGTGAGCAGCTGATCGGCTACGCCCGGAAGATGCTGGCTTTAAACCATGAGGCACTGGATTCGCTGCGGCAGCGGCAGGTTTCGGGGCAGTTGAGCCTGGGGATCCCGGAAGACTATGCATTTTTGCTGACTTCCGTTCTTTCCCACTTCAGCCAGCTTTTTCCTGCGGTGCAGTTGCAGGTTATCTGTGGTTCCAGCGTCAGGCTTTTACAGCAAGTGCAGGCCGGTGAGCTGGATCTGGCGGTTGTGACCCGCCAGACCCGCTCCCCCGGGGGCGAGGTGATTCGCCGGGAACCTCTGGTATGGGCCGTGGGCGCTGAGAAACAGCCGTCTCTGACAGATCCGATTCCTCTTGCGCTTTACTCGCCGGGCGCCGATGTTTTCCGGGAAGTGGCTGAGCAGTCTCTGCTAGCTGCTGGCAGGCAATGGCGTCTGGCATACTCCAGTCAGTCGATGACCGGCCTGATGCCCGTGGTGGTAGCCGGATTAGCCGTGGTACCGGTAACCCGCGACATGCTCACTCCCCAGTTGCGCGTACTGGATGAGAGAAGCGGTATGCCGGCTCTGCAATCCATCGAGATGGCTCTTCACCGCCCGTCCGGCCGACCAACACAGCCAGCCAGGCAGATGGCGGAACTGATCAGAGAGCATCTGGCTGGCGATGGCTGACCCGACTCCGTGTTAGGGTAAAGGCGTACTTCAATCTCTCACGCGTTAATAGGATTGCCCATGCATAAGATGCAGATCGACATTGTTTCGGATATTGCCTGCCCGTGGTGTGCGATTGGCTTTGCCCGCCTTGAGCGAGCCATGGAGCGGCTGGCGGAGGATTACGAGTTCAACGTTCAATGGCA
Organism: Marinobacter sp. BW6; assembly: GCF_008107725.1. Classification (GTDB taxonomy): domain Bacteria; phylum Pseudomonadota; class Gammaproteobacteria; order Pseudomonadales; family Oleiphilaceae; genus Marinobacter. The sequence continues at coordinate 1,202,747 of NZ_VIRN01000064.1, forward strand.
CGCGTTTGAACTGAACCCGGACCATGGTGGCGACGGTGAACCGATCCTTCCGGCTCTGGCCCGCAAGTATGGTCGCAGTGAGGAGGAAATGCGCGCCACCCAGGACCAGATGATGACGATCGCCAGGGATCTGGGCCTCAACTTTGAGAAAATGCAGGAACGGTTCACCTGCAACACCTTCGATGCGCATCGGCTCGTAAAATGGGCCGGCGAACAGGGCCGCCAGACGGAGATGAAACAGGCGCTCTTCGAGGCATACTTCGGCAGGGCGGAGGATGTTTCTGACGACAAGGTGCTCCTTGGCTGCGTTGAGAGTCTGGGGCTGGACACTGCCCGGGCTCGAGAGATTCTGGATTCTGATGAGTACGCCAAGGTGGTCCGGCAGGACGAAGCCACCTATCAGCAGGCAGGCGTTTCTGCCGTGCCGGCGTTCATCGTGAACGGTAAATACCTGATCTCCGGCGCCCAGGAACCCGATACTCTGGTGCAGGCATTCGGGGAAATCGGCGCAAAGCCTGAGTAAAGTCCCCCAACTGGAGCGGAAATGCCGAAACCTTCCGAAGCCCGGCAGCGGGCCATTCTCGAGCGGCTGGATAAGTTCAGCCGGTTCACCGACAGCAACATTGCGATTCCGTTTACCAATGTACGAATTGGTGCGGAAGCTGTGATTGGCTTGCTGCCGGTTGTCGGTGACGCCGCCGGCCTGCTGCTATCCGGCTACGTGCTGGTGGAGGCTCAGCGCGCAGGCGCCAGCAAGGCGGTAAAGCTTCGCATGCTGCGCAACATGGGCATTGATTTCCTCGGTGGTCTGTTGCCGGTGGTGGGTGATGCCTTTGATGCGGTTTACAAAGCCAATACCCGTAACACCCGCTTGCTCAGAAACTACCTGGAAAAGGAGTTGGCGGTTGAACCAGCTCCACCCGCTTTCTCCTGGAAGACTGTTATCTGGTTATCCGTGCTTTTCGCGGTTGTTACCGGCGGTCTGACTCTCCTTTTCTGAGTTGTCGGCTGAACCACCGTGGCCACGAATTCCCTGGCGATAATCGTCGGGCGTAACCTGAAACCAGCGTTTGAATGCGCGTCTGAAATTGGCGCTGTCGTGGTAGTTGAGCAGTTCCGCCATGGCCTCTACGGTCAACTGACTGTCACGAAGATACCCCAGAGCCTGTTGTGACAGGATGCCGTCTCTGATCTGTCGAAAACTGGTGCCTTCGGCCTTCAAACGTCTAGCCAATGTGCGCTTGCTGATAAACAGCGCGGCCGCTGCTTCTTCTTCGCTGACTATTCCGGGGGGGCGGGATAACATCATCCTTTGGACCTGAAACTTGCAGGTACTCGTATTGGATTGAAGCTGGGCGAGCATGGTTTCGCACTGCTGCAGCGCCATCATGTAGTTTTCGTGGTTGGCGGAGGCATTGGGGACTTTGCATGCCTCGAGTGGGAGTGTCAGCGAAATGTGCTTGCAGCCGAAGTTTATCCCTCCCGGCAGGTAAGTCGGATAGAGGTTGCTGTAACTCGGCTCCTGATGCGCGAAATACAGAGAGGCCTCTGATAGCGGGCGACCAACAATGAACTCGGCACAGTCGAAAAAGATAATCGCGAAGATTTCACTCAATACCCTTAGCAGATCCTCCTCAAGCTCCATGTTGAAAGAGCAGATCACTTCGAGCCAGTCATTTCTGGAAACCAGCGTCAATTTTGCGAGATTCATTCTTATCGGCATAAATGCCTTGAATGCCCTGATTGCGGTGAGCAAGTCGGGGCTGCTGTTGACCAGAAACCCCATGGCACCATGAGTAGGCGAGGTCATGCGCTGCCCCAGGCGCAGGCCAATGGCGTCGTCTTCCGCCAACTGTAAGCTGTTTTGCAGAATCTGGACCTGTTGTTGAGGCGTCAGCAGGGTTTCCTCCCGTAGAAACTGATCAAGCGAGAGTCGGGTCATTGCGAGTAGCCCAGTCACTTCCTTTGCCTGTAAGCCCAACTCCCTTGCGATCAGTCGACTGTAGTTCGATGGGATGCAGGGATGGTTGGCATTGAAGGGAGGCATGGGGATTGATTTACCTGAATGAGCTGTGCCGGACCGGGTTGTGCGAATCCGGCTTGGGTATTTGCAAGTGTCGTGAAATGACCCCCGAGTGTCAATTAATGACCTACCGACTACACCCGCCGGCGCTTATTCTGGTTTGAGCTTTTCAGCCATATAACAACAAGGGAGGGAAGTTCATGGGTCGGATCACGTTTGTTGAACACAATGGTGCAAAACATCCGGTGGAGATCGAAGCGGGAAAATCCTTGATGGAAGCCGCTGTTGAGAATGGTATACCCGGTATTGATGCAGATTGCGGCGGGGCCTGTGCCTGCGGTACCTGCCACGTGATCGTGGACAAGAGCTGGGTGGAATCGACGGGCGAGATGTACGCCAGCGAGGAGGGCATGCTGGCCATGACGCCGGAGAAAACGGATACCTCCCGGCTGTCCTGTCAGGTCACGGTTTCAGAGTCGATGGACGGCATGGTCGTGCATTTGCCGGAATTCCAGATGTAAACCCGACTTAGTGCCTTCTGATGCCAGCTTCCACGGTAGTGGGAGCTCGCGTTCACAAACAGATTCTGACCTCCGAGGTATAGTATGAGCCTGCTCAGTTCCCGACTGGAACCCGCCCTTCAACCTGTTCTGGATAAAGTCGCATCCAGAATTCCACTGCACTGGCAGATCAAAGGCGCGCATGCCTTTCAGAGCGTTAAAAAGCGTGCGGGCAAAAACCGGGCGGTGCCGGTTTTCAGAGAGGTCCCGCTGCCGGGGGTGTCTACGCTTGCCCTGGCGGACATAGATGTCAGTAATCCCTTTCTCTATCGGCAGGGGCTCTGGCACTCCTATTTCAAGCGGCTGAGGGATGAGTGCCCGGTACACTACCAGGCAAATAGCCCATTTGGCCCGTTCTGGTCCATAACACGGTATGAAGACATCCTTTTTGTCGACACGCGCCATGATCTTTTTTCTGCAGAACCGATTATTTCCATCGGGCCGCAACCAGAAGGGCTGGAAATAGAAACCTTCATAGCCATGGACCCGCCCAGACATGACCAACAGCGCCAGGCGGTCCAGAATGTGGTGGCGCCGAAAAACCTCGCGCAAATGGAAGACCTGATCCGAAGTCGCACCGCCGAGGTTCTGGACCATTTACCGATCGGTGAACCGTTTGACTGGGTGCAGAGAGTCTCCATTGAGCTAACATCGCGGATGCTGGCGACTTTGTTCGATTTCCCTTTTGAGCAACGCCATAAACTGGCGTATTGGTCTGACTTGGCCGCTGGGTCGCCCGAGACGACCGGCGGAAATGCGGATAATGATGAAGGCTTTAGAGCGGCTGCCGACATGGCCCGACAGATGTCTTCGCTCTGGCGTGAGAAAGAGGCGCGCAAGGCAGCCGGCGAGGACATGGGGTTTGACCTGATCAGCCTGTTACTGGCCAATGAAAACACCCGGGATATGATTAACCGACCCATGGAATTCATTGGCAATATGGTGTTGTTGATCGTGGGCGGCAATGACACCACTCGTAACTCCATGACCGGCGGTGTCCTGGCGCTCAATCAATTCCCCGACCAGTTTGTCCGGCTCAAACAAAACCCGGACCTCGTACCGAACATGGTTTCCGAAATTATCCGATGGCAGACGCCTTTGGCTTATATGCGCCGGGTCGCCAAGCAGGATGTTGAGTTGAGCGGGCAAACCATCAGAAAGGGCGACAAGGTAGTGATGTGGTATGCCTCCGGTAATCGGGATGAGCGTGCCATAGAGAATCCGGATCAATTCATAATAGACCGCCAGAATGCCCGCAAACACCTTTCTTTTGGCTTTGGTGTGCACCGCTGCATGGGTAACCGGCTGGCGGAAATGCAGCTGCGTATTCTGTGGGAGGAGTTGTTGAAGCGTTTTGAAGCGATTGAAGTGGTCGGTGAGCCCGAATACGTGCAATCCAACTTTGTGCGTGGCTACACCCGAATGAACGTCAGGCTAGGCTGAGGCTCTGATGCCTGCCAGGGATGCATTTGTACCCTTCGTGCATATCGAGGGAACGGTGCAGCTTCCCGTTTTGCAGGGTGATCTGCAACACGGAAGCTGAACCTGGTCGGGTGGCTTACTGCAAAAGTAGGCCGCCCTGAACTTTCGCGGGTTCCCTGTGGACCAATAGCTCACCGTCCCGTACCGACGCAATAACCGGCTGTTGGCCCAGTAACACTTCATAGGGGGTTCTACCCTGCTGCACGATACAGCGCGCCAGCAGTCCCTCGGCGATGCCGTATTCCTTGAGGTCTAGCGCGGCGGCCGCGTTATCAGTAATGAGTTCCAGAGATCGTTCGATCTGACTCATGCCCAACATATGGCAGGCGTGAAGGCCGACATCGAGGGTGCGGAGCATGTTGCCGTTGCCCATGGGGTACCACGGGTCGCGGATGGAATCCTGGCCGAAGGCGACTTTCAGCCCCGCATCAAGCAGTTCCGGGACGCGGGTAATGCCACGGCGTTTGGGGTAGCTGTCGAATCGGCCCTGCAAATGCAGGCTTTCCGTTGGCATGGACAGGAATCTCAGACCGGACTTTTTCAACAGTCGGAACAGTCGGCTGCAGTAGGCGTCGTTATAGGAGCCCATGGCACAGGTATGACTGGCGGAGACCCGCGAACCATAGTCCAGTCGCAGCGCTTCGGCGGCCAGAACTTCCAGAAACCGGGACTCGGGATCGTCGATTTCATCGCAGTGTACATCTACCAGGCGATCGTTCTTATGGGCCAGTTCCATTAGCCAGCGGACGGACTCCGCTCCATAGTCACGGGTGAATTCAAAGTGCGGGATGCCACCGACAACGTCTGCACCGAGGCGGATGGCCTCTTCCATCAGTTCTCGGCCGTTCCTGAATGACCAGATGCCTTCCTGGGGAAAAGCAACGATTTGCAGGTCGACAAATCCGGCTGTCTGTTCGCGAACCTCAAGCATGGCTTTAAGGGCGGTCAGCTTCGGATCGGTAACGTCCACGTGGGTGCGAACGTATTGGATGCCATGGGCCGCAAATAGCTTCAACGTCTGGGTGGCGCGATTGATGACATCGTCATGGCTCAGGGTTGTCTTGCGTTCGGACCAGCATTCAATGCCTTCAAACAAGGTGCCGCTTTTGTTCCAGCGGGGTTCCCCCGCAGTCATGGCGGCGTCGAGATGAATGTGTGGCTCCACGAAAGCTGGTGTGACAAGGTTACCACCGGCATCCAGTTCACCCTCTTTTGCAGTGGTGGTTTCAGATTGGGTTGCGATAGCTGAAAAGCGACCATTGCTGATCTCGAGTCTGTATAGCCCCTTCTGGTCCTGTAAGCGTGCGTTCACTACGGCATTCAATTGTTTGGTCATCTTCTCTCCTGGATAGGACTCACCAGTGGTTATGGTTTCAATAACAGGTGAGCCAGCAGCAGTGTTTTGAATGGGTCAGTCTGTTTGGGCTGGTCTGGCGATGATCCAGTGAGTTGGTTCATTCGATTACGAACTGTGTTCCTGTGACAGCCTAACGCATCTGCCATGGCGCTTTGGTTGCCTCTGCATGCGATCCAGGCGTCCAGCAACTCAGCAGAGTTGACCAGGGCGTCGTGATCAAGTTGGTCAACTGACGTGTGCTCAGACCATACAATCGCTCTGCCTATGGCTTCAGTTACCTCCACCATGGGCAGAGAATAGGGCTGCTCAAAAAGTGGTATGGCAAGTTCGTCGGCCAGCCGGCACAGGGTGTTCGGCAGTTGGCCGATGTAGGCATCTCCGGTGAGTACGACTAAACCGGAGACGTTGCATTCTTTGCCCTCATAAAGGCATTCGGCCAGGTTTTGAGGGCTGCGATGCCGGCTGATACCGGTGACGAAAACCAGTTCGCCACCCTTCACCCAGCTCTTGAAAGAGCGGTTCTCTGCAACATAGGGCCAACGCACCGCGTTGTCCGTTGCGGACTCCCCGCCCCGGAGCCGAATGGCTTCCAGGCCAGGGAGCAGCGGTACATCACGGCATCGCAGTGTCACTTAAATGGCTCCCATGACCTGTGCTTTACGTTCACGTACGGCTTCACTGACGACCAGAATGATGCTGTAGCTCAGGGCCGCAACGATGACACCCACAATGGGTGCGATCCAGGGAGAAGTATAGGCGGCGGCGGAGCCGATGGCGTAAGCGGCGAGCCCCGGGAAGTTGAAGGCTGGAAGCGTAACCATTGTCAGGTCCGGGTACTGGCGTTTATAGCCGACAAAGTAGCTGGCCATGATGACGCCACCGATTGGCGGGATAAAGGTGCCGAGCAGAACGAGGAACGGGATCAGCCACTCGTACATACCCAATACCGCCAGTACTGTTCCGATCGCGGCACCAGCAATGGTCACTGACTTGCGGCGGCGGGTACGGATCAGGTTGCAGCCTGCGACCGCAAAGTTGTAAACCGTGTTGTCCTGGGTAGTCCAGAGATTCAGGAACAGCATCAGGATACCGAGGGTTGCAAGGCCCTGGGCGACCATGATGTCGACGATGTCGGCCTGCTGGTAGACAAGGGCACCGAAGGCGCCGATCAGGGTCATCAGGCCGTTGCCCAGGAAGAACGCGAGCAGTGTGGCGATCACGGCGGTTTTGCCGGATTTCGCGAAGCGGGTCCAGTTGGTGGCCTGGGTGCCGCCACTGACAAAGGTGCCGAAGACCAGCGTGATTGCCGCTGCAACACTCATTTCATTGGTCGGGGTAATGGCCAGCAGCCCCGACAGGCCGCCGGCATCGGACGTGGCGATTGACATGCTGACGGCCACCAGAATGATCATGGCGGGCACGGCAACTCGGGACAGCCACTCGAGGCCGCGATAGCCGATAAACGCGGTTACGCAGAAGGCGAAACCGAATAGCACCATAAGCGGTGTGGTCATGCCTTCCGGCATGCCAGTCAGTTTTACCAGCAGGATGGCCATGGTGGCCGTGCCCCAGGCATACCAGCCAATCTGGGTAAAACCCAGGATAAAGTCGGATAGTTTGCTACCAATTTCGCCGAAGGTGAATCGGCTCATCAATGCCGTGTTCAGTCCGGTTTTTGCGGCGATATAACCGAGCCCAGCGGCGTAGACACCCAATAGCAGGTTACCGATGGCCAGCACCATGAGCATGGTGGAAAAGTCGAAGGCAACACCAACGCTGCCACCGGCCCACATGGTGGCGGTAAAAAAGGTAAAGCCAAGGAGTACCAGCCCCATGGACCAAACGCTTTTGCGCTGGTCCATGGGAACCGGGCTTAGGGGGTAATCCTGTTCTTTCGGGGTCGGTTCAGTGGTCATGTCGATCTCTCCGTGTCGTTTGTAAACACGGAGGGAATTGGCAACGTTTGTGCCATGGCCGTTTATTCAGCCTGAATCATGCAAGGTAATCGGCTTGTTCTTGTGCAAAATGCACAATTCGCCGAGTGGGACATAATCGGTGAAGCACGGCCTGCTTTGATATGGTGCGGTTTGGTGGGCGATTTCCATATTTGGTGCGGGACTTCATTGGTTTCGTGACGCATTTAGTCCACTCAGTGTCGTATTGGTTCCTCCCGGCAACCTCAAAGAGGGCCACATTAGGGCTATCGACAACCCGGTAAGGGGGAGATAGCAATGGCTGTTAAATTCGAGCAAGCACTTCTGGATTATCCACAACAACGGGCCGGTGCTGCACGCCATCCCGACAGCGTCGACCAGTCTGATCGACGCGTTCCCATCAACCTGCGCCAATCTGGCCCCACGCCGGTGGAGATGCTGATCTCCACGCGGGTTCGCAAGTCGCCATACTGGCACCTGGCCTATGAGGCCGGCTGTTGGCGGGCGACCGTCTACAACCGTATGTACCATCCCCGGGGCTATATTCGCCCCGAAGACGGTGGCGCCATGCTGGAGTACGAGTCGCTGATACACGACGTCACCATGTGGAACGTGGCGGTTGAGCGCCAGATCCAGGTCAAAGGCCCGGATGCGGAGCGCTTTGTGAATTACGTGATCACCCGGGACGCGACCAAAATCAAGCCCATGCGTGGCAAGTACGTCATCCTGTGCAATGAGGAAGGCGGCATCATCAATGACCCTGTTCTGTTACGGGTTGCCGAGGATGAGTTCTGGTTTTCCCTCTCCGACAGCGATCTGGAGCTGTGGATGAGAGGCGTGAACATTGGTATGGGCTTCAATGTCACCATCGCGGAAATTGACGTGGCACCGGTGCAGATTCAGGGACCCAAGTCAGAAGCGCTCATGGCGGATCTGTTTGGCGACGCAGTTCGCGACATTCCCTACTATGGCCTGATGGAGGGCCAGGTGAGGGGCCACGACGTGATCGTTTCACAGACCGGCTTTACTGGCGAGAAGGGATACGAGATTTACCTCAAGGATGCGACTAAATACGCCGAGGACCTCTGGTATACCGTGCTTGCTGCAGGCGAGCCCCACAACCTCCGGGTAATAGCGCCCGCCCACCATCGCAGAATTGCCGCAGGCATCCTGTCCTGGGGCCAGGATTTGGATCAGGAAACCCTGCCGTTCCAGTGCAACCTGGCCTATCAGGTGCCGCGCAACAAGGATGCGGATTACATCGGCAAGCAAAAGCTTGAGCAGATCCGGGAGCAGATGGAGGCCGGTCGTCCGCCGTTCAGTCACATTATGGTGGGTATCCGCTTTGGTGGTGGCAAGGTGACTGACTACTCAAACGATTTCTGGCTGATCAGCGGCCCGGATGGCGACGAACCCGAGGGCTATGTGACATCCCCCTGGTACTCGCCGGAACTTGAGACAAACATTGCGTTGGCCTATGTGCCGTTTGCTCTTCGTTCTGTCGGCACCCGCCTGACCGTGCACCTTCCGGTGGAATATGCCGCTGCAGACGGCTCAACTGCTGTAGAAGCGGAAGTCGTGGAAGTACCCTTCCGCCCCTCGGTGAATCCCAATGCCCGCGAGAGAGCCCGGGCCAAGGGAATTGATTTCGCTGACTAGCAGAGCGAAAAGAGCCGGCGGTGCAAGCTGTCGGGTACACACCGTTAGCAATCGGGTGCACGGTTTATGGCACAGATGAGCGAGAGACAGGCCTTCAATTGGCCCAACGGGGAGGCAGAAGCCAGGTTTCGTGACCTGGTGCGCTTGGCTTCCATAGAGGCGACACCCCGGCAGATCCTCACGGCAGAGCACCTGCCGGATCTCCTGCCGGCGGGCACCTGCGTATACGTACCTTTCCTGCCAAAGGGACAGTTCAACGACACGTTGGAAGCCTCCCGTCGGCTTCTGGAACTGGGTATGCAGCCAGTTCCTCATGTACCTGCCCGAATGGCCCAGAGCCGGGGTCAGCTTCGTGACTGGTTGTTTCAATTGTCGGAAAGCGGGGTGGACCGACTGTTGCTGATTGCAGGCGACAGCGATGCGGTTGCGGGCCCTTTTTCCGATACCCTGGCCGTACTCGAATCGGGATTGTTGGCCGAGTTCCGATTCCATGGTATCGGTGTTGCAGCTCACCCCGATGGCCATCCTATGGCGGATCGGGCAACACTGTTACAGGCATTGAGCATTAAGCGTGAATACGCCCGCACTACCGCCACGAGACTCTGGGTAGTCACCCAGTTCACCTTCGACGCGCATGTGGTGATCGACTGGCTGCAGGGCCTGGGCAATGTTCTGGAAGAGGTGCCTGTCTATATTGGCATGGCCGGCCCAACGCGGGTTAAAACGCTCATCGCCTATGCCGCCCAGTGTGGGGTAGGCGCATCCGCACGTTTACTGCTCCGTCGCCCTGGTAGTGCCCGGATGCTGGGCGCCTGGAAGCCCGACGACATGGTCCGGACGCTGGTGCAGTATTGCCTGGATAATCCGGAGACCCTGCTGCGGGGCATTCATCTATTTCCATTCGGAGGCCTGCGCCAGTCTGCGCAATGGATTCAGGAACACAGTGGGTCCGTCGACGACAAGAGGGAGGCGGTGTCATGAGTCTTCAGTACCATCAACTGACATCCGAGACGCCGGCGGCCACGGACTTTCCGCCGCCGGGCACTCCGGATATCGAGATCGCCCGTTCGGTGCAGCCCCAGTCGATTCTTCTGTTGGCGCAGCAGCGTTTTGGCCTGCCGGCGGAGAGCCTGGTGCCCTTTGGCCATTACAAAGCAAAGCTGGATATGGCCTATGTCGACACATCGGACTCTGCTCCCAGAGGCAAGCTGGTGCTAGTCACCGCAATAACGCCCACTCCGGCTGGCGAGGGAAAGACCACAACCAGCGTTGGACTGAACGATGGTTTTAATCGGCTGGGTGTGCGCTCTTCTGTCTGTCTGCGGGAGCCGTCGTTGGGGCCCTGTTTTGGCATGAAGGGCGGAGCCGCAGGGGGAGGCCGGTCACAGGTGATTCCAATGGAAGACATCAATCTGCATTTCAATGGTGATTTCCATGCTATTTCCACCGCTCATAATCTGCTGGCTTCGCTCATCGACAACCACCTTCATTGGGGGAATGAGGCCGGACTGGACCCGCGTTATGTGAGCTGGCGACGGGTGCTCGACCTGACTGATCGCTCCCTTCGTAATGTGGTGTCCGGGCTCGGTGGTTCCGCCCACGGCGTGCCCAGGGAAACCGGCTTCGACATCACCGTTTCCTCCGAGATTATGGCGATTTTGTGCCTGGCGGACGGTCGTGCCGACCTCAAGCAGCGGTTGGGAAATATCATCGTGGGACGGCGTTCGGACATGTCGCCGGTCACGGTTCGTGATCTGGGTATGGAGGGCTCACTCACCGTTCTATTGAAAGAGGCATTGCAGCCGAACCTGGTGCAGAGCCTGGAGCACAATCCAGTGTTTATCCATGGTGGGCCCTTTGCCAATATCGCTCATGGGTGCAATTCCGTTACTGCAACCCGGGCTGCCCTGGCGCTGAATGACGTCGTCGTTACTGAGGCCGGTTTTGGGGCCGACCTGGGCGCGGAAAAGTTCATCGATATCAAGTGCCGGCATACAGGGTTGCGCCCGGATGCCGCCGTGGTGGTCTGTACCATCAGAGCCCTCAAAATGCAGGGTGGTATTCCCCGCAGCCGGCTGGGTATTCCCGACCTGCTGGCTTTGCGCAGAGGGGCTGCCAATCTTGAGCGTCATATCCGCAACCTGCAGCAGTTCGGTTTGACCCCGGTGGTGTGCATCAACCGTTTCCCGGATGACTCCGAAGAGGAGATGGCACTGGTCCAGTCGATCAGCGAAGAGCTCGGCGTGCGGGCGGTGCCTGCCGATCACTGGGCAACTGGTGGTGAAGGGGCGATCGAGCTGGCTCAGGCTGTGCTTGACCAGATGGACGAGGGCAAGCCGGCAGTGAAGTTTCTCTATGAGGATAGTATGCCGCTGGCAGACAAGATCCGGACCATTGCTACTTGCATCTATCACGCGGGCAATGTGGAATTTACCACGCTAGCGAAACGACAGCTTGAGGAGTACGAGAGCCTTGGTTTCGGCCATCTGCCAGTGTGCATTGCCAAGACGCAGTACAGCTTCACGGTGGACTCTTCGGTGAAGGGCGCCCCTTCCGGGCATATGTTGCCAGTCAGGGAGGTGCGCCTGTCGGCCGGAGCCGGATTCGTGGTGGCAGTCTGTGGCGACATTATGACCATGCCGGGGTTGCCGAGGCGGCCTGCCGCTCTGGATATTGCCCTGGATGAGAATGGCCTTGTGGTGGGGTTAACCTGAGACTGCGCGCCCGGCGGAAGTCTCAAACGTTCCGTAGGTTGGCTCGGTTCGGGCCCGCTTCAGGGCTTGCAGGGATGAAGAGGGCAAGCTGTCCATGGTATCTGTCATGAGCGCTTCGGCCCTCGACGGAGCGAAGGCTTCCATCCGTTCATACTTGGGAGCGCGCCCCATGGTCTTACGGTAGCAGCGACTGAAGTGGGTGGCGGAGACAAAGCCGCACATGGAGGCAATTTCGACGATGGAACAGGACGTCTGCTTGAGTAGCCGGCGCGCTCGGTTGAGCCGCACCCGCAGGTAATAGCGTGAGGGCGTGCACCCCAAGTGCTTGAGGAACAGTCGTTCCAGCTGTCGGCGAGAGATCCCTGCCAGGGTTGCCAATTCCTGAAGTTCAAGCGGCTCTTCGATATTGGCTTCCATGAGTTGGGCAGCTTCCGCCAGCTTGGGTTGCGCCCGGGCCAGGCCCGGATGCATGGGCATGGGCTGTTGTTCGCGTTCTTCCCGGATCCGATCGCAGACAAACATATGGGAAACCGCGTTGCTGAGCTCCTGTCCATGACGCCGGCCCAGGAAGCTGAGCATCATGTGCATTGGTACGGTGCCACCGGTGCAGGTCATGCGCTCACGCTCGACGGTAAATAGATGGTTGTTGGTCTGAACCCTCGGAAAGTCTTCCTGCATGGCTTCCAGGCACTCCCAATGGGCACTGCAGGCATAGCCGTCCAGTAGTCCGGCACTGGCCAGTACATAAGGCCCTGTGCAGACTGCTCCCATCAGAACATGCCGCCGCGCCATCTGTTTCAACCATTGGACTTCGTGGCGCGAAAAGCTGCGGGTGACATCAATGCCGGCAACAACGATGACCAGGTCGAAGCTGTGATCCTCCCGAATGGAGGCATCCGGCACCATGGTGATACCGTCGCTGGCGCGGGCGTAGCCCCCTTCGGCTGTGAGCAGCTTCCATGAGTAGAGTTCGGTGCCCGCTAACTGGTTGGCGACGCGAAGTGGTTCGACCGCGGTGGCAAGGGCAATCAAGGTGAAGTTTTCGATCAGCAGAAAGCCCACCCGGAAGGATTCATCAGCAGCCTTGCCTGTCTCCAAGCCTATGTCTGTGGCCATGTTAACCCCCTTGCCCCGACCGGGGCTGGCGCAGTAGTCCATGTCTGCCATGCTCACCGCCACAACTTGAACACTAGTTGTTGCACTTTGACAGTGCAATATCTAAGCAGTTCCTATCTGGCTCCATTCTAAAGCTGTAATCAATATGCCACTGGTCCAGATGCGACATTCGTGATTCGAGGCTGGCCCCTATGCGACTGGCCCTTGTTCAAGATCGCACTCGTTCGTTGTCCGGATCAAACAGGGCCCGGTAACCTACCGCTTCGATGCGAACAGGGTAGTGTTCCTGGAAGTATTCCAGGGTCAGTTCTCGGCCTTCCTGAGCGTACTCGGCGGGGATATAACCCAGCAGGATTATTTTTCCGACCGAAGGTCCCCATGCGATGCTGGTGTTGTATGAGCGGCGGCCTTTGCTATCCATCAATACTTCGCCGGTTTGTGGGTCCAGAATCGGCCATTGGCCGACCGGATACCTCAGCACCCCATTCGAATCCCGGTGCTCGGTCATGTTCATGGTGCACAAATAGGCCGATTGTTGGGGCCACTCCCGCTGTTCCAGATACGCGGCTTTGCCGTGAAAATCGGCTTCCTTGACCTTGGGTCGTTGCAGTCCGGCTTCGTAGAGGTTGTATTCCGTTTCCAGGTCCACGTTCTGCAGTCGCAGGCTCTTCTCCAGGCGCCGGGTGTTGGCGTAGGTTTCGATGCCCACCGGCGTGACGCCTGCATCATAGAGCAGGTCCCAGATTCTCAAGCCATAGCTGAACGGGAAATAGAGCTCCCAGCCCTGTTCTCCAACATAGGAAATCCGGAAGGCCCAGACCGGGACCCCTCGAATGTTCAGTTCCCGGGCGGTGGCAAACGGGAAATTATCCGCGGATAACTGGTCCGGATCGGTAACGAGCTGGGCCAGTGTCTCCCGGGCCTTGGGCCCCCAGAGGCCGAGGGTCGCCAGTTCGTCCGTGCGGTCATGCAAATGGATGTTGTCCAGCCCCTTCTCCCGGGCCATACGGGTGATCCAGCAATAGTCACGGTGGCCGGTGTCGCCGCCGCAGACAACCCGATAGTCTTGGGCGCCCCGCCGAATGATGGTCAGGTCGGAACGCACGCCCCCGCGCTCGTCGAGGAAATGGGTGTAGACACCTTTGCCGTAGGGGGTGGTGCCGCCGACTTTGGCAACTGACAGATATTCCAACAGCGCTTCCGCGTTGTCACCGGAAATGTCGAAGATGGCGAAATGGGACAGATTGATCATACCCACGGATTCGCTCATTTCGAGCTGTTCGGCGTTGGATACCTCCCAGAAGTGTCGGGCGTCCCATTCATGTTCCCGCACCGGGATCCGGTTGCGATATTTCGCCAGCAAGGTGGACTCGTTGGCCGCATAACCGTGAGCACGCTCCCAGCCCGCGGCCTCCATAAAGTAAGCACCCAGTCCGACTTCCCGCAGGTAGAAAGGGCTGGTTCGCATCTTGCGACCGGTAAGGAAAGGTTCACGGGGGTGAACCGCCGGGGTATAGATTTTTTTGGCCGTCTCGTAGCAGCGGTTATACACGTAGTCCGGGGTTTTCTGCAGCGGGTAATGGCGTGCGATATCGATACTGTGAGGATCCATCTCAGGGGAACCATGGGTCATCCAGTCGGCCAGTAACTTGCCCGCACCCGGGCCGTCTTTCACCCAGACCGCCTCGCAGAACCACAGATTACGGACTTCCGGGGATTCGCCCATGAGTGAACCGCCATCCGGCGTCACTGACAGCAGGCCATTGAAAGAGTGTTTCTCCTCCCACCCCAGCTCGCCGAGGATCGGAGTAATCTCAATGGCCTTTTCGTAGGCGTTCATGACCTGGTCCAGTGAAAGATCCCGCATTGATGGCGACATCCGCGAATCACCGGGCTCCGCAATGGCGCCGGGGCAGACCAGCCGTGGGTTCTCTGCTTCGTAATAGCCCCACTCGATACGACCGCCTTCGGTGGTGGTTGGGTCGCCGGTGTCCCGCACATAGGCGGAATTGCCCTGATCCCGGAACAGCGGATAGACGATCTGCTTGCCGGTGCCATTGAGCTCCTCGTAGGGGCCGAAAAACAGTAAAGGATGCTCCAGCGGCATCAGTGGCAGGGGGGCGTTGGCAGTGTGAGCCATCAAGGGGCCCCAGATACCCATCGAAAGCACCACATATTCAGTCTGAATGTACCCCTTTTCGGTCTTAACGCCGCGCACCTGGCCGTCCTGGACATCAATGCGGATGGCAGGTGTATAGGCAAAAGCCTGCAGTTTACCGGTGGCCACAGCTTCTTCCACCAGGTCGCCGGCCACTCTCTGGGAGCGGGGCACCACCAGTCCGGCATCCGGGTCCCACATGGCGCCCTGGATCTGACTTTCGTCGAGCAATGGAAACAGTTCCTTTGCCTGTTTGGGCGATATGATGCTCACGTTGGTACCGAACGCTTTCCCGGACCCCACTTTGCGCCGAAGCTCGTCCATACGTTCGTCGTCATCAGCTCGGGCCACTTCCATTCCACCGCATTTCACGTAATTGCCGCGCTTTTCATAAAACGCCTGGCTGTATTTGGTGGTGTATATGTTCAACTTGTCGTGGGAGGTGGTGAAGCAGAAATCCGAAGCGTGGGATGTGGACCCGATATCGGTGGGAATGGCGGACTTTTCCAGGCCCACGATGTCATCCCAGCCTTGCTCGATCAGATGGTGCGCTACCGACGAGCCAACGATACCGCCCTGGCCAATGATTACGACTTTCGCTCGTTTCGGTAGCTGTGCCATTTTTCTTCCCCTTTGCCTGCAATGAACGTCACTGCGCTGTCGCACCGGACAGGGCCTTGATTCAATGTGGCTCTAATTGGTCAGGGGAGGTAAATCCAATACGACACCGAGTCGTCCAAAAACGGCAAGGCCGGGAATGTCGGGCTGCCTTAAAAGGAATGCCCGAATAGACCGAGCACACCCAGCGCAATCAGGTAGCCGGCCACAATGTAATTGAGCAATTTGGGGAACACCAGTATGCCGATCCCGGCGCCAAGGCTGATAAGAGGGGCGAGTTCCAGATGCAGTGTCATAGCGCATTCTCCGATGGTTTGGGTAATCAGGGGACTCGATCATGAGCTTGACAGTGGTCGTTTCTGATATCAAACCTTACCGTCCGCAAAGATCTGACAAACTGCTGGTTGTTTAAACGATAATTTGTTTAGATCTTTTGTGTGTCACGGTGAGAGAGCCTTGCGAGAATTGTTTTTATGCCGAATATCGCGGTTGTTCCAAACGCCACATCGTCTCGCGACATACTCTTGCTCCGGCTATCTATTCTGGTTGGCGGCGTACTGATTGCCCTATTCATGATTGGTGACTTGCAGCTGATCCCCCGGGAACTGGCAGGTGCCTATATCACCAACAGGGCTCTGGTCCAGCTTCCAATTCTCGCTAGCCTACTCGCCGCCACCTTTTTTCCGAAATTCCGAAATTTTGCGCAAACAGCTTTTCTGGGGACAGTTCTTGCCCTCACATACGCTAATTACTACGTGATCCATGTTTCCTGGGCGCAGGCGGGTTTCAGTTTTCCTTATGAGGGAACTTTGCTTTACGCCTTTTTCGGTTTTTTCGTGTTCGGAATGAAATTCTATTACGCGTTAACCGCGATGCTGCTCAGTTCCCTTGGATTTATCGGCTTGATGCTGCTGGATCCCGTATACGGCGAGCGAACCTGGATGAACGCTGGATTCGTGGTTGGTTCGCTGTTCATTGGAGTGATTGGCAGGCACAGGATCGATCGGCTATTGGGTCAGCTTGAGGATGCCAATGAGCAGCTGGTTGCACTGAGCACCGTTGATGGGCTCACCGATCTGCTCAATCGGCGGGCACTTATGAGTGAATCCGAGCGTTTGTTTGCCCTGCAGCGGCGCTCCAATCAGCGGCTCGCTGTGTTCATGATGGATCTGGATCATTTCAAGCAGTTCAACGACCACTATGGCCACCAGCAGGGTGATCAGGCTATTCGACTGCAGGCTGACATCATGAGGCAGGTATACAAACGGCAGACGGATATCCTCGGGCGCTATGGTGGCGAGGAATTCATGGCTGTGATCGAGGGCGAGCATTTCGACCGGTTTGAATTCCTTGCTGCAGCGGTTCTGAAGCAATGGCAGGAGCGTGCGGTGCCGAATGAGGATAGCCCCGACAGCAAGGTACTCAGCTGTTCCATCGGAATCTGTCAGGGCCTGGCCAGCGAGTTTGATTCCATCGATGACATGATTCGAAGAGCCGATGAAGCGCTGTACCGCGCGAAAAAGCAGGGCCGTGCCAGATACGTGATCGCCTAGTCTTCGGGCATGTGTTCGAACAGACGGCCGAGCCCCGGTTGGGGAGTGAGCTTGCCGCATAGTCGCAAAGCCTCCCAGAAACTGACCTGATTGGCAGTCAGCGCCGGCTGCCCGATAGCTTGCTCCAGATCGTTGAGCCAGGCCGCAGAGTGGAGCGCAGTGTCTGGAATCAGCAGGGCATCGGCTTCTTTCCTGACGTTGGCCAAAGCAAATTCGATAACCGCATCTTTCTCAAGCAACCCTACTTCCGCCGCTGTGATGATCCCGCGGCTGGCCAGATGCACAACTTCGATATCGAAATGATTGAGGAACGCCCGGAATCGCTGTGCGACGTCATCGGGGTAGGTGGCAGCGATGGCCACCCGTTTGGCGTCAATGGCTTTCACTGCTCTGGCGAATGCCATTGCCGTTGTGGAAGCGGGTACGCTCAGCAGTTTCTCGAGCGTGTCAATCTGCTGGCGAATACCGTCGAGGCCGAGTACAAAGCTCGCGCTGGTCGAGGTCCACATCACCGACTCAATCCCTGAGTCAGCCAGTTTTTCTGCACCTTTTGAGAGACGGCTGATGCTGCCCATCTCACTGAGGGCATCAACGGTATGGGCGTCCTCCAGGAATTCGGTGTGAATGAGAGTTACCTGCGCCGCAGGCTTCACCATGGAACCCATCAGAGGGTAATCATCTTCGGCCGCATGGCCCGGGTAGAGGAATCCGAGTCTGGCTGGAGGTGGTGTATGGCTCATTGATCGCTCCCTCACTGGCAGAGATTGACGTGCCTGTACAATAGACCAAAACTGGCAGCTCAGCAGTCTTTGGAGAGTAGCGATGGATAGCCAATGGTTACTGATCTTTGCTGATGTGCTCCTCATCCTGCACACGATGCTGGTGGCCTTCGTGATCCTGGGGCTGGTGGCGACGTTCGCTGGCTATTTCCTCCAGTGGCGCTGGGTTCGCAATGTCTGGTTCCGTCTCAGCCACCTGGCTGTGATCGTTATTGTGGTTCTGCAGTCCTGGCTGGGTGTGCTATGCCCGCTTACGACCTGGGAAATGGCGCTTCGGGCAAAGGCCGGGGAGGCAGGCTATGAGGGATCGTTCATCCAGCACTGGCTGCATTCCATTCTGTATTACAGTGCACCGGACTGGGTGTTTATTCTGGCGTACACGGTTTTCGGAGCGCTCGTCCTGGCCAGCTGGTTTGTGGTCAGGCCCGAGCGGTGAAAAACCGGCAGGCTTATTTCTTGAAAAATGCCAGGAAAGCGCCGGCGGCCGCCGCGGCCGCCCCGCCGATCAGATACCACATGGTCTGGTCTGTAAAACGCCCCGTCACTGTTTCGGTCAACTGGTTCCCCAATGACTGGGTTGATTGGTAGCCGAAATAGAGCAGCCCGACGCCAACCACCAGCAAAACGATACCGACCAGCTTTGAACTTCCCATTGAACTCTCCTTTTAATTTTTTACAACAGGCAGCTTGCCATGGGTTCAGCAGCGCTTAAAGGTAATTCGAGTGAGTCTGGTTCGTTAGTCTGGCCCGGAGCTCGGTGACACATCTGGCAATTTGGTGCTCATTGGCGCTGGCGAACCCCATAACCAGGCCGGTTCTGGCGGAATCTCCCAGAAAGTGCGCGCTCAGCGGTGTACTGCCAAATCCCCTGGTTTTTAGCCATTGGCTGATCGCCAGGTCGTCAAAATCTCCTTCAAGTACCAGATGCATCCCGGCGCTTTCCGCCACCGGTTGAGCAAGCCCGCCGAGCTTTTCCGTAACCTCGCGCTGGAAGAGTTGCCACTTGTCCCGGTATAGCTGGCGCATGCGCCGCAGGTGGCGTGTGAACTGACCACTCTCAATGAATTCGGCGATGGTTGCCTGGGAAAGAAGGGGCGTCTCGCCACCGCTAATCTGTTTTGCCCAGAGTAAGGGTTCGACCACCGGCTCCGGGACCACCAGATAGCCAACGCGCAATGCGGGTAGCAGCGTTTTGCTGAAACTGCCCATGTAGAGCACGGGCGCATTCTCGAACAGGCCCTGGATGGCGGCGAAGGGCTTGTTATAGAAGTGGAACTCGCTGTCGTAGTCATCCTCGATGATCCAGCACTCATTGCGCTGGGCCCATTGAACCAGCGCCATGCGCTGGGACAGGTCCAGGATGCCGCCCATTGGGTATTGGTGCGTGGGCGTGCAGAACAGGAGTCTGGCTCTGGCAGGCTCAAGGCCTGGCAACGCTTCCACATCCAGGACCTGGTTCCTGAGGGGAATTGGGATCACAGGATTGCCTAGACGGCCCAGCGCGTTCCGGGCGCCACGGTATCCGGGATTCTCGCAGAGGACACTGTCGCCCCGTTGCAGAAAAACGTCGGCAAGCAGCGAGAGGGCCTGTTGTGCGCCGTTGGTGATGATGACTTGATGCTCTTCGCAGCGAACACCGCGGGAGGTTCGCAGGTAGGTGGCGATGGCGCGTCTCAGGGGCTGATACCCCTGGATGCTGTCATATCCTCGCAGTGTCCGCCGGCTTTCCTGGTGGTGCAGAATCCGGTTCCAGCTTCGGATGGGAAACGCATCCAGATCTGGCAAGCCCGGCTGAAATGGCAAACTGGCGTCTTCTACAGGCTTCGACTTTCCCCGTGGAAGTGCAGGTAGTGGTGGCAGTTTCATGGAATCGCCAACGGGGTTGTTCAGGCCTGGCCCTGAGGGGTTCACGGCTGATTTGATGTCTTCATGGACAAAGACACCCTTGCCGGCACGGCTTTGAAGAAAGCCCTCCGCTTTGAGCTGTTCATAAACAGCGTTCACCGTGTTGCGGCTTATGCCCAGGTCCTGAGCCATCTGGCGGCTCGGTGGCATCTGACGCCCGGGTGGGTAGCGCTGATCGAGTATCCGTTCGGACAATCGTTGATACAGCTGGTGTTGCAGCGGATCCGTGCTGTCTAGCCGGATATCGTCGATCACATCAACTGGTCCCATTAAAAGTCATAATCTGGATCTTTCGATGGTATCAGAAGTGCCTTTCAATAGAAGTACATTTTTTGAAGTACAGGACTGGAAAGGAGCTTTTGATGACAACGAGTGACGTGGCCGGGACCGTGGCGTCCCCTCTGACTTCCTGCCCACGCAGCAGGGTGCAGAGGGCGGTCAAGCGAGCAAGCTATGACAGGGAAACAGCTTACAGGCTGATTGATCGGCTCAAAACGGCTCATGTGGGATTTGTCGAAGATGGCGAGCCTCGTATCATCCCGATCACCGCCTGGCGAGTTGGGGATGATCTATACGTGCATACGCTGAATGGCGGACGGTTATCCCGACGTCTGGAGTCGGGCGCATTGCTCTGCATTTCGTTCGCCGTGACGAATGAATGGGTGATGACCAAATCGGCGTTCAACCACAGTGCCAACTATGAGTCACTGGTGTTGTATGGCCATGCGGTTCCGGTAACTGACCATGCCGCTTTTGATGCCGCGTTCCGAGCCATCATTAACCAGATAGAGCCCGGGCGGTGGGAGCAGGTCAGGGTACCGAATGACAAGGAGCGAAAGGCAACGGCCTTATTCCGGGTACCGATTGAAGAGGGGGCCTTCAAAAGCCGCACCGGTGGCCCGAATGATGACCCTGAGGATATGGCTCTTCCGGTTTGGCATGGAACGCTCCCGGCGCGGGGGTGACTCATTGGCACTTGTCCTGAACGAAACACGGGGCAGGGACTACACTTCCATTGGATATACCGTCGATCATTGGGTGGAAGCCCGGAGCCAATCATGCGTATCGCCAGTATTGCAGCCTACACCGCAGACCTTAAGTACACCGGCAAGGCCTATGCCTTTGCAGGCGGCCGTTCCCATCAGGTATTCACCAGCACCGTGGTGGTTTTAACAACGGACACGGGGCTGGAAGGCTACGGAGAGGTTTGCCCTTGCGGCCCCAACTATATGCCGGCGTTTGCCGAAGGCATTCCTGCCTGCCTGGACTTGCTGGCCCCCGCCGTGATGGGTGCGGATCCCCGAGAAATCTCGTCCCTGCATGAACGGATGAATCAGGCTCTTACCGGTCAGGCTGTTGCCAAGGCGGCCATTGATATCGCCTGCTGGGACCTTCTCGGCAAGGCGGCCGGCCTTCCGGTTTATACCCTGCTTGGTGGCCTGCAGACACCCTCCATGCCTTTGCACCGGATAGTGCCCCTGGCCGACCCGGCTGAGATGCAGGCGTCGCTGCGGCAATACCGCGAGGAGGGATTTCGCCATATCCAGATCAAGCTCGGGCACGACGTTGAGGAAGATATTGAACTGGTTCGAATACTGAGTAAGCTCAAGCAACCCGATGAGCTCTGGATTGGCGACATTAATGCAGCGTGGCGGCGGGATCAGGCGTTGCGATTTTCCCGGGCGGTTGAGGATATTGACCTTTATCTGGAGCAGCCCTGCCGCCAGTACGAGGAATGCCTGTCAGTGAGGCGACGGGTGCGGCATCCGGTCAAGCTGGACGAAAGCCTGAACTCCCTTGGCGATCTTCAGCGTGCACTGCGGGATGACGCCATGGACGCCATTGCGTTGAAAGTGAGCAAATTCGGTGGGCTTACACCGTCGCGCATTATCCGCGATGTGTGTGTGGACTCGGGGATATCCATGACAATTGAGGATGCCTGGGGCAGTGGTATTGCAACGGCGGCCTACGCGCACCTGGCGGCAAGTACCCCGACGAGGGCGTTGCTTAATACGACCGATCTCCATAACTACAACACCACTCAGCTTGCGTCCGGCGCACCGGAGGTATCGGGAGGGCGTATGACACTCAGCGACCGCCCTGGACTGGGTGTGGTCCCGGACTTCAAGATGCTGACCTTGCATGATGTCTATGAGTGACTTCAGCCTGGATGACAGGATTACTCAAGGGTCTGTCTGATCTTTGGGAGCCATCTTCAGAAATAAGCCCAAGGATGCCAGCAGCAGGGCGGTGCTGACGATGATGGCGACGGGATAATAGAGATTGCCGGCCAGCTCCAACTGGCTGTATTTGATGATCATGATCAGGCCTTCAAGCGACATGGCAACGCAGACCGTGCCTATAAAACGCGGCAGCGTTCGTCTCATCATGGTTATGACGTCGTGGGATTCTGAACGCCCGCTGTATTCGGATCGGATAACCATTGCCAGCTCGTAGACAGCGAGAGCGATGATGCTGCCGTTAACGCCCTTGATCAGCGCCTGCATAAGCTGCTGGCCAGATTGAAGCGCGCTGATCACCTCCATTACAGTGGCACTGACCAAAGTGAAAGCAAGCACGAAAAAAACGAGTGAAAATAGTCGGGCGAATAGTGCCCTGACTGGAATAGCGGCCAGCATGTTGACCATATCGGTTAACCCTCAGCGTTGAGCAATTCAGGCGCAGGCTACTCATAAGAGAGGCAGATTTCGCTTAAGGATTGCTCATTCTCTGGTAATCTGGCTGAGCAAAGATGACAACCCTCGGAGCGAATCGGCCCCAATGTCTGAAGATCCCCTCAAAACCCTGTCCGACCTTGCCAGCGATGCCCATGCCCGCATTCAGGCCACCCACCAGCACATCAATCCGGTAGTGGAGGTTCGCCGGGGTATGCGTGATGCAGGTATACCAGCGGATGTGATGACCATTGACTGTCTGCGCACTCGCCGAAGAATTACGCTGATACTGCACGATGAACAGCCCGGCATTCTTCTGTACCAGTTCGTGACCATCGAAGATGAAGTGGGGAGCGACTTCCAGCAGATGGCGTTTGGCGATATGTCAGCAACCAAACTGTTCGAGTGGATTCAGGAGTATTTTGCCTGACTTACGCAGACTCTGGCCGACTCTGGAGTAAACTTGGGTTAACCAATAACAACAGCTCGATAGGTTCCCCGCATGCCTTCAGCCGTGAAGATTCTCCTTGTTCCTCTGTTAGGTATTGCGCTGGCCCTGACCGGGTGTGATTCCGGTCCGGATTCATCGGTAGCCAACAGTGCCGGACACACTGGGCCAACGGCCAGTACCGGCCAGGCAAATCGGCAGGTGCTGGACCAGCGGCCCTTCGACAATCGTGACGACTTCGAGAACGCCCGAAGGGGACTGATTGCCCAGGATCCGGAGCTGGTCATTGATCATCTTGACGGCGGCCAGGTCTGGAACATGCCGGCCTACGACTTTATCGATGAGAACGGAGAAAACGCTCCGGCTTCGGTCAATCCAAGCCTTTGGCGTCAGGCTGCCCTCAATAACATTCATGGTTTGTTCCAGGTTACCGACGGGCTTTACCAGATCCGGGGTTACGATCTGGCGAACATGTCGATTATCGAGAGCGATACCGGCTGGATTCTGGTGGATCCTTTGACCGCCCGGGAGACTGCCAGCAAAGCCTTCCTGTTTGCCAGGGAACACCTCGGCGAAAAGCCGGTGCGCGCGATTCTCTATACTCACAGCCACATTGATCACTTTGGTGGCGTGCAAGGCATTCTTCAGCACCTTTCGGATGAAGAAAAAGCCAATCTGCGCATTATCGCGCCAGCCGGATTCGAGGAAGAAGCAACCAGTGAGAACATCATCGCCGGCCCCGCGATGACGCGCCGGGCGATGTTTATGTATGGCAAACGCCTGGAGCGGGATGAACGCGGCCATGTTGGCACTGGCCTGGGTAAAGGGCCCGGGTTCGGCACCTTTGGTTTTGCGCCGGCGACGGATCTGATCAGCGAGACAGGCACTGAGCTGACGGTGGACGGTGTGCCAATGGTTTTCCAGATCGTCTCTGGCTCTGAGGCGCCGGCAGAGTTCACCTTCTATCTTCCCGAGCAGAAGGCCTTTTGTGGTGCCGAGCTGGTCAGCCGTAATATGCACAACATCTATACCTTGCGGGGCGCGAAGGTTCGTGATGCCCAGCTCTGGAGCAGCTTCATTGACGAGGCAAAGACCCTGTTTGCCGACGTCGATATCTATTTCGGTAGTCACCACTGGCCGTTGTGGGGGCAGGAGAACATCCAGGACTTCCTGGCGGTGCAGCGGGATACCTACAAGTTCATCCACGATCAGACAGTGCGTTTGATGAACCGGGGCGCCACGCCCAGTGAGATCGCCGACCAGTTGTCGCTGCCGCCAGAACTGAACCAGGCGTTTCACAACCAGGGCTACTACGGCACCTTGTCGCATAATGCCAAAGCGGTGTATCAGCATTACCTGGGCTGGTTTGCCGGGAATCCGGCTCAGCTTGATCCATTGCCCGAAAGCGAATCTGCCAGACGTTATGTGGCGATGATGGGCGGTGCGGACAAAGTGTTGGAAAAAGCTCTTGAGGATTTCGAGGCGGCATCGGACATGGGAGCTGCCAAGGGGCGTGATACCTACCGTTGGCTGGCGGAATTGCTCAATCATGTCGTCTTCGCCGAGCCGGATAACGACGACGCCAAACAACTATTGGCCAGAGTCTATGATCAGCTCGGTTATCAGGCGGAATCTGCCCCCTGGCGGGACTTCTATCTGACGGGGGCCTATGAGCTGCGTCACGGCTCGCCGGAAGAGGGCATCAAACCGGCGATGATGAGAGAGGTGCTATTGAACACGCCAATATCGCTGTTCTTCGACAGCATGGCGGTGCGGTTGAAGGCCGAAGACGCAGAGGGCGAGAACACTACCATCAAGATTGTATTCACCGATCTGCAGGAAAGTTATTTGCTGACTCTGAAACATTCAGTGCTTCACAACCGTCTGGTCAGTGAGGGCACTCCCGCTGATGCCACATTGCGTCTGACGCGGCCTCTGTTTGTAGACCTGTTGATTGGACGGGCAGGGCTGAAGGAACTTCTGTTCAGTGACGAGATCAGCTTTGAGGGAAGCAGGCTCGACCTGATAGGCTTCTTCAGCATGCTGGACAAGCCTCAGGGCCGGTTCAATATCGTTACACCCTGATGAGTACTTTATGAAATCTGTTGCACTCCTCGATGGCGGCCTGGGCCAGGAAATCTACCGCAGGGCCATGAATGTTACGTCACTGCTCTGGTCAGTGGCGGTAATGCGGGAGCAGCCGGACGTTGTTACCGATGTCCATGCTGACTTTATCAGGGCCGGCGCCCGTACCCTGACACTGAACACCTATGCCGCAACGCCCACACGACTGGCCAGAGAAGGCCTTGGTGACGAGCTTGGTGCAATCCATCAACGGGCGTTTGAGGTATTGGAGCGCGCCATCGAGCTAACGGGCGCAGACGTTGATATCGCCGGTTGCCTTCCACCCCTGGTTGGTAGCTACCGGAGCCAACCTGCCCGGACTTTCGAGGATTTGAAGTCGGAGTTCGATATCCTCGTTAAACTGCAGAGAAGGGCAGATGTCTTCCTCATCGAAACCATGACGAACTCCCTGGAGGCGAAAGCCGCCTGTGCCGCCGCCGATGAATCAGGCAAGCCCTTTGGGGTGGCGTTCAGGCTGGAAACGGATGGCAAGCTCCGGTCGGGGGAAACGCTTGCCCAGGCAGTCGAAGCGGTGAAGCCATTCGGGCCAACGGCCGTCATGCTCAATTGCTGCGATCCGGAAGTGATTTCTAAGGCAATGCCTGAGCTGGCCGGATTGTTTCCCTGTACGGGCGGTTACGCGAACGCGTTTAAAACCGTTGAGCCTATGGCCGGTGGGGCTCTGGTGGATGAACTGGAAGCCAGGCCGGACGTTTCCCCGGGGGTGTATGCTCTCCAGGTGAAACAGTGGTTGGACGATGGTGCGAGTGTTGTCGGTGGCTGCTGTGAGATTACGCCTGAGCACATCCGCCATCTGGCCGATGTGCTGACAGGTGATTATAAGCTGGTACGGTTCTCAGAATTGGCCGGCCGTTAGCCGGCCAATCGAGGACTTTTTGTCCTCCGAGCTTCCATGGCGCGTTTGGAGCGACGTGCCTCGATGTATTGCATCGCGTCGTTCCGGATCGGAAGGTGCAGGGCGCCTTCCAGATCATGGCGATCGTAGCCGAGATCTGAAAGCGTGTCGTCTTTCTCTTTCAGCAATGATTCAGCCATACGGCGGAATTGCTGGCGTCTGGAATATCCCTCAAACCAGGAGGTAATCGGCTGCATTGCGGTGGTTGCGTGATGCTCTGTGCTCTTCAACATGTTTACGGCCCCGACCGTTGGTGAATGGCTTGCAGCAGCTCGTTTGGAGACGTCGTGTAACTCGCTTACGGGTGCCTACAGAGCGTATTTTGGTACTCTCTCTGCCTTCAATCAAACGAAAAGAATTTAAGATCTCGTTCAGCTATGCTTAAGGCAGTTGCTGGCCAGAAACCGACTCGTAAGGTCCTCCCATGAATATGCCTTTGCTTGATAACGATGTTCTCAGGAGTTTTGTTGCCATTGCTGAGCACGGTACGTTCACCAGTGCCGCCAAAGCCGTTCACCGAACACCCTCGGCCCTCAGCATGCAGATCAAGCAACTTGAACAGAACCTGGGGAAAACACTGTTTATCCGCGAGCCCAGGCGAGTCACTCTGACCGCAGAGGGTGAGATTCTCCTCGACTACGGGCGCCGGTTATTACGGCTGAACGAAGAGGCCGTGCAACACTTTATTTCGCCGACCCTTGAGGGGAAAGTAGGTATTGGCACTTCCGACGATGTCGGTACCCGGATTCTGCCGGAAGTCCTTGCAGAATTTGCCAGATCCTATCCGGCAGTGCTTGTGGATGTCGTGGTCGGCTCCAGCAAACAGAACCTGGCTCGTCTGGATGCCGGTGAACTGGATATGACTCTGGTGACCGTGGCCGATGAGGGTCGTATTCCCCGCGGTGAGGTGGTCCACGAGGAACCTCTGGTCTGGGCAGGGCGGGAAGGTTCGTCAGCCTATCAGCGTTCGCCGCTGCCGATTGCGATGGCCCATGAAGGCTGTGCCTGGCGGCGTATGACCCTACGGGCACTGGACAAAGCGGGTATACCTTACAGGATTGCTTACACCTGTGAGCATTGTTCCGGCCAGGAGGCCGCTATGCTGGCAGATCTGGCTGTGGCTCCGTTTCCGCAAAGCCTGATCCGTCCGCCTCTGAAAGAGGTAGCCGGTGATACCCTGCCGGAAATCGGGTTCTATCAGCTGGCGCTGGTGCGTCGGGGTTCAAATCCTCTCAACGATGCGCTTGCCTCGCATGTCAAAGAAGCATTCCTCGGTCTACGCTAAACGGACCTGCCGAGAATGCTATTTTGCATATCCTCTAGCCGCCCGACTTTGAATCAAGGAAATCATTGATGACAGTTTATTTCGTCCAGGCTTTTATCTACCTGGTGGCAGCAGTGATCGCCGTGCCCCTGGCAAAACGTTTTGGCTTGGGGTCTGTGCTTGGTTACCTGGTGGCGGGCGTGGTGATCGGCCCGGTCACAGGGCTGGTCGGGCAGGAAGCTAACACCATCCAGCATTTTGCTGAATTTGGCGTAGTGATGATGCTCTTCCTGGTTGGGATGGAGCTTGATCCCAAGGCGTTGTGGGCCATGCGGGTCCGTCTGGTTGGCCTGGGTGGACTCCAGGTCGTGCTGACGGCGGCAGCCGGTATGGCTGTGGCTGTCTGGCTCGGGCTGCAGTGGCAGACGGCGCTTGCGGTCGGTCTTATCTTTGCCTTGTCTTCCACGGCGATTGTCCTGCAGACCCTCAACGAAAAGGGGTTGGTCAAAACCGAAGGTGGTCGCAGTGCTTTCTCGGTTCTGTTGTTTCAGGATATCGCGGTCATTCCCATGCTTGCCCTGATTCCCTTGCTGGCTCTACCGGAGCTAATGGACGCGGCGAGCACCTCCGATGGCCACGGTGGCAACCTGAATCTTGTGGACAGCCTTCCCGGCTGGGCCCACGGGCTGGTTGTGGTGGCGGCTATTGCTGCGGTGGTTGTGGGTGGTCACTATCTGAGCCGCCCCTTGTTTCGCTATGTGGTGCAGTCAGGCCTGCGCGAAGTATTCACGGCCACGGCGTTGATGCTGGTCATCGGGATTGCGGCTCTGATGAGTCTGGTGAACCTGTCCCCGGCACTAGGGGCCTTTCTGGCCGGCGTGGTGTTGGCCAACAGTGAGTTCCGGCATGAGCTGGAAGCGAACATCGAACCGTTCAAGGGACTGCTGCTTGGCCTGTTCTTCATCACCGTCGGCGCAGGGATCAATTTCGACGTGTTGTCCGAGCAATGGGGCACGGTGGTCTCCCTTGCGTTCGCCGTGATTGCAGTCAAGGCCGCGATTCTGCTCGGCCTGGCATTGTTGTTCAAGGTGCATGGGAGTAATGGCTGGTTGTTCACGCTTTCACTGGCCCAGGCTGGTGAATTTGGCTTTGTCCTTTTGACCTACAGCGTTCAGAACAACGTTATTCCTGTGGACACCTCCCAGATTCTGTCCTTGGTGGTGGCGCTATCCATGTTCCTGACGCCGTTGCTGTTTATTGTGTACGACCGGATTGTGCTGCCCCGTTATCGGCGTTCACAGAACGATGACCGGGAGGCGGATGCCATCGACGAGCAGGCGCCGGTTATTGTCGCCGGTGTGGGTCGTTTCGGGCAGATTGTCTGTCGGTTGTTACGGGCCAATAAGGTTCCCATCGTGGCGCTGGACCATGAGATCGAGCAGATCGAGAACCTCCGGCAGATCAATATCAAGAGTTTCTTCGGGGATGCGAGTCGGCCGGATTTGCTGGAGACCGCAGGCATTGAGCAGGCCCGCCTGCTCGTCGTGGCCATTGACGACCGTGACCGTTCGGTACAGATGGTCGAACACGTGAAGCAGTTTTTCCCTGGTGTCTGGGTGCTGGCACGCGCCTTCGACCGAGGCCACGGATACCGATTGAGGGAAGCGGGTGCCGATGATGTGGTGAGTGAAACCTATCATTCGGCGCTTGAGCTCGGCGGCCATGCTCTGACCGCCATGGGTGTACACCCGATGCGTGCCCGCCAGATGACCTGGGCTTTCCTGGACAACGAGAAAGCCCATGAGGATGAGCTGTTCGACGCCTGGAAAGAAATTGAGGAAGGTATCCGGTTCAGTCCCCGTTATGGTGAACTCTTCATGAAGCTGGAAGAAGCGCTAAGCAGCGCCATGCATCGGGACTGGGAAGAACCAAAACAGGAGGATGTTCCTATATGGCGACCGCCCGACCGCTGACAGTGCAGTAACGCTGGGCTAAATTATTGTCTATGCGGCTGTAGAGGTCAGTATGGTGTTCAGGAAAATGCTTGTTGTCTCGGGATTGGTTTTCGCCGGATCCTGCGCTGCTGCCGAATCGAGCCGTGACGATTGCATTGCCAGCAGGATTCAACCCGAAGCCATTGATCTGGACCAACCGAGGGACCAGCTTGCGCGCCAGAATGACCTGGAGATTCCCGAGGACGCACGTATTGGCAGCATCCGTATTCTTCGCCGCCCGATCTTTGATACCACCGACCCTGAGCAGGACAACGCGCTCTATCGAACCCTGAACGCGCTCAACACGCCTACCTGGGAGTCCGCCTTGCGTGCCCAGTTGGTGTTTGAAGAAGGGGATGTCTACGAGCCCGAGCCTATTTCCGAATCCGAGCGGGTGCTGCGCCAGCGTGAGTATTTGACGGCTGCCTGGGTAGGCGTAACCCGGGTTTGTGGCGATGAGGTTGAGGTGAGCGTGCTCACCAGGGATACCTGGACACTGTTTCCGAGCGTGGGGGTATCGCGATCCGGCGGTGAAAACACCACCAACTTCGGGTTGTCTGATCCCAACTTTGCCGGGTCAGGCAAGAGCCTCGGCATCGGCTATGCCAAGGACCCGGACCGCACCGAAACCAGTCTGTATTTTGATGACCCGAACGTCTTGGGTTCGCATTGGCAAGCGGGGTTCTCGTTTGATGAGAGAAGCGATGGCCGCGGCCGCGGCGCCTACCTCGAGAGGCCTTTCTTCAGCGAGACCACTGACTGGCGGTTTGGCCTGAGCGGCATCGATGACGTACGGGAGGAATCCCGCTACGTTGGAGCGGAGGCCATTGCCGATTATCGGCGCAGCCAGGAGTTCTTCAGTATCGATGGAGGCTGGCGCCTGGCTGAGAGAGACAGCCGGCAACTGAGGTTGCTCGCCGGATACCGCTACGATGCACTCATGTTCGACCGTTTGCCCAACGAACCCGATCTCGACATCCTCCCGGACGACCGGACCCTGAGTTACCCCTGGGTTGGCTTTGATTACCGCCAGAACCGCTTCCGGGAGATGACCAACCTCACGCGACTTCAACGGGTGGAGGATGTGCGGGACGGTTTCGTATGGCGAACCGAGCTGGGCTACTCCGGCAGTGGGTTGGGTGCCACCGAGGACCGCGTGGTGCTGAACATGGATTTCCAGGATGTGCTGCACGCTTCGGAGACCAACTACGCCAGCTATTCCCTCAGCCAGAGCGGCACGTACCGGCTCGATGAAGATCGGGTGGAAAACCTGCTGGGGACAGTGAGCGTTCAGTATTTTCATGGCGGCTCGGAGCGCTGGAACAGCTGGTACACCAACCTGGCTTTCACGGCAGCGCATAATCTCACCGCCGATCAGCAACTGCTGATTGGCGGTGAGAACGGTTTGCGCGGCTATCCCAGTGAATACCAGCAGGGTAATCGTCGTGTGTTATGGACCCTGGAGCGGCGTTATTTCCCGGACTGGCATCCGTTCAAACTGTTCCGTGTGGGCGGTGTGCTATTCACCGACGTAGGCCGTGCCTGGTTTACCGACGACCGGAACAGTGGACCGGACGAAGGCGTGCTGAAGGATGTTGGCTTCGGCATGAGGCTGGCTTCAAGCAGGATTGAGGTGCAACGAATGCTGCACCTGGACTTTGCCTTCCCCCTGGATGGCGACGACAGTATTGATGATTTTCAGGTTCTGTTGAGGGGCCGGAGCCAGTTCTGAGCCAACTTGATATTGATCAATTGGCCAATCCATGATCACATTACTGATATGTAATCAGGTCCTGATGTCGCAAAGGTAAAAAAAATGAAGTTGTTGTTGGGTTTCCTGCTATTCGCCTTCTCTTCGGCTGTACTCGCATCTAACTCCCTTGTTCGCATTGATTGCGAGGAAGATACAAACGGTGCGGCCGTCTACCTCGACGGTGCCTATCAATTCGAATGCGAGGATTATGCAAAACTCCCGATTCTGACAACCGCGGGCGCCCATGAGCTGCGAGTGGTTCGTCCGGTCGGTCGGGAATTTGAACAGGTATTCGTCAAAAGAATTGAGCTTCGTGCCGGAGTGCCTGAGCGGGTTCGTGTTTCCCTGCCGGATAAAACCCTGACAGCTTATGGGCAGAAGCAGGAAGCCCTGCGCAAGGAAGAGGCGAGAATGGCCGCAGAAAAGGCAGAACAGCGACGTCGGGAACAGGCCCGGATTGCCGCTGAAAAGGCCGCACAGGAGCAACTGGAGAAAGAACTGGCGAGTGCTCGGGCTGGAAATGCCGCCGCAATGGAGCGCATGGCACAGAGGTATCGTTCAGGGGATGGTGTGCCCGCCAACGCGCAGACAGCTTCCGAATGGGAAGCGAAGGCGGAGCGTCAGAAAAAGATCGATGATCTCGAGGCCAGCAAAATGGAATATTTTGCGATGTCCGAGTCCGCGCTTCTCGGGATCTATGGTGATGACCCGGGCTCTTCCCAAATTATTTCGGCGCCATGGATTGTAGCACCGACGTTCACAGCTGAACTGCTTTCGACACCGGTAACGACCACTGACCAACAGATTAAGGACAGCAGGCTGGAAACATTGCGTCGCCAAACGGCTGCGGCCCGTTGGGCGAACCCTGACTCTCTGGTCGCGAGGGCCGCGGACAAACTCTGAAGCTTCTTCGCCGTGAAATTCCGCCTGCTTCTTTCTGGCCTGGTGCTTTTGGCGTTGGGAGGCTGCTCCAGCTTAAGCACGCTTGAGTTGGATGGCTCTCGTGCAGAATTGATAGAACCCGATGACCGATTTTCGGATCTGAGCAGGCTGGTGACAGGAGAGCAGGGCAGTGATGCAGACTTCCTGATTGAACTAACGAAGTACCGCTCCGATACGTCCTATAAATGTCGGCACCCGGCCTATGCCTACTATTTCTCACAAAGGCTGGGTGAGTCCCTGGACTATAGAGAGTGCCCTCCAACCGTCCCTTTTTATCTGCTGGATCGTGAAAAAGGCGGGTATCAGTTCTCCGTAGCGCCGGATCTTGTCCGCAGCATACACATAATGTTTGCCTCACCAGGCGAGTCGGTTGCCTCCCAATTCGGCCATCTTTCTATTCGACTCATCGTCTGCCCCTCAAGGTCATCGAGTGATGCCGAGTGCAACGAAAACATTTTCGATCATGTGGTCCTTGGCTACGTTGCCCGCATAAATGAACTTGAAATGAGCCTGATCAAAGGAGCGTTCGGTGGATACGACGCCCATCTGACCGGCTTTTCCTTTATGGAAGCTTACCGAACCAATACCTTACTTGCGGACAGAAACCTGTTCTCAATTCCCCTGAAATTACGCCCCGAAGAGACGGAACAAGTGGTGCGAGAGTTGTCGGAGATTCACTGGAGCTTCAGGGGCAACTACCGCTTTTTCACGAATAATTGTGCCACCCTCCTGCAAGATACTCTGGCAGCCCTCGTGGAACAGGCGTCAGATGAACCCACCGTAGCCGGTAATCTGGAAACGGGGCATCTACGCCCGGACTCTTTTTTCAAAGCGCTCAGGCGCAGCAAACTCGCAGATGACAGTGTTCTTGAGTCTCTGAAAAACGCCGAACGGGAGGGATATTACTTCCCCAGCACCCGTCCCTATTACGAACGGGCGTTCGAACTGGTGAGCGGCACTGCTGGTTGGAATACGCCATCATCACTTGATGAATATCTTCGCACCCCGGCGAAGATGCGCCTGCTGAAAACGCTGAAATCCGATTTGCTGTTGGAACTCTACTCCCATGATCAGCATGTCAGGGAAGCTCATTTGCTGCTGGAGGAAAGAACCTTGATAAGCCTTGAACAGGCCCGCCTTCAATCCCTGATGAGCCTTTTGAGCGATCCGGAAGTTATGGCTTTGCTTCAGAACGGATTGAATGAAATGGAACACAATACCCATGGGCGGTGGCTTGAACATTGTGTCCTGCAACCGGTTCGGAAGCTTCAGGGGCGTTTGCCGGTGTCGAAGGGGATACCGGGCCCGGAATTCATGCAGCTGTTTCCATCGGTTGGGACAGACTGCGATCAGCCTGGATCTCTGGTCATTGCCAAACGGCTGGTAAGCGACTGGCTGCCCGAGGGGCACGGGAGTGTCCGGGCGTTGAGAAATTTCAGTCTTGAAATCGAACAGACCCACGAAAACCTTGCTTACCTGAGGACGCTGTAATGAAGACCGTTCGCCAGTCCCCTTTTCTGTTTGCACTTGTTTTGGCTGTTGTTGTCCAGACAGTCGCAGCCAATCAGCCAAAACCCGGCGGTGACAACATGGAAGAGATGTTGAAACAGCTTGAAATGCTTGAGCAACTGGACCAGCTGGATCGTCAGGACTTCAGCGCCGCCGTCGACAAGGCCTATGAATGTGTGGACACAGGGGATTTTCCCTGCGCGGATCGGCAGCTCAAAGAGGCGGAGAGACTGGTTTTCGATGAACCGTCCCGGAAACGTCTGGCAGAAGCCCGGGACTATCGACAGGAAATGTACAGAATTGCCGAGGAAGAGAAAAAGCGCCTGGCGATGGAGCGCCGGATACAGGAATGCAGTGCGAATTGCCCGATTCGGGAAGAATACGAAGATTGCGTCGACGGTTACCAGAATCCGAGGTACTGCCGTGAGCCCTCTTATGATCAGCCTTCCAGTTCCAGCTCCAACAACACGATGCTAATGCTCAATCAGACCGTTCAGCAGTTCAAACAGTTCACTGAAAGTCAGTTGGCTCAGCAGCGGCAGCAGCTTGAGATGCAACAGCGTATGTATGAAGAGCAAAGGCGCCGTGAGGAGGCCATCAAACGTCAGCAGGAGCAACAGCGACGGGAGATGGAGCGTAGACGCTCTCAACAGCTTGCCGAGGCAGAACGTATGGAAGCTGAGCTGATCGAAAGGCGACAGCGTGCGGAAGAGGAGCGGCGACGGCTTGAGGCACGCCGACAGGCTGAGGAAGAAGCCCGCCAAAGAGCAGAAGAACGCCGTCAGGCTGAGGAGGCTCGGAGACTGGCACGTCAGCAGGAAATACTGGAGCGCCAGCGTGCGCGAGAGCGTGAAAAGGCAGAGCGCGAGGCTCGTCGGGCGGCTTATCTGGCAACAATGCAGCAGGGTATAAAACTCTATGGCCGATCTTGTCCGGGTCCCTCAAAGCACGTTTTCGGAACTGTCCCAAGCATCAAGCCGGAAGAGGTGGGATGCCTTGATGTCTATTTCGAAGTCTATTGCCCGGGCTCCGCAAGTGTTCAGCATCGTGGTGTTATGGACACGATGTTGAACAATGTGAACGGTTGCTACGGTGACACAGAGGAAGTGCCCGAGACCTTGCCCTGTGCAGCACGCGAGTTTCGCGTCAAGGTTACCAAGGTCACAAGCTGTTGAGATTGACGTTTACCACGTGTCCACAAACCGCCCATTTCCACGTCCGCCAGGGTCTCCGGCGGACGTGGAATTAAGCCCCCTGACCAGCCAGGCCCGCGTTTCCTGAGGGTCGATGACCGCATCAATCTCCAGGTAGCTGGCCACGTTGAGCGCCTTGCCCTGCTCATACGCTTTGGCCACAAAGGCATCGAACATGGTCTTTCGTGATTCCTCGTCAGGCTGGGCGGCCAGCTCTTTGGCAAAGCCCAGACGCACGGCACCTTCCCAGCCCATGGGCCCGAACTCACCGCTCGGCCAGGCTGCGGTAAAGAAAGGCGTGAGCATGCTGCCCGCCGCCATGGCCTGGGCGCCGAGACCGTAAGCCTTGCGCAGAATCACGGTGAAGAAAGGCACAGTAAGATTGGCTGCAGCGACAAACATTCGTGAAACGTGGCGAATGGTGGCCTGCTTTTCGGCGTCAGGCCCCACCATGAAGCCCGGTGTGTCGCACAGTGACAGGATCGGCAGGTTGTGGGCGTTGCACAGTTGCATGAAGCGGGCCGCCTTGTCCCCCGCGTTGGCATCCACCGCCCCACCCAGGTAGGCGGGGTTATTGGCGATCAGGCCCATTGGACGGCCCTCAATGCGCACCAGTGCAGTGATCAGCCCGGGCGAAAATTGCTGGCGGAGTTCCAGAAAACTGTCCTGATCGGCGAAGGTTTCGATGACCTGGCGGATATCATAGACCCGCATGCGGTTTTCCGGGATCAGGTGGCGCAGGTGGCGTTGATCCTCGCACTGCCAGTCCTCTAAAGGGCCCTGGAAGTAAGACAGGTATTGCTTCGCCACGCGCACGGCTTCTGCTTCGTTCTCAACCAGGATATCAATCACCCCGTTGGGGCCCATAACCGAAACTGGCCCGACTTCTTCCGGGCTGAATCGCCCAAGGCCGCCGCCCTCAATCATCGCGGGCCCTGCCATGCCCAGGTTGGCATCTTTGGTGGCGATGATGGTGTCGCAGCAGCCCAACAGAGCCGCATTGCCCGCGTAGCATCGGCCGGAGACAATGCCGAGCGTGGGCACCCGCCCGGAGAGACGAGCCATGCTGACGAAGGTATGACAGTCCAGAAAGGACACGCCATTGGTGTCGGTGTCGGATGGTCGTCCACCACCGCCTTCCGCAAAGAGAACCAGCGGAATTCGCCATTGCTCCGCCAGAGCCAGTATTCGGTCTGCCTTGCGGTGGTTGGCCAGGCCCTGGGTGCCGGCAAACACGGTGTAATCGTAGGCCATGGTTGCGCAGCGTGCCGCTTCCGCTCCAAAGTCCCGGGCGTTCACGCTACCGATGGCCGTAATCAGGCCATCCGCCGGGCTCATTTCAACCAGCTTGTCTACCGAACGTTGGCGCCGTTGTGCCGCCAGTGCCAGTGCCCCGTATTCGTTGAAGCTGTCCGGATCGAGCAGGTCTTCAACGTTTTCACGGGCGGTTCGCTGGGCCTTCTTACGTCGCTTTGCGACTGCCGCCGGGCGGCGTTCATTCGTCAGAAGGTCATGACGTTCCAGCACTTCCGCCAGATCGGCACGGACATACTGCAGATCAACCGCCTCTTCGCTCTGAATGCCACTGGCGTCCACTTCGGCCGGTTCCAGATACGCCAGCGCTTGCCCCTCGCTCACCGTTGCGCCTGGTTCTGCAGCAACTGTGTGGACGATTCCGGATTGCGTTGCCTTGACCACGAATTCCATTTTCATCGCTTCGAGCACCGCGATGGGGTCGCCCACGGCAACTGCATCTCCCGGTACGACATCAATACTGACAACCGTGCCGGAACTGGGGGCTTCAATGCCGATCGTGCCTGCCGGCGCGGGTTTGGCTTTCGGGCTCTCGGCGGCCTCTGCCGCCAATGTATTGCCAAAGTGCAGATTAGGATGGGCCGTACTGGTCTCTTCAGGGATCAGGAATTCCAGGTGGTCTTCGACAAAGCGTGTGGTAACAGCCCAGGATTCAACGCTTGGGTGGCGGATCAGATTCTGGAGCAGGCCAATATTGCTGCTTACACCGTTGAGGCGGAACTCGCAAAGGGCCCGATACAGCCGTCGGAGTGTTGATGGATAATCGCTACCGTGGGCAACCAGCTTGGCGAGCAGGGAGTCAAACGAAGGGCTGATGCTGTAGCCGGCGTAACCGTAGCCATCGACTCGTAAACCGGGGCCCGAGGGTGGCTCGTAGGTGCTGAGTGTGCCGGTAGCCGCGGTGGCATGACCATCAGCGTGAAGCGTCTCGCTGTTGATCCTTGCCTGAATCGCGAATCCTCGCGCTGGTGGTGCAGATTCCAGTGCCAGATCAGCGAGGCTGTGGCCCGCAAGTAGCTTCAGCTGGGTTTGCACCAGATCAACACCGGTGATCTCTTCGGTGATCGTGTGCTCAACCTGAATACGGGGGTTGGCCTCCATGAAATAGAAACGGCCCGGCTGGTCCTGGTCCACCAGAAACTCAAAAGTTCCAAGGCCACGGTAGTTAATGGAACTGGCGAGCCTGAGGGCGCAGTCGATCATGGCATCCCGGATCGAGGCGTCCAGTGAAGGACTCGGCGCAATCTCGATCAGCTTCTGGTTACGCCGCTGCAGGCTGCAGTCGCGCTCCCAGAGGTGGCTGACGGCTCCGGTGCCGTCGCCTACTATCTGGATTTCAATGTGTCTCGCCCGACCAATCAGCTGCTCAATGTAGAGCGATCCACTGCCGAAGGCTGACTGAGCCTCGGACTGGCAGCGCTGGAAAGCCTGCTCAAGCTCCGCTTCGGTGTGAACCGCCCGCATGCCCCGGCCGCCGCCACCGGCAATCGCCTTGAGCATAAGAGCTCCATGCTCATTCAGGAAAGCTCGGGCTTCACTCAGGCTCACCGGCTTGTTGATTCCCTTGATCAGAGGAACGTCGCAGCGCTCCGCCAGAGTTCGGGCAGCAGATTTGTCGCCAAACTCCTCCAATACGTCTGGCGACGGGCCAATAAAGACCAATCCGGCCTGTTCGCATTGGCGGGCAAAATCGGCGTTTTCCGCCAGAAATCCGTAGCCCGGATGGACCGCATCGCAGCCATGGGCCGTTGCCAGATCTACCAGTTGCGTCCCATCAAGGTAGGCCTTCACGCCACGGCCCGTTAAAGCTACTGCCTCATCGGCCATACGGGTATGCAGACTCGTGGCATCGTCTTCAGAGAACACGGTTACTGCCCGTATACCAAGTTCGCTGCAGGCTCTGGCAAGGCGGATCGCGATTTCACCGCGATTGGCTATCAGTACGGAGCGGAAAGTCATGATGCCTGGTTCCCCGGGGTGTGATTCTTATTTTGGGCGACAGAAGTCACCATCCTAGGAACGGTGCCCGGATGAGGCAAATGAATTTGTTTGTGGGTTGGTTATAAATCTGGTTGATGGATTCAGGTCGTCGCGGTTTGAGCTGTTGTCCTGTTGCTGATCCTGAGCCCAAGAATAACCATGAATGCTCCCAGCCAGATGCTTACCGAGTAGTCTTCCCTGAACCAGACAACGCCAATCAGCAAGCCAAACACAGCAGCTACTGCGCCAAGCTGGCTATAGAAAACCGGGTTGGAGCGCCGCTGGAGTTCAAAGGCGCAGAGGTAGGTCAGCGCGGTCAGGAGGCCTTGCAGAACGACAATACCGAGGAGATAGAAACCTGTGCTTTCCGGAAAAATGGGCGTCCCGGTCAGGCCTGCGAACAGGCCAAGCGTTAAAGCGGATGCCAGTAGCGTGCCTGATGCGAGGATCATGGGCTTTACTGCATCAGGCCATGCCACTGAACGGTAGACGTTACCGATAGACAGCATGGCCGGGATGATCAGGCCCATGGCAAACCACAGTAGGTTAGGGCTGCTGATCTCGGAATGGCGTTGCAGCACGATCCAGGTGCAGGCAATGACCGCAATCGATAGCCCTGCCAGTTTGATCCAGCTGCGTTTTTCGAGCCCCATGCCAGTGGCGATCAGAAACGTAAATATTGGTGGCAGGGCATACATGATGCCCGTGAATCCTGCCCCCAGTTTTGTCACCAGATAAAACCCGATGACATTCGGGACCGCGATACCGGTCAAACCGCTGATAAGAAAATAGCGGCTCAGGCGACGTTCCAGCAGAGAGCGGCGTTTCTGGGAGCACAACAGCAGAACGGCTCCTGCAATAAGCGTTTGCCAGAAGGCATAAGTGACGGCCGGCATACCCTGGGATGTTGCTGCTTTTGCCAGCGCCAGCATCAAGGCGATCAGGAATCCATTGGCCAGCAGGAGGGTCCAAACTGCGGCCTGGGGTGGGAAAAGCGCACGCTGCGCAGAGGCTATCATCACCAAGTGCTCCGGGTTGTGAGGGGATATCACCAGGAACCAGTTTGCCGGAATTGATTCAGTTGATAACCGGGCGCATTCGAACAATACTCCTTCCAAATCAGAAATAATCGGGAGTATTCAGTGGCCACCGACAAGCTGGTAGCGATGAGCATCTTCAGACGCGTTGCAGAGCTGGGCAGTTTTACCCGGGCAGCGGACGACCTGGAGATCACCGCGGCGACGGTCAGCAAACACATTGCTTTTCTGGAGCGAGACCTCGATACGAAGCTGATCAACCGAACCACTCGCCGGATGAATCTGACCGATGCCGGGTTCGCCTTCCTCAAGCGGACCCAGGCCCTGCTGGACGAGCTTGAAGACGCAGAACTGGAGGCAAGAGGGTTTCAGGCGGAGCCAAGGGGGACAATAAGGCTGAATGTGCCCATGTCCTTCGGGCTGACTCACATCACAGAGGCTATCGACAGTTTTCTGAACCGCTTTCCCGAGATCGATATCGATCTGCAGCTCAGTGATCGGATGGTCGATCTGGTGGAGCAGGGCGTCGATATCGCCATCCGGGTTCGCAGCTCCCTGGCCGATTCAAGCCTTTTTGCCAGACCACTCAGAAAGTCCAGGAACATTGTTTGTGCATCACCGGAGTATCTGAAGGGTGTCCCGGAGATTCATACCCCTGCGGATCTGGCCAGGCATAATTGTTTGACGTTTACTCTCCACGACAGGCCGAGGGTTTGGAAACTCGGTGATCGGGAAGTGATGGTCAGCGGCAACTATCGAACAGACAGCAGCCTGGCAATCCGACAGAGTCTTTTGAGGGGAGCCGGCGTTGGTTTAGTGCCCCGGTTTCTCGTCCAGGAAGATATTGAATCAGGCTCCCTCATTCCCCTGTTGCCCGGGTTTCCACCCGAACCCTACACCGTATTTGCCCTGTTTCCACCCGGTCGTAAACAACCTACGAAGGTCCGCCTGCTGCTTGATCACCTCGATCAGCATCTGGGAGAGAAGCCTTACTGGGAATAGCGGCAATCTCGCGGCTAATCCGCTCTCCTTCCTTTATTGTTTCCTTTTCGGAAAATATGTAGTTCTGTTTCATCCGTTTTTTGAGTGTTTCCGCCCCACTAGAGTTGCCACTTCAACCTGAAGGAGGCAACTCTATGAACCATCGCACTGCACTTTTCCGCTCCACCTTGCTTGCCACGATTCTGGCACCCGCCATGGCGGTGGGCGCTGATGTGGCTTCGAGCCCCTGGGGGCCGGAAGATGAAATCGGCCGCCTGAACATGATCACCCCGGAATCGCGAAAAGCGGCGCTCGAGAACCTGAATCCAGAGAAAACCTATGACCTGAGTGTCGAGTACTACATCGGGATGCCCAGTTGGCAGGCAGCAGGCGATCCACATTTCCAGATGTGGATGACCCATACCCCCAAAGGCACTGTGGTCGACGACCCCTTGTCGGTAGGCGACGAGATGAACGCACATGTCAGTTACACCGGATCCGCGTTTTCGATGTATGCGCATACCGGTACCCATATTGACGCACTCAATCATTTCGGCCTGAACGGCAAGGTCTGGAATCACTTTTCCGCCGAGGAGCATCTCGGGGATCGGGGCTGGAATCGGACAGGCGTTGAAAAAATGCCCCCGATCATCGCCAAAGGCGTGCTTCTGGATATTCCGACAGCAAAAGGGCTTGATGAACTTGCTCCCGGTTATCGAATCACGCGAGACGACATTAAACATACGTTGACCGCCCAGGGGACCAGCATTGCACCAGGCGATGTCGTGCTTATTCGCACCGGTCGCATGCGCCACTACAGTGACGGAAGCCGATTTATGGCAAATGCCCCTGGGCTTGGCATGGAAGCAGCGCGCTTTTTGGCTGGCGAGAAACAGGCATTGTCGCTGGGCGCCGACAATCTCAGCTTTGAAGCTTTCCCTTCAGAAGACAGTGAAAACTATGTGCCTGTGCACACCTATTTGCTGGCCCAGCAGGGCGTCACGATTATGGAATTGGTCAACCTTGAACAGCTGGCACGAGACAAGGTCTACGAGTTTGCCTTCATTGGAACACCCCTGAAGATTCGCGGCGGCGACGCGGCCCCGTTACGGCCCATCGCAATACCTTATACCTCGGCTCGATAACCACCGGTCTTGGACTGATTTTCCTGGAGAAAGCGTTATGAACATACATGAAGCCCTGGACTGGCGTTACGCCGTCCGTGAATTTTCGCCTGAAAAGCTGAACAGCTACACCGTGGAAACACTGGTTGATGCGGCTCGCAAGAGCGCCTCTTCGTATGGACTGCAGCCCTACAAAATCCTTGTTGTTGAGAGCAAAGCGGTTCGGCGGGACCTGCTGGCCTATTCTTTCGGCCAGCAGAAGGTGTTGGACTGCTCGCATCTGATTGTTTTTGCGGCTCAGACGGATATTGGCGATCACACAGTGGACCGGTATGTCACCCAGTTTGTGAAAACCCGGGGCGTGCCTGCCGACGACATCTCGGGCTATGTTGAGCACATGAAACAGGCTCTTGCGGCCAAATCCCAGGCGGAAAAACAGGCCTGGGCGCATCAGCAGGCCTACATTGCGCTGGGCACCCTTCTCACCGCTGCCGCCTCAATGCGGATCGATACCTGCCCGATGACCGGTTTTGATCACACGGCCTATGATGAGGTGCTCGGATTGTCAGAGCTGGGTCTGGAGAGTTCGGCTATTGTTGCTCTGGGCTACCGCAGTGCCCGTGACAGAACGTCCGGACTACCGAAAGTGCGCTTTGATTACGACGAGTTGGTGATCAGAATGTAAGTGGTAGTCCGTTCGATTTGTGGTCCTGGCTGGTGTTCCGTCGCCATAGGGTATAGGTTCGGGGGAGCGGCAATTCATTTTCAGGCACGCTGCCGTTCAACAGGAGCACCAGCTCTATGAAGGTTTTTTCCAACCCGGTTGGTTCCGGAAATCTGTGGTTTGACAATCTGACCACTGCCCAGGGT
The DNA here is from genome assembly GCF_008107725.1 of Marinobacter sp. BW6. Lineage (GTDB taxonomy): Bacteria > Pseudomonadota > Gammaproteobacteria > Pseudomonadales > Oleiphilaceae > Marinobacter. The sequence continues at coordinate 1,244,729 of NZ_VIRN01000064.1, forward strand.
ACACCGGTCGCTTACGACCCCCAGGCAAGAGCGTTCGTCCCGATGCCACCGTTTTGTGTGAACCGGGACATTATCGGCTGCAATTGGATTGCGCCCGAAAAGGGGGCCTTCTGTCGGTCCTGCGCGATGACCGCACTGGCACCAGACCCGAATATTTTCAATGCCATGCCGAACTGGGCTGAGACCGAGGCCGCGAAACGCTGGGTGCTGGACAATCTCGGCCGTTGGCACTGGTTCCGGCCGGAAGATCCTGGCACGCGCCCGGTTTTCCACATGTTGGCCGAGGGGCTGACCCCTGTGGCCATGGGGCACGCCAACGGTGTGGTAACGATCAGTGTCGCCGAGGCTGATCCCGTGGTTCGTGCTACCCGAAGGCAGGCCCTGGATGAACCCTATCGAACCATGGTCGGCCATATGCGCCATGAGATTTCCCATATGCTCTGGTGGCGACTGAGTTTGCGGGAGGATTTTCTGGATGCGTTCCGGGAGATGTTTGGTGATGAACGTGCTGATTATCCTGCGGCGCTTGAGCATCACTACCATAACGGTCCGCCCCAAGACTGGCGACTGTTTTACCTGACCAGCTATGCCTCGGCACACCCTCACGAAGACTGGGCCGAGACCGCTGCGCATCTGCTGCACCTGACAGACATCACCGACAGTCTTGTATCATCCGGTCTGACCTCGCCCGAGGTGCCGCGACAGGGTTGGGACCCTTACTCTGAGCCGGACACGGCAATGCTGATAAATGTCGCAGCGTCGCTGGCCATTCGGGTTAACCACGTGAACCGTTCCATGGGGCTGTCTGATCTTTATCCGTTTGTGCTCTCGGAAACGGCGCAACGCAAGCTTGCGTTCGTGCACGACTGGTTGCGCCGGGGAGCTCAGGGGCTTTAATCCGTTTGAGCGCCGGTCACTCAGGCCGGCGCCACGCCAAAGAGCCACTGGTGGGCCCAGACCACCATAATCACATACACCGCAAGGCCACCGATGACGGCAATTGCGTCGTTGGCTTTGGTGGCTGGCAGCGTTGGAATGGCCCGCTGGGTTCTGTGTTTCATGGAAATACGGTCGACCACCGCCCAGGCCAGGAAAGACCCGAACAGCAGAAGATCGTGCAGCATCCCGTTTGCGAGAAGATGTGCCAGGGCCCAGAGTTTGACGGCAGCCAGCATGGGGTGCCCCAGCTTTGCCTTGATTTTCCCCGGAAAGTAAGTGGCGAACAGCAACGGGAACACAGGGACCAGAAGCAGGAAGGCCACATGCTTGAGCCAGGCGGGTGGCACGTAGATCACGGTCGGATCCATCCGGGCGGCGCCGTAACCCCAGACGATCAGAATCAGGCCTACGAGAGAGACGACGGAGTAGAGTCCTTTGAAGGCTCCTTCGCCGATGGACGCATTCAATCGGTTACGCAAAGGCTCGTTGACGATGGAGAGCGAGTGCACGCCGAGAAACAGAATCAGACCAACAATCAGTGTGGTCATTTGCAGAACTCCTTGTGGCTTTGTGAGCGCGGTGTTTGAGTGGCAGGGCCTTTGTCCGTGGCAAACCCTGATGCATTGAATCCCGGATAGTATAGGAAACCGGGACAGAAGATGCCTGAGCGTTTATGATCGGCGATCTGATTCACCGGATTGAAAAGGCGCCCATGAAGTTTCCCAAGGTCACTGTTGTATTGGTATCTGCTGCCCTGCTGTTTGTTCTTTGGGACCAGACCCGCGAACAACCTGAGCCAGTTGATGCCAGCCGCCTGACCAATTTGCGGGCCAATCCGGTGGAGCTGAGCGCCGCCGTCGATTGGATGTTCGGGCAGATTCCGGAATTCTGCTCAGATGCTACAGGCGAGGGCAGTGGCGATAAGGCCTACGCCGATTGTGTCGAAAACGCCGAGGCACGAACCTCCACGTGCCGGCGGATGCTTTACGATCGCTTCCCGAGTGTTGTTGCCTCAGAGGCGGTATTTAGAGACGTTTCGCTGACCGCGATGGCGTGTCTCGTGCCTCGATCGGGGCTCGTTGAGTGACCGGACAGTTCTAAGTTATTTCTTGAAAAATCTCGGATTTCTTTCGATAAACGAGTCAATCCAGCGCTCCAGAAAGGAGCGTTTGTCAGGGTTCTTCAGATAGCGCCAGCCCAATACGGAAATGACCAGTGCTCCGATCGCATCGACGATCAGGTCCCACATGGTATCCGTTAGCCCGGAAGGGTCGCCAAGCATTGGCTTTTGCATATTCATGCCGAACAGGGAATCCATGGAGAACTCGAAGATCTCCCACAGTGCGCCCACACCCAGTGCAAACATAAATGCGAAAAACGCGACAAAGCCGGGATTCATATGCACGTGGATCTTTTCGGTCTCGTTCATTATGTGTACCAGGAGAAAGCCGAGAATACCCAACAAGAATCCCGATGTGGTGTGGAGCGCCATATCCCACCACCAGAACCGCGTGTAGTAATCGCGGACTTCTCCGAGAAACAGGGAAGCAAAGACAAACCCGATGGCGGCCAGCTGTAACTCCGGGGGAATGTGGATACGGAAACGGCGTTCAAACAGTAGGGGGAAGAACGTGATGGCGATAATCATTGCCGTCAAGAAAGCGGTGAACCATCGTTGGCCCCAAACAGCAAAGGCGGCTTCACCAAGTAGTATTAATTGTAGAGCAAGAGTAATCCTTTGATGCGTTACGCGAATGCGCATAGGGCTCCGAAGTCAGTGATTAAACGACGCTTCTGCATGAGTTGTGCGGCGTTGGTATACGGATGTAGGATCGGTATGGACGAGAGGCCTCTTCAAGAATCATCCACGGTTCAGTAGGATCTGACAAGTTTTGGTGCTGTCCTGGTTCTACTCTGCCCCCCGATCAACGATTGTTCCCGATAGCTACAGGACCCCACTGGCATGCCCATCTCTGTTCACTATGGTTTGACGGTACTGATCTGGGGCCTCACCTGGACAGCGATTCGTTTGCAGGTTGAAGCGGCGCCGGTCGATATATCCGTTTTCTACCGATTCGTCATGGCCTCTGCCGTCGCATTGCTGGTTGTAACTCTGGTGCGCAGGCTGGAAAAACTGACCCTCAAACAGCACGGCTGGCTGGTGCTGCAGGGGGCAACCCTGTACAGCATCAACTTCCTGCTGATTTATCGTGCAGCTGAATCCATGACAAGCGGTTTGCTGGCGGTGGTGTTTTCTCTGGCCGCTCTGTTTAACGCCCTGAATGGCTGGCTCTGGTTGCGCCTGAGACCAACTGCCCGGCTCTATCCGGCAATTTCTCTGGGTATCACGGGCGTGGCCCTTCTGTTCTGGCATGATCTGCAGCTTGGCAATGCCACGGCGACCAGCATTCTGTTCGCGATTGCCGGAACCTTCTGGTTTTCCATGGGTAACCTGGTCAGCATCAAGGTGCGGATGTCAAAGGTGCCGCTCTTCCTCGCCAACGCATGGGCCATGGTTTACGGCGCGGTGATTCTTGGCATCTGGTGCCTGATTCAGGGTGTGGAATGGGTGGTCCCCACTGCGGCGACATTCTGGGGGGCAACCGTCTTCCTGGCGGTGCCCGGCTCCATCATTGCCTTTTATTGCTACATCACCGTTATCCAGACTCTCGGGGCCGACAAGGCTGGCTACGCCACCGTGCTCTTCCCGGTGGTCGCCCTGAGTGTGTCGACCTGGCTCGAGGGTTTTGAATGGACAGCAACCGCGGTGCTGGGCGCATCACTGGCCCTGCTGGGAAACTATGTTTTGTTTCGATCGGCCAAAGCATAACGCTGGTGTAGCTCGCGCACTGCGTCTGCCAGCGCGGGGAAGGGGCCCTCGGTGGGAACGCCCGGAACCACCTGGTTGATTGGCAGGGTTGCAACGGGCGGTGGCGCCACATGCAGTTCGTCCAGCCAGGTTGAAAGCTGCTCTGACGAGCTTGCGTAGACGATGCGGCCGAGCCCCACCCAACCATGGGCAGCCGCACACATCGGGCAGTGTTCGCCAGAGGTATAGACCGTTGAAGCTGCTCGCTCGTCCGGGGTCATGTTGGCAGCCGCCCAACGGGCTATCTCGAACTCCGGGTGGCGGGTCTCATCACCGCCAGCGGTTTCGTTGTGTCCTTCGTACCTGACGGCACCGGTCTCATCCACCAGCACAGAGCCAAACGGCGGGTTCCCGCTATCAACGGCCATTGAAGCCAGTTCCACGCAGCGGGCAAGGTGTTTCATTTCAGTTTCGTAGATCACAATTCCTCCTTCACTGACCTCGGGCGTCGAGGTAATGCATCCAGAGCATACGAGCCGCTACCGCGCGCCACGGCCCCCATTGTTCGGCAAAGGCCAACTGCTCATTCTTTGTCGGTCGGGCATCGAGCTTTTTGATGTCCTGTATTGCGGATGCCAGTGCCAGATCGCCCTGGGGCCAGACGTCCGGCCTGCCCAAGGCCATCATGTAATAGATATCGACGGTCCAGGGCCCCAAACCGGGTATACCCAAAAGGTGGCTTCGGCCCTCGGCATCGTCAAGTGTTGAGAGCCGGGAGAGGTCGAGCTCACCATTCGCTATCCGGTTGGCCAGCCCAACACAATACCGGGATTTCTGCCGTGTGAGCCCGACATTCCTGAGCCCGGACTCGCCGGCGCACCTCACAGAGTCAGGCGTTACCGTTTCAAGGTGGGACTCGAGCCGCTGGAACATGGTGGCGGCGGCTTTGATCGAGACCTGTTGTTCAAGAATGATGTGGACCAACGATGCAAACCCGGGTTCGCGAGTCCAGGTTGGCGGGTATCCAAGTCGGGCTCGCACCTCGTAAAGGTCGGGATCTTTCTCAGCCAGGACGTCAACGCCCATCCTCAAGGTTTCGTCAGTGATCGTCTTTTGTTGCATAAACCCCTTTTGCCTAATGGCGAGCCGATTCCCGGTCTCCGTTCAGAATCTGCTGTTGCACATAGGAGCGAGCTTGCTCCGGCGGTAGAGACTCCATTGCAAAGGTCAGTGCCGACCAGACCAGAGCCATCATGACAGTCTGGAGTGAAACGCTGCCATCCGCGGGCAGTATCTGGTCGTCTGCCAATAAGGCGTTGATGACCTGCAGGAGCTCGGGCGACGAGCGGCAATCCTCAACAGTTGCAGGGATTGATGGTGCATCCGGGGAGACGTGTTCAAAGAAAAACGTTTGGGCCGCTCGGGCGTACCCGTCACGAAAAGGCTCCTGGTTCGAGCGTTCGATGATGTTTCCCATCGCACTGCAGATGGAAGCCGCGATCACGATGCCGGAGTAGCCGCCGGGTGAGTCGTGGCGAAGCTGGCGTTTCGATCGGAATTGTTCGAGCCGTTTCGAGATGGCAGTACCGTACTGGGCGATCTCGTCCACCATTTCAACGCCGCTGTCATCAAAGGGTTTGGATATCAGGCTCATGGAATGACTCTCAAATCAGTCGGGCAAACTGGACAGCCGCTTTGGAACCGGCCCCCACGAGCCCTGTCCATAGCCTCAGAAGAAGACTCGCCTCAGCGGATCGATATTGCCCGGCTTCGTCACGGTGGTGGACTTCGTCGAGCCGGCATGTCTCGAATCCTGCAAGTATAGCCCGCTCCGACTCGCGCCATGCATGCGGAGAAAGCGTTTTGATCTGCTCCTGGTAGTGCAGGTCAACAAAGGTTTCCACGGCTTCGATCGTGGCGAAAATCGCCTGTTTTCCCATTAAGGCCGGGATAAGACCGGTCAAAAAGCCGGCCAGGCGCCACAGTGGCAGCAGCAGGCTCGGGCGATAACAGCACTGAAGCTGGTTAAAGAAGCGCAGATGCTCGCTCTCCGAGGCCAGGTGCTCCGTTGCAAAATCCAGCAGCTCTTTTCGGGGTCGCGTAGCCAGAATTCCCCGGTAAATCCACACGGCACCGGTTTCTCCCGCATGACTGCAACGCAGCTCCTGCTCGAACTGCCTGCTCACTCCAAGGTGGGAGAGCTGCTGGTGGTGTATCCCGTCGATCTGTAGTTCCGCCATCATTCAATATCCGTAGACACTATGGCAGTTTCTACGAAACAGACCCTCATTGGTTCTCAGAAATGATCCTTGGCAAACCAGGAGTGTCGTTCCCATAAGGATATGCCCTTAGAGTCGAAAGGGATCTTGGAGAGGGTAGGGTGCGTAATACTAAGTACTTTCGATGGCCAACCAATGAGGTGAAGTCACTATGAAGTTACCGTTCAAACATACCGTCGCCGCAGCCGCTTTAAGTATGATTTCTGGCTTTGCAATGGCTGCCGAACACGTCGTTGAAATGAAGAACTCCGGCGCTGACGGTGCCATGGTCTTTGAACCCGGATTCGTCAAAGCTGAGCCCGGCGATACTGTCAAATTCGTGCTGGTTGATCCGGCCCATAATTCAGTATCCGTAGAAGTGCCTGAGGGCGCGGAAGGTTGGCAGGGTGCCATGAATCAGGGTGTTACCGTAACGCTCAGTGAAGAGGGCGTATATGTGTATAAGTGCACGCCCCACGCTGCTTTGAACATGGCTGGTGTGATTCAGGTAGGTGAAGCGGTCAATTATGACGCTGCGAAAGCCGCGGTGGATAAGCTCACTGCAGCCGCTGCAACGAATAAGGACCGGCTGACCGGTTACTTCGAGCAAGTGCAGTGATTAGATTGTCTGGTCATAACCGCGCCCTCCGGGGCGCGGTTTTTTTGTGTGCCTCAGAAAACTGTCTGTAATTGACAGCAACGGGATTACGAGGCGTTTGTGTCAGGAGATGATGTGATGAGCGTTGATTCCAACTATGTATCCCGAATTGCGAGCGCACTGAAAACACAGTTCGTTGCTGATGCCCTCGCCATGCCCGTCCACTGGTACTACAACCCGATGGACATCGAAAAGGCGTTTCCGGGAGGGGTCCAGCGATTTGAGGCCGCACCGGAGTTCCATCCTTCATCGATCATGTCTTTGCATTCCACCCGCAGTGGTGGTCGCCGTTCTGGTCATAATGCTGAGGCAGAGCCGCAAATTGTGGGCGAGGTTATCCTCAAGGGCCGCGACCAGTTCTGGAATGTACCGAACGTGCATTATCACCAAGGCATGGGTGCGGGCGAGAACACCCTGAATGCCCATTGCAGCCGCGTGCTCATGCGTTGCCTGGCGGACGGGAACGGTGAATACAGTTCTCAGGCGTTTCTCTCGGCGTACATCGGCTTTATGACCGCTGATCCACCGGCCCATCCGGACACCTATGCGGAATCCTACCATCGAGGGTTTTTCGCCAATTATGCGAAGGGTTTACCGGCGCAGCAGTGTGCCATGGTTACCCACGATACGCCTTCCATCGGTGGCCTGGTGACGATTGCCGCACTGGTGTTTGCAGAGCGACTCCGTGGCAGGGACGTACCCGGCATTCAGGCCCATTGTCGGGACCATCTTGCGCTGACCCATCCGGATGAGAGCTTGATGAGGGTGTGCGACCGCTACGTGAAACTCCTCTGTGGTCTGCTCGAAGGTCCCGATGAGGAGGGTGTCAAGGCGCTGCTTTCAGAGGCTGGCAAGGGTGCTGGCGGGCTGGATATCGCGGGGTTGGTCAAGCAGAACCTGCCCGACAACCAAGTCGTGGGCAGGATGTATTCGCCGGCGTGTTATATCTCCGACTCCTGGCCGGTTGTTCTGTACCTGGCCTACAAATACCGGAACGATCCATGGCTTGCGCTGCGCATGAACACCAACCTGGGTGGCGATAACGTTCACAGAGGCATCGTGCTGGGGACGCTATTGGGCCTGACGACCGACCAAGTGGCCACCAACTGGTTCGATCAGTTGGAGGACCACGGGGCGATCAGTGAGGAAATCACCGCGCTGATCAGCGCGGCAACCGCTCCCAGATAGTCACTTCCGACAGGGTATGCTGGAACTTGTGTTGGGTTTCGCGGATAACGAAAGGCACCTTTCTGGGCTCACTGACCAGGCGGAAATGCTGTGAAAGGTGTCCTTTCAGGCCATCCAGGGTGGTGTGATTCTCTCCATCCTTTTTGAATCCGCCAATCCACTCTTCTTTCGGCGTGTGTTCCTCCAGCCACGTGTACGGTGAGGCAATAACCAACAGGCCACCGTCGTTAATGCGCTCGTGAATGCTGTCCAGGAAGCGCCTTGGGCGGTAAAGGCGATCAATGAGGTTGGCCGCCAGAACAAGGTCGTAGCCCGAGTACTGCGGTTTCAGGTTACAGGCATCGCCCTGGTAGAAGCTTACCCGATCTGAGCATTCCTCAAGACCCAGCTCTTTAAGTGTCCGGGTGTGATAGCTGACCAGTTCACCTTCCTCTGCCAGCGCATAGCGAATGGAGCCCTGCTCGGCCATCTCCACGCCCAGCCTGATAAAGTTGGCCGAGAAATCGACACCTTCCACCTCGTCAAAGCGCCTTGCCAATTCAAAGCTGGACCGGCCGCAGGCACAGCCCAGATCCAGGGCTTTTCCGGTTGGCTTGCCCGTCATCGCATCCAGGGCAAGATCCGCCAGGGCTTTGGGGAAGTTCTCGACACCAAACCAGGTGTCACCGAAGTGGAATTCCGCGTATTCAGTCAGCAACCGGTCGCTTTCATAGTAGGCGTTGGGTTGCACGGCCTCGTTTTCGGAGGCGATGTAGCGGAAGCCGGCATGCTGGAAGAAGTGCCTGCGGAACGCATAACGAGCCGACAATCGGGCTTCGTTGCCGCAGGAAATCCAGGAGCCGCCCTTGATCAGGTTGTGTTGCCCGTCGAACGTCGGCGTTGTGAAATCGTCGTACAGCGGATGAACCTTGAAATTATCGAACGGATAGGTCGGTGTCTCCGTCCATTGCCAGACGTTGCCAACAACGTCGAACCACTGACCATGCCGGAACCTGGTAACCGGGCACGACGATGCTCCATGGTCGAGATGCAGGTTGGCGTTGGAGGGATCATGCCCCACTTCTTCGATGCCGGCCTCCTCGCACAGGCGGTGCCACTCGTCCTCTGTGGGCAGGCGGATGGGCTGGCCGGTTTGCTCCCGTTTCCACTCACAAAAGGCTTTGGCTTCGTGGTAATTCACTTCCACGGGCCAGTCCCAGGGCATCTCGACCTCTTCAGCCATAAGGCGCAGTTGCCATCCATTCTGCCAGCGCCAGAAGGTCGGATGCCTGGCCTTGGCGAATTGTCGCCAGGCACAACCCTCTTCACTCCAGAATCGATCTTCCTGGTAACCACCGGCTTCGACAAACTCCAGGAATTCCTGGTTACTGACCAGATACTGGCTGGCCCTGAATTCGTCGACCCGAGCCTCGTGTTCGCCGTATTCATTGTCCCAGCCGTAGTAGGCGTCATCGTAGGGTTTGCCGATTGAAACTGTGCCGGCTGGCACGGTGATCAGTTCGTTTTCCGGCGCTTCACCGGTTTCACGAATCGGGTTCCACTCCATCTGCGGGCGGACCCTTGCCAGATCGTGTTGGCGGATCAGCACAGACGAGGTCTCCAAATGGATACGTTCGTGCTCGACTCCCATGACGATTGGCCACCAGGGACTTTCCCAGTTGATAGGCAGGCTGAGAGGGAGTGTTTCGATTAGATCGAGAACGGTGGCCCGGACTTTGGCCCGGTAATCCAGAACTTCGGCGACGGTGGGCCAGTCGTAATGGTCTTCGTCCAGGTCGTCCCAACTCATCTCATCGACACCCACTGCAAAAATCGATTCCATGTGCGGGTCTATGCGCTCGGGGAGCAGCTTGGCCAGTACCAGCTTGTTAACGAAGAATGTTGCGGTATGGCCAAGGTAAAAGATGAGGGGATGTCTCAGGGGTATCGACTTCTGGAAGTATCCGGCGTCATCGGCAAGGCAGTCGAAAAGGCGCGTGTAAATGTCAAAGGTGTTGGTAAAGTAGGAAGCGATTTCGGCGCGTTTGTCCTCTGCGGAACCAGCGCTCAGATCCGGCGTTCTCAGGAGGCCAACTTTTGGTGTGAGTGCTCGGGTGGGGGACTGCGCTTCCGGTATTGGCATTGTCATTTCTGGACACATCCTTTGTTGTGTTTGCTTTCAGCAATACGTCTTCTTTGTGGGGGGTGGTTCAATTTCCCCCGAAAACTGTTTAGACGATCCCTGTGCTGAAATTGTTACAAACCGTATTCTTTCGCCAAAGCCACCGCCCTGGGCGCGCCCAGGGCAAGAAGAACGGCACCCGACGAGCAGGCCAGCATTGAAATTGCGATGCTCAGGAGTGTCAGGTCACCCGAGACAGAAGAAAGGGTGCTGACGGCCCCGGCAATGGTGAACTGCGATGCGCCCAGCAGGGCGGCCGCTGTGCCACTGAGGTTCGGGAAAAACTCCATGGCGTTGGCCATGTTGTTAGGCACTATGCCGCCCTGGCAGCCGATGGCAACAATGATGCAGCCTGCCACCAGCCAGAGGGGGCCATGGAACTGAACGCTGGCAACCAGCGCAACAAGAGTCAGGCATTGTGCAATAACCTGGGCGCGCACCAGTTGCACCGAGGAAAATCGCCTCAGCAGCGGACGGTTAATCAGATTCAGGGCAGCCATGAACGCAATGTTGGCGGCGAACAAAATGGCGAACGTGCTGTTGGAGAGGCCGTACCATTCCTGGTAGATAAACGAAGAATGGGTGATGAACAACAGCATGGTGCTGAAACACAGAACCTGAATGCCAATAAAGCGCATGGTGGTTTTGTGCCTGAGTACCAGCAGGTAATTGGTCACAAGAGAGCGAATGGGCGTGGTTGTTGGTGTGCGCGGTTGAAGCCTCGGGAAAAGCGCCACCTGGAGAGTCAGCACAAGAAACGCGGCATAGCAGGCTAGCATCAGGAATATCCAATGCCACTCACCCAGTGCAAGCATCAGTGAACCCAGCGAGGGTGCCGCAGCGGGCGCTATGAACATGATCAGGCCAATGAGCCCGAACAGCCGTGCAGCGTCCTGTCCACTGACTTCATCGCGAACAATCGCAGGAACCGACACCGCACAGAAAGCGCCACCAATACCCTGCGCTATCCGCCAGAGCACCATGTCGGACAGGCTATCCGCCAGCGATACCATGACCGCGCCTGCCATAAAGATCAGCAGCCCCCCGAAAAGCACCGGTTTGCGACCGTATCGGTCAGACAGGGGGCCGCCCACCAGTTGGGCAAGACCCAGTGTGGTTACATAGGCGCTGAGCGTGAGCCCCACGTGCCCGTGATCGACGCCAAGACCGTCGGCAATCTCCGGGAAAGCGGGCAAATAGGCATCAAGTGCCAATGGCCCGAGTGCCACGGTCATGCCCAGCAGTATGGCCAGGTGCAGATGCGACAAGAGTGATCTCCTCGAAAGATAGAACCCTAACGATACGGTGGTGCTTTTTATCGGACCATGCGTATTTTCAGAAATCCCCCGTGCATCATCCGTTCACTTCCTGTAGCCTGCGCGGCTTTTTCTTCCGGAGGCAGACTTCATGACCGTTCAATCTAAATCTCTCCCGCGAGCCAGGAGCGGGCCGCTTACAGACAGTGATCCCGTTGTTTTGGTGCTTACTATCGGCTTCATACTTCTGTTTGTGGGCGCCTCCATTATTGACAGCAGCTACGTGGCCAACCTGATCGGAAGCGGATTCGCGTGGACCGCTACCTATCTGGGCTCCTTCTTCCAGGTGCTCCTGCTACTCACCTTCTTCATTGCCGTTGGTACGGCCCTGAGCCGCGCCGGTGCCGCGCGAATCGGCGGGCTGGATCGACCGGAAATCGGGCGCTTCCGGTGGCTTTCGATGATCATGTGTACCTTGCTGGCCGGGGGCGGTGTGTTTTTTGCCGCCGGTGAACCGGTTTACCACTTCGTTGTTACACCGCCGGCGTTTGATACCGAAGCTGGATCCGCTGCAGCGGTCGCGCCCGCCATGGCCCAGTCGTTCACTCACTGGGGGTTCCTGGCCTGGGCAGTGCTCGGCTCCCTCACGGCTCTGGTTCTGACCCGGGCTCACTACGGCCAGGGCAAACCCCTGCAGCCAAGAACGCTGTTGTACCCGGTCTTTGGCGAGAAGGTGATTCAGGGTCGGCTCGGTGGTGTCATTGATGCCTTCTGTGTCATTGCCGTTGTGGCCGGAACCGTCGGGCCCATCGGGTTTCTGGCCACCCAGATGAGTTTTGGTCTGCATGAACTGTTCGGAGTGTCAGACGGTTACGGTACCCAGTTGAGCGTGCTGGTGGTGCTGGCTGGCGTCTACATGACCTCGGCCATGACCGGTCTGCACAAGGGCATTCAGTTGCTGAGCCGTTTCAACGTGATATTGGCACTGGTCATTGCCGGGGTAATCTTTGTCTTCGGCCCCACGCTGTTCCTGGCCAATACCTACACCCAGTCGATGGGTGAATACGTCACCTCGTTCTTTGCGATGGCGACCATGACCGCCGAAACGGCGCCCGCCTGGTGGATGAAGTGGTGGACAGTGTTTTTCTTTGCCTGGTTCATTGGCTATACCCCCTTGATGGCGGTATTTGTCGCCAGAATTTCCCGTGGCCGGACAGTCCGCGAAATGGTTATGGCTGTGGCTGTTCTGGCGCCCATTGCGACAACGATCTGGTTCACCCTCCTGGGTGGCTCTGGCATTCACCACCAGCTTGCCGGCACTTTCGACCTGACCGAGGCACTGAACAACTTCCGTTTTGATGTGGCAACACTAACCGTCGCTCAGGCCTTGCCGGGCGGTACCTGGATGGCAGCTGCGATATTGCTGCTGACGACCATCTTCGTAGCCACCACCGGCGACTCCATGAGCTATTCAATTGCCATGGTCGGGGCTGGTCATGACGAACCGAATCCGTGGATTCGTGTGTTCTGGGGAGGTGCTATGGCATTGATGGCCGCCATTCTTCTTTATATGGGGGCCGGCCAGATTGGTGTGCTCCAGCAGTTCATTGTGCTGACAGCGATTCCGGTTTCACTGATTATCCTTCCTTCGCTCTGGACCGGGCCCAAAGCCGCTATGGCAATGGCGCGTGAGCAAGGGCTGGTCTAGGCTTTTATGGAACACAGCGGGACAGGGACGTTCTTCCCCGCGAACTCCTCTGATCGAAAGCTCCTGGAGGGCTGATGCTGGAATCGTTTGAAGCCGGTTTCACGGCTTGGTTGTGGCCGGGGTCTTCGGCGATTCTTGCGGTTGCGGTTACTTACATCGTTTACCGTCTGGCCCTCGCTGTGTTCCGGCATTTCTCAGAGTCCCGAACGGTCATCCGGCTGTTTCTGGATGCCGCTGCCCGGGCTTTGGGTGTCGTTTTCTGCCTGCTTACCCTGGTCGGTTCGTTGGCCGCCGCGCCAGCGGATCTCCCCTTGATCTCAGCCATTCAGCAGGTTGCCACCCTGCTGCTCATCCTTGCTATCACCTGGGCGGCGGTCAGACTGACCTCGGCTATTGGCGAAGTCATTGTCGCGCTCAATCCGGTGCTGGAAGGGCAGTGGAAGCGAGCCCGCAAGGTCGAAACCCAGACCCGATTCCTGGTCCGCGCACTTAACATTCTCATCGTGATCATCGGTCTCGGCGCTGCCCTGATGACCTTTGAATCGGTTCAGCACATGGGCGCCAGCCTTCTCGCCTCCGCGGGTGTCGGCGGCCTGATTCTCGGTTTCGCGGCCCGTCCTGTGCTCAGCAACCTGCTGGCTGGCATGCAGATCGCTCTGACTCAGCCTTTCCGTATAGACGACGTGCTTTACGTGCAGGGTGAGTGGTGTTGGGTCGAGGAAGTGACTGCCACTTATGTGGTCCTGCGCGTGTGGGATCTCCGCCGCCTTGTTGTTCCGCTGCAATGGTTTATCGAGAACCCGTTCCAGAACTGGTCCAGGAATACCGCAGAGCTGCTGGGAACCGTCTTTATCTGGGTCGACTACACCATGCCGGTCGAACCGCTCCGGCAGGAATTCACTCGTCTGCTCAATGAATCGGGGCTCTGGGATGGCGAATTTTCCTCGGTGCAGGTGACCGATTCCAGTGATCAGGCCATCCAGGTGCGTTTTTTGATGAGCGCCGCCAACTCCAGCAAGAACTGGGACCTGAGATGTGCGGTCCGGGAGGGCATGGTAACCTTCATTCAGGAACACTACCCGGCTCAGCTACCTAGGCTTCGGGCCCGGATGGTGGAAAACTGAGATTTCTCGAGGACCCTGCATGTCTGCCAAAACCGCCTGGATAACCGGTGCTTCCTCTGGCATCGGTGAAGCACTTGCTTTGCAGTTTGCGAAGAATGGTGACCGTCTGGTGCTTTCCGCTCGCCGGGAAGATGAGTTGGAGCGTGTTGCCGAACGTTGCCGGGCTGTCGCCGGGACAGCAACTGGGCAAGTATTGGTACTCCCGCTGGACGTTACCGACTGGGATTCACTTCCAGGCAAGGTTGAGATGGTCCTGGCTCAGTTCGGTACCATCGATCTGCTGGTGAACAACGCCGGCGTTTCGCAGCGGTCCCTGTGCAAGGACACCGACATGTCCGTTTACCAAAAGCTCATGGATGTGGATGTCATGGGCCAGATTGCGCTGACCAAAGCGGTGCTTCCCCATATGCTCGAGCGTGGCTCCGGCCACCTTGCCGTGACCTCCAGCGTTGCCGGCAAGGTCGGCGCCCCCATGCGTACCGGCTATTGTGCCGCGAAGCATGCCGTTATGGGATTCTTCGATGCGTTACGCGCCGAGGTGGAAGGCCAGGGAGTGAGCGTGTCGACAATCACCCCCGGCTTCATTCGCACGGATATTTCCCGCAATGCCCTTGCCGGTGACGGATCAGCCTACGGCAAGGAAGATGAGGATATTGCAGGCGGCATGGACGTGACCGAGTGCGCGGAGGTGGTGTTCAAGGGGTTAACGGCAAAGAAACGCGAAATCCCGGTGGGTAAGGGCAAGGAAATGGCTGCCCTCTGGATCAAGCGAATCTCGCCAGAGGCCCTGTTTCGCATGGCGAGGGCTCGATCCTAGGGGTCAGCCGATCAAAACCGGGGCTGATCAGAACTTGTAGTTCAGCCCCACTGCAAACAGGTATGAAGATTCATCGTAGAAGGTCAGGTTGGACTGGGTGTCGCCGTAGCCTGCAAACGAAATAAACGACCAATCCTTCCAACCCATAAATTCCGGGTACTCGTAGGCCGCGAACAAGTTGAGCTCATCATCCGAGCGCTTCTTATTGAACAACGTGCTGGCACTGTCGTAGTCCCGTCTGGTGAAGCCTGCAGTCAAAACCAGGCTGTGCCTGCCCAGAATGTTGAACCAGCTTACTTCGGCGCCATAGGCATCGAAGCTACTGGCACTGCCATCGGCATCATGTTGGATGTAAAGGGCAGAGGGTGAGACAAAGCTGGTCGGAGAGAGGGTGAAACGGTAACTGCCCTTGGCGTAGTAAATGTCGGCATCGCGAGCCAGATCGGTTCCTGCGGTCAGATCGTCCTCAACATCCGCCGTCGCAAAGGCAAGATCGAGGCTGAAGGCGGAGCCGGAAATGCTGTTCAACTGAAGGCGATAGGCGTTGCCCGAGATGTCGGTTTCTCGTCTTGGCGTATTCAGCTCATATGGGTTCTGCCAGGTTTCTCCCGAAATCACCGTGGGCAAAAAGGAAACATCCACTACCGTGCCGGTAATGAGTGTGTGTTTATACCCCAGTTGCACAGCCAGCGTGCCGACCGCTATGTCTTCCCGTGTGGTACCAAAGTAAATCTGCTGTTTCAGTCCATCGCCAAAGGTGTAGGCAACGTTGCCAAGCGGCGCAATCAGGCCCTCTGACTCACTGTCTGCCTTGTTCTCAAGAGAGCTGATGGTTCGGTCGCCATCGACGTTAAAGTTGGACGTTGAAGAGATGATCCCCGCATTTAGCGAGACTTCACCACTGAACCCCTTTTGAGGAGGCGCCGGTTGCGCGAAGACAGGCATCGCGATGCACAGGATCGGGAGGGCGAGGTGTTTTTTCATTTTTCAGCTCCGGGTTAGCGACTAGTCGGGGGCGATGTGCTCAGGGTACACAGTCGGTTTCTTTGCCACCTGATATGACTACAGCGGCAAGGCATAGTTCGATGTCAGACAGGTGTTGGTGAGAGATACGATCACTGTTGATCTGGAAGGCAATGGTAATCCCGCTCCGGACATAATGACGGAGACTTGAGCTGTAGCCAGGGATCCAGCCACCATGACCGAAGACCGGTGAAAGCGGACCCGATCGGGAAATGGCGACGCCGAGGCCATAATAGGTCCCGGGCATGTCTTCGCCGATCGGAACAGACTGAAGCATTGTGTTCAGGATCTCCTCTGACACTCCTTGTCCGCCAAACAGGGCAGCCCCCCATTGTGCCAGGTCACGGGAAGTGCTGATCAGTCCACCGCCGGTCCACTCCAGCGCTGGATTCCACACCATAACGCCGTTCTTATCTGTTGTTTTTGCCGGGAAGCCAAAGGGATTGTCGGCAGTAACATACCCAGCAGCCAGGCCCGGAAGCCAGCGTTTGTTCGATGCTGCTGTTGCCGTCAGCTCCAGTGGTTCGAGAAAACGGTCGTTAACCTCTTGGTAGTAAGTTCGTCCCGTGATCGCTTCAATGGCAAGTCCGATAAGAATATACCCGGTGTCTGTGTAAGCCCATTGCTCGCCTGCTGGAAACAGTGCTTCTGCGTCCAGAACGAAACCGACCAGTGTTTCGGGTGTGAATGAGTTTCCGGGTTCCGGCCAGCGTTGTGAGACTGCTTCTGCAAAGGCTGGCAGGTACACATGGTTCGGTAAGCCCGATGTGTGATTAAGCAGCTGGCGAACAGTCAGGCTCTGATGGTTTGGCAGCCGCCGGAACCAGCTGTTCCGACCCAGCCATGTCGATACGGTGGCGTCCAGATCCATGTCGCGTTCCTGGGCGACCGACACCATGGTGGCGGCAACGAATGTCTTGCCGATACTCGCGGCCAGCATTCTCGACTCCGGCGTCATTGGCTCGCGAAGTTCTGCATCGGCCCAGCCGGCTGCTGCTGAGTGCGAAGAACCATCAGGAAGCACGTAACTGGCGGTTATGCCGGGGAAATCGTACTCGCTCTGAAACCGCTCCAGTGCGTCTGAGAATGCGGCCTCCAGGGGCGTATTGGCTGCCCGCTGAGGACTGGCCAGGCAGGCAGTCAACGAGAGCAGGCTCACCAGAATTAAAGTTTTGAGGCCGGAACCCGGCCCTTTTCGCAAAGTCATCAATGCGTTCACTGTTTGTCCGGGACGACCTCGGTAACGCTATTGGTGCGCGTGAACATACTGTCCCGATGTAACCAGACGATGACAATGGCAATCAACGCGAAAATATAGGTGTCATAGGGTTGGGCGTCGGGCCAGACTGGATTGATGAGCATGAAGTGAAAGAGTGCGGGGAGGAAGATGCTGCCCCGGGAGGCATTGAACAGAGGGGTGACAATCACACTCAGTGCAATGGTGCCCGTAATGAATGGCAGGAATGACCAGGCGCTCTGCTCGGTACCACTCAGCAGAAAAGCTGGCGTGTGCCAAAGCCCCCAGATCACGCCAATGACAAGTGCGGCCCATATTGGCGTCATCTTGCGTTGCAGGAGGGGGAGTGCCAGGCCTCGCCAGCCGAACTCCTCAATGGGGCCTTTGATAGCAATAAAAAAAAGTGCAACCAGAAACGAGGACGCAGACGGGAATGGGAAGGCAGTCTCTGAAAGGTTGCCCTTTAAGAACGACCCCACGAAGAACACCAAGGGCACGCCAAGAAGCAGGAACGCATACCAGGGCCATGAGCAGCGCCACAGCAGGGCGCGCCCCAAATGCCGTCGCAATCCTTCCAGCCCGGACCACCGAAAAATCACAATGAAGGCCGAGATGGCCGGGGCCCAGACCGCGAGATAGAAAAGCGGGTGTTCGCCGGTGATTTCGCCGAACAGTCCAACCATGGTTGCAGGAAAAAAGATGAAGGCAGCCAGGATTCCCCAGGCGATGCCGAAGGTCAGCAACAGAAACAGGGTTATCGACCGAAAGGGGATGGCATGGGGTTGTGTGCTTTGATCTGTAGAAGGCATTCTCGGGTGTCCGTGTTGTGGATGGCTGAGGAGTCAGCCGATTCCACTGCATCATGATGATACGCAGCTAAACCAAGGCGTGGGTAGGGAGAAGTCCTTCGGTTACCATTGACCTGCCGAACACTTGATATATATCAACAAAGGCTGACGCGTTGCGGGGATACTGCCCGGAACGATGACTCACGGAGGGCAATGCCATTGATCAGGCGACCGTTAATAGCCTTCCCCCTGGTGTACCTGGGGTGGGCGTATATCTTCTGGATACCGGTGTTGCTCTCGGATTCCTCGGTTTGGGCATTTCCAAACCTGATCTGGTTTTTGATTGGCGGGGCCAGCCCTGTCGTTGCCGGTCTTGGCCTTGCAGCGGCGAAAGGTGGAAAAGAGCAACTGGAAGACCTGTGGCGGCGTCTGACGGACTGGCGTCGTATCCCCGGCCGCTGGTGGCTCATCATCCTGTTGTTCTGGCTTGCGTACGATCTTGCCATGGCGAGCTTGGCAATGCTTCTGGGCGTTGCTGGCGAGCCCCTCGATACGAACTGGCAGTTGTTTGTTAAGCCCGGGCCCTTGCTGTTTTTGTTGGTTCTTTCCTTTGTGTTTCCGGCAGTGGAAGAGGTGGGGTTACGCGGTTTTTATCTGGACGCCCTTCAACAACGTTTCAGCCCGGTTGTGGCTGGCCTGGTGAATGGCGCAGTCTGGGCGTTCTGGCACGCACCCTTCGTCTGGTTTCCCGGGTATTACGCCAACACCACGTTTCACCCCGAGCTTTACTGGTGGATGCCGATGATCATCTGCCATACGTTGTTGATTGTGCTCGTTTATAACCGCACCGGTAGAAGCATTCTGGCGGTCCTGATTTTCCACGCCATGATGAACTTCACCGGTGAATGGTTGCGAATCTCCCCTGAAATGTACCCCTTCATGCTGTTCGGCAACTTGGC
The DNA here is from genome assembly GCF_008107725.1 of Marinobacter sp. BW6. Classification (GTDB taxonomy): domain Bacteria; phylum Pseudomonadota; class Gammaproteobacteria; order Pseudomonadales; family Oleiphilaceae; genus Marinobacter. The sequence continues at coordinate 1,263,654 of NZ_VIRN01000064.1, forward strand.
CCTTGCAGCGCTGCTGGCCATGTTTTGGAAAAGCGGCCGCCAGTCTCTGCCAAATACGTGTTAGTCTCCGGCAAATACCCAAAAGCAAACGACTGGAATGGCGTACCTGACATGAGCAGTGAAGACCTCAATCAAGTAATGGAAATGGATGGTGAAGAGCGGTACGACTACTTCCTGAGCCAGGTGGCCGAGGAACGGGAAATCTGGATTCTGGTTAATGGTGAGAGCCAATTCCTCAAGATCGCCTCGGAAGACGGCGATGTGGAATACCTGCCCGTGTGGCCGGCTTCGGCGTTTGCCGCCGAGTACGCCAACGGCGGCGAGGAGCTGACGCCCCGCAGTATTTCACTGCCAGACTTCTTTCGGAAATGGGTTCCAGGCTTAACCAGGGATGGACTTGATGTGGGTGTGTTTCCCGGCCTCGATAAAACGGTATGGATCACCGAACCGGAAGAGCTCAAGCAGGATCTTCAGGACGTGATGTCCGATTTCTGAAGACGGCTTTTATCGTCTGGCCGGAGCTGAGGCGCTTCCGGCCAGTATTCCTCCGTCGATGTTCAGCTCAATGCCAGTTACGTAGTTTGATTCGTCTGAGGCGAGGTACAGGGCCGCATAGGCAACATCCTCGGGCTTTCCCATCCTTCCGACTGGAACGCCAGCTTCTACCTCGGCAATCGCAGCTTCTCTTGCTTCTCCCTCTCCAAGCATCGCTTCCCACATGGGGCTCATGATGGCGCCGGGATGTATGGAGTTACAGCGGATCGGATAGCCTTTTTCGGCGCAGTACAACGCCACTGACTTGGTGTGATTCCGGACGCCGGCCTTGCTGGACGCGTAGGCCGCCGCCCCGGGAATGCCCACAATGCCGGACCTCGAGGAGATGTTCACGATGCTGGCGGACTTGGAGCCCTTCATCAACTTGATCGCATACTTGCAGCCGAGAGCAACACCGTTCAGGTTTGTAGCGTGGACTTTGTGCCAGGAAGACAGGTCAAGGTTTTCCGGATCGTGGGGTCCGGCACTCTCCAGGAAACCGGTGATTCCGGCGTTGTTCACCAGAATGTCCAGCCCCCCGAACTGATCTTCAATGGAACGGGCGCAGCTTATCCATTGGGCCTCATCGCTGACGTCGAGGTGAAGATAGCGCATGTCCAGTTCCGAACCATCAACCAGTGCCTAGCCCCGTTGGTCATCGATATCCGATACGATGACCGTTGCTCCCTGCTCGGCGAACTGAATAGCGATTGCCTCACCAATACCGCGGGCCGCGCCGGTGATCAGAGCGGTCTTGCCATCAAGTCTTTTCATCCTGAACCCCAGCATTCCTGTTGCCAGCCAATGTTTGCTTTCCATTATGTGCATAAACGCCCGCGCTGGCGATACCGGCCTGGGTGCGCCGCTTGATTTCTCTTTCTCTGCCCCGATCTTTGCTATCAGAACACAACCTGAGGGTAATCAATCATGACTGACATCCGACACCTGGTTTGTCCCCACTGCCACAAGATCAATCGCGTGCCTGCGGATAAACTGTCATCCGGCGGTAATTGCGGTGCCTGCAAGCAGCCGTTGTGGCCGGATCAGGTTCTGGAACTTACGGATCAAAGCTTTGCTGCCCATACCAGACGCAGTGATCTGCCGGTGCTGGTGGACTTCTGGGCAAGCTGGTGTGGCCCCTGCAAGATGATGGCGCCTCAGTTTGAGCAGGCCGCGAAAGACTGGCGGGGCAAGGTCCGCTTTGCCAAGCTGAACACCGAGCAGGCCCAGGGTCCGGCCAGCCAGTTTGGCATTCGCAGCATCCCCACAATGATCCTGTTCCAGAATGGCCGGGAAGTGGCCCGCCAGAGCGGCGCCATGAATCAGGCGCAGATCACTCAGTGGCTGCAGTCGAAGGGTATTCGCTAGCCTGATAAGGCCATTTATTCGCTGGCCGGTCATTAAAACGCCACAATTGCTGAGGCCTTGCCATTGCAGGGCTGAAGGCACCTATCCGAGCTGTTCCCACAAAGTTATCCACAGTTTTTGTGGGTAAAGCTGACTTTGCAGCGACATCGACTTTCTCATGGCGTGTGGCCAGAATTCGAGCCAAACTGTCTGTAACTAGCAAGACAGAGTCGGGCAAGCGACGGCCTTACCCGATTGATCACTCCAAGAGGATCGAATGAGAGTAGTCCTGTTTACCATCATGGCATTCTGGCTCCTCCCAGCTTCTTCCCAAACGCTCAAGATTATGGGATCGGACGAGGGTTTTCTGCCGTTTTATTACGGCAATAATCTCAACGAGGGCATTTTGGTCGAGGTGATCAACGAATTCAACAAACAGACCAGAATCGAAGCCGATTTCCTCCCGATGGCGCGCAAACGCCAGGCCTGGGCTCTGGAGCGAGGACTAGCCAATGCGGTTTTCGCCAACCCGCTGTGGATGCCTCTGCCGGACCGAATGCACGCCGTAGGGCCGCTGTTGACCTGGCGTGACCGCGTGTTTGCGCAGCCTGGCCGGCAACCCGACTCTTTCGATGACCTCAAGGGAGGTATCTGTCTTCGCAGATGGTTTGTCTACAGTGATCGACTTGAGGCGCGGATTGGGAGCCATCTGGTGCGCCATGACGCCTACAATGCCGAGCAGATGCTGCTCATGTTTCTGCACAAACGGTGCGATTACATCGTCATGAACGAAACTGAGTTCCGGTTTCTTGCACAACTGGGGGACGTCGATCCGCAGCTTTACAGCACGGAACTGATAGACGCCGAGTGGCCGGTCTATCTTGGGATACTTGAAAACGAGACTGCTTTAATTGAAGCGGCGGAAGCTTTTTTCTCTACCTACACGATTGACTTGGAGGCCATGCTACCCGAATTGCCGCGGCCGGCTCGTTAAAGAGATTGGCGGTTGGTTTGTCCACCCGCCAGGCACGCAAGAGGAGTTCCAGGCGTCTTACCAGAATGTCCGCTTTGCGATCGAGCCGCATCCAGGGCACTACTAAACAAAAGCGAACGTTCGCACTGCGACCTTTAGTCATTGCCGTCCCCATTCATTTCCTCCCATTTCAACCAACCGAGACGCGGCTCGTCGAAAGGAAAAGGCGAGATCATTGGCGGACGATAGCTGTGCCAGTGACACGCCAATTCGACCCGTCGCCGACCACTCATAATATTCTCCCTCTTTGGTGCGAATCATGGTGGTCGCAAAGGAACTTGAGTTTCCTCCCTTTTCATTGACAATCAATTCTTCATCTCCGTCGCTGCTTTCGACTTGCGCTTCAAAATCAACAAACAACTCGTCGAGCGGGACTTGTGCCGCCAGCACCAAGCGGGTGCGAGATTCATAACACGCGTCAATGAGGGTCACGAATCGTCGTGCTTCGTTGAGGTGATTGGCGTCCAGTTGGGGGACGCGCTCCATGATGATGACCGGAAATCGGCGGCAGAGAGAAATATAATCGGCCGCCCCGAGCGGTTGGTAGCACAACTCGGAAAAGTCAAACCAGGCGCACCGGTCATTCAATCGGGTCACCTGGACGGTGCGACCAAAGAGGACGGGAATGATCTCGGCCTCAGTTCCGGATGCAGTGCTACCAAATATTTTTTCCAACTGCGCCTGCATGTTGTTTTTACTATTATTATCACTATGAACTTTCTTGTTTGACCAAAAATAGGATTGACCATCCGCTCGATTTTCAAGTCGATAATCCTTCTGGGAATCCTCCATGGAAATAATGTCGAATGTGTGTTTTAACATGTCTATGAATGGCAAAAAGAGGGAGCGGTTAATGCCTCCCTCATACAAGGCATCGGGAGAGCGATTCGAGGTAGCCACTACCACCACATTCAAATCCAATAATAATGAAAACAGTCGCTTCAAAATCATGGCATCGGCAACGTCTGTCACTTGAAATTCATCGAAACAGAGGAGTTGGGCTTCTTGTGCCAATTGTTGCGCGATGATGGGAATCGCATCACCTCGTGGGTACTCCTGTTTGTAGGCAAAGATGCGATGATGGACGTCTAGCATGAACTCATGAAAGTGGACGCGGCGTTTGGTTATGTTTATGTGTTTGTGGCTGTCATTAGTACAGCAAGAATTATCATCAGGAACAGAAACCGACGCGTAAAAGAGATCCATTAGAAAGCTCTTGCCGACCCCGACCGGTCCATGAATGTACATGCCTCGCGGTGGTGGACCAAAAGACCACAAATGGAACTTCTTTCGAAGAAAAGACTGAGCGTGTGCCAAGGATCGCGCCAGTAACCGTAACAGTGGACTGCTGTTTTTAAAGCTGCTCTCTGTCGGTTCGTCGCTGCGTACTGATACTGGTGGGAGCGAGGTAAGAGACTCGTGCAGGGCATCGAATTTTGCCGCCAGAGCGACCTGCGCGTCATCTCGTTGCACCTCCCCCGAATCCACCATGCGTTTATACGCTGCTGTCACGGGGCCTGGCGGGAAGGACCGCCAAGCGACGCGATGTTGTGCTGTCATATTCTTCATCACAGTCTTCATCATGGAACTGATGAGTTTATTAACATGGTGGTTTGGTACGCTAGATTTCTGTATGGGTATCAAATTAACCCTGACACACCTCCTCTATTCGGCAAGCCCCGGGTTCTGCCCTGTCGCTGCGAACATTCCTAAAAAAGAGGCTTAATACAGCGGGGGGGAGAGTATTGCTCCAGCCGCTTGAATGTTCGCTTCGCGACCTTACCGGATACTTGACTATCTCAAATTTCGGCCAGGTTTTGGCGACATGACCGATGGATATTGAATCTCTGGCCCGCCTAACCCACAATCAGCTCCACCGAAGTAAACAAACGCTCACTTTAATCCCGGTAGAGAGGTAGAACAGGTGACTGAGCTGGTAAGTTATGATTTGAAAGACGATGTTGCCACGATTGCCATCAGCAACGGCAAGGCCAATGCCCTGAGTCAGGAAGTATTCGAGGGGCTCAACGCGGCGCTGGATCGGGCAGAACAGGACAAGGCCGTTGTGATCCTGACTGGGCAGCCAGGCGTGTTCTCTGCCGGATACGACCTGAAAGAAATGCAGAAGGGGCCGAAAGAAGCAGCCGCGCTGGTAAAAACCGGCTCCAGCTTTACCCGGCGTCTGGCCGCATTCCCGTTGCCAATCATTGGTGCCTGTAGCGGCCATGCCATTGCCAAGGGCGCGTTCATTCTGCTGTCAGTGGATCACCGCATTGGTGTTGAGGGGCCCTTCAAGCTGGGCCTGAACGAAGTGGCAATCGGCATGACCATGCACCACGCCGGGATTGAGATTGCCCGCCATCGACTGGCACCGGCCCACTTTTACCGTTCGGTCGTGAACGCTGAGATCTACAACCCGGAAGGAGCCGTAGAGGCGGGCTTCCTGGACGAGGTGGTTGCCCAGGACAAACTGGTTGAGCGGGCCACCGAGCTGGCGCAGCATTTCAAAACCCTGAACATGCGCGCCCACCGCGAAACCAAGGTGAAGGCCAAAGCGGACTATCTGGCGCTGCTGGATCGTTGCATCGAGCAGGACGCCGAACACCTTGGCCTGAACGGCTAGTTCACGTTTTTGAACTGAACTGCGGTGCTTCGCGGAAACGGAACAGCTTTGCCAGGATCACGTCCGGGAACGACTGGATCCGGGTGTTGTAGATCATCGCGCTCTCGGTGTAGCTGTTTCGCAAGAGCGAAAGGTAATTTTCCGTCTCTGCCATGATCGACATGAACTTCTGAATTACCTCATTGTTCTTCAGGTCCGGATATCCCTCGATCCGGGCCTGGAGCGCATTGGTTACCTTCTGTTCAAACTGGATAAGCTTGTCTGCCTGGCCCTTCGAACTCATCTCGACAGGGTCCGCGCTGCGTAGCTGGGCAATGGCTTTCAGCAGCTGTTTTTCGTGGGCCAGAGACGCCTTCACGACCTTCTCCAGGTTGGGCCAGAGCTCATGGCGTTGTTGGAGAATGGTGTCGATATTGGCGGCTGCCCGGTCCACGCGGTTTTTCAGGAACACAATGTCGTTGTAGTGCAGTATGCCTGTGTAGACGAGCAGGACGATCGGTACCGTCAGGGCAGACAGAATCAGGTTGTCCGGGCTGAAGCCCCCATCTGCGGCAAACAGGGCCGTAGTGGAGAACAGGAACAGGCCAAGTGTCAGGGCGATGCCCGCAAAACCCCGCGCCCCCCGATCCAGCACAATGTCCTCTTCTTGGTTCCCACTGATCAGGAAGGGTGAGGCATCATCCTTCTGGATCGTGAGTCGGTCCGGCTGATCGCGATCCAGGCCGGCAAAGCCCAGGCAGTAAACGTTCACGAAGGTGTCGAGGAAGCGGACGGTGTAACGCCTGTCGCCCCGGCGTTCCGAATGGTACTGCGGGTATTCGATCTTCGCACCGTCTGGCTGGACGAGAACCTTTCCCTCGCTGTCTTCCAGCCAGAAAGGCGCTCGTTCTTCCCGATGCTCGATGACTCGCCACTTCTCGTTTTTGCCGGAGCCACGCTTTTCTTCCACCTTGTAGTCGAAGGCCACGCATTTCTCATTCTTCAATGGGTCCCGAAGGGGCGGGTGGTCATCATCGACATCCACCATCGCCTTGAGCTCCGAGACGCCAAAACTGAGTCCCCGGGTGCTGCTGGTAGGTACCGCTTCGATCAGGCGCTTGAACTTGACGGTTCGGATCGAAAGCCACAAAAGCAGCAGGGCGGCTATAATGCTGGCAGCTGCAAGCCCTCGGCTGGTCCAGGCGTGCTGGTATCGTCCCTCGGGCTGGCTGGCCACGATGGAACGGGCAATGCCGGCGGTCTGCTCATCAAGTTCGGGAACTGGCAGGCGATTCTGGACCACGCTCCGGAACATCCAGCGATCCAGCCAGCCACTGGTGCTCTGACGGATCAGTTGCTGTAAAGCCGCCACGTCGGCCAATACCAGCGAGCGTGCGCTTGCCTCATCAATCTTTTGATAACGGGCCTCATACAAGGTGGCGATGGCAGACCATTCCTGCCGGAGTTTATTGATGCCGAGCACCGAGAGCGTGCCGGACACCGCAATCGTCATTACCAGAACATAGACCCAGAACCGGTGAATTCTGATCAAAGGAAGCGAAAGCGCGATACCGAGAGCCAGAAGGCCAGTTGCGATGGAAATGCGGATGGCTGCTTCGAAGAACCGGTCGCCACTGTCCGCGGCCAGGGTGTTCCGGGAAACCATGGCCGGAAGGCTGAAGTCCTCGAGGCCATAAAAGTTAACTGCCCCGACTTCGCTGCTGTACTGACCGATTACGCGCGCCGTGTGTCCGGGAATGAGCGCCCACTCCGAGTAGATCCTGCGGCCGGACTGATTGCGATAGGTTCGCTCCAGATTCCATTCGACCGTTTCCAGGTCGCTGCCAGGAGCCACAATGACCGAGCCGGTCTGGTCCCTGAGCTGGAAGTCGCCGCCGCGGGCGCCGGAATCCAGGGTGCGGGTACGCAGATCGCCGTCCGAGTCGCGATATTCCTCCTCCAGTTTGTAGCGATAGTAGACCGCCTCGGTTTTGGAATAGGGGGTTTCGAGAGTTCCCAGCTGATCCGTGACCTCGCCTGCTATCACATAGGGGCCTGTGGTCAAAGCGCCGACGGGCGTTTCAGGTAGTCGTTCCAGTTGCCGTGCCTCGGTGAGCTGGCTGAGCCCGGACGTCATTGCATAGTAGCTGCCGGCCAGGCAGGCGACTGCGATAATGGCGGTGATAATCCGGCCGGGAATACTGGCGATATTGAAGCGCCCCATGGCGGGAGAGTCCTTGTTCTGCTGGCTTTCAGGGGCACGAGTATAAAGTATCGGGCTTTCTCGTTCCCCCTGGCTCCACTCGAATTGGGATGGAATGCATGTTGGCAAGGGTGGATGGTTCCTATAACGTTAAAGGCTTTCCTTTCAGAACTCAGGAGCGCGTTGTGTCCCAGTCCGAGCAGTTTGCCAGCGACAACTACAGCGGTGTATGCCCGCAGGCCTGGAAAGCCATGGAAGCGGCCAACCGGATGGATGAACCAGCCTACGGCGAGGACAGCTGGACTCAAAAGGCGGCGGATGGTCTGAGGACGCTGTTCGATACCGACTGTGACGTTTACTTTGTGTTCAATGGCACCGCCGCCAACTCTCTGGCCCTGGCTTCGATCGGTCAGTCGTTTCACAGCGTGATCTGCCATGAGCTGGCCCATATTGAAACCGATGAATGCGGCGGCCCGGAGTACGCCTCCAACGGCGCCAAGCTGCTCTTGGGGCAGGGTGAAAACGGCAAGCTGACACCGGAGAGCATCGAGCACCTGGTAACCAAACGGACCGATATTCACTACCCCAAGCCCAAGGCGCTCAGCCTTACCCAGGCCACAGAGGTTGGCACGGTCTATACACCCGAGGAGCTGCGGGTTATCCGGTCGGTCGCCGATCGCCACAAGCTCAATATTCATATGGATGGTGCCCGCTTCGCCAATGCGGTGGCTGCGCTGGATGTGCATCCGTCGGAGATTACCTGGAAGGCCGGTGTCGATGTTTTATGCTTTTCCGGTACCAAGAACGGTCTGGCGCTCGGCGAGGCGGTGGTGTTCTTCAACCGGTCTCTGGCGGAGGACTTCGAGTGGCGTTGTAAGCAGGCTGGTCAGCTGGCCTCCAAGATGCGCTATATTTCTGCACCCTGGTGCGGGCTTCTCGAAGGCGATGTGTGGTTGCAGAACGCTCGTCACGCCAATGCCTGCGCCCAGCGCCTTGCCGCGGGGCTGGAAGGCCTTCCAGGTATCCAGCTACGCTACCCGAGACAGGTCAACGGTGTTTTCGTGGAGATGCCGGAGCCGTTGCAGGCAGCACTGCGGGCCAAAGGCTGGCGCTTTTATAATTTTATCGGTGGCAGTGCCCGTCTGATGTGTTCCTGGGCAACGACCAATGAACAGGTAGACCGCTTCCTGTCGGATGTTCGTGCCCTGGTTAGTTAAGATCTATCGATTCCGGGGCGAAGTCGTGGTATATCAGCAGCCCCAAAATCCCAATTATTTTACGGAAACAGAAGACATGCCCAGAGCCAGTGAAATCAAAAAGAACTCCGCCGTTGAATACGATGGTCGGGTGTATTTTGTAAAGGACATCGAGCGTTCAGTGCCCCAGGGCCGGGCCGGCGGCAGTCTTTACCGCATGCGCATGTACGATGTGGTGACCAACCAGAAGCTGGACGAGACCTTCAAGGATTCGGACATGCTTAACCTGGCCGATCTCACTCGCCGTGAAGCCACCTTTTCTTACGCCGATGGCGATGAATACGTGTTCATGGATACCGAGGATTTCACCCAGTACAGCCTGAACCGCGAGGCCATTGCCGACGAGTTGCTGTTCATTTCCGAAGATACTCAGGGCGTCATGGTCATCCTGTTGAAGGATTCGCCGGTTTCTCTGGCTCTTCCGCCCACGGTTGAACTGGTAATCGAGGAGACGGACCCGTCTGTGAAGGGCGGCTCTGCGACGGCCAGAACCAAGCCCGCCCGTTTTGCAACGGGTTTGGTCGTTCAGGTTCCCGAGCACATCTCCACCGGAGATCGCATTCGCATTAACGTGGAGGAGCGCAAGTTCCTGGGCCGCGCCTGAGCTGAAGTTGTTCCGAAGTAAGGACACCCTGTGAAGCCAATAGAAACAATAAAGGTGTTGGTCGCCAGCGTGATTGCTGTTGTGGTCATGGTGGGGATTGCCCGGTTTTCCTACACACCCATGATCCCGGAAATGGTCGCGGCATTGGGGTTGAGCAAATCGGTTGTCGGCATGCTGGCAACCGTTAACTACGCCGGCTACCTGACTGGCGCGGTCCTCATTACCCGCATCAGCGATCTCGGTCTCAAGGTCAGGCTTTACCAGCTCGGGCTGGTGGTTGCGGTGGTTTCAACGGTTCTCATGGGGTACACCACCAACGTGTGGCTGTGGTTCATCCTGCGTTTCATCTCCGGGCTGAGCACCTCCGCGGGCATGTTGCTTGGCGCTGGTCTGCTGATGAGCTGGCTGATCAAGAACAACCAGAAATCCGAGCTAGGCGTGTTCTTTTCCGGTATAGGCCTCGGGATTGTCCTGACTGCCGTTACAGCGGAACTGATCAAAGATCCGTTTACCTGGGATCAGCAATGGGTAATCTACGGGCTGGTGGCCCTGGCGCTCTTGGTTCCGGCCTGGCGCTGGATGCCGGACTATCGGGCCTGTGCTTTGCCGAAAACAGGTGCGGCCAAGGCCGGTGATGAGCGAAGCCGGTTCATACGGATCCTGCAGCTGGCGTATTTCTGCGCCGGCGTGGGCTATGTGGTCACGGCCACCTTTCTGGTCGCGATCGCGGAATCCATACCCGAACTTCAGGGGCAGGGATGGCTGGTCTGGCTGATTGCAGGCCTTGCTGCCACCCCCGCCTGCTGGTTATGGGATGTGTTCTCTCGCCGCTGGGGGCAGTGGCTGGCGCTCTATCTGGCTTATACCCTGAACTCCGTCAGCATCCTGATGCTGATTGTGAATACCAGTCTGGCCAGTGTGATGCTCAGTTCGGTGATATACGGTGCCAGCTTTATCGGTATTGTCAGCATGATGCTGGCGATGGTGGGACGGGTTTTCCCCGAGAACCCCTCACGGCCTATGAGTCGGCTTACCTTCAGCTATGGCATTGCACAGATGGTCGCGCCCGCCGTGGTTGGTTATCTTGCCGATGTGGAGGGTAATTACACCAACGGCCTCTGGCTGACTCTCGTGGTGATGGTGTTAGGTGTTGTTATGCTTCATCTCGCACGGCAGGCAAAGGGAAGAGAGGCAGAGCCTACTCTCTCCCAATAAGCTTCGGTGATTGAACCGCTGCAGCGTTTTATTTGCCGTGAGTGCTACTGGCCGCCGGCACGGTAAAAGGCCCGACTCTTTTCGTACACCGGCGACATATCAACCATGGCGAAGCCCAGCACCGGTTTGTGGATCGAGAAAGAGAAGTCCGTTCCTGCTTGAAGGCTGTCCCAGTATTCTCGAATATTACTGTCCCGTTGATCGATAGCAGGGTAGCTTGAATTCTGGAAGTAAGCGGCCTCGACCATCTCGTAGGCAATGGGCACAGGCTCCGGGGAGGCGATGAGAGTATAGCGTTGTATTCCGGGGTAAGTTGCTGCTATCGCCACGATGCAGAGCATGGCGGCAACTCCGAGTCGCTCAGGGCCGGGAGCGCCTCTGCCAAGCCGAATCCCCAATGCTCCTGCCAGTAAGCCCATTGAGACAAATGGCCATATGGGCAAATCTCCAAGAATCAGGTAGTTGGTGAGCACGAGGTAGTCAGTCAGTGCATAGAGGCCCATGCCGCTCAGCAATACCAACTCAATCAACATACCCCGGTGCTTGAGCAGGTTGAAGTGTTTGGCGAGCGGCCCGGTACGATCAACGGGTGTCGAGGCAACACGCGCTTCACCTGCGGCTTCCGATAGGGCTCTCACTAGAGGCGCTTCGCTGATTATGGCTTCTACTCGCGCCTTGGGTTTCCCGAAGGCTCCGGCAAGCCCCAGTCGATGATCCGGAGCGCCGACCCTCAAAAAGTTGTAGGGTTGAAGCAGGTAGGTTTTACTGTCAGTAATGAGGCTGAGCCGCGATTGCTGAATAGCCTGAGCCATATTCCGGAAACCGGTAACCGGGGTCAGCTCGATCTTCCGTATGGTGTGCAGCGGGATTCGATGCTCGCCAGTGGTCAGTCCCATCAACCCAAGCCCGGTCAGTTTGGGAATTTTGATGCTGACGGTCTCACTGTCCAGGCTCACTTTCACTTTACGATTGGCTGCTGCAACCAGAGCGCCGATCAGCGCAACGATAACCAGTATCTGTAAGTCGAAATGGACGTTGCCATAGTCATCTTTGTAGATCTGCGCGAGGTCCATTTCGCTGAGGTTTGGCAGTTCCAGCAGGAAGAGGCTGCCCAGCATGAAGGTCAGTAATGCGCCTAGTCCGCCCAGTAGCTGGCCGGTTTTCAAAATACTGGCGGAATATCGGAAATGTTGCTTAGCCATGCCTTGATCATCCCTGAATCAGTAAGTCAGGGGCCATCTTAATACATCATTTCAGGTAAACCAGTGTTTCAGGTTCGTTCTTTGCGCGGTTCCACAGAGGGAGAGTAGAGGTATGAAAGTTTCAGTCATTGGCATGGGCAATGTCGGGTCAACGCTGGCTTTCGTGCTGACGTTGAAAAACATAATCAACGAACTGGTTCTGGTTGGTCGCAGTAAAGAATCCGTGTTGGGTGATGTGCTTGATTTGCGGCACGGTCAATTGTTTGTGAATACGCCTGCACAGGTTACTGCGGGGACTCTTTCGGATACTGCCGGCTCGGATGTGATTGCCGTCTGCGCATCAGTTCCTACACCGAAAAACATGAGCAGTCGTCTGGAACTGGCTCAGGGCAATGTCGAACTGATGAAGGAGCTGATGCCAGAGCTGGCGAGAATGTCGCCGGACTGCAAGATCGTGATGGTGTCGAATCCTGTGGATGTTCTGGTGCATTATGCTCTGGAGTTTGGCGGTTTTCGTCCAAATCAGGTTATTGGAACCGGCACATTGGTGGACTCGAGCAGGTTTCGCCAATTGCTGGCAGAAGAGCTTCGCATCCACAGTGAGGATATTCGCGCTTACATTCTGGGCGAGCATGGCGATAGCCAGTTTCCGGCCATGAGTTGCGCTGACGTTGGCGGAGAAACACTCGACGCTACGCCGGGGCGATATGCCTTGTTTGAAAGGGCGTCCCGCGCGGGTTTTGAGGTTCTAAAGCATAAGGGTTGCACCAACTATGCGGTTGCCCTGGCAGCGGCAGAGATCATCGAATGCATTGCAACGGATGCGAAGCACACGCTACCGGTCAGCCTTCGTGTCGACGGCTTTCTCGGCGTGGACGATGTCTGCCTGAGCCTGCCTGCTGTTATTGGCAGGAATGGCATTGAGCGGGTCCTGCATCCGCGGCTTGACGAAAAAGAACAGGCGGCGTTTTTGCACAGCGCGAGCGTGGTCAGAGACGTCATTGCTTCATCGGCACCGGAAAAAGAGGATCATTAATGGCTGACAAGCCTTCAAAGCCCGTCTCAGCATCTGCAATTGAGAAGCACGTTTACAAGGTGTTTCCGAACGACATGAATTCTCATAACACAGTGTTCGGCGGCATGATCATGGCGAAATGCGACCGGCTGGCGCTGGTTGTGGCAGAGCGGCATTCTGCCCATGTATGCGTCACGGCTGCCGTAGATTCGATTCATTTCAGGGCACCGGCCAAGGGCAACGATACATTGCTGTTCAGCCTGTCGCTGAACCGGAGCTGGGGTTCGTCCATGGAGATCGGTGCGAAGGTGGAGGCGGAGAACAGTTACACCGGTGACACTCGCCATATTTTGTCGGCGTTTTTCACGTTTGTTGCTCTGGACGACAATGACAAGCCGGTGGATGTGCCGGAGGTCATTCCGGAGACGGGCGAGCAGAAGCGCAGATATAAAAATGCCCAGATTCGCCGCGAGGGACGCCTCGCAACCAGAAAGCAGCTTTCTTCCTCTTCTGGGCAGTCATCCGATTAATTAGCGGTTAGAGCGCTTCCGATTCTGTGTTCGAATCCGTCTGGGCTGCCGTATCTCTCAAGCCACCAAAGCGCTTGTAAAACTTCTCGCCCGGCCCTGGAAGTGGGCCAGAGGCGTTCTCGAGGTTCTCGTCCAGCCATTGCTCCGCCCGCACGTAGATTTGTCGATACAGGTTTCGACACAGTTGTTTGGCGCTTCGGCCTTCCCAGTCACCGGGTAACAGTTCGTCAGGCAGCAGTGGGTCCCTCAGAAGAATCTTACGGTATTCGTGGATCAGGAGGATCCGGAGAATCAGGCACTCCTCGGGGCCGAGGGTGTCCTCGGTCTGAAGTTCCCGCCACAAGGGGCGGAACTGGCTCAGGAAACGCCTGTACCGGCCGCCCAGTTCCTCAAGGTTCCAGCTTTCGCGAACCTGCAGCCTCAGGGCCTTTGGGCTCTTCTGCTCCATGGGCATGGTCTGCATAACAATGGTGTCTTCCAGTGCTCCCCATTCCTGAAGCATGGGGATTAGCTCGCTGCGGGTAAATCGGGGATGCTCCATCAAGCCCGGCGCCATGCTGCCAAAACTCAGCCACTTCAGTTCCTCTCGAACTTTTTGCCGGAGCTCCGGAGACAACTGGTTCAGATACACCAGGCACCAGCTTCCGCTCCATTCCTCAGTGTCGAGGTTGTAGACGTGCTGGAAAGCCTGTTCGAACCGGCGTAGACCCGGGCCAGTGAGGCTGTAATAACTGCAACGGCCCACTTTCTCGGTCTGCAGCCAGGATTCCTGAACCAGGCGATACACCGAGGTGCGGACCAGCCGCTGACTGATGCCCATGGGCTCGACCAGCTTCATCAGGCTGCCCAGCCAGACATTGCCGCCGCGAGGGACGATGGCATCGCCGTAGATGGTGATGATGAGCGAACCCGCGCGCAGGGGTCGCTTCTTCTGGAAATTCTTGACGAGCAATTCTAGCTGGCTTTTTGCAGTCATGGCCTGAGTTCGCAAATAAGAATCAATGAAACATGTTGCACGTATTATGCGGTTCTTACGTGTCAGGTAAAGGTTTGTCTTTCTGTAAGGCGTGCTGGCGCGTTGCGCCGGTGTCGGCTTTACTGAAAGAGCTGTGGCCGCACTCCCTGAAATCAGTTGACACGAGAGTTATGATACAATAACTTCGTTTGATATTCGTCAATGGTATCGAATTTTACCGGGAGCGAAGAATAGGGACTGTCGTAGTCACGGACGATGACACAAAAACATACTCAAGCCCCTGCACAATTCGGGAGAACAAAAACAATGTTTAAAACAGTGATTCGTCGCGCAGGAAAATGCGCAGCCGTTGCAGCCGCCGGTCTCATGATGATGAGCGCCCAGGCAGCTGAACCCATCAAGATCGGGTCGTTCCTGTCTGTGACAGGCCCGGCGTCTTTCCTTGGCGATCCTGAGCTGAAAACGCTCGAGATGTACGTCGAAAAAATCAATGAAGAAGGCGGTGTCCTTGGTCGTCAGCTGGAGCTGATTCACTATGACGACGTTGGCAACGCTTCCTCTGCCCGTAACTTCGCCAGCCGTCTGATCCGCTCGGACCAGGTCGATATCATTGTTGGCGGTAGCACTACCGGCGCCACCATGGCGGCGGTCCCGCTGATTGAACAGGCTCAAGTGCCATTCATTTCCCTGGCTGGTGCGGTTGTTATTACCGACCCGGTCAAGAAGTGGGTGTTCAAGACACCCCAGACTGACCGCATGGCGGCAGAGCGTATTCTGACCGACATGAAAGATCGAGGCATTACCAAGTTCGGTCTGATTTCAGGCACAGGTGGTTTTGGAAGCTCTGGTCGCACCCAGACTCTGGAAGTGGCTGAGCAGATGGGCATGGAAGTTGTAGCTGATGTGACCTACAGCGGATCTGATACAGACATGACCGCTCAGTTGACCAATATCCGTAACACAAGTGGCGTGGAAGCGGTGCTGAACTTCGGTTTTGGTCAGGGTCCGGCCATCGTAACCCGTAACTATGCCCAGCTGGGAATGGAACTGCCGTTCTATCAGTCCCACGGTGTTGCATCTGACAGCTTCCTGGAGCTGGCCGGATCTTCAGCCGATGGTCTCCGTCTGCCCGCGTCTCCGCTGCTGGTGCCGGATTCTCTGCCGGATAGCGATCCCCAGAAGGAAGTGGTTCAGAACTACAAGGCTGAATACGAAGCCCGTTGGGATTCCAAGGTGTCCACTTTCGGTGCCTATGCCTACGACGGCCTGATGCTGGCAGTTCGCGCCATGGAAGAAGCTGGCTCCACTGATCCAGAGGCTGTTCGTAACGCGCTGGAAAGCATTCAGGGCTATGTCGGTGTAACTGGTGTATTCAATATGTCACCGGAGGACCACAACGGCCTTGACCCAGAATCCTTCCGCATTCTGGAAGTCCAGAACGGCGAATGGAAACTGATTAACTGATCCTCCTTTAACCTGTCTCGCGGCTGGCGTTGACCCCTTCCCGGGGGCAATCGCCAGCCGATGTTCGACCGGAACCACCGCTATGCTCGCAGAATTCTTACAGTACCTGTTCACCGGGATTACTATCGGTGCGACCTACGCCCTGATAGCCCTCGGTTTTACCCTGATCTATAACGCCAGTCACGTCATCAACTTTGCCCAGGGCGAGTTCCTGATGATTGGAGGCATGGCTACGGTTTCCCTTACGTCTATGGGTGTGCCCATGATCCTCGCGGTCGTGTTGGCTGTGATCCTGGCCGGCATCCTCGGCATTGCCTTGCAACGGTTCGCGATCGCACCGGCCAAACAGGCAGATGTCGTTACCCTGATTATTATCACCATCGGCGCGTCGATCTTTATTCGTGGTATTGCTCAGGTTGTCTGGGGCAAGGAATACCACGTGATGCAGAATTTCAGTACCGACCAGCCCATTGAGGTATTTGGTGCGGTGTTGAACAGTCAGAGTCTCTGGGTTCTCGGTATAGGTGCGATCCTGGTTGTGGGCCTGGTGCTGTTCTTTACCAAGACTCTCATTGGTAAAGCGATTCTGGCTACGTCCATGAACAAGGAAGCGGCGCGCCTTGTCGGTATCCGGACCCAGATGGTTCTTATGCTGGCGTTTATGGTTTCAGCACTGCTGGGCTCCGTAGCGGGTATTGTGGTCGCCCCGATCACGTTCACTTCCTACGATATCGGTATCATTCTCGGGCTCAAGGGCTTCGTGGCGGCTGCGATCGGCGGCCTTGGCAGCGGTGTCGGTGCAGTTGTTGGTGGACTGTCGCTGGGCATTGTTGAGGCCATGGCGGCCGGCTACATCTCATCCGACTACAAGGATGCCGTGGCATTTTCCATGATTCTGCTGGTGCTTTTCTTTATGCCCCGTGGATTGTTCGGTGCCAAGGTAGTGGAGCGCGTCTGATGTTGAACACTTTTATGCAGTCGCGTCTCCGGGGGCTGGTAGTCCTGGCCCTGATTCTCATCATTCTTCCCGCTTTTCTGGGCAACCCGTTCCATTATGAACTGGTAACCCAGATGGCGATCATTGCCGCCACGGTGGTTGGCCTTAATCTCCTGGTTGGCTTTGCTGGCCAGATCAGTCTTGGTCACGCTGGCTTCTTCGGTCTTGGCGCCTACTTTACCGGCATCGCGACCGGCACCTATGGTTGGTCGTCTGTGCCTGCGCTGGTGGTGGGGGCAATCGTTGTGGGCTTTATCGCCTGGATTGTCGGTCGGCCGATTCTGCGCCTGAAGGGGCACTACCTTTCCATGGCGACCCTGGCTGTGGGCTTCATTATTGCGATCATTCTGAACAACGAGCGGGCACTCACGGGTGGGCCAGACGGCATGCCGGTGCCGGCATTCGAGGTGTTTGGCTGGCAGTTGAGCGCTTTTGGAAGCTATTCGTTATTTGGTATCGAGATTGAAGGCTTCCAGGCCTGGTATATCTTTGCCAGCGCTGTGCTTCTGGTGGCGGTCTGGTTTGCTCTGAACCTCATTGAGTCGCCGATTGGCCGGGCGCTGCGTTCGGTTCATGGTTCGGAAGTGGCCGCCAGTGTTGTGGGTGTTAATACGGCCAAATACAAAAGCCTGGTGTTCGTGATTTCTGCGATCTACGCCAGCCTGATGGGCAGCCTGTACGCCCATTTCCAGGGTTTTATCACGCCCGCGGTAGCAAGTTTCGAATTCTCCATTCTCTTCATCACCATGGTTGTACTGGGGGGTATGGGCTCTACCTTCGGTGTGATTCTCGGTGCCGTGGTGCTAAAGCTTTTGCCCCAGGTTCTGGCGGATTTCCAGGAATTGGAGCACGTCATGTTCGGCTTGATACTGATGCTCACCATGATTTTTATGCCCAAGGGGCTGTTGCCCACACTGACTGCTTTTGTATCCAAAAGAATGCGTAAAAAAGCGGGAGGTGAGGCATGACAGCACTGGTTGAAGTCAAGGGCCTGGATAAGGCCTTCGGTGGTGTGCATGCGGTGGAGGGTGTCAGCTTCTCCGTTGAGGCAGGGCAGGTCTATTCCGTTATCGGTCCCAACGGTGCCGGCAAGACGACGCTGTTCAATCTGATCACCGGTCTCTACACGCCGACCAAAGGCGAGATCCTGCTGAACGGTGAGAGCACCGCCAAGCTGGAGCCCAATGAGCTGGCGGAACGAGGCATGTGCCGCACGTTCCAGCAGATGCAGATCTGCATGAACATGACCGCCATCGAAAACGTGATGCTGGGTCGTCACCTGCAGCTCAAGAGCAGCTTGTTTACCACCCTGTTCCGGTTGCCGTCCCTGCGTCGCAACGAAGCCGCCGCTCGCAAGCGTGCCGCGGAGCTGATGGAATACGTGGGTTGTGGTGAATACCTCGACACGGAAGCCTCGGCGATGTCCTATGGCGCCCTCAAACGCCTGGAGATTGCCCGGGCGCTGGCCGCTGAACCCAAGGTGATTCTTCTGGACGAGCCGGCAGCCGGATTGAATGCGGTTGAAACCGCTGCCCTGGAGGATCTGATCCGGAAAATCGCGGATCAGGGCACCACGGTAATGCTGGTTGAGCACGACATGAAACTGGTGATGGGGATATCCGACCGGTTGCTGGTGCTTAACTACGGCCGTGTTCTGGCTGAAGGAACCCCTGAGGAAATCCGCCAGAACCCGGATGTTATCGCCGCCTATCTGGGTGGCTGAGCAAGGAGACATTTCACATGAGCGAGCAAAACACTGAAATGGCGCCTGCCCAGTCACGCAGTGAGCAGGCCGTACGGATTATTGTTCATGAACACCAGGCGCTGTGGCGGATTCTGGATCTGCTGGATCAGCTTCTGAGTGATATGAACCTCAACGACCAGCGGCCGGATGAGCGGCTGCTGACGACAATTTTTAATTACATTCAGCACTTTTCCCAGCGGGTTCATAGCACGCCCACTGATATCGAGCTCTACAAGCGGCTCAGTGAGAAGTCTCCTGAGACAGCGCCTCTGCTGGAGAAGCTGGCCAAGGGCTACGTTATTGGCCATGAAAAGCTGGTGGAGTTGCGTCGGTTGCTGGCTGAGTGCGAAGAAGGCTGGCCGGAAGGTCGCGAGGAATTCAGTCACGCCCTGGCGCGTTTCACGGAAGCCCTGCGCAAGCACATCCGCAAGGAAGAGGGCGTGGTGATTCCGCGGGCCCGTAAACTACTGACCGAGGAAGACTGGCAGCAGATCATTGAAGCGCGGGACGTGGAGAATGATCCGCTGTTTGGTGAGCGGGTCCGGGAAGAATTCCGTGAACTGCGGCACCAGATTGTCAGCTACACCCCGGAGAAATTCGGTGGCCTTGGCCTGAAGCACGCGGACCGGGTGACTGCACCCCATGCCAAACAGGAAATGCTGTCCATCAAGGGTCTGGTGACCTCCTACGGCCAGATTGAAGTTCTGCATGATGTGGATATCCACATCAACAGCGGCGAGATTGTGTCGCTTGTCGGCGCCAACGGCGCAGGCAAATCGACCCTGCTGATGACTATCTCCGGTCTGCAGCCGACAGACCGGGGTGCGATAACCTTCGAAGGCAAGGATCTTTCGAAGATCGGTGCCGATCAGCGGGTGGCTAATGGCATTGTCCAGGTGCCTGAAGGCAGGCAGGTGTTCAAGGACCTGAGTGTTCACGACAACCTGCTGTTGGGTGCCTACACCCGGGGGAAAACGCCCGAGGTGATGGATGATCTGGAGCGGATGTACACCAAGTTTCCGATTCTGCGCCAGAAGCGCCACAACCTCGCGGGTGAGCTCTCCGGTGGCCAGCAGCAGATGCTGGCAATGGGGCGTGCCCTGATGGCCAAGCCGAGGCTGCTGCTTCTGGACGAGCCCAGCATGGGGCTGGCGCCATTGATCATCGAAGAGATCTTCAACATTGTTAAAGAACTCAAGGAAGAGGGCATCACCATTTTCCTGGTGGAGCAGAATGCGTCCCAGGCGCTGGCGCTGGCGGATCGCGGCTATGTGCTGGAAACCGGCAAGGTGGTGATTGAAGGGACGGGCCGTGAGCTCCTCAGCAATGAGAAGGTTCGAGAGGCTTATCTGGGTATGTAAAGCTGCCCGGGATTTTCCTTGCACCAATAAAAGGGGGACAGGTCTTGCGACCTGTCCCCCTTTTATTTGCCTGACGCTTTCTCCCTGGGGTCCAAGACAGGGAGAAAGCAGGTAAGCCCGGAGTTACTCGGGCTTCTTGGCAACCAGTGTCAGGATGTCGTAGCTCGCAACCATTTCATCGTTCTGGTTGTGAACCTGGACGTCCCAGACCACGACACCCTGAGGATGTCCGTCCGGAGATGTCCGACCCTGATCAATCTTTCGCTTGCAGGTCAGGCGCGCCCGGATGGTGTCTCCCGGGGCAACCGGTTCTATGAAGCGCAGTGTGTCCAGACCATAGTTAGCCAGCACGGGGCCTTCGCCCGGATAGACGAACAGGCCGGCCGCCGCGGAAAGCACGAAATAGCCGTGCGCAATACGCTTGCCGAACTGGGAGTCCCGCGCTGCGATTTCATCAAAGTGCATGTAGAAGTGATCACCGGACAGGCAGCCGAAGTTGACAATGTCGGCTTCGGTAACGGTGCGTCGGTGAGTCAGCAGCGATTCGTTGATCTGCAGGTCCTCGAAGTGGCGACGGAACGGATGCACGTCGGTTTCGATCAGATCAGCACCGCGTACATACTCGCGGGTAACCGCAGCCAGCATGCTCGGGGAGCCCTGGATCGCGGTGCGCTGCAGGTAATGGTGAACCGCACGGATACCGCCCAGTTCCTCACCACCGCCGGCGCGACCCGGGCCACCATGCTTCAGCATGGGCAGGGGAGAGCCGTGTCCGGTGGATTCCTTCGCGGCTTCGGCGTCCAGCAGGTGCAGGCGGCCGTGGAAGGCTGCGAGCAGTGGCGCGATCTTGCCGGCAATGGCTGGCTCACGGGTGGTCAGAGTGGTGACCAGGGAGCCTCGGCCCCTGGAGCAAAGCTCAACCGCGTCCTCGATGGTGTCGTAAGGGATTACGGTAGCAACCGGGCCGAAGGCCTCAATATCGTGGGCGCCACAGCCGTTTTCCGGGTTCCGGCACAGCAGCAGGTGCGGCTCAATGAACGCGCCCTTCTCGGTGCCATCGCCGGTAGCCTTGAAGTTGCCTTCGCCACCCACAACCAGCTCACTGGTCTTGAGCAATTCCTGGATGTTGGCTTTCACATCTTCCAGCTGGTCGATGGAGGCCAGTGCACCCATGCGAACGCCTTCGACAGAGGGATCACCCACGGTGACCTTGGAGAGCTGCTCTTTGAGCTTATCGCAGACCGCGTTCACCTGATCTTTCGGAACCAGGATACGACGAATGGCGGTACATTTCTGACCGGCCTTGGCGGTCATTTCGCGGCGTATTTCCTTCACGAAGATGTCGAATTCGTCGTGCTCCGGGGTGACGTCCGGCGCCAGAATGGCACTGTTCAGTGAATCGGCCTCGGCGTTGAACGGAATCGAACGGTTAATGATGTTCGGATGGTTCTTGAGTTTGCGGGCGGTTGCGGCGGAACCGGTAAAGGTCACTACGTCCTGCTCTTCCAGATGCTCAAACAGGTCGCCGGTGCTGCCAATGATCAGCTGCAGACTGCCTTCAGGAAGCGCGCCGGATTCCTGCATCAGGCGAACCGCCAGTTCGGTCACGTAGCAGGTCGAGGTGGCCGGCTTCACGATGGAGGGCATGCCCGCCAGGAAGGTGGGTGCAAACTTTTCGAGCATGCCCCACACCGGGAAGTTGTAGGCATCGATGTGAACGGCCACGCCGCCCCGGGGTACCAGGATATGGGTGCCGGCGAAGTGGTTGTTCTTGCCCAGCGGTGTTACCGGACCTTCGTGAACAACGTTGCCGGACGGCAGCTCGCGCCGGCCCATGCTGGCATAGGAAAACAGGGTGCCAAAGCCACCATCAATATCGATGCCGTTATCACCCTTGGTGGAGCCGGTATGCATGGACAGGGCGTAGAGCTCTTTCTTGTGTTCCTGGAGGTACATGGCCATGGCCTTGAGGGCCAGGGCGCGCTCCTGGAAATCCATGGCCATCAGGTTCTTGCCGCCAACCTTGCGGCCATACTCAACGGCGTTCTTGAAATCGAGGGTGTCGTCGTGGGTATGGGCGACGATCTCGCCGTTTACCGCACTGGGCAAAGCCTTGGCAGGCTTTTCACCGACCCACTGGCCGGCAATGAAACTTTTCAGGACTGACATGGGGGAACTCCATTCGTTTCTGAAACGCGAAGGCAAGTCCCGCTGCTGCGGGACTTGCCTTGCTCGTGTCTTGTTTTAGGGGCAGAAACTACATTTCGTCGTAGTCCAGAACCACCTTGTCGCTGATCGGGTAGCACTGACAGGAAAGCACGTAACCGGCTTCCACCTCGTAGTCTTCCAGGGCAAAGTTCTGGTCCATCTCCACTTCGCCTTCCACGACCTTGGCGCGGCAGGTCGAGCAGACACCGGCCTTGCAGGAATACGGCAGATCGGCGCCTTCTTCGTTCCCGGCATCGAGGATGCTCTTGGTGTCGCGCACCAGCGGGAAAGTGAGGGAGCGGCCGTCCGCAATGACGGTTACTTCGCTGATCGACTGGGGGTCGACGTGGGCCGGATCCCTGTCCTTCCGGGCCTGGGGCACGCCGCCAGCCGGGGTAAACAGCTCGAAGTGGATCTTGCTCTTGTCCATGCCGTGATTCAGCAGTGAGTCCCGCACGGTCTCGGTCATCAGCTGGGGGCCGCAGATAAAGGCTGCAGTCAGCTCTTTGGCATTAATCCAGTGGTCAAACAGCTTGTCGCACTTCTCGTGATCAATGCGGCCGTTGTACAGGTCGATGTCCTGTTCTTCGCGGGTGAAGATGTACACCAGGTTCAGGCGGGACATGTACTCGTTCTTCAGGTCCTGCAGCTCGTCACGGAACATGGTGCTGCTGGTGGCCTTGTTGCCGTAGAAGAGGGTGACCTCACTCTTGGGTTCGGTTTCCAGTGTGGTCTTCACGATCGACAGGATCGGGGTGATGCCACTGCCGGCGGCAACGGCCAGGTAATTGCCCTCACGCTCCGGGTCCAGATCGATGGAGAAATGGCCCTGCGGAGGCATGACTTCCAGAGTCTCGCCTGGTTTGAGCTGTTCGTTGGCAAACGTGGAGAAACGACCGCCGGCAACCTGTTTGACGGCAATACGCAATTCCTGATCGTTGACGCTACGGCAAATCGAGTAGGAGCGGCGAACTTCCTCGCCATCCAGCTTGGTTCGCACGATCAGGTGCTGGCCCTGCTGGTAATGGAACTTGTCTGCCAGGTCTGCTGGCACGTCAAAAGCAAGTGATACGGCGTTTCTTGTTTCAGGTCTGACCTCTTTGAGGGTCAGTGAGTAGAATTTGTTCATGATCGTATCGGCTCTAGATGCATTTGAAATAGTCGAAGGGCTCGAGGCATTCCTTGCAACGATAAAGGGCTTTGCACGCGGTGGACCCGAACTCGCTGACCCGTTCGGTATCCTTGCTGCCGCAGTGGGGGCAGGCAATGATTTCCGGTTCCCCGAGCAGGCTCATCTTGCTGGAGCTGCCCTCGGGTGGTGCGATTCCGAATGCCCGAAGCTTCTCTTTGCCTTCGTCTGTGATCCAGTCGGTGGTCCAGGCAGGGGTCAGCACCTGTTTGATTTTCGGATGCCGGAAGCCTGCGGCACGCAGGGCTTCTGCAATGAGCTCCTCAATCAATTCGGTGGCCGGGCAACCGGAGTAGGTCGGGGTCACATCAATGGACAGCTCTTTGCCGTCCCAGTGCACTGCCCGGACAATGCCGAGCTCCACGACACTGACTGCCGGCACTTCCGGGTCTTTGACCTCTTCAAGAAGTGCCCAGATGTCGTCCTCTGTCAGCAGATCGGGGCGGGCATTTGCCGGCACCCGATCACTGGCAATCAGAATGTCGACAGCTGACCGGCTGTCTGAATCACCATGTTGTGGCATCGGGATAGGCCCTCTGCAGGAACTGCATTTCTGCCAGTATGAAACCGAGGTGTTCGGTGTGCTCGCCGTGCTTGCCGCCCATGTACATCCAGGCGTCTTCCGCGCCAGGCGTCAGGGTTGCCTGGGTGAGCACCTCGTTGACCATGCCGCGCCAGTCTTTGGCCAGCTGGTCAGGATCGGGGCCAACGCCCGCCTCGGCCATCACACGATCGGTGTCGTCGGGAGTGATCAGCTCACCGGTAAAGCGCCAGAGGATATCGACGGCTTCCTGCATGCGGCGGTGGCTTTCTTCGGTACCATCGCCCAGACGCTTCACCCACTCCGAGGAACGACGCAAGTGGTAGGTCGCCTCTTTCAGAGCCTTGGCTGCGATGCCCGCAACGCGCTCATCACTGGATTCGGTCAGGCTCTTGAGCGTGAAGTAATGCCACACGTCAAAGAAGAACTGACGGCCCATGGTGACGGCGTAATCCTCGTTGGGCTGCTCGGTGAGCAGCAGGTTACGATAGTCATGGGCGTCGCGACGGAATGCCAGCTTGTCTGCATCCCGGCCATCGTCGATCAGCTCGGCTGCATACTCGTACCAGTTGCGGGCCTGGCCGACGAGGTCGAGGGCAACGTTCATCAGTGCCATCTCTTCCTCAAGTGCCGGGGCCTTGCCGCACAGTTCGCACAGGCGCTGGCCCAGGATCATGTCGGAATCTGCCAGGCGCAGCAGGTATTCCTTTAATGCTTCTGCTTGTGTCATTGGTACCGCTCCTTACATGTGTCCGACTTCATCGGGCAGCTTGTAGAAGGAAGCATGCCGGTAAACCTTGTCTTCCGACGGATCGAAAAGTACTTCCTTCTCATCGGACGCGGACGCTGTGATCGTGTCAGAGGGAACCACCCAGATGCTCACGCCTTCGCTGCGGCGGGTATACAGGTCGCGGGCGTTTTCCATGGCCATTTCGGCGTCAGAGGCATGCACGCTGCCCACATGTTTGTGGTTCAGGCCGTGCTTGGACCGTACAAAGACTTCGTAAAGGCGCCATTCAGACATGTTTTAATCCTCCGATATCAGGCGGCTTGCGCGCGCTGTTTTTGTTTTTCGGCATAGGCGACGGCCGCTTCACGGACCCAGGCGCCTTCATCAATTGCGTTCTTGCGAGTCTTGATGCGCTCGCGGTTGCAGGGACCGTTGCCCTTGAGAACGTCATAGAATTCCTGCCAGTTGATTTCGCCGAAATCGTAATGGCCGGTTTCTTCGTTGTACTTCAGGTCCGGATCTGGCGCGGTACAGCCAAGGAACTCGAGCTGCGGCACGGTCTGGTCAATGAACATCTGACGCAGTTCGTCGTTGCTCTTACGCTTGATCTTCCAGGCCATGGATTGCTGGGAGTTCGGGGACTCATCATCGTGCGGTCCGAACATCATCAGGGCCGGCCACCACAGACGGTTGATGGCGTCCTGCACCATGGCTTTCTGCTCCTCGGTGCCTTCGCGCATCATGTCCAGCAGGATCTGGTAACCCTGACGCTGGTGGAAGCTCTCTTCCTTACAGATGCGGATCATGGCGCGGGAGTAGGGGCCATAAGAGGTGCGCTGAAGCACTACCTGATTCACGATGGCGGCGCCATCCACCAGCCAGCCAACGGCACCCATATCCGCCCAGTTCAGGGTCGGGTAGTTAAAGATGCTGGAGTACTTGGCTTTGCCCTGGTGCAGCTTCTCGATCTCTTCATCACGGTCAGCACCCAGGGTTTCCATGGCACTGTACAGGTACAGGCCGTGGCCCGCTTCGTCCTGAATCTTGGCCATCAGCTGGAGCTTACGCTTGAGCGTCGGCGCGCGGGTGACCCAGTTGCCTTCCGGCAGCATACCAACCACTTCCGAGTGGGCGTGCTGGGAAATCTGGCGAACCAGGGTCTTCCGGTAGCCTTCCGGCATCCAGTTTTTGGGTTCGATCTTGGTTTCGGCGTCGACCTTTTCCTGAAACTCGCGCTCTTCAGGCGACATTTCCTCTTTGGTCTTGAGGCGCTTGGCGCCGGTTTCAACGAGCTGGGCGTACATAAACAAATACCTCCGGATCGGGCTTGTTGTTCTGTTGTCCGTGAACAGAGATCCCTCAGTGACGACTGAAGGCCATTAGCTCCATATTATATGATACTGAATAAATATCAAGAACTGTCTTTGTGTGTCATGTTATATCTGAAAGCTTCCTTATAAGATCTTATAGTGCTGATTTACATAACAAAAAAAGTGATACGTGAGTAAATGCTATTGAGATCAGCAAACGGAAAGCAATTTTAAATCGGTAGTTGCAGGGGCTTTCAGGTGGGTAAAGGCGCGAGAGTCAGCGGCATCCGCTGCCGTCTGACTCTCTGCTGGTTGGTCTGATTTACTTGTTACGGCGGTCAAATACGCGCTTGGCTTTGCCTTCCGAGCGAGCCAGGCGATTGGTTTCCACCACCTCGACACGGGTGCTGATGCCGATGTAGGACTTGATGTGGTGGGCCAGTTCCTTGGCTGCTGCCGCACGACTCTCGGGGGTGTCTGTTGCGCCAGGTTTCAATTCGGCCCGGATGTCCACGCAGTCCAGATTGCCATCCTTGTAAACCTCGATCTCGTAGTGAGGCGCCAGGGCCTCGCACTTCAGAACCTGTTCCTCGATCTGGCTCGGGAACACGTTGACGCCACGGATAATCAGCATGTCGTCGCTGCGGCCGGTGATCTTGTCGATCCGACGCATCGGGCGCGCTGTGCCCGGGAGCAGGCGGGTGAGGTCACGGGTGCGGTAGCGCAGAATCGGCAGGGCCACCTTGGTTAGAGAAGTGAATACCAGCTCACCGTATTCGCCGTCGGGCAGAACTTCGCCGGTTTCCGGGTTGATGATTTCCGGATAGAAGTGGTCTTCCCAGATGGTCGGGCCATCTTTGGTTTCAATGCACTCCATGCCCACGCCCGGACCCATGACTTCGGACAGGCCGTAGATGTCCAGAGCCTCGATGCCCAGGCGCTCCTCGATCTCCGAACGCATGGCGTTGGTCCACGGCTCTGCGCCGAAAATGCCGAGCCGTAGGGGCAGTTTATGGGGATCAATGCCTTGACGCTCCATTTCGTCGGCAATGTTCAGCATGTAGGACGGCGTAACCATGATGATGTCCGGTTCGAAGTCCTTGATCAACTGGACCTGCTTCTCGGTCTGGCCGCCAGACATCGGAATGACAGTGCAGCCAAGTCGTTCGGCACCGTAGTGTGCGCCCAGGCCGCCGGTGAACAAACCGTAGCCATAAGCTACATGAACCTTGTCGCCACGAGAACCGCCGCCGGCCCGGATGGACCGTGCCACAATGTCGGCCCAGGTGTTGATATCACTCTGGGTGTAACCGACCACGGTTGGCTTGCCGGTGGTACCACTGGACGCGTGCACCCGAACCACGTCGGACATTGGGGTGGCAAACATACCGAACGGGTAGTTGTCCCGCAGATCCGCCTTGGTGGTGAATGGTACCTTGGCCAGGTCTTCCAGGGAGTTGATGTCCATGGGCTTCAGGCCCATGTCATCAAATGCTTTGCGATAGAAAGGCACGTTGGTGTAGGCATGGACTACGCTCCAGCGCAGACGCTGCAGCTGTTCGTGGCGCAGCTCATCAATGCTGGCGGTTTCCATGCGGTCAAGTTTGCCAAGTTTTTGCAGTGGTAAGGTCATGGTTCTGTCCTGCGTTGTTCTTGTCGAATAATGGTCTTTGTTCTTGTTGGTGGGTGGCCTCAGGCCACCGCATCCGTCCGTTCAATAATCAGCGCGATCCCCTGGCCAACGCCGATGCACATGGTGCACAGGGCATATCGGGCCTTCTGGCCCGCGGCGTGACGACGCTCCAGTTCGTTCAGGGCGGTGGTCACCAGCCGGGCACCGCTCATGCCCAGAGGGTGGCCCAGGGCGATGGCACCACCGTTCGGGTTCACGTGCTCGGCATCATCCGGCAGGCCGAGGTCACGGGTCACCGCCAGGGCCTGGGCAGCAAACGCCTCGTTAAGCTCGATAACATCCATGTCGGCCAGCTCCAGGCCGGCAGTGGCCAGAACCTTGCGGGTGGCCGGTGCCGGGCCAAAGCCCATGATCCGCGGCTCCACACCGGCCGTTGACATGGCAACAATGCGGGCGCGGGGTTTGAGGTTGTACTGCTTGAGGGCATCGGCTCCCGCCAGGAGCAGTGCGCAGGCACCGTCGTTCACGCCGGAGGCATTGCCTGCAGTCACTGTGCCGTTCTCACGGAACGGGGTTGGCAGAGAGGCAAGTTTTTCCAGACTGGTTTCCCGGGGATGCTCGTCGGTGTCCACCACCAGCGGGTCCTGCTTACGGCGGGGAATGGTGACCGGCGTGATTTCAGCGGCCAGCCGGCCTTCTTTCTGGGCAGCCGCGGTGCGCTGCTGGCTGCGCAGGGCGAACGCGTCCTGGTCTTCCCGGGAAATACTGAAATCGGCCGCAACGTTCTCCGCCGTCTCGGGCATGGAA
Organism: Marinobacter sp. BW6; assembly: GCF_008107725.1. Classification (GTDB taxonomy): domain Bacteria; phylum Pseudomonadota; class Gammaproteobacteria; order Pseudomonadales; family Oleiphilaceae; genus Marinobacter. The sequence goes on from NZ_VIRN01000064.1 coordinate 1,292,155, forward strand.
TCGATGCCGTACTGCTTTTTCAGTAGCGGGTTTACAAAGCGCCAGCCGATTGTGGTGTCAAAAATCTCCGCCTTGCGGCTGAATGCAGACTCGGCCTTGCCCATAACGAAGGGAGCCCGTGACATGGATTCAACACCTCCGGCAATCATCAGCTGGGTTTCGCCGGTGCGAATGGCCCTGGCTGCACTGCCGACCGCATCCATACCGGAGCCGCACAGACGGTTGATGGTGCTGCCCGGCACGTCCACCGGCAGGCCTGCCAATAGCAGGGACATGCGGGCAACGTCGCGATTGTCTTCGCCGGCCTGGTTGGCACAGCCGTAGAGGACGTCGTCAACTTTCGACCAGTCCAGATCCGGGTGGCGTTCGGTCAGCGCTTTAATGGGAATGGCGCCCAGGTCATCTGCACGTACAGCGGAGAGAGCGCCGCCGTAACGACCGATGGGGGTGCGGATGGCATCGACGATGTAGGCGTCTTTAAGGGTATTGTCGGTGCTCATGCAGTTTCCTCCGAATTGCGTACGGTGCCACGAACCTCGTAGGAACGGCCCCGGAACAGGGCAACCTTGCGGCCATCCTGATTGGTTAATGTGATGTCGTAAACGCCGGTGCGGCCGCCCCGGGCCTGCTCTTCGGCGGTGGCGGTCAGCTGGTCACCCTCTTTGGCGCCGTACATGTAATCAATGCTGCAACCGGAGGCAACGGTGGCCCGGTCGTAGCTGTTACAGGCAAAGGCAAACGCAGAGTCGGCCAGGGTAAACAGGTAGCCGCCATGGCAGGAGCCGTGGCCCTGGATCATGTCGCCTGTCACGGTCATGGTGATGACCGCTTTACCGGGGGCGACAGACTCAATGTTCATGCCCAGCTTCTGGCTGGCGCGGTCCCGCGCGAACATGGCCTTGGCGCATTCTTCGGCGAGTACTTGCGGATCCATCTCGCTCATGAATAGAACCCCTTCTGTGCAAATGCGTTCTTCCGGAGCAGCAGGGCAGGGCGATAGCGGTCTTCTGCGTAGCTGTTCTGGATATTGGTGAGCACGTTGAACACGTGGCCAGCACCAAGGCGGTCGCTCCAGCTCAGCGGGCCGTCGGGATAGTTGAGGCCTGCTTTCATGGCAAGGTCGATATCCGCGATTGTCGCCACACCATGCAGGGCGGCATCGGCGGCTTCGTTGGCCAGCATGGCAACGGTGCGCATGATCACCAAGCCAGGGCGATCAGCGATCACGCTGACGGCAATACCCGCTTTCTGCAGTAAAGCACAAGCGCAGGTAAGTGCTGCCTCGGAGGCCTGGTCGGCTGGCGCCAGGGCAAGCCTGGAGGCCTTGCTGTAGTCGAAAGCCAGATCAAACAGCACCAGGTTGGCGATGCCATCGCTGGCGGCACGTTCGGTAGCCATTCGGCCGTCGGTGAGTGCCAGTACCGCATCGCCAAAACGGATCTGCCCCGGGCCGTCGCGCTCCACAACCGTCAGGCCGGCAGCTTTGAGACGCTCCAGCAGCGGAGCGGCTGCACCGGGATTGCCTTCGGCAATAACCACGGACTCATCCGATTGCTGAGCCGGTTGTGTCTGAGGCTGGGGCTTTTCGGCGCCCTCGCAATAGGGGTAGAAACCCTGGCCGCTCTTGCGACCCAGACGGCCGGCTTCCACCAGTTCTTTCTGGATCAGCGACGGCAGAAAGCGCGGGTCCTGGTAATAGGAATTGAAGACCGAGTTGGTCACGGCGTAGTTGACGTCATGGCCGATCAGGTCGGTCAGCTCAAAGGCACCCATCCGGAACTGGCCGGCTTCGCGGATGATGGCATCCAGGGTGGCGGCGTCGGTGGCCTGTTCCTGCAGCAGGCGCAGGCTTTCCGCGTAAAACGGACGGGCCACGCGGTTTACGATAAAGCCGGGAGTCGAGGTCGCGTAGACCGGTTTCTTGCCCCAGGCGGTTGCCGTGGCATGAACGGTATCGGCGACGGCCTGGCTGGTCGCCAGCCCCATGACAACTTCTACCAGGGCCATGAGGGGCGCCGGGTTAAAGAAGTGCATGCCTACCAGGCGCTCGGGTTTGTTCATTTCAGCGCCGAGGGCAGTCACAGAGATGGAGGAGGTGTTGGTGGCGAGGATCGCGTCCCCGGCACACAGGTTCTCGAGGTTGGCCAGCAGCTGACGTTTGATCTGGAGATCCTCGATGATGGCCTCGATCACCAGCCCGGCATCGGCAACATCATCCAGGTTCGCGACCGGGTGAATCCGGCCGATAACATCGTCCAGTTCCTGTTGCTGCATCTTGCCCTTGTCGACACGACGCTGAAGTTGTTTGGCAATACCGTCACGGCCTGCCTCAGCCGCTCCCTCTCTCTGGTCGTGCAGGTAAACCTGATGGCCTGCCTGGGCGGCCACCTGGGCAATGCCGGAGCCCATGGCTCCGGCGCCGACGACGGCGACTTTGGTTTGAGTATCCAGTGCCGGCATGGCTTATTTCCCCTTGAAGTTCGGCGTGCGTTTTTCCATGAAGGCGCCAACGCCTTCGCGGTAGTCTTCGGTTTGTCCGGCCATGCGCTGCAGATCGCGCTCCAGGTTGATCTGCTCTTCAAAGGTATTGCTGGCGCTGGCGTGCAGTGCGCGCTTGATCAGCGCAAGGCCCTTGGTGGGTTGGGTCGCGAAATGGCGGGCAAGTTTCATGGTTTCTTCCATGAGCTGGTCGTTATCGACACAGCGCCAGATCATGCCCCAGTTTTCGGCCTGCTCGGCGCTGATCTTGTCACCCAGAAGCGCCATGCCCTTGGCCCGAGCCATGCCGGCTACGCGGGGCAGAGTCCAGGTGCCGCCGGAATCGGGCACCAGACCCAGTTTGCAGAAGGCCTGAACGAAATTGGCTGAGCGGGCTGCAAGAGTAATATCGCAGGCCAGGGCGATATTGGCGCCGGCACCAGCCGCCACACCGTTCACGGCACACAGCACGGGCATCGGCAGATCCCGCAGGCTACGCATCAGCGGGTTGTAGTAGTTTTCCAGAGAGGCGCCAAGATCCGGCATTTCCTGATCCGGGGAAACGCTGCGGTCGGAGAGATCCTGCCCCGCGCAAAAGCCCCGGCCGGAGCCGGTGATGACCAGTACACGGACAGACTCATCCTTGCGCACGGTGCTGATGGCATCACGCATGCGTTCGTGCATTTCGACATTGAAACTGTTCAGGTTGTCTGGACGGTTCAGGGTAAGCAGAGCCACGCCCTGATCGATTTCAAGAAGAATGCTCGGCTGAGTCATGGCGTTGTTGTCCTGTTGTTTGTTGTAGGGGGATAGCGTGAAAGGTGTCCTTGGTCGGCACGGTGCTATCGATCGTGGAAAATGAGTATATCTTAGAATTGATACTCGTCAAGGATTGTGCTGGCTTGGTTTTGTATCACTTTAGTAGGGCGCGATAGTTTGTCAGTGCTATATACCTGAAAAGTCGATGAAATTTTATTTGGGCTCTGGCATTCCCTGCATAATGGTGGTCGATTTAACACCTGAAACCGCTGCCGGGGTATCAAAAAACTCCCGGAAAAGGATAATGTGATACAGAAAATGAATCACAATAACTTTTCGGGTCCCACGTTTCATTCCGGTGTATGGCGGATCGCTGCCGGGCCCGGCTAACCAGGAGATCGTTATGCCCAGCTACAGTATAGAAGGCGTTGTTCCCGTCGTTCACCCGTCCGCCTATGTGCACCCCACCGCCGTTCTGATTGGAGATGTCTGGATTGGGCCGGATTGCTACGTGGGACCGGCGGCTTCGTTACGTGCGGATTTCGGTCGGATCGTTCTCAAGCAGGGTTCCAATGTGCAGGACACTTGTGTGATGCATGCCTTCCCGGGAATGGACACGGTTGTCGAGAAGAATGGTCATGTCGGGCACGGGGCGATTCTGCACGGTTGCATTGTCGGCGAGGATGCCATGGTCGGAATGAATGCGGTGGTGATGGATGAGGCCCATATCGCGCCTCGTTCCATTGTTGGTGCCTGCGCCTTCGTAAAAGCGAAATTCACCTGTGAGCCAGGCTCGCTGATCGTTGGCTCACCAGCCAAGGTAATGCGGATGCTCAGCGACAAGGAAATTGCCTGGAAGAAAAAGGGAACCGAGGAGTACCAGCGACTGACGTTGCGTTCTCTTGCCAGCCTGGAGGAGGTCCAGCCACTGGCCGAAGCCGACCAGGATCGGGCCCGCGTGGACGCAGGGGGTTACAAGCCGAAGTACGAGCAGTGATGAACTGCAAGGCGGCCCCGAGCGTCCTCGGTTCGGGGCCGCCTGCTGTATCAGGACAAGTGATGGACTGGCTGTAATCCGTAAACAGGCGTTTCCAGCCCCTCCATGCGTGCTTTCAGCTGCAGAGCCAGATAGCGGGAGTAATGTCGGGATTGGTGCAGATTGCCACCGTGGAACCAGAGCGCCTCCTGCTGGGTTGGTTTCCACATATTGCGCAGCTCTCCCTCCCACGGCCCGGGGTCCTTGGTAGTGTCAGAACCCATGCCCCAGCATTTTCCGACCTTGTCGGCAACTTCCTGAGAAATGATTCGGGCAGCCCAGCCATTCATTGATCCGAAGCCGGTGGCATACACAATCAGGTCTGCTGGAAGTTCGGTGCCGTCGGTCAGCGTCACCGATCGTGGGTTAACGCGTTCGATGGTCACGCCGCTTTTCAGCTTGATTTCCCCCTGGGCGACGAGTTCCGAAGCGCCGACATCAATGTAATAGCCGGAGCCACGCCGTAGGTACTTCATGAACAGGCCAGAGCCATCATCACCGAAGTCCAGCATGAAGCCTGCTCTCCTCAGGCGGTTGTAGAAATCCGCATCCTGTTCCTGCGCCTGCTCGTAAACCGGTTTGTGGAATTCAGGCATGATCCTGTAGGGGAGGGACGCGAAAGTCAGATCGGCCTTTTCGGTGGTAATGCCGTTTTCGACTGCCTGCTCTGAATAGAGTCCACCCAGTGCCAGGTCCATGAGTGTGTCGGACTTGATGATATGGGTGGAAGAACGCTGAATCATGGTCACGTCGGCATCGTTTTCCCAGAGGGCGGCACAGATGTCATGGGCTGAGTTATTGGAGCCCAGCACAATGCATTTCTTGCCCTTGTAGGCTTCCCCGCCCGGGTGCTTGCTGGAGTGATGCTGTTCTCCCTCAAAGCTGTCCATGCCCGGAATGTTGGGGATATTGGGGATGCCGGACATACCGGTGGCCAATACAAGCTGTTTTGGGCGGAGGGTAACTCTTTCTCCATCCCGGACCACGTCAACGACCCACTCCTGATGCTGCTCATCAAAGCGGGCGCCGGTGCATTCCGTTGAACTCCAGTAATTCAGCTCCATGATTTTGGTGTACATCTCCAGCCAGTCACCAACCTTGTCCTTGGGGCAGAAAACAGGCCAGTGGTCGGGGAAGGGGATGTAGGGCATGTGGTCGTACCACACCGGGTCGTGAAGACAAAGGGACTTGTAACGGTTGCGCCAGGAATCGCCGGGCCTTGGGTTGCGCTCTATAACGATGGTAGGGACGTCCAGTTGCCGCAAACGCGCTCCCAGGCCGATGCCTCCCTGGCCACCACCGATCACCACGCAATAAGGCTGTTTGCTGTAACCGAGTTCTTGTTCTTCCTCCTGTCTGGCCTCGAGCCAGGTCTTGCGAGATTTGCTCGCGCCGTGCTGAGCGCCCTTGGGGCGCAGGTGATTGCGTTTTTCAGGAAATTCCCGAAGCTCCTGCATGGTGGTCAGAAGAGTCCAGGCTTTCCCGTCACGGAGCCGCAAGTGCCCTTTGCAGTGAGCGTCGGTAGTTTCGAAGGTGACCCAGGCTTCGATAACACCGTCCTGGTCTGTGGCTTCTTCACTAACTTGCCAGTTATGGGGGCGGCGGTCTTTGGCGGCGCTGGCGAGCATATCCTGTATCTCTGGCCGCCCCTCCATGGTCTTTATGTTCCAGGTCATCGAAACGAGGTCTCGCCAGTAGCCTCCTTCCTCAAAGTGATTGGCAGCCTGCTCGGGGGCGTCGGATCGCAGGGTTTCCTCGAAACCGGCGAGCCACTGTTCTGCTTTTTGCGTGGGTGTGCTGGGTTGCTGCGTCATTACTGATCTCCACTGTTGCATTGTTTTTGTTTGCAGAGTGGTCGTAGCAGCTGCTGTGCCAAGTTGCGGTTCCGCGCACCCAGAGCTTCCAGGTATCTGAAATGATTGGCGTCTTTTGGGGGATTGAATGAGCGGAAGTGCAAGCTCCAGTGCCAATTTCTGCCTCAGTGCATTACAGCTGTCATGTCCGCCAGCTTGCCGACGTTACAGGTGTAATCTACTGGCTGGTACTAAAGGAGGATGCGGGGAGAAGTGTTAAGGGTATAAGCTGAATAAATATTGCAGTAGTCCTCCGACAGATGACAACCACAAGAGCCCGTCGGGTCAGGAGCTTTGCATGACCACGCAACAACTTGCCAAGCGTCAACACATCGACAACATCCTCAGTTATGTGGATGGCGTTCAGCCTGCACATTCATTTCCCGAGACGGAGCTGATCGGACGCTCGTGGACGCGTTGCCTTACGGAATACGGGCTGGATCCGAGTCGGCCACGTAGCGCACGTATCGTCACAGAGCAGACGCTTCGGGAACATCAGGATTCTGTGGATGAGTTCCTGAACGTGGCGAGGGCCGGCGTCGAACAGCTATATGGGATGATTTGCCATTTGGGGTACGTGCTGCTTCTGACGGACCATCGCGGAATTACGGTGCAGTACCTGGGCGACCGGCGGTCCGACCGACGCCTGCGACAGGCGGGACTTTATTTGGGAGCCGATTGGAGTGAGCAGTACGCTGGCACTTGCGCGGTTGGCACCTGTATCGCGGAACAGCTGCCACTGACCTGTCATCGGGTCGATCATTTTGATGCCACCCATATCAGCCTGACCTGCACATCGGCGCCCATCAGGGACCCTTCGGGCGAACTTCTGGCGGTGTTGGACATTTCCGCTCTGGACTCCCCTGAGGCGCGTTACAGTCAGACCTTCGCTCTGAACCTGACTCAACTTTACGCGCGGATGATTGAAGATGCCTATTTCCTGCGCAGGTACCGGAGTCAGGTGATTTTTCGGTGCGATAAGTCGCGGGAGTTTGTACAGGTCAACGGTCAGTATCTCTTTGCCATTGATGAGGCGGGGCGCGTCGAAGCTAGCAATACAGCCGGGCGAGAGCTGATTGAGGATATGCACCTGGAGAAAAGGACGGATCAGAATCCGGACCTTACCCAGCTGTTCGAATGCCAGTTGGACGACATCTGGAGCATTCCGTTCGATCAGGACGATCAGGTGCGGGCCTTCCGGCGCCAGGGAAGCGGGGATACATTCTTTGCTGCCCTGATTCAGCCTCGCATCGTGTCATCCAGGCCGGCTGAGGTTGAAACGCTTGCTGCCGACGAGCGGGTTCCCGGGCTCGATATCCTTGCGGCTGATGACCCAGTCATGCGGCGCACGCTTGGTCTGGCCAAGCGACTTCGGAATAGGGATGTGGGTTTGCTGATTCTTGGCGAAACAGGTACCGGAAAAGAGATTCTTGCCCGCGCTATCCATGATTCGAGCAATCGGAGCGGACAGGCGTTTGTGGCGGTCAATTGTGCGGCAATTCCGGAATCGCTGATTGAGAGTGAGTTGTTTGGCTACGTTGCAGGCTCCTTCACAGGCGCGCGGAACAAGGGTATGCGAGGGCTGATTCAGCAAGCGGATGGTGGCACCTTGTTCCTCGACGAGATTGGCGATATGCCGCTGCAGCTCCAGACCCGATTACTGAGGGTTCTGGCAGAGGGCGAAATTCTTCCGATAGGCTCAGATCGACCGGTTCGCGTGAACTGCCGGGTTATCGCCGCAACCCACCAGGATCTGTCTCAGCTGATCGCGCGTGGTGAATTTCGTGCGGACCTTTACTATCGACTCAACGGTGCTTGCCTGAAACTGCCGCCGTTAAGGCAGCGGGCAGACCGCCTGCACGTTATCCAGTCGGTGCTGGAAAACCTGATTGTCAGCGGAAGCCTTCCGGAGGTTCGCTTACGCGCCGATGCGGTGAGCGCGCTTCTGGCCTTCGATTGGCCGGGAAATATTCGACAACTGGTCAACGCCCTGACATTTGCCGAGGCAACGTGCCATGGCGGCGAGATAACGGCTTACGATCTGCCGGAAGAATGTGTGTCCGATCGGATGCCGCCTTCAGCTGGAGACCTGGCCGGCACGGAACCGGAATCGACCCCGTTGCTGGATGCGCTTCAGGTCCATCAGTGGAATATTTCAGAGGTGGCTCGGCAGTTCGATGTTTCGCGACCAACAATTTACCGGTGGATTGGACAGCAGGGCATTATTCTGCCCCGCTTTCTCGGAAAAGGCATTGGTACGGAAAGGAAGTAGTGGGGCGCGTCGTGCCAGGTGTCAGATACCCGCGTCCTTCACGTTCTCCATAACCACAAAGGTACTTGTCTGCAGCACGTGGGGCAGGGCCGAAATCTCCTCCCCAAGAACCTGCCGGTATTCCTGCATGTCCCGGGTTCTGACTTTCAACAGATAATCGAAGTTGCCGGCAATCATGTGACATTGTTCCACTGCCGAGACATTCTGAACGGCCTTGTTGAAGGCAGAGAGCGCACCACTGCTGGTGTCATTCAATGTGACCTGTGCAAAAGCAATGTGGCTGAGGCCCAGTTTGGTCTGGTTCACCAGCGCCGTGTAACCGGTGATATAGCCGTGCTCTTCAAGTCGACGCATCCGTACCTGGCAAGGGGTTTTGGAAAGGCCTACCCGGGACGCAAGCTCGGTTACCGTGATCCGGGAGTTCTTCTGTAGCTCGCGGATAATGGATTGGTCTATTCGATCCAATTCGGCCATGTTGTCTGTTCCAGATTGAATTAACGGCTAAATCATATGGCAAATATAATCGAAACTCCTCTAATCCGAAACTATATGGTCTAAGTGACTTTCCGGCCTTGCGTATACTGATAGTTGCATCAGCCCAGTGTGAACGTATACCAAGTCCGGAGAGTTTCGATGACCGATTCCCGCGCATTACAAAAACAAACCCTGCTGGAACAGCTTGCCGATGTCCTTCAGAATCAGGCGTCCGATAACGATGAATCCCTGGAACTCCGGGAAATCGTGGCCCGGATGGTGGAGGAGTCCCGATCCTGGGATGACGACCTCCACGGCGAACTGGTCCGGAGTTTCGGCGACTCGATTGGCGGGCGCTATGCCCAGGTGTTCAGTGGTGGGTTTCCTTCGGCCTACCGGGCGAGGTTTCCGGTATCCGAGGCGCTTGCAGACATCGAGCAGATCCAGTCTATTGCGGTGAGCACCGATGTGCCCATGCGCTTTTACCAGCCCCGGGATCCGGCCGAGACCGGATTCCACTTCAAGCTCTACAGTGAAGGCCAGCCGGTAGTTCTCTCAGACGTTATCCCGATTCTGGAAAACCTGGGCATGCGGGTTCTTGGTGAGCATCCCTATCGTGTTCGTCGCCGGGATGGCGAAACCTTCGGCGTCAGCGACTTTACCGTAGAACTCCACGATCGATGCCGGGATGCGGACCTGGGCGCTGCCAGGCCGTTGATCCAGTCGGCTTTCCGGGAAATCTGGAACGGCTTTGCCGAGAACGACGACTTTAACCAGCTGATTATGCTGTGCGGCCTCGACTGGCGTGAAGTGGCGTTGATCAGGGCTTATGCCCGTTACATCAAGCAGCTTCGATTCGGGTTCAGTCAGCCTTTCATCGCAGAAACCCTGGCCCGTCATCCGGCTGTTGCCTCGCGGCTCGTTGCTTTCTTCTTCAGCCGTTTCGATCCCAATGTAAAAGGGCGGAAAGGCAAGGCGGAAAGACTTGAGGCCGAGCTCCGAGATGCCCTGGAGGCCGTGGCAAGCCTGGATGACGATCGTATTCTCAGGCGCTTCTTCATGCTCATCCGGGCAACGCTTCGAACCAACTATTTTCAGGTCCGGGAGGACGGCGGATTTCCGTCCTACCTGTCGCTCAAACTGGATCCGTCATCCATTCCCGATATTCCGCGCCCAAGGCCGAAGTTCGAGATTTTCGTTTACTCGCCCCGGATCGAAGGCGTGCACCTGCGCTCCGGGCCGGTGGCCAGGGGCGGGCTTCGCTGGTCTGACCGGATCGAGGATTATCGCACCGAGGTCCTTGGCCTGGTGAAAGCCCAGCAGGTTAAGAACTCGGTCATCGTGCCCGCAGGCGCCAAGGGCGGCTTCGTGGTAAAGCAGCCGCCACGTGATGGGTCGCGGGAGGCTTTGCGGGAAGAGGGTGTCGCCTGCTACCAGACCTTTATCCGGGGGCTGTTGGATATCACGGATAACCTTGATGACGGCCAGGTGGTGCCCCCGAAAAATGTGGTTCGATATGACGGCGATGACACCTACCTGGTGGTCGCCGCTGATAAAGGTACGGCCACGTTTTCTGATATAGCGAACACACTGGCCGCAGAGTACCGCTTCTGGCTGGGTGATGCTTTTGCCTCGGGCGGCAGTGAGGGTTATGACCACAAGAAAATGGGGATTACCGCCAGGGGCGCCTGGGAGTCGGTTAAACGGCATTTCCTCGAAAAAGGCACGGATACCCAGACGGATGAATTCACCGTGGTCGGCATTGGTGATATGGGTGGCGATGTGTTTGGTAACGGCATGCTGCTCTCGGAGCGGATTCGCCTGGTCGGCGCGTTCAACCACCAGCACATTTTTGTGGATCCCGATCCGGATGCCGCGGCATCGTTTCGCGAGCGACAGCGACTGTTCAACCAGCCCGGTTCTTCCTGGGCCGATTATGATGCCGGGTTGATCAGCGATGGCGGCGGGGTGTTCTCGCGTTCCATGAAGTCCATTCCGGTGTCTGCGCAAATGCGAAAGGTGCTGGGCATAAAGGCCAGGAGCCTGTCGCCGGCGGATCTGATCAGCGCCCTGCTGAAAGCACCCGTGGACATGTTGTGGAACGGTGGCATTGGCACCTATGTGAAAGCGCCCTCGGAGTCCCACGAGGATGTGGGCGACAAAACCAATGACGCTCTGCGTATCGACAGCACCGAGCTACGCTGCAAAGCCCTGGGTGAAGGCGGCAACCTGGGGGTTACCCAGAAGGCCCGTATCGACTTCGCCCGTCGCGGCGGTTCCGTGAACAGCGATTTCATCGACAATGCCGGTGGCGTCGACTGCTCGGACCACGAGGTAAATATCAAGATCCTGCTCAACGACCTGGTGCATCGGCAGTTGATGTCGCTTCCGGAGCGGAACCGAATGCTCAGGGCCATGACCCCTGAGGTGGCTGAACTTGTTCTCCGCAACAATTACCGGCAGGCCATGGCGCTCAGCCTGGCCCAGAATCCGGCGGTTGCCACTGCCGACCAGTATAATCGCCTGATGCGCAGGCTTGAAGCTGAGGGCAAGCTGGATCGTGGTCTTGAATTTCTGCCTTCTGATGAGGAGTTGCAGGCCCGCCGCGAACACGGTGGAGGTCTGACCCGGCCGGAGCTGGCGGTTCTGGTTTCCTACGCAAAGATTGAGCTCAAGCAGGCTCTGGTCGCGTCCCCGATCGTGCAGGACCCACGATTCAACTCGGCTCTGCACTCGGCCTTTCCTGCCTCCCTGTTGGCCGCTTTTCCGGAAGCCGTCGAGTCTCATCCCCTGCGTGCCGAAATCTCGGCCACACAGATTGCCAACGATATGGTGAACCGCATGGGCATTACCTGGTTCGATCGTATTCGCAGTGCCACAGGGGCAGATGCTGGCCGGATTGCTGCGGCCTACCTGATCTCTCTGCGCATCCATGACGTAGACGCCCATTGGGAGGCCATGGAATCACTGGATGGGAAAGTCAGTGCTGGCGTTCAGGCAGATCTGTTTGCCGATGCCATCCGCCTGGTCACCCGCAGCACCAGTTGGCTGCTGCAGAACCGTCGGCAGGGGTTGGATCCGGTTTCCTGCATCGACCACTACAGGGCGCCAATGGCCGATGTTTTGGCTTCCAGAAGCCGTCTTGAGTCGGTGATTCCTGCAAGTCGGTGGTATGACCGCTATGCTGAATACTGTAAGCAGATGGTTCCAGAGAGCTTGTCTGCCTGGTGTGCGTCTGCGGAGAGCCGCTATTGGCTGATGGATATGGTCGAGATTGCCCGTCAGCTTGATGAGGACCTGGAGTCCGTGGCGTGGGTCTATTTCACCCTTGGTGAAAGCCTGAATCTGACCTGGTTGGACAGGCAGATGCGGGCGTTCCGTGCAAGCGGCCACTGGCAGGTGTTGGCGACCATTCACTTCAGGGACGAGTTGGATCACCAGTTGCGGAATCTCACGTTCAGTGTGTTTTCCGAACCCGTGGAAGGTGAGGGCACGCCGGAAACACGTCTCGAGGCCTGGCGCGAGGACAAAAGGATGTTGCTGAGCCGATGGGAGCGGATGCTGAACGATATGCAGGCCGCCAATGATGTGGATTGCGCTGTTTTCTCGGTGGCGCATGGCGTCCTCAGAGAGCTGGCAATGAAAGCCGCGTAGAGGACCAAGAGAGGCAAAGCGCCCTAAAATTAAGGTTTTGGAAGAAAATTATTAAATTTTCATTATCTAAAAAAGCCGTAATGGGGTGCCTGTCGGAATTTTATAGAGAAATAGTCTTTGTCGATCTCGGTAGAATGCGGGAGAGACAAACAACTAAGAGGGTACAACTATGAGACCGCAGCAATCACAGACGCCCGAGCTTGTCGATAGCCGGCAGGCGATTCGTGATTATTATCTCGCTGACGAGCACAAAGTTATCCACGAGATGATTGCTGGTGCCCAGTTGTCCCAGGCCGAGCGCGACGCCATTTCCGCTCGTGCGGCTGAACTGGTACGCGGCGTTCGCAAGAACGCCAAGTCCACTATCATGGAGAAGTTCCTGGCTGAGTATGGGCTGACTACCAAAGAGGGCGTGGCCCTGATGTGTCTGGCCGAGGCGCTGTTGCGCGTGCCCGACAATACAACCATCCATGAACTGATCGAAGACAAGATCACCTCAGGCGCCTGGGGCACTCACGTGGGCAAGGCGTCGTCTTCACTGATCAACACTGCCACTGTTGCCCTGCTGATGACCAGCAATCTGCTGAAGGACTCCGAGCGCAACACCGTGGGCGAAACCCTTCGCAAGTTGCTCAAGCGCTTTGGTGAGCCGGTTATCCGAACTGTTGCCGGGCAGGCCATGAAGGAAATGGGCCGCCAGTTTGTGCTGGGTCGCGATATTGATGAAGCCCAGGATGAAGCCAAAGAGTACATGGATAAGGGCTACACCTACTCCTACGACATGCTGGGTGAAGCCGCGCGCACCGATGATGATGCCAAGCGTTATTACGACTCCTATTCCAACGCTATCGACAGCATTGCCAAGGCGAGCAAGGGCGATGTCCGCAAGAACCCGGGCATTTCGGTCAAGCTCTCTGCCTTGCTGGCCCGCTACGAGTACGGCAATAAAGAGCGGGTTATGAACGAGTTGCTGCCCCGGGCCCGCGAACTGGTTAAAAAGGCCGCGGCTGCGAACATGGGCTTCAATATCGATGCCGAAGAGCAGGATCGTCTGGATCTGTCACTGGACGTGATCGAGGCGCTGGTAGCCGATCCCGAGCTTGCCGGCTGGGATGGCTTCGGCGTCGTTGTTCAGGCCTACGGCAAGCGCTCGGCGTTCGTTCTCGACTGGCTGTACGGGCTGGCCGAGAAGTACGACCGCAAGTTCATGGTGCGGTTGGTGAAAGGTGCGTACTGGGATGCCGAGATCAAGCGTGCCCAGGTAATGGGCCTGGACGGCTTTCCGGTGTTTACCCGCAAGGCCTGCAGTGACGTATCGTTTCTGTCCTGCGCCACCAAACTGTTGAATATGACGAACCGGATCTACCCGCAGTTCGCTACTCACAACGCCCATTCGGTATCCGCCATTCTTGAAATGGCCAAGACCAAGGGGGTGGACAATTATGAATTCCAGCGCCTGCATGGCATGGGCGAGTCCTTGCACAATGAGGTTCTGAAGGTCAGTGGTGTGCCCTGTCGCATTTATGCGCCGGTTGGCCCGCACAAGGATCTGCTGGCGTATCTGGTGCGTCGTTTGTTGGAGAACGGCGCCAACAGCTCCTTCGTGAACCAGATTGTCGACAAGCGCATCACGCCGGAAGAGATTGCCAAGGACCCGATTGTCAGTGTTGAGGAGATGGGCAGTAACATTTCCAGCAAGGCGATCGTGCATCCTTTCAAGCTGTTTGGCGATCAGCGCAGGAACTCCAAAGGCTGGGATATCACCGATCCGGTCACCGTGAACGAGATCGAGAAAGGTCGCGGAGCCTACAAGGATTATCGATGGAAAGGTGGTCCGCTGATTGCTGGCGAGGTGGCCGGTACCGAAGTGCAGGTGGTACGTAACCCGGCCGATCCGGACGATCTGGTTGGCCACGTCACTCAGGCCTCCGATGCCGATGTAGACACTGCGATTACCTCCGCGGCGGCTGCGTTCGAGAGCTGGTCTGCCAAATCGGCTGAAGAGCGTGCTGCCTGCGTCCGCAAGGTGGGCGACCTGTACGAGGAGAACTACGCCGAGCTGTTCGCGCTCACTACCCGTGAAGCCGGCAAATCCCTGCTGGATGCGGTTGCTGAGATCCGTGAAGCGGTCGATTTCTCCCAGTACTACGCCAACGAGGCTATTCGCTATAAAGACAGCGGCGATGCCCGCGGCGTGATGTGTTGTATTTCGCCATGGAACTTCCCGCTGGCGATCTTCACCGGGCAGATTCTGGCCAACCTGGCGGCCGGCAACACCGTGGTGGCGAAGCCGGCTGAGCAGACATCCCTGCTGGCCATTCGCGCTGTGGAACTGATGCATCAGGCGGGTATCCCGACCGATGCCATCCAGTTGGTGCCAGGTACCGGCGCCACCGTGGGTGCGGCCCTGACCTCCGATTCGCGGGTTAGTGGCGTGTGCTTCACCGGCTCTACCGCGACGGCCCAGCGCATCAACAAGGTGATGACCGAGAACATGGCGCCGGACGCGCCGCTGGTGGCGGAGACTGGTGGCCTGAATGCGATGATCGTGGATTCCACGGCATTGCCGGAGCAGGTTGTCCGTGACGTGCTGGCCTCTTCGTTCCAGAGTGCCGGTCAGCGGTGTTCAGCCCTGCGCATGCTCTATGTGCAGAAAGACATTGCCGATGGCCTTCTGGAAATGCTCTACGGAGCAATGGAAGAACTCGGCATCGGCGACCCCTGGTTGCTGTCCACGGACGTGGGCCCGGTGATCGACGAGAACGCCCGCAAGAAGATCGTGGACCACTGCGAGAAGTTCGAGCGCAACGGCAAGCTGTTGAAGAAGATGAAGGTCCCCGAGAAAGGGCTGTTTGTTTCGCCAGCGGTTCTCAGCGTCAGTGGCATCGAAGAAATGGAGGAGGAAATCTTCGGCCCGGTACTGCATGTGGCGACGTTCGAGGCGAAGAACATCGACAAGGTGGTGGATGACGTCAACGCCAAGGGCTACGGTCTGACGTTTGGTATCCACAGCCGTGTTGATCGCCGGGTTGAGCGCATTACCAGCCGGATCAAGGTGGGTAACACCTATGTGAACCGCAACCAGATCGGTGCCATCGTGGGCTCCCAGCCGTTCGGCGGTGAGGGCCTCTCCGGCACCGGTCCCAAGGCTGGCGGTCCTCAGTATGTTCGTCGATTCCTGAAAGGGGAAACCGTGGAGCACGAGGCGGATTCGAACGCGAAAAAGGTTGACGCCAAGCAGCTTCAGAAGCTGATCGGCCAGCTCAGCAAACTGAGTTCGACTAAACCGGAAGCCCGTATGGACGCAGTCAGGGCCATCTTCGGGGACGTTCCGGAGCCGCTGGATGCACATGTGGAGGCGTTGCCGGGGCCAACGGGCGAAACCAACCGCCTGTCCCACCACGCCCGTGGTGTGGTGCTCTGTCTGGGTCCAGACAAGCAAACCGCTCTGGAGCAGGCCGGCACCGCGATGTCACAGGGCAATAAGGTTGTGGTGATTGCACCGGGCACTCAGGATGTGGTCGATAAAGCGAACAAGGCCGGGCTGCCGATCGTTGGCGCAGAGGGTCTGTTGGAGCCGGAGGCACTGGCAACCATCGATGGCTTCGAGGCGGTGGTCAGCTGCGGTGTTCAGTCCTTGCTGAAAGCCTATCGCGAGGCACTGGCCAAGCGTGACGGCGCCTTGCTACCGCTGATTACAGAGCACACCCTGGATCAGCGTTTTGTGATCGAACGTCACCTGTGCGTCGACACAACTGCAGCTGGCGGTAACGCCAGCCTGATTGCCGCCTCCGAATAATCAGCGGCAATTGCTACCAAACGCGCCCGGCGTCAGTCAGCCCTGATGCCGGGCGCGCCTGTTTTCAGGCGCTGGTTAAACAGCATTCGGCGGCCTTCGGCCTCGGCAACGTCCGAGAGGTAGAAGCTGACCGATGAACCCGGCCCCCTCTGGGCCAGAAGGCCCGCATCCAGGGCGCTCAGGCAACCGATCTTCGGATAACCGCCAATGGTCTGCCGGTCTTTCATCAAGACAATCGGCTGACCATCTTTCGGAACCTGAATGGCGCCATAGGCGATCCCCTCCGAGACAATCCCGTCCAGATCCGAATAGATGGCATCGCCCTTGAGGCGATACCCCATTCGATCGATATTCGGGCTGATTTCGTAATCGCAAGAGAAAAACTTCATCCGCTGAACCGCGGGGAAGCTCTGATACTGATAGCCGGGAATAACCCCCAGGCGCAGGTGCTGTTGATAATCGGGAATTTCTGGTTCGGGAAGAAATGCCTCAACAAACGATGCGTTTTTCTCAAACTCGAGCTTATCGCCCTTGGCCAGTTTCGCGCCCTTGCCATCGAGGCCGCCCAGGCCCTCGCGTGCCACGGTGGCGCAACTGCCCAGCTTCATGGCTGGCTTGAATCCGCCGCTGACCGCCAGGTAGGCCCGCAAGCCGCTCATGGGCGCGTTGAAGTCCAGCCGGTCACCTTTGCTGATGTGATGGGTTCGCCAGGGTTCAACGGCACGATCGTTGATGTGGGCGCCCAGATCGCCGCCGGTAATGGCAATGCAGGCATCATGGTTCGCCCTCAGGCTGAATCTGCCAAAGGTGATTTCGATCTGAGGGGCATTAAGATCATTGTCCAGCAAACGGTTCGCCCAGAAAAACGAAAACTCGTCCATGGGGCCACCGGTGGTCACACCCATATGCTGGTAGCCGTGGCGGCCGGCATCCTGAACAAGGGCGAGCATTCCGGGTTCGAGGACTTCAAAGCTCATCGAGATTGCCTCCCAGCTCAAGGAATTCGTCCCGGCTTATGGCGCGAAAGCGCACCTGATCGCCTACCTGTACCAGGGCCAGGGAGTCGCTGTCCCAATCAACCATTTTCTGCGGTGTGCGGCCAATGATCTGCCAGCCACCGGGCGTGCAGCTCGGGTAGATTGCGGTTTGAGTGCCTGCGATACCGACGCTGCCGGTAGGGACTTTCAGACGGGGAGTGGATTTCCGCGGAATGGCAATCCGTTCGTCGGTACTTCCCAGGTAGGCAAACCCCGGAGCGAAGCCGATGGCGTAGACCTGATAAAGCTGTTCACTGTGAATGCGAACGACCTCGTCCCGGGGCAGGCCGGCATGTTCGCAGACATCCTCCAGGTCCAGACCAACTTCGGGATCATAATAGACGGGGAGCTCGACGACGCGGGCGGAGTCGTCCCCGGTGGAACCATCGTCGTCGGAGTCTATCGCTGCGCGCACCCTGCGGGCGATGGCAAACCGGTCAGCCTGGTCCAGATCCCAGGTCACCAGAATTGAGGTGTATGAGGGGACCAGGTCGACGATGAGGTCGGACATGTCGCGTCGCAGCTGGTCCGTGGCCCGCTTGACCAGGCCCGCGGATTCCGCTCCGATCTGGTCGCCAAAATACACCATGCAGGTGTTTTCGTTGACCGATTCGATTCTCATAGGGCCTCAACAACCTGGCGCATGTGCCGCGCCGCATCGACGGCGTGGTAGCTGTCACCGTGAATGCAGATGGTATCGGCTTTGATCGGAATGCGTTTGCCCGAAATGGAGGTGACAGTGCCGTCCCGGATAATCTGGGTGACCTGTTCTTCAATGGCTTCGGTGGTTTCGTGGACGGCACCCCGAACCGACCGTTTCACCAGTTTGCCCTCGTCGCTGTAGGCACGATCGGAAAAGGCCTCGAACCAGACCTCGATACCGTACTCATCCGCCCGGTCCTTGACCTGTTGCCATTCGGGGGTTGCCATAACCACCAGCGGGCATTGCGGCGCATAGGAGCGCACGGCGGACATAACAACGGATAGAGTGGTGTTGTCCACCATCATCCGGTTATAGAGAGCCCCGTGGGGCTTCACGTAGGAAATGGACGTGCCGTGCACCTGGCAGATCCCGTTCAGCGCGGCCATCTGGTATACCAGGATGGCCTTGAGCTCGTCCGGCCGGCAGTCCATGTCGCGGCGGCCGAAACCGAGCAGGTCCGGGTAGCCGGGGTGGGCGCCGATGGTGACGTTCTGGGCCAGTGCGAGCTTGACGGTATGGTCCATGGTCAGTGGGTCGGACGCATGAAAACCGCAGGCAATACTGGCCATATCGATGTAAGGCATGACTTCAGAGTCCATACCTTTGGTCCAGGTGCCGAAGCTCTCACCCATATCGCAGTTGAGTTTCATTGTGTACCTCCGAAAAACGTTGTTGCCTGCGTCATCCCCGGCTCATGGTCTGGGGCAGGTAAGTGACAATCTCCGGGAACCAGCCAATCAGGAATAGTGCTGCCATGATCAGCAGGAAGAACGGCAGGGCTGCCCGAGCCACATACAGTATGTCCTTGCCGGTCAGAGCCTGGATGACGAACAGGTTGAAGCCCACCGGGGGCGTGATCTGTGCCATCTCTACCACCAGCACAATAAAGATCCCGAACCAGAGCAAGTCGATGCCAGCCTGCTGAACCATCGGCATGACAACCGCCACGGTCAGAACCACGACCGAAATCCCGTCGAGGAAACAGCCGAGAAGGACGAACAGCACCGTCAGGCCAATCAGGAGTTCGAACGGTGACAGGGACATGCTGCCGATCCAGGCGGCCAGTTCCCGCGGAATGCCCAGGAAGCCCATGGCCAGTGTCAGAAAGTGGGCGCCGACGAGAATCAGACCGATCATGCAGGAGCTTTTCACCGCGCCCAACAGGCTGTCCTTGAAACTCTGAATGCTTAGTGAACCGGTTGCGGCCGCAATGATAAGAGCTCCAAACACACCCAGGGCAGCTGCCTCGGTCGGGGTGGCAAAACCGGTATAGATAGAGCCCAGCACGAAGATGATCAGGCCAACAATCGGGAGCAGCATCCTGAGCGCCTTGATCTTGACCGAGAACGTCAGGTTTTCCTTCTTGGTGGTCGGTAGCTGGTCCTTGTTGAACTTGGCCCAGATCATGGTGTAACCCATGAACATGGCGACCAGCATCAGGCCGGGCAGGGCACCGGCGATAAACAGGCGGCCAATGGAAACCTCTGCGGCCACGCCATAAACAATCAGAATAATGGAGGGCGGAATCAACAGCCCAAGCGTACCGGAGCCCGCCAGAGTGCCTACTGCCATCTTGTCACTGTAACCCTGCGCCTTCAGTTCCGGCAGGGTCATTCGCCCAATGGTTGCGGCAGTAGCAGCCGATGAGCCGGAAACCGCCGCGAAGATCCCGCAACTCAGAATGTTGACGTGGAGGAGCTTGCCGGGCAGTCCGCCCATCCAGGGCGCCAGGCCCTTGAAAAGATCTTCGGAAAGCCGTGTACGGAACAGAACCTCGCCCATCCAGATGAACATGGGCAGGGCCGTTAGAGACCAGCTGGTGCTGGCACCCCAGCTCGACGTGGCGAACAGCAGGCCGATCTGATCGTTGCCGGAGAGCAGCAGGCCCAGGACGCCGATGCCAACCAGCGTCAGTGAGACCCACACGCCCACCGCGAGCATCAGGATCATCGACACTGCCAGTACAATGGAGAGAAACGCGATATCCATTACACGTCCTCCAGGTTGAGCTCGTCTTCATGCTGCTGATAGGAGGGTGTGCGCTTGCGGATCATCCCGACCAGGTCGTCGAGGATGGCAATGTTGAGTGCTGTCATCCCAAGTGCAACCGGAACCTGGGGTATCCAGATGGGGATAGGAATATAGCCGTGAGAGACCTCTTCGAAGATGTAGGACTCCCAAACCATGTGCCAGCAATAGAATGTCATATAGCAGGCGAGTGCGAACCCGAAAATAAGAACGACGAGCTCCTGCCAGAATCTTGGCCGTCCCGACCACTTCTGGATCACCAGGGTGACCCGGATGTGTCCGCCGTTATGAAATGTGTAGGCAAGACCGAAGAAGGTGGAGGCTGCAAGCGCCCAGCCGGACACGTCTTCCGCCGAGGGAATGATAAAGCCGAACAGGCGGCCGACGATCTGCGCCAGGATGACGACCATGATCAGGGCGATGCAGAAACCAGCAGCGTAGCCAGATGCCAGATAAAACTTCTCTCGGAGAGAGTTCATAACGGATGCCTCCCGGAACAGCCTCCCGAATGCTCAGGAGGCTTCCGTTGATTGAACTTTTAGCGGTAGTTGGAGAGGATGGCGCCAACTTCCTCCGGTGCTTCCTGCTCCCACTCTTTCACCATGATGTCGCCGATCTTCTGGAGTTCGGCCATCAGTTCATCAGACGGCTCGGAAACGGTGATGCCATTTTCCGCCAGGGTTGCCGTGTCCTCGGCAGCGGTTTTACGAACACCTTCCCAGCCTTTGGCCTCGGCAGCGGCGGCCGCATCCAGGATCACCTGTTGCTGCTCATCGCTCAGGCGAAGGAAAGCCCGCTTGTTAACGACCACAACGTTTTTCGGAATCCAGGCCTTAATGTCGGTGTAGTGGGAGAGGTAATCCCAGGCCTGACCGTTGGCGCCGGTTGACGGTGAGGTGATCATGGCGTCGATGATGCCGGTGCTGAACGCCTGGGGAATCTCGGGTACCTGAACGGTTGTCGGGGTGGTGTTCATCAGGTCAGCCAGACGCGATGTGGACGGGCTGTAAGCCCTCATCTTCAGGCCCTCCAGATCTTCCAGGGTGTTGACCGGAGCTTTGGTATACAGGCTCTGGGCGGGCCAGGGGACGGTATACAGCAGGATCATACCTTCCTTGTCCAGCTGCTTTTCGATCTGCGGCTTGGCGGCTTCCCAAAGTCTTTTGGCATCTTCGAAGCTGGTTGCCAGGAAAGGAATGTTGTCATGTTTGAACACCGGATGGGTGTTACCCATGATGCCGATGAAAATTTCACCCAGCTGCACCTGCCCGGTCCTGACAGCTCGGGGAATTTCCGGGTGCTTAACCAGCGAAGCGCCGGAGTGAACGGTGATGTCTATATTACCATCGGTGCCGTTTTTGATGTCCTCGGCAAAACCATAGGCGATCTGGGTTGGCAGGTTGGCGTCGCCGTAAGGCGTTGGCATGTGCCATTGATCGGCCTGAACGGATGAGGTCAGCAGCGCCCCGGCAACCAGGGTGGCTGTAGCGAGTTTTTTGAACATAACGAATCTCCCGTGTTTCTGCTTTTTATCGTTTAAACGGAACTGCGGCCTCAGAGTACCGCAAGTTCTTCATTGAGCCGCTCTGTGAGCAGCATTTTTCCCGGTACATGGGTTATTGCGAAAGGCAGGCGCGCGTTCTCGAGGGCGAGTTGCGGGGTGACCCCACAGGCCCAGAACAGCGGAAGCTCGCCCGGCCTGATCGTTACCGGATCTCCAAAATCAGGTTGGTTAACGTCCTGAATGCCAATGAGCGCCGGATCGCCGATATGAACCGGGGCACCGTGGGCTTTGGGCAAACGTGTCGTGATCTGTATGGCGCGGATGGCATCAGGACCGCTGAACGGGCGCATCGAGACCACCATGTTGCCACTGAAACGGCCGGCTGGCCGGGTGGCAATGTTCGAGCGGAACATGGAAACGTTCCGTCCCTCGTCCACGTTCCGGACCGAGAGACCGGCTCTGATCAGGGCATCTTCAAACGAGAACGAGCAACCCAGAACAAACGTCACCAGGTCGTCCTGCCAAAGGCTTTTGAGATCAGTGATTTTCTCCGCTCGCTCGCCATTTCTGAAAACCTGGTATTCGGGCACATCGGTACGGATATCCAGATCGTGTCCCAGGTCAGGGAGGCTGGGATCCCCGGGTTGAGACATGCCGATCAGGGGGCAGGCAACCGGGTTGTTCTGACAGTATAGGAGAAAATCGCCGGCCCATTCGGACGGCAGGATGACCACGTTCCCCTGAAGCAAGCTGTTGGCCAGGCCACTTGTGGGCGCTGTATGGGCGCCCGAACGAATGCGAGCGCGTAATTCTGAGGCCTGATCAAGCAGGTTATTCTTGAAATCGGAATACGCACCGGTGTGCATGTCGGTAACCCCTGATTGAAATTGTCTTTTACATCTAAATTTCAGGGTATACCGGCTGCTGAAAAAGTCTAATTATCGTTTTTTAGGTCAAGCGATAACTTTTTGTGATGTGTTGTCCGGTCGTATTCGTCGGACACCATCACTCCAAGGTTTGCTGCGAGCTCTGCAATCGGGTTGAAAGGGGTGCCGGAATAGGAAGCGGTGAAGGCGAGCTCGGAGGGTGTCCACGAGGTGCTGAGCTGGACCAGGCGGCCACTATCCAGTTCGTGCTTGATCACACTTAGCGGAAGCGTGGAGATACCGATGCCATCCAGGGTCAATTGTCGACAGGCTGCCAGTGAGCTCGAAGAATAGAATCTCGCCGGCAGCTCATCCAGCTCACTGAATTTTTGGCTGATTTCAGCAAAGGGTTTGGTATTTCTGGCGTAAGTAATGATGGGCCATTCCGCAAGCTCCTTGAGGTCCAGAAGTCTGTCCGGAAGGTTCAGTTGCGGGCTGGCTACCCAGATCAGCGGGAAACTGCAGAGCTCCCGGTTTTCGATCTTTGGTTCGGTAACGGGGCCCATCAGAAAGGCCAGGTCCAGGCTGCGGTCCAGCAAACCGGACCGGAGGTTGCCAGAGACATCTACCGTGATTTCCACATCCAGGTTGGGGGCCGTTTCATTCAGCTCCCGGAAAAAACTCGGCAGCCAGGAGTGTACAATGGTTTCGGAAACCCCGAGCCTGAGAATGCCTGACAGCGAGGCTCCACGGTCTGCGCGCTTGCGCAGCTGCTGGGCCATAACGACAATTTTTTCGGCATAGGGCAGTAGCTCCTGCCCCTTGCTCGTAAGCTTGCTGTGACCGGATTCGCGCTCAAACAGCTTGACTCCAAGCTCCTCTTCAAGAGCGGCGATACGGTTGGAAATGGCTGGCTGAGTGGTGTGCTGATGCTCGGCAGCCTTGCGAAAGCTGCCCAGCGTCGCAACCCAGATAAAGGTCTCCAGACGCTTGAAGTTCATTGATTATCGGACCTCTGAGGGGCCTATAGCGCAGCGTAGCGCTCGTGAAGGATGCCAACCCTTTCGACATAGGCTTTCGTTTCGGCGTAGGGCGGTACACCCTGGTATCGGCTCACGGCGCCGGGCCCCGCATTGTAGGCGGCGGTGGCCAGCCGAATGTCCCCGTTGAACCGGTTGAGCATCTTGGCCAGATAATGGACGCCGCCACGGATGTTCTCGGCCGCCGCCAACGCGTTCCGCACACCCAACTCTTCAGCCGTACCCGGCATCAGCTGCATCAGACCCTGGGCCCCGACCGGGGAGAGGGCTTTCTCATTGAAGGCGGACTCTGCGTGGATAACGGCGCGCACGAGTGCAGGATCAACCCCGTATTCCTGCGCAGCGGTCTGGATTTCGGAATCGAAAGGCTTGGTGAACAGCGGCGTTTTGCGCCAGTCGACGTTGGACTCGGGGTCGCAGGCGTAGCAGTGGAAACGGATAACGTCGAACTCGGCAGCAGCCGGCTGCACACTGCTGTAGGCAATCACGCCGTTGTCATCGGTATAGCGGTAAACCGTGTCGTTGCCGCTGGAGGCTCTGGGCTGGCTGGCGCTTTTCACGTTGGTGAATTCGACGGTCCCATCGGGATGCACAATACGCTTGATGCCATCTGCCATGGCGGGTGCCGACAGAACAAGCAAAAAAGCTGCTATAGATGGGATCAGACGTGATCTGCCGATGGTCATTACTCACTCGCCAAAAATGCCGACAACCGCCGGCTCAAGGTATTCTTTAACACCGCCTCTTGCGAGATTATACGGGCTTGCCGGGTGGAATAAAGCGCGCGCTCTGTCGTAAAAATGTTACGTTCTGCTTTTATTGCCGGCCAGTTCTCATTCTCAAAAGGGGTACACGCAAGCATCATGGTTAACCCGACCGATACAGGAAACCTCGTTCTCATCGGCATGCCCGGCAGTGGCAAGAGCACCGTGGGTGTTCTGTTGGCAAAACGGCTGGGCCTCGGGTTTGTGGATACCGATCTCCTCATTCAGGAAGAAGCCGGTCGCACCCTACAGGCTATTGTAGACCAGGACGGCTACGAAGCCCTGCGCCGGATTGAAGAACAGGTACTTTTGAAGCTGGATCTCCGGCACAAGGTGATCAGCACGGGAGGCAGCGCCGTCTACAGTGCCCGCGCCATGGAACATCTCAAGACCAACGGTACTGTTGTGTTTCTTGATATCCCGCTTGAGCTCGTCATTGAGCGAATCGGCGATCACAGCATGCGGGGCATTTCCCGGAGGCCGGATCAGTCGCTCCACGCGCTGTTCGAAGAGCGGTTCGAATTGTATTCCCGGTATGCGGATCTCACTGTGAAAGGCGCAGGCCTCAATCAGGATCAGGTCTGCGAGGCGGTCGTCGAGAGCCTCTTTTCAGATCAGCCGTGATTCCCAGTATTAGGGTTAGTGAACGTGCATCCGACCAGACCTCGCTGCTAAAGTTCAGGGAGATGATCAGGAGGAATGAATTATGAAGAGCCGGGATTACGCGCTTGCGGTGATTTTTGTGGGAATGCTTTCAGGGGCTGCTCTGGCCGAGTCTTCGCCGGACTCTTCTTCAGATTCTTCCGTGGAGTCGCTAAAGCAGGAAACGCGGGAGCTGGGTGAGGCGCTGCAAGAGTACGGTGCAGACCAGAAAGAGCAGGCCGAGGATTCGATCAATCAAACGCTTTCTGCGCTGGATCGACGTATCGCCGAGCTTGAGCAACAACTCTCCGAAAACTGGGACGACATGAGCGATACGGCGCGGGAGCGGTCCCAGAAGAGTCTGGAGTCTTTGCGAGAACAGAGGGCTCGTGTTGAAAACTGGTATCAGGAGCTTAAAGAAAGTTCCGCGTCAGCGTGGGAGCGTGCCCGCAAGGGATTTTCGGAGGCTTATGACGCGCTCTCGGAGCAATGGAGTGACACCGAGGAAGAGCTGTATAAGGAGTCAGAAAAACGCTCTGACAGCATCTGATCAGGCGCAATGGGGTCATGTTTACTTCGGTCTGATTATGAAGTTTCCTGAGGCACCGGCTCGGACGGCAGCCTCTTTCCCGCCCAGTTCTCCATCAGACGGCAGGTGACCAGATCGCCTGTGACGTTGATGGCGGTCCGGCACATATCCAGGATCCGATCCACACCCATGATCAACGCAATGCCGCTTGGGGGGATACCTACGGTCTGCAGAACCATGGCGAGGATCACAATGCCCACCCCGGGCGTGGCCGGCGAGCCGATCGACGCGCCCACGGCCATGGCGACCACGAGTGCCATACTGCCCATGCTGAGATCAATGCCGTAGACCTGTGCCAGAAAAATGGTGGCAACGGCCTGGTAGAGCGCCGTGCCGTTCATGTTGATGGTGGCGCCCAGGGGAATCACGAACTGGGAAACCGACGGCCGGACCCCCAGTTTGTCTTCTGCGGTTCGTATTGAGAGAGGCATGACGGCTGCCGAGCTGGATGTAGAGAAAGCAAGCAGCAACACATCCCGTGTGTCTTTCAGGAAGCGGATGGGGGATTGGCCAGCGAGCAGCTTCAGGATCAGCATGTAAACGCCCAGCAGCACAAGCAAGCCCGCCAGGACGGTTGCAACGTAGGAGGCCATGCCCAGCATTGCCTTGAACCCGAGGGTGGTTGTGAGCTGGGCCATGAGGCCGAACACGGCAATGGGGGCAAGGCGCATTGCCCAGCGTACAACCGTCATGCAGATTTGCTGGAGTGAATCGAGCAGATCGAGCATGGGCCGGGATTTTTCCGGAGCCATGCTCACCAGGGCAACGCCGACAATGATGGAGAAGATCACCACCTGGAGCATCTGGCCTTCAACCATGGCATCGAGTGGGTTTCCGGGTAACAGGCCGATCAGGGTCTTGGGCAATTCATCCACGCCCGGCATGGTCGCGACGGGCACGCTGTTTTCTCCGGCCGCAACAGGAGTCCCAAGCCCTGCCATCATTCTTCCCGGGTTGATCAGGTCACCGATCCAGAGGCCTATCGATGCCGCCATCGCCGTGGTGATGACAAAAAAAGTGGTTACTCTCAGACCGAGCTTGCGCAACTGTTCAAGATCTTCGCTGGCGGCGAGCCCGCGAACCACCGAGGCAATCACAAGTGGGATCACAATCATCTGGATGGTGGCCAGGAACAGTTGCCCGGGGAAGGCCAGCCAGTTACCGATCAATGTGCCTGTTTCCGGTTCCACCAGTCCCACAGACGGGCCCAGTAGCGTGCCTGTTACCAGCCCAAGGAACATGCCGATTAAAACTTTCAGCCAGAGCTTTCCCTGCACCAGTCCCGAGAGGTAGCTGCTGAGATGACGCAGTGGCCGTGGGTAAAAATCGCTCGCCTGGTTAGCCATTTCCGTGAATCGTCCCTGTTTCTGGTGAGAGTGCCATACAAGCATAGTCGATGCTCGCGAAGGCTCTGTGAGTTAGATCAATCAGGCATCCAATTGATTTCTTCGTTAGCAAGGGGGCGGTATTCGCCGGCCGCCAGTGTATCGTCCAACAGGATATTTCCCATCCGTTCCCGATGCAGGGCCGTTACACGGTTACCGACGGCATGAAACATGCGCTTCACCTGATGGTAGCGGCCCTCGTAAATGGTCACTCTGGCTTCACAGGGGCTCAGAAGATCCAGGTGAGCAGGTGAGGTGGTGAGTTGCTCGAACTCAAACCAGATGCCTTCCGCGAATCGATGAGGAGTCTCTGGAGAAATCGGATAGGCGGTGCTGACCCGGTAGACTTTCGGGATCTTGATTCGTGGCTCGGTGAGCTGGCGGGACCAGAGACCATCATTGGTGAGAATCAGCAGGCCCGTGCTGGCGCGGTCGAGCCGTCCGGCTATGTGCAGATCCTCGCGCAGTTCTGGCATGATCAGCTCCATCACGGTCCGATGGGTGTCGTCGAGCGTTGCACTCAGAAAACCTGCGGGTTTGTGGAGCATAAGGTAATGGCAGGTTTCGGCCTCTTGAATGATATCGTCGTCTATCCGCACGCATGAAAACCGATCCACCTCGGCAGCAGGGTCACGGCAGGTGACGTCATTGACGGCCACCCGACCTGAAGCAATCAGAAAATTAGCCTGACGGCGACTGACGCCATTCCGGTTGCTGAGAATTCTCGAAAGCTTCATGGTGTGAATCGGCTATGCTGAATGTAAACCCCGATAATAATACGAGGAAATGCCATGCCATTCTCTGTTGATCACCTTGCCGAACTCAATCTGTTGGGCCAGTTTCCTTCCACCTCAACCCAGGAAGGGCTCAAGGTGCATGCCCATTCGGCGGCCCCGGAAACGGTGAAAGCGGCCGAAAGCCTGTATGCCAAAGGATTGATTAGCCAAAAAGATGGCGGCTATCTCACCCCGCTGGGTGCAGAGGCGGTAGATCTGACCCAGAAACTGCAGTCGATTCTCAGCAGCCCCTGAGTCGGGAAAGAGCCTGCGCGGACTTTGAGACCCGATGTCCTCCCGCGTTAGGGTGAGTTCATGAGTAACTGGAAGAAATCGCCCGTCCTGTGGATGGGCGGCAGTATTGCCGGCGTGGGGCTGATCGTTGGTCTGCTCTATGCGTTCGGGGTTCATCAGCAGGTGGTTGAGCTGCTGCGCTGGTTCGATACTCAGGGAGCCTGGGCGGCTTTCCTTTTTATTGGCCTTATGGTGCTTGCCATGGTGCTCCTGCTACCTGGGGTGCTTCTGACTACTGGCGCCGGCTTTGTGTTCGGTGTGCTCGAAGGCACGGCTTACGTGGTGGTTGGTACCACTGTGGGCTCGGCCATTGCCTTTCTGATTGCCCGGCATTTTCTGGGCGATCACGCCCGCGTTTATATCCGCAACCGTGCACAATTGTCTGTGGTGAGCAACGAAATGGCGCCCCACGGCTGGAAAATCGTGCTACTCACTCGCCTGATTCCTTTCTTTCCCGGCAAACTGTCCAATTTTCTGTTCGGTCTCACCAATTTCTCGTTCAGCGGATTTGTGGCTGGGACTTTCCTGGGTGTTATTCCTTTCTCACTCCATAACGTCTATCTGGGCTCGCTGGCGGCTGATCTGTCCACTCTGGGCGTTCGGGAGACTGGTCGCACGCCCCTGGAGTGGGCCATTTATGGTGCCGGGTTCGTAGGCACAGTGATGGCGGTCGTGTTTCTGAACCGCCTGGCCCGTCGGGCACTGGCCCGTTACAAAGTCGAGACCGAACCAACCGAACAGGAGACAAGCCAATGAGCTGGATGAAGTGGCTGCCCTGGCGTTATCTGGTAAAGCGCGTGGCACATCGTCATGGTTTTCTGGATCCGATCGCGCTGCTCGGGAAACTGCACA
Source organism: Marinobacter sp. BW6 (assembly GCF_008107725.1). Classification (GTDB taxonomy): domain Bacteria; phylum Pseudomonadota; class Gammaproteobacteria; order Pseudomonadales; family Oleiphilaceae; genus Marinobacter. The sequence continues at coordinate 1,320,960 of NZ_VIRN01000064.1, forward strand.
GTTTTGCCCAGCCGTCGGAAGTCGGCGAGCCTATCGAACTGCTCAGGGCCGGCGTGGTTTTCCACGCGCGGGGTCTGATCAACAGTCGGGTCATCCAGCATAACCTCGACTGGGTCTGGCCTTACTGGGTGGAGCGTCAGTTTGACCCCGAAGATATTGGCTTTATTCCCCGGGCGTTCTCCATCACCCACATCAATCTGAGTAACCGTAACTGGACGGCCATTGGCCAGCCGGATGTCGATGAGCTGCCGGTGGTCGATCCCCGCGGGTTGCTGACCCCATTCCATGACGGCTGGTCACTGGATGCATGGCTGCTGGCAGATGATGGCCGGTGTCTTCTGCCCTCACGTTGCAAGACGGCCCGGCAGCGCCAGGAACTGGACGATGGCCCCTGCGTGGTCACGGAGTCGGAACTGGATGGGCTGGCGCTGACCAGTCGTTCCAAGGTTGTGGTCGAAGATGGCCGGCCGGTTTGCGAGATGGTTGTTAAGGCCCGGTCTGAGACGACAGGCTCCCTGGTTATATCCTTGCGGCCGGCCAATCCTGAAGGCATCAGTTTTATCAACAAGGTCCGACTGTCCGAGCAAAGAGACGCCTGGACCGTGGATGGCAAGCAGGCGGTGTTTTTCAGTCGGCCGGCAGAGCGTCACCACGTGTCGAACTACCGCCAGGGTGATGTCCGGATCCACCTGCAGGACAAGGAAGACCAGAGCGAAGGGCAGTGCGACGTTGGCATGGTCACGGCGGCGGCCCTGTTCCGGGTTGAAGCCGGTGAGGAATCGGAACTCAGGCTCAGGGTGCCGCTGCAGGATGAATCGGCGCCAATCATTCGTCCGGATGGCTGGGAGAGGGCCCTTGAAGGCTACGCCCGGCTTGATTGCCCGGATGAAAACTGGCAGTTCCTCTATGACGCCGCGCTGAATTCCCTCGTACTGCACTCTCCGGAGGACGTGTACCCCGGGCCTTATACCTACAAGCGTTTCTGGTTTCGCGATGCCGCATTCATCATCCATGCCTTGCTCTGCGCTGGACTGACCGACCGGGCCGAACGGGCGCTTTACCAGTTTCCGGCGCGTCAACTGAAGAACGGCTATTTCCGATCCCAGGAAGGGGAATGGGATGCCAACGGTGAAGTGCTCTGGATTCTCAGGCGCTTCCATGAACTCACCGGCCGGCCGCTGCACCCTGAATGGCAGGAGCCGGTGCGCAAGGGCGCTCGCTGGATCGAGAAAAAACGCCTGAGTGAAAATATCGATGAGCCTCACGCAGGGCTGTTGCCCGCCGGCTTCAGTGCCGAGCACCTGGGGCCCAATGACTATTACTATTGGGACGACTTCTGGGGCATCGCTGGCCTCAAGGCCGCTGAATCATTATTTGCCCCGATTGACCGGAAAACCGGCGAGCATTTTGGCGCCGGGGCCCGGGAGTTCAGTCAGACCGTTGATCGCAGTCTGACAACCTGTGAGCAACGCCTCAAGCGACCTGGTATGCCGGCCTCGCCCTATCGCCGCCTGGATGCCGGCGCCATTGGCTCGCTGGCCATGGGGTACCCGACTCAGCTGTGTGAGCCGGATGATCCGAGGTTGCTCGACTGTGTCGAATTCCTGCTCGAAAAATGCTTTGTGAAAGGAGCGTTCTATCAGGACATGATTCACTCGGGCCTGAATGCCTACCTGACCCTTCATGTGGCACAGGTGCTCCTGCGTGCGGGCGACCCTCGATTTCTGGACCTGGTGGATGCGGTTGCCGGGCTGGCATCGCCCACCGGACAGTGGCCGGAAGCTATCCATCCGGCGACCGGTGGCGGCTGCATGGGTGATGGTCACCACGTCTGGGCGTCTGCCGAATGGGTGTTGATGGTGCGCAACTGCTTTGTTCGGGAGGAGGGGGATCGCCTGATTCTCTGTGCCGGTATTCCTCCGCGTTGGCTGGAACAGGACCAGCCAATCCGCTTTGGTCCGGCACCGACCAGTTTTGGAACCGTGTCCATTACTATTACGCCACGGCCGGGAGAAGTGCCCGAGGTAACCTGGGAGGGCAACTGGCACAACGATGAACCTGATATCGAGGTCAGGCTTCCGGAGCCTGGTGCCTGACAAACTGTACCGGTCAGGAAAACGGTTTTCTGTATCTGTTTTGTTTGCCTGCTAACTTATAAAGTAAGCTGACTGACAAATACATCGAATCCGGTTGAGTTTCATGCGCTCACTGTTTTTCTCGTTCTTCGTGCCCGCGCTGTTCGTCTGGCTGTGGAGTACCGGTTTTATCGGCGCCAAGTATGGTCTGCCGTTTGCGGAGCCGTTTACACTGCTGCTGATCCGCATGCTGCTGACACTGGTAGTGCTGGGCGGGTTGGCGTGGCTCATGAAAACCCGTTGGCCGGGCTGGCGCGGTGCCGGCCATCTTGCGGTCACCGGGATGCTGGTGCATGGCTGCTACCTGGGCGGCGTCTACTACGCAATTCAGGACGGCATGGCGTCCGGGATTGTTTCCCTCATCGTTGGCTTGCAACCACTGGTAACCGCAGCTGCAGCCGTTGCCTTTCTCAAGGAATCCGTCAGTGGCCGGCAGTGGGCCGGGCTCGCTCTCGGCCTCATCGGTGTTGCTCTGGTGCTTCTCGAAAAATTCGGAGTCAACGGTGCAGACTCAATGTTTTCACCCTGGAGTCTGCTCTGGGCCGTTTTTGCACTTGCCGGCATATCCATGGGCACCGTCTACCAGAAACGCTACGGCGCCAGCGCGGATCTGGTTGCTGGCACGCTGATTCAATTTGCGGCAGCGGCCGTCTTGTTTGCCATTGGAGCCTTTGCGCTGGAAACCCGGGAGGTCGAATGGAGCCTGCAGCTTCAGTTGTCCATGGCATGGCTTGTCATCGGCTTGTCCACGGGCGCTGTCCTGCTGCTAATGTGGCTGATCCGCCAGGGTGCAGCTTCACAGGTTGCCAGCCTGTTCTATCTGGTGCCACCGGTTACTGCACTTGAAGCCTATCTGTTGTTTGATGAGCGCCTCGGTGGACTCGCCATGACGGGTGGCCTGGTCGCCATTGTCGGTGTCGCATTGGTGGTCACCCAGAAAAAACCTGCTTAGCAAAACGGTTCCCAGGAGTGGTTAAGACATGACGGAAGTGACCAAGGGTGTCTGGTATGGTCTGAGCGCCTATACCATCTGGGGCTGCTTTCCTCTCTTTTTTGCTCTTTTCGAAGGTGTGCCGGCGTTCGAGATCCTGATCCATCGGATCATCTGGTCCTGTGTGTTCCTGGCCGTGGTCATAAGTGGCCTGCGTCGCTGGCCGGCTGTACGGGCGGCATTGGCGAATCCGACCCAGCTCTGGCGGGTACTTGCCTGTGCGTTACTCATTGCCGCCAACTGGGGTATCTACATCTATTCCGTGGAAACCCGCCATGTTCTCCAGGCCAGTCTGGGCTATTTCCTGACGCCGCTGGTGAATGTTGCTCTCGGTATGCTTGTGCTTCGCGAACGCATGGGCCCGTGGCAGATGGCCGCCGTGGTGCTGGCGGGTATCGGAATCCTGATCCAGTTGGCGCTTCTTGGTGAGCTGCCCTGGATTTCCCTGGCCCTTGCCATGAGTTTCGGCACCTATGGCCTGGTTCGAAAACAGGTGATGCTGGACGGCCTGTCCGGTCTGTTCGTTGAGACCATGTTGCTGCTTCCGGTCGGCCTGCTGACTTTTGGCTGGCTGGCGAGTAAGGGCATGTCCCACTTCGGCGAAAGCGCTTATATCGGCGGCCTGCTGATGGCCAGCGGCATCGTGACTGCCATTCCGTTGCTTCTGTTTGCAGGCGCTGCCCGGCGCCTGCGGCTGGCGACCGTGGGCTTCCTGATGTACATCAACCCCACTCTGCAATTTTTCATCGCTCTGCTGGTTTTTGGTGAGCCATTAAGTGATGTTCAGTTGATCAGTTTCGTAGTGATCTGGATCGCACTGGGGCTGTACAGCTGGTCTTCCTGGCACTACCGGCCACGGGTGCCGGTCGGCCAGGATTAAGTCGGCCACCCTCAGGGCTACATCACTCAGGAGAGGGTAGCGAGCAGGTCATTGATGGCCCGGGCGAAGGGCACGGGCGAATCCTCCTGAAGAAAGTGGCCACCCTTGAGGGTTACGTGGGGCTGGTCTTTTGCGCCCGGAATCCGCTTCTGCATATACGCATCCCCACCCCGGGTGATCGGATCGCCGTTGCTGAAGGTGGTCAGAAACGGTTTTTCCCAGTGTTCGAGAACTTCCCAGGCGTTCCGGTTAGCCTCACTGGCGGGATCGTCTGGGTGCATCGGCACCAGTCTGGGGAAGGCCCGGGCGCCGGCTTTGTATTTCTTGCCGGGGAAGGGGGCGTCGTAGGCCCGTATTTCATCGGGCCCCAGCTTGCGGAAAGAGCCTGTGTTGATAATCCGCGCAATGGGGAACCAGGGGCTGTGCAGGGCGAAATTCTTCCAGATCTTGAACGCCGGTGGCGCTTTCTGATCGCCGGTCGGCAGCATACCGTTGCCGACCACAATGGCCCGGAACCGATCGGGATTTTCTGCCGCCAACCGCAGCCCCAGGAGGGACCCCCAATCCTGGCAAACCAGGGTAATGTTGGTCAGGTCCAGCTGATCCAGGAACGACTGCATCCAGTCCATGTGCTGTTGGTAGGAATAGTCGTCAGTGGCAGTGGGCTTGTCGGACTTGCCGAAACCGATCAGGTCCGGTGCGATAACCCGGTGGCCGGCCGCCGCACATACCGGAATCATATGGCGGTAAAGGTAGGACCATGAAGGTTCACCATGCATCATCAGAACGGGGCTTGCCTCGGAAGGACCCTCATCCACGTAGTGCATTCGCAGACCGCCCACCTCTACATAGTGGGGCTCAAACGGATAGTCCAGCAGTCTTTCAAAGCGTTTTTCCGGGGTTCTGACAAAGTCCATCGCGCTTGCCTTGTTGTTCATTATTGTGAGGGAATGGTTGTCAGAATTGTGCTGGAGCGAGGGGGCAGAGACAAGCGCAATGACCTATTGGTTGATTTGCAACTCCAGGGCAGGAGATGGTGAGCGGGGTCGGGACTTCTGGCTGGAGCATCTGGCATCTGCTGGTATTCATGATCTCCAGTGCCGTGACTTTGAAGAGCCCGACTGGAGCGGAAAGCTCGGCGACCAGGATACGGTTATTGTCGCGGGCGGCGACGGCTCGGTGAGCCGGGCCGCAGCCGTTTGTCGGGAGAAGGGCGCCACCCTGGCTGTCCTGCCGTCCGGCACAGCCAACGACTTTTCACGGAATCTTGGGCTTCCCCACCAGCCGGGAGCGCTGTGTGATTTGATCGCCAGCGGCCTGACGCAAACGGTGGATGTCGCGGATTATGGCGAAGGTATTTTTCTGAACGTTGCCCATATCGGGATGGGAACCCTGCCTGCACGGGAATCTCGTGGTGCCGAGAAAAAGATCTTCGGGCGATTCAGCTATGTGGTTCAATTACTGCGCCGGTTGAAAGCAAAACGAGGCTTCAGGGCAACCATTCGTTGCGATCGGGGCGTCGTGAAGGGCCGGTGGCTTTCCATCGCCGTAGCCAGTGGCGCTTTTTTTGGTGGTGGCAATGAGATTCCCGAGGCATCAGCCAGCGATGGCCAGCTGGATATTATCGCCGTCCGGCCACGCCCAATTCTTCAGCTACTGTTTACGTTTCTGATGGTTCGGCTCAACCGGCAGGCTCCGCGGCGTACCAGCACCCTGGTCCATATCAAGAGCCAACGCTGCCTGGTACACACCGGTAAACCAAAAACGGTGACGGCCGACGGTGATGTGGTCTCCAGAACCCCTCTCAACGTAGTCTGTAAACGCGGCTGCCTGCGTGTGATTGGTGAGAGGGTTGTTAGCACCGCTGCAGATGCTGGCGCCGGAGACAGTGTCTCTGGTGTCGTCTGAGTTCCGCGAAAAGTTGGTCGGTTTTCAGATACGTTTTGTCACTGACTTTTCCGGCAGGAAACGCAATCATGGGCTTTGCTGGCATAATCGACCACAATGGCTAACATTAACTGCCAATGTGTCGCTTTTGCAATCATATCCCTGGTTTATGGCCACCTAGTGCGGCCGCCTGACTTCCGTTCCAGCTGAATCGTCGAAAAGGACTAGAGAATGCCCACAGAAACTGCATCGGTCTCCTCGAAGTTAAACAAAGGCATTAAAACCGGCTTCATCGCGTTGATCCTGTTGACCACTGGCCTCCCGGCTTTTGCGGCCGAGCGTCTGTATATCTTTACGGAAAACTACCCTCCCTATAATGCCTCTGAAACCGGAAAAGGGTTTGCCCATAACGAAGACGACATAACCGGCATCTGTGCGGATATGGTCAAGGCAATGCTGTCTCGGGTCGACTATGACTACGTGATGAAAATGCGGGACTGGAGTTACGCCTACAACTGGGTGCAGGATCGGGAAAATCATGGTCTGTTCTGCACCGCGCGCACCGACGAGCGGGAAGATCAGTTTCAATGGGTAGGTCCTCTGGCGTCTATCAAGTGGACGCTGTTTGCCGCGCCAGATTCCGATATCACTCTGGACTCCCTGGAAGAGGCCAAAGACCTGAGAATCGCCGGCTACAAGGGCGATGTGATGTCGGAGTACCTGGTTGACCAGGGATTCAACGTGGTGATGGGGATTTCCGGTGATGTAAACACCCGTCGCCTTACCCTGGGCCAGGCGGATCTGTGGGTGACCGACGGCCTGGTTGGCCCCCTGATGGCAGAAGAAGAGCACGGGATTACCGGGCTGCAGCCGGTGCTGGTATTCCGGGAGACGCCCATGTATCTGGCGTTCAGCAACAACACCGATCCGGCCGTGATCGAGGATCTCCAGCAGGCGCTTGACGAGGCTCGTGAGGCCGGAGAAATCGAAAGAATTGCAGCAAGCTACGAGTAAGCAATCAGGGATGGGCGGAATTCTCAGAACCAGAGCCCGATCTGCGGATCGGGCTCTTTGCGTTCGATCAGCAACCCGTTCTTCTCCAGCATGCCAATGAGCTTCTCGGTATCCTCAATGTTCAGGAAAGCGCCAATCGATACCTCGGTATCCCGATGGGTGAGAGAAAGCTTCGCCGGTGTGAACGGATGCGGTGGTGAGGCAATCCTGAGCCGCGCATAGCGGGTCGGGAGGGTCCATTCCGACTGCTTGTGTTTTATGCCCTTCTCCAGATGAATGTCGTCATCGTCGATGGACAGCACCTCCTGACGCTGGCACTCCCGGGAAGTCAGGTAGATACCGCAGGCGAGCGCAATCAACTCAAGCCCCGCAAAAGGGATGATCACCCAAGCGCCCATAAGCGTGAAGCCCGTGGCTATGAGGGCTGAAAGCACAAACAGGGCCGCCCAGATCCTGACATTGCCATGCCAGCTGAGGGAACGGTTGGGGGTCAGGACCAGCCGGAAACCATCCGGATGTGGCAAGCGTTCCACCATGGAATCTGCCTCAGTTTTAACGCGCCGCTAGACTTGATGATAGTCAATTATACGGTGAGTGCGACTGGTTCAGATCTGGCAGTTGGCCGGGGGAACCGTCTCGAAAACCGGGCGGGCGACTGCCAGTTGATTTTGCAGGGAGGCGATGCGGCTATCGTGGTTCGGGTGGGTGGAGAGGAATTCCAGCGGCTGTGCGCCCGAAGCCCGCGCCATATTCTGCCAGAGACGAACACTCTGGCCCGGCTCAAAACCGGCCCGGGCCATGATTTCCAGGCCCATCAAATCGGCTTCCTTCTCATGGGCACGACTAAACGGCAGAGTAATGCCCAACTGGGCACCGATGCCGAGAGCCTGTTGAATCTGGCCTTCTGCGATTTCGCTTTCGGTGAACAGGCCCACCAGCAGCATTCCCGCCTGCAGACCCAGTTCCTGGGTTAAACGTTCATTTCCATGGTCGGCAAGAACATGGGCAATTTCATGGCCAATGACCGTGGCCAGCTGCGCCTGGTTTTCCGCGAGCTGGAGTAGCCCTGAATGCACGCCGATTTTCCCGCCGGGAAGGGCAAAGGCATTGGGCGTGGCGTTTTCAAAGACGGCAACCTCCCAGGATTGGGGCATAGGTGCCTCCGGATACTGTGTATCGGCCGCGCTGACCAGGGCTTCCGTGATGCACTGCACCAGGCGGTTGACGTCTGGCCTCGTGATCACGGTACTCTGCTGTTTGATCTGTTCGAAGCTGTCCTGGCCCATGTCCGCCAGAACGGCGTCGGGAACCAGGGCCAGCCGGTTCCGGCCGGTGGGGGATTCCTGGCAGCCCGTGAGGAAGGTGACAGTTACGAGGATGAGTAAAAGCGATTTCAAGCAGGACTCCGTTACCCGTAAAGTAAAGCTCTGATTTTATCGTTAGTATCCGCGGTCGGGGAGACTTACGCCATCCCGTCAGCGTTTGTTGCGGGTCTTTGGTAGGATGGGCTTAGAGAATTCCGAGGGAAAGACTGTTATGAAGGTGATGTTGCTGGGTGCTACCGGTCTGACCGGTGGCAAGGTGCTGCAGGGGGTGCTGGGCAGGGATGAGGTGTCCCAGGTGGTGGCGCTGGTGAGGCACAAGCTGCCGACACTGCACGACAAACTGGCACAGCATGAAGTCGATTTCGATCGGTTGGAAGAGCATGCTGAACTGTTCGATGTCGATGTGATTATCTGTTGCCTGGGCACCACCATCAAAAAGGCCGGCTCACAGGATCAGTTCCGTAAGGTGGATCTGGGCTACCCCTTGAAAGCGGGTGAGCTGGGCCGCTCCCATGGAGTGCGGGCGTTTATTCTGATGTCTGCCATCGGTGCCTCATCCTCGTCGACGATTTTCTATAACCGGGTGAAGGGCGAGCTTGAAGATGCCCTGAGAAATCTCGGTTACCCCTACCTGTCCATCTATCACCCCAGTCTGTTGCTGGGTGATCGGAAGGAACAGCGCACCGCCGAGGCTCTGGGCATCAAGGCGATGCCGCTGGTCAACCGTCTGCTGATCGGTCCCCTGGACAAATACCGCGGTATTGAGGCGCAAACGGTGGCCAGTGCCATGGTCAATGAGGCCTGCCGTCTGGCGTCAGAACCCGTTGCCGAGCGGGTGATCCAGATTCGCGAATACGACGAGATTATCCAACTGGCGGAGTGAACCTGTTATTTCCCGTTCAGGATGCCGAACACCAGGCGTCCGGCCAGTCCCAGAAGAATGGTGCCAAAGATACGCTCGAACCAGACGGCGTTTTTCCTGAGCAAGGTCAGCCATTTCGGGTTGGAGAACAGCCAGGCAACGATCAGATACCAGCTGGTATCGATGACAAGAGCCGTTGCGGCATAGCCGAACTTGGCCATCAGGCTGGTGTCGGTGCCTACGACCTGACTGAACAGGGCCAGGAAGAATACCGCGATTTTCGGGTTGAAGAAGGCAATCAGAAAACCGTCACGGGCCGCACTTTTGGTGGTGGGCGGCTCGGGCAGTTCGTCATCCGTTTGCCGCTTTGCCATCAGTCCTGTCACGCCCAGCCAGGCCAGGTAGAAGGCGCCGCCCCACTGCAGGATTGAAAAGGCGGCCGGGGAGGCGGTGATGATGGCGGCCAGTCCCAGGATGCTCAGAAAGGCGTAGATACCGACACCGATACCATGGGACAGGGCAGTGATCACGCCGTTGCGTCGACCGCCGGTAAGCGTCTGCTTGAGCACTAGTGCCAGCGAGGGTCCGGGCGACATAGCACCCAGAATGCAGATGGTGACCACGGTCAGCCAGGTTGCGAGCGTCATGGTGGAGCCTTCCTTTGCAAATGAAACAGGCTGCCGATTCTAGCAGCCTGTCCGCCGGCAAAAACCTGGAAACTGCAATCAGTTCAATGCTCAATCACCCGCCAGAATCCAGCGGGCGGCCTTCTCGGCAATCATTAGGGTTGGGGAGTTGGTATTGCCGCTGGTGATGGTTGGCATCACGCCCGCATCCACCACGCGCAGGCCGGCCACGCCTCGTACCCTCAGGTGCGGGTCCACCACTGCTTGTTCATCATCGGCTCGCCCCATACGGGTGGTGCCTACCGGGTGAAAAATCGTGGTGCCGATGTCGCCCGCCAATTTGGCGAGCTCGTCGTCGGTCTGGTACTCCAGGCCGGGTTTGAATTCCTCTGGCTCGTACTGCATGAAAGCGGGTTGCTCTGCGATTCGCCGGGTCACTCGCAAGGAGTCTGCAGCGACTTTGCGGTCTTCCGGCGTACTCAGGTAATTTGGGGAAATTGCCGGAGGCTGCGTTGGATCGTTACTGCGAATGCGCACGGTACCCCGGCTGCTTGGATTCAGATTGCAGACACTGGCGGTGATGGCGGGGAAGTTATGCAGCGGTTGGCCGAATGCGTCCAGGCTCAGAGGCTGAACGTGGTATTCGATGTTGGCGTGTTTGTACTCCTCGGAGCTGCGGGTGAACAGGCAAAGCTGTGAAGGCGCCATGCTCATGGGGCCGGAGCGGGTGAGCAGGTACTCCAGTCCGATGCGGGCCTTGCCGATCAGCGAATTGGCCATAGTATTCAGGGTGGTAACTCCCTTCACCTTGTACACGGAGCGGATCTGCAGGTGGTCCTGCAGGTTCTCACCAACGCCGGCCAGATCGGCAACCACATCAATTCCGTGCTTTTTCAGAAGATCGGCGGGACCGATTCCAGAGAGTTGCAGTAGTTGTGGGGAGCCAATAGCGCCGGCGGAAAGGATAACTTCGCGTTTTGCCCGAGCCGTCGTTTGCCCTAAGTTGGGCCGATCGACTCGGACTCCCGTGCAGCGGGGGCCGTTATCAGAGGTTTCTGTTTCCAGGCCGAGCACCTGAGTTGAGTGCCAGAGCGTCAGATTGGGTCGTTTTTCCGCTTCCCGCAGAAAGGCTTTGGAGGTGTTCCATCGCCAGCCGGAGCGTTGGTTCACCTCGAAGTAGTCCACGCCCTCATTGTCGCCCCGATTGAAATCCCGGGTCCGCGGAATGCCAGCTTCAACACAAGCCGTGGCAAAGTCTTCCAGCACTTTCCATTTCAGGCGCTGGTGTTCGACCCGCCATTCACCGCCGTGGCCGTGGTACTTGTGGTGCTCAGGGTCGGCGTCGCCGTCGTCGTCCAGACGGTAATGATCCTCGTGGTGCATGAAGTCTGGGAGGCAGTTGTCCCAGCTCCACTCGTTTTCACCGGTGATCTCGGCCCACTGATCGTAATCCCGGGCCTGACCACGAATGTAGAGCATACCGTTGATGCTGGAACAGCCCCCGAGGGTTTTACCCCGGGGGTAGATGAGGGAGCGGCCGTTCAGCCCAGGGTCAGGCTCGGTACGGAAGCGCCAGTCTGTGCGTGGGTTGTCGATGCAATACAGATAACCGACCGGGATATGGATCCAGTGATAGTTGTCCCGTCCACCTGCCTCGATGAGCAGAACCCGGTTATCCGGGTTTTCACTCAGGCGTTTGGCGAGCAGGCAGCCGGCTGTGCCGGCGCCCACCACGATGTAGTCGAATTCCTGCTGTCCCGTCGCGTTGTTGTTGTCGGACATGGCACTTTCTCCGCAGCTGGTTCCGTTGTTACTTGGCTGTTGGCATAACGAATTCCGCACCGGCATCAATGGAGTCGGACCAGCGCTGCATGATGGATTTCTGGCGCGTGTAGAATTTTACGCCCTCTTCGCCGTAGGCGTGGGTGTCACCAAACATGGAGCGCTTCCAGCCACCAAATCCGTGCCAGGCCATGGGTACGGGAATGGGTACGTTAATCCCCACCATGCCGATCTGGATCCGGCGGCCAAATTCCCGGGCCACGCTGCCGCTCTCGGTGAAGCAGCTGACGCCGTTGCCGAATTCGTGATCATTGATCAGGCGAATGGCCGTGGCGATATCCGGTACCCGAACGCAGGCCAGAACCGGACCGAAGATTTCTTCACGATAGATTGTCATGTCGGGCGTGACGTGATCGAACAGCGAACCGCCCATCCAGAAGCCATCAGCACAGCCTTCGCCGGTGTTTGATGCGTCGAATTCGCGACCATCGACCACCAGCTCGGCGCCTTCGGCGACGCCCTTTTCAATGTAGCCGGTAATTCGTTGGTGTGCGGCGGCGGTAACAATCGGACCCATCTCGGCATCCAGCTGTTCGCCGTTCTTCACCTTCAGGGTGCGGGCCCGTTCGGCCAGTTGAGGCATAATCTTGTCCGCCACATCGCCAACCAGAACCGCCACACTGATGGCCATGCAGCGTTCGCCGGCACTGCCGTACGCGGCGCCGATCAATGCGTCTACCGCCTTGTCGAGGTCGGCGTCCGGCATCACCACCATATGGTTCTTAGCACCGCCAAGGGCCTGAATGCGCTTGCCGTGTTTGGCACCTTTCTCATAGAGCAGGTTGGCAATCGGCGTGGAGCCAACAAAACTGAGGGCCTGAACGTCCGGATGCTCGATCAGGGCGTTTACTGCTTCCTTGTCGCCCTGAACCACGTTGAATACGCCATCGGGCAGGCCGGCCTGCTTCAGCAGGTCGGCAATCATCAGAGAGGCGCTCGGGTCCAGCGGGCTGGGCTTCAGTACAAAGGTGTTGCCCGCCGCGATGGCGACCGGGAACATCCACATGGGCACCATGGCCGGGAAGTTGAAGGGGGTGACGCCGGCGACCACGCCCAGGGGCTGGCGGGTCGTCCAGTTGTCGATACCCGTGCTCACCTGCTCGGTGTAATCGCCTTTGAGCAATTGGGGGATGCCACAGGCAAACTCGACAATGTCGATGCCCCGGGCCACTTCCCCCTGGGCATCGGTGAAGACCTTGCCATGTTCGGCGGTGATGGCGCGGGCCAGGTCATCCTTATGCTGGTTCAACAGCTCCAGAAACTTGAACATAACCCGGGCCCGGCGGATGGGCGGTGTGTCGGCCCACGCCGGGAACGCAGCATCGGCGGCAGCAACAGCGGCATTCACATCGTCGCAGTTGGCAAGAGTAACCTGTCCGGTTACCTGTCCCGTGGCCGGGTTGAACACGTCCTGAACCTGACTGGAAGCGCCTGGTGATATTTCGCCATTGATATAATGCTGAATGGTTGCGTTGGTCATGGATGCCTCGGTCTTGTCGCATTTAGCCTGTGGTGAATGGCAGGATAAACTCTCCTGCAGGCTTTAAGGGAGCGTTGGGTAATAACTGACCATACAGGTTAGGGGTGATCATGGGGCAAAGCAATTGAGATTTTCAAAAGCCAGATATAAGGTAAGCTTATATCAGTGCTCCGCAGACGAGGTCCTATATGCATCCCCTCCAGAGCCTTCGGGCGTTTGTTACCGTCGCGCGGGAAGGCAGCGTTTCCCGCGCTGCGACTCGCCTTCACCTGACTCAGCCGGCCGTCAGCCTGAAGCTCAAGCAATTGCAGGATGAGCTGGGATTGAAGCTGTTTCTGCGCAGGCCTCAGGGGCTGGTTCTGACCCCGGATGGTCAGGCCCTTTTGCCTGCGGCCGAAAAAGCCCTGGCAGCCATGGCGGCGTTCGAGCAAAGCGCCCGGGCATTGCATAGCACCCTGAGAGGGCGGTTACGAATTGGCACCATTGTGGATCCGGAATTCATCCGTCTCGGCGCGTTTCTGCACCGGCTGGTAGAACGGGCACCTCAGCTGGAAACCGAGCTACGGCAGGGGATGAGTGGCAGCGTATTGGAGCAGGTCCGGGATGGCCGTCTCGACGTCGGTTTTTTCCTGGCGCCGCCCGGCGTTGGGCCGGGGGCGCTGGCACCCGATGTCGTTCATCGTGAGCTGACCCGATTTCATTATTATGTAGTTGCCCCGGCAGGGTGGGGGCCGAGAATTCGATCTGCACAGTGGTCGGATCTGGCGGCCATGCCCTGGATTGTGACACCCGAAGACTCCGTTCATCATCGGCTGCTGAAAGGGATTCTGAAGCCAATGGGTTTAATGCCCCACGGTGTTGCCCAAGTCGATCAGGAGGCCTGCATGCTGGACCTGGTTCGGGCCGGCGTGGGCCTGAGTCTGGCCAGGGACGCGTTGGCCATGGCGGAGCGGCAGGAGACGGGCCTGGAGATTGTTGAAGGGGTTCAGTTGCCCTGCGCGCTCAGCTTTATATGGCAACGTGACCGGCAGGACGAACCCCTGATCGCAGAGGCTCTTGAAGCCCTGGCGGGCGTCTGGACTTCTAACCCAGCGTAGCATCCAGGAACATCATCACAGAAAAACCACCCATCAGACAGAAAGTGGACATGATCTTCCACTGCCGATGGTGGGTTTCGGGGATGATTTCGTTGCTGATGATAAATAGCATGGCACCCGCCGCGAAGCCGAGCGTCCAGGGCATCAAGGGTTCGGCCAGCCACACCAGGGTGGCACCGAACAGGCCTCCCAGCGGCTCGGCCAGACCGGTCATCAGGGCAATGCCGAAGGCTTTGATCCGGGAGTAGTTGATAGCAAGCAGTGAAAACGCCACGGCCAGTCCCTCAGGAATGTTCTGAAGCCCGATGCCTGTGGCCAGCACATAACCGTTATTCACATCGCCGCCTGCAAAGCCGACGCCCACAGCCATGCCTTCGGGAAAATTGTGGAGAGTGATGGCGACAATGAAAAGCCAGATGCCCCGAATATAGGATGCGTCGGGACCCTCGCGGCCCAGTTCGAAATGCTGGTGCGGCAGTTTCTGGTGCACGAAATAGAGCGCGGCGGCACCAGAGAGCAAGCCGAAAATGACGATCAGTGCCGCGGTCCAGGTCTGCCCGGTAATCTGCTCACCGTACTCCAGGCCAGGAAGCAACAATGAGAAAAATGAAGCCGCCAACATCACACCAGCTGCTGAGGCCAGCATTCCGTCCTGCAGTTTATGGGTGAGGGTTCGGACAAGGAACACGCCCAGAGCGCCCACACCACTGGCGAGCCCTGCTAGCAAACTGGCAATCGTGCCCAGCCAGACAATACTGATGTCAGAGGTCATGGGTACTCCTGTTGTGTTGTGGTGTCAGCATAGCAGCTTGAAATAGCAACGCCGGAGGGAACGTTGTCGGTCGCCTCCGGCGATATTTCTCGGGCAAGTTGGGTGTTCAGGCTGCGTTCTGTTTTCGCCAGGCCAGTTCGTTGGTAATCGTGGCCTTCGGCTGCAGCATGGCGAAGTCGATGTCTGCTATTTCCTTGCCGTCTTTGAGGCGTTGGACAAAGTCGGGATTTGCGAGGGCTTTCTTGCCCACTGCAAGCAGGGTTCCCGGGAACTGATTGGCCACGTCCTGACAATTGGTTTCATCGATGTTGCCATTGAGGATCAGTTCGATGCCCGTGACGCTGGACGCGACGCTTGCCAGGCTCTGATCGCCCTTGATGAAGTGCTTCCGGTTAACGTCGCCGTCGGTGGTGTGGACGAAATCCGCGCCGGCATCGCGTACTGCTTCGACAATCTTGCGGAATCCGGATTCGCCTTCGGGCAGTTGGTAGTCCGGATCGGTTACCGTGCCTTGGGACAGTCGAATGCCTACGGTAAAGTTTTCGCCGACAGCCTCGCGTACCGCGCGGACCACTTCCACCACCAGGCGTAGCCGGTTTTCCAGTGGGCCACCATACTCATCTTCGCGGCAGTTAAAGTAGGTGCTCAGGAACTGATTCAGCAGATAGCCATTGGCACCGTGAATCTCGATACCGTCGAAACCGGCGGCTTTCGCATTGGCAGCGGATTTTGCGAAACCGTCAACGGCCGCCTGAATGTCTGCCTCGGTCATGGCATTCGGGGTTTGCCACTCAGTCTGGTTGCCGTAAAAACCGAGCGGGGCGCCTTTGGGTGTAACTTCGCTTGGGCCTTGCGGTTGTTCGGTGAAACGGTTGGCCTGGAACTGGGCGCCCGCGTGCATCAACTGAACGATGATCTTGCTGCCTGCGGCATGCACGCGATCGACAATGGCTTTCCAGCCATCCACCTGAACCTTGTTGATGATACCGGGCTGATTGGCATAGCCCTGGCTTGCCTTGTCATCGGTATAGGTTCCTTCAGTAATTACCAGACCAAAGCCGCCTTTGGCGTAGCCTTCGTAATGATCTGCCATCAGTGCATTTGGGGTGCCATCTGATTCCGCGCTGGTGCGGGTCATCGGCGCCAGGGCGAACCGGTTAGGTACCTCGATAGATTTGAATTTGATGGGCTGCATCAGGTCACTCATAGATACCCTCACATGTCAGTGAATTGTTGGGCACCTACTATCGGGGCGCAGAGCAATCTCTAAAAGCGAAGAATATCGACTCAGCCTGTCAGAATTTTTGAATGATCATTCTGAGGAGCCGGATTTTTTGTCGGAGTGTCCGAGGGACCTTTCCGGCGCCACCTGGTCCCGAACCAGCTGCTTTAATTGAGTGATCTCAGGGAAGCCGCCGTCTTCCTTGCGGGACCAGATCCGCTTGTTATTGATCCACACCTCGAAAATGCCGCCGTTACCCGGGTGTAGGCTTAGCTCTCTGATCTCGTCCTCAAAGGTTGTCAGCAGCTCCTGCGCCATCCAGGCCGAGCGCAGAAGCCAGCGGCAACCGGTGCAGTAGTGGATATCAATTTTGTTGCTCATGGCAGAATCATTCCGTGTCATAGGTGGGATAGACCGACTGCGACAGTGTGGGCTCGCAGCCGACAACGCCACGGGCCTGTTTATGGGCATGGAGGTACCAGCGTTTACCGGCTTTAGCGAAGGTGCTGTCTTTTACAGCGAAGTCTGCGTTTTCCATGGTTGCCGGAATGGGGGAGCCGTCGGCATGGCGATAAACGCAGCTGACACCGATCGTCATTGCTGTAGCTATCGGCAGTTCAATAAAGCCGTCTTCCCTGACATCCGGCTCTTCGCCGTTGATGGTGATCACCTTGAGGCAGGGGCCATAATGCACCTTCTCCAGATCATCCAGATATTCGTTAAGGCAATGACTGGCGCTGATGAAAACGGCGTCTGTTTCAATGCCCTCCTCGGCGGAGGGCAAAGACTGGCACCCGTAGAGTAACAGTGAACCTAAAACCACGATCAGAGTCTTTTTCATGATATCTCCTCAGCTGATGCGTATGCCCTGGTTCAGAGCGTACCCGGCTCCCGAGCCGAGCCGGCGACTGGAGTATTGTAGCGACGGTCTCCGTCGGGAGTGCTCCTGAGCTGATCGATCAGGCGCGCATCCCTGTTGTACAGGTCATCGCGAAACTGCAAGCGGCCCTCATCGTCCACCCAGGAGGTCCAGTACTGGATATGGACGGGCACTGGTTCTGGTAGCAGCACAGTCTCGGGTTCCGACTCGGAAACCACACGGTCTATTTTCTCCCTGGGCCACCCCGGTGCTGCCGCCAAAAGACGTTCTGCCAGATCCATGGGTTGTTCGACGCGGATGCAGCCAGAGCTGAACGATCGCTCGCTTCGGGTAAACAGTCCTCGGCCCGGGGTGTCGTGCAGGTAGACATCGTACTGGTTGGGGAACATGAACTTTACCTGCCCGAGTGCGTTCTGCGTGCCGGGTTCCTGAACGAGCTGGTAAGGGAAATTGTTCCGGTTCAGTGAAGACCAATCGACCTCCAGTGGATCCATCTTCCGCCGGTCTGCGCCCCAGCCCTGGTAGACACTGATTTTGAGGCGGGAGAGGTAGTCCGGATCCCGGACAATCTGAGGCAACTGGTCCTGAATCATCACCGTTCGGGGTACAGTCCAGGTGGGGTTGAATACCAGGTAACGGATGCGATCGCTGAACACCGGGGTTTGCCGGAAGGGCTGGCCCACGATAACGCGCTTTCGCAGCACTTCCTTGTCGTTTTCCACCATTTTTAGCTCGAAACCGGCGATGTTTACGAGAACATAGGTCTCACCGAGGGATTCCGGCAACCACCGCCAACGCTCGAGCGTGGCATCAATCTGGCGCAGGCGCTCCACTGGCATCAGGTTGAGAGCTGCCAGGGTGTTCGGCCCGATAATGCCGTCGGGTTCAAGGCCGTGTCGGGCCTGAAAACGCGTTATCGCCGATTCAAGGTCCGCATCATTATGCAGTGGGTCGTTGGCTGTTACCGTTTCTTCTGTCAGCTCTCCAAGCTCAGAAAGTCTCCGGCGAATTTCACGCAGCCGCTCATCCTGGTAAGAGGGCCGGATAGTTGGCCGTAATGCCAGGGGCAACCAGGGCTGACCCAGCAGGCTTGTCAGATCCTGCCGCGCTGCCATCAGCTTCCGGTAGGCTGGATCGGCAGGCCGCAGGGAATCCAGTGTGCCGGTAATATTCGCGCGTTCCAGCGCTTCACTCAGAACGGATTCCATCTTTCGCTGACGGCGATTGGCGGTCCATTCCGCGTGAACTGTCTTCGGATTGACCTTGCCCTCCAGCATGTGCGAACTAAGCATGAGAAAGGCGTCCGAAAACAGCAAATCCAGATCTGCCCTGAGGTCTTCAGAAAAGTCGCTCATGGGTCTGAGCGACAGACCCGAGAGTATGTCTGCGTGATAGTCTGCCGGAATCAAGCCGTCACCGGCGGCTTGCTCCACGGCGTCAATCAGCTGGCGACGAAGATCCGGTGATTGCCAGGCCCGTTGGTACCCTCGTGTACCATAGAAGGCGGATAGAGCCTTGTGTGCCATGAGTCTGTTACCGAGAACCTGCACCGGAAACCCGGCATCCAACGCTTCAATCCTTGAAACAATCGCTTCATCCGCCGCAAAGCCGTTGGGATGCCATAGGGTGGCAAGAACGGCAAGCATTGTTGCGGTCAGGGAAAGGCGTCTGGTTCCGTGCATGGGTGTTCTCCGACTAGTCCCTGAGAAGCATCGATCATAGTGATGCGATCAACCGATACTCTGACGCTACCACAGCGGCATTTGTTCCCCCCCAGGCCGCCGGAAAAGGTTGGTTCGCAACGGTTCCTCCTCATGGAGGTTAAGTCCAAGTTGCCGAGCCTTCTTAGTGAATCGCTGGCGAATGAGATCAGAGTATGGGCCTGTGCCGGTCATTCGGCGGCCAAAGGTGGCGTCATAACTCTTTCCGCCCCGCAGGTCGCGCATCCGGTTCATCACATGCTCTGCCCTTTGTGGGAAATGCCGGTGCAGCCAGTCCTGAAACAGTTCGTCCAGCTCATGGGGTAAACGTAGCATAATCCAGCTGGCCCGGGTCGCACCCGCCTCTGCGGCGGCTTCCAGTATCGACTCGATCTCGTGATCGTTGATGAAGGGGATGACCGGCCCGAGAATAATACCGGTCGGGATACCGGCCTCCGAGAGTTGGCGGATCATTTTAAGGCGCGTTGCGGGTGCAGCTGTTCTTGGCTCCATTCGTCGTTTCAGGTCGTTGCTGAGGCTGGTCAGACTGATCCGCACAGAGCAGAGGCCTTTGGAAGCAAGGGTCGCGAGTAGGTCAAGGTCTCTCAGAATGAGCGCGCCCTTGGTAATGATGGACACCGGATGACGATATTCGGCCAGAACCTCCAATACCTGTCGGGTGATCCCCAGGTCTCGCTCAAGGGGCTGGTAGGCGTCGGTATTGACGCCCAGTGCGATCGCCGAGACCCGGTAGCCGGGCTTGTCCAGCTCTTCACGCAGCCGCACGGCGGCGTTGGGTTTGGCGATCAGCCTGGTCTCGAAATCCAGCCCCGGCGACATGTCCCAGTACGCATGGGTCGGGCGGGCAAAACAATAAATGCAGGCATGCTCGCACCCGCGATAGGGGTTTATGGATTGATCAAAAGGCACATCCGGCGAGGTATTCCGGCTGATAATGGATTTTGCGGTTTCCTGAATGACTTCAGTGGCCAGGGTATCGGGGTTCAGGTCATCGGCAGGGTCGTGGTACCAGTCATCCTCAACCTGGCGGTCGGTGACAATGGGCTGGAAACGGTTGTGGGGATTCAGGGCAGTCGCGCGAGTCTTCATGGGCATACTCGATACTGTTTAAATGTACAGTATCGAGTATGCTAACCCCTGAATCCCGGCGGTGCAACCAGTGTTTCCGGTTACGCAGTCCGGCTACAGGCGGAAGCCCTGAGACGCCAGGGTCAGGGTGGCTACCTGGGACGACAGGCGCTCGATATGGGCGTTGAGTTTCTGGCGGATATCCGAGGTTTCGCGGGTGTGGCCGTGAATCTGTTCAACTTTCTGGGCGATTTCCTCTGTGGTGGTTGAAATCCCCTCAACCGAAGAAACCACCTGATTCATGTCCCCCGCCAGTTGCTGGATGGAACCGGTGATCTGCTCAATCGAATGTGCAGCCTCTTTCGAGCTTTCTTCACCTTCACCGGCGGAAGCCAGGCCTTCTTTCATCAATTTGGAAATCGCCTCGGTTTCGCGGTTAAGAGATTCCACGATGTCGGCGATGCCGTTGGTGGCAGACACAGTTTTTTCCGCCAGAGATCGAACCTCGTCGGCAACGACAGAGAAGCCGCGCCCGGCCTCGCCGGCTCTTGCCGCCTCAATGGCAGCGTTGAGTGCCAGCAGGTTGGTCTGTTCAGCAAGGCCGTTGATCACGCCGACAATCGAGTTGACCTTTTCACCGGTTTTGCTCAACTGGGCTACCTGGTCGTGGGTTTTCTGGATCCGTTCCGCCAGCGCGGTCATGGTTTTTGCGCTTTGCCTTACCACCTCCGCACCAGAGTGTGCGGCGCCGTTGGCACTCTGAACGGCATCATTGACGGATTGGGTGTACTGGGCAATATCCACTGCTGTGTGTGAGATTTCCTGAACTGCGGTGGCCGTTTGCTCGGTCTCGTCTTCAACCTGTTCGCCGTTTCTTCCCATCTGATCAACCAGCGCATCCAGTTCGCCCTGAAGCGCCGACAGGGTCCGGTTACCTTCCACTACCTGGCCGATAACGTCTGAGACGTCGTCCAGCATCTTGTTGGCCGCCTGGCCGAGGCGATTGAATTCATCGTTCGGATTCCTGCCCGGTTCCAGGCGCTGGCTGAGGTCACCGCCAGCAACCCGGGTAAGCAGGTTTACGGTCTCATTGAGTCGCTTTACCAGGGTTCTGGAGGCGGTTGTGAGCGTCAGGACCAGGATGATGACCACGGCGGCAGCGGTTGCAATGATGAGCCAGGTTGAGGCTGTCCGGGCCTGTTCAGCCTGCTGGCTGGTTGCCACAATAATATCCTGGCGGAGCAGGGTGTTTTGTTCAGAGATCAATTCCCGAATTCGGCTGCCGGCGGCGCTGAGTTGGTCTTTGATGGCAGACAGCTCGCCGATCAGGGACTCGGCATCGGTAAAGGCGTCGTTGAACGCCTTTACCGCCTGGCCAATGTCAATTTCCTGCCAATCCATCTCTGTGACGGTGGCCTGCATTCGCTCCAGTGCCTCACGAGTAGTCTCGGCGTAGGTAGCGTCAAAGGTGGAGAGGTAGTCCCGGTAGGTAGAGGCAATGGTGTTGATGTCGTCGTTGAAGATCGAGATGCTGATTTGCCGAAGCCTTTCGTCAATGGCATTGGACATCGTCGCCCGCAGTCCGTCTGACGGTGTCAGCCCGAGTTGCTGGTTCAGGGCCAGCCATTCGGTGCGAAGTCGGGTATACTCTGCGACCTGATCCTGGATTTGTTGTGCCGTGGTTTTTACGGCATCACCCGGCAGGGTTCTGGCTGATTCACTGAGCGCCGATGACTGGGCCGCAAGCGACGCCAGTGTCTCCCGATAGCTTTCAACCTGGTTTGGCTCCAGACCTTCGCTCATTCGCTCGAGCGCCAGCCAGTCGTTCAGCAGGATAAGGGATGCGGATTCGTAGGCTCGTGCCTCGCTTCGGGCCTCGTAGGCATTTGATACCCTTCCGAGTCCGCTTAGCGAAGCCAGGGTGGCAATCGTAAGACCAATCAGCGTTGCAACAATCAATAGCAGGAACTTCTGTTTCCATGACAGGGCCATTCACATCCTCCGGAAAGTGTTGTTTTTCTTCGCAACTAACTGAGCTTAGACCAGTTCCGGAAAAAATACGGTCCTTTCGACGACAACCGGGAACCCATGTCTGATCTCGCAATTTACCAATATCTGCTGATTGCCCTGATTTTCGTCTGGAGTGGTTTTGTCCGCTCCGGACTGGGATTTGGTGGTGCCGTCCTGTCTCTGCCATTTCTGTTGCTGGTGCTGGATCAACCGCTCGTATTCCTGCCGATTATTGCGGTTCATCTATTGGTGTTCTCATCCCTGACAATCTGGATGAACAATCGCACTGGGGCCGGAGAGCAACGGGAGGCGGGCTCGGGCACTGTTGACTGGCAATACCTGTGGCGGATCCTTGGCATCATGATCGTGCCCAAGCTGATTGGCGTTTTCGGCCTGATCACCATGCCCTCCGATATCCTCAGTGCCATCATCTTTGTGATCGTGGCGCTTTATTCGGTCTCCTATATCATTAACCGCCCCTTTCGCAGTGGCAGTAAAACGGTGGATGCGATATTCCTGATGGTGGGTGGGTACATCAGCGGCACATCTCTGATCGGCGCGCCGCTTATTATCGCCGTGGCGGCCCAGCACCTGCCGAAAGAGAAACTCAGGGATACCCTGTTTGCGCTCTGGTTTATCCTGGTACTGATAAAGATGGCAGCCTTTGTCTGGGCCGGCGTTGATCTCCAGCTTATCCATCATCTCTGGCTTCTGCCCTGTGCAGCTGTCGGGCACGTCATCGGTCTGTACGCCCATGACCGCATACTCCAGGCTGAAACACCGGTATTTTTCCGGCTGCTGGGATCGGTGCTGCTACTGGTGAGCAGCATCGGGATTGTCAGCGTCTTGTGGTAAGTGGGGTGGCGGGCTTTCAGCCCGCGCGCCCGAACACCCGTTCAAAGAAACCCACCTCTCGCACGTCCGGTATCGGCAGGCTGTCTGCCTCTTCCATGGCCCGCCGCCAGAACTTTTCGGGTTCATCCAGGTGGGCCACTTTTGCCCGCTCGTCCGGGCTGTAGTGGTTGTGTTCCCCGGCAATGCCCTCGGCCATCAGCTCCTGGGTCCAGAGATAGATCGCGGCCCGGACGGTTCTCAGCAGCCGGCAGTAAACCTCGCGGCTCAGGTTGATAGCCAGTTCGGCCGTCAGATTGATCTGCTTCTGGAGCACGGCCATTTCGTCTTTTTCCAGCAGCACCCGGTTGCCGTTGCCTTTTTTGCAGTTCACACAAACTTTCTCCAGGGCTTTTACCCCCTCGAGCAGATCCATGTACCCGAACTCCTCCTTCTGTTGATCGTCCACTGGCGCAGGAATCCAGCCGTACTGGGGGGATTTGGCAACGATGTGTCCGTGCAGCTGCCGGCGGTAGGGTGGTGCGGCAGCAAGGTCCTGGTAACCGTCAAATTCGGTACGCAGCCAGGCGGCCATTTTCCGGTGGCGAAGCATCATCGCAAGGGTGATTGCTGAGGGCATGATCTCTTCGAGCAAATCTGCAGAATCCCGCGTGCGCTCGTCGAGATGGTTTACGGATGTTGACATTTCTCCTCCTCGGCAACGGGTTTCCCAGTTTCTCGCCCCGTTGTCCGTTTGTTGTTTTTGGCATTCGGTGGTTGTATCTGTCACTGCCGGTGTCTAAAAAGTAGTCAGATGATGCCGGGGGCGCCGTTGTAAAAAAGTTACTGCTTTGTAACGGCGGGTAAGTAGCCAGACCACGGGAAGGAAAAGAGGCAATGAATCAGGATAATGGCTTTGAGATACAGAGAGCTTCCATGGTGGATTATCAGCTCCGTGCCCGGGGGATTGAGTCGCCGCAGGTACTTGAGGCCATGGGGCGGGTGGCGCGAGAAGCGTTCATTCCCGAGCGCATGCGGGACTGCGCCTATGATGATGGCCCCCTTCCCATCGGCGCAGGGCAGACCATTTCACAGCCGTACATTGTGGCGTTGATGACGGAAGCTCTGGATCTGGAGGGCGGGGAGAAGCTTCTCGATATTGGTACCGGCTCTGGCTATGCGGCGGCTGTGCTGGGCAGTATTGCCGGTAAGGTGTTCAGCATTGAGCGGGTGCAGGAGCTGGCAGATCGGGCGGCCCGCACGCTGGCCGACGAGGGCTTTGACAATGTCGAGGTACGCTGTGGCGATGGCACCATGGGCTGGCCCGAGCACCAACCCTACGATGGCATCATCGTGGCAGCCGGTGCGCCAGCTGTGCCGGAATCGTTGAAGCGCCAACTGGCGGTTGGTGGGCATCTGGTCATTCCGGTTGGGAAGGAACATTCGGTCCAGTCGTTGATGCGCATTACCCGGCTGGCTCAGGGCGAATTCCGAACCGAGGACCTGGGCGCAGTCCGGTTTGTCCCCCTGCTCGGCGAACAGGGGTGGTCCTGATCCTCAGAGCTGGCGTGCCTAATCAGCCGCCGGCGTTCGTGCTTTCAAAGATCTTGTCGGCCGATGCCGCCACAAAACCCGAGTAGAGCTGGCCATCCGGCTTCGGATAACGCAGGGCAAACTCATAGAAACAGCTGGGTATGGTCACGGTCTGGTCGGCAAAGGCGACGGGTACGCGATCGGCCATGGTGGACGACTGCTCCAGCAGGTCTTCGGGTGAGCCCTTCACTTCTCCGCCTGATGCATTCACGGTATAGCCGTTGTCTTTTAGCAGTTGATTGATTTCCGGCACCGAGTGGAACTGTTCCAGATGGTTGATGCTGACCGTGAAATGGTTGGCGCGATAGCCCCAGGCGGCCATCCAGGCAGCGTATTCGCTTTCCTTCATCAGACCACGGTAGGTTTCGTAGTCAACTTCCCAGTGGCGCCCGGAATACAGAAAATCATCGGCAGTAACCGCTTCCGGCCTTAACTGCTCAACAAGATTTTTCACCACGGACTGCAACGCCGTTGAGCATTGCTCCACAAGCAGCTCGGAGATAAACACCTTTGGAAGCTGGCGGGAGGGGTGTTCAAAGTGCCGTGCATACAGTTTCTTCGCCTCGAAATGGTATTCGCCACCCTGCTGGTAACCGAGGCTGAGGAAGTGTTCAGCCAGAGCATCCAGCCGAACCGGGTCCAGGTTGAAAGTGCGAAGAGCGATGTGGTCGTTGACGATCGCCTGCCCCTCTTCGGCGCCCAGGATTTTGTGTATACGTTCAGCAGAGGGGGTCACCTGCCGGTAGGACTCCCAGAGCCGCGCAAAAAGGGTGTCCGGGTCAGTATGCATAGCGAATCTCCTCAGTAGCCGATTGTTGGTGGGGCTGTTGTCGCCCCTCTGACTGTTGCCTGATCTGGCCCAGTGACAGGTAGCAGGCCGGGCTACCTTCGCCAAGACCCAGTTGCTTCGCCAGTTGGTCTGTCACAACCAGTTTATTGGTATCGGGGGCCTGCCAGACCTGATCGGTCACCGTGGCCCGGAAGTCTTTACAGCTGGCATTGGCAACTATAGCGGATTTACAGGTTTTTCCCGTATCGCTCCCGGGGCTCTGTCCCCCCATCTGAAGCATGGCGGTGGACCGGAAGGTGCTGCGGACGCTGGCGATGTCTGACCTGGGGCACTCCAGAGTTGGCCCGCCATCGAGAAGATCCACGAAACCTCGGTGACGAAAGCCTTCACGTTCCAGCATGTGCCGGGCCGGGCGCGTATCCTCATGGACCTGGCCGATAACCGCCCTGGCTGCATCGTTCATCTGCCGGGTATACAGCGGCGCCGCCGGGATGAACTTTTCAATGAATCCGCTATGGTTACAGCAGGCCAGCTGTGTCGCCGCCATGAAGTCCAGATCGACCACCTGATGCTTGAGCCACTCCCAGAATGGAGATTGGCCAGCATGATCTGCAACGCCGCGCATTTCTGCGATCACCGTGTCCGTGAATCGCTCCGGGTAAAGGGCCATGAACAGGAAGCGCACCCGGGAGAGCAGCTTGCCTGCATTGGCTTGGCGAAAGCCAGGCCGAAGGTACAACGAACAGACTTCTGTGCAGCCGGTGTAATGCTGGCATCGAGTCAGGCTTTCCTCGATACGACGTTTCTGGGGATCTTCCTCATGGTGGATAACGGCGTTGCGGCGGAAATGCACGAGGGGGCGGGAAGTGCCTGCGGAGGCTTCAATGCCGGTGGTGCCCATAATTTCACCGGTCGTACCGTTCTCCAGCACGAAAAGATAATGTTCATCGCCGGGCTTGGTCACGGTCCGGGTGAAGCTGTCGACTGAACAATCGATTTTTCGGCTCAGGGCATCGCGATCGGGCATCAGTGAGGTGAAGCCGGGTCCGGATTCAATAGCGATCTGCATCAGGGCATCAAGATCCCTTGGAGTAATCGGTCGAATTATCATGGCGAATGTCCTGAGCATTGTTTCGGCTCAGTATGAAAGGCCTGAGTGTCAAATTGCAGCTGCAAAATGATCGAAATGGTCTACAATCAGATCAAAACGCAAATAACCTTTGGCAAAATGATTAATACACAGGATCAGAAGCTGTTAATGCTGCTGAGGCAGAATGCCCGGGCCAGCATCACCGAGCTGGCGAAGGCCATGCATGTGTCACGGTCTACGATACAGAACCGCATCGCCCGACTGGAGGCCAGCGGTGTGATCCGAGGCTATTCGGTGCAATTAGGTGGGGAGTTTTCTGCCAGCCAGGTCGAGGCTCACGTATCGATCAAGGTTTTCCAGAAACTGACCGCTCGAACAAATGCTTCGTTGGAGGATATAAGTCAGGTATCGCAGCTGTTTTCGGTAAGTGGCGAGTACGATCTGATCGCCATCGTTCAGGCTCAATCCCTGGAAGAACTGAGCGCCGTTCTGGACGACATTGGTAACCTGGAGGGGGTGGAGAGGACGAACTCTGCCGTGGTCCTCGAAACCCGGTTCAGGCGCTAGTGTCCTGATCAGATCAGGAACCCAGCATTCCTGCGTAGGCGCTGTAGAAAAAGGCACCCGAGCCCAGAAGAATGATGCCCCAGGCGGGAAAGATCAAAAACGAACGTTTTGGTTTGCTCATGGCCATATCCAAGTTGCTCGAAAGGTAGGTTCACACTCTTTAAGGTAGCTCAAACTTGACAAATGTTACGAAAATTTTTGAGGAACAGTTCTCGGGCGAGGATTAATTGGCCAATTGCGTGGGCACTAAATGCTATTGAGCGGGTCTGAAATGACGCTAGTATGATCAGGAATTGCAGAAGTTAACCACGAAGTACAATAACAAAAAGGAGCCGTTTATGGCGGTAGACCCCCGGAAGCAGACTTCACTCCATTGCCTGTATTACTGGTCAGAGGAAACGCCCGACAACGTTTACCTCACTCAGCCTTACCCCGATGGCCGTGTTGAAGATATTACCTGGAAACAGGCTGCAGACCAGGTATCCAGGATGGCGGCTTACCTGACCAGCCTCAAACTGCCCGAACCCAGTAACATCAGTATCCTGGGCAAGAACAGCGCCCACTGGATCCTGGCCGATCTGGCCATCTGGGCAGCGGGCCACGTTTCGGTGCCACTCTATCCGACACTTAATGGTGACACCGCAGCCTATGTCCTTGAGCACAGCGAGGCAAAGCTCCTGTTCCTCGGCAAACTCGATGGGACAGCGGACGGCTGGAACGACATCAAGAATCACATTCCGGACGATCTGCCGCTCGTTTCCCTGCCCATGTCGCCGCGGGACGACACACCGAAATGGCAGGAAATCGTCGCCGGCCAGGAACCGGCAGAACCCAAACTGCCGGATCCGGATAATCTGGCTACCATTGTCTATACCTCGGGCAGCACCGGTCGTCCCAAAGGCGTAATGCACAGTTTCCGGACCATGATTTCGGTAGCCGACGGTCTGCAGCAACTGTTCCCGGTTTCTTCTGACGAGCGAATGCTTTCCTATCTACCCCTGGCTCACGTGGCTGAGCGGGCGGCGGTTGAAACGCAATCCTTGTACTACGGTTTCCATCTCTACTTTGCGAACTCCCTCGATACCTTCCAGGAAGATCTGCAGAGGGCAAGGCCGACACTGTTTTTCTCGGTCCCGCGCCTGTGGATGAAGTTCTATCTGGGCGTTAACGCCAAGCTTCCGCCGAAGAAACAGAAGCTGCTGTTCAATCTCCCGATCATTAGTGGTCTGGTTAAAAAGAAAGTCCTGAAACAGTTGGGACTGGATTATTGCCGGGCCGCTCTTACCGGGGCGGCGCCGCTTTCCGCGGATATCGTCAACTGGTATCGAAACCTCGGGCTGGAATTGTTGGAAGTGTATGGGATGTCTGAAAACTTCGGGTATTCCCACGCCAACCGGCCCGGACAGGCCAGGGCTGGCTCTGTGGGTATGGCCAACCCGGGGGTCGAACATCGTATCGGTGAAGGGGGCGAAGTCCAGGTGAAAAGCCCCGGGCAGATGCTGGGTTATTACAAGAATGAGGAGAAAACCAAAGAGGACCTTACCGAAGACGGCTTCTTGAAAACCGGAGATATGGGTGAGATTGACCGGGATGGTACCCTCCGGATCACAGGCCGGGTAAAGGATCTGTTCAAAACGTCCAAGGGCAAATACGTGGTTCCGGTTCCTATCGAGAACCGCTTCAATCATCCCAAGGCTGAGGTGGTCTGTGTGGCCGGCGCGAACCAGCCGCAACCTTGCCTGATGGTCTTGCTGTCCGAGGAAGCCAGGGAGGAACTGGAAACCGGAACTGATCGTGGTGAGCTGGAGCAGGAGCTGGCCGCAGAGATGGACGCGGTGAACGCGGAGTGCGAGTCCCACGAGAAGGTGGCCTTCGTGGTGGTGGTCCGGGAACCCTGGACCATGGAAAACGGGATGCTGACGCCGACCATGAAGATCAAGCGGAATGTGATAGAAGACTTCTACAACCGAAAGATGGACGACTGGTTCAATCAGAAGAAAAAAGTAGTCTGGGAATTCTGATACGCCAACGTAAAACGCCGGTGCTTCTTTAAAGAAGCACCGGCGCTTTCAAATCCTTATGTTCTGTTCTCAGCCTGAGCGATCTCCTCGCTCATGCCAGATTGGGGTGCCGTATTAGTGGCCGCCCTGCATCTGGCTCATATCCGGAGCAACGTTCGCTGCTTTCCGGTTAAAGTTCCGCATCTTGCGACTGAAAAACTGTACCGCCTGCTTTGCCGCAGCACGGGTATACTGGCGCCTGACCTCATCACTGTTGTGGAGGATACTGGACGGCAGCGGGTTTACGGTTGCGATATGGTTCTGAGTCATAGCGCCTTCCTCCTTTCTATTGGGTGGATTGATTCAAGTCGGTAGATTAGTTAGGGATCTACCTTTAATTTAAAAACGATTCTAAGGGTTCTTATTTGCAGTTTGAATACGTTAAAATCCGTACTCACGTTGCAAATATGCAGTAACTATGGACTGGGATTATCTTCGATATATACGGGCTCTGGCAATAGGTGGAACCCTTGCCAAAGCCGGAGAATTACTGGGTGTCCACCAAACCACAGTTCTAAGACGGCTTGACCAGATGGAAGAGTCGCTGGGTGTGCAGTTTTTCGAACGTAGCCGGGACGGATTGCAGCTCACTCCGGTAGGTGAAACCGCGTTCCGGGAGGCCGAACGGCTGGCCATCGAGATGGAAAACCTCGAGCGCAAGCTGGTCGGGCAGGATTCGGCGCCGGTGGGTAAAGTGAGGCTGGCGGCGGAAGATGCAATGATGAATGAATTGCTCAGCCCGATTCTTGCCGAGCTGGTAAGGGAATTTCCGGACATTGAACTGGAAACCCTGACCGACAACGACGTGGCCAATCTAAGCCATCGGGAAGCGGATCTGACGCTGCGACCCGAGAATAAGCCCCAGGCAACCCTGGAAGGCGAGCGTATTGGGGCCATCGAATCCGCCGTGTACGGGTCCGCCCGCTATTGCCGTCGGCACCGGGATATGGACATTGAAAACCACCCGGAAGGTTGCCTCTGGATCATACCCGATGAAACCTTCAGCCATCTGGCCGTCGGCCGCTGGTATCGCAAGCATCTGAAGAACGTCACCTCTTTCATTCGCTGCAACAGCCTGCAATCCATGCAGGCACTGGCGAAATCCGGTGCCGGACTGGCGGTTTTGCCCTGCTACCTGGGAGAGGGTAGTCGCGAACTTCGCCGTCTGTCGGAGCCGTTGGAGGGTGAGAGCGTTGATCTCTGGCTGCATGTAAACCAGGACACCCAACAAATGGCCCGGGTACGCATCGTCATGGAATACCTGGTTGAGCGTCTTCAGGCTTTAGAGCCCCAGTTGGAGATTTCCTCGACGTTCTAGCGAGTGTCAGCCGCAAAACGGCCAGAACTGATACCAGCGCCAGCACTGGAATTCCTGTTCGCAGGTTTTGAGCTGAGTGTCGTATCGGAATGCCCGGGTCTGTACCCGGGCGGCGAGATCCTTGACCGCCGGTTTCTTTTCAAAACTTCTGCGGGCGTATCCGCCCCGGCCCTCGTGGTAAGCAAGGTACAGCTTCCTGGGAGCCGAGAAGGGAATGCCAAGCTGTCGGTGGCTAAGCCGGTTGTACCAGCCCACGAAATCCAGCGCGTATTCCATATCTGTGCGCACGGTAAACCAGCCTTCGCCGTTGGCCTGCAGGTATTCCCGCCAGGCCGGGTCCAGAGCCTGGGCATAACCGTATGCAGTTGTCGGTCTGGTCCAGGGAATAAAGCCCCAGAGCAAGGTGCGTGGTGGACGGGCATGACTGCGGAATGAGGACTCGTAATAGACAAACGCCATCTGGGTGGCGATGGGCGTGCCCCAGCGTTGCTCGGATTCGCTGGCGTAGTCATACCAGACCGGATGCTCCCGGAAGATTTCGCAGACGTTCTCCGGGTTTGCCGGAGGATCTGGTGCCAGCAGACTGAAGCGGAGCGTTGCCCAGAGGCCCATCAGCAAACCGAGCATGGGCAGCCCATACCATCCTGCCCGGCTTTTCCAGGTATCCAGAGTCGATCCCCGACCTATGGTCTTCCGGGGGCGTTTCTTTCGCATTCCTACCAAACCGTCATCTCCGGGGCCGAGGGATTGCTTGCTGCATGCATCGGACCCATGGCATAAGGGAATCAATGATTCATTCGGGATGATAGGTAAATGAAACGATTTCCCATAATTAAACCTCTTTTAATCACAGCCCTTCTTGTTACCGGCACTGCCCAGGCAGCACCGGATGCCCGCCAGGTACTGGAAATATCGCCTGTTGACGATATCGTGGCCCGTTACCCGGCCATGATGAGCCAGGGAATCCGGGAAGGACTCAAGCAGAATGGTCAGCTTCCTCCAATGGTGGCCAATACCATCGGGAACATTGTGAGCAGCGGTTTCAACTCCGTGGATATCGAGCAGCAGATCATTAACGATCTGCAAGCCAAGCTCACGGATTCGCAGCTCCAGGCAGTTCATGACTGGTACGAAACCCCTGTGGCCAGAAAGATTTCTTCGGCCGAGATTGCAGCTTCGGAACCCTCGGCTTGGCCGAAGATCCAGGCCAGCGCCGCGGAGTTGAACAGTCAGTACAAGGGCACACGCAAAGCGGAAGTGTTCGATCGGTTTGATCGGGCGGCTCGGGCAACGGAAAGCGCCGTGGATACTACAATCGCGGTCCAGCTCGGGCTGGCAACCGCAATGGCTGCGTTCAGCAGTGATTCGGCAAATTATGAACAGTTGCGGCAAAGCATTGAAAGCCAGCGCAGCATGCTCAGGGGGGTTGTTGGCCAGCAGGTCTACGATAGCTATCTGTATACCTACCAGAATATCGGTGCCCAGGAGATGGATCTATATCTGGAGTTCCTGGAGAGTTCTGCCGGTGCAGCCTTCTCGAAGGTTGTGACCAACAGCATTCAGCAGGCGATCACCGAGCCGGTGGAAAGCATCGGCAAGCAGATGTCCGGTTTTCTGGCACCGCAAACAGAAGGGGCCCAGTGAGTTCACAGGGCCCCGTCAGGCCTCCACTCTCCCATAATCCATACGATTAGCATCTCTCGCAATTTGTGCAAAGCGGGATTTGGGTCCAATCTGCCTATTAAATGCAAGTGAGGAGCGTCGTTATGGATTTCAATGCCTATCAGAAAGCCTTGTCCTCACAACTGAGGGGGTTGGAGTGCCCGTTTCCGGAGCAGGAGTTTGCCGAACGTCTCGCTCGTGTCCGGGATGGCATGGCTCGGGAGGATTTCGGCGCCCTGCTGCTGACCGATCCGTCGGATATTTTCTACCTGACCGGTTACAGCACCTTTGAGGTATCCGTTCATGTCGCCCTGGTGGTTACCCAGGAGGACTTGCTCTTGCAGGTGCCCTCCATCGAAATGGGGCCAGCCATGATTACCACCCGCGTCGCCCGGGTCGTTGGTTACCGGTGGGAGGGCATCGGCGAAGTGCTTGAGCCACTGGTCCAGGTGCTCAACGACGGAGTTGAGACTGTCGGCATTGACGCTTGGCACGGCTCCTTGCGCCAGGGGGTGCTGGAAGGCCTTAAGGCACGGATGTCGGGGGTGCGTTTTCTCAATAACGGTGGTCTGTTGAAGCAGATCCGGATCGTCAAGTCCGATGCCGAAATCCGTTTCCTGCGTGAGAGTGCGCGGATAACCGCCGAAGGCCTTAGGGCCGCTGTGGCGACGGTTCGTCCGGGTATCACCGACAACGATATTGCCGCCGAAGGTGCCCGGGCACTGCTGGAGGCCGGCAGCGAATTCATGAGCATGCAGCCAATTGTCGTGACTGGCCGTCGAAGCAGCGTGATCCACTGTAATCACAAGCGTACGGTGGTGCAGGAAGGCGATCCGGTGTTTCTGGAATTCGGGTCAGCCTGGCACCGTTATACGGCGCCCATGATGCAGACCGTGGTGGCCGGGGGCGAGCCCTCGTCTGAAATGCGACGGGTTCATGATGGTTGCCGGCGGATTGTGGACACTCTCTTGGCATCAGTCCGCCCAGGGGTCACCTTCGATCAGGCTGCCCAGGACGCCGAGAGGGCGCTTCAGCCGCTGGCAGGCAAAGTGTTCTTCTCCGGGGTGTTTGGCTACACGGTTGGCGCCCAGTTTCCGCCCTCCTGGGTGGAGGGCTCGGGCTTTATCGCCAGGGGCGGCAACATGGAGTTTCGCCCCGGTATGGTCTTTCACCTGCCCATCTGCTTGCGTATCCCGGGGCAGTGGGGCATTGGGTGCAGTGAAACCATTCTGGTAACCGCAGACGGAGCCGAACCCATGACCGACAACCCCTGGTCGCTCGGCTAATCGAGGCGCAGGTCTGACAGGTAAACGGTGCGCGGCTCGGGAAGACGGACGGCAAAGAGCCCCATCCGTCTGATCTGTGACATGTCCATGAACCGGCCATTCGGCGCATTCTCGATGTCAGCCAGATTCCGCGTGAAGGTATTGAAGCCCGGCCCAAGGGCCAGACGCGTGTTGTAACGGTCATTGTAGGCATGGTCGCTGCGGTCATGGGCCACGTCATTGATTCGCAGAGTGAGTGCCAGAGGTTCGGCTGAGGGATTGAACAGCGTTATGGTCAGTCTCTCGAAACCCCGCCAGTCGGCTGGCAGGTTATTGAGCGAGACCCCCGAGTAGGTTCCCGTGCCCAGATCGATCTTCAGGCTGTGTGGGTGATTGACCGAATGATTGGCGGATACCGCCGGACTGCCAGTCCAGAAGGGTTCCGGGTTCTGATGGCTGAAGTCATAGAGCAGGGGAAGCTGATGATGAATCTGCCACTGTCGTGCCGCAACGATCCCGGTGGTGCCCAGCTCAAAACACAGCAGCAGCGTGGCTGTTGCCGCTATCAGGCCTTGGCAGGCGGAGGCCCGTGTTCTCGGCATAAGCATCGGGCGCCAGGCGATAATCAACCAACTGCCAATCAGATTGCGTAGCAGATCCTGCCCGTCCACATCGCGGTTTTGGCCGCTTTGGATTAGCTCAATACCAATTCCGACCGCCAGTAATACGGCGGTAACACCGAGCCAGAGACGCCAGCCGCTCAACCAACGCCAGGGCCTGACGGCCAGTGTCAGCAGCGCAAAAAGAAGAATGTGGCCGAGGTTCCAGGCCGACTTGAGGAGTGGCCCGGAGGCCCAGTCCGGCCCGCCAATAAACAGAAAGGGAGCAATGAGCAGCGAAGCCGCACCGGCCAGCAACGGAAGCTGCCGGCCGGTGATTGGCATTCCCGGCGTAAAACCAGGAATCATCAGCTACGGCTGGTAACTTCCAGCAGGTGATAGCCGAACTGGGTCTTCACCGGACCGATGACCGTGTTCACTTCGCTGTTGAACACTGCCTTGTCGAATTCCGGAACCATCTGGCCAGGGCCAAAGGAGCCGAGGTCGCCGCCATTACGGCCGGAGGGGCAGGAGGAGTGCTGCTTTGCAACTTCGGCAAAATCCTGTCCGCCTTCAATTGCCTTTTTCAGTTCTTCGCATTTTGCTTCGCTGTCTACCAGAATGTGGCGCGCTGTTGCCTGTGCCATGATCAATGTCCTTGTGTCGGATGAATGGGTACATCAGAACGGGAATGCTGCCCGCACAGCTCGCCGGAGGCAAGCCTTTTTATCCGTGTTTCTGCGGCCTCACAGTCCACCCGGCAAACCTGTACAATGCCGGCTTTCTTTTCGCCGGCGTTCGCCCGGCCCCACATCGACAGGTTTGTTTCTTGATCTCCACTGCCAATATCACCATGCAATTCGGGGCTAAACCCCTGTTTGAAAACGTCTCCGCCAAATTCGGTAACGGCAACCGCTACGGCCTGATCGGGGCCAACGGCTGCGGCAAGTCCACACTCATGAAAATCCTGGGTGGCGACCTCGAGCCGTCCGCCGGCCAGGTTATGCTGGAACCCAATGTCCGGCTGGGTAAACTGCGTCAGGACCAGTTTGCCTATGAGGATTGCTCGGTCATCGATACCGTGATCATGGGCCATGAGGAACTCTGGAACGTCAAGAAAGAGCGTGATCGGATCTATTCCCTCGCGGAAATGAGCGAAGAAGACGGCATGGCCGTGGCAGACCTGGAAGTGCAGTTCGCCGAAATGGACGGCTATACCGCCGATGCCCGCGCCGGTGAGCTGTTGCTGGGTCTCGATATCCCGCTGGAGCAGCACAATGGCCCCATGAGTGCCCTGGCACCGGGCTGGAAATTGCGGGTACTGCTGGCCCAGGCCCTGTTTTCCGATCCCGATGTGTTGCTGCTGGACGAGCCTACCAACCATCTGGATATCAATACCATTCGCTGGCTGGAAAACATCCTGGTGGCCCGCAACAGCACCATGATCATCATTTCCCACGACCGGCACTTCCTGAACAGTGTCTGCACTCACATGGCGGACCTGGACTATGGCGAGCTGCGCCTGTTCCCCGGCAACTACGACGAATACATGACCGCCGCCACCCAGGCCCGCGAGCGCATGCTATCGGACAACGCCAAGAAAAAGGCTCAGATCGCCGAACTTCAGCAGTTTGTCAGCCGCTTTTCGGCCAACGCCTCCAAGGCCAAACAGGCCACCTCCCGTGCCCGCCAGATCGATAAGATTCAGCTGGAAGAGGTGAAGCCCTCAAGCCGTGTGAGCCCGTTCATCCGTTTTGAGCAAGGAAAAAAACTGCACCGCCAGGCTGTGACTCTCAAAAACATGACCAAGGGCTTTGACGACAAGCCCCTGTTCAAGAACCTGAACATGCAGGTAGAAGCCGGCGAGCGGGTTGCCATCATCGGCCCCAATGGCATCGGAAAAACCACACTCCTGCAATGCCTGGCGGGCGCTTACACGCCAGACAGTGGCGACGTGAAATGGACCGACAGCGCAGAAGTGGGCTACTTCGCGCAGGACCACACGGCAGACTTCGCAGACGATGAAACTCTGACCGACTGGATGGCCCAGTGGACCAAGGGCGGCGAACAGCTGGTGCGCGGCACGCTGGGCCGCATGCTGTTCTCCGGCGATGATATCGGGAAATCGGTGCGGGTGATCTCGGGCGGCGAGCAGGGCAGGATGCTGTTCGGCAAGCTGATTCTGCAGAAGCCCAATGTGATGCTGATGGATGAGCCTACCAACCACCTGGATATGGAGTCCATCGAGGCGCTGAACCTGGCACTTGAGAACTATCCGGGTACACTGATTTTTGTCAGCCATGACCGGGAGTTTGTTTCTTCGCTTGCGACTCGGATTATTGAGCTGAAGTCTGATGGCGTCACCGATTTCAGTGGCAGTTATGATGACTACCTTCGGAGTCAGGGGTACGTTTAACCTAGGTTATTCGGGCCTTGGGAGAATGCGGACGGGCGGGTAGGCCTGTGAGTGGCTTTCGAATAACTAAGGAAAAGAAAATGGGCGAGAGCGAAATTATTGCAGCAACGCGTAAATGGGTCGAAGAAGTTGTCGTCGGCTATAACCTTTGCCCGTTCGCCAAACGGGAGCTGGTCAGGAACCGGGTTCGGTTTGTGGTGTCGGAAGCCGAAACGGAAGACGAGCTGTTACAGGCCCTGCACTCGGAGCTTCAGAGGATGGAAGACGAGCCGGAGATTGAAACCACCCTGTTGATTCATCCGGGTGTATTGCAGGATTTCGAGCCCTACAATGAATTCCTTGATGCGGCTGATGGTTTGTTGGCGTACCTGGAGATGGAAGGCGTGTACCAGATTGCCAGTTTCCATCCGGATTACCAGTTTGCGGGCACCGAGCCCGATGCGGCGGAGAACTACACCAATCGGTCGCCATTTCCGATGCTGCACCTATTGCGGGAAGCCAGTCTGGAAGCGGCGATTGACAGTTATCCTGATGTGGATGGGATCCCGCAGAGAAACATTGAACTGATGAACGAGCTGGGCTCGGAGAAGATGCGGAGTATTCTGCGTTCCTGTCTTGATGAATCCACTCGCAAGGTCTGAACAGATGGGACTGCTTTTCGAACAGATTGACAGCCAGCCTTCGGTGATCGGTGAGATCACTCTGCGTCGGCGCCGGATTCCGGCCATTGGTGACCGGGATATCTACGAGGTGAAGCTGGGCGAGGAATTCCTGATGTCCAGCATGTTTGTGGATGCAGAAGTAGCCCTCTCTGATATCGGACTGGGCGAAACTGAGGGCGACGATCTCAGTGTGGTTGTCGGTGGTCTGGGCCTGGGTTACACCGCTGTGGCGGCGCTCAGGCATGAGCGGGTTGCCGAGTTGCTGGTGGTTGAATACCTGGAGCCGGTCATCGGCTGGCATCAGCAGGAGCTGGTGCCTCTGGGTAAGGACCTGAACGGCGATCCACGGAACCGTTACGTACACGGCAGTTTCTTCGACCTTGCCGTTGCAGATCCTGAGGTTGGTGGTTTTGATCCGGAGAGCCCCGGCAAACAATTCGATGCCATCCTCCTGGACATCGACCATTCACCCCGGGCGCTGCTGCACGATTCCAGTGCCAGCTTCTACACCGCCAACAATCTGCGCCTGATGGCCCGGCAACTGACGCCCCGAGGGGTGTTCGCCATGTGGTCGAACGAGGGCGAGGATGACGAGTTCATGGCCGTTCTCAACGAGGTGTTCACCGATGTGGCCTGCCATGTCGTATCCTTCTTCAATCCATTTCAGAACAGGGAATCGTTCAACACCGTATATGTGGCCCGTAAGCCGGGCTGAGAAACCGGAGTCTGTATGCCTGTAACCACGCACCGCAGCCGACCCTTCAGCTCCAGCCAGCGTCTGCCCGAGCCGGACCAGCCGCCGGTTTTGCATGAGCCGGAGGAAGCCGGGGCGTTGCTGGCGGAGTTTATCCATCGCTATCCCCGCTTGCTGATTTTGACAGGCGCGGGGGTCAGTACGGATTCGGGCATCCCGGATTACCGGGACGGCGATGGCGCCTGGAAGCGCAAGCAACCGGTTCAGCACAAGGCTTTCATGGAAGATTTCTACACCCGCCAGCGCTACTGGGGCCGGAGCCTGATTGGCTGGCCGGTTATGCGTAATGCCAGACCGAACCCTTCCCATCACTACATCTCCGATCTTGAGCTGCTGAACCACAGCAGCCTGGTGGTTACCCAGAACGTGGACCGTCTGCACCAGAAGGCGGGCACCAGGGCGGTGACGGATCTCCACGGTCGGGCCGATGAGGTGGTGTGCATGAGTTGTGGCTACCGTTGCCCCCGCGAGGAGGTGCACGATCGCTGTGCCGATCTGAATCCGGGCTTCCGGAAATACACCGCCGATACAGCGCCGGATGGTGATGCCGATCTGGATGTGGATTTCGAGGATTTCCGGCTGGCGGACTGTCCAGAGTGCGACGGGATTCTGAAGCCGGATGTGGTGTTCTTCGGTGATTTTGTCCCCAAAGACCGGGTTTACTCCGCTCTTGATACGCTTAAGGCCAGCGATGGCCTTCTGGTGATTGGTTCGTCGTTGATGGTGTATTCCGGCTTCCGTTTCTGCCGGTACGCCAACGAGTGGAACAAGCCCATTGCCACACTGAATCTGGGACGGACTCGTGCTGAGGATCTGGTGAATCTGAAACTGAACGCGAGGATCGGGGAGACCCTGAGGGCCTCCCTCGATCAGTTATAACAGCGGGTTAGATCAGGTTGTAGATGAATACGACAGCCACGGCAACCGGGGTTACGAAGCGTACGGTGATCAGCCACAGGTTGAACATGGCCGGTGACAGGGACAGTTCACGCTCCATGGCCTGACGCGACATCACCCAGCCTGCAAACAGGGCAACCAGCAGTCCGCCCAGGGGCAGCATGATGTTGGCGGTGAAGAAGTCCAGCAGGTCAAAGATGGTCTTGCCTTCCAGCATGGGCACAAAACCCAGGGGTGCAAAATCCGCCCATAGGTTCAGGGAGAGGATGGAGGCAATGCCCAGCGCCCAGCACACAATGCCCGCGCCCAGTGTGCTTACGGTGCGGTTCATGCCTTTCTGCTCTTCCAGCCACTCCACAATCGGCTCCAGCAGCGAAATCCCCGACGTCCAGGCGGCGAAGATCAACAATACGAAAAACAGGGTGCCGAACAGGGAGCCCATGGGCATCTGGCCGAAGGCCAGCGGCAGGGTCTGGAAGATCAGTCCCGGGCCGGCGCCGGGTTCAAGACCATTGGCGAACACAATCGGGAAAATGGCCAGGCCCGCGAGCAGCGCTACGCCGGTGTCGATGACAGATACGGTGATCGAAGTCTTGGCAATGGAAATGTTCTTCGGCAGGTAAGATCCATAAGCCATCATGACCGCCATACCCAGGCTCAGGGTGAAGAACGCGTGACCCAGCGCTACCAGTATTCCGGACGTTGTGAGCTTGGAGAAATCGGGCTGGAACAGGAACGCTGCGGCTTGCCCGAAGTGCCCGGTTGTCATTGCATAGCCCACCACAATCAGCAGCAATACGAAAAGGGCCGGCATAAGAATGCTGACCGCCCGCTCAAGACCCGAGCGAACGCCCCGCACAACCACAACCATCACCAATGCCATGAAAAGGGTATGCCAGGCCAGCAGGGTGGTGGGATCGCTGAGCAACCCGGAGAAGATAGCGCCTACGGCGTCGGCAGACTGCCCGGCAAGCTGACCGCTGGCCGTAGTGCCTACGTAGGAAATCGCCCAACCGCCGATGACCGAGTAGAACGAAAGAATCAGGAATCCCGCCAGAATGCCGATGGCACCGACCAGCTTCCAGGCCGGCTTGAGGCGGTCCCGTTCGGCAATCAGACTCAGGCTTTTGACGGGGCTTCGGCCACCGCGACGGCCGATCATGACTTCCGCCATCATGATGGGAATGCCGACGACCGCGATGCACAGCAGATAAACCAGCACGAAGGCGCCGCCCCCGTTCTCACCGGTCACATAGGGAAACTTCCAGATATTGCCCAGGCCCACGGCGGAACCCGTGGCGGCAAGGATGAAGGCAAGACGTGATGACCAGAGTCCGCGTTTGGCGTTTGAACCTTCAAGCGCCCCCGAATAGGTGGCGGAATCTGAGGAAGTGACAGACATAACTATCTCCTGGAGTATTTGTTTTTGTGTCAGGGTTATAGAGGGAAGCTGCAGTCGCCCGCAGCCTCCTGGTGGGTGCGCCGGTGTCAGCTCAGCCGGTGCGAGCCAACCGCTCGGGTGCCAGGCTGGCTCCGGCGGTGTGCTTTTTGAACCGTTCTTCGGCCAGTTCGTTGGCGATCTCCCCGGTGGGGCGCCCCAAGCGGTCGGAACGGTTGAAGATTTCTGTCAGGGTGTCGCCGATGGTCTCGACGTGGGCACGAACCGTTTCCGGTGCGGCTCCGGTTCGCTCGTAGAAGACATCAATGATGCCGCCGGCGTTGATGGCAAAATCCGGAGCATAAAGAATGCCCCGGTCCTGCAGCATGGCGTCGTGCTCGGGGTGCTCCAGCAAGTTATTGGCGGCGCCCGCGACAACGCGGGCCTGCAGCTGGGGAATGCTGTGATCGTTCAGTACCGCGCCCATGGCACAGGGCGCAACCACATCTACCGGCAGGGACAGAATGTCCTCGGCAGCAGCCGGTCTGGCTCCCAGTTGATCCACCGCCCGCTGCATGTTCTCTTCATGGATGTCATAGACCCAGAGATCAGCCCCGGCATCCTTGAGGTGTCGGGCCAGACGGAACCCGACATTGCCGATGCCCTGAATAGCAACCTTCAGCCCACTGAGATTATCCCGGCCGAGCTGGTGTTTTACCGCTGCCTTGAGGCCGATAAAGGTGCCGTAGGCGGTTGCCGGTGATGGGTCACCGTTGCTGGGGTTGCCGTCGAAGCCAGTGCGGGAGGCGATTCCGGCAACATGGTCGGTGTGTCGGCCCATGACTTTGAGGTCCGGTACGCTGGTGCCGGAGTCCTCTGCCGCAATGTACTGCCCGCCTAGACTTTCCAGATGACGGCCCATGGCCTCCATCAGCGCTTCGGTTTTCTGTTTGCGCGGGTCGCCAATAATCACGGACTTGCCGCCACCCAGATCCAGGTTGGCCAGGGCGGATTTGTAGGTCATGCCCCGTGAAAGCCTCAATACATCGCGTAACGCCTCTTCATCGGAGGCATAGGGAAACATCCGGCAGCCGCCGAGAGCAGGACCTCGGGAGGTGTTGTGGATGGCTACGATGGCCTTGAGACCGGTTTCGGGATCGCAGAAAAAGGACAGATGTTCGTGGTTATCGAACTCGGGATGGCTGAATAGCATTGTGAAATCCTCTCCCACTGGGCCGGATCTCGGCATGAGCGGGTATCTTGTTCTTGTCTGCCGGCTTGTGGCCGGCGTTATGATTTCAGGTGTCCGGTATGTCCGCTGGGGGTTGCCCACCGAAAGCGCCCTTTTGGGGCTGGACGAAAAACAAACTAGCGGCAATTGACGTTTACGTCAACATGCAAAAGCGAACTATTGGGAGCAATACGCACTCTCGGATTCTCGAGACTTTCGGGAGAGGTGCACAGCGATCAAAGTGTTGTCAGCCCGCTTTAATGGCATAAACCTGATCCATTAGTCTCGGATTCTGTGATTCTGCGGAAACTACCTATACGCGGATCGGGGAAACTGGCCTAGTTTGCCCTGATGTCTGTCGCTTCCTATTCTTATCAGCTACAGCCGGCCCGGGTGCGGGTGGAGTTTTTCCGGCTACTTCCCATCTCATTGTTTGTGGTGGCGTTTGGCGCTGCCTTCGGGTTGGCGGCTACCCAGAAAGGCCTTGAACCGCTCCAGGCTGTGTTGATGAGTGCCACGGTCTTTGCCGGGGCGTCCCAGTTTGCAGCCGTCGACATGTGGGGCGCCGAAGTATCTGTCCTCCCCATGATTGCTGTGGTCTTCGCCATCAACTCCCGCCACCTGCTCATGGGCGCTTCGCTGTACCCGATGCTGAGGGATGTCTCTCCGGGCAAGCGTTACGGTCTGTTGCTTCTGCTGACAGACGCCAACTGGGCTGTCTCTGCCCAGGAATACCAGAGTGGCCGGCGTAACCTGGAGGTAATCCTCGGTGGTGGCCTGGCGCTGTGGCTGGCCTGGATTATCGGCACGGGTCTGGGCGTCTACTTTGGTGGGCTGCTACAAAATCCCAAAGCCCTTGGGCTGGACATGGTCCTCGGATGCTTCCTGCTGGCCATGGCACTGGGCGGGAAAAAGTCCCCAAGGGTACTTGTAGCCTGGGCCGTTGCGGCGTTGGCCTCATTGGCGGCCTGGCGATGGCTACCACCCAACACTCATGTGGTGGTCGGTGCCCTGGCGGGCGGCGCGATTGGCCTCTTCTGGCTTGAACGCAAGCCAGATGCAGGCGTGGAGGGAAGTGACCATGACCGTTGAAACCACCACGGCCGGCATTCTGTTCCTGATTGCGGTCATGACGGCCGTCACACTGGTGACTCGCTTCGGCGGCGCGTTCATCATGTCGTTCGTGAAGATCAATTCGCGGATTGAGAGCTTCATCAATACCATGGCCAGCTCAGTGCTGATTGCCATCATCGTGCCCATGGCGGTGACTGGTGATGCCGGAGCGCTGGCGGCCCTTTTCACGACTGCCGTTACCATGCTGTTATTGCGAAAGCCTCTGCCGGCCATTGCAGCCGGCATTGCTGCTGCCGGAATCGTTCGTTATCTGATCTGACCTCTCGAATCTGAAGTGATTAAAAACTGCTCAAGTCTGGGGGCTCGCGGCCGATATACCTGTTTAGTGATTACAGGTAGCCAAAGCCATGATTTCCTCCAGCCAGATTTCGCTTTTCCAGGACAGTTCCCGCCAGGTATCGGCTTTCGACAGCACCCAACTGCGCATTAACCGACAAGCGCCGGCTGCGCCCCAGGCCAATGAGAATGCCGTGGGTTCAGAGCTGACACTTTTGCGCCAGGCTGCCTACCGCTACAACAGCCAGGAGCAGCTCGCTTTCAGCGGCAGCAGTACGGTGACCGGTGACAGTCAGCAGAGCGTGTTCACCAGCGCCCAGCTCGCCGAGAAAACCTCAGAGCTGTTTCTGATGGGCCAGCAGGCGCTGAGTGTGAGCCGTGCGGCTCTGGGCGGTGATGCCGGCGTCGAGGGTCGGGGCAGTCTCTCGGTCTCAGCCGGACGCTATATGTTCTACTCGGAGAGCGAATCCAGAAGCTTTGCTTCCACCGGCGCCATAAGCCTGGAGAACGGAGAAACCATTGATTTCACACTCTCCCTGCGACAGTCCCAGTCCCGAACCTACGAGTACTCGGAGCTGGTCCAGATCCAGGAGCGACCGCTCACTGATCCTCTGGTGATCAACTTCGGCAATGCCACCGCCCGACTGGCCGACACCCTGTTCGAATTCGATCTGAACGGCGACGGAGA
The DNA here is from genome assembly GCF_008107725.1 of Marinobacter sp. BW6. Taxonomy (GTDB): domain Bacteria; phylum Pseudomonadota; class Gammaproteobacteria; order Pseudomonadales; family Oleiphilaceae; genus Marinobacter. Next base: position 1,363,983 of record NZ_VIRN01000064.1, read on the forward strand.
AACCGGCCAGTTCGCCACCCTGGGCAGCGGCAGCGGCTATCTGGTGTTGGATCGCAATGGCAACGGCAAGGTGGACGATGGCACTGAGCTCTTCGGTCCCCGGAGCGGTTCCGGTTTCGGCGAGCTGGCCAGGTTCGATGACGACGGCAACCGCTGGATCGATGCCAATGATGAGATCTTCGCGTCGCTGTCCGTATGGGTGCAAACTGCGGACGGCTCGCAGGCTCTGAAATCCCTTGAGGAGGTCGGGGTTCAGGCCCTGTACGTGGACAATGTCGAAGACCGCTTCACCCTCGCCAACAGCCAGGGCGTGCCCCTGGGCCAGATCAAGGGTTCCGGCATTTACCTGACCACCGACGGTGAGGTCCGCACCCTGGAAGAAATCGACCTTGCAGAACAGAATACCGTTGAAGCGCCGGCCGCTGAGAGAGTCCTGAACACGGAGCGTGGCTCGCCAGACCGCGGCGGTAATGGCTTGGTGGAGGCCAGGGTGGAAGCGATACGCTCGGCGCTCGAGAAGCTGAACGAGATCCGCGAGAAGCAGAAGGCATTCATCGAAGAATCCAAAGACGCTGGCAAGCCCGAATCACCGCTTGATGATTACCTGAAGCTGATCGACAAGATGCGTTTGGAGATGCTCAATAGTCAGGATGAGAAGAAGCAGGCTGCTAGCCGATATCTCGAATTCGCCAGCCTTTGAATTCCAGCTTCGGAGCACGAACCAGGCGGGCAGGGCCTCCCAAAAAACGCTGTGAATACATCCCTGTACGCTTGGCTCCGCCATCCCTGGCTCCGCACATTTTTGGGAGGCCCTGCCCGCCTGTTTCCCGTATCTAAGGAGTAGTTTCGGGCATTGGGTTGGTGTTTCTGAGCGCCAACTCCCCGATGCCCGGAAGTTTGATCCCTAATGCCAGCGGATTGATACCGAAGGAAAGGCCAAGAAGGTTCAGCTCCAGGCCCTCCCGAATACCCGCTAGCACCCCAAAGTACCCGCCCAACGAGACCTGATAACCAGCGCCACCCGGAACCTCTGCTATCACTCGGTCGCCGAGGTAGTCTTTGCCAATAGCGTGGTTGGGCAAAGCAACATCCAGCCCCGGAACGTCCCGTATTACCCAGGCCACGAAGGTATTGCTGTTCGGGCCCGGCCAGGCTTCGTACTCGGTAGGGTAGGGGTAGGACTCCACCGCCTGGTAGATGTCGGGAATCAGCGTTTCGGCCTCTTCTCCGCGGATGTCGGCATAGAGTTCCGGTTTTGCGCCGTACCAGTGCCTGTCGGGTTCACCCGGGCGGGAGTTGACCACGTAGCTGCGCCATCCGGTGACCTCATGAACCCGATAGTGGCTGGCGCCTTTTTCCTTGGTGGCTATCCAGGTATGGACGGCAAAGTAACCCCGCCAGCTCCAGGCCCGGGCTCCGTAAATCTGCACGATGGCTTCCTCGGCTTGGTCAGGCCGGGGTGCAATGCGGGCACTTTCCCGGGTCGCTGTTTGCCAGCTCTCCGCCCCCTGCAGACTGCCGCTGGTGGCAAGCAGAATCGGGCCGGAAAGCAGCAGGAATATGGCACCGAGGAACCAGCCGGTGTATTTGAAAAATCGTTTCATGAACTCAGTCCGAAGCCTTGGGTTAACCGGGACCCTGCGGGATACAGAAAGTTCCGGATCAAGATTTTTATTGTAGTGGACACATACGCCAGTCGTCAGTTGACAGATGAGGGCTGGGCCTGGCTGCAGTTTGCTGGCAGTGCGCTTGTCTTCTAGGCTCAAGAGTACAAGTTGCAATTTTGAGGAGGCTTTTATGTCTGACCATCACGTGTATAAAAAAGTGGAAATTGTTGGTTCTTCGAAGAAAAGCATTGAAGACGCAATCGAGAATGCACTTGAGGAGTGTGGAAAAAGCGTCCGCAACATGGAGTGGTTTGAAGTGACCGAAACCCGCGGCCACATTGTCGACGGCAAGGTTGGCCACTATCAGGTTGTGATGAAAGTAGGGTTTCGTATCGTTAACAGCTGAGGGTGGCGGATCCTCAACTGCTTCGAATGGTCCGGTGCCGGATGGACGAAACCAGCTGATTCATCAGTTCCCGGGCCTCGCCTTCATGCAGACTGTGGCATTTGTCCTGTAGTACCCGACGATCGTGATTGGATGAAGCACTGGAGGCGTCCTTGAGCAGGTCCAGATATTGGCAGGCGGCCAGATGAGCTTTGATCTCGGCATCAATCAGCCTGGTAACCAGTACATCGACGGATTCGGTGCAGAAGGGGCGGTTCCGGTTCAACAGATTGCGCGCTTCCAGTGCCGCATTGCGGGCCTCCAGCCTGAGTTCGCCGGGCGGTTCGCCCGCTTCAACTGCCCTCAGGAACATGCCAAGGCGTTCATGGAGATGCCATATCTGGGGCCAGATCTTGCTGTAGGCTTCCACTTCTGTGTGGTAGCGGGCTTCCTCCACTGGCGAGCCTGACGCCCCGTTGCCAGCCTCGCCGGGACGATTGAATTGCGCAACCCGTACGTCGTCTACTTCCCGCCACAGAGTATCGGAACGTTCCCGCAACGCTGTCAGCTGGTCCTGGCTACGGCGGCGGGCCCCCGTGCCTAAAAACAGTGCGATAAGAGCCAGGCCCAAGGCTCCCGCCGAAAGCAGAAGCGGTAGACTGCCTGCTGATAACATGTCCCAAATTGGGGCTGTATCCATAATGTCTGACCCCCGCTCAAATCCTGTCTGGGTCTTTCAGTATAGAGGTTAATCCAGCGTCTGCTGTCTAAACGGCAAGACAGATTCGGCCTCGTTAAAGTAAGCGAGCACGTGGTCCGCTTCTTCATGGGTGAAGTTTGCAACGGCCTCGCGGAAACCGGGATTCAGAATTCCATGCCAGGAATGGGTAATCACCGGCTCGAAGCCACGAACCAGTTTGTGTTCACCCTGGGCGCCGGCGTCGATATGGCTCAGGCCCAGATCCATGGCCAGCTCAATGCCCTGGTAATAACAGGTTTCGAAGTGCAGGTGGTTGTACTCGTCCAGACATCCCCAGTAACGCCCATAGAGAGTGCTTTTGCCGGCCAGAAACAGGGCCCCCGCAATCATTTCGTCTTCGTGCACTGCAATCACCAAGTGCACATGCTCGGGTAACTGCTCCAGAAGCAGCTCAAAGAATCGCTTGTTGAGGTAGGGCCGCTGGCCCCGCTTCAGGTAGGTCGCCTGGTAAAACACATAGAAGGCAGAAAGCACATGTTCCGGAATGTCCCGGCCGTGGAAGCGGACAAAGGAAATGCCCTGTTCAGCAACCTGGCGACGCTCCCTGCGTATGGATTTTCGCTTGCGGGAGGTCAGTGCTGCCAGAAAATCCTCGAAATTCCGGTAACCGTGGTTGTGCCAGTGGAACTGGCATCCGATGCGGTGTAACTCCTGGTCGTGGTGGAGCAGTTTCTGGTCCTCGCTGTCCGGAAACAGCAGGTGCCAAGAATGGGCGCCCAGTTTATCGGTCAGCGTGTCCAAAAGGTCATGAACCTGTTCTGGTGTCAGTTGTTGTCGCAGCTCCGGATCCAGCAACAACCGGGGGCCGGCCGAGGGCGTAAACGGAATGGCGATCAACAGCTTCGGGTAATAGGCGAGGCCATGACGCTGATAGGCATCGGCCCAGGCCCAGTCAAAAACGTATTCACCCATGGAGTGGCTTTTCAGGAAAGCCGGCGCCAGGCCAACGATCCTTCCATCCGACCGGAACACCAGGTGACTCGGAGACCACCCCGTTGCTGTGGATGTGCAACCGGACGCTTCCAAAGCCTGGAAAAACTCGTAGCGAAGAAAGGGGTTGGTACATCCCGCCAGGCGTTCCCACTCTCGTGCAGGAATGTCATGAATGCTGGTACAGGTTTCCAGTGTGAGAGTCGCTGGTCCGGATTCTGGCATGTGAGGGAAAACTCCTTTGTGTTCCCGATACGATACGTCAGAACACGGCTTCTGATCACCCTTGATCACCTTTGATCGCCCCGGACATGCCTGTGTAAAGGTTCTGCAAAGTGAGTAAGGCCGAATCAGCGGCTTGCCTTGAGCGTGTTAGACTTCAGGCAGCAACGGTCGCCGGCACGACAGGTGGAGAGGCAAGATGCAGAACAGGGTGTTACTGGTCGAAGACGATGATGAATTGCGGGAACTGCTTGCCCGTTACCTGGCCAATCAGGGTTTCACCGTCCGCGAGGCGGCAAACGGTCGGGACGGACTGGCCCTGGCGCTTGGCCAGGACTGCGATATCGTGGTGCTCGACATCATGCTGCCGGACATCAGCGGCCTTGAGGTGCTGAGGGAATTAAGGGCGGAGACTCACCTGCCGGTTGTACTGCTGACTGCCCGGGGCGATGAAACCGACAGGATCGTGGGGTTTGAAGTCGGTGCCGATGACTATATCCCCAAACCCTGCAATCCCCGGGAGCTCGTGGCGCGCTTGCAGGCGCTGTTGCGGCGGATTGCCTGGGACCAGAAAACCGAAGTCAATGCTGCTCGGACCTATGGCGACCTGAGGGTCGAGCCCGGCCATCGCCGTATTTACCAGAATGATGTTGTCATGGAACTGACCGCCACTGAATACGAGGTACTGCAGGTCCTGTTGGCTCATGCTGGCAGTGTGGTGCGCAAAACCGACCTGATGCAATGGGCTCTGGGCCGCCGGCTTGAGGCATACGACCGTACCCTTGATATGCACATCAGTAACCTTCGAAAAAAACTGGGCAACGATGACCCAGCCCGTATTGAGACCGTTCGAGGGCTGGGTTACAGCTATCGGGTGCCCGAATGAAGCAGCGGCCCATTTTCCCCCTGTTCTGGCGGATTTTCCTCTCGATCTGGCTCGCCATGGCGGTCACTGTGGCAGCCAGCAACCTTGCAACCAGAATGCTTCTGGACCGGGAGCGAGAAGCGATCGAGCGCCAGGCAGGTCTGCGGGACCTGGCTGACGAGGCGATCGCAATCCGTGAGTCCGGTGATCGCGGTGGTGCGTGGCGTTTTCTGCGGGACGAGGGAGAGCGTCTTGAATTGTTTCTGGTGCTCATTCAACAGGATGAAAACGATGGTCAGCTGCCCTCGTTTATTCGCGATCGCATGAAGTCCGGCTGGTATCCGCAGAAACCGGCGGTTCTGGATGTTGGCAGCGGTTACCGGTTGGTGGCCTGGCCCAGGGTACAGGGCGCTGGCTGGCTCAACCCCAGATTCTTCCGGGCTATTGAGCTGGGGCTGGCTTTGCTGATGATTTCCCTGGCGTGCTGGTGGATCGCCCGCCTGGTATCACGACCGCTGCGGCATATGGAAGCCACGGCACAGGCGATTGCGGGCGGGGATAATTCGCTCAGGGTCAGCGCAGAGATCGCACAACGCAGGGATGAGGTGGGGCAGCTCGCAACGGCGTTCAATGCCATGACAGAGCAGCTCTGCAGTCTGCTGGAACGCCAGAAGCACCTGCTCCGGGATATTTCGCACGACCTCCGAACCCCGCTCACCCGCCAGCGTATTGCCATTGAACTGGCAAACGAGGCGGGTGCCGATGAAGAGCTCATGGCCAGTATACTTCGCCAGAATGAGCGACTGGAGACCATGACCGGGCAGATTCTGACCCTGTATCGGGTGACTGACGCTGGCGGTGATATTGAGCGGGAACCTCTGAGGCCCGTGCACGTGATCAATCAGGTGCTGCAGGATGCGGCAGACTACGCCGAACACCAGGGTGTGGACTGCAAACTGGTTGTTTCACAGGAAAGTTCACGGGCATCCGTTCTCGGCGACGAAGGCCTCTTACAGAGGGCCATCGACAATATCCTGCAAAACGCCCTGGATCATACGCCGCCGGGCAAGGCCGTTCATCTGAGCGTAACGGTTTCCGATGGCTGGCTCAGTCTGACGGTTGATGATGAGGGTCCGGGGGTCGCGGAGGAGCTTGTCGGCCAGCTTTTCGAGCCGTTTTTCAGAGCGGATAAGTCCCGCGGAGGCAAGGGCTGGGGATTGGGTCTGGCGATTGCCAGAGACATCGTTGCCGCCCACGATGGTGAAATAGCGGCAACGCCTGGTGAGCGCGGTGGCTTACGGGTGACGCTTCGCCTTCCGGTGTTTTTCGGGGGCGGCTGATTCCGGCTCCGGACAAGAGGGTTTCAGTTTCTCCGCTCCGGAAAAGTCGATACCCTCCTTCAGCTCTTCTTCGTCAAAGCGGATCCCGCAGGCCGCTTTCCGGATTTTTGCTGGTTTGGCAGTGCCCGGGTTGTTGTATTCGTCTTCAGAGGCCATAGGTCGTTGTCCATGAAAAAAGATTACCCCGTTCCCGCAGGATACCTTGAGCGTGAAACGGAAGTGAAGAAAAGCCGGTTTATTGCCCGGGTAACGCCGGTGAGCTCCAGGGATGAAGTAAAGGATTGGCTGGAGCAGGCTCACCAGGATCATCCGGACGCCCGTCATATCTGCTGGGCCTACCAGATCGGCCGCCCCGGTTCTGCCGCCGAGGCCGGCATGAACGACGATGGCGAACCTTCCGGAACGGCCGGCAAGCCGATTCTGAATGTGATTCAGCACAAGGATATGGGCGATGTCCTGGTAATGGTTATCCGGTACTTTGGCGGTATCAAGCTGGGTGCCGGCGGGCTGGTGCGAGCCTATGCCGGGGCGGCAGAGAGCGTACTATCAGCGGTTGACCGGGTCGTCCAGAAACCCATGACCGATGCGCTGGTTTCCCTGTCCTTTGCCGACGAGCAGCCCCTACGCCACTGGTGCGAGATTAACGGTGCAACGGTGGAGTCTGTTGATTATGGGGCGTCCGTCCGTGCCCGAGTGCTGGTTCCGGAGGATCGCCAGGCTGAGTTCGGGGCTTTCTGCGATGCCCAGAAGCTGGATTACAGTTTTGAAAGGTGATGGATCCCGGGGGCATCGTTGCATGTTCGCTAGGGGTATACTGTTTTAATAGCGATCTTCTCAATTGAGGACAAAAATCATGATGCGTTTTCTGATGTTAGCGGTTGTTACCTTGGCTATGACCGGTTGCGCCAGCAATGTGGTGACCGACTACAACTCGTCTGTGGTTTTTGGAAATTACTCATCCTGGGCGTTTGCCAGTGGTACCGACTCGTCATCCTTTACATCACTCGACGGCACTCGGGTACGCAGTGCCGTTGAGAGAGAGCTGAATCGCAAGGCGCTGCGACAGGTGCCCGAGGCGGAGGCGGATTTGCTGGTCAGCTGGCAGATTGTGCCGGAAGAGCGGCTTGAGCAGACCGGCGTGGGACTCGGGTTTGGTTTTGGCAGCGGTAACTTCGGCTGGGCACTGTCCGCGCCACCGCCGGTGCGTGAGATTGAAGAAGGCAAGCTGGTGGTAGAACTGGCGGACAGCAAGTCCAAGGAAGTTGTCTGGCGTGCAGCCAGCCGACGCTATCTCAATGAAAACCAGTCACCTGAGACCCGGAGAGAATTGATCGACGAGGTCGTGACTGAAATGTTCACCAAGTATCCCCCCGGTCTTGATTGAAAGACCTGGCAAGACAGGAATAGCAGGGAGACGGAATGAAGAAGCGATCTGAGGGCGGACTAGTTTTTTCGACCGAGCAGGGGCGAATGTGCCCCGATTGCCGCAACCCGGTGAGTGAATGCAGCTGCACCGCATCATCACGGCCTGCCGGAGACGGTGTCGTCAGGGTGAGCCGGGAAACCAAAGGCCGCAAAGGCAAAGGTGTAACCCTGGTCACCGGCATTCCATTGGATGACAAAGAACTCAAAGCCTACGCCAAGGTGTTGAAAGCCAAGTGCGGCACCGGTGGTACGGTAAAAGACGGTGTGGTCGAAATCCAGGGTGATCAGCGGGACCTGCTGGTTCCATTGCTTGAACAGAAGGGTTGGACCGTCAAGCGCGCTGGTGGCTGATGGTATAACACGCAATTCCCGCATGCTCACGTTACAATAGAGCCCGCGAATAACGAATCCCGAGTTTCACATCAACCGGAATCTGGCCGGAACTCCCCGGGAATATCCTGAGGGATGGCGGGTTCCGTTCGACCGGAGGCAGGCATGCATATACTGGTTTTGGGCGCAGGCGTTGTAGGCACCACCTCGGCCTGGTATCTGCAAAAGCAGGGACACCAGGTAACCGTGGTGGATCGCCAGAATCAGGCCGGCCTGGAAACCAGTTATGCCAACGGTGGCCAGATCTCCGTATCCCATGCCGAGCCCTGGGCCAATCCCTCAGCCCCTTTGAAAGTGTTGAAATGGCTCACCCGGCCGGACGCACCCTTGTTGTTCAGGCCAAGGCTCGATCCAGACCAGTGGCGCTGGGCGCTTTCTTTCCTGGGCCAATGCACCTCGGCCAGGGCCGCTCACAATATTCGCCAGATGGTGAACCTTGGCACCTACAGCCGAAGCCAATTGCAGACTCTGCGTAAGGAGGCCGGCGTAGAGTATGACCACCTAGAGAAGGGGATCCTGCATTTCTACACCAATCCCGCCGAGTTTGATGGCGCTATCGAGCCTACCCGGATCATGCAGGATCTGGGTTGTGATCGGCAGATTATCGATGCAGACCGTGCGGTTGAGCTGGAACCGGCACTCAAGCCGATCCGCAACCGGATTGCCGGAGCAACCTACACCTCTGAAGACGAATCTGGTGATGCGCGGTTATTCACCCAGAATCTCGCAAAGCGTTGCGCGGAGGCCGGCGTAGAGTTCCGGTACGGTACTGAGATCCTGAGTTTTGAGCGTGCCGGCGAGCGGGTACTCGGGGTCCAGACTCTCCATGACGGGGGCTATGAGACCCTCCGTGCGGATGCCTATGTGCTGAGTATGGGCAGCTTCAGTGCGGCACTTGCCCGGCAGTTGGGTATTTTCCTCAACATTTACCCGGCCAAAGGCTACTCGATTACGGTACCCGTGAAGAACGAGGAGGCGGCGTTCAATGTCAGCCTCACTGACGACGAGTACAAGCTGGTTTATTCCCGCCTCGGTGATCGCATGCGTGTGGCGGGCACGGCCGAACTTAACGGCTACAGCCGGAAACTGAACTACACCCGCTGCCGCGCTATCGTGCGCCGCACAGCGGAAGTCATGCCCGAAGCAGGTTATTGGGATCAGGCCGAATTCTGGACCGGTTTGCGGCCTGCGACGCCCTCCAACGTTCCGTACATCGGAAAGAGCCACTTCGCCAACCTCTACCTGAATACCGGACACGGTACCCTGGGATGGACCCATTCCTGTGGTTCCGCCGCGGCCCTTGCGGACATTATTGACGGCCGCAAGCCGGAGGTGGATTTTACGTTTTCCGGTCTATAAAACTGAAAGGGGCCAGATGAACCCCTTCATCTGACCCCTTTTTCCTGCTCCGGTACAGTCTACTGCAGCTGATCCCGAATCAGTTTCTTGTTGATCTTGCCAACACTGGTCTTCGGAATATCTTCGACGAAATCAATGTGCTCCGGGATTGCCCATTTGTTGATTTCGCCGCTTTCCACAAACTGCTTCAGGTGGTTCTGGATATCCCCGGCACTGGCTTGCTCTCCCGGCTTCAGGGTGACGAGTGCGTGCGGCCGTTCGCCCCATTTTTCATCAGGCACACCCACCACGGCAGCGCCTGCGACGGCCGGGTGCTGGCTGATCAGGTTTTCCAGGTCCAGTGAAGACAGCCACTCACCGCCGGTCTTGATCACGTCCTTGATGCGATCCTTGATGGTGATGGTGTTGTCCGGCTCCATCGAGGCAACGTCGCCGGTGTGAAGCCAGCCACCTTCCCAGAGCTGTTCGCCTTTCTCGGGCTCCTTGAAGTAACCCTGGGTCAACCACGGCGCGCGGGCCACGATTTCGCCTTTGGCCTCGCCATCGTGGGGGACCGGATTGCCTTCGGGGTCCACAATTTCCATCTCAACCATGGGCGTCGCAATGCCGGTCTTTACCCGGATCGCAGTTTGCTGTTCAAGAGGCAGTTCCATGTCCTCCGGTTTGAGGTGGGAGGCGCAGAGCAACGGACAGGTCTCAGACATGCCGTACGCAGTGTACAGTTTGATTCCGAGCTTGGCCCCAGCATCGCACAGGCCTTTGGTGAGGGCGCTGCCGCCGATCAATACGTGCCAGTTGCTCAGATCGGCCGTCTTGATGGATTCGGTGGCCATCATCATCTGCATGATGGTGGGCACGCAGTGAGAGAAAGTCACTTTGTGTTCCTTGAGCAGATCGACCAGCAGCTCCGGCTCATAGCGGCCGGGGTAAACCTGCTTGATGCCCATCATGGTGGCGGCATAGGGTACACCCCAGGCATGCACATGGAACATGGGCGTCACTGGCATGTAAACCGACGAGGAACGCATCAGCGGCATCTCGTCGAATGACGCCACGGTGCCTGTCATGGCCAGCGTGTGCAGTACCAGCTGGCGGTGGCTGAAGTAAACGCCCTTCGGGTTGCCTGTGGTTCCCGTAGTGTAGAAGGTGGTCGCCACACTGTTTTCGTCGAAATCGGGGAAGTCGAACTTGTCATTGGCCTTGGCGAGCAGGCCCTCATACTCCCCGATAGCATCAACAGGTGCCTTTTTCGCGGCATCGCTGTCGGTGAGCTGAATCCAGGTCTTGACCGTTTTGATCTCGTCTTTGACGGCCTCAATGATCGGGAGGAAGTCGTCGTGCACCAGAACCACATCGTCCTCGGCGTGGTTCATGGTGTAGACGATCTGGTCCGGGGACAACCGTATATTGACCGTGTGCAGAATGGCACCAATCATCGGAATGGCAAAGAAGCACTCCAGGTACCGGGGTGTATCCCAGTCCATCACTGCAACCGTATCCCCCGGTTTTACACCGGCATCGGTCAAGGCGTTTGCCAGGCGGTGGATGCGCTCAACCAGATCGGTATAGGTGTACTTGCTGCGGTTAGAGTAGACGATTTCCTGATCCGGATTATAGCGAGGGCCGGAAAGCAGGAGCTGTTTGATCAAAAGTGGGTACTGATAGGCGTTGTCAGCCGGAGATAGGATGCGGGTCTGTGCCATTACTTGTTTCCTCTTTCCCAGTTGTTGGTGTTATCGCGAGAAACAGGAATAAATCTGACACAGATTGGCTGAAACAGGAACCGGTAACAGTGAAAAAATGCAGAGCGAACGGTAGCTTAGATGTGATGTCCGTTTCGCTCTGCGGACGTGCCCGTCAGGGCGGCAGTATTACTCGTAAGTGCAGAGGTACGCGGTATCGATGTCGGTCTTTGCTTTGAAGCTAGCCTGCCCGGCTACGTCAAAACTCTCGCCGGCTCCGTAGGTCATCCACTCCTCCATGCCGGGGAGCAGCACGGTGAGCGCACCGCTTATGACAGTCATGGTTTCTTTCTTGCTGGTACCGAACTCATACTCGCCCGGGCTGATCACACCAACGGTGGCTGGCAGGGTCGAGGTCTGGAAAGAAATGGACTTGGCCTGGCCGTCGAAATATTCATTTACTTGCAGCATGTGCTGGGCTCCTGGAATAAGTTTGGGCGACTACTATACGGGAATTTTGTGCACTTCCAATGACAAAATAATCAGTCTGAGGCGTCCTTACTGTTGTGGGATATTGGCCGCTCTGTTTCAGTCTCAAGTCCGCTGTAAAGCTTGTGAGTGTCTGGATCGTATCGTTCCCGCAGTTCGTCTTTGGTGGTACCGCTCCAAAGCGAAATACCGGTGAAATAACCCGCCCGCCCTATGACATGAGCAGCAATCGGTGCCGTTAACAGGATAAATACGATGAACGCGATCGCCCTTGCGGCGACAGCGCTGTCGGAGAAATGAAGCGCCACCCCGGCCATCGTCAGTATGGCGCCCATCGCACCCGCTTTGGTGGATGCATGCATGCGTGTTGGCAGGTCCGGCAACCTCACGATGCCGATGGCTGCAAGCACCATGAACGAGGCCCCTGCCAGTAACAGGATAGAAACGAAAATTTCACTCATCCTTGAGGCCTCCGCGCTCCAGGAACCTGGCGAACCCTATTGCCGCGAGGAAAGCGGTGAGTGATATCACGATAGCCACATCAAGAAAACTGGAAACACCGGTATCAATGGCATGAACCCCAACATAGCCAACCACCACGGATGCAATCAGCTCAAGTGCAACCACTCGGTCTGCCAGGGAAGGGCCCCGGGTTAACCGGATGAAGGCAAAAAGTAACGCCAGGGACAGCATGAGATAAACAATATTAATGGCGATTCCAAGCATGGTGGCCTCCTAGCGCATAACCTTCAGGATTCGGTGTTCCAGTTCTCTCAGGTCATTTCTGAGCTGCTCCTCGTCCTGAAGAAACATGGCGTGGATGAACAGCACCCGTCGATCATCGGAAACATCCAGGCTGAGGGTCCCCGGTGTCAGTGAGATCACACTACTGACGAACATGATCTCCATATCGGTACGCGCCTGTAGCGGAAATGCGATCACACCGGGCTTCATGTGCCAAACCGGCGTGGCGACATCGTAGGCAACTCGCAGGTTGGATTTCACCAGCTCTTTCAGGAAAAAGGCCAGGAAGGCGATTAATCTCGGAATTCTCCGGGAGTAGCCCTTCAAAGCGGGCACCTGGTTTTGTAGAACCATGAGCGCAATGTAGCCAAAACAGAAGCCGGCCAGCAGGTTCATGGCAGTGACGCTGCCACTGAGAACCACCCAGGCGATTGCAAGCAGCAGGTTCCAGAACAGGCCAATCATTTCGGCGTCCCTCCAAGAACCGCTTCTATGTACAGCTGCGGGTTCATCAACTGGTCTGCGGCCGTCTCGGCCAGAACGTAAATGGGCTGCCCGTACAGGCCAATAATGAGCGTGCAAGCCGCAAGCCCGACCACCGGCACATAGTAGGCCCAGTTGTGCGTATTTTTTATCTCGCCGTTGAGCCTGCCGACATCGGTCACATGGTCGGGAACCTTTTTCCAGAAGACTTCCGCCCAGATCTTGATCATTGAGTACAGGGTCAGCAAGCCAACCAGCAGAGCGATGGCGGAGATCACATATTCACTGGCCTCCAGGCTGGCTTTCACCACAATGAACTTGGCGAAAAAACCGGACAAAGGCGGAATACCGGCGAGCGAGAGCGCCGGAATCAAAAACAACAGAGCGAGGTACGGGCGCTGACGGTAAACACCGCCCAGGTTCTTCAGCTCATAGCTCCCAAGCAGACGGTAGGTGATGCCGCTCACCAGGAACAGATTCGTCTTCACAATGATGTGGTGCATGATGTAAAACACGCCGCCAATCAGGGCCAGAGGCGTGAATAGCGCCAGCCCGAGCAGCATGTAGCCGATCTGGCTGACAATGTGGAAAGAAAGGATTCGCCGGAATTCGAACTGCGCCGCCGCGCCGAGAACGCCGGTCAGCATTGTCAGGGCCGCGGCCCAGAGTAATATGGTGTGTGTGTAGGCGACGTCCTGCGTGAAGATCAGCGTGAACACCCGATAGAGTGCGTAAACCCCTACCTTGGTCAGGAGCCCTGCAAACAGCGCTGAGACGGCGACTTGCGGCGTGTGATAGGAGGCAGGGAGCCAGAAAAACAGCGGGAACGCCGCCGCCTTGATGCCGAACGATACCATGAACATCAAGGAGACCACCGTCACCATGCCCGGGTCTTCCACGCTGTTCAGTTTTTGGGCGATGTCCGCCATGTTCAGGGTGCCCACCATCCCGTAAAGCAGGCCCACGGCGGAGAGAAAAATAGCCGACGAGAACAGGTTCAGGGTCACGTACTTGATGGCGCCTTCCATCTGGGCCCGCTCTCCGCCCAGGGTCAGGAGAGCAAACGATGCGAGCAGCATCACCTCGAACCAGACGAACAGGTTGAATATATCGCCAGTCAGAAAGGCTCCGGCCACGCCGGCGAGTAGCAGGTGCATCAGGGGGTAATAACCGAATTTTTCATGACCTTTCGGCGTTGAGGCCAGCGAATAGATTGCGATGGCAAGGCCGATAATGCCGGTTAGCACAATCATGATGGCGCCAAGAACATCGGACACCAGCACGATGCTGAAGGGTGCAGGCCAACTGCCCATTTCCACCACCAGGAAGCCCTGCTCAATAGTTGAGTGCATGAGCCAGATGCCGGCCGCCAGCAACAGCCCGGTGGCAATAACTGCAAGGATCCGCTGAAGCTTGATGGAGCGCCAGAATGCCAGGGACAGAGCTCCGGCTGTCAGGGGTATCAGGATCGGGAGAACGAGTTCCGGGTTCAAGTATCCGTATCCTTCATCTTGTCCAGGTCATCGGTTCCGACCACTTCGTAGGCACGACGGATCAGAACCACGGCGAACGCCAGGACGCTGAAAGCAATCACAATGGCGGTGAGAATAAGGGCCTGTGGCAATGGGTCGGCCACTGCTCCAACGACTTCGCTCGCCCCATCAGGAATCAGAGGTGGCGCGCCCCGGGTCAAACCCGCGACGACGAAAATCAGTAGGTTGGCCGCATTGCTCAGAATGATCAGGCCAATGACGAGTTTGACGATAGAGCGGCGCAGCATCATGTATATGCTGGCTGTAAAAAGCAGCCCAACGACATAGGCCATCAATGTTTCCATAACTGAGACACCTCCCTGGCAATGAATGCACCGTTCATTCTTCCGACTCCATCAGGCTGATCACAAAGGTCATCAGCGTGCCCAGGACGGCCAGGTACACGCCAATGTCGAAAATCAGAACGGTTGATAGTTTCAGGTAGCCTTCACCGGGGAGTGGAACCTCCCACCAGAGTGCGGTAAGCATGGCCTGGCCAGTCCAGAAGGCAGGGATTGTTGAGGCGAGACCGAAGAGCAAACCGGCTGCCAGAATATCCCGAGGGCTGACACGCAGCAGCTGGCGTGTTGATTCAGCGCCAAAGGCGAAGGCATAAAGCACAAAAGCACTTGCCGCCACCAGTCCACCGATAAAACCGCCGCCGGGTTCGTCGTGCCCGCGCAAAAGCAGGAACACCGAAAACATCAGTTGTAGCGGCATAATGGCAAGAGCGGCGGTGTGGAGAATGAGCGTGTTGGTTTTCATGGCTTGTGCTGGTCCTCCGCCCTGAGTTTGACCATTGAGTAAACACCCATCGCCGCAAGGCCCAGAACAAAGATTTCTCCCAGGGTGTCCAGCTGCCTGAAATCCACCAGAATTACATTGACGATGTTTTTGCCGAAGGCCAGGCCATAACTGTTTTCAATGTAATAACTGGAGATACTGTCGAAGTACTGGATATCCAGTACCGCAAGCATCAGCAGGGTCATGATCGCGCCGGCAAAAACCGCCACCGCCAGGTCCCGATAACGTTCCCACGGCGATGAGAGGTTGACGAAAGGCGGCAGTTTGAAGAGCACCAGAACCAGCAATATCACAGTCAGGGTCTCCACCAGGAGCTGCGTGATGCCAAGGTCGGGAGCGCTGAAGTGGATGAATATCAGGGCCACCCCGAAACCCAGCACACCGACTGAGGCAACGGAACCCAGCCGGGACCGTGTGACGCTGGCAAAGATCGTTGCCGCGACAATAAGAAGAGCAATGCCAAACTCGTAGAAGTAGCCGTTGCTGAAATCGAAATCCAGCTGAAAACCGTGGCGGGTGAACAGCGTGTAGCCCGTCAGACCAAAAGTGACCAGAACGAGGATCAGCAGATAGATGCCGAGAACCCCGTTCTGCAGCACTCGGGTTTGCCAGCTTGCAACCTGGGTGATTCCGAGCATGAATCGGAAATAGCCCGCCTCAGGACCAAAGCGGCTGGCGGCGGTGTTGACGGCGTAAAGCGTCGAATGCAGTCGCTGCCAGGTCACAAAAAGCAGGGAGCCTGCGAGGAGGCTGGCGCCAGACAGCATCAACGGAACATTCACTCCGTGCCACAGGGCCAGAGCCGTCTCTACCCCACTGCCATAGACGGATGAGACTGTGGCATCCAGCACGAAGGTTGCGGGCAAAAACGGCGCCACGCCAAAAATCAGCGCCAGAAGGGTCAATACGGCCGGGCCAATCAACATGGCGACGGGGGCGTCGTGGGGCTGTTTCGGAGTGGTGCGAACGGGACCGAAAAACGGCTTCAGGAAAACCAGTCCCGCTACGGCCACGACCAGAATCGAAGAAGCGACAGCCGCTGTCAGGAGCGCCCAGGGCCACCCCGGCGAGTTGATAACCGACTCGAACATCAATTCCTTGGCAACGAAACCGAAAAGTGGCGGAAGCCCTGCCAGCGACAATGCAGCCAGACCGGTAATAGCCGCGGTCCTCGGCATGCTGCGCCAGAGCCCGCCCATTTTCGTGATGTCTTTGGTGCCTGTTTCGTGGTCCAGTGCGCCCGCAAGCATGAACAAGGCGCCCTTATAAAGCGAGTGCGCCACCAGAACGCAGACGAAAGCGATGATCGCCTTTTCTGTGCCGACCCCGATGAGCATGGTCAGGGTGCCCAGTGCCATGACCGTCGAGTATGCAAGCACCTTCTTGATGCCGGTGCTACTGAAGGCCAGGTAGGCGCCAGTGAGCATGGTTGCAGCGCCAAAAAACATCAGGGAGTTGCTCCATAGCGCATCCCCGTCCATGGATGAATTCAGACGTGCCAGCAAATAGACGCCGGCCTTGACCATGGTCGCCGAGTGCAGGTAGGCAGAAACGGGAGTGGGCGCAGCCATGGCATTGGGTAACCAGAAGTGAAAAGGTACCTGCGCAGACTTGGTGAAGGCTCCGATGAGTATGCAAACCGCCGCCGCGGTGTAGTAACCATGGTCGTGAATGGCGAGATCGGATGCCAGTATCTCGGAGAACGAATAGCTGCCGGTGATGAAGATCAGGAGGATCAGACCGGCCATCAGTACCAGGCCGCCTCCCGCTGTGACGAAGAGTCCCTGCAGGGCGCATTTCCTGGCTTCTGCATCTTCATGGTTGAAGCCGATCAGCATGTAGGACGTGATGCTGGTCAGTTCCCAGAACACGAAAAAAGTGATGAGGTTATCGGATAACACCAGCCCCAGCATCGACGCCATGAACGACAGCATGGTGACGTAGAAACGGCCGAGATCCTTATGGCCCTGGAGGTAAGAGCCGGCATAGATCAGGATAAAGGTTCCGATGCCGCTGATCAGAAGCGCGAAGACCAGTGCCAGGCCATCAACCATGAAATCCAGCGAGACGCCGAGCCCAGGCATCCACTGGTTACGAATCAGAAGAGTTTCACCGTCGCTGACCGCCGGGATCAGGCTGGCAAAATAGGCCGTCAGCAATGCGGGGAGAAGGGCCAGCACCCAGCCAATGTGTTTGCCTGCAACGCGATAGAGCGTGGGAACCGCCACAGCCAGCAAAAATCCCGAAAGCACAGCCAGTAACATCATTCAAGGGTGCTCCTTTAAGACCCAAGTTAAAACGTCCTGCAGTTAACGGCGGTTTTTATAATCAGTATTTAATACGATTCCTTAGCAAAAAAAGTTCTTTGAGTTATTGACTGAATTACTGGTCCCAGGGGTGGCCCCGGGTGTTTTCTGTGGTTTTAACCTTCAAATGCATGGCAGCTTTTGCCAGGAAGTTGGCGCTCACAGGCGCTGTCATGAACAGAAAGGCGGTGATCAGGAATTCCTCAATACCAATACCCTGTCCAAGTGTGCTGAAGTAGATCACAGAGCTGATTACAATAGCGCCTACCCCAACCGTGGTGGCTTTGGTGGGGCCATGAAGGCGAGTGAAGAAGTCAGGTAAGCGAGCCAGGCCAATAGCGCCGATCAGGGTAAATGCGCCGCCGATAAGCAAAAGCAGGCAGATGGCGTATTCAGCATAGGGATTCATCGGGTGTTTCCTCCAGGAGCATTTGTTTGCCGGGTGTGGGCTTACTCAATGACGCTGCCCCGTTTCAGATATTTGGCCATGGCGACGGTTCCAACAAAGCCCATTACAGCAATCAGTAGAGCCGCCTCAAGGTACATGCGTGTTCCAAGTGTGAGGCCCAGCAGAATGATCAAAGCAATGGCGTTGATGTAGAGCGTGTCGAGTGCCAGCACTCTATCGGGCGCATCCGGTCCCTTGATCAGACGGTATACATTTAAAAGCGCCGCCACAGTGACCATGGCAATGGTGATGTAGAGGGCGGTAACTATCATTGAAACATCTCCAGCAGAGGCTTCTCGTAGCGGGTTTTGATCGTGTCGATAACTGTCTGATCATCTTCCGCGTCGAGCGCGTGAATCAGTAGCAGCTTGTTGTCATCACTGACGTCAGCGCTAACAGTGCCGGGCGTCAACGAGATGGTGCTTGCCAGAATTGTGATGGCCAGAGGGTGCTCCAGCTCCAGGGGATAACAGACAAATGCAGGTCGTGCCGGCCGCGGGCTGAGGATGAGCCTTGCCACTTCAACACTGGCGATAACAATATCCCAGACAACGCGCAGGAGGTAGGCCGGCACTCTCCAGGCTTTTATGAACGCCGGCGGATCAGGCCAAAAGCCCTGGGTTATCTGCGGTATTGCCCACGCCAGGATCAGGCCCAGTACCGCACTGCCGCCGCTTATTCCGTCACTCAGAAACTGCCAGGTGATAAAAAGGGTAAGGCTCAGCCAGGGCTGGGGAAAACTCAGGCGATCAAGCATCAGCTATCCTCCCTGACCATCTTGGTTTGCAGGATCTCAATATAGGCATCCTTGTTGTGCAACTGTTCTGCCGTGGCATCGGTGTAGCGGGTAATCGGGCCGGCCAGCACGACGATCACCACTGCCAGTGCGGTCAGGGCACCGGCTGCGACAGAAATCCGGCCGTTGAGCGGATCTGGCTTTTCCAGATGACCATCCACCGTGCGCCAGAAAACGATACTGCCAGCGCGGCTGTACGCGATAACGGTCAGGAAACTGCCGATCAGAAGTACTGACCAGAGCCATGCCATTTCGGTTCCCGACTGAACAGATTGCAGAATCAGTACCTTGCCGAAAAAGCCACTCAATGGCGGAAGACCAGCTGCTGCTACGGCACCGACCAGGAACAGCACGCTCAGGAAGGTGCGGTTCTGCATTTTGGGGGCGGTAACGATTCGGTCCTTGGCCGAGCCCCTTTGGTTGGCCACCAACTCCGATACCAGGAACAGGCCGCCAACCGTCCAGGTGGTGCTCAAAAGATAGAACAGGGCAGCAGACAGACCTGCTTCGGACCCGAGCGAGATCGGCGCCAGCAACGTGCCCACGGAAATGATGACCTGCCACGCGACCAGGGTTTTCAGGCTGCCGGACCCCAGCGCGCCAATAACCCCCATGGCGAGGGTGGCCAGGGCAATTGGGAATAGCCAGTCCATGCCCAGATTGGCAAGTTCGCCGGCGTCGTCGCCGAAGATCAGGAGATACACCCGCAGAATGGCGTATATGCCAACCTTGGTCATCACTGCGAACAGCGCGGCCACGGGCGCCGTGGCTTTGGAGTAGGCACGGGGTAACCAGAAGCATAGGGGAAGGATTGCGGCCTTGAGACCGAAAACCACCAGTAACATCATGCCGCCGGCTTTGACGATGTTCAGACCTTCCCCGGACACCTGCGGAATCTTGACGGCCAGGTCTGCCATGTTGAGAGTGCCAGTGACGCTGTAGATCATGCCGACACTGATCAGGAACACGGCGGAGCCAATCAGGTTCAGCACAACATAGTGCAGGCCCGGAACGGTCCTTATCGTGCCGCCGCCATGCATCAGCAACCCGTACGAGGCAATAAGCAGTACCTCGAAAGCAACAAACAGGTTGAACAGGTCACCCGTCAGGAAGGCGATGTTCAGCCCCATCAGCTGGAACAGGAAAAGTGCATGGAACTGGCGGTTACCCTCGTCGGCACCGCCGATCGAATAAATGTGACAGAACAGGGCCAGCACGGCCGTCATGACCAGCATCAGTGCCGCCAGGCGGTCCAGGACCAATACGATCCCGAATGGTGGCTGCCAGTTGCCGAACGCATAGATGCGATAGCTGCCGTCGTCTGCCATTACCAGCAGCACGATGGCAGAAACCAGCATCAAAACGGTTGTAGCCAGTGCCAGCGTGCGGCGAAGACTGATGGGTGCATAGCCCATGAAAGCCTGAAGAATGCCACCTAGCAGCGGAATCAGAACAGGAGCGGTAAGCCAGTGGTTCATTTACCGGTTACCTCCTCTTCTTCCGGAGCCGGCGATTTGTAGGGCTGTTTACCATCCACATGGTCGTCCTCGTTGTCTGCCAGGTTGCGCAGTGACAGTACGACAACGAACGCGGTCATGGCGAAGCCAATCACGATAGCAGTCAGTACCAGTGCCTGTGGCAGCGGGTCGGAATAGCTCGCAGCGGTTCCGAGGACCGGTTGCTGGCCGGTCGCCAGGCGACCGCTGGAGAAGAGAAAAAGATTCACACCGTAGGACAGCATGGTGAGTCCCACGACTACAGGAAAGGTGCGAGCCCGCAGAATCAGATAAACGCCGGATGCCGTCAGGGCACCAATGACCAGCGCAAAAACAAGCTCCATTATGCACCCTCCTTTTTACTCTTTATGGCGGAATGGGGGGATATCCGGCCGATACTTACCAGCGCAAGCAGGGTAGCGCCGATCACGGTGAGATAGACGCCCAGGTCAAAGATAAGGGCAGACGCGACCTCAAATTTGCCAACCACGGGCCAGGTTATGTAATCGAACGTGGAGGTCAGGAACGGATAGCCAAAGGCGAGGCTTCCGGCGCCTGCAACCGTTGCGAAGAGCAGGCCCAGGCCGATCACGTTGTGGTAGCGGAAAGTGATTCGGTCCTCGGTCCAGTTCATGCCGCTGGCAATGTACTGGAGGATAAGGGCAACCGAAGTGACCAGGCCGGCGATAAAGCCGCCACCGGGCAAATTGTGGCCCCGCAGGAAAATGAATGCGGATACCATCAGTGCCAGTGGCAGCATGGGTCGGGCAATCAACCGAAGCATCAACGGGTGGGAATCCCGCGTCCACGCATGGCCCTCGCCGTCGCTGGGCGGTGGCGTCAGGGCGGTGTCCTTGAGCATCGCGTAAATACCCAGGGCCGCAATGGCGAGAACGGTGATCTCGCCCAGGGTATCGAAGCCCCGGAAGTCCACCAGGATCACGTTGACCACATTGGTACCGCCACCGCCGGATTTGCTGTTTTCGAGGAAGAAATCAGAAATCGAGCTGAACGGTTGGGTCAGCATGGCCAGGGTGACCAGCGTCATGCCAATCCCGGCAACCGCCGCAATGGCAATATCCCGCAGCCGACGTTTCAGCGGTGTCTCGATTGGAGTCCATGCAGGCATGTAAAAGATCGCAAGCATCAGCAGAACAATGGTCACGACTTCGACGGAAAGCTGTGTCATTGCGAGATCTGGTGCTGAGAAGCGGGCGAAAGCCAGAGCTACGATCAGGCCGACCACGCTCAGAAGAACAAGCGCATAGAACCGCTGCCGGTGCAGGATGGCTGTTGTCAGTGCACAGAGGATCAACAGACCGGCCGCGATCGCCGTTGGCATATCTACCGGGCTTAGCCCGTTTTCGCCAACAAAAATGCCAAGACCAAGAAGCGGCATGGCTGCGACCGCGATGGCGCTTACCAGGAGAAGCATGACGTATCGCTGAAGCGAGCCATTTTCGATGCGCGTGGTGAATCTGTTGGCCATATCGACAATTCGCAGGACCACCGCTTCAAACACCGCCTTCTCATCAATCTCCTTGAATCGGGCGTGGAAGTCGAAGAAGCGCTGACGCTGACTGTACATCAACAGACCACCGAAGAACGCGACAAAACTCATGATCAGCGGAAGGTTGAAGCCATGATAGACAGAAAGCGTGTAGTCCGGCACGTCGCCGCCGAGCGTGGCCGAGGCGGCGATATGGAGCAGAGGGCCGACAGAGATGGCAGGGAAAACACCGACCATGATGCAGGCAAACACCAGGATCTCAACCGGAAACTTCATGTAGCGAGGAGGCTCATGAGGTGGATAAATAGGAAGATCCACGGGCTTGCCGTTGAAGAACACATCGTGGACAAAGCGGGCCGAATACGCCACAGCGAAAATACCGGCGAGAGTGGCGACAATTGGTGGTAGCCAGGCCCAAAGCCCCGGCAGGTTCAACTCCAGTGACTCGGCGAAGAACATCTCCTTGCTCAGGAAGCCGTTCAGCAAGGGGACACCGGCCATGGATGAAGCGGCCACCATGGCCAGGGTCGCGGTGTGGGGCATGTAGCGCCAGAGGCCGTTGATGCGGCGCATGTCCCGGGTGCCGGTCTCGTGATCGATAATCCCGGCCGCCATAAACAGAGAGGCTTTAAAGATGGCGTGGTTGATCACGTGGAAGACGGCGGCCACGGCGGCGAGCTGCGTGCCCATACCGAACAGAAGGGTGATCAGGCCCAGATGGCTCACCGTTGAGTGCGCCAGAAGTCCCTTAAGATCATGCTTGAACATGGCGACATAGGCGCCGATGAGCAGGGTGGCCATGCCGGTAAAGCTGACCATGTAGAACCACTGTTCCGTGCCTGCCAGGGCCGGATACAGCCGGGCCATGAGAAAGATACCGGCTTTGACCATGGTGGCCGAGTGCAGGTAGGCAGATACCGGGGTCGGCGCCTGCATGGCGTGCGGTAGCCAGAAATGGAACGGAAACTGGGCCGATTTGGTGAAGGCCCCGAGCAGAACCAGGGTAAGAGCGACCGGATACAGGGCATGGGCCTTGATCTGGTCACCGGCCGCCAGAACATCATCGAGTTCGAAGCTGCCGACAATATTGCCGATGATCAGTATGCCGGCCAGCAGCGCGAGTCCACCGCCGCCGGTGACGGCAAGTGCCATCCGTGCGCCACGACGGGCGTCCTGTTTGTGGGTCCAGAAGCTGATCAGTAGGAACGAGGTCAGGCTGGTCAGCTCCCAGAAAATCATCATCAGGAGCAGGTTGCTTGAGAGCACGATGCCGAGCATGGAGCCCTTGAAGCACAGCAGCAGGGCGTAGAACTTGCCGACGTTTTCATGAGCCTTCAGGTAATAGCGGGCGTAGAGAATGATCAGCAGCCCGATAATCAGGATCAGCAGGGCGAACAGCAGGGAAAGCCCGTCCAGCCGGAAACTGAAGGAGAGCCCGAGGGCCGGCAGCCATTCGTAGCTGTGCAGAACCACGCCGCCACCGGCAAGCGTATCCCAATGCGGGAAAAGGGCTGCGAGTGCAATCAACGCGGGTACAGAAGATGCAACGGCAATCGCCGTTCTGCCGCCCTGGGCGAACAGGGGGGCGGCTATGGCGCCCAGAAAAGGCAGTAAAACAACCAGCGGTAGCGACATCGCAACCTCGTTATTGGTTTTCTTTTACGTGAGTATTAAAGGCATGTTCGCCTGAGTCTAGTCTCCGGCCGGCCACCCTGCACATTAAGCACCGATGCCTTTACGGCATGGAGAGTGAGGTGGATCAGCAGGAAGCAGGCGGGTCCGGGAAGTACGGTAGACGTCCCCGGTGCCGCGCGATGTCAGCGGTAACAGGTGGGCGGGTAACTCTTGTGCAGCCGTAGGACCTTGCGGTCATGGTTGCTCCGTCAGTCAAACTTGATTGCCGATGATACGTGCCCCGTCTGGAAGGTCAAGTCAACTTGCCATTGATCAAGTGTATACTCGCGATAAATATTTATAGAGAGACTCTCATGAGCGACATCTATCCCAACCTTCTGAAACCCCTGGATCTCGGCTTCACTGAACTCAAGAACCGGGTGCTGATGGGGTCCATGCATACGGGCCTTGAGGACCGGTTCTGGAACATCCACAAGTTCGCGCGGTACTTTGCCGAGCGCGCAGAAGGCGGCGTTGGGCTCATGGTCACGGGTGGCTTCTCGCCCAATCTGGTGGGGCAGTTGGCTCCCCTTGCCTCAACAATGAACAACCGGGCAACGGCCCTGCTACATCGTCATGTTACCGGGGCGGTGCATGAGGCGGGAGGCAAGATCTGCATGCAGATCTTGCACGCGGGACGCTATGGCTACCAGCCGCTGATTGTCTCGGCGTCGGCAACCAAGGCGCCAATCAGCCCGTTCAAGGCCCGCGCCCTTTCCTCGAAAGGGGTTGAAAGTCAGATCAATGATTTCGTTAATGCCGCAAAACTCGCCAAGTTCGCTGGTTATGACGGCGTAGAAGTGATGGGCTCCGAAGGCTATTTCATTAACCAGTTTTTGTGTGAGCGGACCAACAAGAGGGCGGACAAATGGGGCGGCCCTTACGAGAACCGCATGCGCCTGCCCGTGGAAATTGTCCGCCGTATGCGCGAAGCCGTTGGGCCTGAATTCATCATTATCTACCGGCTGTCCATGCTGGACCTGGTCGAGGGCGGCCAGAGCTGGGATCAGATCGTGACACTGGGCAAGGCCATCGAGCAGGCGGGCGCTACCATCATCAATACCGGCATTGGCTGGCATGAAGCCCGGGTGCCCACCATCGTCACCTCGGTTCCCCGGGGCGGTTTCGCCGATGTCACCGCCAAGTTCTACGGCGAGGTGGATATCCCGGTGTGTACCACCAACCGCATCAACACCCCGGAAAAAGGGGAAGAAATTCTTGCAGCCGGCAAGGCGGATATGGTGTCGATGGCCCGGCCTCTGTTGGCGGACAGTGAGTTTGTACGCAAGGCCGAGCAGGGGCGCAGTGACGAAATCAACACCTGCATTGCCTGTAACCAGGCCTGCCTGGACCACGCTTTTCAGGCCAAACGGGCATCGTGCCTCGTGAACCCGCGAGCGTGCCACGAAACCGAGCTGGTGTTGACGGTGGCGCCAGTTGTGCGCCGGGTCGCCGTGGTTGGTGCTGGGCCCGCAGGGCTGGCAGCTGCGACAACGGCCGCGAAACGGGGCCACAAGGTGACTCTGTTCGAAGCGGACGACCAGATCGGCGGCCAGTTCAATTACGCCAAGCGCATTCCGGGCAAGGAAGAATTTTACGAAACCCTTCGCTATTACCAGCGTCAGATCGAGTTGCTGGAGATCGACCTCAAGCTTGGCACTCGAGCGAACGCAGACTCATTGAAGGAACAGGGTTTCGATGATGTGGTGATCGCCACCGGCGTGAAACCAAGAACCCCGAAAATCGATGGCATTGATCACCCCAAAGTGCTCGGCTACCTCGATGTGCTTCGTCACAACAAACCGGTTGGAGAGACCGTGGCGGTCATTGGTGCCGGCGGCATAGGCTTCGATGTCAGCGAATTCCTGACACATGACTTCAGCCATCATGCTGAAGGAGAGCAGGTCAGTGTTTCCGACTGGCAGGCGGAGTGGGGCGTTAACCCGGAGTTTGAAGGCCCCGGTGGCCTGGCGGAGCGCCAACCGACACCGTCGCCTCGCAAGATTTACCTGATGCAGAGAAAGACTGGCAAGGTGGGTGGCGGCTTGGGCAAGACCTCGGGCTGGGTTCACCGCAACAGTCTGAAACATCGCGAAGTCGAGATGCTGAGGGGCTGTCGCTATGATCGGATTGACGATCAGGGACTGCATATTTCCCTGACTGATAAAGACGGTAAGGTGACGGAAACTCGAGTGTTGGCTGTGGATAATGTGATCATTTGCGCCGGTCAGGAACCCTTCAGGGAACTTTTCGATTATTTGTCGGACTCTGGGATGAACGCTCATCTTATCGGTGGCGCTGATGTTGCCGAAGAACTGGACGCAAAACGGGCCATCCGGCAAGGAACGGAAGTCGCAGCCAAACTATGACATTACTAATTGCCTTCGCAGTGCTTTCGATTGGCTTTTCCTTTTTGTGCTCCATTCTTGAAGCGGCGTTGCTTTCTGTCACTCCGAGCTACATCGCTTCATTAAAGAAAGAGAATCCGCGGCTCTTCGCCCGGTTGCGCAAACTGAAAGATGATGTGGACGATCCGCTGTCTGCAATCCTTACATTGAACACGGTTGCCCATACCGTGGGCGCCACGGGTGTTGGCGCCCAGGTGACGGTGGTTTTTGGTGAGGCCTGGCTGGGCATTGCTTCTGCTGTTATGACGCTTGCCATCCTGATCTTCTCGGAAATTATTCCCAAGACCATCGGTGCCAAGTACTGGCGGAGTATTGCGCCACGGTTGCCGGCAATCCTGGGCTTCATGATCAAGGCGCTGTTGCCGTTCATCTGGTTGTCCAAACAGGTAACCCGTCGAATTGGATCCGGCGAGGCGGACGTTGATATCCGCGCGGAGATCAGCGCCCTGGCAGAGATAGGAAAGGATCAGCAAGCCCTGGACGAAGACGAACGGCGGATGATCCAAAACGTTCTGCGATTCCATGAAATCAAGGTCAGTTCCGTGATGACGCCACGGACGGTTTGCAAATACGTTGACCCGGACATCACCTACGACCAGTTTCGGGAGCAGGTCAGAAGATCACCGTTCTCCCGCTATCCGGTAATCGATGAAGACGGCGAGGCGCTTGGATACCTGCATCGGGCAGACCTGATCAATCTCGATGGCGATGTCGACCTGCTGGAGCACATGCGGAAAATAAAGCGGGTCAAAGGCAACACCAATATCGAATTTCTTTTCTCGGACATGCTCAGAGAGCGGCAACACCTGGCCGTAGTCTATGATGAGCTGGGTACCTGGCTGGGAATAGTGACGCTGGAGGACATATTGGAGACACTTCTGGGCACCGAAATCATGGATGAAACCGATAATGTCTCTAACCTTCGCCGGTATGCGAAGCAGCGCTGGAGCCGCCGTCTGAAGAAGTTTGGCTCCGGATAGAAGGATTTAAAATCGTTAGCGGGCGGCTTTCAAGGCATTGGAAATCGCCTCGGCTTCCGCTTCAAGTACCTGACATCTAAAGCTGTTTCCCTGATGCAGTGCCTGCTCGATCTGCTTGCGCTTCATGTCGTATAGCTTGCTCAGAATGTCTGCCTGGCTTTGTCTGATTGGTGCGTTCATGGCGGACCTCCCCATAGTGACACCTGTCGGTAATCTTTACGTTTCAGACCGGATATTGGCCTTCGCTGAAAACCAATGCATAAGCCGGGCCATCCAGGATAGCGCGGGCATTACCTGACAAAGCGCGAGCGGTAGGCGCCCGGAGACAGTCCAGTATGTTTACGAAACAGCCGAGTAAACGAACTCACGTCTTCATACCCCACTAACTGGGTGATTTCATCAATCGGTAACCGCGATTTCTCCAGATGCTGACGTGCAACCTCAATCCGCAGCAGCTGCAGGTATCCGGTTGGCGTGTCGCCGGTTGCCGCCTTGAAGCGGCGAATCAAAGAACGCTCGGTTAATCCGCCCAATAGGGCCAGACGTTGGAGGGTTACCGGTTCGCTGTAATGGCTGTCCAGCCAGTCCTGTAATTTCAGAATGGCAGCATCGGAGTGGTAACGCCGGGCCTGCAGGGCACTGTAGGGCGCCTGACTGGTCCGGCCGGCATCAATTACAAACGCTTTCGCCAGCTCCCGCGCGACCTGTGCCCCCGCATATCTTTCTACCAGGTAAATTCCCAGATCCCACCAGGCCATACCGCCCCCTGCACAGGCAATGTCGCCGTCCACCGTCACCAGCTTGTCCGGCTGCAGGTTCACAGTTGGGAAGCGCTGCCGGAACTGATGACTAAACCCCCAGTGAGTCGTCGCCAGACGACCATCAAGCAGGCCTGCCTCGGCAAGCAAAAACGCCCCGGTGCAATTACTGGCCACCCGGACCTGCCCGGCGTCTGACGACCGAAACGCGCCGAGCCACTCAATGAGTTCCGAATTCCCGGCCAGAACAACCTCGATCGGACCCCCAATAGTCGGGATCACCACCAGATCACTGCCGTCGCCACCCGGTAGCAGATCATTCCAGGCTCCGTCTGGCTGAATGGTCAGCCCGTTAATGCAGCGACAGGGGGCTCCGTCTTTCGTCAGAAGCCGGGTTGTGAACCGGGGTGTCGGCGCTTCATCGTTAATCCGCGCCCAGGTAACGCCGGCAAGTCGGAAAAGATCAATAATTCCGGTGATAGCACTGGCAAGTGCCCCGTCAAAACCGATAACAGAGACCGTTCGCATACATTCTCCAAAGTAGGTCACCAGTGGCAATATTGACCATAATTATGTCATAAACGCCGGTTTCCAGAAAAAACCAGTTGTGAGAGGCTAATGACAACAAACAGGAGACCAAGCATGACCGACACCCTGATCGACCGCCGCGACCTGGCGTTCCAGCTCTACGAAGTTCTCGATACCGAAAACCTCACCACCCGCGAGCGCTTCAGCGAACACAACCGCGACACCTTCGATGCCGTCATTGAAACCGCCGACAAGATGGCCCGGGAAAAGTTTGCCACCCATAACAGCGCCGCCGACAAGGACGAACCAAAGTTCGTCAACGGCCAGGTCGAGATGCTGCCGCAGGTCAAAGAAGCCTTTGATGCATACGCCCAGGCCGGCTTCATCGCCGGACGCTATGACTATGAGCTGGGCGGCATGCAGTTGCCTGAATCGGTCATGGCCGCTTGCAATGGTTTCTTCACTGCGGCCAACCCGGGTACCGCGGGTTACCCGTTCCTCACCACCGCCGCCGCCAACCTGATCCGGGTTTTTGGCAACGACCAGCAAAAAGCCACCTTCCTGCCGAACATGCTCAGCGGTCGTTTCAGCGGCACCATGGCCCTGACCGAGCCCCACGCCGGTTCCTCCCTCGCGGATATCCGGACTTCGGCGTCGCCCACAGATGAAGGCCACTACCTGATCAAGGGCGCGAAGATTTATATCTCCGGTGGCGAGCAGTCCATCACTGACAACATCGTTCACATGGTGTTGGCCAAGATCAAAGGCGCGCCGGCGGGCGTGAAAGGTATCTCCCTGTTCATCGTGCCCAAGTTTCTGGTGGATGACGAAGGCAACCCTACAGAACGCAACGGCGTCAGCCTCGCTGGCCTGATTCACAAGCTGGGCTACCGCGGAACCACCTCCACCGCCCTGAGCTTCGGTGATGATGCTCCCTGCCACGGCTATCTGGTTGGCGAACCTCATCAAGGCCTGAAGTACATGTTCCAGATGATGAATGAGGCGCGGGTTGGCGTCGGATTCGGCGCTGCCGTAATCGGTTATCGTGGGTACATGCACAGCCTGGAATACGCCAAAGACCGGCTGCAGGGCCGCAAGGCCAGCGAGAAGAACCCGGAATCCCCACAGGTGCCTATCATTGATCACGCCGATGTCCGTCGTATGCTGCTGGCCCAGAAAGCCTACAGCGAGGGTGGTCTGGCTCTCTGCCTCTACGGCGCCCGACTGATGGATGACCAGCATACCCATCCGGACGAACAGAAGCGCCAGGAAGCCGGAAAGCTACTGGACCTGCTAACTCCGGTCATCAAGGCCTGGCCATCCGAATACGGCCCCAAGGCCAACGACCTGGCCATTCAAGTCTATGGTGGCGCGGGTTACACCCGGGAGTATCCGGCGGAGCAATGCTGGCGTGACAACCGCCTGAACCCGATTCACGAGGGCACCAACGGTATCCAGGCCCTCGACCTGTTGGGTCGGAAGATCTGGCAGGATCAGAGCCACGGCCTGCAACTGCTGATGCAGGAAATGCAGGTGGATCTGCAGGCAGCCACCACCGATCGCTGCCAGCAGTGGGCGCTGTCTCTGAGCGAAACCCTGCAGCAGGCGGTAAAAGTCACCCAGAGTTTGGGTAAATCCCTCATGGAAGGCGACCCCGATAAAACCCTGGCCAACGCCTCCTGCTACCTGCACCTGTTCGGACACATTATGGTGGCCTGGATGTGGCTGCGTCAGGCCAACGCTGCAGCTCACGCCCTGGGTTCGGCGAACACCGATGACGAGCGCAACTTCTACCAGGGCAAACTGCAGGCGGCCCAGTACTTCTTCCACTGGGAGTTGCCAACAGTGGCTCAGGATCTGGTGCTGCTACGCAATCAGGACGATACCTGCCTGAACATGAAATCGGAGTGGTTCTGATGGCTTTGGTTAACGTCGAAAAGAAGGGCCATATCCTGTTGATTGGTCTCAACCGCCCGGAAAAAATGAACGCCATGAACCGCGAGATGTACCACCAGATCGCGGCGGCGTATTACCAGCTGGAAAATGACCCTGAGCTAAGGGTCGGCCTGATGTACGCTGAAGGCGACCACTTCACCAGCGGCCTGCAACTGGACGACTGGGCGGGCGTGTTTGCCAATGGCAAAGGCATCGAGCCGGGCGAGGGTGAACTGGACCCCTTCCATATTACCGGTCAGTCGCTGAGCAAACCTGTGGTCTTTGCCGCCCAGGGTATCTGTTTCACCTGCGGCGTTGAGATGATGCTGAACACCGACGTGCGAGTTGCGGCGAAAGGCACTCGCTTCGCGCAGCTGGAGGTAAGGCGCGGCATCTTTGCCTGCGGCGGCGCCACCATTCGCCTGCAGCGTGAAATCGGCTGGGGCAATGCCCAGCGTTACCTGCTGACTGGCGATGAGTGGACCGCCGATCAGGCGTATCAATGGGGGTTGATTCAGGAACTGGTGGAACCCGGCGAGCAGTTTAACGTCGCGTTGGAAATTGCCGAGAAAATTGCCAGGGCGGCGCCACTGGGTGTCCAGGGCAGTCTTAAATCCTCAAAAATTGCTGTCAGCGAAGGGCAGGAGGCTGCGAAGCAGCGTTTGTTCCCGGATCTCCAGCCGGTTATGGCCAGTGAGGATGTCAAAGAAGGGATTCAGTCTTTCCTGGAGAGGCGAGAGGCGGTGTTCAAGGGCCGTTAGGCTGTGCGCCTCAGCAGTAAGGACTGCCCCACCAGAACTGGCTGCGGCTGACCGATCACCCCTGCCGGGAGTGTGAGCAGCATGGATGCTGCGATCAAGCCCCCATGGATGGGTTTACGGCGTCTCCCGGCAGGGGTGATTGGTCGGCCGCCTGCACTCGACCCTGAAGGTTGGGGCCCGAGCTGGCAGGCGGCTATATTCAGGCAGCCTCGGATTTCCCGGATTCGCGGCGAGCCTTCGCTTCAGCCGCTACCTCAGCAGCGTAGTCCGCATACCTGGCCATCAGCTCCGCCTTCCGATCCGGATCCCAGTTGATTTTGCTCAGATCCCCCTCGTAGTGATCAATCACCCGCTTATCCATGGTTTCGTACCACCACTGGGGCAGATAGGCCGGCAGCAGCATCGAGGCATAACCACCGGGTAACTGTGGTGCCTTCTCGAAATGCCTCAGAGCCTGGAAGCTGCGCTGAGGGTGAGCGTGATGGTCTGAATGCCGCTGCAGCTGATACAGGAACAAATTGGTCACAATGTGGTTGCTGTTCCAGCTATGCTCGGGCTGGGTGCGCTCGTACTGGCCGTTCTTGTCCTTCTGGCGCAGCAGGCCATAGTGCTCAATGTAGTTCACACTTTCCAGCAGGCTGGCACCATACACCGCCTGGGCCGCCAGGAAAGGAACCGCTCTCGGGCCGCAAACCAGAGTTGTTGCGCCAAAGAAGCCAGCGCTCATGGCCCAGCCTTGCAGCAGTTCGTTGTCCAGGCTCCAGAAATTCTTGCCTTTGCGGGCAAGCCTCGCCTTCTCGATCTTGATGGACGATTTGATACCACCCACCACCGTACGCGGCAGGAACTTCCAGAAACTCTCCCCCATACGACTGCTGGCCGGATCCTCCGGCGTTGCCACCCGTTTGTGATGGCCGAAGTTATGCTCGACAACGAAGTGGGTGTAGCCGGTGGGGGCGAGGGCTGCCATCGCCAGCAACTTGTTCAGTTTGTTGGATTTGTGGCCCAGCTCATGGGCCGTGTTGATCCCTACGCCATTGATGGCGCCAACTGTCAGCGTCAATCCTATCTTGTCGTCCAGCGGGGTGTTTTTGCGGCTGGCAAGCCAGGCACCCATAAAAGTCATGGCGTACTGGGTCGGAATAAACGCCTTCACGATCCGGTCGTAGTATTTGTCCTGCTCCAGTGTCTTGACAGCAGACTCCGGTGGATTGCTCTGGTCCTCTCCAATAGCCCGGTCCAGGGCAGGAATGATGCCGTGCACCAGCGCCGGGCCGGTCCAGGCCAGGGCCTTCAGTTTTTTTGGGGCCACGGCGTAACCGGTCAGAGCGGCCAGTCCGATGCCCGGCAGAGCTGGGCCTAGTAACCACATGTAGCGTTTCGGGTCTTTCCATTTGCCAGTGGAGTCTTTTCCGGCAGGTGAAGTGATCTGGTTTGATTGCAGATGGTCTGGGGTTTTGGCGTTCATTGTTCTCTCCCGTTCGGTGCGCGTATCTGAAATTTATGTCGGACAATCCAACAATGCAACGGCCGTCCAGGATCGGTAAGAACCTTGGCTCGAAATGACAAATGGCATTTCTTTGGCAGAAAGCGGATTTCTGGGCCAGACTCAGCGAGGGCCCCGGCGTTATTCCGAGGCTCCCCAGATAAGAAGAGCTTGATCACAAGGAAGAATCAGCCATGCCTAATCCTTCGTCTGCGACCGCCTCGTACTCTGTTCAGGGGATACTTCGGGAGTACCTGTCTTCCGGCAGGCTCACTGAGGTGGTCTACCGGGACAGTGCCGGTCAGATCTGCATGGTTCATGATGTCATTCGCGACCTCTTCAGCCGGGCCGGTCGGGACTTTTTGCTGCTCGGGCGGGGTACCATGCTTCCGTTTGATCACGTGATTACCATTGATGGCCAGTTGCTCTCTGACAGCGCCGGTTAACGAAAGGGTAATCGACCGGTAATTGCCTTGGGTCCGACCCGGCCGTACTCTGTGCTTCGCTGTAAATACTTACCAACAGAGGGATATGGTATGAACAAGCTCACACTGAGTGCGCTATTGATGGTTCTGACACTTGGCCTTGCTGCCTGCAGTTCGGAAGACAACGAGGGGGTGGATGTCGAGCAGGCTGCGGATAACGCCGGAGACATGATGGAGGACGCGGCCGATTCCACAGAGGAAGCCGTTGAAGAGGCAACTGGCCAGGACGAAAGTGCCATGGGCGAGTTGCAGGAAGGCGCAGAGGAAGCTGGTGATGCCATGACTGATGCCGCTGAAGAAGCAGGCGATTCCATCGAAGAAGGCTACGAAGAAGCCACCCAGCAGTAACTGAGTGGTCTGGCCGCCCGCTGAACCATGGTGTTTGGGGGCGGTCAGCGCTTCATTGTTCGCCCATGTAAGATAACGTTAACGCATTTGTCTTCTAACCTTACGATTACTGTCACATTTCCCGCCGAAACTGGCCTCTCAACAACATCGACCCGCTGTTCTTTGAGAGAGGCAACAACATGGCTAAGCATGACCTTGATCCCAATTACCTGGATCCCAACTACGAGCCGGTAGTTAACCACGCTGAAAACACCCCCTTCCACCAGGTCCTGGCTGCGCGCATGCAACGGCGCACTGTGATGAAAGGCAGCGTTGGTGCTGCTCTTGCCAGTGTGATGGGTCTGGGGCTGGCTGGTTGTGGCAGCGATAGCAACGACAGCACCACAAGCAGCAATGTGTCCAGCACGGATATTGGCTTCAAGGCTGTACCGACCTCCACGGCAAATGAGGTGGTCGTTCCTGAGGGCTACTCTTCAGAAGCGTTTCTTCCCTGGGGCACCCCCATTACCGGTTCCTACCCTGAATACAAACCTGATGGCACGAATACCGGTGCTGAGCAGGAGCAGCAGATGGGTATGCACCATGATGGCGTGCACTTCTTCCCGATCGATCTGAAAGCTGGCGGTAACAGCTCCAGCGAAGGTCTTCTGGTGATGAACCATGAGTACATCAACCAGGGCGCGTTGCATGCTAATGGCGCCACCAAAGCAACAGATAATGGTGGAGTCCGTCCTGCGGATGAGGTTCGCAAGGAAATCGCAGCCCACGGTGTTTCTGTCGTGCACATCAAGCGTGACACCAATGGCAAGTGGGACATCGTCTTTGGCAGCCCCTTCAACCGTCGCATCACCGGTAACACCGAAATGGACATCCGCGGCCCGGTTCGCGGTTACAGCAAGCTGATAACCAAGTACAGCCCGGACGCCACCGAGACCCGCGGAACCCTCAACAACTGTGCCATGGGTCCGACGCCCTGGGGAACGTACCTGGCTGCTGAGGAAAACTGGCACGGCTACTTCAAGAATACAGATGCAGACCGCCCACGTGAGCAAGTGCGCCATGGAGTTGATGAGACTTCCCGCTACGACTGGGAGCTTGCCGACAGCGGTGCGGACCAGTACGTTCGCTTCAATGTGACGCCGACAGGCGCATCTGCAGTTGATGACTACCGTAATGAAGCCAATACCTATGGATTCATGGTCGAAATCGATCCGTTCACTCCGGAGAGTAAGCCTCAAAAGCGCACTGCCCTCGGCCGTTTCGGCCATGAAGGTGTTATCTTCGCGCCGGCCAAGGAAGGTGAGCCGGTGGTTTGCTACTCAGGTGACGATTCCCGCTTTGAATACATCTACAAGTTCGTTTCGTCTAAGCCGTACTACGCTGCGACGGCCGGTGGTTACCTGCTTGATGAAGGTACTCTTTACGTGGCCCGCTTCAATGAGGATGGCTCGGGTGATTGGTTATCTCTGGATCTGGACGATGCAGACTTTGCAGCCAAGGTTGCTGCCGCGCAAGGCAACATGGTGGGGGATATCCAGTTTGACGGTTTCCAGAACCAGGCTGATGTTTTGCTGAACACTCGCCTGGCGGCTGACATTGCTGGAGCGACAACGATGGATCGGCCAGAGTGGGGTGCCGTCGACCCGAACTCAGGTCAGGTTTATTTCACCCTTACAAACAACTCCAACCGTGGCAAGGATGGTTATGACGGTGTTAATGCCGCCAACCCCAATGAAATCAACCGCACTGGCCATATCATTCGTTGGAGCGAGGAAGGCAACGACCACACCGCTACCAGCTTTGACTGGGATATCTTCGTCTTTGCCGGCGAGCAGGGTACGGAAACCGTGGTGGATGACGAGGTCATCGTCTCACTCACCGACGACAACATCTTCAACAGCCCGGATGGCCTCTGGTTCGACTACAACGGTCGACTCTGGATCCAGACCGACGGCTCTGATGCCGCGCCGTATCAGAACAACATGATGCTGGCCGCCAACCCGGAGACCCGCGAAATCAAGCGCTTCTTTGTAGGTCCCCAGGGTTGTGAGGTTACGGGTGTCGTTTCCACACCGGATGTGAAGACTATGTTCGTCAATATTCAGCACCCAGAGGGCAACTGGCCGGACTCCAGCGATCCGCGTCCACGCGATGCAACCGTGATTGTTACGCGTGATGACGCTGGCGTGATTGGCGCCTGAGCCAACGCCGAAATTACCATCTGAACACCGCAAACCCGGCCACTCGGTAACAGAGTGCGTCGGGTTTGCGGTTTTTTGTTTCAGAAATACCCGCGCCCGCCGATAACTGTGTTATATGCACTAAAGTATCAGTTATTAACTCATGTCAATTCTTTAGTCTCCACAATGGCCTTCAATAACAACATGTTTGCAGTAGAAACAAAAAAGAAGAGGTTTTTATGGGGTTGCTGGATCGAGCTTCAGTCTTATGGGGGGGGGCGTTTGCCGTTGTTCTTGCTGTCATCTGTGCAGTGGTGGCGCCGGTGTTAGGTCTAGAAATCGCCCCGATTCTTATTGGGTTCGTCATCGGCCTCATAGCCGCTGGTGGCTTCCTGATTGTTCGGGTTTTGGAGCCTACGGAGCGGGGCCTCAAGGCTC
This sequence comes from Marinobacter sp. BW6, assembly GCF_008107725.1. Lineage (GTDB taxonomy): Bacteria > Pseudomonadota > Gammaproteobacteria > Pseudomonadales > Oleiphilaceae > Marinobacter. The sequence goes on from NZ_VIRN01000064.1 coordinate 1,399,537, forward strand.
TGAATGACGGCAGCCTGGCCGAGAATCATCCGCTACAGACCCAGTGCCGCCAACTGCTTGCCGACGCCAGGGCAGGGCGCGCTCTGGTGGAAACCCTTTCCGGAAGTGCTGATCGAAATGCCATTTCCGCTGCCCAGGTGTCTTTCGCGGCCGATCAACTGAAGCTCCGGTTGGACCGCCAGGTTGAAGAGACCGCCCAGATGGCTGATTACGCCGGCCAAATTACCGAGACTGTTCGGGAATCCTCAGAACAGGCCACCGATGCAGCCACTATGGCGCTGCAGAACAAGCAGGTGAGTACCGAGGGTCGTGAAGCCCTGATCTCGGCCATCGACAGTGTGCGGGCGGTGCATCAGCAGTCCGGGGAGAACCTTAGGCTGATCCAGGAGTTGAACGAGAAGTCCAACAAGATCCAGGGTGTAACCACCACAATCCAGGGAATCGCTGAACAGACCAACCTGCTTGCCCTCAATGCTGCCATCGAGGCGGCCAGGGCAGGTGATCAGGGTCGCGGTTTTGCAGTGGTAGCCGATGAAGTGCGCCAGTTGGCAGGTCGAACGGCTCAGGCGACAGGGGAAGTGGCGGAAACCCTGGAGGAAATACGGTCCGATACCACTCTGATCGTGTCCCGAATCGAAGACCTTGCCCGCAGCATTGAAGAGGGACTGACCTCCGTGGAAAGTGTTGGGGAGCGGTTGGAGCAGATCAGCGATCAGTCTGAACGGGTGCAGCAGCAGGTCGCCCGTATTGCTGAAATTGACCAGAACAATGAGCAGAGCCTTGCCCAGGTGTTCTCCGCTATTGAAACGGTTCGTGACCAGATTTCCGAGAGCGACACCAGTGTTTCCTCGCTAGCGGAGCAGGCCGCTACGTTGATGGAACTGGCGGAAAAAGCCAATGCCTCATTCGCGTTAAACAGCGAAGTCAGTTATCACCGGCCCTTCTTTGATCAGGCTCGAGCGGGCGCTGACCAGATTGGCCAGATGTTCGAGCAGGCAATCAGGGATGGCAAGCTCTCGGAAAGCGCGCTATTCGACAAGACCCGTAACCCGATTTCGAACACGCACCCGCCAAAGTACTCCAGCAGCTTCGATAAGTTTACCGATCAATACCTGCCGACCATCCAGGAGCAGGTGAAGAATGCCCATGAGGCCATTGTCTTTGCTATCGCTGCGGCCCCGGACGGGTATGTGCCGACCCACAATCGCGATTTCGCCCACGCTCCGACCGGAGATCCGAAGGTGGATCTGGTGAAGAGCCGGAGCAAGCGGCTGTTCAATGACCGCACCGGTATTCGTTGCGGTCAGCATACCGAGGACATGCTGTTGCAAACCTATCGCCGGGATACCGGGGAGATCATGCACGACCTCTCGGTGCCGATCTTTGTAAACGGCAAGCACTGGGGTGGTTTCCGGGTTGGGTATCGTCCGGACAATCACTGACTGCTGCGGGATTTCCGCCTGTAATAGCTGTGATAGACTCCGGTGATTAGCCCGAGAGGAGAGTTGTCTTGAGTGAACCGGAGTTCATACCCGCCGATTCGGATCCCGCATCCCGTCGGTCAGACCCGGCCCGCAATCTTGCGGTGGTGGTCTACATCCTTCAGGCATTGTCGTTTTTCGTCGGTGGGATTACCGGTCTGGTTGGCGTGATTATCAATTACGTCAAACTGGACGATGTCCGTAACACCTGGGTGGAGCGTCATTTCCGCTGGCAGATTCGCACCTTCTGGATCGGCCTGCTCTGGACCGTGATTGGCATAGTGACAACGCCGATTATCATCGGCTGGTTTATTCTCCTTGGTATTTCTATCTGGATCATCTACCGGGTCGTTAAAGGCGCCCTGGCCCTGAATGATGGCAAGGCGCCCTCCTGAGTGTTTTCAAGAGTTCCTTCTCTTGTGGAACTGTTAGACAATGTAAATTTTCTCGTATAAAGAGAAACCGATGGAAACAATGGTCCACCCTCATTATTCATATTGGTTTTAAATATATGCCTGAAAACTAAAGTTTTTCCTTTCACTTTGTTTTCAAGCTAATGCCTTCCTTCCCTATGCGGTGTCATTTCTGACGCAAATCCCGGCAATTTCGGCCAAGGTTTGGCCTGCTGAGCTTTCCTAATCTCCTTTCGCATTGATCTGAGCTTCCTTTTAAAAGGCGCGCGGTGGCAATGGCAATAAAAAAAAGAAGGATGCAGGCATGAGCAGAGCACCAACACTTTCAACACCAATTCCAATCCTGTTGCTGGTTTTAGCGTCAACAGGAATTCAGGCAGAGACGCTGGAATATCGAAACGACCTGTCGATCATGGGGTCTTACATCATCCCAGATGATGATCGAACGGATGAATACGGCACGGCATTCAGAGTCAGCTACGGTAAACAACTTGGAGAATACTGGTGGCTGGAGCCAACTGTTTCTGCCGGTGTCTTCGAAACAGGGCGTACCGGATTGACCGACTATTACCAGCAAGCTGCTGGTATCGATATGTCCTATCGACTGTTTCGAAACAAAGGTTTTACGCCTTTTGCACTCGCCGGGATTGGCGTCTCCAGAAACGATGTAGCTAATCATGACGACAGTGAAATTGGCGGTTACGGGAATCTCGGTGTGGGTTTTCTGACGTCGCCCACTACTGACTTCGGTTTGAGGTTCCGCGCCGAGGTCAGGTATCTGTACGACTCCTTTGACGATGGCCTTTCAGATGTCCACCTTTCAGCCGGAATAACCCTCCCTCTGGGGGCTACACAGCGCCACGTTGTCGAAAAGATCCAGTACATCGAGAAACCAGTGGTTGTGGAGAAAGAGAAGCTTGTCGGCATGGCTGATTCAGATGCGGACGGGGTGGTTGATGGCGTTGATCAATGCCCTAACACGCTCAAAGGGCTACAGGTGAACTCGGTTGGCTGTGTGGCGACTGACCAGGAGCAGAGCGTTGTTTTGCTGGGAGTTTCGTTCGAGTTTAATTCTGCTCGCCTGACGGCCAATGCAAAGGACATCCTGGTTAAGACCGCGGATGCCCTGAAGGGACAGCCTGATCTTCGGGTTGAACTTGCGGGGCACACAGACAGCGTTGGGGCGGAGAGCTATAACCTCAAGCTTTCCCAGGAACGGGCTGACTCTGTTCGCAACTACCTGATCGATCTGGGAGTAGCTCCGGAACGATTGGAAGCCGAGGGATATGGCGAAGCCAAACCAATCCGGAGTAATGGAACCGACGAAGGGCGAGAGCGCAATCGTCGTGTCGAGTTCAACGTGATTTCCGAGTGAGCGTGGGATGAAAAAAATGACTTCAATAACAATGCGATGGTCCTTGGTAGTTCTGGTTGCTCTTGTCTTCGGCTTAACGGGATGCCGGTCCGACAGCAGCCCAGCAGAGTTAGCTGATGATTCCGGCTCCGATGGTGGCACGACGGTATTTGATGCAGATCAGGATGGCGTTCCCGACAATCAGGATTCCTGCCCTAATGTTGCCAATACCGGCGTAGATGCCGACGCTGACGGGATCGATGACGCTTGCGATACTGACGTAGGCACGTCAAATGATCTGGACAGCGATGGCATCCTGAATAGCGCGGATAATTGTCCCGATATTGCTAATAGCGATCAGGCGAACCGGGATTCAGATCTGTTTGGCGACGTTTGTGACACCGATGCTGACGGCGACGGCGTTGACGACAAGGTAGATAATGGAGACGGGAGTTTCTCCGCATTGGCAGCTTCCAGCGGAGGAGACAATTGCCCTTTGGTGCCGAACGATGGTCAATCTGATCTTGATTCAGACGCTAGCGGAGACGCCTGCGACACGGATGCCGATGGCGATACAGTTGCTGATAAAGCCGACGAGGGCGACGGGAAGTTCACTGTTATAAATACCGCTGACGGAGGCGATAACTGTCCTCTGGTAGCAAACGTCAGTCAGGATGATGCTGATGGTGATGGCGTTGGCGACGCCTGTGAAAATGATGGCGACAGCGATGGTATTCCGGACGGCGCCGATAACTGTCCTGCCATAGCGAATCCCGGGCAGGAGGATCTTGACGGGGACGGTAGCGGCGACGTCTGTGATTCTGATGTAGATGGTGACGGTATCAATAACGAAGACGCAATCGGTCAGTCTCTAGACAATTGTCCGAGAGTCTCCAACTCCGATCAGTCCGATACCGATGGTGACGGCATCGGAGATGCCTGCGATCTTGTAAACGATGCAGAGTATGCCTGCGGAATTAACGGTGAGCAGTTTACACCCATACTCGCCACCGACTCAGACCTGTCAGCCGAGGCGTCAAAAGATCTGTCCGGTTGCCTGCTCGGCCTGGGGCTGCTTTGCGACGTCCAGTCTCCGGGCAACGTGGTAGACAGTGATCTCTCCAATGTAGCGACGATGCAGAACACCGACCTGTTGGGGCTCTCGACGGTGACTTTGAGAGTCGCGACGACCACAGGTTTTGCCTACTCTGGTGCAAATGCTCTTGGTGTGGCCTTTAGCGAAAGTGCTCAGGCTTTGCAGGCTGACTTGTTGGGTGGCGATTTGATCGTGAGAACCAGGCTTAACGGGGAAGTTCAGGAAGAGAGCACTGGTGCTGGTGTGCTGGATCTCGATCTGCTTGGTGCGTCCGGTCTACTGGGAGGAGCAGACACAAGCTTCCTGGTTTTCCAGACAGAGCAGCGCTTTGATTCCGTTGAAATTGAGTTTGCGCCATCGTTACTGTCTTTGCTCAATGAAGTTAATGTGCAGGCGGTTTGTGCGAGCAAAACGGACGTCTCAGTGCCCTGATACAGATGCTGGTAAGAATGAAAAGAGCCGCAACCAAAGCGGCTCTTTTCATTTCAGTCTTCGGTGACTTCCTTCAGCCGCATGGCACTGAGCATGCCCGCCAGTCCCATGAGGCCCAGAACAATGATGACCGCCACTGCCGAGATCATTGATATGAGGGCGGTGAGGCCACCGGTGACGAGTAAAAGAACACCGATAACCGTGTTGCTCACCGCCGTGTAATCGGTGCGTTTGTTACCCCCTGCCATATCCACCAGATAGGTTTTACGCCCCAGCCTGACACCCGCGTGGGCGATACTCAGCACGAAAAAGGCGATCGGATAGAACCACACACTGCCGATATCTTTACCAACGACAGCGGCGGTAATGCCGACGATCAGGCAGGTGCCGCTGGCCATCGCAGCACCACGGATCATGACTCTCCGGCTGGATGTGTCCGCGGCCCATCCCCAGAAGCTGGCGCTAAGGGAGCTTGCGAGACTGCTGGCCAGCAGGAAAACGCCCAGCATCCAACCGATATCAGACTCCTGCTGCGCAAGAACCACAAAATAGGGCGACGCCAGTGCCGAGCAGAGAAGCAGGGCCCGGGTGATCACGAAATGTCGGAAGGGAACATCATCGCGGAGCAGAGAAAGGCTCTGAAACGCCTCGTTTATGGCGTTCCCTCCACCACCGGTTTCTCCGTCAAACTCTTCCACTCCGGCAAACAGAAAACCGGCAATCACCCAGAGTACACCGGCCAGAAGCAGGAGCACTGTATAAAAGGCTATCGTCGGGTCGCCGCGTTCCCAGAACAGCAGGGCGGTCAACACAACCGTGGCCGTGCCTCCAATGGTGGACGCCAGCCCGCCAAGTCTTCCCCGGCGGGTTTTCGGAATGCATTTGCCCTGAACATCTTTCATGGACACGGAGCAGAACCCGCGGGCCAGGGAAAACACAATGAGGGCGGCGATGATCCCGGAGCCTGCGGCATAACCCTCAAAAAACCAGATGCTGGCCGCCATGGCCACAACACTGGCGGCCTGTCCGAAGCTTCCAAGAGTCCAGAACCACTTGCGAACAGGTTTGCGGCGGACCCAGGCCGCAATGACCATCTGTGGGACGAGCGAACCGGATTCCCGGATCGGCACCAGCCAGGCCACCAGGGCGGGTGCACCGATGGCACTCATTAACCAGGCCAATACGGTTTTGGGGCTGATCAGCAGGTCGCCCAGTTTAGTCAGGACGTTGCTGGCGAGAATCAGGAAGAAATTACGGGGTACCTCGCGACAGGCTTCCTCCGGAATGTCTTTACAGACCCGCGCGTCCTCTTCGTTGGCAATCAGACTGTAAAGCTGGTCGATGGTGTCCTTTCTGCTTTCGGGCAAACCGCTGTCCTCCGGAAAATGATTCGAAAGGATACCAGTGTGGCCCCGTATCCTTGAGTCCGGAGTACGGCTGTTGCGGGCAATCAGACCAGATGAAGCGACCAGCATAAAAAGGTTTGTGTCTCCATGGCCTATTGCCCTAAGCGATGGTGATCGGGCCTAATAACGCGGTTACCAAGGAGTTGTTCTGTATGCTGAGTTATCTGCACGCCTTCCACGCCGGCAACTTCGCCGACGTTCAGAAACACGGAGCATTGGCATTGGTTCTGTCCATGATGCAGGCGAAGAACTCCGGCATCGCCTGTTTCGATACCCATGCCGGAAGCGCCATTTACGATTTGCGCAGTGAACGGGCCAGAAAAACCGGAGAAGCCGATGACGGCGTTCAGAAACTCTGGAGTGCCAAAGATCGGCTTCGCTCCGAGGATTGGAAGCCGTTTCTGGATGTGCTAACAGGATTCAATGCTGGAAGTGGCGAACTCTCCGTTTACCCGGGGTCTCCGGCGTGGTTCCAGCGTTTCCTGCGGGGCGGGGATGCACTGACGCTTTTCGAGCTCCACCCCTCCGAAAGCGAGCAGCTGGCCGGCTGGGCTTCCGAGGCTCCCATTCGCGTGGTCAGGCAGGATGGCCTGGGGGGGCTGCTCAGTCAGCTACCACCGAAACAGCCGCGTTTGCTAACACTCATTGATCCCTCTTACGAGATCAAATCTGATTACGTAGAGGTCGCCGAAACCGTGGGAAAAGCATGGCAAAAGTGCCGTCATGGGGTTTATCTTGTCTGGTATCCCATACTCACCAGTGGCCTTCAGGAGCAGTTGAAAGACGCGGTCAGGGATTCTGAAGTACGCAAGATACTGTGCAGTGAGGTGCATCTGGAAAATCCGCCAGAGCGAGGTATGATCGGATCAGGCATGCTGGTGGTTAATCCGCCCTGGGGCTTTGATTCCCGGTTATCCGCAATGATGAACGACGTTGCCGGGCCGGATGTCTTGAATCTGTCACATGATATTGGTTGGCTGGTTCCGGAGTAGTTGGAGCGACAGCACGCAATGGAGCGATGAGGTTGAAGGATAAGCCAGCAAACGAGGCAGAACCCACGTGTATGCCGGGAGGTCTGATCCCTGTTGAGCAATGGAAAGTGCCTGAAACATCCGTAAGACGTTCGCTGAAAGATGCCTTGCGCCATGCCCTCGCTCAGATTCGTGCGGGTGTAGTGGCAGAAAAGGAGGTGTTTGAAAGCCTCGATAACCTTCCTGAACTGTCAACAGCCAAGCTTGAATCCTTTGCACCTCGACCCGACCTCCGCGCGCTCGCGGATACCCTCTCAAGAGCCCTTGAAGAGACAGAGCCCAGCCACGACTCCGGCAAGAGAGTTAGTTTACTGGTGGCTCCACCGTTCTCGGGTATTCGTTCTGCCCTGGAGTGTTTTCCCGAACGTGAACCGCAGCGAGAAGGCGAGGCAGACCGGTGGTCGCTGATCCTGCCTCCCAAGAACCTGCTTCTCGATGACCGCGGGGCCCGGGAGTGGTGGGACAAGCAGGATCTTTCCAGGCCGTGGGTGGTTTCCGAACTGGCTGATTTCTGGTTGCGCCATCTTTCCGGCCTGGCTCTGGTTCGGGAATTACTCCGTCGGGTTGCCGCCGGAGGTCTTGCTCCTGGCGTTATTGGTTGCTCGAGCTGGTGCTGGCAATTCTGGTCCTCTTACTTCAAGGATGCGCACTTTTCGCCGATGACACCGTCGCCGATGGCGGCAGTGGATCTTGGTGAATGGTTCGAATCCCTTGCTGCCGGTGATAGCAATCAGTCAATCACTGCCCGAATGGCAGACGATGGTTTATGGGTTTTGCCGATGGCGGATGAGAGTGATGGGCAAAAACGCAAACATAGCGGCTTTCTCCGGGATCTCGCCTCCGTTGCGAGGGGAAATCCGGGCGTTGCGCTGTCGATCTGGCGGCGCGCACTCAGAGCCAGACCCGAAGAAGATGCAGACACCAAAGAGTCTGGCGAGGTTTCCGGTGAAAATGGCGCAGTCGCCAAGGTTTGGGTTGTCCCTTTTGATAAATTAGGGCTTCCGACGGTACCCCAGAGCCAGGGCGATAACATTGGCCTGCTTTTGCATGCCTTGCTTCTGCACGATGGCCTGGACAGTTCTGATTTGCAGCTGGTAACCGGCGTCGCGGAGTATGAGATGGGATTTGTTCTGGCGCGGCTGGCGCGATCAGAGCTCATTGAGTATGAGGCATCTGATGCTTGCTGGAGGGTTACTGCACATGGATACCCTTCGATCCGTCGGCACTTGCAGAGCTGGGGCTTCCCGGTCGACACATTTTAGGAGATGAGCCATGGGTGATCTCGGCATTCGAGAGGCGTTCTCAGCGATTACTTCCCAAGCCTTGCTGGAATCATTAATGGTTGTGCTGCTGGCAACGGGCCTGACCATCGCCATCCAGAAGCTGTTCCCGCGAATCGCAGGTAAACTCGGGGGCAAACCCCGGTTTTATATCCTGGCGTCGGTGCCTTTGTTGCGGCTGGTCATTATTGTTCTGACCATCATCATTGTGGTCCCGATACTGGTGGAGCCTTCGTTTGAAAACATGGTCGCCATTTTCGGAGCGCTGGGACTGGCCCTGGGGTTTGCTTTCAAGGATTACGCGAACAGCCTGATTGCCGGCATTGTAACCCTCTACGAAATGCCTTATCGCCCGGGGGACTGGATCGAAGTGGACGGCCAATACGGGGAGGTACGCTCGATTGGCACCAGGGCTGCCGAGCTGGTCACGCCCGATGACACCGTGGTGGTAATACCCCACAGCAAACTCTGGGCTTCGCTGATTGCCAATGCCAACGACGGTACTGACAACCTGATGTGTGTGGCGGAGTTCAATCTTGAGCCCCATCACGATGTCAGCCGGGTTATGAGCGTTCTCCGGGATGTGGCTTACACATGCCCTCTGACCCGGACGTTTCGTCCTGTCGTTGTGGTGGTCTCCAACAAGCCGTGGGGTATGTGTTACCGGCTAAAGGCCTATCCGGTCGAGTTGAAGGATCAATTTCGCTTCATTTCCGAGCTGACGGCAAAGGGAGCAAGTGCGCTTGCCTCCGAAGGCGTCAGTTTTGTCTCAGCCCCCGTCGCCGGAACCCGCTGAACTCTGATTTCCGGTTTCGGTGTCTTTAATCAACTGGCGTAACCGCTCAAAAATACGCTGCCCACTCTCGCCGGTGTGTTCCAGATAGATGTCACGCACCGGCATGCTTGCTTGGCGGAACGCCTCGCGTTCTGCATCGGTGAGGCGGACGACTTTCAGTTGTCCTTCCTCCAGCATTTTTTCCAGCCGGGTCTGATTAAGCTCTGCCTGGGTCTCCCAGGCAATCTGAGCAACATCGTTGAGTCCATTATCGAGCCATTGTTGCTGGTTTTCCGGCAACGCGTCGTACCAGTCAAGATTCGAAACCACGGACGCAACGAATTGGGCCGGTCGGGCGAGCGTCATAGTGCTCTGGACTTCGTAGAAATCCATTTCCTCGATGGCGAAAACCGGATTGCTCTGGCCATCGATCTTGCGGAGCTGAAGGTCGCTATAGACCTGAGAATAGGGGATCTGGCTTGGTTCGGCACCATAGGCTCGAAAGGCCTCTTCGGCCATATCGGATGTCATGGTGCGGATCCGTTGCCCATCGAAGTCTTCCGGTGTGCGAAGCGCTTTGTTGGCGGTCCACGCCATCCAGCCTTCGGGCACAAAGCCCAGCAGCTTCATGCTCTGCCGGGCGTACGGCTGTTCAAACAGATCGAGCAGTTCCGGGCTCGCGAGAACCTGTCGGGTGACTTCAGCGTCGTCCGGCAGAATATAGTGCATGGTGAAAACGCCGACTTCCGGAATGGTGTTGGCAAGATGCCCGGGGGAGGCAAAGGCAAGGCTGACCGAACCATTCTGGACCAATTCAGTAAGCTGAGCCGAGGTTCCCAGCGAGCCATAGGGAAAGATATCAACTTCGATCTTGCCATCGGAGCGCTCTTCTATGCGCTCTTTCAGTGCTTCGGCATAGGCGTGTTGAACGCTGCCCTCGATTTCTTCCAGCGCGAAGCGCCATGTAACAGGGTATTCAGGCGGTTCCGGTGCCTCTGAGGTCTCGTTCCCACGGTCATTCTGGTTGTCTGAGCAACCGGTCAGTGCAATGGCCAATGCGAGGCTCAATGGCCAGAACCTGAAACGGGTGGTGGGCATAACGGGGACTCCAGTTTTCTCAATCCTTGTTTGATATTGGTATACAAGGTAACACAAGAATGCGGTGCTGCCGTGGGTAACAGGGCTCTATTGGATTACACTGTCGGCCAAAAGATCCAGTGGTTAAAGGAGAGAATCGATGAAGTTCCCGTGGCTGGCAGGAGGCCGTGAATGACGAACCAGAAGCAGGCGATGCTATACGGCCTTGGCACGGTGCTGTTGTGGTCCACTGTGGCAACCGCGTTCAAACTCTCCCTCAGGGAGTTGGCTCCCGTTCAGATGCTGCTGATTGCCTGCAGCGCGTCGGTGGTTGTGATGGCCATTATTCTGATGCTTCAGGGCCGCTGGCATCTGGTGTTTTCACTCAGTCGCAAACAGTACGCACAGTCCTTTGGCATGGGGCTGATCAATCCCTGTCTGTATTATTTCTTGTTATTTGGCGCTTTTGACAGGCTGCCGGCCCAGGAAGCGCAACCGCTGAACTACACCTGGGCCCTGGTGCTGGCCTACATGTCGGTACCGTTTCTGGGGCATCGGCTGCGTAAACTGGATATTGTAGCCGGGCTGATCTGCTATGCCGGGGTGGTGGTGATTGCCACACGCGGCGCCGTGACGTCCCTGAGTTTCGAGGATCCGCTCGGGGTGTCTCTGGCCCTTGGCAGCACCGTTGTCTGGGCGTCCTACTGGATTATTGCCACCCGGGATACCCGTGATCCTGTGGTTGGCCTGTTTCTGAATTTTCTGTGTGGGCTGCCGGTAATTCTGCTGATTTGCTGGTGGACGGAGGGCCTGAACTTTGCCACCGGCACGTCGCTCGCCGCTGCGGTGTATGTTGGGGTGTTTGAAATGGGCATTGCGTTTGTGCTCTGGTCCTACGCCATGAAGAAAGCGGAGAACACCTCGAAGGTCAGCAACCTGATTTTCATCTCGCCGTTCCTTTCACTGGTGTTTATTTACTTCATTCTGGGCGAGCATATCCTGCCCTCCACCTACATCGGGCTGGTTCTGATCATGATGGGGCTCTGGATCCAGCAGAAAAAAGTGAAGGATCGGGAAGAGGCCCTGAATCTTGGCAGCTAGCTGGTTTGTCTACATGGTGCGAACCGCCAAGGGGGCGCTCTACACCGGAATAACCACTGACGTTGAAAGGCGTTTCAACGAACATCAGTCGGGTGCTCCCAGGGGGGCGCGCAGTCTGAGGGGCAAGGGGCCACTGGAGCTTGTGTTCAGCGCAGAGGCTGGGGATAGAAGCCGGGCTTCACGGCTGGAGTGGCACATTAAACAGTGGGCCCGGCCCAGAAAAGAAGCCCTTGCCCGGGGCGAGCTCAGCCTGCCAGATGACGTTTGATGTGTTCGCCGGCGGTTTCCATTGCGGCGGTTGCCCGGTCCAGTTGACCGCTATGCACCTGAAAAACGTGCCAAAGGCTGTTAAAAATCTCGAGCCGGGTTTCCACATCATGCCGGTTTGCAGCCTCGGCCAGCCGTTCGGCATCATTGAGCAGAATTTCCTGGCTGCCCACCTGGATCAGCAAGGGTGGCAGGCCGCTCAGATCCCCGAATAGCGGTGAGATCAGCGGATTGGTCAGAGACTCCTGGCCTGCATAGAGCTTGGCGGCTTTGCTGGTCCAGGTGGCCTGGAGTACCGGTTCACATTCCGGCGCGTAGAGCTGCTCCTGAGTAAGGTCTACCCAGGGTGAGAACACCGTGAGCGATGCCGGAAGCGGGTGATTCTTGTCGCGTAGCCGCATGGCAAGGGTAACGGCGAGGCCCCCTCCGGCGGAATCGCCGGCGACAGCAATCTGCTCTGGTTTGAAGCCCTCTTCCAGCAGTCCGTTCCAGCAGGCTTCGGCGTCATCCAGAGCGGCGGGAAACGGGAATTCGGGCGCCAGCCGGTAATCGGGCGTAACGATGGTGCAGCCGCTGGCTTTGGCCAGGTGCCCGGTTATGCCCCGGTGGGTGCTGGAGGAACCGATGATATAGCCACCGCCGTGCAGATAGAGGACAGCGCCGTGGGGATTGTTGCCGAAGCCGGTCCTTGTGGCGGGAATGCCGCCCACCGTGGTGTTCTCGAACCTAGCCCCCCGAGGCGGCATCGAACTCCGGTAAGCCTGGCGGACAATGCGTCGCTGAAGTGGAACCGGTACCGCCGGATTGAGGAACGGCCTGACAAGTCGTTTCATGGTCTGGCGCAATGTACTTTCCAGAAGGTACTGCAACATCTCCGTCTTTCCCCTGCTATGGGTTAGGCCCGCTATGGGTTAGGATTGAAAGCCCAAAACTTATAACTCATTCATGACAGGCGTTTAACTCTACGTGTACTGGAAAACAGATACCATAGAAATACCGAACTGGGACAGGCACTCGCTCCTCGACAGACTCGAACCGTTCGACCCGGCCGGCTCGCGGGATCTCAGTAATGAAATGGTGGCCTATTGCCGCTTTTACGGGCTGGATCTCTGGGTGGAACATCCGGACGTTGCTTATCATCAGGGTTACGTCAAAGCGTGTGATCACGAGGTTATGGTGCACTATTTCCGGTTGCCGGAGCAGGCAGCTGAGCGAGGTACCGTGTTCATTCTGCACGGCTACTTCGATCATGTCGGATTGTATAGCCAGTTAATTGATCGCTGTCTGGGGGCTGGTTTTGATGTGCTGGCTTACGATCAGCCGGGGCATGGTCTTTCCAGCGGCACACCGGCGGCCATTGGCAGTTTTCTGGAGTACCAGGGGGTTCTGGCAGACGTGATGGCTCAGGTCAGAGAAAAGGTGCGTCAGCCCTGGTTTGCGGTCGGTCAGAGTACCGGTGGTGCGATCCTGATCGACTACCTGTTGTCCAATCAGCACAACCAGCAGACCTCCGACTTCCGGAAAGTAGTGCTTCTGGCACCCCTGGTAAGACCCGCGGGCTGGTTGGGGGCAAAGGTGCTCCATAGCATGGCGAAACCCTTTATTTCCCGATGGCGCCGGGTGTTTGCGGAAAACAGCGGTAACACTCGCTTTCTGCAATTTCTGCGGGAACACGATCCGCTCCAGGCACGTGCGGTGCATGTGGATTGGGTAAGCGCGCTGCGGAAATGGGTGCCCCATATCGAATCAGCCAGGCCTGTCGACTTTCCCGTGACCGTAGTGCAAGGTGAGAAGGATCTGACAGTCGATTGGCAACACAATTTGCGCATTATCCGGAATAAATTTTCCTCTGTGGAGGAACTGAAAATCCCTGACGGACGTCATCATCTTGTGAACGAAGCTCAGGATTTGCAGGCAACCGTATTCAATACCATCATTGATTCATTCACGACCTCGACATCACAGACCCGCTAGAGGTCTCTGTCAGGAATATCAAGCACAGGAGATAGTAGTGAAAAAGACAATACTTGCGTTTGCAGTGGCCACTCTTGGTCTCGGCGGTTGTATGACCTATGACCCATACACCGGCGAGGAGAAAACCTCCAGTGCGACCAAAGGCAGTATCATTGGCGCCATTGGTGGCGCTGCCGTTGGTGCGGCAACCTCCAGCAAGAGTGATCGTGGTAAAGGCGCACTGATTGGCGCGGCCAGTGGTGCGGCCATTGGCGGCGGCATTGGTTATTACATGGACAAGCAGGAAGCCGAACTGCGTCGCAAGCTGGAAGGCACCGGTGTCCGCGTGGTTCGTAATGGCGATGAGATTGAGCTGGTGATGCCAGGCAATATCACCTTTGACCTGAATGAATCGAGCATCAAGCCGTCATTCAGCGGAACACTGGAATCTGTGGCTCTGGTTCTGAAGGAGTATGACAAGACCATTATCCAGATCGAGGGTCATACCGACAGCTCCGGCTCAGACAGCTACAACCAGCTGCTCAGTGAGCGTCGCGCTTCCTCTGTTCGTGACTTTCTGCTGAACCAGGGAATTGAGCCCAAGCGTACCCGCGCTGTTGGCTACGGTGAGCGTTATCCGGTGGCGTCCAACGATACCTCGGCCGGCCGCGAGCAGAACCGTCGAGTCGAGCTGACGCTGGTGCCCATGCAGTAAGCGAGGCATTCGCAGTCATAAAAAAACCGGAGCAAATGCTCCGGTTTTTTTGTTCCAGCCCGTGAATCAGAACAGGACGCGGCAGCGAATCGTTCCTTTCACTTTGAGCAGTTTCTCAAGTGCCAGCTCGCCGTAGGCCTTGTCGACATCCACCACCACGTAGCCGATGTCTTCCTTGGTCTGCAGGTACTGGCCACAAACGTTGATGCCATTCTCGGAGAACACTTGGTTGATCTCTGACATCACGCCAGGCACGTTTTCGTGGATATGTAGCAGACGGTGCTGGTTGGGGTGTGACGGCAATGCCACTTCCGGGAAGTTCACAGAAGAGACTGAAGTGCCGTTGTCGCTGTACATGGCCAGCTTTTCCGCGACTTCCCGGCCGATGTTTTCCTGGGCTTCGATGGTGGAGCCGCCCACGTGCGGGGTCAGGATCACGTTGTCGAATTCCCGCAAAGGAGACACAAACTCCTCGTCGTTGGACTTGGGTTCAACCGGGAAAACGTCAATGGCTGCACCCAGCAGCTTACCGCTCGCCAAAGCCTCGGCGAGGGCGTCAATGTCTACCACGGTGCCGCGCGAGGCATTCATCAGAATGCTGCCGGGTTTCATCTGGGCGAACTGCTCAGCCTTGAACATGTACTTGGTCGCCGGTGTTTCCGGCACGTGCAGGCTGACCACATCGGCAATGTTAAGCAGCTCCTGAAGAGTACCCACCTGGGTGGCGTTGCCGATCGACAGCTTGGAGACCACATCGTAGAAATACACATCCATGCCCAGACCCTCGGCCAGGACGCTGAACTGGGTGCCGATGTTGCCGTAACCGATGATGCCAAGTTTCTTGCCACGGATTTCGTAGCTGTCTTTGGCGGACTTCAGCCATTCGCCGCGATGGGCCTTGGCGTTTTTCTCCGGGACACCGCGCAGGAGCAGGATGGCCTGGGCAAGAACCAGTTCCGCGACGCTCCGGGTGTTGGAGAAGGGAGCGTTGAAGACGGCAATGCCGCGCCGGGTGGCTGCCTGCAGATCCACCTGGTTGGTGCCAATACAGAAACAGCCCACGGCCACCAGTTTCTTGGCGGCTTCAAATACTTTCTCGGTCAACTGGGTGCGGGAACGGATGCCGACGAAGTGCGCATCGGCAATCTTCTCGATCAGCTCTTCCTCGGCCAGCGAGTGAGACAGATACTCGATGTTGGTATAGCCCGCAGCGTTCAGGGTATCAATGGCAGATTGATGCACGCCTTCCAGCAGCAGGATACGGATTTTGCTCTTCTCAAGAGACGTATTTGACATGGGCTTGCTTCCGAACCTTTCGTCACGTGAAATGACCCGTGGCCAGTGATCGTCGGGGCTGGCTCACAGAACAGGGGCGGTATGATACCATAAACAAAGATTTTCACAGCGCGCCGGTTTGCCTGAATCAACTGTCTGTGATTCCTGTTGCAGGAAGCTCCGGCCCAAACCTGACGAGACCGAAAAATCCATGAATTCTGAACAGATCATTGCTTCTCTCAAAGACCTGATGGCCACCGGCGATGCGCCCGGCAAGGTGCTGACCGACCCGGCGGATCTGGACACTTATGGCAAGGACTGGACCAAGATCTACCCACCCAAGCCCCTGGCGATCGCGTTACCCAAGACCACGGAGCAGGTTCAGGCGCTGGTAAGGTTCGCCAACGAGAATCAGGTGGCGCTGGTGCCCTCTGGCGGTCGCACAGGTCTGAGCGCCGGTGCGGTGGCTGCCAACGGGGAAGTGGTTGTGGCGTTTGACAACATGAACCAGATCCTGGATTTCAACGCCAGTGACCGCACGGTTCGTTGCCAGGCTGGCGTTGTGACGGAACAGTTGCAAAATGCAGCCGAGGAGAACGGTCTCTATTACCCGGTAGATTTTGCCTCCGCCGGTTCCAGCCAGCTCGGGGGTAATCTGTCTACCAACGCTGGCGGTATCAAGGTAATTCGCTACGGCATGAGCCGGGACTGGGTTGCTGGTCTCAAGGTCGTGACCGGTAAGGGCGATATCCTGGATCTGAACAAAGATCTGGAGAAAAACAACACCGGTTATGATTTGCGCCATCTGTTTATCGGCGCGGAGGGCACGTTGGGCTTTATCACGGAAGCTACCATGAAGCTGTCCCGTAAGCCGGATAACCTGACGGTACTGGTTTTGGGTCTGAACGACCTGACCAACACCATGGACGTACTGCAGACCTTCCAGAAAAAGATCGACCTCACCGCCTATGAGTTCTTCTCCCATCAGGCCATGGGGCATGTGCTGGCCCATGGCCAGGTGCAGGCGCCGTTTGAAACCGAGGCGCCGTACTACGCGCTGCTGGAGTTCGAAGCTGTCTCCGATCAGGTGATGGACGATGCCATGGCCCTCTTTGAGCAATGCGTGGAGAACGGTTGGGTGCTGGATGGCGTGATTAGCCAGAGCGAAACTCAGGCCCAGAACCTGTGGCAACTGCGCGAGCGCATTTCCGAATCCATCGCGCCCCGCACGCCCTACAAGAATGACATTTCCGTGGTCGTGTCCAAGGTGCCGGGCTTTCTGCAGGAAATCGACGCGGTTGTCACCGAGCATTATCCGGACTTCGAGATTATCTGGTTCGGCCATATCGGTGATGGCAACCTGCACCTCAACATCCTCAAGCCGGAAGATATGGCCAACGAGGATTTCTTCGAGAAGTGCCAGCAGGTCAACAAATGGGTGTTCGAAATAGTCGAGCGCTATCAGGGCAGTGTCTCGGCAGAGCACGGCGTGGGCATGACCAAGAAGCCTTATCTGAAGTACACGCGCAGCGAGGCGGAAATCGCCTACCTGAGAGGGATCAAGCAGGTATTCGATCCCAACGGAATCATGAACCCCGGCAAGATTTTCGACTGATGCAGGACCACATCGTTGTACTGACAGGCGCTGGTATCAGCGCCGAGAGCGGCCTCTCCACTTTCCGTGACAATGGCGGGTTGTGGGAGCAGCACAGTGTTTACGATGTGGCCACGCCCGAGGCATTTGCCCGGAATCAGGAGCTGGTGTTGCGGTTCTACAACGACCGCAGGCGCCAGCTGGCATCTGCCCAGCCCAACCAGGCTCACTGCCTGCTGGCGCAACTCGAGCAGCGCTACCGGGTGACGGTTGTCACCCAGAACGTGGACGATCTGCATGAACGAGGTGGAGCCAGCAACGTGATTCATCTCCACGGGGAGCTTACCAAGGCACGTAGTTCAAAGTATCCAGAGCTCGTTTACGAGATTGGTTACCGCGATATCAATCCGGGTGACACCTGCGACCGCGGCGCCCAGCTTCGCCCCCACATTGTCTGGTTTGGCGAGGAAGTGCCCATGCTGGAGAAGGCCGCCGAAGTTGTCCGTACGGCCGATCATCTGCTGATCGTGGGAACGTCTCTGCAGGTATACCCGGCGGCCGGGCTGGTGTACGAAGTGGACAGGGACGTACCCATTACGGTAATTGATCCGGGCGCCCCCGCTTCGGTATCCCGGGCTCGGATCATACGTAAGGGCGCCAGTGAGGGGATGGCCGAGTGGGTGAGTAGTCTCCGCTAACTCTCGGCGCCAGCGCGCTCAGAAATCTGAAGGTAACTTTCCAGCTCTTCCCGAAACGCCGCCTGAACGCCCAACCGCTTCAGCATCCAGTAGTGTCCGGCAATCATCCGGTCTATAAAGATGCTTTCCACCGGTGGCTTGAAGTAATCCAGGTATTTGAAAACGGTGCTGGTTTTCTCTGCCACGCGTTTGTGGATGTCGGCCTCGGCAAAGTCGTAGGGCACATCACGCTGTTCGAAGGGTACCACCAGAATATCCCGCCACATGGCGTAGTAGGCTTCATCCACGGCAGGCTGGCTGCCGACCCTTGCGCCCAGGTCGATCAGGTGCCGATCCAGCGCTTCGTAATCCTCCTCCAGTGCTGAAACCAGGGCATTCCGGTAGGCTTCGATGATCTCCGGTTTGAGTTTTTTCACGCAGCCGAAGTCGTACATGATAATGGAACCATCCGGCCGATAGGCGAAGTTGCCGGCATGGGGGTCACCATGGATGCACTGGAATCGAAAAAGCTGGTCCGCCATCAGGGTGAAGATCCGGTGGCCGATCAGGTTAATTGTATCCTGGTCGTACTGCGCTTTCGTGACCTTGCTGACGTGATCGCCCTCAACCAGCTCCATGGTCAGAACCCGGCGGGTTGAATGGCTACTCGCTACTTCAGGGATGAGAACCCAGGGCTGATCCTTGTGGAACTCCCGGAATAGCTCGATGTTTCTGGCTTCGTTCTCATAATCGAGTTCTTCCTTGAGCCTCTCCCGAATTTCAGCGAACAGCCGGTCGACGGATTCCCTGGGCATTTTCAGCAGGCCGCCCAGTCTCAGAGCCATGCGCAACTGCTTGAGATCCGAATCGCAGGATTCGTCAACGCCAGGGTACTGAATTTTCACAATAACATCTGTGCCATCGTGAAGCCGGGCGCGATGCACCTGGCCGATGGAGGCCGCTGCGTAGGGCGTCTCCTGCAGGTACTCAAAAAGCTCGGAGACCGGTTTGCCCAGTTCCGATTCGATCTGCCCCACAATGACCTCGAACGGCATGGGCGGCGCTTCTTTTTGGAGTTTCTCCAGCGCGTCCGAGAATTCCTTGGGCAGGAAATCCTGGGTCTGGGAAGCGATCTGCCCAACCTTCATGACCGCCCCTTTCAGTTCGCCGAGGGTATCGGCAATCTGGTCGGCCATGCGGGTATAGCTTTCGCTCTGGGCGCCCTCGTCATTTTCTGAGCGGAATAGTCGACGCGCGCGCTGACCGGCGTACTGACCTGCCACAGAGGCCGTCATGCCAGCGAGTTTGAAGAAGCGACCACGTCGGGAGGTTACCGGTTTCTTTGCCATAAACAGATGTACGCCTTTGACCGGATTTGGGTTTAGCCGGCCCTGCACGTTAAACCACTTTGGTCTCCACGAACAGCAGGTCTTCCAGTTCAAGCGACAGGGTCTGGCGAGAAATCAGTGGGCCAACGCCTTTGGGCGTGCCCGTCAGCACCACATCGCCCGGCAGCAATGTGAACTGGCTGCTGATGTGGACGATCAGGGGCACAATGGGGTTGAGCATATCGCCGGTATCGCCGGTTTGCTGGCGGTTACCATCGATGTCCAGTGTGAAGTGGATGGGCGCACCGGAAAACTTCTCAGCTGAGACAAATGGCGACAGCGGGCACGCGCCATCGAAGCCCTTGGCCCGTTCCCAGGGCTGGCCTTTATCCTTGAGCTTGCTTTGCAGCTCCCGCAGGGTCAGGTCCAGTGCAAGGCCGTAGCCGAGTATGGCGGATTCGGCCTCGCTGGCTGAAGCCCGGGTCAGGGGGCGGCCGATCAGAACCGCCAGTTCTGTCTCGAAGTGAACCTCGCCCTGGTTTCTCGGGAAATCCAGGGGGCGGGTGATATGCACGGCCGAGGTTGCGGGCTTGATGAACAGTAGAGGTTCATCCGGCACCGGGTTGTTAAGTTCCCGGGCATGCTCTGCGTAATTGCGACCAATGCAGACGATTTTCCCGAGCGGAAGATGAACCGGGGTGCCGTCTTTCCAGTGGTGTTGGTAATCCGGCATGGTCGCCTCCTGTTTGCTGTTGGCTATTCCCCTTCAAACGAGCAGACAGTATAAACCTGAAGACCTTCGTCCTGCAGCTTGCGCGAGCCACCGAGATCCGGAAGGTCGATCATGGCTGCCACTTCCACAATCTCCGCTCCGATCCTGCGGATCAGGCGGGTAGCCGCCAGCATAGTGCCACCGGTGGCAATCAGGTCGTCCACCAGGACCACTTTATCGCCCGGCTTGAAGGCATCCTTGTGCAGCTCAACGGAGGCAGTGCCGTATTCAAGCTCGTAGTCTTCAACCAGCGTATCGAACGGCAGCTTGCCTTTCTTGCGGACCAGTACCAGGGACGCGTTGAGCTCATAGGCCAGGGCCGAGCCGATGATGAAGCCGCGGGCATCCACCGCTGCCACGGCATCAATCTTGTGGCCGTGATAGCGGTGTACGAAGGCATCAATCAGCTTCCGGAAGGCGGTTTTGTCCTGCAGTACCGTGGTGATATCACGAAAGGACACGCCGGGCTTTGGCCAGTCAGGGACGGTGCGAATAGCCTTTTTGATGCTCTCAGAAAAATAATCCATAAACGTTCCGGTTAATGCTATGGATGCGGATCAGGCTGCATCCAGGAAAATGAATTTCAGAACAAAGACAACAGCAATGATAACAACGCTGGCGTTCAGATCCGCCCAGCGGCCACTGAGTGCCTTCAGGATGGCGTAGGTGATGAACCCGAGCGCGATGCCGTTCGCGATGGAGAAGGTGAGCGGCATCATCAGGGCGGTGACCACAGCCGGGGCTGCGTCGGTTACGTCATCCCAGTCAATCAATTTGAGGCCGCTGGCCATCAGAACTGCAACGTAAAGCAGTGCCGGAGCGGTGGCGTAGGCAGGAATAATGCTGGCAAGGGGTGAAAGCAGCAGGCACGCCAGGAACAGTGCGGCAACAACCACAGCCGTCAGGCCGGTTCGGCCGCCGGCGGAAATGCCCGCGGTGGATTCGATGTAGCTGGTGGTGGTCGAGGTGCCGAGGGCAGCACCGGACATAGTGGCAACAGAATCCGACATCAGGGCGCGGCCCAGGCGCGGCAGCTTGCCGTCTTTGTCGAGCAGGCCACCGCGCTGGGCAGCGCCGATGAGTGTGCCGGAGGTATCGAACAAGTCGACGAACAGGAAGGCAAAGATCACGCTGATCATGCCTATGTTCAGGGCGCCAGCCAGGTCCAGCTGCATGAACGTGGGCGCGAGGCTGGGCGGAGCGGAAACCAGGCCCTTGTACTCAACCATCCCCAGTGCCATGGCGACGCCGGTAACCGCGATGATGCCAATCATGACGGCACCGGTCACCTGGCGGAAAGACAACGCGCAGATCAGCACGAAGCCGCCAAAGAACAGCAGGCTCTCTGCAACCTTTACCTCGCCCAGGCCCACGAGCGTGGCCGGGTGGTCCACTACAATGCCGGCATTCTTAAGCGCAATCAGGGCCAGGAAAAAGCCGATGCCGGCGGAAATGCCAAAACGCAGGGACATGGGGATACTGTTTATGATCCATTCGCGGACCTTGAAAATACTGAGCAGGAAGAACAGGAAGCCGGAGATGAACACAGCCCCCAGTGCCACCTGCCAGCTGTAGCCCATACTGCCAACGACTGTGAAGGAGAAAAAGGCGTTCAACCCCATGCCTGGCGCCAGGGCGATCGGGTAGTTGGCCCACAGCCCCATGATCAGAGTGCCGATCACGGCTGCAAGGCAGGTAGCAACGAACACAGCCCCGAAATCCATGCCGGTGGATGACAGTATGCTCGGGTTGACCACAATGATGTACGCCATGGTCAGGAAGGTGGTAATGCCCGCAACCACTTCTTTACGAACAGTGGTGCCGTGGGCCTGCAGTTGGAACAGTCGTTCAAGCATGACGGGTGTCTGCCTCACAGGATGCTGGAAGTTAGTGTTTGAGAGTCTGGTCTGAGCGGAAATCGTGAATTGCGTGAAAAAACGGCAATATTACCGGCTCATCCGTCTCAGGCCAAGGGATGATTGACAGTTCGTCAAACTGACGGTGGCGCTAGTTGCTGTGTGGATCCCGCTGCAGCCGGATATCAAACCTTACGGCCAGCATGCGCATAGTCACGATAAAAAGCAGGCCAAGGGTCAGAGGCAGGACTTCATTATCCAGGAACCACTGACACACGAAATACAGCCAGCATCCGGCAAAGGAAATGGACGCGTAGATCTGGTCCTTGCGGAAGATGTAGGGCACTTCGTTGCACAACGTATCCCGCAGTGCGCCGCCAAAGGTACCGGTCATGACTCCGAGCAGTGAGGCGATAAACCACGAGTGCCCCAGGTCGAGCGCCAGTTGGGCGCCAAGAATGGAAAAAACCCCGAGTCCGATGGCGTCCGGAAACACGATTCGTGATTCCCTCAGCCGCTCGGCCCGCTGCCAGTAGCTGAAGATAACGGCCATGGCGAGAATAAGCATGGGTTGTTCCTCATGCCTGATCCAGTAAAGGGGGTGATTATCCATGATCAGGTCCCGCAGGGTTCCGCCACCCAGGGCCGTGATAAATCCGATGGTAAATACGCCCACAGGATCCATATTTTTGGAACGTGCGACGATCATGCCGGAAACCGCAAAAGCAACGATCCCAATCATTTCAAGTATGTAGATGATGTCTAGCATGATGGATCCCTAGGTAGAGCCAAGGGTTGGGCAGGCATGGCCACTCTGAGCGCGCAGGATAGCCGAAAAGACCTTGCCTTTCACCTTCAAGAGTCCTCTGGTGGCTCCCGGAAACCTCTGAACTGTGATCCATGACGACAGTTTCGGGCGTATCTTGTATCCAACTTACCTTTATCCCGTTGTACGGAGTTTCTATGTCCTTGATGCGCCTGGCCTATGCCAGTGAAGCCACGTTCGAAGCCAAACCGGTGGAAAAGGGTGTTGAGCCCCACGTTGCACGGATTCTGATGACTTCCCGTAAGAACAATGCCAAAGACCAGTTGGTTGGCGGCCTTTATTACGGAAATAACTGTTTTTTTCAGTACCTGGAAGGTGAAGAGAACGCGGTGAGAAGCACCTACGACCGGATTTTGAAGGATGATCGCCATCGCAACATCGTGACTTTGATTGAGGAGCCATTGGGAAGCCGGACCTTCAGCAACTGGTCGATGAAATACGTGCCGCTGTCCCGGGACGTCAGGAAGTTTCTGGACGAGCAGGGGCTCGAATCCTTTGAGCCGGCGTCTTTCACTTCCGATCAGTGCGAAAAAATGATCGAGCTAATTCGCAATTCCAGCCACGATCAGAATATGGTTAACCATCACGATCGGAAATCAGTGGGCGAAACGCCTCAGGTATTGTCTTCCGGGATGAAGATGGGGCTGATTGCAGCGGGCCTGGTTCTCGTCGGGGCTCTGGTGGTTGGCGGTTCCATGCTTTGAAGTAATAGCAGTCGAAATAAGCGCCGTTTATGCGTTTAGATAAAAGAACTTTATTTGCTTCATGATAAGACTCTGTTTAGCTTGACGGATAACAATCACAGGCGAGTGTCGCCTGGAACCTGATCAAACAAAAACGGAGAGTCCATGAAAGCCATCCTCTGCAAGGAATACGGCCCGGCCGAGACGCTGGTTATCGAAGATGTCCCAAGTCCTGAGGTGAAGGGTCGCGGCGTGAAAGTGCGCGTGAAAGCCGCCGGCCTGAATTTCCCGGATACCCTCATTATTGAAAACAAATACCAGTTGAAGCCGAGTCTGCCTTTTTCCCCGGGCGGTGAAATGGCGGGTGAGGTTATTGAGGTTGGCGACAAGGTAACCCGTTTCAAAGTGGGCGATCGTGTTGCAGGGCTCACCGGTTATGGCGCCTTTGCAGAAGAAGTGATCGTACCGGAGCAGAACCTCCTGCCTGTTCCTGATGGCATGTCTGATGAGAAGGCAGCCGCCTTCACGATGGTTTACGGCACCTCCTATTACGCCCTGAAGCAGCGCGGCAACCTCCAGCCTGGCGAGACGCTTCTGGTTCTTGGTGCCAGCGGCGGTGTTGGCCTGGCCACCGTTGAGCTCGGAAAGGCGATGGGCGCCAAGGTTATTGCGGCGGCGAGTTCGGCCGAAAAGCTTGCTGTTGCCAAGGAGGCCGGCGCCGACGAGCTGATCAATTACGCCGAGGAGCCTCTCAAAGACGCAGTCAAGAAACTCACTCACAGCAAAGGCGTGGACGTGATCTACGACCCCGTCGGCGGTGACTTCACCGAGCAGGCTCTTCGTGCCATGGGCTGGAATGGCCGCCACCTGATCATCGGCTTCGCCGCCGGCGACATTCCGAAAATTCCGGCAAATTTGACTCTTCTGAAGGGTTGTTCAGTGGTCGGCGTCTTCTGGGGCAGCTTTACCCAGCGCGAGCCGGAGGCCAGCGCCCAGAACATGATGGAGCTGATGAAGCTCTATGCCGAAGGCAAGATTGATCCGAAGATCAGTGCGGTTTACGAATTTGAGGATTACGCAAAGGCGCTGGGGGCTTTGACCGAGCGGAAAGCGACCGGCAAGGTTGTGCTTAAAGTCGGCTCCTGAGTTTTATCGAAGCCTGAAAGCTTTGGGAGGTTGCCGGTTGGAAGCACTTCCCAAAAACCGCTACGAGCACATCCATGTGCGCTTGGCGCCGGCCATCCTCACCGCTCCGCTAATCCATAAGGCTAGGGCCCAGACAAAAGGCCAATCATCAAAACCGGACCGAAGCCGAGTCAATCTCCGAAACCAGCTCCCGCGTCAGCAAGGTATACCCGTCAGTCCCGGGCAGCCAGGCGTAGACTTCCTCGCCGTCCCGAAGCGAATAGCCGAGCTTCTGGATATCCACCTTCCGGTACTTGAACGTCCCCGTCTTCTCGATGGCGTGGGTTACCCGTACGAATACCGGAACCGCATAGGTCGGCAGATTGTCCCGCAGATAGGCGAACAACCTATTAACGTCAAACTCTCGGCCATTGCTGTGGGGAACCAGGGTCACCATGCCGGCCTTGCCGTTGGTGCCGGGGATCTCGACGCCGTAGACGATGGCTTCCTCGACCATCCCCGAGCCGTCGATGATGTTTTCCACTTCCGTCGTTGAGACGTTTTCGCCCTTCCAGCGGAAGGTATCGCCCATACGGTCGACGAACTGAAGGTGGCCGCACCCGATTTCCTTCAGGACATCGCCAGTGTTGAACCAGGCGTCGTCCTTCTTGAAAGCGTTGCGGAGGATCGATTTTTCCGTGGCCTCTTTCTGGGTGTAGCCCTCGAACGACCATTTTTTGGTGATCTCGCCGATCAAGAGGCCGGGCTCGCCTTTAGCCACTTCCTGCATGAAGCCTTTTTCGTTACGAATTGGATCCCGTGTGCCGTCGTGGAATTTCACCAGCTTGTAGGGGGCGGTGGAAAAGCCCACGGTGTTGTCCATGTTGAAGAAGTTGCTGAAGCCGATGTTGCCTTCGCTGGAGGCGTAGAGCTCTGCGACTGTCTCTATCCCGAAGCGCTCCTTGAATTCCTTCCAGATGGACGGGCGGAGGCCGTTGCCGATCATTTTGGTGAGGCTATGGTTCCGGTCCTGTTCGCTGGGTGGCTGGTTCAGCAGGTAGCGGCAGAGTTCGCCGACGTAGCCGAAGGTGGTGGCGTGGTAATAGCGAACGTCGTCCCAGAAGGCGCTGGCGGAGAATTTGCGGCGCAGGGCAATGGCGGAGCCGCCGGCCAGGACTGAGCCCCAGCAGACCAGCAGTGCGGTGCCGTGATAAAGGGGGAGTGTGCAGTAAAGAACGTCCTCGGGCTTCATGGCCAGCGACATCAGGCCGAACCCGCCATAGGCCTTTATGAATTTCCGGTGGGAGCCCGGGGCAGCCTTGGGCAGGCCGGTGGTGCCGGAGGTGAACAGGTAGATGGCGATGTCACCCATCGTCGGGGGATCGCTCAGAACCGGCTCATCACTGTTGAAGGTGCTTACCTCACGGGCCATGTTGGTGTAGCCGGCTGGCGCATCGCCAAAGGCGTTTAACGTGTTGGTATCCGCCAGAAACTGGAATGGTTGCGGATGGTCGGTGTTGATCTCCGCCTTGATAACGTCGAAGGCGTCTACCAGTTCCTCGCCCGCGATCACCATCTTGGGTTCAATCAGGTTGATGCTGTGTTCGAGTACTTTGCCTTTCTGGGAGGTGTTGAGCATGGCGCAGGCGACGCCAAGTTTGGCGGCACCGGCTACCACGGCGAGCAGTTCCGGGCGGTTTTCAAGAAATACCGCGATGGCATCGCCTTTGGCAAGCCCCTGGTTTTGAAGGTAGCGGGCGATGCGGTTGGCCCAGCCATTGAGCTCGCTCCACGTGATCGTGCGGTCTTCAAACAGAATGGCTGACCGGTTACCCAGGTTTCGGGCGTTGTTTTCGATAAGCGTGCCGAGGGTAAGTTCCCGGTTCTGGTTTTTAAGGGAGTAGTAGTACAAGCCCCGGGTAATGGCCGGCAGTCGGCGGAAAATCCCGGGGAGGCTGCGGGCTATGTCCAGTGCGGATACGTTGTCTTGGCTCATGGTCTTTCCGTTTGTCCCTTTTATTGTGTGGACGTTGAGCCCGAAACAACGCATGCCTCGGGCTCAGTCCAGAAACAGATCTGGCATCAGGGGCTTGTCGCCCGGCTCATACCGGTAATGATCGAAGTCCGTAATGCCGTCCTGCCTGAGCAGGTCCTCGTCGATCAGGTTCTGGCCGGTCATGGTTTCCGACGACCGGTTCAGGATGCTGGCGGCAGCATCGGCCATGATGTCAGGCTTCCTGCCCTGGGCCATCATCTGGGGCCCGCCCACTTCAAATTCGATGGCCGCCGTGGCAATCAGCGTTTTTGGCCACAGCGTGTTAACCGCAATGCCGTACCGCTTGAATTCCTCGGCCATGCCCAGACTCAGCATCGTCATGGCGTATTTTGTGGTGGTGTAGGGCCCATACTGGGCGAACCACCGGGTATTCAGGTTTAGAGGCGGCGACAGGCTCAGGATATGGGCCTGGTCAGACTCCTTCAGCCAGGGCAGGGCCGCTTGGCTGCAGGCCATCACCGCCCGTGCATTGACCTGATGCATCAGGTCATATCGACTGACCTTGAGGTTTTCCACGCCCGTCAGTCGGATGGCGCCAGCATTGTTCACAAGGGCGTCGATGCCGCCGAAATGTTCGCCAGCTTCATCGACACGCTGGCGAATCTGCTTCTCGTCACGGACATCCAGGACCAGTGGCAGTGCCTGGCCGCCGGCTTCACACACTTCCTCGGCCACCGTATGAATCGTGCCGGGCAGTTTCGGGTGCGGTGTGTCCGATTTGGCAGCAATCACCACGTTGGCGCCCTGCCGGGCACAGGCGAGGGCAATGGCCCGGCCAATGCCCCGGCTGGCGCCGGTGATAAAAACGGTGCGGTTACGCAATGTGCTCATGCGTTGCTCTCCTGTTCGGCCGTCTCGTTGGCAGTAATCTCAACCAGCAACTGGCTTCGTTTCACCTGGTCACCTTTGCTGGCTTGGACCGCGCCAACAATACCGTCGCGGTCGGCTTTCACCGGATGTTCCATTTTCATGGCTTCCAGTATCACCAGCGTATCGCCCTGACGAACGCTCTGGCCAGTCTCGACCAACACGTCAATGATAGCGCCATCCATGGTTGCCTGAATTCGGCCGCTGCCGGCACCACCAGCACCCTGCGCAGGCTGGTGGGTAACATCCCGCACCGACCAGGATTGCCCGAACGCCTGCAAATATAGAGAATCGCCCTGGCGGTGATATTGGCAAGTCTGACGAACGCCGTTGTCGATAATGCATAAAAGGCCATCGCGCTGGCTTTCGAGGACCAGGGTATGCTGGGTTTCACCCATACTGACAGACAACCGGTTGCCGCTGCGGGTAACCAGTAACTCAACGGTGGTTTCGCCGGTTTCCAGCTTGATTGGTGTCATGGTGGCCGGCGCATTGCTCCAGGCGCTCTGGCCTGAACTGCCATGGTCGAGCACGCAGGCGGCCAGGGCAAGCTGGCGAATGGTCAGGTTTTGCGGCTGAAGGGACGGATCGTCCTTGAAGGCCTGTTGAAGGAAGGCCGTGGTCGCCCCGCCGGCCCCGAAAGTCTCGTCTGCGATAATCCGGCTCAGGAAATGGCGGTTGGTGGTCACACCGAACACGGTCGTGTCCTCAAGCGAGCGGATCAGCCGACGGCGGGCTTCATCTCGGTTCTGGCCCCAGGCAATTACTTTTGCCAGCATGGGGTCGTAGTGGGGAGTGATGCTGTCCCCGGAGCGAACGCCCGTATCGTATCGAAGGCCTTCCCCCTCGGCGGGTTCGAAGGCATACAGCGGGCCGGTCTGGGGCGTGAAACCCTGGGCAGGGTCTTCCGCATAAAGCCGTACTTCGATGGCGTGGCCGTTCAGGCGGATATCGTCCTGGGCCAGAGGCAACGAAAGCCCCTCGGCAACGGTGAGCTGCCAGGCCACGAGGTCCTGGCCGGTAATCAGCTCGGTGACCGGGTGTTCCACCTGCAGTCGGGTGTTCATTTCCAGGAAATAGAAATTCCGGTGTTTGTCCACCAGGAACTCGACGGTGCCGGCACCTTCGTAATTGCAGGCCAGCGCCGCTTTGACTGCTGCTTCGCCCATGGCCTGGCGTAATTCCGGCGTCACGAAGGGGGAGGGCGCTTCTTCGACCACTTTCTGGTGCCGGCGCTGCACCGAGCAGTCCCGCTCTCCCAGGTGCACCGCGTTACCGTGGCGATCGGCGAACACCTGGATTTCCACATGGCGGGGTTCAATAACCGCTTTTTCAAGGATCAGTTCGTCATCTCCAAAGGCCTGTTTTGATTCCGAACGTGCCCGCTTGATGTTGTCGGCGAGGTCGGAGTCGCTTTCGACCAAGCGCATACCCCGGCCACCGCCGCCGGCGGAGGCTTTGATCATCAGGGGATAGCCGATGTCTTTGGCCGCTGCGATGAGTTCGTCGTCGCTGGCGTTGTTGCCTTCATAGCCGGGCACCACGGGCACGCCGGCTTCCTGCATGGCGATTTTGGATCGGCGTTTGCTGCCCATAAGTTCGATGGCCGAGGCTGGCGGGCCAACGAAGACCAGGCCGGCATCTTTGCAGGCATTGGAGAAGGCGGCATTTTCGGAGAGGAAACCGTAGCCGGGGTGGACACAGTCGGCGCCGGTTTTGCGGGCGGCATCGAGGATGGCGTCGCTGTTCAGGTAGGAGGCGGATACCTGAGCCGGGCCAATGCAGACGGCTTCGTCGGCCAGTTCCACGTGCATGGCTTTGGCGTCGGCTTCGGAGTAGACGGCCACGGTGCGGTACCCCAGGGCTTTCGCGGTACGGATCACCCGGACTGCGATTTCGCCGCGGTTGGCTATTAATAGTTTTCTTAACATGGTGCTGGTCTCATCTATTGGTGCCAGTCCGCGAGCGGCTGTGGGGTGGCTTTCAGGAAACCGCTACGAGCACATCCCTGTGCGCTTGGCGTCGGCCATCCTTGGCCGCCGACATTTCCTGAAAGCCACCCCACACCCACTCGCTCCCCCGTAACTCAGTCGTTGGATTCTGCCCAGGCTGGTGGACGCTTTTGCATGAAGGCCATGGTGCCCTCCGTTCCTTCGCTTCCCCGGATGGCTTCCGCAAATTTTTCCGCCGCGCTGTCCAGCAAACCGCTCATCGGCTCATGACCCACCCGATGCAGCAACGCCTTGGTTTCAGCGGTAGCAACCGGTGCGCAATGACGAACACGATCCAGAGCGCTAGCCAGCATCTCTTCCAGTTCATCATCCGAAGATGCCACCTGGTGAACGATGCCAAGACGGCAAGCCTCGTTCGCATCGATTCTCAAGCCCAGCAGGGCCAGCCGTCGGGCCTGTGTGAGGCCGATTCGTTGAACCACAAACGGTGCAATCTGGGCGGGAATGACGCCGAGGGAGGTTTCCGGCATGCCGAATTTGGCCGTTGGCCCGGCGATGGCGACGTCGGAAACGCAGGCCAGGCCGAACCCGCCGCCCATGACGGCGCCTTCGGTGACCGCGACAACAACTTTCGAGGATTCGTTGACCTGTTGGATCATCTGGCCGAAGGCCCGGTTCAGGCGATAGAACGGATCGGCCTCACCCTCGGCAGCTTTCTGGCCACGGGCACCGGCCATGTCTTTGATATCACCGCCGGCACAAAAATGACCACCGGCGCCCCGGATGACGACGGCTCGGATATGCAGATCGTTTTCGATCTGGGTAAATACCGCGGACAGTTCCGCCACCATCTCCAGGCTCATGGCGTTCCGAGCGTCCGGTCGGTTGATGGTGATAAACAGGGTGGGGCCCTGTTTTTCCAGAAGCAGTGTTTCGCAATGCGGTACCTGGTCCATAAATCACTCCACCGTCTGTTTCTTAGTCGCGTTTCTTGCCCGGAAGGGTGCCCATCATCTTGCAGATAATCCCGAGCATGATTTCGTCGGCACCACCGCCAATGGAGACCAGCCGAACATCCCGGTGTGCGCGGGAAATGGGGTTGTCCCACATGTAACCATTACCGCCCCAGTACTGCAGGCAGCTGTCGGTAACCTCACGACCCAGGCGACCGGCCTTGAGCTTGGCCATGGAAGCCAGGCGGGTCACATCCTTGCCTTCAACGTGGAGTTCACAGGCCTGGTAGGTGAGGGCACGCAGGGCTTCGACTTCGGTTTGCAGTTCTGCAAGGCGGAAGTGGATGACCTGATTGTCGATCAGCGGCTGGCCGAAGGTTTTGCGCTCGCGGCAGTACTCAATGGTCTTGGTGATGCAGTTTTCCAGCGCCTTGATCACGTTGGCCGCACCCCAGAGGCGTTCCTCCTGGAACTGGAGCATCTGCATCATGAAACCGGTACCTTCGGCGCCAATGCGGTAACGCTGAGGAACGCGTACGTCGTCAAAGAAGATCTGGGCGGTTTCCGAGGAGCGCATGCCTAGTTTGTTCAGGTGGGGGCTGAAGGAGATGCCCGGTGTGTTGGTGGGCACCACGATCAGGGATTTGTTCTTGTGGGGCTTGTCGTCCGAGGTGTTCGCCAGCAGACAGATGAAGTCCGACTTGGGGCTGTTGGTGATCCACATCTTGGAGCCGTTGATGATGTAGTCGTCACCGTCTTTCTTGGCAGTGGTTTTCATTCCTGCCACATCAGAACCTGCGCCAACTTCACTGACGCCAATACAGCCCACCATATCACCAGCAATGGCCGGCGCGAGGAAACTGCGTTTCAGTTCATCAGATCCAAACCGGGAAATCGCCGGAGTACACATATCGGTCTGAACCCCGATGGCAAGCGGAACACCACCACAATGGGCCATGCCCAGTTCTTCAGCCGCTACCAGGTTGTAGCTGTAATCCAGCCCCATGCCACCGTATTCTTCCGGCTTCTGGATGCCCAGGATTCCCAGGTTGCCGAGCTTTTTGAACAGCTCATGAATCGGGAATTCCCCGGCGGCTTCCCACTCGTCGCAGTGGGGATTGATTTCCTTCTCCACGAAATCGCGGACGGTTTTTCGAAGGGCTTCGTGTTCGGCTGTGAATTTCACGTTTTTGTTCTCCTGCTGGTAGAGAGTCCGTGCCTTCTTGGTGTTGGTGCACGTTTGTTAGCTTGGGACGCGGCTGTGTGGGATCGGTTTCAGAAAACCGCTACGAGCACATCCATGTGCGCTTGGCGTCGGCCATCCATGGCCGCCGACATTTTCTGAAACCGATCCCACACAGCCGCTTATGTCTGCAAACTGGTTGCTGCCTGCTGGCAGTTTTGTTGTTTTTGTAGGTCGGGTTAGCCAAAGGCGTAACCCGACAGATTGGCGGGGTGGCCTGGCTTTTTTTGTCGGATTACGCCTTTGGCTAATCCGACCTACGTTTGTTTCTCGCATACTTCTGAAAAGCGCTCTCACTGAAGGCTTTAACTCCGAATCCTGAAGAATCGGTTGGGCCCCTCTGTCCAAAAATGTCGACGGCCAAGGATGGCCGGCGCCAAGCGCACATGGATGTGCTCGTAGCGTTTTTTGGACAGAGGGGCCCAATCGGTTCCTGCAGCTTATTCCGAAGACCAATAGGCGGGCCCCACCAAACCCAGAAAGCCTACAGGCGGGCCACCCCAAACGTATTAGGTCGCAACTGCCGAGCCTCGGCTTCCCGGCAAACATCGAGAACCAGAGCCAGAACCCGCCGGGTATCCCGCGGATCAATCAGTCCGTCATCCCACAGCCGGGCTGTTCCAAACAGCGCCGTTGAGCCTTCCTCCAGTTTCTTCGCCGTCGCCTGCTCCAGGAAATCCAATGTCTTCGGATCTGGCTCCATACCGCCGCGGCGTTGCTTGTCCTCTGCCACAATGCGCATCACCTTGCCGGCCTGGGCCGGGCCCATGACCGCGGTTCGGCTGTTAGGCCAGGCGAAGATGAACCTTGGGTCCAGGCCGCGCCCGCACATGGCGTAGTTACCTGCACCATAGGAACCGCCGATGACAATTGCGACCTTTGGCACCCGACAGTTGGCCACGGCCTGGATCATCTTCGAGCCGTGTTTGATGATGCCGTTCTGCTCCGAGTGGGTGCCCACCATGAAACCGGTCGTGTTGTGCAGGAACAGCAGCGGTGTTCCGGCCTGGTCGCAGAGCTGGATGAACTGCGCGGCCTTGGCGGAGCCCGCCGGGGTGATCGGGCCGTTGTTGCCGATGATGCCGACCGAATGGCCTTCGATGCGGATGGTGCCGCAGACGGTCTGATCATCGAACTCGTTCTTGAAGTCCATGAACTTGGAACCGTCGGCGATACGGGCAAGGATTTCGCGAACGTCATAGGGTTTTTTGGAATCTGCCGGAATCACGCCCAACAGTTCTTCGGCCGGGTAGAGAGGCTCCTCCCATTGAAGCTCGCGTCGGGGTGGAAGTTGCTCGTTCCA
Organism: Marinobacter sp. BW6; assembly: GCF_008107725.1. Taxonomy (GTDB): domain Bacteria; phylum Pseudomonadota; class Gammaproteobacteria; order Pseudomonadales; family Oleiphilaceae; genus Marinobacter. The sequence goes on from NZ_VIRN01000064.1 coordinate 1,432,428, forward strand.
GGGTAGGGCTTCGAGGATGTTTCTCGCCTGGCGGATGCCGTCGGCATCGTTTTCGGCCAGGTACTCGGCTGTACCCGCCACCGTTGCATGCATCTCCGCGCCACCGAGTTCCTCGTCGGTGGCGACTTCACCTGTGGCCGCTTTCAGAAGCGGAGGGCCTGCAAGGAACATCTTGGCCTGCTCGCGAACCACGATCACATAGTCGGACAGGCCAGGCTGATAGGCTCCGCCTGCCGTAGCGTTGCCGTGGACCACCGTTACCTGGGGGATTCCAGCAGCCGACATGCGGGCCTGGTTTGCAAAGCCCCGGGCGCCGAGTACAAAAATGTCGGTCGCGTAGTTAAGGTTGGCGCCGCCGCTTTCAGACAGGGATACCACCGGGAGCTTGTTCTCCATGGCGATCTGCTGCAGCCGGAGGGTCTTGTCCAGGCCGGCTGGCGTAATAGTGCCGCCTTTGATGGCGCTGTTGCTGGCCACCACCAGGCAGCGGATGCCGCTGACATAACCAATACCGGCGATGATACCGCCGCCGGCCTGGCTGCCGTCCTTGTCGTCGTGCATTTTGTAGCCGGCCAGGGAACAGAGCTCGAGGAAGGGTGTTCCCCGATCCAGCAACCGGTTAATGCGGTCCCTCGGAAGCAGCTTGCCCCTCTTGATAAACTTCTCGCGGGCGGCTTCCGCCAGATCCAGGACCTTCTGCTCAACGTCCCGGAACGTGGTGATGTGGGCTTCCATGGCTTCGGCGTTGGTGCGGAAGTCTTCGGACTGGGAGCTTACGGTGGATTCAAGTTCCTGCATGTTCGGCTCCTCAGTCGTCGCTCAGAACTTTCGGGGTGACAGCCCGATGAAAGCCGTTGTAGGGCTCGTTGTTCTTGGCTTTCGGCAACGGCCAGACTCGGCCTCCTTGTGACGCACCGCCGTCGATCCTGAGACAATCTCCGCTGATGAACGCTGCGCCCGGGCTGAGCAAAAAGCAGATGGCAGAGCTGACTTCGGATTCAGTGCCCATTCGCTTGATGGGCACGTTGTCGCCAAGACTGCGGATCCACTGCTTCATGTGTTCGGGGTAATTGTCCATGCCGCTTGAGGCAATCCAGCCCGGAGCGACCGCGTTCACCCGAACGCCGGAAGCCCCCCATTCCACGGCGGCTGTCTGGGTAAAATTCACCATCCCGGCTCGCGCCGCGCCCGAATGCCCCATGCCGGGCATGCCGCCCCACATATCGGCCACGATATTGACGATGGCGCCCCCGGTTTTGGACAGCGCCTGGGTATAGGCTTCCCGTGCCATCAGAAAGCCGCCGGTCAGATTGGTGCGCACCACGGTCTCCCAGCCCTTCTGGTTGATCCCCGTCAACGGTGCCTGAAACTGCCCGCCGGCATTGTTCACCAAACCATTCAGGCCTCCGTGCTCGGCAATGATCGCCTTCACCGTAGCTTTGACCGATTCCTCTTCGCGGATATCACAGACGTGGGCGGACGCAATGCCGCCGTCCTCGATGATCTCTGCTTTTACGGATTCCACTTTTTCGACCTTGCGACCGACCAGGGCAACCCGCGCACCCAGGGCAGCAAGCTCATGGGCCGTACATCGACCAATGCCAGAACCACCACCGGTAACAATAAACACCTGGTCCTTGAACAGGCCCGGATTAAAAACAGATTGATAGCTCATATCTCGAAAACCTTTTCCAATGTTCGGGCGCTCGGGCCGTTGGCCCCTCCCGGGACTGTGAGCAGCAGGGATGCTGCGATCAAGCGTACAGGGACGTATTCACAGCGTGTCCCGGGAGGGGCCAACGGCCCGAGCGCGTGCTCCATGGTTTATTAGTCGATGATTTTTGAAGGAACAGGCACCGGAAACTCCAGTAGCTGCTGCGCAAACGCCTTCCCCTGGGGATCAATCCGCAGGCTGGCAACGCCGCCGCCGCCAAGACTGTGCTCCAGCAGGAAATTGATGGCGTGCAACCCGGGCATGGCCCAGCGGGTCACCCGGCCGGTTTCCGGGTTCAGGGTATGGGCCATCCAGTCCGCAATGGCCGCTTCCGTCAATGCTGTTTCGATAAACGGAAGATACTCCGGCTTGCGGGCAATCACGCCAATGTTGGTATGGTCGCCCTTGTCGCCACTCCGGGCCCAGGCAAGTTTCACCAGAGGCACAGTGGTATCCGTGGCGCCTGTCTCGTGTGTGAACGATTGGGGCTGGAGGTCGCTGTCGTCGAAACCACCGCTGGTCTCAACCTCAACGGCTTGCCGATCGCTCCCCAGATCCACGGATACCTCGACTTCTGTTTTCGGCACCAGGCAGGAATACAACCGTATTTTCGGCCACACCGTGGGCCGTCCCCCGACAATTCCGGTAATCCCCGGCGCCATGCCGGTTGCTGCCTGGGCAATTTCCCGGGAAAACAGCACCAGGGCCTCTTTCTTGGAATGGGCCGTGCTGATTTTGACTACCACTTCCCGGCAGTCGTCGCCACGACCGTGGGCGCCATAGGTGGTTTCGGTGCCCAGAAGCTCGATGCTTGTCTCGCTGTAATCGGGCAGGCCACGTTCACTGAACATGCGTGAGGTCTTGGCCAGAATGGCCTGGGCCACGGTCTGCGCCTTGGCCTTGGCATTCATGCCGGCCAGAAGAAAGGTGACTGTGCACTTGAAGCCATCCGGCCAGGTGCCGGACACCTTGTAGCTGTCCGTGGGAGGAAGTCCCCGGGCGCCCCGAACCTGAACCTGGTCGTTCCCGGTTTCGTCCAGTTCCACCCCCGTGAAATCGCAGGTAACATCCGGCAGCAGATAGGCTCTGGGATCGCCAATCTCGTAAACCAGCTGTTCGGCCACAGTGCCCCGGCTGACGAGGCCGCCGGTATGGTCAGGCTTGGTGATAAAAAAGCTGCCGTCGGCACTCACTTCGGCAATCGGGAAGCCCATGTTGGCGTAGCCACCGGCAACCTCTTCCCAGTCGGTAAAATTACCGCCGGTGGACTGCGCCCCGCACTCAAGGAGGTGCCCGGCCAGGCTGCCCTGGGCCAGCTTGTCATAGTCTTCCCAGCCCCACCCGAATTCGTGCACCAGCGGCGCCAGAACCAATGCGCTGTCGGCGACCCGTCCGGTAATAACAATGTCGGCGCCCTGTTCCAGGGCCGCAACAAGACCTGGTGCTCCCAGGTAGGCGTTCAGGCTGACCATCATTGGAGGCATCGGCTGGCCGGAACCCATCTCGTTGATACCCATATCGGTCAGCTTTTTCTTCTTCATCAGCAGGTCATCGCCCAGCACCAGAGCAATCTTCATGTCCACACCTGCCTTCTCGCAGAGTGCCTGCAGGGCGTCGCGGCAGGCGACCGGATTTACGCCGCCGGCGTTGGCCAGAACGCGGATACCTTTTTCCTTGATCTCTGAAAGCAAGGGGCCCATGACAGTCTGGACGAAATCCCGCGCATACCCCTGGGTCGGATCCTTCATTTTCTGGCCCGCCATGATGGACATGGTGATTTCTGCCAGATAGTCGGCCACCAGATAGTCGATGCTGCCTTGACGAACCAGTTGCGCGGCGGCGGTTTCCGTATCGCCCCAGAAAGCGGCGGAGCATCCGATGCGAACAGTTTTGGAGGATTCAGCCATGTTCCTGTGCCCTGTTTATGGTTGCCGATTCGATGCCTGTGGTAATCGCGGTTTTGTCTCACGATGAAGCTGACAATACCAAGCAAGCGCTTGGTTTGTAAACAGGCAAGTTTAAGGTAGAATTAAAGGCCTCTTATGCCAACCGGATAGCCTTAGTGAGCCAGAACCAGATCCTCCAGTCCCTGATCGCTGAAAACCTTGTGTCAGACCCCAGTGGTGCCCGCGGCCGCCTGCTCACTGAGGCCGCCCGGCTGTTCCGGGAAAAAGGCTACGAGCGCACCACGGTTCGTGATCTGGCGGCTGCTGTGGGTATTCAGTCCGGTAGCCTGTTCCACCATTTCCGGACCAAGGAAGAGATTCTGAAAGCGGTGATGGTCGAAACTATCCGGCTGAACACTGCTCTTATGCAGGCGGCTTTGGAGGCTGCCGATACCAACAGGCAGAAACTGCGAGGCCTGGTCCGTGCGGAGCTTGAGTCGATCAATGGCCAGACTGGTGAGGCCATGGCGGTCCTGGTATTTGAATGGCGGAGTCTGTCGGCACCGTCCCAGGGCGAAGTGCTGGAGCTTCGGGACATCTACGAGAAGCTGTGGCTGGATGTGCTGGAGTCCTTGAAACGCGAGGGCGCTCTGGAAGCGGATCCTTTCGTTGTTCGACGGATGTTGACCGGTGCCCTCAGCTGGACCGTAACCTGGTACAAACCGGAGCGGGGAGGTCTGACACTGGATGGCCTGACCGATCAGGTAATGGCGATGATGGCTCTGTAAGCGGAAGGGCATTCCCAAAAGTCATTGTTTTAAATCAAGAAAACCATGAGAAGCCCTTTTCTCTCCGGGCCATTGGCCCGATCGGCATAACGAAATCGGCATTCGAGCCATTTTTGTAGGACAGTTTTCACCGCATTCTTGCACCCGTTGATAAAAACCGAGTTCAGATCGGGCAAACAAAAACAACGTGATGCAGGGTGAAATATGATCTCCTCTCTGGCAAGGCTCAGACCGCACCTCTTTGCGGCTCGCTTCAAGGTTCTCTCGCTGGTGGCGGTTGCGGTACTCGCAGGCTGCTCGGCAAATCCCATCTACACCACCACCGGCGTTGTACTCTCCAATTATTCGGAGGGCGAAGCCACGCCCTACGTATTGCAAATGTCCGATGCGCAGATGGCCTGTGCGCTGGGTGAGGGCGTGGATCCGCTGCTTTATTCCTTCTCGCGGGTTACCGATGCGCCTGACACTACCGGCTCCTTACTGATGCTTCTGGCAGGCAACTGTGCAGAGTACGAGGCCTGGGAAGCTGAGCTTGCCTACCTCAGAGCGGATTATGAAGGAGACGTTGAAGCGGCCAAAGACGCCAGGGAAGTTGCGAAGCGGTTGAATGCGCTGACCGCGAAACGCCGGTATGCGTCTTTTCAGCGAGCGATGGCCGCCTATGAGTTCGATCCCGGCGCTGACCCTCTTGAATGTCCCTTCCTGTTCACCGAGCAGGATGAAATAACCTTCCTGCTCGGCTTGCTGACTGGCATGCAGGCCATCGTGAACGATGCCAATTCCGGCGCCATGGCCGGAGTGCCCAGAAATATTGCCCCTCAGGCCGAGCGTGCCGCCACCTGTCTGGATAACGAAAAGTGGGGCGGTATGCCAAATGCCATCCGAGCCCTGGTCTGGCTGTTGTTGCCGGATACCCGTCCGGCGCTGGCGCCGGATCCCTGGCAGGTGCTGGAGCACAGCCGGGAGCTGGGCGTTGAAAAAGGCATGCGGGTTCCACACGCGCTCCAGGCTGTCGCCGCCGAAACCTTTGGCCGACCGGAAAAGCTTGCTGAAGCCATCGCCAGTTTCGCCGAGGCCGATGCAACGATTGAGGTCTGGGATGATTACCGCCTGGTGGATGAGGTCGCAGCCGGAGTCGTTCGCTTCTCTTCCGACAAGCACTGGACTGCCAACTACGGCTATCGGACGCCGCAATCCTTCTTCGGCAAGATGAGCCCGAAGCGGCAAACCGAAAATGTTGAAACCATGAATCTGGACGACCTGCTTTAAAGCAGGTTGCCGACATCCTCTGAAAACTGACAAACACAAGAATGACCCGGAGGTCGTTATGATCCGCAAATCCCTGACTGCCATGGCCCTCGTAGCCGCCGCCCCCTTTGCATCAGCGCAGTCTGTATCCATGTGTGTGTTCGATGTCATCGGTGCGAACGGAGACTTCTACAATTTCGTCAAAGACTATGCTCTGGAAATGAAAGGTCACGGCGTGGATTTCCAGCTGAAACCTTACACCGACGAGGGCGTGGCGATTGGTGATTTTAACGCCGGGCAATGCGATGCGGTTGCCGCCACGGATATCCGGATTCGTCCATTCAACAAGTTCACGGGCAGCATCAGCGCCGTGGGAGCGCTGCCCACCTACGACAACCTGAAAACCCTGTTGGCGACGCTGGCACAGCCGAAAGCAGCGCCATTGATGAAGGATAACGGGTACGAAGTGCTCGGGATCATTCCGGTGGGTGCCGGCTATCTGTTTGTAAATGACCGCAGTATTGATACCGCCGGTGAGTTGGCGGGCAAGCGGATGGCGACCCTCGACTATCAGAAAGACGCGATCCACATGGTGAACTTCGTCAAGGCCACGGTGGTGCCGTCCGACATCACCAATTTCGCCGGCAAGTTCAACAACGGTTCGGTGGATACTGCCTATGCGCCAGCCTTTGCTTACGAAGCTCTGGAACTCTACAAGGGCATCGGTGAGAACGGTGGTGTGGTGGACTATCCGCTGGCACAGCTAACACTTCAGATTGTCGCCCGTGATGACGTCCTGGATGACGATACCGGCCAGAAAGCCCGGGAAGTCGCCTGGAATATGTTCCCGCAAGCCATGGGGCTGATTGAAGGTCAGGAAGCGGCCATTCCCGAAGAAAAATGGGTACGCATTCCTGAGAAAGACATCCGTGGCTACCAGGAAATGTTCCGGGAGAACCGCATCGAGATGCGCGATGGCCTGAACGGCGCGCCGGATGTGTATCACCCGAAGATGATGGGGCTGCTCAGCAAGATCCGCTGTGCAAGTAACCCCGCTGCTGCCGAGTGTACTGCGGCCAACCGCGAATAACAGGGCGGAACCCTCATGAACTGGCGAGCAATCACCGCTCCGGCTGCAAGGACTCTCTACCCCGTACATCGGATGTATGGGGCCGTTCTGCTGCTCTTGCTGATGTTTACATTGCTATTGGGGATGGGCAATTCGCTGCATTCCCGACTGCTTTGGGTCGGCGAACAAACGTGGCCAAACTACTATTTGCTGAATCCGGATGCCGCGGAGCCGTCGTGTCAGCTGGAGATGGATATTGATTCCGAGGTGGCCCGGCGGGTAGCCAATTACAAGCCGGATCCGGATGACCTGTTCAGTTCACCGCCTAATCCGGAAGCCATTCGCAAATCCCTCCAGAGCAATCTGGAACTCTGCCAGCAGCAATACGATGTCTATGAGCAGAACCTTGCCCACGCCACGCCAGCTCTCGGGGCCTTCAAGACCGTAGAGCAGGGTCTTGCGAATTTCCTGCTCGAGAACATTGGGCTTACCAAGTACCTGTTCATCGCGATGTTTGCGATGGCTGCGGCGATCGCTGCACTGGATACCGACCATATTGCACTTCGCCTGCCTCGAAACCGTGCCGAATGGCGGTTGAGCCAGGGTGTGCAGTTTGTGGTTAATGGCCTGATGCTGCTGTCGCTGAACGCCTATCTTGGGAAACTGGCCACGTCGCCGGGTTCGGAAGACACCATGAGTCTGCAGTATGCCTGGGGTGGGGTCTTCGGCCTGTTCATGGTGATTAATGCCGTCCGGTTCCTGAATGTTCCGGAACGGATTCGCCCCGGCGGTCTTTCCGCATCTTCTGGCCTGGTGATTCCGCTGTATTGCGCCATGGGCCTGATCGCCATGAGCTACTTCTTCCTGGTAGACGGTTACGCCTCGGGGCTGGCTATCTATTTCGGAATGATGTCCAACCTGTCGTCCATGTTCATCAACATCGGCCTGTATGTGTTGGTGGGTATGATGCTGAAGCAGACCCGGATTCCTGAGCTTCTGCTGAATCTCATTAAACCTTTCAATCTGCCAGCGCCGATGTTGGCTTCGGTGATCATCTTCGCAACCGCGTTTCCAACCGCGTTTACCGGCGCATCCGGTATTTTCATCCTGGCCGTAGGCGGTGTTGTCTATGATGAGCTGCGCCGCGCTGGTGCTGGGCGCCAGCTTTCCCTGGCAACGACTGCCATGTCGGGAAGCCTCGGGGTGGTCCTAAACCCATGCCTGCTTATTGTTGTCGTGGCGGCTCTTAATAAAGAAGTCACGACCACAGAGATGTACAGCTGGGGCTTCTGGGTATTCATTATGTCGGCAACGCTGTTTTCTCTGATTGTCTGCAAGACCCAGGGAAATTGGAAGCCCCGTCCGGCGCCGGGCGCATTCCGCGCTGCGCTCCTGGAAAGCCGAGCCCTGCTGCCTTATGTGGCGGTGGCGGCTCTGGTTATCCTGTCCATCTGGGTTGTTCTCGGCTTGAAGTTCAATGAGTACAGCGCCCCGTTGATCCTGCCACTGGTCATGCTGGCGCTGCTGCTGCTGGATTCCGGCCGGAGCAGTGAGGAGCAGGGCCAGACCCGCTCTCAGGCATTCTGGAGCCGAAGCTCCGCCGCTGCCAGCGATTCGGCAGTGCATATCGGAGCTCTGCTTGCGCTTATCGGGTTTTCGATCTGTCTTGGGGGAATCCTGGAGCGCTCCGATATCGTTCATGCACTCTTCCCGGAGGACCTTACCAGTCCCTGGATCGCCATGTTGGTGATTGTGGTCATGCTCACGGTAATTGGCATGGTTATGGACCCGTTCGGCGCGGTAATCCTGGTGTCGGCCACCATTGCTCAGCCAGCGATCCAGTTGGGTATTGATCCGCTGCATTTCTGGATTGTCTGCCTGGTGGCGTTCGAGCTTGGCTATCTGAGCCCGCCAGTGGCATTGAACCACCTCCTTACTCGTCAGGTTGTGGGCGAGACGGAAGTGCTGGCGGCAGAGCGCACCGGTTCGTTCTGGCATCGCTATGAACGCCTGCTGCTGCCTCTGGCCGTTATGGGCCCGACATTGGTGTTTGTTGCCTTTGTGCCGATGCTGTTCTACGCGTTGTAATGTTGAAATGAGATAAATAACGCCGTCTGGGGGAAGCTTCAGGCGGCTTTTTGCATCTGGAATACAAGAGAAAACGTAGTTTGAACGAAACCGAACACCTGTGAGACACGTGTTTGGTATACCCTAGGAAACAAAGACGACCTGCATCCAGTGGCCTGGCCTATGAATTCGTTTGTCCCCTCACATTTGGTCCCGATTTTCTTCCTTCTTCTCCTTGCGGGTTGCGGTGGAGGCAGCAGTGGCGACGGCCTGGACTCGCAGGAGCCTGGGTTGAGTGGCACGATTACAATTGAAAGTGGAACGCGAGTTGATTCGGATACGGCAGACGACAGCCGGCTTAACGAAGCGATTTCCAACAATTCATCCAGCACTGCTCAATTAGTGCCGTCAACAGGTATTCTGGGTGGCTATCTGAGTAATACCTCTGGCCGCTATCCGGATTCTGACGAATTCGTATTTGAGTATGTAGTCGATGGACAGGATACATTTCGCGCCGATCTCGCAGCGGGGAGCACCATTGCCGTTCAGGTTTTCCGGGACTCGGACTTCCCGGCCCCCACGATTACGCTGTCGGTTGCCCAGGGCGGGGCACTCGTAGACTCAGCGTCCGGGACAGGCAGTACGCCCTTAATGGTCAGCGCGCCCGATGAGGGGCCCGCAGAGATAAGTGTTGGCACCGCCAGTGGCGGACCATTCCGATACGTGCTGTCTGTTTCGACAGCCGGCGTCAATAATTTCCAGGGTTCTCATTACAGCCAACCGGAGTTTGTGCCAGATGAGGCCATTGTGCTGATGTCGTCAGAGGGGCAGGGGAACGTGAATTCGCAGGGCCTGGCCCGAGCCTTGTCGGTCTCATCCGCGAAGTCACTTGGGCAGGGTGCCTGGTTGGTTAGGCGTAATCCTGTTGGCGCAGTCGCTTCGCAATCGTTCGGCTCTGTAGGTGGCCTGCGGGATGAGACGCTTCGTTGGATCGCCGAACTGAAGGCGGAGCCCGGCGTTGAGGTGGCAGAGCCAAATTATGTCTACCGGGCTCAGACGGACCGCGATCTTTCTTCTCTTCAGTGGAACCTGCCTCTGATCAGTCTGCCTCTCGCCTGGCAGGCTGCACCGGCCCGAGGTAGCTCTATCGGGGTCGCTGTGATGGATACCGGCCTGTTTACGTCTACCCCCCAAACCTATGGGAACTGGCACCTTGATTTGGATGCGAATGTTGTTCCGTTCAGTTCCGACAGAATCCTGGATTATGTTTCTGCCGACCTGGACATAGATCCGCAGTTCAATGATCGGTTGGGCTATGACAATAATCCTGCCGACCCGGGCGACGGCAAACCTCAGAGCAGTAACTTCCACGGTACCCACGTTGCAGGCATTGTTGCGGCTCTGGCGAATGGCGAAGGCGTGAATGGGGTGGCTCCAGAGATCAGCCTGTGGCCAGTCAGGGTATTGGGCAGGGACGGAGCAGGAACGCTTGATGATCTCGTCGCGGCGATGAACTGGGCTGCCGACAATCCTGATATCGACGTTATAAACCTCAGTCTTGGAGGCGTTGGCCCGAGCACCGTTTTGGAAGCAGCCATAAACCGGGCGGATGGAAATGGAAAGCTGGTTGTCGCTGCGGCAGGCAACCAGGGTACCGATGAGTTGACCTATCCGGCAGCCTTCGAGCGAGTAATTGGCGTTGGCGCAGTCGATGCAGGCAAGGTACGGGCCTCATATTCCAATTTTGGTGGTTCCGTGGATCTTGTTGCCCCGGGTGGGGATGCGACCAGAGACGCGAATCTGGATGGCAATGCCGACCTGGTCATCAGCACCTGGGGTGTTGACGACGGTGGCGAGTTCATCCGCTCTTATGCAGGACTGCAGGGCACTTCGATGGCTGCTCCGCACGTTGCCGGGGTTTATGCCTTGATGAAAGGTGCTAACGCTGAAGCTGTTACTCCCGGCCAATTTCGAGCGTGGCTGGCCAGCGGTAGGCTGACAGAGAGCGTTGGTAGCAGTACCGAATATGGAGCCGGTCTGATAAATGCGCTTAGGTCGGTTGACGCGGCCCTCGACGGATCAGTGAATACGATTGTCCTCTCCTCGCCCTCCGCAATCGAGTTTGATCTGGCGCGTTTCAGTAGCGATCTTGGCTTTACCGTTTATCCCGAAGGGGAGTCGGTCGTGGTTGATGGTGTAGCCTTCAATACCGATCTGATCACGCTTGAGCCGGCTCCTACGGTCGGAGATGCTCTGCCGGACTCGGTGGCAGTCTCAGTGGTAGAGGCAAATATCGTTGAAGGACAGAGTTATGCCACTACAATCGAAATCGATTACAGTGCCGGAGCCGATTCGGGAACCATTGAAGTCCCGGTTTCCATAGACCTCAGGGCATTGACTGACGAGCGAGATGCGGGTCGTCATTACGTGTTGCTGGTAAGCCCTGATGTAAGCCGTGAAACCATAGAGCAGCGCGTGGTGACGGCGCGTGATGGAAGCTACAGCTTCTCGTTCGATGACATAGAGCCCGGGGAGTATTTCCTGGTAGCGGGAACGGATACGGACAACAACGGTTTTATCTGCGAGAGCGGCGAGGCGTGTGCCGAGTACCCGGTGAACGGGTTGCCAGAGAAGATTGTCATCGGGGAAGAAAGGGTCACCGGCGTCACGCTCAGCACAAGCTTCCGGCGCCCGACCATCGCGTCCATGGGGCTGCCACGTCTCGGTTTCGAAGGCTATCGTCTGAAAAACCTTGGAAACACCGCCGCTGAACCAGTAAGAACCCTGGAGACCAATCGTTGATGCCCATACATGCTCGCGTTTGTTGCCTGCTGGTAGCAATGTTTCTTGCGTCTGGTTGTGCGAGTAGCCGCTCGGAAACCGAAGAAGGTGGTCCCTTGGCTCGCCAGATCACCCAGTCCGCTCACTGTGGTCTTACGGCTCCCGGTCAGGTTCACCTGACAAGTCGTGAAGAGGTTCAGCGTCTGGAAGCTCTGCCCGGACGAAACCTCTCCCTTGAGTCTTTGAAAAATATCGACTTTGAGAGAGAACACCTCGTTCTGGCGGCAATTGGCCAGAAGCCGACCGGGGGCTTCGGCGTAACCCTGGATTCCTCCGAGATCCGGAGCGGAACTCTGGAGTTGAGGGTCAGAGTGACCGAGCCAGCACCCGGAACCATCGTCACTCAGGCGCTAACTACCCCCTGTGCGGTCATCGCGGTGACCGCTGAAGGCTGGGATGGTATCCAGATCACCCGCGCCGAAAACAACCGTTGATCTTTCTTCACGAATCCCTAAGCTATGGCTCAGCTTTTCATATCAATCGCGGAGTCAGTTCCTGCCCATGAGCCAGCAACAATATAACGCCGATGCTATTGAAGTACTGAGCGGCCTGGACCCGGTGCGCAAGCGCCCGGGGATGTACACAGACACCAGTCGGCCCAATCACCTGGCGCAGGAAGTCATTGATAACAGTGTGGATGAGGCGCTGGCGGGCCACGCCAAGCGTATCGACGTGGTGTTATACAGTGACGGCTCTCTGAGTGTTGAGGATGACGGCCGGGGCATGCCAGTGGACCTTCACAAGGAAGAAGGTCTGCCTGGTGTGGAGCTCATCCTGACCCGCCTCCACGCTGGCGGCAAGTTTTCCCAGGGCAATTACAACTTTTCCGGTGGCTTACACGGTGTCGGTGTTTCCGTTGTCAACGCACTGTCTACCCATCTGGAAGTGACTATCAAGCGAGATGGCCAGCTGCACCGGATGACCTTTGCCAACGGTGACAAGGCTTCAGAGCTCGAAGTGATCGATACTGTCGGCAAGCGCAATACCGGCACCCGCCTGAAGTTCACGCCCGACGTAAGCTATTTCGATAGCCCCAACTTTTCTGTTAGCCGGCTTCGCCACAACCTGAGGGCAAAAGCGGTTCTGTGTCCGGGTCTTACGGTGACTTTCCACCAGGAGAAAACTGGCGAGAAAGACGAATGGTTCTATGAAGACGGGTTACGGGACTATCTGCGTACCGCTCTGGCAGATATTGAGGCGGTGCCACTGGAACCGTTCACCGGCAGCTTTTCCGGTAACAAGGAAGCGGTGGACTGGGCGATTCAGTGGCTGCCTGAAGGTGGCGAAGCCATCATGGAGAGCTACGTCAACCTGATTCCCACGGCCCAGGGCGGGACCCATGTAAACGGACTGCGCACCGGTTTGCTGGAAGCCATGCGCGAGTTCTGTGAGTTCCGCAACCTGTTACCCCGTGGCGTTAAGCTCTCACCCGAGGATATCTGGGAACGGGCAGCCTATGTTCTGTCCTTCAAGATGCAGGAGCCACAGTTCTCGGGGCAGACCAAGGAGCGCCTGTCTTCTCGGGAAGCTGCTGCGTTTATCTCCGGAGTCGTGAAGGACGCCTTCAGCCTCTGGCTCAACCAGCATACCGATGTGGCCGAAGCGCTTGCCGAGCTGTTTATCAGCAATGCACAGCGTCGCTTGCGGGCCAGTAAAAAAGTGGCCCGCAAGAAAGTCACTTCGGGCCCGGCACTGCCTGGCAAGTTGGCGGACTGTTCTGGCGGCGATACCGCCCGTTCCGAGCTATTCCTGGTTGAGGGTGATTCCGCGGGTGGTTCTGCCAAGCAGGCCAGGGACCGGGAATTCCAGGCGGTCATGCCGCTACGGGGCAAAATCCTCAATACCTGGGAAGTGGACTCCGGCGAGATCCTGGCGTCCCAGGAAGTCCATGACATTGCCGTTGCCATTGGCGTGGATCCCGGTTCTGACCAGCTGGATGGCCTTCGGTACAACAAGATATGCATCCTCGCAGATGCAGACTCCGATGGCCTTCACATTGCCACCCTGCTGTGCGCCCTGTTCGTCAAACATTTCCGCCCGGTGGTTGCCGCCGGCCACGTGTTCGTGGCCATGCCGCCGCTTTACCGGGTGGATCTGGGCAAGGAAACTTTCTACGCCCTGGACGAGCACGAAAAGCAGGGCATTATCGACCGGATTGCGGCTGAGAAGCGCAAGGGCAAGATTTCGGTCACCCGTTTCAAGGGCCTGGGTGAAATGAACCCGCTGCAGCTGCGCGAAACTACCATGGCTCCGGACACCCGCCGCCTGGTTATGCTGACCATCGAGGACGGCGACGATACCGACAGCCGCATGGACATGTTGCTGGGCAAGAAGCGCGCATCCGATCGGAGAGCGTGGCTGGAGGCCTACGGCAATATGGCAGACATCGAGGTCTGATATACTCTAAGGTGCTATAAAAAGCATCCTTTATTCTTTCTCTGTATTCTGCAAAGTCGTTATCCTGCCAGTTTTCTGATCGGGAAGAACCGTTGATGGACTGGCAAGGCTGGTTTGCGCTGGGCCTCGCAGGCACCGCGCTGATACTGATGAGTGCAGGGCGATTTGCGCCCCATCTGGTGATGATGGGGGTGCTCGTGGTGCTCAGTGCCAGTGGAATTGTTTCAGCGGATCAGGCTCTTGCCGGTTTCAGTAACAGTGGCCTGATTACCGTGGTCGCCATGTTCGTAGTGGCGGCGGGTATTCACCATTCCGGTGGTGTCGATCTGCTGGTACACCATCTGCTTCGCAATCCCAAGACCGTCCGGTCTGCCCAGGCACGGATTGCGCTCCCGGTATCCCTTCTGAGTGGTTTTCTCAACAATACCCCGGTTGTTGCCACCATGATTCCGGCGGTGCATGCCTGGTCCCGAAAAATCGGTATTTCGCCGTCGAAATTGATGATACCTCTGAGCTACTCCGCCATCCTCGGGGGTACTCTCACGCTGATCGGCACCAGCACCAACCTGGTCGTCAATGGCCAGTATCAGCAGCTGACCGGCGAGCAGGGGTTCTCCATCTTCTCCATTACTGCGGTCGGATTGCCGGTAGCCATAATTGGTGTCGCGGTCCTGTTGCTGGTGATGCCCAGGGCACTTCCGGATCGCAAGGATCAGCAGAAATTCGGCTCTATGAGGGAATTTACCCTGGAAGTTGCGGTGTCATTTGACGGTCCCCTGGTCGGGAAGACAGTAGGTGAGGCCGGGCTTCGAGAGCTGGAGAGGCTGTATCTGGTCGAGATTGAACGGGATGGCAGCGTGGTCACCGCTGTGCCTTCGGAGGAGCGGCTTCGAGGCGGCGACCGTCTGGTGTTTGCTGGCGATACCCAGGCCATTTCCGACCTCCTGCGGATAAACGGTATTGTCCCGTCAGTCCATGAAGACGAGCCGAGTTTGAGCAAGGACCGGGCGGAACGGCGCCTGGTGGAGGCGGCATTATCACCCCAGTCCGATGTGTTGGGCCTGACCATTCGCGATGCCCGCTTCCGGGACCGTTACGGTGCTGTTGTGCTGGCTGTTGCCAGGGGTGGGGAGCGTGTTTCCGGTAATCTGGGGAATATCCGCCTTAAACCCGGCGATGTGCTGCTTCTCGAAGCCCGCCCGGCGTTTGTGAGCCGGCAGCGCTATAACAAGGACTTCCTGCTTATTAATGATCTGGAAACCGAGACACCGCGGCATGACCGGGCGTGGCTGTCCTGGGGAATCCTGTTGGTGCTGGTGGGTCTGGCTGCCTGTGGCACCCTGAGTATGCTTAACGCGGCCCTGTTGGGCGCCGCAGGAATGATTCTGACCGGCTGCTGCTCGGTGGGCCAGGCCCAGAAGTCCGTGGATGTGCCGGTGATCCTTACCATTGCGGCTTCCTTTGCCATGGGCGCGGCCCTGGAGCAGACCGGGGCGGCAGGCTTTGTGGCTGCAGGCATCCTTGAATTCAGTCAGGGCGACGTCCTGTTAACGATCATGCTGGTTTATCTCGTGGTGTCGGTCCTGACCGAGGTTATTACCAACAATGCGGCGGCGGTCCTGGTCATTCCCATCGTTCTGTCGATGACTAACAGTATGGGCGTGGCCGCTGAGCCGTTTGTGATCGCGGTGATGATGGCCGCGTCCGCCAGCTTTGCCACGCCGCTGGGGTATCAGACCAACATGATGGTATTTGGGCCTGGTGGTTACCGGTTCAGTGATTTTGTGCGGGTCGGTTTACCCATGAACGTGTTTATTGGTGCCGTTACCGTTGTGGTTATTGCCGTGGTCTACGACATCACTCCCGGTCTATGAGTGCGGTTCCGTCGGGTTGGCGAGAATGTCGCAGCACAGCACCTGAAGCTTTCCATCCTGATAATATCCCAGTGACAGGGTCACGCACATATAGGCCCCGGTGACGCAAAGATACGGTGCTGTGACGTGCAGGCTTTCCGGTTGGGCCAGGGCTTGGCGAAGATACTGCTGGCGGTACCAGTCCGCGCTGCTGGTGCTCTCCAACGGCTTGAAACGCGGGTCCATGCTGCGGGTACCGGCGTCGGAAACCAGGGTGTCATCTATCTGGACGCCCTTGTCATCGACCAGATAGCAGCGGGAGACCGCAGGATGGTTCAACAGTTCCAGACAGGATTGTTGCATGCTCATTCCACTGCGAAGCTTCGTGATGGCATGGTCAAAAAAGCCGCTGAAAAAATCGAGCAATTGCCGTGTCGGGTCCAGGGTAACCTGGTTGCGGGTCTTGTATTCCTGCAACAGGTGGTCGAAATCTGCGGGCGCATGGGCCAGCTGATCAAGGTCGGTGCTCGGTCTGCGGAAATAGAAGCCCTGCACGAAGTCAACGCCAGCATCGATGGCAATCATCGCCTGATCCCGGGTTTCCACGCCTTCCAAAAGAACCAGGCAGCCGGACTGGTGCAGCAGTGACACAATGCCGTTCAGAATCTGGCGGGCCTTTTGATCGTCTGTCGCCCGGGTCAGCAGTTTTCGGTCCAGCTTCACGATGTCCGGCGACAGGTTCCAGATCCGCTCGAAATTGGAATGGCCGGCGCCGAAATCATCAATGGCCGTGAGGCAGCCCAGCTTTTTGTAGTAGGCAACCGTTTCCCGCAGTCTTTCTGCATCGTCCGTTGGTTGCTCGACGATTTCCATCACAATGCGGTGCGGCGGGAGTCCGGTCTTGGCGAGCAGTTGCCCGAAAAACGAGTCGGCCTGGCTACCGCCGGTCACCACTTGTGGCGATACATTGAGGAAGAGCCAGTTCAGTTGATCGCGGATGCCACTGTAGTTGCGTATATGCAGGTAGCGGCAGAGACGGTCAAGGAGCAGATTCTCCGTGTCGGAAGCCGGTAACTGAAAAAGATGGAGCGGGAGGACTGCAGAGTTATCGGTATCAAAGGCCCTGATCAGCGCTTCATAGCCAACGATGCGCTTGTGCGAAATGCTGTAGATCGGCTGGAGCGCTGTTCTGAGGGTCAGTCCGCGAAAATCGGCAGTCCATGTGTCACCTTCCCTGTTCAGCATAGGGGATAACAGTTCCACTTCCGGAGCTGTCAGCTTTTCGGGGAGGCGCTTCGACATAGATGATTCTGGTTGAATTAACGAACGCATCAGCCGCCCCAGTCTGGCGCCTGAACTGTCTTATATAAGTACAGGTAACGCGCGAAAACTCGCGAAGTTATTGATACTTGGAGGGAAGATTGCCAAAAAAACGCGTTTATTACCACTGTTTCATGTAGAAACTGGAAACGGTTTGTATCTTTCGCTGTCTGGAGAAGCGAAGGAAGGCCCAGCGGTCCGGGGGACCGCCAGAGAATCAGTTATTGCTGGGTACAACCACGCTTTCGTCGAATTCGAATTCCATGTCCTGTCCTCTCGGTCAATGAGGCCCCCGACGGGGCATCCAGATATGTATTAAGTCTATCGTTGCTATAATTTTGAACAATCCGTAAAACCCGTATACGACCAAAGGCAAAAGGCCGGAGATTGGTCAGAATTTCTGATGTAACGCTGCAAAAGATTTTGATTTTCTTCACCGGACCGAGTTTCTAAACTTGGCTCAATCGTTTGATCCAGGGAACAGGGTAATTTTTCACCATGCAAATCAGGAACACACCGGCAAGCTACGGTGTCGTGGCTATCACTATTCACTGGCTTGTTGCGCTGGCTGTCTTTGGCCTGTTCGGGCTTGGTTATTGGATGGTGGATCTGTCGTATTACGACGACTGGTATCGCAGAGCACCGGATATCCATCGCAGCATCGGCATTCTGCTTTTGATGGTGATGCTTTTCCGTGTGGCCTGGAGAGGGGTGAACGTTTCACCGGAGCCGTTGCCGGGTCATAAGCGCTGGGAGGTCCGCAGCGCCCACTTGGCCCACCTTCTGCTGTATGTGCTGATATTTGTTGCCATGGTGAGTGGCTACCTGATTTCAACCGCCGATGGTTCCGCAATCAGTGTGTTCGACTGGTTTGAAGTGCCATCAGTCACCGGGCAGATAAAGGGAATGGAGGATACCGCGGGAACCATTCACTATTGGTCGACCTGGGCGATTGTGGGTTTGGCCGTGGTTCATGCGGCGGGCGCCTTCAAACATCATCTTTTTGATCGTGACCGCACCTTACGGCGTATGT
Organism: Marinobacter sp. BW6; assembly: GCF_008107725.1. GTDB lineage: Bacteria > Pseudomonadota > Gammaproteobacteria > Pseudomonadales > Oleiphilaceae > Marinobacter. Next base: position 1,450,644 of record NZ_VIRN01000064.1, read on the forward strand.
TGGGTAAGTGACCCGCCTGCCGTTTGTTTACCGATCGTCTAACGCCCGGGAATCGGGCACCAATGAAATAAGGGAGATAACATGAAAAAAGTTCTGCTTGCCTCAGCCGTGTCGATGGCGATTGTCGGTGCAGTTCAGGCCAACGAACATAGTGGTACCTATGCGTTTGATACCAAAGGCGCCCACCAGTTTGTCACCTTCAAGATTTCCCATCTTGGCTACAGCTGGCTTTACGGGCGTTTCAACGATTTTGACGGCGAATTCGTGTACGACGCCGAGAATCCGGAAAACAGCACCGTCAACGTGACGATTGATACCGGTAGTGTGGATTCCAATCACGCCGAGCGCGACAAGCACCTGCGCAGCGAAGACTTCCTGTATGTCGACGAGTTTCCCCAGGCAACGTTCAAGAGCAAGCGAGTGGTCGTTGATGAAGAAGGGGAGGCCGATATCATTGGCGACCTGACCCTTCGCGGTGTGACAAAAGAAGTCACTCTCGACGCCGAAATGCTGGGCCACGGAGAGGACCCCTGGGGTGGCTACCGCATGGGTTTTGAGGCGGAAACCGAACTTCGCCTGAAAGACTTCGGCATCCCGATGGATCTCGGAAAGGCTTCCGAGACCGTTGAGATCATCATTTCTGTCGAGGGTATCCGGCAGTAAGACTGGCTGACCCTGCCATTGTCAGATTCCGGGCCTAGACCCGGAATCTGCCTGTCTGACTCTCCAGTTCCCTTGCGTAGCCCTCGAGGGATTCACTGATTCCGCCTATGTCCCGTGACCGGCTTGCGCTTTCTGTGGCCAAGTCATTGATCTCAGTAATACTGCGATTGATCTCATCTACCACCTGGGTTTGCTCTTCAGTGGCAGACGCGACGCTGGTATTCATATCTGCAATGTTTGTCATGGCTTCAAGAATGGCCTTGAGCTCAGACTCTGCATCGGTGGCCAGCTTTTCGGTTTCGGTTGCCTCTTTGCTGCCCGTTTCCATTACCGAGACAATGTCGGCAACGCCAGCCTGCAAAGTGGTGATCATTGTCTGAATATCTTCCGTTGATTGCCCGGTTCGTTGCGCCAGGGTTCTGACTTCATCGGCGACAACCGCAAAACCCCGGCCTTGCTCGCCGGCGCGCGCTGCCTCGATAGCCGCGTTCAGTGCCAGCAGGTTGGTCTGCTCGGCGATGCCCCTTATCACGTCCAGAACGGATGTGATGTTGTCGGAATCGTCAGATAGCTTACGGATCACTTCTACTGCTTTTGAAATCTGGGCGGCCAGTCGGTGCACCTGCTCTGAGGAGCTCCGGATAATTCGTGCACCGTTCTTGCCTTTCTCTTCGGCCTCCCGAGTGATTTCAGCGGCCCTCGAGGCATTGCCGGCTACCTCTTCGATCGCGCTCTGCATCTGGTTGATAGCCGTGGCGACCATGGAAATGGAATCTGTCTGTCGGGTCACGCCGTCGTTGTTATCCTTGGCGGCCCGCGCGAGATCCGTCGCTCCGGTGCCCAGTTCCCGGGTGAGCTGTTGGATGGAGCCAATCATCGATTGCAGGTTTTCGAGGACCAGGTTGAAGCTTTTCGCAAGTTTGCCAAGATCATCGTCCAACTCGACAGGAATTCGTTGGGTAAGATCGCCTTCTCCCTGGGCGATGTTGTCCAGTTGATCCCGGAGCGCCTTGATCGAGCTGATAATCATCTTAAGGAAAACCGAGAACAGAAGAACGCTGATAACGATTGCTATGACGGTGATCAGAAGTATGGTGATCGAGCTGCTCTGGCCCTCTGCGGAGGCCTCGCTGGCACGAACCTGGGCCTGGGCATCAGCGTGTGCTCCAACCTCATCAAAATAGTTCCTGAGATTGTCGAAGAGGTTATTTGTTTCACTAGTCGCCAGGGATCTTGCCTCCTCCGGATCTCCGGCTGCTGCTAGCTCAAGAACCCGTTGGGCAGAGTTTAGCCAGCGCTCGTAGGCGGCATCGAAGCCGCGGGCAACATCAGATACCCCGGTGCCCTCAAGCCTGACAACGGCCTTGTTGAAGCGGTCTAGAGCCTGACCGGCGTTTTCATCGAAACTGGCCAGGTAGTTCTCACCTTCCTCGTTGTTGAACTGGGCATCCACATAGCCCATCTGGGCCACTAATGCCTGGTAGAGATCCCGATCACCATTGAGGATTTCGCTGACTGAAGGCAGGTAGGTGTCGGCAATGTTGTCGGTATCAGAGACGAGGTTGCGGACCGTGCTGACAGCAAACAAGCCGATAACGACCAGAGCGACAGCCGTGATAGCGAAAGGCAAAGCAACTTTTACTCGAAGTCCCAGACGTTTGCCAAAATCCATGAGTCTCTCCCGCGTTGCCCAGTTTGGCTTCTTGGCAAGCATAGCAGCAGGAAAGGAATTGTTTTGAGAAACAGTAGAGTAATTGCTCCCGGTCAAATGGACCGGACATGGACCGGGAGCGGAGCGGGTTATCGGGAAGGGTCGGGTGATTCCCTTGGCGTTTCACAGGATTTGCAGAGGTGTCGCTGACGCCAGAATTGCCCTGCAAAGATGACCAGCCAGATCAGCAAACCCGCCCAAAGGTAGGGCTCGGGGACCTGGAAGCTGCCGCTGATTGCAAACTCTACGAGGAGCATCAGTGCCACTGCCAGAACCGCATTTACCATGGCTGTAACCATGGCTTGCCCGCAGGCTTTGATGTTGGGTTTCATAGTGTTCCGCTTGTCAGATAGGTAAAACGGTCTTCTATTCACTGCCGAGGAGAATACGGCCCACGTTACGGACTCTCCATGCGGGAATTCCGCTATTGGAATCAGGCATCTCTGCGACAGGGTGACTGATTTAGCCAATAAATCCGCAGGTTGTTGGTGTATCTGCGCCTTGCTCCATATAATGTCCGCTCCTGTTCACCGGTGATTATTCCGGGCCCAGGGAGTAGCATCACGGACATTCTTCAAATCAGGCAATACAGGCAATCAAAGAGGCATCCATGCCAGAGTTTCAGACAACGGATGAAGGCTTCGAGCGGGTTTCGCTCCGGGATTACACGGAAAAGGCCTATCTCGATTATTCCATGTACGTCATTCTTGACCGGGCACTTCCCAATGTCGGCGATGGCCTGAAACCGGTTCAGCGGCGAATTGTTTACGCCATGTCCGAGCTGGGGCTGAAATCCACCTCGAAGTACAAGAAGTCCGCTCGTACCGTGGGCGATGTGCTGGGTAAGTTTCATCCTCACGGCGATAGTGCCTGTTATGAAGCCATGGTGCTGATGGCTCAGCCTTTTTCCTACCGCTACCCTCTCGTAGACGGGCAGGGGAACTGGGGCTCGCCGGATGATCCCAAATCCTTTGCCGCAATGCGTTACACCGAATCTCGGCTGGCGCCTTTCGCTGAAGTGCTTTTGGGTGAGCTTGGTCAGGGCACTGTGGATTGGACGCCCAACTTTGATGGCACTATGGAAGAACCTTCGGTACTGCCCGCCCGGCTGCCCCATGTGCTTCTGAATGGCACGACCGGTATCGCTGTTGGTATGGCCACCGATATTCCGCCGCACAACGTGCGGGAGGTGACCGCGGCTTGCATACGCCTGCTGGACCAGCCGGAGGCGACGGTTGAAGAGCTCTGTGAACACATCAAGGGCCCGGATTTTCCGACTCAGGCAGAAATTATTACCCCTCGGAAGGACATTCGGCAGATGTACGAAACCGGCCGAGGATCGCTGCGGATGCGCGCCCGCTGGATCCGGGAGAGCGGCGAGATTGTGGTCACTGACCTCCCGCATCAAGTGTCTGGTAACCGGGTGCTGGAGCAGATTGCCCACCAGATGCAAACCAAGAAGCTACCCATGGTGGCCGACCTTCGTGACGAATCCGATCATGAAAACCCGACCCGTCTGGTGATCGTGCCACGCTCCAATCGGGTGGATCTCGATGGCCTGATGGCGCATCTGTTTGCCAGCACCGATCTCGAGAAAACCTACCGGGTCAACATCAATGTGATCGGTAACGATGGCAGGCCTGGCGTCAAGGGTCTGCAGCAGATCCTTACCGAATGGTTGACGTTCCGGCGCACCACCGTCATTCGCCGTCTCCAACATCGCCTCGACAAGGTTCTTGCACGCCTGCACATCCTGGAAGGCTTGTTGATCGCCTATCTCAATATTGATGAGGTGATCGAGATTATCCGCACCGAAGACAAACCCAAGGCCGAGTTGATGGCCCGTTTCGGGTTGTCCGCCGATCAGGCTGAAGCCATCCTCGAACTGAAGCTGCGCCACCTGGCCAAGCTTGAAGAAATGAAAATCCGGGGCGAACAGGATGAACTCTCGGCCGAACGGGATGAGCTCCAATCCATCCTGGGTTCCGAGGATCGTCTGCGGGAGCTGATCAAGAGTGAGCTGCAAGCGGATGCGGAAACCTTTGGCGATGACCGTCGCTCACCGATTGTCGAGCGTGAAGAGGCTCGGGCATTCAGTGAGGTGGATTTGGTCTCGAACGATCCTGTTACCGTTGTGCTGTCTGAAAAAGGCTGGGTTCGCGCAGCCAAGGGGCACGACATTGAGCCGGAGGGGCTGAGCTATAAAGCCGGTGATCGTTTCTCCCTCGCAGCAAAGGGGCGCAATAACCAGCAGGCGATTTTTCTCGATTCCACCGGGCGCGCCTATTCGCTGATGGCTCACAGTCTGCCCTCTGCCAGAGGGCAGGGCGAGCCGCTGACCGGGCGAATCAACCCGCCCTCGGGCGCAAGCTTCTCGGGTCTGTTGATGGGGGATCCGTCCCGCAAGGCGTTGTTGGTTACCGACGGCGGCTACGGGTTTGTGACATCGCTCAATGATATGATCAGCAAGAACCGCAATGGCAAGGCGGTTGTCAGTGTTCCAAAAGGGGCGAAGATCATGCCTCCGGTGGGCATACCGACCACGGAGAAAACGCTGTATCTGGGGGCGGTGTCCAACGAGGGGCGCATGCTGGTATTTCCGCTGAACGAACTGCCGGAACTGGCCAAGGGTAAGGGCAACAAGATCATCAGCATTCCCTCTGCCCGGGTCCAGAACCGGGAAGAGTATGTGGTGGCGGTGGCTGTATTTGCCCAGGACGACCAACTGGAAATCCGGGCTGGAAAGCGCAAAATGGGACTGCAGTTCAGTGACCTTGAACACTACCTGGGTGAGCGAGGCCGTCGCGGCCATAAGCTGCCCAGGGGGCTGCAACGGGTTGATGGCATTGAGGTGATTCCTTCTGCTGCCCGGGCGCAGGAAGAGGCGGGCTCTGACAGCGAGGGTGCCGACAGTGAGTGAACTGGTACTGATTAATGTCTCCGGGCGCGACAAGCCCGGCCTGACGTCGGAAATCACCGGCATCATGGGGCGCTATGATGTGCGCATTCTGGATATTGGCCAGGCGGTCATCCACGATCATCTCACCTGGGGCATCCTGATCGAGATTCCGGATGAATCCAAATCCTCGCCCGTCATAAGGGATCTGCTGTTCCGGCTCCATGCCCTGGATCTGCAGGTCCGGTTTGCGCCGATCACGGTAGAGGAATACCAGTCCTGGGCCGCGGCTCGGAACCGCGCCTGCTACATCGTGACCCTGCTGGCCCGTGATATCAAAGCCGAGCAGATTGCCCGGGTTTCTGCCATTACCGCTCGCCACGGATTGAATATCGATAACATTTCGCGGCTTTCCGCCAGGCCCTCGCTGAACGCCTCCGATAACCGAATTGCCTGTGTCGAATTTTCGGTGCGTGGCACGCCGTCGGATCTCGAGCAACTGCGCGCGGATTTCCTTCATATTGCCGGCGAGATGAATGTGGATATCGCCTTCCAGGAGGATTCCATTTTCCGGCGCAATCGTCGCCTGGTGGTCTTTGACATGGATTCCACGCTGATCGAAGCCGAGGTGATCGACGAGCTTGCCACAGAAGCCGGTGTCGGCGAGCAGGTGGCGGAGATTACTGAGAGGGCGATGCAGGGCGAGCTGGATTTCAGTCAGAGTTTTGCCGAGCGTATCGCGCTTCTGAAGGGCCTTGATGAGTCGGTGCTTGAGGGTATCGCCTCCCGGTTACGAATGACCGAGGGGGCTGAGCACCTGATTCTCAGTCTCAAGGCACTGGGTTATCGTACGGCAATCCTGTCCGGCGGATTCACCTACTTTGCCCGTCATCTGCAGCGCAATCTCGGGATCGATTACATCTATGCCAACGAGCTGGAGATCGAGAACGGCAAAGTGACCGGCCGGGTATCCGGGCAGATCGTGGACGGAAAGCGGAAAGCGGAGTTGTTGTTGGAGATCGCCGAGAAAGAGCATATCTCAAGGGAACAGGTTATTGCCGTAGGTGACGGCGCTAATGACCTTCCAATGTTGAGCCAGGCCGGCCTGGGTGTCGCCTTCCGGGCCAAGCCGCTGGTCAAGGAATCAGCTCGTCACGCGATTTCGACCCTTGGGCTGGACGCGATCCTATATCTGATTGGTTTCCGGGAGAGCGAAACCAACCAGAGTCTGGGAGATGCCGACTTCTGAGCCGTTCAGGCTCAGTTGTCGCCGAAGTCGTAGTTCATTTCAGGTACCGGTGCCTGCAGGTAATAGCCCTGAATATAGTTCACTCCAGCCTGCCAGAGGGTGGCGAGAACCCCGGCATTTTCCACCAGCGGAATGATGGTCAGCTTGCCGTTCGACTGCAGGCTCTTCACCATCTCCTTCACCCGCTCCTTGGCCTCATCGCTCTTCTGGATTTCCTCCGTGAAGGAACCATCAATTTTTACGTAGTCCGTATCGATGTGCTTGAGGGTATTGAACGGATTGAGGGCGCAGCCAAACTGGGCAATGGACACCTTGCAGTGAAGCTCGTGGACCGCTTTGGCGAAGTCCTTCGCCTGCTTCATGTAATTATTGGCATCCCCTTCCCGTATCTGGAAGATCAGGGAGTCACCCGGCAGGCGCGCTGCTTTCAGGGCAACACTTAGCCAGGGTGTGAACGTTTTATCCTGCAGGGTTTCAGCCGTCACATTGAGGAACAGGCGGGTATCATGACCTCGTGAACGATGGCTGGAGAGCTGCTTGATGGTCTGCAGGATGACCCACCGGTCGATCTTGATCGCGGTGTCGCTCGGACCCATCGGCGGCAGGAAGTCATAGGGTGAGACTTCCTCGTCGTCTTTGTCGAGCATGCGCACGAAGGCCTCGTAATGTTCCTCGCCTTCGCCGCGCAGATTGATGATCGGTTGGAAAAGAAGCCGGAAGCGATTTTCTTCCAGGGCCTTCTGAATCGCTTCTACCGAATTGCTCTCATCCAGTGCTTCGAAGTCGGCGGGGTTGTAAACCACCACGCCGTTGCCCTCGGCATGACCTTCAAGCTTGCGCACTTCGGCCGATGCAGTGTGGGCTCTGGCCATGAGTTCCTCGGCTTTGGGCGAATTCTCGGTAATCGCCGCAACACCGATGCTAACGGTCAGTTGGACCGTGCGGCCGTTGATATCAAACAGGTGGTCTTCAACCGCCTTGCGGATGCGCTCGGCGTGTTCCGCCATGGTGGTTTCATCGCAGGGCTGACACAGCAGGCTGAAGGCGTCGTCGCTCAGTCGGGCCAGGGCGAGGTCGTCTCCGGCCTGCTCCTTCAGCAGGTTGGCCAGATCGCCAAGCAGCAGGTCCGCGCCGGAGATGCCCACCTGGCCCTTCATGCTCATGAAATTATCCAGGGCAATGTAGGCAAGGGCACCGGTCTCATTCTTCTTGCCGGCATGTGCAATCGCCTCAGCCAGCGCATCCATCAGGTACTGGCGGTTGTAAAGACCGGTCAGAAGATCCTGGCTGCTGATCTGGCGCAGCTTTTCTTCCAGTTCCGCATCACTGTGCTCTGGCTGCAGTACAATCTGGGTGCAGGCCTCGCCGTCGTAGGTGGCCGCCGATACCGACATGGTAACGTTCAGTTCGTGGTCGTCACTGCGCCGTGCCGTGCAGTTCATGGTCATGCCGTCTTCGCCTTTCTCGGCAAACGACTTCATGAATTCCTTGTACTTCTCCTGACTTTCCGGGGTCAGAGTGTCCAGCACCGGAACGCAGATAAGATCGTCGATATCGTCGTACCCAAGGAATTCCATGTACGATTGATTGGCATAGATGTGCATGCCGTCATTAATATAGGCGATCGCGTCTTTGGAGCTTTCCAGAAGTAGCTGGCAGCGTTGTTCCGCCTCCCGGAGATGGGACTCCAGAACGCGACGCCTTCTGCGTTCGTCAAGGGCTGCCAGCTCCCGGTTAACCTTCAGCACGATCAGGTCGGTGTGCTCGAACGACACCGTGTCCTGGGCGCCGGCTTTTATCATTCCTACCGTGCGTTCGCGGCTTTCCTCCTCCGTCAAGAGGATAAACGGAATGTCCTTGTCCATCCGGCGGATCATGGCGAGGGCGTCATCGGCCGAGAATTCCTGGTCCAGATCGCGGGCCAGAAGGAGGTCCCAATTGCTGGCTTTCAGCGTTTCTTCCAGATCTTCTTCTGAGGTGATTCTATGGGCTCGGGTGGCCTTGCCGGAGTTCCGGAGCAGGCTGACCAGTGATTCAGCATCGTTTTGGGACGGATCAAGAATCAGCAGGTGTACGGTCGCGTTCTTTTTCTGCATTCGAAGGGCGTCTCGTGATACACGGTTCATTCACTCACGCTGAATGATGCAGGGGTTGCCGATCAATAACAACCCTCTGCGGGGGGTCGGTGTCTCAGTTTGGCGACCTTATAGAGACGGCCACAGTGAGTCGAATTCATCCTCGCTGGCTCCGGACGATGCCGGCTGAACACCAGCATTCAGCGTTGCTGCGTTCTGCAACTTGAGTTCGAACTGGCTGATGCTGCCCGTGGAGGAAACCTTGCGAGACAGCTGGCCCTGATCCTCCCTGCCATCATGGAGCAGCGAAATCCGGCTCCCGGATTGGAACGGCAGGCGAGGCGTGATCAGCGTGGCGGACTGATTGACCACGCTGATTTCCGGTAACAGCAAGCCGCGCAGGTACTCACTGCTGTTGCCCACTTTCTGGATCAGGCGAACTCCACAGGGTGAAGCACTGGGTGCCAGCAGCTCAATGCCGACCTGGGTTCCCTGGTTCTTGATCTGACGAATCCAGCGCACCACGGCCACGCTCCAGGGGTGGGTGCTTTGCTCCCGAACGCCCAACACCTCACCAGCTTGCAGCGACGGGGGGACATTGCTTTCCCAGGCAACGCAGTATCCCCCGGGGCTGGTGTTGATCAGCAGGGAATGGTGCGACTTTGGTCGATTCCTGTCCGTCGATGGAGCCTGTGAGTTGCCGTAGGAACCCTTGAAATTGATGGGTGTGTCGGCAGCGTGGAGTTTTTCGTCGCTGGGCCCTGCATCGTGGGCGCCCGACCAGGCATCCTGTTGCTGACGCGAAGACCGAACAAACAGGTTTTCCTCTTCTTGGTGGCCGTTATCGTTGCCATTCACGAATTCAGTAAAGGTCTTTTCGCCGGCAATGAAGTAGTGCGCGGCTGTCAGGCCAACGCAGACCTCCAGGGAGCCCTGGCTGGCGATGCGGTTGAAGTTCCGTTTCGCGAGAATGCCCAGTGCCTGACTCAGATGAGTGAGTAGGGTATCGCTTACCTTTACTGGCACCCTCAGCTCGTGGTCTGTTGCTTTGTGCTCACGACGGGCATGGAGCGTTTCAGAGAGCATGGCCGAGAGATCACGGGTGTCGAAATCGAAGCTCTCATCGCCGGGTTTCTGATCAAGCAGGCTGCGGTAAAACGGCGGGTTGTCCCGCTCCATGTTGATCACGAAGAGGCTGTCGTCACCGACATCCGGCCCGCATCGGGTGTGGTCCGTCCAGGATTCGAACAGTTCATAGACATGCAGCAGTTCAGCTTGTCGCAGCTGGTTGGGGCGCGCGCAGCCAAGAAGGAGGATTCGCTTATAGCTGTCGGCGACCGAGCTGGTGCGACGATGCTGAAGGGTGTCGTCTTCAACCTGAACCACAGAAAGTTTGTTGCGATGCGCAAACCGGAACAACCGGTGACACTCCAGCCAGCTTTGGGCTGGGCTTGGGCAGTAGAGCTGATGCGATCTAAGGATGGTTTCCGATAGCTCGGAAATGGCCCGATGCGCGGCGGTTGCTATCTGACGGCGATTTTTATCCAGGCCCCCGTTGTCGATGAACTCCAGAACGCACAGCTTGTACCCGCCGGCCAGATGTAACTGAAGCGCCTGGGACAGGTTGGCGATCTTACGTTGTTTTTCAGGAAGCGCCACGGCCAGGCCGAGGTAGTGCCGGGAGAGTTCGTTGCAGACGAAATGAATCTTTTCCCGGATAAGCTCCAGGAACTGCATGCGTTGCTGGGGAGCCAGAAACAGGTGGTTCAGCTCGATAATGGCATGATAGAGCTGCCGCGATACCTCGCCGATATTGGCCATTGGGAGTTGGTCTATCCAGACCCGGAAGGCCTTGGGCGTTGTGTCACAGAACGACAGGCTGGCCGTTTTCTGTTCGGGAACGCGGAGATCAGGTTTCAGGGTCTTACCTTCCATGAATGCATGCCAATGTCTGGACCACAGGTGGTATTCCGGGGTTGGCCCTGCCTGGCTGGCGGTTACCGGATGTCCGCCGGCCGGTCAGGAAAACGCCGTAAATACATATTTTTATATTCAACATTACTGGACTTTAAAGTAGCAAGCCAGTTGTAAAAAGCGAGGAGATCATGAGTTGACAATCTTTGACAAGTGAATTCAGGCCCTTTTTTGCGAAACTGGTCACGGAAACAGGTTGATCGGGGTCTTGCCTTCCTTGCCTGGCTCCTCGCGAACCAGCTTCGGAACCAGGAATCCCGGCAGTCGCGACAGTAGTTCACGGACCAGCGTGCGTGCCTCTTCATCCGGCACATCGTAGTGGTGGGCGCCTGCCACTGGGTCAAATGCGTGCAGATAGTAGGGCAGAACGCCCGCGTCAAAGAGAGTCTCGCTAAGCTCTTCAAGCACCTCCGCCCGATCATTCACGCCCCTCAGGATGACGCTCTGGTTAAGCAACGTTGCACCTGCCGCCCGGAGATACCCCAGAGCGCGGCGAGTAGCGGTGTCTATTTCCGCCGGATGATTGATGTGCAAAACGATAACTACCTGAAGCGGCGTCGCCGAAAGCCACTTCAGGAGCTCGTCACAGACCCTTTGTGGGATAACCACGGGCAGTCGCGTATGCAGGCGAAGGCGGCGCATGTGGGGAATGCCGCTGATGGCGGTTGCCCACTGGGCCAGCAGTCGGTCATTGACAGCCAGAGGATCGCCGCCGCTAAAAATGACTTCATTGATTTCCGGACTGGCTGAAAGGGTGTTAATCACCCGCTGCCGGTCGTCAGGATTGAGGCGCTGTTCATCGTAGGGAAAGTGTCTGCGAAAACAGTAGCGGCAGTTTATCGCACACTGTCCGGTCACCATGAGCAGGGCGCGGCTGCGGTATTTGCGGATAAGCCCGGTAGTGGCTATGGCTTCCGACTCTTCCAGTGGGTCACTGACAAAACCGGGCGCATAGATGGTTTCTTCCGCAAGGGGAAGCACCTGCCTGAGCAGTGGGTCGGCCGGGTTGCCCTTTTCCATGCGAGCAAGAAACGGTTCTGGCACGCGGACTGAAAACAGGCGGTGGCCTTGTCGTGCTGCTGAAAGCCATGGCTCCTCGGGGAGGTTCAGACGGCGGAGCAGCTCTTCCGGCGACGTCACAGACTCCGACAACAATTGCTGCCAGCTGCGATGTTCATGGTCGGAAAGGTGGGCTTCTATACGGGCGGGGGTTCGCTGTATCATATCGCCCTTCGAATTCTAAACAGCATTGTGTCAGGTGGACAATTCATGGCTTCATATTCTACCAACGAATTTCGCGGCGGTCTCAAGGTTTTGCTGGATGGCGACCCCTGCATCATTCTCGAGAACGAGTTTGTCAAACCCGGTAAGGGGCAGGCCTTCAACCGCGTAAAGCTGCGTAACCTCATGAGCAACCGGGTTTGGGAGCGCACTTTCAAGTCTGGTGAAAGTCTTGAAGCCGCGGATGTCATTGATCAGGACATGGAATATCTCTATACCGACGGTGAGTTCTGGCACTTCATGCTCACTGACGGCTCCTTCGAGCAATACCCGGCGGATGCCAAAGCGGTTGGTGATGCCCTGAAGTGGCTGAAAGAGCAGGACGTCTACACGGTGACCCTTTACAACGGCTCACCGCTGTCCGTGACGCCTCCCAATTTTGTTGAGCTGGAAGTCGTTGATACTGATCCGGGCATGAAAGGAGACACTGCGCAGGGTGGCTCCAAACCCGCGACCCTCTCAACCGGCGCCGTGGTCAACGTACCGCTGTTTATCACCATCGGTGAAGTTCTCAAGGTTGATACACGTTCCGGCGAATACGTGAGCCGGGTCAAGAGCAGTTGATCCGGTCATGACCCGCGAACCTGTCTGGCAGCCCTCTGCCGCGCAGGCTGCACTGAAAAGCCGTGCACAACAACTAGCGTTTGTGCGCGGCTTTTTTGCGCAAAGAGGGGTGCTGGAAGTGGAAACGCCGGTACTGGGTCGGTGCGGCGTCACCGATGTCAATCTTGATGGTATTCACGCGCAGGTCTCTGCCGGTTCCCGGACCGGGGGCTGGCTGCAGACGTCGCCCGAGTATCACATGAAGCGATTGCTCGCGACCGGCTGTGGATCGATCTACCAGGTTTCCCGAGTGTTCCGTAACGGTGAGCAAGGGCGGCGCCACAACCCTGAATTCTCCATGCTGGAATGGTATCGGGTCGGCTTTGATGACGTGGCGCTCATGGAGGAGGTGTCGGATCTCGTCTGTGGCTGGCTGGGTTGTCAGCGGCCGGTCATTATTCAGTATCGGGACGCACTCGAGCGCTGGGCAGGCATTGATCCATTTTCGGCAACCGATCGCGAACTGATGCGGCGCTGTGAACAGTGGCTGGACACCGAGCAATTGGCGGATCTTGGTCGCGATGGTTGCCTGGATCTGCTGATGAGTTTTGCCGTGGAGCCGAACCTTGGCCTGGACAGGCCCGTTTTCATAACTGGCTATCCAGCGTCGCAGGCTTCATTGGCCAGGATCTCTAGGTCAGATGGCTACGAAGCGGCGCACCGTTTCGAGCTTTATATCGACGGTCTGGAGCTGTGTAACGGCTATTGGGAATTGACCGATCCCAAGGAGCAGAGGCTGAGATTTGAGGCCGATAACGAGCTGCGCAGGCGCTCCGGCAAGCCTGAAATGGCGGTGGATGAGGCCTTTCTTAACGCGCTCGACCAGGGGTTACCCGGGTGCGCCGGTGTGGCGCTCGGGCTGGACCGACTGCTGATGCTCAAGCTGGGGGTTCAAGATATCGGTGAGGTTTTGGCGTTTCCGTTCGAGCGGGCATGATCAGGCGAGAGCGCCGAATGCCTCGCCCATGCGAACGGTCTTTCCTGCCACCTGGTCGCTGTTCCAAGTGACGGCTCCTTTGGGCATAACCATAATGACCGTGGAGCCCAGACGGAACCGGCCCATTTCCTCGCCCTTCTCGAATCGGATGGCCTGCTCGCCTTCGTAGCGGGTTGCAGTAACCTGCTTGCTGCCGGGTACAACGATCCCTGCCCAGCGAGTCTCCACACTGCCGACGATCATGGCGCCGACCAACACCAGGGCCATGGGACCGGAATCGGTGTCGAACAGGCAGACAACCCGCTCGTTTCGGGCGAACAAATTCGGGACATTCTCGGCAGTGACCGGATTCACCGAGAACAGTTTGCCGGGAACATGGATCATCTCTTTCAGAGTTCCTGCCATGGGCATATGGATACGGTGATAGTCCTTTGGCGAGAGATAGATTGTCGAGAACTCACCATTGGCAAAGGGAGCGGTGGTCGCTTCCTCGCCACCCAGCAGCTCGCTCAGGCTGAAAGACTGGCCCTTGGCCTGGAAAATACGGTCTCCGGTCACCTGTCCGAGTTGGCTTATGGCGCCATCAACGGGACTGACCATAGTCTTGTCCCCGTCTGCCAGAGGGCGGATGCCCGGTTTCAAAGCTCGGGTAAAGAAAGCGTTGAAGGTAGGGTAGGCTTCAGGGTTCGGCTCGGCGGCTTCGCTCATGTCTACGCCGTAGCGGCCGATAAACCATTTGATCACTCGGTTCTTGAGTGCAGGGGAGCGGTCATTGTCGGCCAGGCGGCCGGCCAGGTTGGAAACCCCCAGTTGCGGCGTGATGTACTGGCTCAGAACAAAAAGCTTGTCGAACATTAAATTTAATCCTTTGCACTCAAAGGCGCGAAGTTTACCAAAGAGTGCCACCTGTATAGAAATTGTTTCACGGCTTCGCGGTTATGGCGTGGCCTTGCTATTATCAGGTCACCTTTTACGTGACTGCTTCCGGCTCCGGCCGATAACCAAGAATATAAGGCGTGCTTAGTTACCATGTTACTGATCATCGGCGGGATTATTGTTCTGGCCAGCGTATTGACTGGCTATGTTCTCCACGGCGGCAATTTGATGGTGCTTTGGCAGCCAACCGAAATATTGATCATTTTCGGGGCGGCCCTGGGATCGTTCATTATTGCCAATCCCATGCACACGCTCAAAGAGGTGTTTGGTAAAGGGCTCCAACTGCTGACAGGCTCGCCCTATAAAAAGGCTTTCTACATGGATCTCCTGAGTCTGCTTTATGAGATCTTCGATAAATCCCGGAAACAGGGGGTTATGGCGATAGAGGAAGATATCGATAATCCCGAGAACAGCCAAATTTTCAGTAGATACCCGGCAGTTATGAAATCCAAAGAACTGCTGGCGTTCATCACGGATTATCTCAGGATCATTAGCTCCGGCAATATGGCGACCCATGAGCTGGAAGGCATGATGGAGAACGAGATCGACAGTCGCCAGCACGAGCTTGAGGAGCCCGCCCACGCGGTCAACAAGATTGCCGATGCGCTGCCCGGGCTGGGCATCGTCGCTGCGGTGCTCGGTATCGTGATTACCATGAACTTCCTCACCGAAGGGCCGGAAAAGATCGGTCTCAGTGTGGCTGCTGCCCTGGTGGGTACGTTTCTGGGTATCTTCATGGGCTATGGCTTTGTGGGCCCCGCGTCCATTGCCATGGAGCACGCAGCAAAGTACGAGCTTAAGGCTTACGAGTGCGTCAAATCGTCGATTGTCGCGACCGTTTCCGGGCAGGCGCCCCAGATGGCCATCGAGTTCGGCCGCAAGGCATTGCCTACGGATAAACGGCCTGGATTCCAGGAACTGAACGATCACGTTCGCTCCAAGTAATATCGCCAGCATCTGACCCCGGAGCCCCTTCGTGGAAGAACAGCCGATCATCATCAAACGCAAGAAGAAAATTGTCGGGGGCCATCACGGTGGCTCCTGGAAAGTCGCGTTTGCCGATTTCGCAACCGCCATGATGGCGTTTTTCCTGGTGCTCTGGTTAACCGCAACGGCATCACCGGAGCAGAAAAAAGCCGTGGAGGGTTATTTCCGCGATCCTGTCGGTTTCACTGAAGGTGGCTCTCCGAACCCGGTCGATCTTGAGGGCAGCGCTTCTGTGGTCAACGAGGCGAGCCCGGATATTGAGTCCAGTCAGATCCAGATTGAAGATCAGGTGGTGGATGAGCTCTCCGAAACCCTGGAGCAGCGAAGGATGGAAGAGCTGTTTCAGGAGCTTAAGGATCGTATCGAGCAGAACCAAACCCTGCAGGAGTTCAAGGATCAGTTGCTGATCGATATCACCGACGAAGGGTTGCGCATCCAGATCGTCGACCGCTCGGGTCGCCCCATGTTCGACAGTGGTCGGGCCGAACTCAAGTACTACTCCCAGGATATTCTGTTTGAATTGGCGAAAACCCTGGGCTCCGTGAACAACAAGCTCAGCATCACCGGGCACACCGACTCCACACCGTTCAGCGGTCGGCCCGGTTACACCAACTGGGAGTTGTCGGCAGACAGGGCAAATACCGCCCGAAGAGCCCTGGTTGCAGGGGGTGTTCGTCAGCAGCAGATTGCCCGCGTTGTCGGGCTGAGTGATTCCGTGCTGTTCGACAAGGAAGACCCGAATGCGCCGGTAAATCGCCGCATCTCCATCATCGTCCTGAACAAGAAAACCGTCGATAACATCCAGAGCAGCGCCGGCCAGTCGGACGAGCCACTGATCGATCTGACTCAGCCGACAGAGGCAGAGCGGGAAGCTGCGCGCGAGCGCCTGGAAAGCGGTGAATGGCTGCAGGAAAAACAAGAGCCGGCGCCGGGCGAGTTGAACTGGTAAAGCTGGGTTCCTCAGTCCAGCTTCAGTCCCCGGGCCTGCTGTTCGGTCATGTCCTGAAGAATCCGATGGAAGCTTTTCAGTCGCTCCGGACTGATTTTCCCCTCGTCAGCGGCCTTGTCGATGGCGCAGCCGGGGTCTCCCATGTGTCGGCAATTGCGGAACTTGCAGGTGCCAATCACCTCCCGGATTTCCCGGAAGCCATACTCGATTTCCTGCGCCGTCATATGCCAGAGCCCGAATTCACGGATGCCTGGGGAGTCAATCAGTTCGCCGCCCAGGGGCAGGTGGAATAGTTTGGCGGTGGTAGTGGTGTGAATCCCCTTGCCAGTGCTCTCTGACACAGCCCCAACGCGAATGGCCTCATCCGGCATCAGAGTCTGGATAATGGATGACTTGCCCACCCCGGACTGACCCACGAACACGCTGGTCTGATCCTTCACCAGCGCCTCAACCTCCGGCGAGGGTTTATCACCCGACTCGGCTGCAGACGTTCGCACCACCTCATACCCCAGGGCCTCATAGCGGCCCAGAAGCGCATCGATGCTTTCCTGGTTCCTTTCGTTAACCAGATCAGTCTTGTTCAACAGAATCACCGCTGGAATGTCTGTGATCTCGGACGCCACCAGATACCGATCAATCAGGTTATCGTGCGGTTCCGGCTCCGGCGCAATCACAAGAATAATATGATCGATATTGGCCGCTACAGGCTTCAGCGCGCCAAAATTATCCGGCCGCTGCAGCAGATTGCGACGCTCACTCCGGGCGACAATAACCCCGGTTTCATTCTTACCCGGCCGCCAGACAACCTTGTCACCAGTCACCAGGCTATCGATGTTTGCGCGAACAAAGCAGCGAACCACATTGCCTTCCTGGTCACCTTCAAGCGCTTCGACATCCAGCTGTTGCCCGTAGTGAGCAATGACCAGCCCTTCCTGCTCTGGCCCGAGCTCGCCGGCGTCGGCCTGCTCCTGAACCTTCTTCTCCTTGCGCGCCGCCCGGGCTGCCCGCTCTTCCTGGACCTTCTTGATACGGAATTGTTGCTGCTTGTTCAGTCGCCGTTTTGCCATGTAGTTAGCTGGTGCCAGATTTGGTGTGCGTGAGGTGTTACATCATACGTTAATCGTCCACAATACAAAGACAAATCAAACCGGCGCAATCCCGATAGTATTTGCCGGAAGCGGCGCCTATTTTGTATATCTCCCAATTTGCACGCGGGCGTGGGGATGTCATTCCGGGAATGTCGGCGGCCATGGATGGCCGACGCCAAGCGCACATGGATGTGCTTGTAGCGTTTCCCGGAATGACATCCCCACGGCCGTGAACTCAAATCTAGAAGGCTAGGAAAACAATGGCAGAGAGCAATAATCGCCTCGTATGGATTGATCTGGAAATGACAGGCCTGGATCCGGAAAAAGAACGGATCATTGAAATGGCCACAATCATCACCGATTCAGAACTCAATGTAGTCGCGGAAGGACCGGTTATCGCCGTCCATCAGCCACAATCCTTTCTGGACTCCATGGATGAATGGTGCACTCGAACCCATGGTGAAAGCGGACTCACCAAGCGCGTTCAGGACAGTGATATCTCCGAGTCTGAAGCCGAACAGCAAACCATCGAGTTCCTGAAAAAACACGTAGAAAAGGGCCAGTCACCCCTGTGCGGCAACAGTATCGGCCAGGATCGCCGATTCCTCGTCAAATACATGCCCGAACTTGAAGACTTCTTCCACTACCGGAACCTCGATGTATCCACGGTGAAAGAACTCGCCCGTCGCTGGCGCCCGGATGTCCTGGCCGGAGTTAAAAAGAAAGGCAGCCACCTAGCCCTGGACGACATCCGGGACTCCATCAATGAACTGCGCCATTATCGGGAACAGTTCTTCAAATTATAGGTCGTGCCGTCTCAAGGCCCAGTGGACGTGCTCGCGGACCATCGCTGACGGGTGGTCCGCGCGCTGTTTCAGGGCTTCAATCACCGGGATGGTTGAGGGCGCGTTGCCAAGCCCGACAGCCAGGTTGCGAAGCCAGCCCTCATAGCCTGTTCGCCGAATCGCGGATCCCTCGGTGCGTTTCAGGAACTGCTCCTCGGACCAGAGAAAGAGTTCTGCCAGGGAGCTGTTGTCCAGCCCGTGCCGGGGCTGAAAATCCTTCTCGCCGGTTGGCTTGCTGAACTTTTGCCAGGGACACACCAGCTGACAGTCGTCGCAGCCGAAAACCCGGTTGCCCAATAACGGCCTCAGCTCTTCTGGGATGCTTCCCTTGAGCTCTATGGTCAGGTAGCTGATACAGCGCCTGGCATCAAGCTTGTGAGGGCCAACAAAGGCGTCCGTCGGGCAAAGGTCCAGGCAGGCAGTACAGCTGCCACAATGGTCGGTTTCGAAGGGAGCATCAATGGGCAGGGGCGCGCTGGTGAAGATTTCCCCCAGGAAAAAGAACGAGCCGGCCTTCGGGTGGATCAGCATGTTGTTCTTGCCGATCCAGCCCAGGCCCGCTCTCTGGGCCAGGGCGCGCTCCAGCACTGGCGCGCTGTCCACGAAAGCCCGGTAGTCGTACCCGCTGACGGCCTCATCAATCTTTGCTGCCAGCTGCGCAAGCCGCTTGCGAATCAGTTTGTGGTAATCCCGCCCCAGGGCATAGCGTGTAACGTAGGCGCCCTCTCGGTTAGTAAGTGCTTCTTTCGGGCTATCCGGTGAGGGCAGGTAGTCCATTCTCACTGAAATGACTCGCGTGGTGCCCGGCACCAGCGAGGTTGGCGTGTAGCGCTTGTCACCGTGATGGGCCATATAGTCCATCTCGCCCTGGTACCCTGCCGCAAGCCAGTCCTGCAAATGGTCGGCGTGCTCGCCAGTGTCCGCGTTGGTAATGCCCACATCGGCAAAACCGAATTCAGCTGCCCACTGGCGGATAAGCGCTGGCAGATCAGCAAGTTCCGGATGTGTAGTGGTGCAGGTTGATGTAGTGCTCATAGTGACTGCCGATGCTGAAATTCGGTGATGAACCCGAGTACGGATATTTAATCTGATTAAGTTATGACCTTTCCTGCTGTTTTGCTATGCTTTACAGGTATCTGGCCTATTTTCTTAAACCGGTTTCTGTAACGGGAGCAAAGGTTCATGCCGCCGTCCGCTGGGCACAGTTTACCAGACGCACTGTTTTCCGCCGATGCGGTTCGGCAGATTGATCGCTATGTGATTGATCAACAAGGTGTTGATGGTTTTGAGCTGATGCAGTCCGCTGCCCAAGCCGCCTTTCGGTGCCTGATTCTGCACTGGCGTAACTGTGGCTCGGTGCTGGTGCTGTGCGGTGCGGGTAATAACGGCGGTGACGGTTACCTGGTTGCAGCCAGCGCAAGGAGGCATGGTCTGGAGGTTAGCTGTGTCGCTGTTGCTCCAACCGACAAACTGTCCGGCGACGCCCGTAAAGCCTGGCAAAAAGCCCTGTCGGACGGTGTCGAGGTCCTCGAGCTGGAGGCTCTCAGCGAGTCTTCACTGGATGATCGTTTTGCCGGCGCAGGCCTGATTGTTGACGCCATGCTCGGTACCGGTGTTTCCGGCGCGCCGAGGGAACCTTTTGCGGCCCTGATAAGCCGATGTAATAGTTCGTCAGCGCCGGTCCTTGCGGTGGATCTGCCCTCCGGTCTGAACGCAACCACTGGGGCAGCCGAAGGCGATGTAGTCAACGCGGCGACGACCGTGACCTTTATCGGACTCAAGGCCGGTCTGTTTACCGGCCAGGGCGCTGCTGTGTGTGGTGAGGTGGTTTTTGAATCTCTGGGTATCACTGATGGTATCGCTGGCAGCGGCCAGAAGCCGGTAGCCTGTCGTCGTGACTGGCGTTCCGTGATGTCCTGGCTGCCGCCTCGGCCTGCCAACGCCCACAAGGGGCGATTCGGGCATGTGCTGGTGGTTGCCGGTGATCGGGGATTTGGTGGCGCCGGCCTGCTGGCAGCAGAGGCCGCTGCGCGCTCTGGAGCTGGTCTGGTCTCGCTGGCAACGCGCCCTGAGCACGTGACGGCCGCCCTGGCCAGGTGTCCGTCGGTGATGGTCCATGGCCTGATTCATGGATCGGAGTTGCCGCCGCTACTGGACGCCGCTTCGGTTGTCGTGTGCGGGCCCGGTATCGGGCGCAGTGCCTGGGGGCAGCAGATGCTGGAGCAGGTAATCGCCAGCGGTAAGCCGAGGGTGCTGGATGCGGATGCCCTGAACCTTTTATCGGGCCGGGTGGCCGTACCGGCGGATAATCACGTGCTGACACCCCACCCGGGAGAGGCCGCCAGGCTCCTGAATTGCCTGGTGCCGGAGGTGGAAGCAGACAGGATGGCTGCAGCAAGAAAATTGCAGGCACTTTATGGCGGTACAGTTCTTTTGAAAGGCGCTGGGACTGTTGTGGCTTCTGAAGGCGAGTCCCTTGATGTCATCAGTGGCAGCAACCCAGGCATGGCTACCGGGGGTATGGGTGATGTGCTCTCGGGCATTATCGGGGCGGTTCTGGGCCAGATTGGAGATGCGCATAAAGCGGCCGTGCTTGGAGCTTCGGTCCATCTGGCTGCGGCTGACAGGGCTGCAGAAGCTTATGGGTTTATCGGATTGATACCGACCGATGTGATTGATGCACTGCCGTTTGTGTTTCGGGAATCAGAAGGGAGCCCGGAGGCGAGAGAGCTATGAGCATAATGGGTAATGAGCGCCGGCTTTTTCTGGAGGGCGAGGCTGAAACCGAGCATCTGGGCCATGAGCTGGCGAGAACCGTCGCGGAATCTGGTCATGGTCTGGTGATCTATCTGGATGGTGAGCTTGGCATGGGCAAAACCACCATCAGTCGGGGTGTCATGCGTGGGCTTGGTCACCAAGGGGCTGTGAAGAGTCCGACCTATACGCTGGTGGAGCCCTACGAAACCCTTAACCCACCGACTTACCATTTCGACCTCTATCGCCTTGGCGATGCAGAAGAACTGGAGTATATGGGCATCCGTGATTATTTCGCTGGAGAAAACCTGTGTCTGATTGAGTGGCCAGAGCGAGGCAAAGGCATATTGCCCGAGCCGGACCTGGAGATTCATCTGGAGACCCGGGGCGAAGGGCGCTCTGTGGTGATCAGGGCCCGATCAGAGCAGGGCGCCCACCTGCTTAACGAACTTGAGCTGATTGGTCCGGCGCATTAGCGACTCCGAGAGACGGGAATAAACTGGCAGGTAAGCTTTATGAATTGTGCAAAGCTGAGTAAACAACTGGTCTGGCCAATTGCGATATTGCTCGCGACATTGGCGTTTCAAGGTTCGGCTGCGACGCAGGTCGAGAGCGCCCGTATCTGGCCTGCACCCGATCACACGCGGCTGGTTCTGGATACGGGCGGTCAGGTGGAGCACAACATCTTCTCCCTGAACGGTCCGGCGAGGCTGGTAATTGATCTGAAAAATGCCAACCTGAAGACCGATTTCTCCGGTCTGGATCTTTCCGGCAGCCCGATCAAGCGGATCCGGAGTGCACCAAGGAACGGGACCGATTTGCGTGTGGTCCTGGACCTCAAGGCCGACATAAAGCCGCGGAGCTTCCAGCTTGAGCCGAATCAGCAGTATGGCCACAGACTGGTGGTCGATCTGATTGATGAAAGTGGCAGCCGGCTGGAGAAGGCTACCACACCCACGGTGACCCAGGATTCATCCGGAAAGCGGGATGTTATCGTGGTCATTGATGCCGGGCACGGCGGGGAAGATCCTGGTGCCATTGGTCCCCGGGGAACCCGTGAAAAAGACGTGGTACTGAGAATGGCGAAAACCCTGGCCAACCTGATCAATGATCGCCCGGGGTATACCGCCAAACTGACCAGGACCGGAGACTATTACATTGGCCTTCGCAATCGCACGATTCTGGCCAGGAAGTACAGTGCCGACCTGTTTGTATCGGTACACGCCGACGCTTTCCGGACGCCGCAGCCCAAGGGCGCCTCGGTCTTCGCCCTGTCCCAGCGAGGTGCCACCAGTGAGACTGCGCGTTGGCTGGCCAACAGTGAGAACCGTTCTGACCTGATCGGTGGTGCCGGGGGACTGTCCCTGGATGGCCGGGACGACATGCTTGCCGGTGTTCTGCTGGACCTTTCGATGACGGCCAGTATCAATGCCAGTCTTGGCGTCGGCAGTTCGGTTCTCGGCAAACTGGGTGGTGTGGCGAAGTTGCACAAGCCTGGCGTCGAACAAGCTGCTTTTGCGGTGCTGAAATCACCGGATATTCCCTCCATTCTCGTGGAAGCCGGATTCATTTCGAACCCTCAGGAAGAGAAAAACCTGGCAACCGAGTGGTACCGCAACAAGCTGGCCGGCGCCATCATGAAAGGCATTGATGACTACTTCCAGAAAACGCCGCCCCCCGGGACTTTGCTGGCGTGGCAGAAACAGAACCGGCAGGGTGGGAACAGCATCGGCCATTACCGTATACAGCGCGGCGACACCCTTTCCGGCGTTGCCCGGAAAAACCAGACGACCGTCAGTGAGCTGATGCAGTTTAACGACCTTCGGGATGACCGTGTTATGGTAGGGCAAACCATTCGTATTCCCGCGTCCTGATCAAGAGGTTTTTCCGTAACATGCCCCCCATTCGATTGCTGTCACCACGGCTCGCGAACCAGATTGCCGCGGGTGAGGTGGTGGAGCGACCCGCGTCTGTCGTCAAGGAACTGGTCGAAAATGCCCTGGATGCCGGTGCCAACCGGGTCGATGTTGAAGTGGAGCAGGGCGGCGTCAAGCTGATTCGTGTTCGGGATGACGGCGGGGGTATTGAGGAAGACGACCTGCCCCTCGCCCTCAGCCGGCATGCCACCAGCAAGATCGCCAGTCTTGATGATCTTGAGGCCGTTGCGTCTCTTGGCTTTCGCGGGGAAGCGCTCGCCAGTATCAGCTCTGTCTCCCGGCTGACTCTGACCTCAAGGACTGAGTCGCAGGAAGCGGCTTCCCGGGTGGAAGTGGAGGGTCGGGAAATGGACGCGAGAATCTCTCCTGCCGCTCACCCGGTCGGAACCACTGTCGAGGTGCGGGATCTCTTCTTCAACACCCCGGCCCGACGAAAATTCCTGCGCACTGAGAAGACCGAATTCAACCACGTTGAGGAGTGCGTGCGCCGGCAGGCGCTGAGTCGTTTCGATGCCGGTTTTACCCTGCGCCACAATCAGCGGGTTGTGCAGAGCCTGAGACCTGCTGAATCTCCTCTTGACCGGGAAAGGCGTATTGGCGCCCTGTGCGGCCAGCAATTCATCGACAACGCCGTGGTTATCGATGCAGAGGCCACCGGGCTGCGGCTCTGGGGCTGGGTAGCCCTTCCTACGTTTTCGCGTAGTCAGGCCGACCTCCAGTATTTCTTTGTTAACGGTCGCGTTATCCGTGATCGCCTGGTGGCTCACGCAGTGCGCCAGGCCTATCGGGACGTACTCTACAATAACCGGCATCCGGCGTTTGTGCTCTACCTCGAAGTGGATCCCGCCACCGTCGATGTGAATGTTCACCCGACCAAGCACGAAGTGCGGTTCCGTGACGGTCGCCTGGTCCACGATTTTATTTTCAGAACCCTGCACAAGGCGTTGGCCGATGTTCGCCCGGACGATCATTTACGTGGTGCTGTGGCGCAGTCTTTCGGTCGAGAAGCATCGGCGCAGGCCCAGGAAGCCGGCTCGGCAACGGATGTCCCGGCGGCTGCTTCCTGGAACGGCCAGCCGTCGATGCCAACCTATGGTCATCCGGGCGGCTCAGGTGCCGGATTTGGTGGGCAGTCTCAGCCCCAGCAGGAGTGGCGTGCCAGCGATCAAATGGCATTTTACCAGTCGCTGAATGCCGGTGGGGGTAATGAAGGTCAGCAGCCCATGCCCTCCAGCGATAGCGTTGCCACGCCAATGCCGACACCGCCTGTTGACAGTGATCAGGAGCCGCCGCTCGGGTATGCCATTGCCCAGCTGCACGGGATCTATATTCTTGCCCAGGGACGCGCCGGACTAATCGTAGTAGATATGCACGCCGCCCATGAACGCATCACCTACGAACGTATGAAGCGCGCGCTCGCGGAGCAGGATCTGAAAAGCCAGCCGTTGCTGGTGCCGCTGTCCCTGGCAGTTAGCCAGAAAGAGGCAGCCCTGACCGAGAGTCACGGCGAAGAATTGCAGAAGCTGGGCCTGCAGATTGAGCGTATTGGTCCGGAAACCCTGGCCGTGCGGCAGGTGCCCGCGCTCCTGCGTGGTGCCGACACCGAGCAACTGGTGCGTGATGTACTGGCGGATCTGATTGAGAATGGCCAGAGCGACCGGGTCGAAGCGGTGACCCATGAATTGCTGGGGACCATGGCGTGCCACGGTTCCGTTCGTGCCAACCGGCAACTGACCATTCCGGAAATGAATTCGCTGCTCAGGGATATGGAGGCGACCGAACGGAGTGGTCAGTGCAATCACGGCCGGCCGACCTGGACTCTGGTGACCATGTCTGAGCTGGACAAGCTGTTTCTCCGGGGGCGCTGAGGTGTCTCTACCGCCTGCCATTTTTCTGATGGGGCCAACGGCCTCAGGTAAAACGGACCTGGCCATGGCGCTCTGTGACCGTCTGCCCTGCGAGATTATCAGCGTGGACTCCGCGATGATCTATCGGGGGATGGACATTGGCACGGCGAAACCGACTGCAGCAGAACTTGCGCGGGCACCCCACCGGCTGATTGATATCTGCGATCCAGCTGAGACTTACTCCGCCGCGGATTTCCGCCGGGATGCGCTGGCGGCGATGGCAGAAATAACGGCCGCGGGCCGGATTCCTCTGCTCGTAGGTGGCACCATGATGTATTTCAAGGCGCTGATCCATGGTATGTCCGGTCTGCCATCGGCCAGCCCCGCCGTGCGCCGGGCGCTGGAACAAGAGGCCGAGGAGCGTGGCTGGGAGTTCCTGCATGGGGAACTCCAGAGTCGGGATCCGGTTGCAGCACAGCGGATTCATCCGAACAACCGGCAGCGTCTGATGCGGGCCCTGGAAGTCCTGCGTCTTACTGGTAAGCCGATTTCCGAGTTCTGGAGGGCCGAGTCTGGATCTGGCGAACAACCGGCGCCAGCAGAACAGGGTGGTGATATTGAGGATTACACCTATTTCACTCGCTGGCAGGCAGACGAAACATCTTTGCTTCCGTATACTGTTATTCAACTTGCCATGATGCCGCCTGAGCGGCGAGTGCTTCATGAGCGAATTCGCCTGCGTTTTATGAAAATGCTCGATGCAGGCTTTCTGGATGAAGTGCGGGCGCTGATGCTCAGGGAAGACTTGCACCCTGATCTCCCTTCCATGCGTTGTGTCGGATATCGTCAGGCCTGGGGTTATTTGTCCGGGGAAGACGACTACGAGACATTTGTCAGTAAGGGCGTAGCAGCAACACGCCAGTTGGCGAAGCGGCAGTTGACCTGGTTGCGCAAGTGGTCTGATGTGGACTGGCTGGACAGCGACGACAAACTTATCGCCGAGGCAGCCTTGAAAAAAATCCGACTTCGCACCACATTTAATTTTGAAAAATGACGATCTGCATTTACTAAAAACAGGAGAAAACACATGTCAAAAGGGCATTCGTTACAAGACCCTTACCTTAATGCATTGCGCAAGGAACGCATTCCGGTTTCCATCTTTCTGGTCAACGGTATCAAGCTTCAGGGCCAGATCGAGTCCTTCGACCAGTTCGTGATTTTGCTGAAAAATACTGTCAGCCAGATGGTCTACAAACACGCTATTTCCACTGTGGTACCTGCCCGTAATGTTCGCATTCCGCAGCAGGCTCCGGGAGGAGAGGGCGAGTCTGAAGACTGATCCATCCCCTTCCCGGTCTTGCCACCCGCGTTCCAGAAGATCCCTTTGAGGGGTCTTGTGGCCGCGGGTGTTTGTTTTTTATGACACTCATAGTTTGATCGCCCCGGAGTTGATGCCAATTGTTTGAACGTCCTGATGTCGGTGAGCGCGCGGTACTCGTCCACATCGATTTTACTGCCCACGATGGCACCGAAGACCCCGGTGAATTCCGGGAGCTTGTAACCTCTGCTGGCGTCGAGCCTGTTGTTACCGTTACCGGGTCCCGAAAGCAGCCCAGTCCGAGGTTTTTCGTCGGAGAGGGCAAGCTGGAAGAGATTCGTGACGCGGTAGCTGCGAACGATGCCGATGTCGTGCTGTTCAATCATGCCCTGAGCCCACGCCAGGAGCGAAACATTGAGCATGAACTCAAGTGCCGCGTGCTTGACCGTACCGGCGTGATCCTCGATATTTTCGCTCAGCGGGCTCGTACCCACGAAGGCAAGCTTCAGGTAGAGCTGGCCCAGCTCGAACATATGTCCACGCGTCTGGTTCGGGGGTGGACGCACCTTGAGCGTCAGAAAGGTGGTATCGGCCTTCGTGGGCCGGGTGAAACCCAGCTGGAAACGGACCGCCGTCTCTTGCGGGAGCGCATCAAGTCCATCCACAAGCGTCTGGAAAAGGTACGTCGCCAGCGGAATCAGGGGCGAAGAGCCCGTCAGAGAGCGGACATCCCCACGGTATCGTTGGTTGGTTACACCAACGCCGGTAAATCGACATTATTCAACCGTATTACTACTTCGTCCGTATATGCTGCAGACCAGCTGTTCGCTACGCTGGATCCGACACTGCGAAGGCTGGAACTTCCGGATATCGGGCCGGTCGTAATGGCGGACACTGTAGGCTTCATCAGGCACCTGCCGCACAAACTGGTTGAAGCCTTCAGGGCCACCCTGGAAGAAACCACGCAGGCGACACTGCTGCTGCATATCATCGACAGCCATGATCATCGTCGTGACGAGAATATTGAACAGGTTGAAGAGGTTCTGGCCGAGATTGGGGCAGATGAGATTCCCATGCTGCAGGTGTTCAACAAGATTGATCTGCTGGAAAACTTCACCCCTCGAGTCGAACGCAATGAAGAAGGCATTCCGGTGCGGGCCTGGGTCTCTGCGGTAACCGGCGAAGGACTGGATGGGCTTTTCGACGCCATCGTTGAAAGGGTGGCCGAAGATGTCGTTCACCACTTTGTCTTGCTCGGTCCTGAAGATGGCAAGTTACGCGCGCTGTTACACGAAGCAGGGTCAGTGCTGAGTGAGGATCACCGGGATACCGGCGACACGGTTGTGGAGGTGCGATTGCAGAATCGGGACTGGCAACAACTGCTGAGCCGGGCCGGAGTAAACGAAAAATCAGTCAGGCTGGACGTTGGGCGGGCCTGAAACCGCGCAGGCTATTGCCGGGGCGGAGATAAATCCCTAGTATTTGCAGCCATTCTATTTATAAGTCAGTAACGGAGAGCACTATGGCCTGGAACGAACCGGGTGGAAACCGTAACGACAATGACCCCTGGGGAACCGGTGGTGGTCGACGCGGCAATGATCAAGGGCCGCCAGACCTCGATGAGGCGCTGAAAAAGGGTCTCGACAAGCTCAACAAGATGCTGGGCGGGAAAGGTGGTAAGTCCGGCGGAAGCGGTGGCAGTAGCGGCGGAAGCGCTGGCGGCTTCGGGGCGATCCTCGCGCTGGCAGCCATTCTGGTGGTTGGCTACGTCATCTTCCAGTCTTTCTATACTGTAGACGAACAGGAGCGGGCGGTTGTTCTTCGATTTGGTGAATACCACCAGACCGAGAATCCTGGCTTGAGATTCAAGGTGCCGCTGATTGACAGTGTTACCAAGGTTCGTGTCACTAACGTGCGCACGGCTGAATCCAGTGGCCAGATGCTGACCCAGGATGAAAACCTGGTGACAGTGGACCTTCAGGTTCAGTATCGCGTAGGCGACGCTGAAGCCTACGTTCTGAACGTTCGCGACTCGAACCAGGCACTGGCGTTCGCTACCGACAGCGCCATTCGTCATGAGGTGGGCAGCTCGACGCTCGACGACGTGCTGACCGAAGGCCGTGCGGAACTGGCCGTTCGTGTAGAGCAAAGGCTTCAGGCGTTCCTGAAAGACTATGGCACCGGTCTGGAGCTTGTTCGCGTGAACGTTGAAAGTACCCAGCCTCCAGCCCCGGTCCAGGATGCCTTCCGTGAAGTGCAGCGTGCCCGCGAGGACGAGCAACGGGTCAAGGAAGAAGCGGAAACCTACCGGAACAAGGTTGTACCCGAGGCTCGCGGTCAGGCCCAGCGGATGATCGAAGAGGCCAATGCCTACAAGCAGGAAGTTATCGAACGCGCCCGCGGTGAAACCGCCCGTTTCCTTGAGTTGCTGGCAGTCTATGAGATGGCGCCAACAGTCACTCGCGAACGCTTGTATTTGCAGACGGTCGAGACAGTGCTGGCCAACAGCAGCAAGATCCTGGTGGACACAGAAAGCAGCGGCAACATGATGTATCTGCCGCTTGATCGCCTGACCCAGGGCTCCTTGCCCCGCACCGGTGGCTCTTCTTCCGGCAGCAGCCAGGGCAATGTGGACATACAGACCCTGACTGATCAGGTTCTTCAGGAACTGCGAAGCAGGCAGGATACTACCGTTCGGAGGAGCAGATAATTATGGGACCTAAAGGTGTAGTGGGCCTTGCAGGCGCCCTTATCGTTGTCCTGCTGGTACTGTCCAGCGTGTACATCATTCCGGAAACCCATCGGGGCGTTCTGCTCCGGTTTGGTGAGCTGGTTGAGACCGACATCCAGGCGGGTATTCATTTCAAGGTTCCGGTCATCGACCAGGTCCGCGAATTCGATATCCGGGTTCTGACCATGGATCTGCCATCCCGGCAATACCTGACCGTGGAGAAGAAGCCGCTGGATGTGGATTCGTACATTGCCTGGAAAATCCGGGATGTGGATCAGTTCTACCGGGCAACGGGCGGTGACGAGTTCCGTGCCCAGTCTCTGCTTGCCTCCCGTGTGGATAACGGCCTGCGTGACGAGTTTGGTATTCGGACCATGGTTGAAGTGGTTTCCGGCCAGCGTGATGAACTAATGCACACCCTTCGGGATCGGGTAAACCAGACGGCCCAGAATGAATTCGGCATCGAAGTCCTGGACATCCGGGTCAAAGCGATCGAATTTCCGGGGCAGGTCAGTGAAAACGTTTATCGCCGGATGGCTACCGAACGGGAAAAGCTTGCCCAGGAATTCCGTTCCCGGGGTCGTGAGCTGGCCGAGGGTATTCGTGCCGACGCAGACCGCCAGAGAACCGTTGTTCTTGCCGAAGCTTTCGCCCAGTCAGAAGAAACCCGGGGTGAGGGTGACGGTGAAGCAGCCAGAATCTACGCCGATGCCTACGGTTCAGATCCCGAGTTCTACAGCTTCTATCGGAGTCTTGAGGCTTATCGCAACACCTTCATGAGCAAGGATGACATCATGGTGATCGATTCCGAGAGCGCGTTCATGAAATTCCTGAACGACCCGCAGGGTGCCCGTTAACCCTGCAGGTTGAGACCAAAAACCGGAATACCTCAGTATTCCGGTTTTTTTGTGCCCGCCAACCGTGTAAAATTCTGCCGGTTTTGTGTCGGGCTTTTAGCCGAGTGCCGCCTTAAATCCTGTGTGATCCCCCAGCCGACTGTGCCGGAGCGGATATAACGGAAATCGGAATCTCATGACAGTATCTGATCGCTGGTTACTGCCAGACGGGGTAGAGGATATTCTGCCGCCACTGGCCGGACGGATCGAATCCCTGCGTCGGGATGTAATGGATACCTGCCAGCGCTGGGGTTATCAGCTGGTAATCCCACCGCTCATTGAATATCTCGAATCCCTGTTTACCGGAACCGGGCATGATCTGGAATTGCAGACCTTCAAGCTGACCGATCAGTTGACCGGGCGGATGATGGGTGTTCGCGCCGACATGACCCCGCAGGCTGCACGCATTGATGCTCATACCCTGGGCCAGGAGGGGATCACTCGCCTGTGCTATGCCGGGCACGTACTTCATACCCGTCCAAGGCATATGCTGACAGGTCGCACCCCCATTCAGGCCGGCTGCGAACTGTTTGGCAGTGGCTCGGAAGCGGCGGATATGGAAGTGATCAGCCTGATGCTGGAAACCCTTCGGGTGGCGGGTTTACCCCGTATCCATCTGGACCTGGCCCATGTGGCCATCTATGAAAGCCTGATTGGCGAAGCGGATTTTGATCGGGATACTGAGAACGCGATTTTTGACGCCATGGCCCGTAAATCGGTGCCTGAGCTTGATCAACTGCTCGGTCAGTGCCCGTCAGGCTCAGCTGGTGCCCGCCTGCGGGAGCTGGGCCGGGTCAGTGGTGGTCCGGAAGCTCTGAGTGAAGCCCGCCGGATCCTGCAAGGTGCGTCTGACAACCTGGACGCGGCGCTCGACCAGCTTGGACGGGTGTCCGACATGTTGGGCCGGGATTATCCGGACATCAGCTTCGGATTCGATTTCTGTGAGCTTCGTGGCTACAACTATCACACCGGGCTGGTATTTGCGGCCTATGTTCCGGGCCATGGGGATTCCGTTGCCAAAGGTGGTCGTTACGATGCCATCGGCAGTGATTTTGGCCGGGCTCGCCCGGCGACGGGGTTCAGTCTCGATATACGATCACTCGTCTCCCTTGGCGAACGGGTGACACGCAGTGCCGGCGCTGTCTGGGCGCCGGCGGATGACGACCCCGCCCTCGAAGGTGTGATCTCCGGTCTGAGAATGACAGAAACCGTTGTCCGGGCCTTGCCCGAAGATGAGGGCGTTAATCCGGCCGTCAGAGGCTGTGACCGGGAGCTGGTTAAACAGAATGGCCAATGGGTCGTGCAGAAGCTGGGCTGACGCCCCAGGGGCTTCGGTGAATTCATTTACAGGTAAACTTGCGAAACGCCTGTCCTTCGGGGCAGCCGCATTGAGAGAGAATCATGGGTAAAAATGTTGTTGTGCTGGGCACCCAGTGGGGTGATGAAGGCAAGGGTAAGATTGTTGACCTACTGACCGACAAGGTCGCAGCGGTTGTTCGCTTCCAGGGCGGGCACAATGCCGGTCATACCCTGGTGATTGACGGCAAGAAAACAGCGCTTCACCTGATTCCTTCCGGTATCCTGCGGCAACACGTTTATTGCCTTATCGGTAATGGCGTCGTCCTGTCGCCCGAGGCCCTGCTTAAAGAAGTGCGGGAGCTGGAGGCCAATGACGTGGCGGTACGCGATCGCCTGCGCATCAGCCTGGCCTGCCCGATCATCCTGCGTACCCACGTTCGTATCGATCAGGCCCGTGAAAGGGCGCGTGGTGTCGACAAGATCGGCACAACCGGTCGTGGTATTGGCCCGGCCTATGAAGACAAGGTGTCCCGCCGTGGCTTGCGTCTGGGTGATCTGTGTAATCCGGCCGACTTCGAAATGAAGCTGCGGGAGATCATGTCGTACCACAATTTCATCCTGACCGAGTACTTCAAAGAAGAAGCTGAAGACATTGATGCGGCCCTGGAAGAGCTGAAGCAGATGGGTGAGGAAATTCTGCCCATGGCTGCGGATGTCACTGACATGCTGCACGATTTCCGCAAGCGTGGAGAGAACATCCTGTTTGAGGGCGCTCAGGGCTCGCTGCTGGATATCGACCTGGGTACCTACCCGTACGTGACGTCGTCCAACACCACGGCCGGCGGCACCGCCACTGGCTCCGGTTTTGGCCCCCTGTTCCTGGATTATGTCCTGGGTATCACCAAGGCCTACACCACCCGTGTTGGTTCCGGCCCGTTCCCCACCGAACTGTTTGACGACATGGGCAAGCACCTTGCCGTCAAGGGTAATGAAGTGGGTACGACCACCGGTCGCTCCCGCCGTTGTGGTTGGTTCGATGCAGTCGCCCTGCGCCACGCCATCCAGATCAACAGTGTGTCCGGCATCTGTCTGACCAAGCTCGACGTGCTGGACGGACTTGAGACCGTGAAAGTGTGTGTCGGTTACAAGACCCCGAACGGAGAGATTTTCCGGCCGCCCATTGGCTGCGATAGCTATAAGGACATCGAACCGGTTTATGAAGAGCTGCCCGGTTGGAGTGAGAGCACTGTTGGCCTGACCAGCGTCGACCAGTTGCCCGAGAACGCCAAGGCCTATATCCGTTTCCTTGAGGAGCAGATTGAAGCGCCGATCGACGTGATCTCAACCGGTCCGGATCGTATTGAAACCATTACGCTTCGTCATCCGTTTGGCGCATAATCGCTGACGGATGAAAGAAACCGCCCTGCCGAAAGGCACGGCGGTTTTTTCGTGTTCAGGGTTTCTCGGCAATCACGGTGGCCCGAAGCGGCGCCGGGTACCCCTCCACGGTTTTTGCCGGATCGTCGGGATCCAGAAAATCCTGCAGGGAATTAAAGCGCATCCAGTCAGTGCTGCGCTGTTCCTCGGTAGTGGTGGCGGTCACATCCACCACCCGGGCATTCCGGAAGCCGGTGCGGTCCAGCCAGCGCAGCAATGTGTCACAGGTGGGCAGGAACCAGACATTGCGCATCTGACCGTAGCGATCCTCAGGCATCAGGCTGAAGCCTTCAGGCCCCTCAACCACGAGCGTTTCCAGCACCAGCTCGCCACCCCGGCGAAGTGTTCCCTTGAGTTCCAGCAGATGATCCAGCGGCGAGCGCCGATGGTAAAGGACACCCATGGAAAAGGTAGTGTCGAAGGTTTCAAGATCTGTAGGAAGATCTTCCATCCGAATTGGCAGCAGGTCTACGGGGACATCGCCGAGGTAGTCCCTGACGCTGAAGAACTGGAACATGAACAGGAGCCCGGGGTCGATGCCGATCACCCGGCTGGCACCTTCCCCCAGCATTCGCCAGCAGTGGTATCCAGAGCCACAGCCGACATCCAGTATCCGGCGACCGGAAAGCTCTGAAAGATAGGGAGATACCCGGTCCCACTTCCAGTCAGAGTGCCACTCAGTATCGATGTATGTGCCAAAAAAATCGAAGGGTCCCTTGCGCCAGGGCATCAGGCCGCGCAACCCGAGCTCCAGCTGTTCCTGTTGCGGCGCGCTCAGGGGCTGCGGCGAGGTCAGGGTAACGGCGGAGCTGCCCAGCTGCGCCTCTACGTTCTCAAGGTAGGGCAGGCTCTCCAGGGCGGCCTGCCAGCGATCCAGATCCCCATGGGGGCGGTCTTCAAAGCGGTGGATCAGTTGCTGACGTAGCAAATCAGACCAGTGATCCAGTCCGTCTTCCGAGAGTGTATTGATGATTGGCCCGAAACGGGCTTTCCAGTCAAAATCTGCCATGGTCATTCGGTGGTTTCGTTGGCCTTGATGGCGAGCATGGAAACAAAGTTGAAGCACTGGTACCACACCACCACATCATTGAAGCCCGCGGCCAGAAGTCGCGCCTTGTGGGCCGCCAGTGTTTCAGGGATGAGCACTTGCTCGATGGCCGTGCGTTTCTGGCTGATTTCAAGATCCGAATAGCCGTTGGCACGTTTGAATTCGTGATGCAATCGGGTCTGAATGGCCTGCTGGGCTTCGGACTCGAAGCGGATTTTCTCTGACAGGATCAGGACGCCGCCGGGGAGAGTGGCTTCTGCAATTCGTTCGAGCAGGCTGGCCCGGTTTTCCGGATCGACAAACTGCAAGGTGAAATTCAGAGTGGTTACCGAGGCGTTGCTGAGTTCGGTGTCCAGAATATCTTCGCATCTGAGAGTGACGGGGAGGGGGCTGTCGTCCAGGGCAATGTAATGCTCGCAGCGTTCGATCATAGCGCTGGAGTTGTCCACGCCAAAGAGTCTGCAATCTGCATGGGGTAGGCCGTGGCGCATGGCCAGAGTTGACGCGCCCAGGGAGCAACCAAGGTCATAACAGTGAGAGGCTGGTTGCGCGTATTGTTCGGTAATAACCTCGATCATCGGAATGATGGTGGTGTAGCCAGGCACCGAACGGCGAATCATGTCCGGGAACACCCTGGCCACCGAGGCGTCGAATCGAAAATCCTCCGGCCGGCGCTCTGTGGCAAACAGCCTGTCCGTAACCTGCTCGGGGGCCTCCGACGGCTTTCGGGATTTAACCATTGGAGTCTGGTGCCTCAGGAGAGGGTGGAACGGCAGGCCCTGTCGGTGACGGTCTGGAGCAGCGGACACCCCGGTTTTTATAGTCCACGAGGATTCCCCGGAATGATGGGTCGACATCGGCGGCGATCGCCAGATAACCGTTCTCGCAGACAGCATGCAATTCCGAGGCCTTGGGTGACATTCGGAACGGATCGTCTTCGGTCACGTGAATGGCCTGGAAATCACCAACTGGCATGTGATCCTTATTGTCGCTGTGACTGATCTTGCCACTTATTTCCAACGTGAGAACAGTGCCGATGATCGCGACCAGTGCGGTTACAATCAGGCTGCGAACAGTATAACGGGCCTCATTCTGGCTCATGCCTACCTCGAATCAAACGAATTTAAAGTATTGCTCAGTACTGCCCCGGCACCGTGATAGCAGGAGACTGCAGGGCTGATAACTGCTCCCGGAGCGAGAGAATCTGGTCTGACCAGAATCTTGGTTGTGCAAACCAGGGGAAAAAGCGCGGAAAGGCAGGGTCATCCCAGCGTTTGGCCAGCCAGGCGCAATGCGCAATCTGCCGGTAGCAGCGTAGCGGCTCAATCAGGTGGCGTTCACGGCGATTGAAATCACGGAACATTTCGTAGCCTTCCAGCAGTTCTCCAAGCTGGGCGCCCCTTTCGACATCGTCGCCATTCAGTAGCAACCACATGTCCTGAATAGCGGGACCTGTGCGGCAATCGTCCAGATCCACAAACAGCATCTGTTCGTCCCGGCACAGAATATTACCGGCGTGGCAGTCGCCATGAAGTCGCAGGGTTTCCACCGGGCCGGCTTCATCTACCCGAGCGGCACAGAGTCTTCGCAGATCTGGAATCAGGCTGTCCCACGCGGGCCTGAGATCCGCCGGAATCCAGTCGCCCTGTAACAAAAGCCGGTTGCTGGCTTCGATGCCCTCTAGCAAATCCATGTCGGAGCGATGGGCAAAAGGTCTTCGGGCGCCAATGTTGTGGATCTGACCCAGCCACTGGCCCAGCCGATAAAGGGTATCGGTTACACTGGTGTCCGGCGCCTGACCGCCACGCTGTGGAAAAACCGCGAACAGGAATTCGCCATGGCGACCGAGGGTGTCGCCGGAAGCCAGTTGCATTGGGGCAACAACCGGAATGTCC
This sequence comes from Marinobacter sp. BW6, assembly GCF_008107725.1. Classification (GTDB taxonomy): domain Bacteria; phylum Pseudomonadota; class Gammaproteobacteria; order Pseudomonadales; family Oleiphilaceae; genus Marinobacter. Next base: position 1,486,000 of record NZ_VIRN01000064.1, read on the forward strand.
GCCTGCAGAAGTTCCAGGGTGAACTCATGCTCCTCCCGGATTTCAGCTTCGCTCCATCGACCTGGCCGATAAAATTTGGTGATGACCGGGGCACCTTCGTCCAAACCCACCTGATAAACCCTGTTTTCATAGCTGTTCAGCGCGAACAGCCGGCCACTAACTGCAAACCCTGCCTCCTCCATCGCATCCAGAATGGTATCGGGCGTCAGGGAATCGTAGGGGTGGCTGGATGTCGCAAGTGATGGGTCAGGGGTCATAAAGGGACGTTTCAGAGCCTTGTATCGTATTTGGATTTCATGGATTGCAGATGGTACCAGTTTTCATCCAGCTCCCAGCGGATACGGCTGATGCCAGACGCCCCGAGAACCACGTCTCCGGCGCGGGCCTGAACCTGTGCAAGCTCGCGTTCTGCCCGCTGCCAGTCCCGATGGCTGTCCCCAAGATTACGCATACTCGGAAATACCGCGCTCAAGGCCTTCTGGGTAGATGTGGTGTGGGATCGCAGTGAACTCATAATGGCAGTGTCACCCTCCACCCTGAGGACCCGATGCTTGTAGGGATAGCTGGCAACCACATCGTCAGCTTTCAGTCGCTCATTCAGGCTGATTACCTCAAAACCACGCCAGCCGAGCCACCCGACAAACAGAGCGGCCACCACCATTACCAGAACAAACTGCTTCCTGTCAGACATCATAAGCCGGGCTCCATGCACTACTTTCCGGAAGCAAGTATAACCGGTATAGGCTCTTGAGTAATGTGTTCAGCCTTCCCGGGCCAGTTTTCGCAGGGATGCAAGGATGGGGTATGCTCAGTGGCTTGTCAGTAGAGCAGGGGCAAGCCTGAGTGTCGACAGAAGTCCTTCAAACCCAAACTGTTGTAATCGGCGCCGGTGTCGTGGGGCTTGCCATTGCCCGCGCCCTGGCGATAGCCGGACAAGAGGTGATTGTGCTGGAAGGCGCAGGCCGGTTTGGAGAAGGCATCTCCTCACGAAACAGCGAAGTCATTCATGCCGGGATCTATTACCCGCAAGGGTCACTGAAGGCGGAACTGTGCGTTGAAGGCCGACAGCGGCTTTACGAATATTGCCGAACCCATAAAGTCGAACACCGGAAATGCGGCAAATGGATTGTAGCGGCCGACGAATCACAGAATGGCAAACTCTGGGATATTCAGGCCGCTGCAGCGCGCAACGGCGTAGAGCTGGCCCTCCATGACGCAGACAGAATCACCCGCGAAATCCCGGAAATCCGCGCCAGTTCGGGTCTCTGGTCGCCGGAAACCGGTATCGTCGACAGTCATGGGCTGATGCTCTCTTTGCTTGGCGAGCTCGAGGATGCCGGCGGCCAACTCGCTCTCCGGTCGCCCCTGGTGGCCGCTGAATCGGGCAACCACTGGCATCTTCTCCACGTGGGAGGCGACCATCCGCTGACCCTGAAAGCGCAAAACGTCATCAACGCCGCAGGACTCGGCGCTGTCCCACTGGCAAACACCTGGGCCGGTTTGCCAGACGAGTACAAACCAAAGCAGTGGTTCGCCAGGGGCGTCTACTTCAGCTACAGCGGCCAAACACCCTTCAAAACGCTGATCTACCCGGTCCCCGAACCCGGAGGTCTCGGTGTTCACCTAACCCTCGACCTTGCTGGTCAGGCTCGCTTTGGCCCGGACGTAGAATGGATCGACAAGGAAGACTACACCGTCGACTCAAACCGCCAGGAAACCTTCGCCAGCAGTATCCGCCAATGGTGGCCAGGCCTTGATCCGGCCCGCCTCCAGCCCGCCTATGCCGGCATTCGCCCCAAGTTGGCGGGCCCTGAGGGCGGTTTCGCAGACTTTCGAATTGATGGGCCGGAAGACCACGGTTTGCCGGGACTGGTTAATCTGTTTGGTATCGAATCACCCGGGTTAACGTCCTGTCTGGCGATAGCAGAACGTGTAACAGCGATATTGGCTTAGCCGGGAGTCCTGGCCAAAGCCCAAACCTGAATCTCGCGAGCCCCGGCCTGCCGCAGAACCGAAGCCAAAACCCGAACCGTCGCCCCCGTGGTCACCACATCATCTACAATGGCCAACCGCTCAGGCACCACCGACGTCACCTCAAACACCCCCCGAAGATTCGCAAGCCTCGCCTCACGGTTCAACTCTCGCTGTGCCCGAACCCTCCGGACGCGCTCCACCAGCCCGGTAGACACAGGAATGTTCAGGTGGCCCCCGAGGGTCTCGGCAATGTCCTGGGCCTGATTAAACCCCCGCTGCCGTCGTCGCCGCGAATCCATTGGTGCGGGCACCAGCGCCTCCGGCTTCAGGATCCTGCCATCGTGCAATGCCTTCTCAAGAAAGCCGGCGAAATCGGCCATCAGCGGCCGTCCGAACTTGCGTTGGCCATTGTACTTGTAACGGCTAATCATGCCGTCCAGTGGGTACTGGTAGCGCCAGGGAACGAGAGACGAATCGAAGGGTGGCGGGTGCTTCAGGCAGTCGCCACAGAGCAGCTCAGAAGATGGAAAAGCCAGGGGCAGGGCGCAGCAGCGACAATGCCAGAGGTTGACGGGCAACTCGTCACGGCAGGGTTGGCATAACCCGTTGAAAGCGTTGGCGGACAAGCAGGCGACACAGAGTCCTCCGTGCTCTACGCTGTTAACCTTTTGCTCCATGAAGGTTGACAGCCAGTTCAGTCCCTTTATCATCTGATTCATCCGTAAACCCAGAGACCGGGAAAGGTTAACAGGACTTTTACATGACCGCTACAGAACTCCGCCACGACTGGACACTGCAGGAAGCCCGCGAGCTTTTCGAGCTTCCCTTCAACGATCTTCTGTTCCGTGCCCAGAGCGTGCACCGGCAATATTTTGATCCGAATGAAGTGCAGGTCAGCACTCTGCTGTCGATCAAGACGGGTGCCTGCCCGGAGGATTGCAAATACTGTCCCCAGAGTGGTCATTACAACACCGGCCTTGAGAAAGAAAAGCTGCTGGAAATTGAAAAGGTGGTGGCTGAAGCCAAGGCTGCAAAACAGAAGGGGGCTTCCCGGTTTTGCATGGGCGCCGCCTGGCGCAGTCCTTCGAAGAAAGACATGCCTTATGTTCTGGACATGGTCAAACAGGTCAAATCCCTGGGGCTTGAGACCTGCATGACGCTTGGCATGTTAAAGGAAGAGCAAGCCGTGGAGCTGGCCGATGCCGGGCTGGATTACTACAACCACAATCTGGACACCTCTGAGAAGTATTACAGCCACATCATCACCACGCGTACCTACCAGGACCGTCTGGACACGCTCGACAATGTTCGCAAGGCCGGCATGAAAGTGTGCTGCGGCGGCATTATGGGCATGGGGGAGGATGAGGATGACCGGGTTGGTTTGCTGGTCCAGTTGGCAAATCTGCCCCACCATCCGGAGAGTGTGCCGGTGAATATGCTGGTGAAGGTAAAAGGCACGCCTCTGGAGGACGTTGAGGATCTGGATCCGTTCGAGTTTATCCGGATTATTGCGGTGGCGCGGATCTTGATGCCGGCTTCCCATGTTCGCCTGTCGGCTGGGCGTGAAAACATGAATGAGCAGATGCAGGCTCTGTGTTTCATGGCCGGCGCCAACTCGATCTTCTACGGTGAGAAACTCCTGACCACCGCCAATCCGGAAGCCGATGCCGATATGCTGTTGTTCAAGCGCCTGGGTATTCGCCCTGAGCAGCGTGAGCAGTGTGCGTCGGAGGAACAGGAAGAGGAGGCGATTGCCGAAGCCGTGGAGTATGAGGCGACCCGTCACATGTTCTATGACGCTACGCGGGAATCTGCCTGAGCCTTTGATCTTGGGAGGCAGCGAGCCTCACCCGCTCGTTGCCCGGACCGTTGAGTTAACCTCCAGGTGCTATCGTGCGGGACTTTGCCCTTGAACTCGAAGAGCGGAAACAGGCCGGCCTTTACCGGACGCGGCGGCATGTAGCCGGTCCTCAGGCGCCCTCTCTAATTGCTGACGGCAAACCTTTGTTGTCGTTCTGCAGTAATGATTACCTTGGTCTTGCCAACAACCCTGCCAATATCGCGGCACTGCGTGATGCGCTTCCGGAGACCGGGCTCGGGGGTGCGGCTTCCCATCTGATTTGTGGTCACCATGATGCCCATCACCAACTGGAGCTTCGTCTGGCGGAGTTTACCGGGCGCAGTTCGGCGCTGTTTTTCTCCACCGGTTACATGGCGAATATGGGCGTTATTTCGGCGCTGGCCGGGCGGGGCGATACGATTTTTTCGGATCGGCTGAACCACGCCTCCATTATCGATGGCTGTATTCTTAGCCGTGCCCGGGTTCGCCGTTATGCCCATGGAGATGTGGCAGCGCTGGAGGCGATGCTTTCAGAGACGTCCGGGCACAAGCTGGTGGTAACAGACGGTGTGTTCAGCATGGATGGTGACATTGCGCCGTTGGCGGAGTTGGCTCGGGTCTGCCGGGCCCACGATGCGTTACTGGTTGTCGATGATGCTCATGGAATTGGTGTGCTCGGACCTCAGGGCCGGGGCAGTGTGGCTGAAATGGGGTTGTCTGAAGAAGACGTGCCGGTCCTGATCGGTACCTTGGGCAAGGCGGTAGGAACCAGTGGCGCATTCGTGGCCGGGCCGTCGATGTTGATGGATTATCTGGTTCAGAAGGCCAGGACCTATATTTACACGACGGCGATGCCGCCGGCGCTTGCCATCGCAACCATGTCGAGTCTGAACCTTATTGAGAGGGGGCAGGGGCGTCGTGATCATGTATTGGGGCTGGTGTCCCGGTTCCGGCGGGAGGCCTCTGCCATGGGGTATGAATTGATGCCTTCACGGACGCCGATCCAGCCGATCATGATAGGCGACAATCACGACGCGCTGGCGTTGAGTCAGGCGCTGGAGGAGCGAGGTTTGCTGGTCTCGGCAATTCGTCCGCCGACGGTTCCGGTGGGTGAAGCGCGTTTGCGGGTAACGTTCAGTACCGCACATTCTCAAGAGAACCTTGATTGTCTGCTGAGTGCGCTTTCAGAGTGCCGTCATCTGGTTCAGCAGGCGGACGTGGCGATATGAGCTCCGGAAAGGTCTGTCCGCGTCTGGTGGTGGTTGCGGGTTGGGGCGTTCGCGCAGAGATGCTGTCGGAGCTCTATGGTTACTGGCCGGGGGAGGTTGTGCCGGTGTCTCTGGACGATGAGTTGCTGGCTCGTTGCCATTCCCTTTCCGAGGTGACTGATGAGTTGTTGTCGCTTTATCCAGAGCCGTCGGTCTGGATGGGATGGTCCCTTGGCAGTCAGGTTGTGATGGAGGCCGCCGCTCGGGAGACCGGCGCGGTTTCCTGTGCCATAACGCTGGGTGGTTTTCCGAAGTTTGTTGCCGATGACAGCTGGCCCCATGGAATGCCGGAACCGGATTTCCGGGCTTTCGCCGTTGGCATCCAACGGGACCCCCAGCGGTATTGGCTGCATTTCCTGTTGTTGATGATCAACGGCGCTGCGAACGAGAAGCAGGAGCGGCAATGCCTCAAGCCCTGGTTGGAAAAAGGAACCCTGGTTTCACACGCGCACCTCTGTACAAGCCTTACATGGCTAAAAACTGGGGACCAGAGGGCGTTATGGCGTTCACTCGTCACGCCGGCCCTGCATGTGATGGGGGAAAACGACGTTGTGGTAAGCTCCCGGGCGGATGATCTTGCGGTTCCCGCTTCAAGTGACTATGCGGTCGTCCCTGGAATGGCGCACTGGCCGGGCGGTTGCTCGGCTTCGGATTGTTGGGGCGCGATACAGGCGTTTTTTGCCTCGCAAAAGGCATTGTCATGGACGTTATGAGCTGTTCGCCGAGTGCATCGGCCGGTGTTTCTGAAACGCTCAAGTCCGATATTGCCAGGGGGTTCGGCACTGCCAGTGGCACCTATGAAAGTGCCTCCAGACTGCAGCGTTTTATGGGCAACACCATGCTGCAGAAATTCCAGTCCCGTGACATTCGGCAGCTCGATTCGACAGCCCTGGACCTTGGTTGTGGCACCGGGTGGTTTACCCGGAAATTTGCTGATCTTGAGCAGATTGGGCCGCTGACCGGGGTTGATCTGTCACCGGGTATGCTGGAACAGGCTCGTGCGAATGGGCCAGACGGAATCAGCTGGATTTTGGGTGATGCCGAGCACCTCCCTTTGCCGGATGACAGTGTCGACCTGATTTTCAGTAACCTCATGATTCAATGGTGTGATGACCCCTGTGCAGTGCTCGGGGAGTGTCGGCGTATCTTGCGTCCCGGCGGGCGTCTCATGGTCTCCACGTTGCTTGATGGCACGCTGCGTGAGCTTAAAGCTGCCTGGCAGGCAGCGGATCCTGAACATCAGCACGTAAATCGCTTCGAAACCGACCTTGCTTTTCAGGCCAAGGTGCGCGCCGAATTGCCGGATGCAATCATTGAAACCCGCACCATCAGGCTTCCCTACGAGTCGCCGATGGCCCTGGCAGGAGAGCTTCGCCATCTCGGGGCGGGCTTCCGGGGCGCTGGTCGGCGACGAGGGGCCACGGCACCCGGGAGAATGCGGGCAATGTGCAGGCAGTACCCCCAAGAGCCAGAGGGCACTATCATGGCAAGCTATGAGGCTGCATGGGTTTACTGGCAGAAACCATAGGACTACCTGACAGGAAATAATAATGGCCAAGCAATCTTTCTTTGTAACTGGCAACGACACGGGGGTTGGAAAAACCCTGGTATCCGCAGCCATCCTTCACGCGGCCAGGGCCATGGGGAAGCACACCCTGGCGATGAAGCCCATCGCGTCCGGTTGCAATCGGACACCAGAAGGCCTCCGCAACGACGATGCCCTGATCTTGCAGAACGCCATTACGGAGCCGCTGGCTTACGAGTTGATTAACCCGGTAGCACTGGAACCGGCCATTGCGCCTCACGTGGCCGCTGAGCAGGCCGGACGTCACATCACCTCTGATCGCCTTGTCGGATTCTGCCGTGGGTTGCAGATTCGTCCGGCAGACCTGCTGTTGGTGGAGGGCGCCGGCGGCTGGCGGGTCCCTCTCAACGACCGGGAAACCTACTCGGAGTTTCCGCGCCAACTGAACATGCCGGTTATCCTGGTGGTTTCACTCCGCCTGGGCTGTATCAACCATGCTCTGCTGACGGCGGAAGCCATCAGGAGTGACGGTCTGAAAGTGGCAGGTTGGGTCGCCAACCGTACAGAGCCTGAGCCCATGAGTTGCGAGCAGGACACCCTGAATTACCTGGTGAACCACATGGGAGCACCCTGCCTGGGCATCCTTCCCTGGCTGGAGCAGGCGCGTCCGGAAATGCTGGCGGGGTATCTGAATATTGATGTGCTGTTTGAAAATTGACCAAATGTGTGGCTTAATTGAGTCAATTAATGGTCATCGGGCATCGCGGTTATGATCAATAACACTCTCGCAGTTGGGATCCAGGGCATTCAGGATGGCATGGTCGGTATGGAAAATGCCGCCCGCAAGATTGCCCGTGGCGGCACGGATGGACCCCAGGGGACCGCAGAAGGTCCCGGCAGCCTTATTGAACCTATTGTTGACCTCAAGGTATATGAGCGCAGTGTTGAAGCGTCGGCGCAGGTGGTAAAAACCGCGGACGAAACATTGGGAACGCTTCTTGATATCATGGCCTGACAGCTGAAAGGACGCCAAGTTCGTGCTTTCTTCCCTCCCTCCTGTCCCTCCATCTTTCCCCGGGGCGTCTTTTCAAGGCCAGGCCTCGCCACGAGTCCAGACAACCGGCTCAGCAGCGGCAGAGCCCGAGACGCCCTCGGTCGAAGCCAGGTTCACTGAGGCTTCCGGAAAAGCCGAGTCCGCGCGAGAAAACCCTGAGTCAAAACCCGGTGGTGAGGATTCGGGTAGCCCGCAGGGCTTGACTGAACAAGAGCTGAAACAACTGACTGAGCTGAAAGCACGGGATCGTGAGGTCCGTGCCCACGAAGCCGCGCATCAGGCGGTTGGCGGCCAGTATGCGGGCGCCATGTCCTTTACCTATCAGCGCGGCCCGGACGGAGCACAGTACGCGGTAGGTGGTGAAGTCTCCATCGATCTGTCTCCCGTACAGGGAGACCCCCAGGCTACCATTGAAAAGATGCGGATCGTCCGGTCGGCGGCCATGGCGCCGGCGGAGCCTTCCGGACAGGACCGGGCCGTTGCCGCCCAGGCCATGCAGATTATGCTCCAGGCCCAGTCAGAGCTTGCTGCCGAGACTGGGGGGCCATCAAGGGCTGCCAGTGATGCCTACCGTGAAGTCTCCGCCATGGGAGAGGTCGACCAAAACGATGACGAAAACCGGGTCTCGTCCTTCGAACCGGTGTCGGCCTGATCCTCTGGTGTCCCAAGACCTGATCCGCCTATAAATATCCCGCAGTTACAGCCTGCTGGCACCCTGTGCGCACTGTTATGGCGCGTGCTCAGGTGACAGTTCGCAACACAAATTTTGCACCCGCCTATTGACAATTCTGTGCCTGTAAACGTATGTTTCAAACAAGTGTTTAATTAAGGCTGCGGCGCAGTGCGTTGCAGTGTCTGAGCAAACCCAAGGCCAGAAGCTGTAAAACCTTATTCAGCTGAGACCGAGAACCGAGGTGGATTCCATGCCTGAGTACAAAGCGCCCCTGCGTGACATCAAATTCGTAATGACCGAGCTGCTGGACAGCGAGCAGCACTACGCCAACCTGGAAGGTGCCGAAGACGCCACTCCGGATATGGTGGATGCCATTATCGGGGAAGGTGCCAAGTTCTGTGAGCAGGTTCTGTCTCCGCTGAACCAGGTGGGTGACAAGGAAGGCTGTACCTGGAGCGAAGACGGTGTAAAAACACCGACTGGCTTCAAAGAAGCCTACCAGCAGTACGTTGAAGGCGGCTGGCCTTCCATGACCGCCGATCCCAACTATGGCGGCCAGGGACTTCCGCATTCTCTCGGTCTGGTGATGAGTGAGATGGTTGGTACCGCCAACTGGTCCTTCGGCATGTACCCGGGCCTGAGCCACGGTGCAACCAACACCATTGAAGAGCATGGCACCGAAGAGCAGAAGCAGACTTACCTGACCAAACTGATCAGCGGCGAGTGGACCGGCACCATGTGTCTGACCGAGCCACACTGCGGTTCCGACCTGGGCACCCTGCGCACCAAGGCAGAGCCGAATGCTGATGGTACTTACGCCATTACCGGCACCAAGATCTTTATCTCGGCCGGCGAGCACGACATGGCCGAGAACATTGTTCACATCGTTCTGGCACGCCTGCCGGGCGCTCCGGAAGGCACCAAGGGTATCTCCCTGTTCATCGTGCCCAAGAATCTGCCGAACGAAGATGGCTCCTCCGGTGAGCGCAACGCAGTTTCCTGCGGCTCCATCGAACACAAGATGGGCATCCACGGCAACGCTACCTGCGTGATGAACTTCGACGGTGCCAAGGGCTGGTTGATTGGTCCTGAGAACAAGGGCCTGAACTGCATGTTCACCTTCATGAATACTGCCCGTATCGGCACCGCTATCCAGGGTCTCGGTGCGGCCGAGCTGGGTTTCCAGGGCTCGCTGACCTACGCCAAGGAGCGTCTGGCGATGCGTTCACTGAGCGGTCCGAAGAACCCGGAAGGCATTGCTGATCCGATCATCGTTCATCCGGATGTGCGTCGCATGCTGCTGACCCAGAAAGCGGTTGCTGAAGGCGCCCGTGCTCTGATTTACCTGACTGCGCAGCAGGCCGATGTTGTTCACAGCGGCAAGACCGAAGAAGAGCGTCGCGCGGCAGACGAAGCTCTGGGCTTCCTGACGCCCATTGCCAAGGCTTTCCTGACCGAGATCGGGTACGAGGCAGCCAACCTGGGTATGCAGGTATTCGGTGGCCATGGCTTTATCTCCGAGTGGGGCATGGAGCAGAACGTTCGTGATGCCCGTATCGGCATGATCTACGAAGGCACCACTGGTATTCAGGCGCTGGACCTTTTGGGCCGGAAGGTTCTGATGACCCAGGGCGAATCCCTGAAGGGCTTCACCAAGCAGGTGCACGTGTTCTGCAAGGAAAACGCTGACAACGAGCAGCTGAAGGAATTTATCGAGCCGCTGGCGGCTATGAACAAGGAGTGGGGCGAACTGACTACCAAGATTGGTATGTCCGCCATGAAAAACCGGGAAGAAGTGGGCGCGGCCTCTGTGGACTACCTGATGTACTCCGGCTACGCGGTATTCGCGTACCTGTGGGCGCGCATGGCCAAGGTTGCTCTGGACCGGATGGTAGAAGGGACGACCGAAGAAATGTTCTACAACGCCAAGGTTCAGACTGCACGCTTCTACTTCAAGCGTATGCTGCCCCGTGCCAAGGGCCACGCAGAAAGCATGCTGGCCGGCGCTGACAGTCTGATGGATATGCCGGAGGAAGCCTTCGCCATCTAAGGCGCGGGCACCGAAGGAAGGTTCCAAAGGACAGAAAGCCCGCGCTCCCCGGAGGCGGGCTTTTTTCATGAGTTGCGGTCCGCTTTTAGGGTAGAATGGGCGCCCATAAAAATAATCTTCAGCGGACACATAGCCCGAGCAGGTGTGACCGGCCGGAATAGCGGCCCCATTGCCACCTGAACAGACTGACAGAATTTTTGGAGAGTTTTAGATGGCTGATTATCAGGCACCCCTACGTGACATGCGCTTCGTTCTGAATGAGGTTTTTGATGCCCCCGCCTTGTGGGCTTCACTGCCCAAGGTTGCCGAGAATGTAGACCCGGAAACGGCTGACGCGATTCTTGAAGAAGCCGGCAAGATCAGCAGCGGTGTACTTGCGCCCTTGAATCGAGAGGGTGACGAGCAGGGCTGCAAGTGGAATGACGGTGAGGTGACCTCTCCTGACGGCTTCAAGGAAGCCTACCAGACCATCGTTGAAGGCGGCTGGAACGGCCTCGGCGGTAACCCGGATTTTGGCGGCATGGGCATGCCCAAGACTCTGGTGGCTCAGTTTGAGGAAATGATGCAGGGTGCCAACATGGCGTTCGGCCTGGCCCCCATGCTGACGGCAGGTGCCTGTCTGGCACTTGATGCCCACGGCAGTGACGAGCTGAAAGAAAAATACCTGCCCAATATGTACTCAGGCGTCTGGTCCGGGGCCATGGATCTGACCGAGCCCCATGCCGGTACCGATCTCGGTATTATCCGCACCAAGGCCGAGCCCAACAATGACGGCTCATTCAACGTCTCAGGCACCAAAATCTTTATTACCTGGGGCGAGCATGACATGGCGGAGAACATCATCCACCTGGTGCTGGCCAAACTCCCGGACGCACCGAAAGGTCCCAAGGGCATTTCCTTGTTCCTGGTACCCAAGTTCCTGGTGAATGACGATGGCTCCCTTGGCGAACGCAACAGCTTCAGCTGTGGCTCCCTCGAGAAGAAAATGGGCATTAAGGGTTCTGCTACCTGTGTCATGAACTTCGACGGCGCCAAAGGCTGGCTGGTCGGCGAGGAGAACAAGGGCCTGGCTGCGATGTTCACCATGATGAACTACGAGCGCCTGGGTGTGGGCATCCAGGGTATCGGCGCTGCCGAGGCTTCCCTGCAAAGTGCCCGGGAATATGCCCTTGACCGTATTCAGAGCCGAGCGCCAACCGGCGCCCAGCAGCCTGAAAAAGCTGCAGACCCAATCCTCGTGCACCCGGATGTCCGCCGAATGCTGCTGACCATGAAAGGCTATGTGGAAGGCGGTCGTGCTTTCTCAACCTACGTGGCCCAGTGGCTGGATATCTCCAAGTACGCCGAGGATGACGAGCGTCGCAAGCACGCTGAGGGCATGGTGGCGTTGCTGACGCCGGTGGCCAAGGCATTCCTGACCGATCGCGGTCTGGATGCCTGCATCATGGGGCAACAGGTCTTCGGTGGCCATGGTTTCATCCGAGAGTGGGGCCAGGAGCAACTGGTTCGTGACTGCCGTATTACCCAGATCTACGAAGGGACCAACGGCATCCAGGCGCTGGATCTGATGGGCCGGAAGGTGGTTGGAACCCAGGGTAAGCTCTATGAGCTGTTTGTCCAGGATGTGGCGAACTTCCTTGAGGAGAATAGCGGCGACGAACACCTGCGTCCGTTCCTTGAGCCTCTCGCTGCGGCGGTTGAGCGCCTTGACGATGTCACCGAGCACGTCATCAAACAGGCCAGTGGTAACCCGGACGCCGTTGGCGCTGCGTCTGTGGACTATCTGGACCTGTTCGGTCTGACGGCTCTCGGCTATATGTGGGCGAAGATCGTCAAAGCGGCTGCACCTCAGGCAGAGGCTGATACCTCCGGGTTTTACAGCGGTAAGCTCAAAACGGCGCGTTTCTACTTTGACCGCCTGCTGCCGAAAACCGTCTCCCTGGCTGAAGGCATTCGCAGCGGAAGTGACTCGATGATGGCGTTGACTGCCGAAGAATTCTGATTCTCGCAGAGAAAACCACGCATAAAAAAAACAGGCCTGAGGGCCTGTTTTTTTATGGTCGACTGGTAATTAGCCTGGTTCCTCGGACGCTCACAGTTGCTCCATTCTCTCCGGGGTAGTGACAAAGGGATTGTCGTTGCCCTGGATGTCCGCAATACGCCGGTGACGGGTGAGCTCACCATCATCCGGCGGGTCGAGCCGGTTCCATCCCTTGAATACCGCGGAGGAGCCCAGCCAGGGCAGGCCGTAGGTGTCCACCATGTAGGCCACCGTGCGCGCAACATCGCCTTTGACCCGGACGGGCGGCTCGAAGAACTGGGCGCTCTGGCGAATGCCACAGTCATCCTTACTGACCGACGAGCCAAGGTCTTCGTAACGGGCGTTGCGGCGGCCCATCTCGGTTCGGCTCCGAACCGGTATCATGTTGTGCATGTCGGATGCGATCTGGCGGTAGCGATTGTCCTGTTCACATTGACGTGATGTGCCACAGTCCAGTGCGCTTCGGATGTCTGCCAACGGGTACACGTAGCCGTCTGTCAGCACAAAGCCCTTGCTGGTGAAGGCGGTGTTGCAGAAGAAGGAGTTGCCGCCACTGGCATAGAGGTCACCCCAGAAGTGATCGGAAATAACGGTCTCTGGATCGCTGAATCGGGTGTTTTGTCCAATCACGAGGGTGGTGGTAAGTAACAGGCAGAGTGCTGAGGGTATCAGTAAGAATCTTTTCATACGCCTTTTATACCTCGCAGTGTGCTCAAGCGACCTGGTAATTCGGGCCCCTTTGATCAGGACCGATCAGAATCTGATCAAGCGGGTCAAAACTATGACGCTTTGTTCACTGATACTGTGAAGTATGGCACAAAGGCTCCAAACCACGGAGCCTTTGTGGTAGAAATTTGTGGCGTATTGTTAACGGGTTAACAGTTTTACTTCAGTTTGTTCCGGATGTTCTGATAGCCGGTTTTCAGATCTTCACCCAGTTTTGAGGCGGTCTGACGCGCTTCCTGGGATGCGTTTTCGGCATCGTGCAGAACCTCATCGATCTTACTTCTGAATCGATCCCAGTCCTGTTCAAGATCATCCCATTCATCCTTAACGTCTTCCCGGGCCAGGTGCATCTGCACGCGCGCTTCATCCCGGTACTGCTTTACCTTTTCCGACAGCTTCTTGAGCTCTTCTTGAAGACTCATATCAAGCACCTCCTTGGATTGTTGGTGTGCTTACAATGCGCCCGATGGCAAAAAACTGTCAAGGGGCTGGGGCGTCAGGAGTGCACAAGGAGGGCGGAGTTTGATTCAGATCACGAACGGCCCGCGAGCAGGGCGGACATATCGCGCAAATAGTGCCAGGGGGTCAGGGGATCGAAACCCTTGGCAGCACGGTCGATCTGGCTGCAAAGAGTGATGGCCTCGTTCAGTTGAGAACGGTTCAGCCGGCGCGCAGCCTGCTCCAGTGCCCGGGCCCGTTGGGGTTGGAACACCCCCCGTTTTTTCAGGAAGGCGGCGGGATTTTCAGACTGACCGGCTGAAGACTTCAGCTCTAGCAGGAGGTTCAAGTCGCGGCTGAGAACCGACAACAGGCCCAATGGGTTTTCTCCCTCTTGCTGCAGAACGGTGATTATCTTGCCAGCGTGGGGCGCCCGGCCACTGATCAATTCTGTCACCAGTTCAAATCCATTGAATCGGGAGCTGTCCTGGACTGCCTGTTCAACGGTTTCCTCGTCAATGGTATTCCCGTTTGCCAGCAACGACAGCCTGTCGAGCTCCTGGCTGGCGGCAAGCAGGTTGCCTTCAAGGCGTTCGCCCATGATTGCCAGGGCGCCCCGGGTCAGGCTCAGGCCGCGGTTGCTGGCTCTCTGCTGGAGCCAGCCCTGGAATTTGTCGGCATCTACGGGCCACACAGGCACATGCACGCCTTTCGCCTGAAGCTCCTTGTACCATTTGCGGCGGGTTTCCGCTGCGTCCAGGCGAGCGCTGATCAGCAGAAGGATGATGTCCTCCGCAGGGTCGGCCAGTACTCGTTCCAGTACCGCACGGCCGTCGCCAAGCTTGCCGGTTGGCAGGTGAATCTCAATGCGACGCTTCTCTGCGAACAGGGACATGGCACTGAATTCTTCGGCAACGGCGTTCCAGTCCAGTTGATGGTCTGCATGGAAGGTCAGACGGTCATGAAAGCCGGCCTCTTTCGCAGTCTTTCGAACCTGATCACAACATTCCTGGACCAGCAACGGCTCATCCCCGGAAATGAGGTAGACCGGGGAGAGACCCTTTTTCAGGAGTTGGGATAGTTGTCCCGGATTGGTTTTCATGGCTTGCCTGCGGATGAGGCGTCGGCTTCCTCGTTGCGCTGGTACTCTGTCCGAATGGCTTCAATTCTCTGGGGAGTTAGCGGAGCCAGCCGGAATATCACCTGTTGCGCGAGGCGATCATCCATTTGCTGGCGTAGCGTGTCCTCTTCCCGCTGTCTTGCCAGCACGTTGGTTTCATCGTACCGGTAGCTTTCGCTGGTGGTCAGGCGCGTTGTCGCTACCATGGGAACCCGGTCTGCGCTGATCACCTCAAGGTCAACGGAGTGACGCAGCGTGTATTCTGCAGCCGCGGCCTGGGCCGTGATGGCGGTCGCGCGACGGTCCCGCTCAAAGTTTTTCAGGCGCAGAATATAGTCAGCGTCCGCAACTGGCGCGAGGTTGATGTTACCAAGGCTGAGCTGCTCACGTAATGCCCGGCACAGTGTATCGGGAACCTGTGATGAACAATCCACGGCCAGCGGCTCCAGAGCTGAAGAAACCGGCGGCGCTCCCCGCAGCTGGAACCCGCACCCCGCCAGCAGTGCCGTCATGACAGCGGCAAATACCAGGTGTGCTGAGGATCTCAGAGCGGAGCGCCGGGGCATATCAGTTAGCCACCACGTTCACCAGTTTGCCGGGGACCACGATAACCTTGCGCACCGTTGAACCCTCGGTGAAACGCATGACGTTCTCGTTCTCCAGAGCCAGTTTTTCCAGGTCGGCTTTACTGATGTCGGCAGGCACCTCTTCCTTGGCCCGCACCTTGCCATTGACTTGCAATACCACCTGAATCTGGCTGCGAAACATGGCGGATTCATCGGCTTTTGGCCAGGGCGCATCGACCACTGGATCTTCGTGACCCAGTGCCTGCCACAGGGTATGACAGATGTGCGGAACGATCGGCGACAGCACGAGTACCGCGGTGTCCAGGGCTTCCTGTCGGACCGCCCGGGTTTGCGGCTCGTCACCCTGGAGCTTGCCAACATCGTTGAGCAGCTCCATCACGGCGGCAATGGCTGTGTTGAACGTCAGTCGACGGCTGATATCGTCACTCACTTTGGCGATGGTTTCGTGAGTCTTGCGCCGCAGGTTTTTCTGGGCATCGTTCAGGTCGGCTGCATCGACTGCTGGCGCAGCGCCAGCGGCGGCCTGCTCGTTTACCAGACGCCAGACACGCTTGAGGAACCGGTGTGCACCCTCAACCCCGCTGTCGGACCATTCAAGGGACTGTTCCGGGGGTGCGGCAAACATCATGAACAGGCGAACAGTATCGGCGCCATGCTCGTCAATGATGGCCTGGGGATCGATACCATTGTTCTTGGACTTGGACATCTTTGTGACGCCGCCGGATATCACCGGCTCGCCATCCTCTTTGTGTACTGCCCGAACAGGCTGACCTTTTTCGTCACGCTCAACGGTAACGTCGGCGGGGGAGATCCATACCTTGCCGCCTTTCCCATCTTCGCGGTAATAAGTCTCTGCCAGAACCATGCCCTGGCAAAGCAGCCGGTTAAACGGCTCGGAACTGGTCACCAGCCCCACATCCCGCAGCAGCTTGTGGAAGAACCGGGCATAAAGCAGGTGCAGGATAGCGTGTTCAATGCCACCGATATACTGATCCACCGGCAGCCAGTAGTTGGCCGCGGACGGGTCCAGCATGCCCTGATCGTAATTGGGGCTGCAGAACCGGGCGTAGTACCAGGAAGACTCCATGAACGTATCGAAGGTGTCGGTTTCCAGAGTTGCCGGCTGGCCATTGAATTCGGTCTTGCACCAGTCAGGGTCGGCCTTGATGGGGGACTGCACACCGTCCATTTCCACATCTTCTGGCAGACGTACCGGAAGCTTGTCATCGGGCACCGGCATTTCGGTGCCGTCTTCCAATGTCATCATCGGAATCGGCGCGCCCCAGTAACGCTGGCGAGATACGCCCCAGTCGCGCAGGCGATAGTTCACGGTGCGCTTGCCGATTTCGTGTTCTTCAAGGTGGCTGGCGATCTCGTCGAAGGCCTCTTCGCTGGTAAGGCCGCTGTACCTGCCGGAGGACACCAGTGTGCCTTTCTCGGTAAACGCCTCTTCCTGCACATCAATTTCACGGCCATCGCGGGCGGCGATGACCTGCTTGATGGGCAGTTTGTACTTGCGGGCAAATTCATGGTCCCGCTCATCATGACCCGGAACCGCCATCAGGGCGCCGGTACCATAGTCAGTCAGCACGAAGTTGGCGACCCAGATCGGAATCTCTTCCTGGGTCAGCGGATGAATCGCCTTGAAACCGGTGTCGATGCCGCGCTTCTCCATGGTGGCAAGCTCGGCCTCCGCGGTCTTGCTGTTGCGGCACTCCTCGACAAATTCCGCCACATCGCGATGGCGGTCAGCCGCCTCCTTGGCCAGCGGATGCTCTGCGGCCACAGCCATGTAGCTCACGCCCATCAGGGTGTCGGGGCGCGTGGTGTAAACCGTCAGGCCACTGTCCCGGTCTTTCAGCGGGAAGGTCAGCTCGGTACCCTCAGACTTGCCGATCCAGTTGCGTTGCATGGTCTTGACCTGCTCGGGCCAGTCTTCCAGCTCATCCAGATCGTTCAGCAGTTCTTCGGCGTAGTCGGTAATGCGGATAAACCACTGGGGAATTTTCTTCTGCTCAACCAGTGCCCCGGAACGCCAGCCGCGACCGTCCACAACCTGCTCGTTGGCCAGAACAGTCTGGTCCACCGGGTCCCAGTTCACCGTGGACATCTTCTTGTACACCAGGCCCTTTTCGTACAGGCGGGCAAAGAACCACTGCTCCCAACGGTAGTAATCCGGCTTGCAGGTCGCCAGCTCCCGGTCCCAGTCGTATCCGAAACCCAGCTGCTTGAGCTGGTTCTTCATGTATTCGATATTGGCGTAGGTCCACTTGGCCGGCGCGGTCTTGTTGGCAATGGCGGCGTTCTCGGCGGGCAGACCAAATGCATCCCAGCCCATGGGCTGCATAACATTCTTGCCCTGCATGCGCTGATAGCGGGAAATGACATCGCCGATGGTGTAGTTACGGACATGCCCCATGTGCAGCTTGCCACTGGGGTAGGGGAACATGGACAGGCAGTAGTACTTGGGCTTGCCCGGCTCTTCCTTGACCATAAAGGTCTTGTTCTCTTCCCAGAAATTACGGGCATTCTGTTCTACGTCACGGGGATTGTATTGCTCGTCCATTCCTGCCATTACCGAAATTACCTTGTGTGGAAAAATAAAAGCCTGTATTAAAAAATCATGTCCGGAGCGGGCCGGACATTCTAACGCACACTAGCCTTTACAGGTAGTCTGCCAATTTTCTGTTCTTGTGCCAGACTTACAGCTATGGGGAAGGCTCTGGCGGGGATCTTGCACCCAACTGCGGTAATCAAGGAGTCGATATGACACAACCAGAAAGAAGTCATCTCTCAGGCAAGGCATTGGAAGTCTATGATCGTATGCTGGAGCGGGTAAAAACGCGTCTCCATGACCTGGAAGAAACATCGCTTCAGAACCTGGAAGAAGAGGTCCAGAAAGCGGTGGAGTTCGAGTACGAACTGGAGGAAATGACCAGGGATGAGGCAAACCTTCTCGGGGCCTATCTACAGCGGGATCTTGAGCACCTGCTGCATTTTGTGGAAGAGACGGGTGAGGGTCTGAGTGAATGGTTGCAGCTTGATATCGCGCTGCTGGAACACCAACTGGCGGACAGTTTGTTCTCGGTGGCTGACAAGACCGTGGTCGATTTTCTGGAGCTCAAACAAAAACTGGAAAACAAGGAAGTAGGCCAGTATATCTCAGGCGAGGTAGCCACGGCCGGGATGTTCCAGTGCCTGAACTGCGGGCACATGCGGTGCCTCACAGCTACCAGCCATCTGGAACCCTGTGAGGCTTGCGGCTCCCACTACTACGAGCGAGTTACGAGCCGCTGGCCGAAACAGGAGGAATGATCCGCTCCCGGACAAAGACAATTAGAATGACCGCCAGGGTCAGGACCGGCCAGGAGCCAGTTTGCATGTAAGGCGTGCTGCCCGTGGCGGTGAACACTTCGCCCGTCAGGGTGGCGCGCTCGAACTGGGGAATGGTTTCTGTAAGTTCGCCCTTGCTATTGATAATCGCGGTCACGCCATTGTTGGTGCCGCGGAGCATGTAGCGACCGGTTTCCAGTGCCCGCATTCTGGCTATCTGCAAGTGCTGTAATGGGCCAATGGAATCGCCGAACCAGCCATCGTTACTGATAGTGAGCAGCAGACCCGCCCCCCGGGCGTTAAAGGCAACAAAATCAGAGTAGGCGACTTCATAGCAGATGAAGGGCATCACATTGACGCCATTGGCCTTGAGCGGATCCTGCCACTCCGGCCCCCGGCTGAAATCACTCATGGGCAAATCGAAGAAACCAATCAACCCCCGCAACACGCTCTGCAGTGGCACGTACTCCCCGAATGGCACCAGCTTCTGCTTGTGGTAGATACCCTCGCCGTTGCCGATGGCCATGATGCTGTTGTGGAAGGTGAAATCTTCAATACGGTCGCTGAAACCGTACCAGGGTATGCCGGTAATCAGGGTACTGTTCTCGCCAAGCTCTTCACTGATGTGATCGATGATCTTGCCGGCCTGGTCCTGAGGGATGGGAATGGCAGTTTCCGGCCAGAGAATCAGGTCCTTGTCCCAGTGGTCTTCGGTCATGCCCAGATAAGTGACGATCTGGTCCTTCAGAAATTCCGGATCCCATTTAATCTGCTGGGGAATATTGCCCTGCATGGCGGCAAACGATGTAGGGGCTTCGCTCAGATCAGTCCAGTCGACACGGTTCATGGCCGGGGCAACTAGCCAGGGAATCAGGGCAACCACGAGCGTGACGCCCGTTGCTACCGGTTTGAGGTGCTTCAGAAGCCACCAGCCGCCGTAAAGCGCAGCACCGGTAGCGGTAATCCAGAAAGTAATGCCATGCACGCCGGCCAACGGTGCCAGCCCGGCGAGGGGGCCGTCGGTGTGTGCCGTGCCCAGGTACAGCCAGGGAAATCCGGTTAGTAGCCAGCCGCGGAGCCAGTCGCCGAGGATCCAGATAGCCGGGAAAAGGATCAGGCGCCTGGCCGGGCTATCCTTGGCAAGCTTACCCCAGAACCAGAAGGCCAGGCCGTGGAACAATGCCAGGCCCGCCACGAACAGCACGGTCAGCAGAATGGCAACGGGGACCGCGGTGTTGCCGTGTTCGCTGATGCTGATGTAGACCCAGCTGGCGCCACTGCCAAACAGTCCAAGTCCGGTTAGCCATCCGGCCCGGAATAGCTTCCCTGGTGCAAGGGGAACGGTGACAAGGAGGATCAGTAGAACCGAGACCGGCCCTAACCACCAAAGGTTGAACGGCGAAAAGGTCAGGGTTTGCATGGCGCCGGCAGCCAGAAGGGTGGCGGCGCCCAGCCATGTGTTGGAGGACAGCGGAGTGTTCAGCGCCCTCGTGTTTCTGGCGTCACTGGTCACTTCGGGTTACCTGCAGCAGACGGATTACGCGGTTATCGGCGTTGGCAATGGTAAAGCGCAAACCTCCGAATTCAACCGATTCGCCCCGTCTGGGCAGGTGTCCGAATTCCTTGAGAACCACGCCACCAATGGTATCGAATTCCTCTTCGTCCAATTCGGTCTCGAAGAACTCATTGAAATCGTCAATAGGCGTCACTGCTTTCACGGCGTGGCTGCCATCGCCCCGGGCCTTGATGTGGGTTTCTTCATCAAAATCGTGCTCGTCTTCTATTTCACCAACAATCTGTTCAAGCACGTCTTCAATGGTGATCAACCCGGCGGTGCCGCCGTATTCGTCCACCACAATGGCCATATGGTTGCGGTTTTCCTTGAACTCCTTGAGCAGCTGGTTCAGGCGCTTGCTCTCGGGAACGAAGGTGGGTGGGCGCAGGATTTCCCGGATACGGTTCCAGTTAAGATCGTTGTTAAGCGCCAGGGGAAGCAGATCCTTGGCCAGAAGAACGCCAATCACGTCGTCCTGGCTGTCCCCGATGACCGGGAACCGGCTGTGTGCAGAATCCATGATTTCGCTCAGAAACTCTTTGGGTTCCTGGGATGCCTTGACCGTGACCATCTGTGATCGGGGAATCATGATTTCATCCACCCGCATGTCGATCACCTGCATGGCACCTTCGATGATGCTCATGGCATCAACATCGATGATGTTCTGGGACTCCGCGTCCCGCAGGATTTCCAGCACGTCCTCAACGGACTCAGGCCCGCTGGAGAAGGCCTGTGATATACGTTCCAGCCAGGACTTTCCGCCCTGACTGCGACTCGACTGATCGTCGCTCATGAGTCTTTTTCCGTTTCCTCTGCTTCGTAGGGATTGCCAAATCCGAGCTGCGTGAGCAGCCGGACTTCGAGGGCTTCCATGACCTCGGCATCTTCGTCTTCAATATGGTCAAAACCTTGGAGATGCAGCATGCCATGCACCACCATGTGAGCCCAATGGGCGTCCAGGATTTTGTCTTGCTCCTTGGCCTCTGTCTCGACAACCGGCGCACAAATCACCAGATCGCCGGCCAATGGCACCGTTATACCGGGTGGGGCTTCAAATGGGAAGGACAACACGTTGGTCGGATAGTCCCGCCCCCGGTACTGATGATTCAGGGCCTGGCTCTCTTCGGTCCCGACAATACGGACCGTCACCTCAGACGGATCCTCGCCCTGCCAGGCAAGTTGCGCCCATTGTTGAATCTGCGCCTCCGAGGGTATTCCAGGCGCCTCGAAAACCTGCTGAAAATCCACTGTCAGCTTGCTCACTGGCCGGTTGCACTCCCGTCATCAAAGGAATCGTAGGCTTCGACAATGCGCTGGACCAGCGGATGACGGACCACATCCTTGGCTTCGAATCGGGTAAACCCGATGCCCGGCACCTTGCTCAGAACGCCGGCGGCATGAATCAGGCCCGAATTCTGGCCACGGGGCAGGTCCACCTGTGTGGTGTCGCCGGTGATTACGGCAGTAGAGCCAAAGCCGATCCGGGTCAGGAACATCTTCATCTGCTCCCGGGTGGTGTTCTGGCTTTCGTCCAGAATAATGAAGGAGTTGTTCAGTGTTCGGCCGCGCATGAACGCCAGTGGCGCAATCTCGATCACGCTTTTCTCGATTAGACGGGTAACCTGTTCAAACCCGAGCATCTCATAAAGTGCGTCGTAGAGCGGGCGCAGGTAGGGATCCACCTTCTGGGCCAGGTCGCCGGGGAGGAAACCAAGCTTCTCGCCGGCCTCGACCGCTGGCCGAACCAGCAGAATTCGTTTCACCTGCTCGTCTTTCAGGGCCTCAACGGCACACGCCACTGCCAACCAGGTCTTGCCGGTACCTGCCGGCCCGATCCCGAAGTTGATATCGTGGGTGCGGATGTTGTGAACATACTTCTGCTGGTTAGCACCCCGGGGCTTGGCCTGCAGCTTTGGCGTTTTGATAACCGTCACGGCACCATCGTAGGGAACGTCTTCCGGCAGGCGTTCAAAGCCGGTTTCCCGGATAAACAGATGCACAGTATCTGGCGGAATGTCATCCGTGGCCTCGGTTTCCCGATACAGATGTCGGATAACCTCAACGGCCGCTGCAACATGCTCGGTTTCCCCTTCCACCCGGAAATGATGACCGCGCCTGCCGACTTTTACGTGCAGGCGTTTTTCAATCATCTTCAGGTTTTCATCAAACTGGCCGCAAAGCGTCGCCAGCCGACGCTGGTCCACCGGGTGCAGGTCAAATTGTCTGTGATCGTTGGCGTTCAAAAGTGCTCCGTTTTGGTTTTGGAGAACGGGTATATGATTTTGGTGCAACGGGCGAGGGCCGGAAGGAGCTTCCAAAAAACGCCCGTAAATACATCCTTGTAGGGCTCGGTCGCGCCATCCCTGGCGCTCCACGTTTTTGGAAGCTCCTTCCGGCCCTCGCCCTGATCAATCTATGTGCAGGCCCGAATATGAAAAAACAAGTAGGTCGGATTAGCCGGAGGCGTAATCCGACTGGTTTACTCGTTACAGGCACGTTGTTGGATTACGACTTCGTCTAATCCAACCTACGAATGCTCAGCTTACTAACGCGCAGACGACTGTACCACTCGCCATGCACCAAGCCCCGGACGAATAGGAAACCAGACTCAATAAAGCTCTGAACCCACGGGAACACCCCGCAGAGAATTGGCATAAGCCTCCACAATCTCCACGTCAATAAAGTGCCCAACAACCTCCGGATTCTCATGCCGAAAATTCACAATTCGGTTGTTCTCGGTACGCCCCGCGTACTCGCCAGGGTCCTTCTTGGACAGACCGGTCACCAGAATCCGCTGGGTGCTGCCAACCATCTTGCGGCTGATGTCCATTACATTCTGATTCAGGCGATCCTGCAGAATGCTCAGGCGCTGTTTCTTGATGTCCATCGGCGTATCGTCCGGCAGGTCCGATGCAGGTGTTCCCGGACGGGCGCTATAGACGAAGCTGAAGGACATATCGAAGCCGATGTCGTTGATCAGCTTCATGGTGTCCTCGAAGTCCTTTTCGGTTTCACCAGGGAAACCGATGATGAAGTCGGACGAAAAGCTGATGTCCGGGCGGATCTTGCGAAGACGGCGTAGTTTGGATTTGTACTCCAGTGCCGTGTGGCCTCGCTTCATGGCGGCCAGGATCCGGTCCGAACCGCTCTGGACCGGCAGGTGCAGGTGGTTTACCAGCTCAGGAACCCGCTCGTACACATCAATCAGGGAATCGGAGAATTCTACCGGGTGCGACGTTGTGTAACGGATCCGGTCGATGCCGTCGATGGTCGCGATCAGTTCGATCAGCTCCGCCAGGTCCATGGTGTCGCCGTCGTGGGTTTCGCCCCGGTAAGCGTTCACGTTCTGGCCCAGGAGATTCACTTCACGAACACCCTGGCCCGCCAGGTGGGCCACTTCGGCAATCACGTCGTCGGCTGGTCGGCTGACTTCTTCCCCGCGGGTGTAGGGCACCACGCAGAAGGTGCAGTACTTGCTGCAGCCTTCCATGATCGAAACGAACGCCGAGGGGCCGTCTGCGCCAGGTTCGGGCAGGTTGTCGAATTTCTCGATTTCCGGGAAGCTGACATCCACAACACCAACGCCGTTACCCTTCGCCCGCACTTCGGTAATCATGTCCGGCAGGCGATGCAGGGTTTGCGGGCCAAAGACCATGTCGACGTAGGGCGCTCGGTCCAGGATGGCCTGGCCTTCCTGGGAGGCAACGCAACCGCCGACGCCGATGATCATCTCGGGCTTTTTGCTTTTCAGCTTTTTCCAGCGGCCAAGCTGGTGAAATACCTTTTCCTGGGCTTTTTCCCGAATAGAGCAGGTGTTCAGCAGCAGGATGTCGGCGTCATCGGGTGAATCGGTCATTTCGACGGTTTCACCGGTCTTGAGCAGGTCTGCCATGCGGGCAGAGTCGTACTCGTTCATCTGACAGCCGTGGGTTTTGATGTACAGCTTTTTGGCCATGGGTCTCACGTAATCTGATGGATGTTGCGCCGGGAACTGGATGTTTGAAACGAGGCGCCAGCAAAAAGGAACTGCGTATTATAACGGGGTGCTTAAACTTCAACCACCTTTGTCTCGGCTAGTTGCTAGTCCGCTTGTGGTATTATTTTTGGTTCTTTAAATCGACAATCAAGCCCGAATACAATCATGACCCCCGAACGCCTCGCCCGAATCAAACAAACCCTCAACACCCGGCAGCCGGATCTGAGCGTCCTCACCGACCAGGTGCACAAACCCCGGAATCTGTCGGCCATCATCCGCTCCTGCGACGCGTTTGGCCTTGCCAACATGCACGTGGTCTGGCCAAAGGAAGGCTTCCGGGCCTTTCGAAAAACTGCTGGTGGTAGCTACAACTGGGTCACCACCCACACCCACCGGAGCATGGACGAAGCGATCGAAAGTCTGAAAGGGCAGGGCCACAAGCTATACGCCGCCCAGCTTTCCGATCGGGCGATTGATTTCCGGGAGGCGGACTACACGGTGCCCTGTACGGTGATTATGGGGAACGAAGTGGACGGCGTCAGCGCCGATGCCGCGGCCCAGGCCGACGAG
The DNA here is from genome assembly GCF_008107725.1 of Marinobacter sp. BW6. Classification (GTDB taxonomy): domain Bacteria; phylum Pseudomonadota; class Gammaproteobacteria; order Pseudomonadales; family Oleiphilaceae; genus Marinobacter. The sequence continues at coordinate 1,510,730 of NZ_VIRN01000064.1, forward strand.
CACATCGTTATCCCGATGATGGGGATGGTGGAGTCGCTCAACGTCTCGTCCGCCTGCGCGATTATCCTGTCCGAAGCCCAGAGGCAAAGAAAACTGGCCGGCATGTTTGATCAGCGTCGTTTGCCGGATGACGAATACAACCGTCTGCTCTTCCGCTGGTGTCAGCCGACAGTCAAGCGCTACTGCGACGACCGCAATCTGCCATACCCGCCCATCGATCCTGAAACCGGCGAACTGATCGATGGGGTGGGTTGGATGCAGGAAGTCCGAAAGTTGCGGGCCAATCGCCCCCGGTGGGATGACCCGGGAAATGTCACTCCTCGCGAGCCTCAAGATACCGCTGAAGCTGCTCCCGCAAAGCCTTGGGAAGCCGGGTAATCGTCAACGCATCTTTGTCACGGTCATAGTAGACCGCCTGATTCACCAGGTCGGATGAAAAAGACACACTCATGCCGCCTCCAGAGCCTGCAATACGCACCAGCTTCTTCACCTTGCGGTGATCCGGGTGGAGCACGCCGCTTTCGGGCAGTTCGGCGGCTTTCGAGGCGAATTCCTTGAAGCGTTGCGGCTCGCTTTCGTCCAGGTAGCCGGACAGTGCCTCGATTTCGACTGGCTCCCCCAGGGCGTGCTGCTCCTTACAGAATTCATAAGCCTTATTGCGAACCTCGCCGGCTTTCTCTGGCTCCGAGGACTTTGCGAAGGCCTCAACCGCATCCAGGAAGGTCATGGTTTCCTTTTCCACATCGACCTGATTGTTAAAGCCACACAGTCGAATGAACAGCTCTCCGGGTTCACCGCTGCCACGGCCGTGAACCAGGGTCAGGTAGTTTTCAGCCGCGTTGTTGCTGCGCCAGTCGTCCAACTCAATTCGAACGGCCAGATTCAGACGGGAAAGGCTGAGGACGTCGGTCGCATCCAGTGACTGGTTGCCATCGAAACGCATGGCGCTGTCGGTTTCCAGAATAAACAGGTAAACCACCTCGGCGTCTGCCAGGGCATCATGGACAATCATCAGATGGCCATCGAATTCTTCCTGGCTGCCCGTGAGCAGTTCCTGCCACTGTCCGAACAGGCGGTCGGTCATGGCGCTAAAGGTTTGCTTGTCTTCCAGATAGTCCTTCAGCCAGGCGCTGAACGGGCACTCGCCCAAGTCCTCGGAGAACCGGCCGTATTTCTTGCCGGGTTTGCTATTGAAAAGCCGCTTCATTTGCTTGTGCAGCCCTTCGTAATCGCCACCGGGCTCCTGCAGGGCCTCACCGGTCACGAGGCGGGCAGGCTGGCCCGGCTGGTACTGGCTGGCGAAGGCAGTGCGGAGGTGTTTGATGGCCATTTTTGGCTCCTGTTCGTTGTTTCGGTTGACTCAGAGAGGCGGGATTCTGCCACGATTTGGTGGCGGATTCATTGGTAGCCTGAAGGTTTGCGGGAGGGCCGCAGGGCAGGTCATTCTTTTTCTTACGAAAAAACAACTCGCTTCGCTCAGACATTTTTTTCTCCAGAAAAAGACCTACCTACCCCACGTCCACGGGCCTTTAAGCGGTCCGCCCAACGCAGTAGTCGAATCTTTCTCCGCATTTTTGCTTTGAGAATTGGCAACAGAGTATGCCGGCGGTGGGGTGGGGGTATCTTTTTCTGCCGGGAAAAGATGTCTGAGCGAAGCGAGTTGCTTTTCACAAAGAAAAAGATACCCCCACCCCGGCGCCAGCCACGAAAGTAGCCAGCCACCGAAGTAGGGATATCTCCAGTCAGTTCAAAGCTTAGACCCGCTTACTGCGAATCAACTCCTGAACAAGCTTGCTTACAGCCTCAGGAATCTCCTGCTCGCTGTCGGCGGTTGCCGCTGCGTTGGCGATGTCAGTGCCGAGGTTAACGGCAATGGCTACCAATCCGTGGGAAGTCAGAAGCTGGGCAACGCGGCGGCGTTCGTCGGCATCGCCAGCGTTTTCTTCGGTGACCACAACCGCGGTTTTGCCCTGATCGAACAGGGCACGCTCAACAGCGAGTGCCAGTGCCGGCGCCTGTTTGCCGTTGCAGGCAATGATGGCCGGCTTCTGGGCCAGACGGCGTTCGCGTTCCTCGACCGAAACGGGGTCGAGAGATTCGCCGGAATCGGCCAAGCCAGCCACCATGCCGGCACCGATGGTGACGTTGGAAAGCCGGTCGATCACGATGAAGCTGCCAGTGGCGTGGTTGCGCTGGTAGGCGTCAAATGCGATCGGCTGGTTCAGGGTCAGCTCACACAGGCCAATTTCGTTCAGCTGGAGCTGGCTTGGGTTGGCCTGCTGTTCCAGGGTGTTTACGTCAGTCTGGTGGTGGATCTTTTTCACCGAACCGGAGGTAAAGGTTGGTCCCAGCTTGATATCGTAAAGACGGCCCGTTTCCAGTGGCGCATCGGTCATCCAGACGATATTTGCGTTGAAGCGGTTGCCCACTTCCGGTTCATCTTCCACTTTTACCAGCATGTCGCCGCGGCTGATGTCGATTTCGTCGGTCAAAGTGAGCGTAACCGCCTGGTCGATGTAGGCCTCTTCCAGATTGCCATCGAAAGTGACGACTTCTTTGACCGTGCTGGTCCGGCGTGAGGGCAGGGCCATTACCTGTTCACCCGGGCGGATGACGCCCGAAGCAATGGTGCCGCAGAAGCCCCGGAAATTGAGGTTCGGGCGGGTAACGTACTGAACCGGGAAACGGAAATGCTCCAGGTTCTTGTCCCGGCCCACTTCCACGGTTTCCAGGATCTCCATCAGCGGCTGACCGGTAAACCAGGGTGTGTTCTCGCTCTTGTTCACCACGTTGTCGCCTTCCAGGGCGGACAGCGGCACAAAACGAATATCCTTCAGCCCCAGCTTGGCGGCGAACGCCAGGTAATCGTCTTTGATTTCGTTGAAGCGTTCTTCGCTGAAATCCACCAGATCCATCTTGTTCACCGCCACGACAATATGGCGGATGCCAAGAAGAGAAGCGATGTACGAGTGCCGACGGGTCTGGGTGAGCACGCCGTGGCGGGCGTCGATCATCAGGATCGCTACTTGGGCGGTGGATGCGCCGGTGGCCATGTTTCGGGTGTACTGTTCATGGCCTGGGGTGTCGGCAATGATGAACTTGCGCTTGTCGGTGGAGAAATACCGATAGGCCACATCAATCGTGATGCCCTGTTCCCGCTCCGCCTGCAGGCCGTCCACCAGTAGGGCGAGATCAAGCTTCTCGCCGGTGGTGCCCATCTTGGCGCTGTCGGTTTTCAGACTGGCCATATGATCTTCGTAGATCATTTTGGTGTCATGGAGCAGCCGGCCGATCAGGGTGCTCTTGCCGTCGTCCACGCTTCCGCAGGTGAGCAGGCGCAGGAGTTCCTTGTTTTCGTGTTGCTTCAGGTAGGCCTGAATATCTTCTGCAATGAGATCAGACTGGTGTGACATCTTAGAAATACCCTTCCCGCTTTTTCTGTTCCATGGAGCCGGCTGAATCGTGATCGATTACCCGACCCTGGCGCTCGGAGCTCTTGGCCAGCAGCATTTCCTGGATAATGTCCGGAAGTGTGTTGGCTTCGGACTCGATGGCGCCCGTCAGCGGGTAGCAGCCAAGGGTCCGGAAGCGGACCGATTTCATCATCGGTTTCTCGCCTTCCTTCAGTGGCATGCGGTCGTCGTCCACCATGATCAGCGTGCCATCGCGCTCAACGACCGGGCGCTCGGCGGCGTAGTAGAGCGGAACGATGTCGATGTTTTCAAGGTAGATGTATTGCCAGATATCCAGTTCCGTCCAGTTGGACAGCGGAAATACCCGGATACTCTCGCCCTTGTTGATCTTGCCGTTGTAGATATTCCACAGCTCGGGCCGCTGGTTCTTGGGATCCCAGCGGTGGTATTCATCCCGGAACGAATACACGCGCTCCTTGGCGCGGGATTTTTCCTCGTCACGGCGGGCGCCGCCGAACGCCGCATCGAACTTGTACTTGTCCAGTGCCTGTTTCAGGGCCTGGGTTTTCATAACATCGGTATGTTTCGCACTACCGTGAGTAAACGGTCCGATTCCCTGATCCACGCCTTCCTGATTGGTGTGCACAAGCAGGTCGAGGCCAAACTTTTCAGCGACATTGTCCCTGAACTTGATCATGTCCCGGAATTTCCAGGTGGTATCAATATGCATCAACGGGAAGGGCGGTTTGCCCGGGTAAAAGGCCTTCAGGGCCAGATGGAGCATTACCGCGGAATCCTTGCCGATGGAGTACAGCATTACCGGATTGTCGAACTCGGCTGCCACTTCCCGGATGATGTGGATGCTTTCCGCTTCCAGCTGTTTCAGGTGCGTGAGGTTGTATGTGGTCATGATAATCCGTTGCCGCCGTGCGGGCCGTTTTGGCTATGCGAATGAATACGGCAACTATACCAGAGGGGGGAAGGGCATAAGAAGACGGCCAACTAGACATTGGCGTTATAACAATATAGCAGCGGCGGGCTCTGGACGTCGGGAAACCGGAGGTTGAGGATCAGGCTGTATTGCGGGAGTCTGCCAGCAACTTGGCGACGTAACGATCGACGTAGTCGAAGCCGTTGCCCTCAAACTCTGCGAACTGAATGCCGAGCTGAAATTCATCCCGTGCAATACGGCGCATGTGAACAATATTGCCGTCGGCAATGATAGAGACAGGCTGCGTTGCAACGACTGGTACGGCGAAGCGCGTTTTTACGGCAATCCAGTTGCCGGGAGCCGGTGCTTTTTGCTCGGGTATGAGTTGTTTCACCGTCTCCCGATTGCAGGAAATCATTACCCCGGTGCGGGAGAGATTGGACACCGAACAGGTCAGGCAGCAACCGTCCGGTTTCTCAATGGTAATGTCGGTGGCTACGTCCACCCGCTGTTGGTTGCGCAAATTCAGTTTGGCGGCGACAGGTTTCATGTTGACTCTTCTGGCGTGTCCGGTTGCAAATGAGGCTGCCTTTCCCATAAATCCCTTCCAGAAAAACACTTAAAAGCTTGATAAGCGCATGAAAGTGTAGTTGTTTACTTTGTGATCAGCAAGAAGCCTGCCGCCTATAGTGGCAGATTTATTAAATCTTTCTGAACAAGACGTCACAAATTTTGACGTCTGTCAGATTATGTCGCTGGGTTTACCGGTCCTACTTTTGCTGCAAGGGGTCCCGTCGCTGGTGTAAAATGCGCGCTTAACTCATTTGTGGGCTCGTGCTGAGCTCCGGGAATTCCAAGCCTTCTATGACAGATAACACTCAGAACCCCGTCGCTTCCGGTAACGGCAAAGTCGGTTTCATCAGCCTTGGCTGCCCCAAGGCTCTCGTAGACTCCGAGCGAATCCTCACCCAATTGAGGCAGGACGGTTACGATGTTGTCCCCACCTATGACGACGCTGATATCGTTGTGGTCAACACCTGCGGCTTTATCGATGCCGCCAAACAGGAGTCCCTGGACGCCATTGGTGAGGCCATCAGCGAAAACGGCAAGGTGATTGTCACCGGATGCATGGGGGTGGAAGCCGACAAAATTCGCGACACCCACCCTGGTGTCCTCGCGGTTTCCGGCCCTCACGCCTATGAAGAGGTAGTCGGCGCGGTTCACCAGTTCGTTCCCCAGAAGAAGCAGCACGACCCGTTTACCGATCTGGTTCCGCCCCAGGGCATCAAACTGACGCCTCGGCATTATGCGTACCTTAAAATCTCCGAGGGCTGTAACCATCGTTGCACCTTCTGCATCATCCCCTCCATGCGCGGTGATCTGGTCAGTCGGCCCATCGGCGATGTGATGGACGAAGCCCAGCGCCTGGTGGATGCCGGAGTGAAGGAGCTGTTGGTGATCTCCCAGGACACCTCCGCCTACGGCGTTGACACCAAATACCGCACCGGCTTCTGGCAGGGGCGGCCGTTAAAGACCAAGATGCAGTCGCTGTGCGAAGCGCTCGGAGAAATGGGCGTGTGGGTGCGTTTGCACTACGTTTACCCGTATCCCCATGTGGACGACATTATTCCCCTGATGGCCGAAGGCAAGATCCTGCCGTACCTGGACATCCCGTTCCAGCACGCCAGCCCGAAAGTGCTCAAGGCCATGAAGCGCCCGGCCCACGACAGCAAAACTCTGGACCGTATCCGCAAGTGGCGGGAAATTTGCCCCGAGCTGACCATCCGCTCCACCTTTATCGTCGGTTTCCCCGGTGAAACCGAAGAAGACTTCCAATACCTGCTGGACTGGCTCGACGAGGCTCAATTGGATCGTGTGGGCGCGTTCAAGTACAGCCCGGTAGAAGGAGCCAAGGCGAATGAACTGGAAGGTGCCGTTCCCGAGGAAGTCAAAGAAGAGCGTCTGGCCCGTTTCATGGAAAAACAGGCAAAGATCTCCGCTGCCCGGTTGCAGGCCAAAATCGGCCAGACGATTGACGTGCTGATTGACGAGGTCGACGAGGAAGGCGCCATCGGCCGCTCCAAGGCAGACGCGCCGGAGATCGACGGTATGGTTTACCTTAACGACGAGACCGACCTTGTTCCGGGTGAGATTGTTCAGGCGGTTGTTGAGCATGCCGATGAGCATGACCTGTGGGCCCGTTTGGTCTGAGCTACCAAGCGTTATCGCAAGGATCCATGGTCTTGGCGGGCAGCTTCTCCCAAAAATGTCGGCGGCCATGGATGGCCGACGCCAAGCGCACATGGATGTGCTCGTAGCGGTTTTTGGGAGAAGCTGCCCGCCGAGGCCTTCCCCCGAGTGGGAAGGCTAGGGCCGCAACTAAAAGCCACGACCCAAAGCCAGCAGATTAGCCCCCAAGTTTGCGAACAAGAATCTCGTTGAAAAGCTTGGGATTTCCCTGACCCTTCGACGCCTTCATTAGAGGCCCCATGAAGCCGCCAAGCATCTTCTTGCGCTTTTTCGGATCCTCTTCATTCTGGTACTGGGTCACCTGATCCGGCATGCCGGCCAGAACCTCGTCCACCATCGCCTCCAGGGCGCCGGTATCAGACACCTGCTTCAGACCCTTGGCGTCGATAATCGCGTCCACACTGTCGTTTTCACCTGACCAAAGCGCCTCGAACACCTTCTTGGCTCCGGCAGACGAAATCGTGTTATCGGCAATCCGTACGACCAGGTCGCCCAGCTGGGCTCCCGAAATTGGCGACTCAGCAACGGTCTTCTCTTCTGCGTTGAGCCGTGCAGAAAATTCACCCTGAACCCAGTTGGACGCCAGCTTGGCGTCTTTGCCGCGCTTAGCGGCAGCTTCAAAGAAGGCTGCCAGTCTGGAATCACCGGCCAGCAATCCGGCGTCGTAGTCGTTCAGGCCGTACTGGTCCATAAAGCGGGCTTTGCGGGCGTCCGGCAGTTCCGGAAGGCTGTTGCGGGCTTCCTCTATAAAGGAATCATCGATTTCCACCGGCAACAGGTCCGGGCAGGGGAAGTAGCGGTAGTCGTTGGCTTCTTCCTTGGTGCGCATGGAACGGGATTCGTCGCGGTCGCCGTTGTACAGGCGGGTTTCCTGAACAATGGTGCCGCCATCCTCCAGAATGTCCATCTGCCGTTCGACTTCGTGGGCGATGGCCTGTTCCATGAACCGGAACGAGTTCAGGTTCTTGGTTTCGGTACGTGTGCCCAGAGTGTCGGAGCCCTTTGGCTTCAATGAAATATTAACGTCGAAACGCATAGAGCCTTGGGACATGTCACCGTCACAGATGCCCAGGGAGGTCACAATGCCGTGAAGCTTCTTCGCGAACGCCACCGCTTCTTCCGCGTTGTTCATGTCGGGCTCGGTGACCACTTCGATCAGCGGTGTGCCCGCCCGGTTGAGGTCCACGCCTGTCATGCCATGGAAATCCTCGTGCAGGGATTTGCCGGCATCTTCTTCCAGGTGGGCGTGATGGATGCGCACACGCTTGGTTTCACCGCTCGGCAGATCGATATCGACATAACCGGGGCCGACAATAGGACGCTCCAGTTGTGTGGTCTGGTAGCCCTTGGGCAGATCCGGGTAGAAATAGTTCTTCCGCTCGAACACCGAGCGGCGCTCGATCTCGGCATTCACTGCCAGACCAAACATGACCGCATAGCGGAAAGCTTGCTCGTTGGGCACCGGCAGGGTGCCAGGCATGGCCAGGTCAACGGCGTTGGCCTGCGTATTGGGCTCTGCGCCGTAAGCGGTGCTGGAGCCTGAAAAAATCTTGGTCTTGGTGGCGAGCTGAACGTGAATTTCCAGCCCGATCACAATGTCCCACTGCATAGTCTTTCTCCTGTCCCGGGCTTATTGCGGTTCACGCTGGTGCCAGTCGGTCACCTGCTGGAATTGATGGGCGGCATTCAGCAAACGTGCCTCGGAGAAATAATCCCCGATGATCTGCAGACCCACCGGCAGACCGTCCACGAAACCGGCCGGTACTGACATGGCCGGAACGCCCGCCAGGTTGATGGCGATGGTGAATACGTCTTCCAGGTACATGGTCACCGGGTCGCTGGTCTTCTCGCCCTGAATGAAGGCAGGCGAGGGCGTGGTGGGGCTCATCAGCACGTCCACTTCCTTGAAGGCATTGATGAAATCCTGCTGGATCAGCCGGCGAACCTTCTGGGCCTTGAGGTAATAGGCATCGAAATAGCCAGCGGAAAGAGCGTAGGTGCCCACCAGAATCCGACGTTTCACCTCTGTGCCGAAGCCCTCCGCGCGGGAGCGGGTGTAAAGATCCATCAGATCCTTCGGATCCTCGCAGCGGTAGCCATAGCGAACCCCGTCAAAACGGGACAGGTTGGCGGACGCCTCGGCGGGAGCAATAACGTAATAGGCAGCAATGGCCAGCTTCGCGTTTGGCAGTGACACCTCTTTAACGGTGGCACCGAGCTTCTCGTATTCGTTAACCGCGTTGCGAACCTGCTGCTCCATCGCGGGGCTGAGCTGGTCACTGAAGTATTCCTTCGGCAATCCGATCTTCAGACCTTTTAACGGCTCGTTCAGCGTGGCCGTGTAGTCCGGCACTTCGCGGTTAATAGATGTTGAATCCTTGGCGTCAAAGCCTGCCATCACGTTCAGCATCAGCGCGTTATCCTCTGCGCTGCGGGCAATAGTGCCGCCCTGGTCGAGACTGGAAGCAAAGGCAATCATCCCGTACCGGGAAACCCGGCCATAAGTCGGCTTGAGTCCGGTAACGCCGCACAACGCCGCCGGCTGACGAATCGAACCGCCGGTGTCCGTGGCGGTAGCCGCCGGAACCAGACGAGCTGAAACCGCCGCCGCCGACCCGCCTGAAGAACCGCCGGGCACTCGTTTATTGCCCTGGCTCAGCCCCCATGGGTTGGTCACTGCGCCAAAGTAACTGTTCTCGTTGGACGACCCCATGGCGAACTCGTCCATGTTGGTCTTGCCCAGACATACCGCACCCGCCTGGCGGAAATTCGCCGTAACGGTAGCATCATAGGGCGGAACAAAATTCTCCAGCATCTTCGAGCCACAGGTGGTACGAACGCCGTTAGTACAGAAAATGTCCTTGTGCGCGAACGGAACTCCCGTCCAGGGCGTCGCATTCCCCGCCGCGCGCTGTTCATCCGCCACCCGGGCATCGGACAGAGCCTGCTCTCCGGTCACGGTAATAAAGCTGTTGTACTTGCCATCTTCCCGCTTGATGCGGTCGAGGAACTGCTGGGTCAGCTCCACACTGGAAATCTTGCCGCTTTCCAGTTCCCGGGAAAGCTCTGCTACGGATTTGTTATGCATGATGAATCCTGAAATCGCTGTTCGTCAGATCACTCAGTTCCCGTGAATCACTCATTGGTTCATTCAATGACCCGGGGAACCAGATAAAGCCCGTTCTCGGTAGCCGGCGCAATCGCCTGGAACGCCTCCCGCTGATTGGTCTCCGTGACCTCATCGGCGCGCAGACGCTGGACGGCATCCAGCGGATGGGCCATAGGCTCAACCGAATCAGTGTCGGCCGCACCGAGCTGATCCACCAGATCCAGGATGTTGCCCAGATCCTTCTCCAGAGCCGAAACCTGCTCGTCATCCACACGAATGCGGGCGAGCACAGCGACTTTTTCTATGTCATCACGGGAAATGGTCACGCATTGCCTCCCAGGTAAATGAAATGTCGGTAATAAATCTTTAGAGATTGAAGGCGCTTCTGAAGTTCGGGGCCGGTCGGAGATACCCTTTCAAAACTGTTGAGGGCCAGGGACGGCCCGAAACAAGCGCACATGGATGTGCTCGTAGCGTGTTTTGAAAGGGAATCTCCGAGCGGCCCTCCACCCAAGCCAAAAAATTAAAGCGACATGGTAACAGATTCGAACAATCGCGGGAGGCCCCAGCCCATAAGGTAAATGTGTGAACCGTAAGGCGTGAGGCCCGTTCGTGCCTTGCCTGCAGGGGTGCTCACTGCTAAAGTTGCCGCATCTTTTCTTTGCGACTGCAACTCTCAGGTTGAAACTACACGAATGTTGATAAAAAGACTCCGAGGCATCTTCTCCAGCGATCTGTCCATCGACCTGGGCACCGCCAACACTTTGATCTACGTGCGTGAGCGCGGAATCGTGCTGAACGAGCCCTCGGTAGTGGCTATTCGCACCAACAACTCACAGAAAATGGTCGCCGCTGTTGGCGCCGAAGCCAAGCGCATGCTCGGCCGTACACCAGGGAATATTACCGCCATCCGCCCCATGAAAGACGGCGTGATTGCAGATTTCGTCGTTACCGAAAAAATGCTCCAGCACTTTATTCATAAAGTGCATGAGAACAGCTTCATTACCCCGAGCCCGAGAGTGCTGGTCTGTGTGCCCAGCAAGTCCACGCAGGTAGAGCGCAAGGCCATTCGCGAATCCGCGCTTGGTGCCGGTGCCCGGGAAGTATTCCTGATTGAAGAACCCATGGCCGCCGCCATCGGTGCCGGTCTGCCGGTCGAAGAAGCCAGCGGCTCCATGATCGTGGACATTGGTGGTGGTACCACCGAAATCGCCATTATTTCCCTGAACGGCATCGTCTATGCGGAGTCGGTTCGAGTTGGCGGTGACAAGTTCGACGAAGCCATCGTCACCTACGTCCGCCGCAATTACGGCAGCCTGATCGGTGACTCTACCGCCGAGCGCATCAAGCACGAAATCGGTTGCGCCTACGAAGGCCTCGAAATCCGCGAGATCGATGTTCGCGGTCGCAACCTCGCCGAGGGTGTGCCACGGGCATTCACCCTCAACAGCGAAGAAATTCTCGACGCGCTGCAGGAATCTCTGGCGCAGATCGTTCAGACCGTCAAGAGCGCTCTTGAGCAGTCGCCGCCCGAACTGGCGTCCGACATTGCCGAGCGTGGTATCGTTCTGACTGGCGGCGGCGCCCTGTTGCGCGGGCTGGACAAGCTGATCAGCGAGGAAACCGGCCTGCCGGTGATCATCGCTGAAGACCCGCTGACCTGTGTTGCCCGTGGTGGTGGCAAGGCGCTGGAAGTGATTGATCGGGGTGGCATCGGAATGTTCTCCCAGGAGGGATAATCCTGTGGGGAGGGCTAGCCATTAAAACCATCTTCGTCCAGGGGCCGGTTCCCGGCTTCAGGCTCTTCATTATTCTTCTCGTATCGGCAGCCCTGGTGGTTGCCGATGCGCGTTTCGACAAGCTCTCAACCGTGCGAAGCACCATCGCAACCGGCCTGGCGCCAGTGTACTGGCTGGGTAATGCGCCCTACGAGTTTGCCGACTGGGCCGCCGGCCTGTTTGAAAACAAGCAGGATCTTCAGGAAGAGAACGAAGACCTCCGGGCCCGCTTGCTGATCCTCGAGCGCCGTGCCCTGAAATACGCCGCTCTTGCGTCTGAAAACAACGAACTACGCCGCCTGATGAACTCATCTGAAGTGCTGGATGACCGGGTTATCGTTGGCGAGGTGGTCGGTGTCTCCCCGGATCCTTTTTCCCATGAGATTATTATCAACAAGGGGCGCAGCGACGGCTTGTCGCCGGGCCAGGCCATTCTCGATGCCCATGGTTTGATGGGGCAGGTGGTGCAGAGCAGCCAGATCACCTCTCGCGTATTGCTGGTCTCCGACAGCAGCCACGCGGTGCCGGTGGAGGTAGTGCGCAACGGTTTGCGGGCAATCCTGCTGGGGACCGGCGATACCGATACCCTGGATCTCGTACATGTGCCGGACACGGCGGATATCCGGGAAGGCGATCTATTGGTCAGTTCCGGCCTGGGTGGCCGGTTTCCAAGGGGGTATCCGGTCGCAGAAGTCAGCCGCATTTCCAAGGAGCCGGGTGAACCGTTTGTCTCCATCGAAACCACGCCCAAGGCGCAGCTGAACCAGAGCCGTCTGGTGCTGGTGGTTTTCCCGCCGGAGAACGCTTCCCCTATCGAAGTTGATACCGATGAGGGCGAGCCTGTGGTCAATGTTGGCGAAGAGAACAGTCAGGGAGGGCAGGACTGATGTTATCGGTAATCAGCTATCCGGTTTTTGTGCTCTCCGTGATTGTTGCCCTTGTGTTCAGTATTTCCCTGTTTCCTGTTGGCTGGTTCGAGTTTCGCCCCGAGTGGCTGGGGCTGGTCGTTTTCTACTGGACTTTCCGGGCGCCTGCCCAGTTTGGCATCCTGCTGGCCTGGTGTCTTGGCCTGCTGCTGGATGTGCTGGAAGCCACCCCCCTTGGGGTGAACGCCATGGCCATGGCACTGATTGCCTTTCTGGTGCTAACCATTCATCAACGTTTGCGCATGTATCCGATGCCCCAGCAGTGCCTGATGGTGTTCCTGTTGCTGGGTATCAATCAGATGCTGGTGCATTTCGTAAAGCAGTTGCTGGGTGCCGATGACGCCGGATTCAGCTACCTCTGGCCGGCCCTGACCAGTGCGCTGGTATGGCCGGTATTCTGTATCCTGCTGGACAACATTAACCGCAAACTGGGTTAGCCATGCCATCGATCATTCTCGCTTCGGCCTCTCCGCGCCGGGCGGAGCTGTTGCAGCAAATCGGCCTGAAATTTTCGGTTCGTCCGGCGGACATCGATGAAACCCCGAAGCCTGATGAAACCCCGGAACAGTATGTGGAACGGTTGGCGCGGGAGAAGGCTCGGGCCGTGGTCCAGTCTTCGCCAGAATGTCTGGTTCTGGGATCGGACACCTCCGTTGTGCTCGACGGCAAGATACTCGGTAAGCCTTCAGGCCCGGCGGATGCCCGGGAAACCCTTGCCCGGCTCTCCGGTGTCACCCATCAAGTCATGACAGCCGTAGCGCTGGCCACTGAAGGCCAGTGCCAGTCTGTTCTGGTCATTACCGAGGTTTGTTTCAGAGAACTCTCGACAGCAGAGATCGAAGCCTATGTTGCCAGCGGCGAACCCATGGACAAGGCCGGGAGTTATGGAATTCAGGGCCTTGGTGGTATTTTTGTTAATGAGCTCCGGGGTAGCTACAGTGCCGTGGTTGGTCTGCCGCTGCAGGAAACCGCCGCATTGCTGGCTGGTGCCGGTTACCCGGTCTGGAAAAACTGGCCGCGCAGTCTGGAGAGCCAAAGGTTATGAGTGAAGAGATTCTGATCAACGTCACCCCGGTGGAAACCCGGGTGGCCCTGGTTGAAAACGGCATGCTGCAGGAAGCCTACATAGAGCGCACCAGCAGGAAAGGCATTGTCGGGAACATCTACAAGGGCAAGGTGGTGCGTGTTTTGCCGGGCATGGAAGCGGCGTTCGTCGATATTGGTCTGGAACGGGCTGCATTTATTCATGCCTCCGATGTGGTTCCGAGTCAGTCCAATGGCGATGAGCCCACCGATGCCCCGAAGACCGTTCCGGATATTCGCACGCTGCTCCGCGAGGGGCAGTCCCTCGTCGTCCAGGTTACCAAGGACCCGATCGGCACCAAGGGCGCCCGTCTGACCACCCAGCTTTCAATCCCGTCCCGATACCTGGTGTTTATGCCTGGTGTCAGCCATGTCGGTATTTCGCAGCGGATTGAAGACGACACCGAACGGGCGCGGCTGAAAACCCTGGTCGAGGAGGCGGCAGCGGAAGACCAGGACGTTCAGGGCGGCTATATTATCCGGACTGCGGCAGAAGCGGCCCCGCCTGAGGACCTGATTGGCGATATGGCTTACCTGCACCGGTTGAGTCAGTCGATCCATGAGCGAATTGCCCGGGTCCAGGCACCGGCTGTTGTGTACCAGGACTTGCCGTTGTTCATTCGCACCATCCGTGACCTGATCCGGCCACAGACCGAAAAGGTACGCATCGATAGCCGCGAGAGCCATCAGAGGGTGATGGAGTTTGTCGATGAGTTCGTTACGGAGTTTGCCGACAAGGTCGAGTATTACCCTGGTGAACGCCCCATCTTTGATCTCTATTCGGTGGAAGACGAAATCCAGAAAGCCCTCAGTCGGAAGGTCCAGCTGAAGTCCGGCGGTTATGTGATTATCGACCAGACCGAGGCCATGACCACCATCGATATCAATACCGGTGCGTTCGTGGGGCACCGGAATCTGGAAGAGACCATCTTCAAGACCAATCTGGAGGCGGCACGAGCGATTAGTCGTCAACTTCGCCTGCGAAATCTTGGCGGCATTATCATCATCGATTTTATCGACATGGAAGACCCGGAGCACCAGCGTCAGGTCCACCGCATGCTGGAAAAAATGCTGGAACGGGATCACGCCAAGACCAAGATCACCGGGGTTTCCGAGCTGGGCCTGGTGGAAATGACCCGCAAACGTACTACCGAGAGCCTTGGCCAGGTGCTTTGTGAACCCTGCCCGATCTGTGACGGGCGCGGTTTTCTGAAAACCACCGAGACCGTGTGCTACGAGGTCTTCCGGGAAATTCTCCGGGTGAATCGCGCCTATGATGCCGAAAGCTATCTCGTGATGGCCTCCCAGAGTGTTGTGGATCGTCTGCTGGATGAAGAATCGGATAACGTGGCCGATCTTGAAACCTTCATCAGCAAGACCATCCGTTTCCAGGTGGAGCCGTTCTATAGCCAGGAGCAGTACGATGTTGTTCTGCTCTGATACCGGGAAACTGTGCCGGTTACTGGATTAAGGGGCCCCAATGTCCTCCGCTGATCAAGAACCGCCACTCGCGGAGAACCTGCCCGAGAGCCCCCCAGTTCGGCTATTGGCGCGGTTGGCCAGCCTGATCTGGTGGATGCTGTTGACACTGCTGGTGCTCCTGGCGCTCTATGCCGGGCTCGGCCGGCAGCTGACTCAGAATGTGGATAGCTTTCGCGATGATCTGGCCCGGGAACTTTCCGACCGACTTGGCCATGATATCAGTATTGGTCGCCTGTCCTCCCAGTGGTACTGGCTCGATCCTGCATTTACAGCCCGAGATATTCAGATCAGTCACCCTGACACTGGTATCGTCGTTGCCAACCTTCAGCACCTGAATATCCGATTTGATGCGCTCGCATCGCTGACGCGCCTGAGAATCGTCTTTGAGGATTTTGAGGCAGACGGCCTGGAGCTGACCGTTAATCAGGAACGCGGCGGCGATGTCGCTGTGAGGGG
Organism: Marinobacter sp. BW6; assembly: GCF_008107725.1. GTDB lineage: Bacteria > Pseudomonadota > Gammaproteobacteria > Pseudomonadales > Oleiphilaceae > Marinobacter. The sequence continues at coordinate 1,526,158 of NZ_VIRN01000064.1, forward strand.
GGCGGACATACCCGGACCAGTGAGCAATCAGCTGCAGGAATGGCTGGAGCTTGCCGGCAAATGGCTGTCCGACCCTTACGTCAAGATTACCCGCGTCAATCTGGGCATCCGGGACAATCAGGGTAATCTTCGCCATCTCGATATCCCCCAGTTGGACCTGCACTACCACCGAGGGCTCTTCCATGCGTCGGGCCGGGCCATGCAGTCCGGCACCACCCAGCAGCTGGCCAGCTTTGCCCTGGTTGGCCAGCATTTTTTCAGAGGCGATTTCACCGGTCAGCTGTACCTTGATGTCGATTCCGGTCGGCTGTTTGACGGGCTGATCGACGAATACCAGTGGCGATCGCTCCGGGTAGAAGGGTTTGATCTGGGCGGAGAGGGCTGGCTCACCTTCCGCGATGGTTTGCTGCAACAGGTGACCGGCACGGTGCGGACACCCTATCTGCAGCTGGGGGTCGGGTATGAATCCCTTGCGCCCCTCGAAGACATCGAGGCGCGATTTGGCTGGCGTCGCCACGATAGTGTAATGACCGATGTGAATATGGTCGAGTCCGGGGCTTTCGCTCTTGGGGAGTGGCATCTGAAGCAGCTCCAGTGGACCTGGGATGGCGATGTGGTTTCGCCCTTCAGTCTCCGCCTGGCACCCTCTGAGGGGGGTATGTCCGTCATCGCTGACGCCTTGCCGCTCGCGCCCACCCGGCGCCTGGCGGCCAGGCTCCCGATATTGCCGGAGCGTGCACTCAGGGCTTTGCGTGACTATCGGCCCGGCGGCTTTCTGGATCAATTGAAAATCTTCTTTCCCGAGGGCGCTCCGGAGGACTTTGAACTTTCCGGTCGTTTGCGCGAAGTCAGTGTCAGGGCCCACGGTGGTGCACCGGGCGTCACCTCGGTCAACGGAGAGATTTTTCTGGACCGGAAAAAGGGATATGTCCGGGTCGCCGCCGGAGAGTCGCCGGTTTCGCTCGAGTTCCCGGAGCTTTTCGGTGGCGCATGGTCGTTTCCGGCATTTGACGGCCCGGTAGCCTGGCAACTCGATGGTGCTATTACCCGCGTGTTTTCTGACGGCGTCCGGATGCGCTATGGCGAAGCCACCGAACTCGAGGGTGCTTTTGATCTGAGGATGGACCGCGAGGGCGAGGACAATCTTGGCCTCAGGGTTTCAGTGAAAAACGGCAATGCCGGGATGCTGGCAGATTTTGTTCCGGTCAAAGCGGTCAACCCCGGACTGTATGATTGGCTCACGACGGCTATTCTCGAGGCAGACATCACCTCGGGAACCTTTTTCGGCCACGGCCAGATAGGGTCCGGTGCGCCGAGGGGCTCTTTCGTTACCTCAATGATTTACGAATTTGATCAGGCATCCGTCAGTTATGATGACGCCTGGCCGGAAGTCACAGGTGCCCGGGGCAATGTCAGGGTTCACAATGGGAGCACCCTGGTCCGTCTTGAAGCGGGCCGTACCGGAGGCCTGGACCTCGATCCCGGAACCGTCCGTGTTATTCCATCAGATCAAGGTACACGGATAAGGGTTGATACCTCGGCTTTGGTGCCCGGTGCGTCGGTTGGTTACTGGATGGAAAATAGCCCATTGGGTGCTATGGCAGGAACAGAGGCCCAGAAGCTGCAGTATGGTGGCGAGTATCAGCTGGATTTGGGGATTGATCTGCCGCTGGGTTCGGAAAAACCGCCTGTGGTTGAGGCGAACATTGCCGTAGAGGAAGGCTCCGTCTCCTATCCTGCTGCAGGGTTGGCCTGGCAATCGGTTCGGGGTGAGCTGACTTACCACAGCGAAGACGGTTTTTCGGGTGGCCCCATGGCCGCGGAATTTTTTGGTGAGCCGGTAACCATAGCATTTAGCAAGTCCGGGACAGGCAACGCACTTACCATTCGTCAGTCAGGCGCTCTCCCGGTACCCGGTGTCTTTGACCGGGCAGGGCTCGGGGCTGACTCCGGCTATGGTCTGCAGGGCCGGGTTGCCTATACTGCGGATCTGGATGTAGGGGCCGAGTCAACGTCCGGCATTCGAGTGCGCTCCAGTCTTGAAGGTCTGGCAGTTGACTGGCCGGACCCGCTGTCAAAAACAGCAGGTGAGGCCGCGCCGCTGCGGGCGACCATCAATCCATCCGCCACAGGCGGCCTCGGTATTACCGGCGACTGGGAAAACCGGGCCACTTTCGATCTGTTGTGGAAGGAGGCTGGATTTGACTTGCGCCTTGGTCGTCTCTATCTCGGTGCTCAGGTACTGCATGACATCGATATCAACGCGCTCGATCTTGGTGACCGTTGGGTGGTTACCACCAGTTCGCAACGGGCAGAAGGCCGGCTGGTACTGCCGCAGAACGGCGATACGGTAAAGGCCGATTTTGAGGTACTACGGCTCGTTCGAAACGATACTCCCCGCGAGCAGTCGCCGGAATTGCTCACTCTGGAGGAACAGCTGGAAGCCTTCCGGGCCCTGGACATGGGCAGTTGGCCCGATATCGATGTGTCCATTACTGAACTTCAGCTAAACGACGAATCGCTGGGTCGATGGGGCTTCCGGCTTCGCCCCGAGCCGTTCCGGCTGAAGGTGAGCGACATTGAAGGTCGCCTCAATTCCCTGACCCTGCTGGGCGATATGACCTGGAGCATCGTCGGGGATCGTGAAACCAGCCGGTTTACGGGGTCTATTACTGGTGGTGCCCTGGCGGATCTGAACGAGCTGTTGAACGCCGAGATGCCAGTAACCAACAAGGGTACCAACATAGAGCTGGATCTGGACTGGCCCGGCCGCCCCGATGAGTTTTCCATACCGGAACTCAGCGGCACTGTCAGCCTGAGATTGGATGAGGGCGTGATCCTTGAGCGAAATAACACAGCTCAATTGTTCCGGGTTTTCAATCTCCTGAACTCCGACACCCTCTGGCGCCGGTTGAAGCTCGACTTCTCCGATCTGTACGAACGGGGCGTGGCCTTTGATGCGATTTCGGGCAAAGCCCAGATCATCAACGGATTGCTGAACATGGATCCCGAGCTGCAGATCGTGGGCCCGTCGGGCGCCTTCAAGCTCAGTGGCACCACCAATATGGCGAGTGAGGAGCTGGATATGCGGCTTGTGGTTGTGTTGCCGCTGACCCAGAATCTGCCCCTGGCCGCTCTGCTCATGGGGGCGGGAGCGCCGATTGGCGGCGCCTTGTTTGTGCTGGACAAAATTCTGGGCGATCCTCTGAGCAAGCTCACCAGCGCAACCTACAGTGTGACCGGCACATGGGATGAGCCGGAAGTGGATCTGCAACGGGTATTTGATACCGGTGAATAATTTTACTGTTCGGCAACAACGGAGGCAGTTATGAGCAAGCGTGTTTCCAACCGGGTCGCAGCCATTCAAATGGTCAGCGGTCATGATATCGAGGCCAACCTGGCCGAAGCGGAACGGCTGCTGGCCAAGGCCGCTGCGCAGGGCGCCTCTGTTGCGGTGCTGCCGGAGAATTTCGCGGTCCTGGCCACCTCTCAGATGATCGATTGTGGTCGCCAGGAAGCGGGCCCGGACCCGGTTATCAGAGGATTTCTTGCGGAGCAGGCTCGAAAACTGGGGATCTGGATTGTTGGTGGATCAATGCCTGTGGCCAGGCGGCCGGATGGTTCAGAAATGGACGATCGGGTTCGGGCAACTTGCCTGGTGTTTGACGACCAGGGCAAGGAAGTTGCCCGTTACGACAAGATCCATTTGTTTGATGCCATGGTAGAGGATGCCCATGGCCAATATCGCGAATCCGACACCTTCGAGCCTGGTGAGCAGGTGGTTACCGTGGAGACACCCGCGGGGAAGCTGGGCCTGGCTATCTGTTACGATCTGCGCTTTCCGGAACTGTTCCGGCTACTGCGAGAGCAGGAGGTCGACTGGATTTGCCTGCCAAGCGCCTTTACCTGGCAGACCGGTGATGCTCACTGGTACCCGTTGATCCGGGCGCGAGCCATTGAGAACCAGGTATGGGTGGTGGCACCGGGCCAGGGCGGCCAGAACAGCGAGCGGCGTCGCACCTATGGCCACAGTCTGATTTGTGATCCCTGGGGCAGGGTGGTGACGGAAATGGGAGAAGGCCCGGGTCTGGTTAGCGCTGATTTGGATGCAGATCAGGTAGCCAATCTGCGTACCCGTATGCCGGTGTGGGGGCATCGTCGGCTCAAAGGCTGAAAGCAGGGTAGATGAACGTTCATCTGACCCCTCATTCACAAGCTTACATGGCCTCAGCGTCGTCGATGCATTCCCGAAGATAGCGGAACAGTTTCCGGGCCTGGCCGGTGTTCTTCTGTTTTTCGACGTCCTTGCGAGCGTTGCGCGCCAGGTTTCGCAGATGCTGCATATCGGCAGTGGTGCAATAGCTGAAGAATTCGCCAACAACTGAGTCACCCTCTGCAATCATCCGGTCCCGCCAGCGCTCTGCCAGGTGATGCCGGCGGGTGTGTTCCTCGCTACCGGCATCAAAGGCATCGATGGCTTTCGCAAGGGCTTCGGGATCGTCTTCCTGGCGGATGACTTTGCCGATGTACTGCAGGTGCCGTCGTTTGGCTTCGTTCTGGCGGATACGACGCGATTCTTCAATGGCAGCACGAAGGGTGTCGCTGATCGGCAGCGTTTCCAGCTGATCATTGCTCAGGTCCAGCATCCGCTTGCCAAGATCCTGCAGGGCATGCATCTCCCGTTTTACCTGGGATTTGCTGGGGCCGTCGTATTCTGGTGTCTCGTTGTCGTGGTTGTCTTTCATAAGTTCAGCCTTGTTGTCGGGTTACGCTTCGCTAACCCGACCTACAAAAAAAGAGCACCCAACCGTAGGTCGGATTAGCGAAGCGTAATCCGACACCCGATTAGGTATAGAAATTCCCGCCCGCCGTAGGTCGGATTAGCAAAGCGTAATCCGACAGCTGGTCAGGCATAGAAAATCGTAGCGAGGCCAAGAAAGGCCATAAACCCGACCACGTCCGTGACGGTCGTAAGAATCACGCTGCCTGCCAGGGCCGGGTCGATATTCCGCGATTTGAGAAACAGTGGCAGTACCGTTCCCACCAATGCCGCGGCAACCAGGTTGATCACCAGCGCAGCGGCGATGATCGCGCCAATCAGTACCTCCTGGAACCAGAGCATGGCGGCACCGGCCACCACGGCGGCCCAGAGCAGGCCGTTCAATATCCCTGACAGGAATTCCCGGTTGAGTAGCCAGCCTACGTTGGCGCCGCTGATCTGGCCCACGGCCATGCCGCGAATCACCAGGGTGAGGGTCTGACTGCCGGCAATGCCGCCCATACTGGCGACAATCGGCATCAGCACCGCAAGCGCCACCACTTTGGCGATGGTGTCTTCAAACAACCCGATGACGCCGGATGCGGTCAGTGCCGTAATCAGGTTGATGCCCAGCCAGACGGCACGGCGACGGGTGGTTTTCCACACCGGCGCAAAAGTGTCCTCGTCTTCATCCAGACCGGCCATGCTCATCAGGGAGTGGTCCGCATCCTCCCGGATAACATCAACCACGTCATCGATGGTGATGCGACCCAGCAGTCGGCCTTCCTCATTTACCACCGGCGCCGAGATCAGATCGTAGCGCTCAAACAATGTCGCTACCTTGGTGTCGGAGAGGCTCACGGGAATAGGCTCGATGTCGGTATCCATCACTTCCCGCACGGTGGAGGCGGGGTTGGACACCAGCATTTTGGTGATTGGCAGCATGCCAATGAAATCATCGCGGCGACTGACCACGATGAGGTTGTCGGTCATCGGCGGTAGATTGCGGTGTCGGCGCAGGTAACGCAGTACAACGTCGATGCTGATGTCCGGACGCACGGTAATGGTGTCCGTGTTCATCAGGCCGCCGGCGGTGTCCTCCGGGTAGGAGAGAACTTCCTCCACGCGCTGTCGGTCCTGCTCGTCCATGGTGTCCAGGACTTCCTGGATCACCGTATCCGGCAGCTGCTGCAGCAAGTCGGCCAGGTCGTCCGACTCGAAATCCTCGATGATATCCGCCAGTTCCTGTGCGTTCAGCTGGCTCAGGAAGTAACCACGGATATCGTCACTCAGATACTGGAGAACTTCCCCTTCCAGTTGCTTGTCGACGAGATTCCACAGCAGGGCACGCTGCCGGGGCGGGGAGGACTCCAGCAGATGGGCAATGTCACTGGGGCTCAGGCCACCGTTCAGGATGCGGGCAACCTGCTTCAGTGCGCCACTGTCCAGGGCTTCGCTCAGAGAACGAAGGCGCTGGCGGGCCTGGCTTTTTTCCAGAATATCGGTCATGAATCACCCGGCGTCAGAAAACGCCTGTATTATAGCGGAGTTAGCCGCTATCGGTGAGAAAGAGTTGTAGGTGAATGCCGTACGGAAAGGGAATTACTCACCCTCACCGAAATAGTCATTGATCAGTTCCACCAGCGCCTCGATGGCCTGTTCTTCGTCCGGCCCCTCGGCAATGAGTTCCACATCGGTCCCTTTGCTGGCGGCCAGCATCATCACCTGCATGATGTTCTTCGCGTCCACATCCCGGCCCTTGCCACTGATACGCACGCTGCTGTCGAATTCGGATGCCGTGTTGACGAGCTTCGCCGTAGCGCGCGCATGCAGGCCCAGTTTGTTGATAATAGTAATGGGGCGGCGAATCATGGTTCGATCAGATCTCTTCCCGAGTCTGCAGGTGTGGCAGTTCGGTGTGGCGTACCTGCACATTGCTGTAACGTTGCCGGAAGTACTCACCCAACTGCTCGCACACGTACACCGACCGGTGCTGACCGCCAGTACAGCCAATGGAAATGGTCATGTAGCTGCGGTTACTGTCTGCGAAAGAGGGCAGCCAGGTATCCAGGAATGATTTCAGGTCTTCGATCATCTTCCGGCTTGCCGGTTCTTTTTCCAGAAACTCGATAACCGGCTGATCGGTACCGACGTACTTGCGGAGGCTGGTATCCCAGTAGGGGTTGGGCAGACAGCGAACATCGAAGACGTAGTCGGAATCCAGCGGTACACCGTGTTTAAAGCCGAATGATTGGAACAACAGGGCCAACTCCTGATCTTTTCGACCCACCACCCGTTGCTTCACCATATCCCGGAGTTCGTACATGGACATGCCAGTGGTATTCACGTACAGGTCGGAAAGTTTGGAGAGGGGCTCAAGAAGCTTCTTTTCGCTGGTAATGGCTTCCCGAAGGGAGGTCTTGTCGTCACTCAACGGATGCTTTCTGCGGGTCGCGTGGAAGCGCTGAAGGAGAGACTGCTCGTCGGCATCCAGAAAGATGATTTCAACGGTAACCCCGGTTTCCTGAAGGCGCCGATAAATATCTTCGAAATTGGCCAACTCTCCGGAAAGGTTCCGTGCATCGATGCTTACGGCCATCTTGCCCAGCCGGCCAGGTTTGGTCTGGCTGGCCGCTTCCCGGGTAAGGGGGAAGAGCAGGCCGATGGGGAGGTTGTCGATACAATAGAACCCAAGGTCTTCCAGCACATGAAGAGCGGTACTCTTGCCCGAGCCGGATCTGCCACTGACGATAATCAGCTTCATGACCACCTTACCTCCACTGCAATGAATGTCATCCGCCTGAGGCGGTCATGCGCTGGTACAGCGTACTGGCGTCCTCGCATTGCCGGAGGCGATCACAGAACGACCGCTCATTGAACTTTTCGGCCAGTTGGCTGAGCAGTTCCAGGTGTTCGCTCGTTGCCTCCTTCGGGACGATCAGGGCAAAGATCAGATCCACCGGCTGATTGTCGATAGCATCGAACTCGACGCTTTCTTCAAGCGTCATCAGCACGCCCACCACGTGATCAAGCCCTTCCAGACGGCAGTGGGGAATGGCGATCCCCTGGCCAATGCCGGTGCTGCCCAGGCGCTCACGGGAAATGAGGTTGTTGAAAAGCTGGGTCTCGCTGAGCGTGTTGTCCTGATGGTTTATCTGCTCGGCAATAAACTCCAGGGCCCGTTTCTTGCTGGACGCAGGTACCCTGCAGAGGGTGAGCTCCGGCGCAAGAATGTTGTCTATGGTCAGGGATGTGTCGCTCATGGATCGACTGCATTTCCGTTAAAAAAAAGGCTGCGACACGTTACTCATGTCGCAGCTCGATTAGATGACTTGCATGAAAACAGCCAGTTAGCGAGAGCCGTTTCCGTGCATCCGTTCTACATTCTTTTCCTTGTGCTTGAGGATCTGACGGTCCAGCTTGTCGATAAGGGCATCAATGGCCGCGTACATATCCTCGTTTTCTGCCTTTGCGTGAATCTCACCACCTACCACGTGCAATGTGGCTTCCGCAATCTGGCGCACCTTTTCCACTTCCAGGGTCACCTGGCAGTTACTGATGTGGTCAAAGTGACGCTCGAGCTTCTCGAACTTCTCTGAAACGTAATCCTTCAGTGCGGGAGTCAGTTCTACGTGATGGCCTGAAATATTGAGTTGCATAGGCGTCTCCTGTTGTCATCATGCCGGCTCCCGGGAGCCGGTCTGGGTGCTGGCGCATTGTGCGCCGGCGAATACGGTGTTGCGTCCCGTCCCGGGGTATTCAGACCAGCCGCTTGCGTTCGTTGGACGGCGGAATGTGCATGGCCTCCCGGTACTTGGCAACGGTGCGTCGCGCAACCTTGATACCCTGTTCCCCTAGCATGGCTGCAATTTTACTGTCGCTCAACGGCTTTTTGGGTGTTTCGGCGGCAATCAACTTCTTGATCATCGCGCGGATGGCCGTGGAAGAGCATTCTCCGCCCTCATCAGTGCTGACATGGCTGGAGAAGAAATACTTCAGTTCGAAAATACCCCGGGGGGTATGCATGTATTTCTGGGTGGTTACCCGTGAAATCGTTGATTCATGCATTTCCACCGCCTGGGCGATGTCTGAAAGAATCAACGGCTTCATCGCTTCCTCGCCGTGATCCAGGAATCCCTGTTGGTGCTCAACAATACGGGTCGCCACTTTCAGCAGGGTTTCATTGCGGCTCTGCAGGCTTTTGATAAACCACTTGGCTTCCTGCAACTGATCGCGCAGGTAGGTGTTGTCTGCACTGCTGTCCGCACGCCTTATAAGTGAAGCATAGCTGGCATTGACCCGGATGCGCGGTGCAATTTCCGGATTCAGTTCAACACGCCAGCGGCCATTGTGTTTTCGAACGATCACATCCGGAATGACGTAGTCGGGTTCGGCGCGGTCAATAACGTCGCCCGGCCGTGGGTTCAGGCCGGTAATCAGCGCCAGGACTTCCCGCAGCTGGTCTTCTTTCAGGCGGCTGCGACGCAGCAACTGGGCGTAGTCCCGGTTGCCCAGCAGGTTGATGTAGTGGGTGATCACCAGGCGCGCCTGGGCGAGCCAGGGGGTTTCCGGTGGCAACTGGTTGAGCTGGATCAGGAGGCATTCCTGGAGGTCCCGGGCAAACACGCCGGGGGGATCAAAGTGCTGGAGGCGATGCAGGACGGCTTCCACTTCATCCAGTTCAAGAGGGTCTTCTTCGTTCTCATCCAGCATTCCGGCGTGGATTTCTTCCAGTGGGCTGGTGAGATAGCCTCGCTCATCCACAGCATCCATCAGGGCATGGGCAATGGCCTGGTCCCGCTCACTCAAGGGGGTCAGGTTGAGCTGCCATTCCAGGTGATCCTGAAGGGTTTCCGTGGGCGAGTTGCGAGTCTCGAAATCGTGATCGTTCTCGTCGTCATTGCGGGCTGCCGGGGCAGGCGCGGACTGGTAAATGTCGTCCCAGGCAGTGTCTACCGGCAGATCGTCCGGAATGTTATCCGGAATTTCGTTCTCCGAGGACCAGTCCGGACCGTTCTCGGATTCGTCCCAGTCGCTGGACGGTTCGGGAGCGGCTTCTGCTGCAGACTCGGCTGCATTGGCATCACGTTCGTCGTTTTCGGTGGCTGCGTCGGTCTGATCATCGTCCTCGGAGGTCTCCAGCATCGGGTTGGATTCCAGTGCCTGCTGGATTTCCTGCTGAAGGTCGAGGGTGGAGAGCTGGAGAAGCCGGATCGCCTGTTGCAGCTGGGGCGTCATGGTCAGGCTCTGACCCAGCTTTAACTGTAAGGAGGCTTTCATAACCATGGTTCAGGATCCGTCACTCATCAGCGCTTTGTGTCATAAGTCGTGAAAAAATCTTTATATGCCGGTTACTTGCCGTGGTTTTATTTTACCCTAGCAAGTTCTTTGCCGAGTTTACTTGCTACAGATCATCAAAACAATGAGCCATTCGCTGTCAAAGCCTGAATTCGTCGCCCAGGTAGACTTCCTTGACCTGCTGGTTGGCCAGGATCGCCTCGGCATTGCCGGAGGCGATGATGTGGCCGCCGGAGACAATGTACGCGTTCTCGCAGATGTCCAGGGTCTCTCGCACGTTGTGATCGGTAATCAGTACGCCGATACTCTTGTCCCGCAGATGCCGGATGATGTGTTTGATGTCACTGACAGATATGGGATCGACACCGGCAAAGGGCTCATCCAGAAGGATGAAGGCCGGTTCCATGGCCAGCGCCCGGGCAATTTCCACCCGTCGCCGTTCACCGCCGGACAGGGCCATACCAACGCTGTCCCGGATGTGGGTTATATGGAATTCCTCCAATAGCTCCTCTAGCTTTTTTTCTCGCTCCGCCTTGCCAAGGCCCTGACGAGTCTCGAGGATGGCCATGATATTGTCTCGCACCGTCAGTTTGCGGAACACCGAGGCTTCCTGGGGCAGGTAACCGATGCCCTGGCGGGCCCGGCCGTGCATCGGCAGAGGCGTGATATCCCGGCTGTCGATCGTGATTCGGCCGTGATCGGCGGGTATCAGCCCCACGATCATATAAAAGCAGGTGGTTTTCCCGGCGCCGTTGGGACCAAGCAACCCGACAATTTCCCCGCTGCGGATTTCCAGGGAGACGTCGATTACCACTTTTTTCTGTTTGTAACTCTTCGCCAGATTACTGGCTCTCAGAACTGCCATCGGTTTCCTGTTTATCAGTGCGTCTGTCGGCGCTGCGTGGCTGAATCACCATTTCTACCCGGCCGCTGCCCTCGCCGGTGTCCGCGCCGCCTTCAGCGGTCACTACCCGGCCAGCGGTATCATAATGAATGACATCGCCGCGGAACAGGTTGCCATTCTGTTCGATGACCGCTTCCCGTTCAAAGGTCAGTCGGCTGTCGGTGGCTGACCAGGTAATATTCAGCGCCCGTGCGTCGGTTTCGCCTTCACCCTCCTGGGTCGGTTGCCGGTATCTGGCAGGAGTGCCAGAGGCCTCTATCCGACTCAGGCCGCCCTCTGTGCGGTAGAGAACCACACGGTCCGCGCTCAGGCGGGTGTTGCCCTGCTCGAGTTCTACAGTCCCGGTATAAGTGGCAATGCCCTGGCCGTCGTCCAGGCGGGCATTGTCGGCAGTGACCTTGATGGGGGTGTCGGAATCAAGGTCGAAAGCAGCCACCGGGCCAGTCATCGTGACCGTCAGCAGGGCAGCCATCAGGCTCCGGTATCGGTTAGTTTCCGGTTTCATAGCGTCCTTCCACCTGGGAGTTCAGTTCCAGAATCCGCTCGTCTATCCACGCCTTCATGCCCGTGGCCCGGGTAATACCGGTAACGTCGCGTATTTCTACGGGTGCGTCTGTATATACCATGCCCCGATCGTTATCCAGGGTCAGGGTAGATGTTGTCAGGGTGGCGTCCCGTTCACCAACAGTGCGCTGAATCCGGACATTGTCCGTCAGGTACACCAGATTCTGGTTTTGCAGCAGGCTGCCATTCTCGGCTTCAACAATCCAGGGCAGGGCATTCTCGCCGCCATACAGTTCGGCACGGGGGGATTCCATGGTGGCCAGGTTGCCTTCCTCAAACTGTTCAATGCGGGGACTGGTGAATCGGATCTTCAGGTTGCCCGATTCGTCGAAGGACGTGTACTGGCCATTAACCACGAAGCCGTCCGGCTCGGCATCGCCTCGCAGCGCCGCTGCCTCATCATCAATCACCGGTGGCTCATCGCTTTGCCAGAGCAAAAAGACCGCTGCCACCACGGTGCCAGCCAGCGCCAGTGTTCGCAGCCAGGGCCGGTCCGGGAGCCAGTTCACGCCTCGGGCTCCAGATAGGGCGCAAGTGCAGACTCAAGCTTGCCATGGGCAGTCAGCAGCAAATCGCAGGCTTCCCGCACCGCGCCCTCGCCGCCCCGGGCATGGGTGCAGTAGTCGGCATGTTGACGCACCAGCCAGTAACCATTGGGAACAGTGATGCCCAGTCCAGCGAACCTGAGCGCTGGCAGGTCTGGAAGATCATCGCCCATGTAGGCGATGGACTCCGGGCTGATATCCATGGTGCTGACCAGTTCCTGAAGGGCTATCTTCTTATCCTCGCGCCCCTGCATCAGGTGCGGAATGCCCAGATCCCGCATGCGCTTTTCGGTGAGAGGTGATTTTCGCCCGGTGATCACGGCCACGGTGATCCCCGCTGCCATAAGTTGTTTCAGACCAAGGCCGTCAAGGATGTTGAAGGCCTTGAGCTCATCACCGTTGGCGCTGAAATAAAGCTTGCCGTCGCTCATGATACCGTCGACATCGAGAGCAATCAGGCGGATTTTCGCGGCTTTTTCCAGAAGAGAGTCCGGCCATGGGTGCTTCATATCAGATCACCCCGGCCCGCAGCAGGTCATGCATGTTGATGGCGCCAACGAGACCGCCCTGTTCGTCGGTCACCGGCAGGGCGTTAATCTTCATTTCCTCCATGATGTTGAGCGCTTCCGCAGCCAGGTGATCGGCCTGTATGGTTTTGCCATTCCGGGTCATCACCTCGTTGATGGCCGTATTATGAAAATCCACGGATCGATCCAGAGTCCGACGCAGGTCACCGTCCGTAAATATTCCGGTAAGAGAGCCTTCCTGGTTGACGACGGTGGTCATACCGAGACCCTTGCGGGAGATTTCCAGGAGAGCGCCACTCAGTGGCGTACCCTCTGTGACGACCGGAATCTGATCACCGGTATGCATGATGTCGGATACCCGAAGCAGGAGCCGGCGACCCAGGCTGCCGCCGGGATGGGAGAAGGCAAAATCCTCGGCACTGAAACCGCGGGCTTCAAGAAGGGCAACCGCCAGGGCGTCTCCCATGACCAGGGTGGCCGTTGTTGAGGACGTGGGAGCAAGACCCAGTGGGCAGGCTTCGACCATGACGCTCACATCCAGGTTGGCCACGGCTTCCCGGGCCAGGGTGGAGTTGGCGTTGCCGGTCATGCTGATCAGGGGCGCGCCCATGCGTTTGATCAGCGGTAGAATGGTGATCACCTCGCTGGTGTTGCCGCTGTTGGAGATGGCAATCACCACGTCCTGAGGCGTTATCATACCCATGTCACCATGGCTTGCCTCGCCGGGGTGAACGAAAAACGATGGCGTTCCGGTACTGGCCAGCGTGGCTGCAATCTTGTTGCCGATGTGGCCGGATTTTCCCATGCCGGTCACAACCACGCGGCCTTTACAGTTCATAATGACTTCGCATGCCAGTGTGAACTGGTCATCGATTCGGCTCTCAAGGGCATCAATGGCATCGCGCTCAATGCGAATGGCGCGGATGGCAGAGGTTCGGAAATCGCTGGAAGTCTGTTCGGTCATCGGGCTTTAGGCCTGGCTGTCGGGACATTGAAAATGTTGGTGAGAGTATACCATTTTCACCCCGCAACGATGCCCGGTTACTGAAAGTTCAGTCAAACTGATCATTGCTATCAGTACATTTTGCGCTCTTTGGATTGAGCTTGAACGCCCCATGGCATAATGTAGCGCCTCTTTGAAAGGTAAGGACTATGGATTCACCGGCTTACATATCGCTCAAGGATGTCGTGTTCTCCCGCTCAGGGCGCCGTATCTTCGACGGTGTCAGCCTGGATATTCCCCGTGGCAAAATAACCGCTATCATGGGCCCCAGCGGAACCGGTAAAACCACCCTGCTTCGGCTTATTGGCGGCCAGCTCAGGCCGGATGCTGGTAGTGTTATGGTGGATGGCCATGAGGTGCCAAAGCTCAAGCGCAAGGCGCTCTACAGCCTCCGGGAAAAGATGGGCATGCTGTTCCAGAGTGGGGCCTTGTTCACCGACCTGAGCGTGTTCGAGAACGTCGCCTTCCCGCTTCGTGTGCACACAAAACTGCCGGAAGATATGATTCGAGACATCGTCCTGATGAAGCTTGAAGCGGTCGGTTTGCGCGGAGCCCGCCAGCTGATGCCCTCGGAGCTTTCCGGAGGTATGACCCGCCGGGTAGCCCTGGCCCGCAGTATTGCCCTGGATCCGGAACTCATTATGTATGACGAGCCATTTGCCGGCCAGGACCCGATTGCCATGGGCGTTCTGGTCAAGCTGATCCGTGATCTGAACAGTTCCATGGGTCTGACCAGTGTTCTGGTCTCCCATGATGTGCCGGAATCCCTCAGCATCTGCCATTACGCCTGTATCATCTCGGACGGTAAGGTGATTGGCGAGGGCACGCCCGAGGAGCTGAGGGCGCATCCGTCCGGGAAGGTCCAGCAATTCCTCCAGGGGCAGCCAGATGGCCCGGTGCCTTTTCATTACCCGGCCGAGGATGCCGCCCAGGACTTTGCGTTGTCCGGAGGTGTCTCTTGATCGACAGGATCGCGGCATTCGGGCGCCTCGGGCTTGATTTAGTTTCGTCTTTCGGTCGTTCTGGCCGGTTTCTTGCGGGCGTTCTGGGTGGTGTGCCCAGGCCGGCAACCGGTTTCCCGCTTCTGATGAAGCAGCTTTACGCCGTCGGTGTCCTGTCCCTCGCCATTATTGTGGTTTCGGGTCTGTTTATCGGCATGGTGCTAGGGCTGCAGGGCTACACGATCCTGAGCGACTATGGCTCTGAAGCGGCGATCGGTCAGATGATTGCTCTGACCCTGGTGCGCGAACTCGGGCCGGTGGTGACTGCATTGCTGTTCGCCGGCCGGGCAGGCTCGGCGCTGACGGCAGAGATTGGCCTTATGAAAGCCACCGAGCAGTTGTCCAGCATGGAGATGATGGGCGTGGATCCGTTGCGGCGTGTCATTGCGCCCCGGCTCTGGGCTGGTTTCATAGCCATGCCGGTGCTCGCGGTGATTTTCTCGGTGGTCGGCATCTGGGGAGGTATGCTGGTGGGTGTCGATTGGCTGGGCGTGTTTGAGGGCTCCTTCTGGGGCAATATGCAGTCGTCGGTCGATTTTGTGGATGATGTCCTGAACGGCGTCATCAAGAGCGTCGTTTTCGGCTTCGTTTGCGCCTGGATTGCGGTCTACCAGGGCTATGACTGTGTGCCGACATCGGCAGGTATCAGTTCGGCGACCACCAAAACCGTTGTGTACTCATCGCTGGCGGTGCTGGGGCTGGACTTCGTGCTTACCGCTGTCATGTTTGGCGATTTCTGAATCATCGATTAACGAGATAAAACATACCGGAGCCGGAAATGGCACAGAGAACCACTGAAATCATAGTTGGCCTGTTCATGATCGCAGGCTGCGCGGCGCTGCTTTTCCTCGCGCTGCAGGTAAGCGGGCTGTCGCCGAAGTCGGCCGAGAGTACCTACACCATCTACGCCAATTTCAATGATACCGGCGGGCTTACGCCCCGGGGGCGGGTCTCCATGGCTGGGGTGACAGTCGGCACCATTGAATCCATCAGTCTGAACAAAGAGACGTTCCAGGCCCGGGTGGAAATGTCGATTCATTCGGACGTCGACAATATCCCCTCGGACAGTTCCGCAGTTATACGTACATCCGGCCTGCTCGGTGAGCAGTACATTGATATATCCATCGGGGCCGAGATGGATTCGCTGAACGAGGGCGACACCTTCTATTCGACACAGTCGGCTATGAACCTGGAGCGGCTGATCAGCAACTTTGCATCGGGCCGCTGATTCGGGCCGGTCAGATTTAACAGGAGATCCTGATGTTTGCACTGAAACACCACATTCTGCTTGGCCTTATGATGGCCCTGGTTCTGGTTACGCCGGCGCAGGCGGCGGAAGCGGAGGATCTTCGCGACTATGTGGATGAGAACACCCAGCGGCTGGTCGAGAAACTCAATGAAGAGCGCGGTCTTTATGAGCGGGACCCGGAAGCCTTCTATGAGAGCATGGATCAGGCCCTGACAGACTTCGTGGACTTCCGTCGAATAGCTGCCCGCGTTATGGGGCGCTACGCTCGTCAGACGACTCCCGAGCAGCGTGATGAGTTTGTGGCCAAGTTCAAGCGCAGCCTGTTTGATAGTTATGCGCAGGCTCTGGTCAACGCGGACAACTTCGAGATTCAGGTCAAGGAAGCGACCATCAACCCCCAGAGCGACAACCGCGCCTCTGTCCAGATGGAAGTCATCAGTGCCTCCGGTAACCGTTACCCCGTAACCTATTCGATGTACAAGAACTCCGAGGGTAAATGGCTGATGGAAAACGTCATTGTTGAGGGCGTGAACATTGGTCTGGCTTTTCGGGATCGGTTCAGTCAGGAAATGGAAGAAAGTCGGGGCCAGATTCAAGCGGTCATCGACGGCTGGAGTGATGCCGTCGAATCCCTGAATCTGGAGCAGGAAGTGGACAACTCATGACCGCGGTTGAGCCTCGGGTTCAGCTCTCTGACGGAGCCCTTATCGTCTCCGGGGACGTGACCATAGACACCGTGGTCGGCCTGAGAAAAGAGGGCGAGAAACTGATCCGCTCGGTATCTGTCGATCTGGTTATCGATCTTGATGGTCTGGCCACCGCCCACAGTGTGGTTCTGTCCATGCTGCTCTGCTGGCAACGTTTGGCGCATCAAACAGGTATTTCCCTGTCGTTCCGGGGGGTAAGTGGCCGCCTGGTCTCTCTGGCGTCCCTGAGCAACCTTGATGATCAGCTCGCGGGTTTCGGTCCGGAAACCGTCCACCCCGCCCACTGACTCTCCCGGCCTCGGCCCTTTGTTTACCGGACAGTAAAGCTGACCCGAGCGCCGGAATTGGTTACAATCTCGCCCCTGATTTCAAAACACCCGAGGATTTTCTATGGATGCCGCCCAAGTCACCGAGCTGGTCAAGGAAGCATTGCCCGGCTGTGAAGTTCAGGTACAGGTTGATGGTACCCATTACATGGTCGTCGTAGTGGGTGATGTATTCGAAGGCCTGCCGACTATCAAGCGCCAGCAGCTGATCAACAAGGCACTATTCCAACAGATCATGGATGGCTCAATTCACGCTCTTCATCCGAAAGCATTTACTCCGGCTGAATGGGCTGAGCGCCAGGGCTGAGTGGCCCGAACAAAACAGGATATTTATTGTGGATAAACTTCTGATCAGGGGCCGCAAGCCTCTGGATGGTGAGATTCGGATCTCCGGTGCCAAGAACGCCGCACTGCCGATCCTGGCAGCGACCCTGCTGGCGGATGAGCCGGTGACTGTCGGCAATCTGCCGCACCTGCACGACGTAACCACCATGATCGAGCTTCTGGGCCGCATGGGCGTTGAAGTCATTATTGATGAGAAAATGAGCGTGGAAATTCACGCCAATACCATCAAGCACTTTCACGCGCCCTACGAGCTGGTGAAAACCATGCGTGCCTCTATCCTGGTGCTGGGACCCCTGGTCGCTCACTTCGGCGAAGCAGAGGTATCCCTGCCAGGTGGCTGTGCAATCGGTAGCCGTCCGGTGAACCTGCACATCCACGGCCTGGAAATGATGGGTGCGGACATCAAGGTTGAGAATGGCTATATCAAGGCCAAGACTAACGGTCGCCTGAAGGGCGCCCACATCTTCCTGGATACAGTTACCGTAACCGGCACTGAGAACCTGATGATGGCCGCTGCGCTGGCAGACGGAAAAACCATCCTGGAAAATGCGGCCCGCGAGCCGGAGGTTGTTGACCTTGCCGAGTGTCTGATTGCCATGGGCGCGGACATCAAGGGGCATGGGACCGCCACGATCGAAATCAACGGTGTTGAGCGTCTGCACGGTTGCCATTACAACGTGCTGCCAGACCGCGTTGAAACCGGTACCTACCTGGTGGCTGCTGCTGCAACCGGCGGTCGGGTCAAGCTCAAGGATACCCGTGAAGACTTGCTGGAAGCGGTGGTGCTCAAGCTCGAGGAAGCCGGTGCCCACATCAATACCGGCCCGAACTGGATTGAGCTGGATATGAAAGGCAATCGCCCGAAAGCGGTGAGCCTGCGTACCGCGCCTTACCCGGCTTTCCCCACAGATATGCAGGCCCAGTTTGCCGCCATGAACGCTGTGGCTGAAGGCACTGGCACCATCGTGGAAACCGTGTTCGAGAACCGGTTCATGCACCTGCAGGAACTGATCCGCATGGGCGCGGATATCACGCTCGAAGGTAACGCCGCTATCATCAAGGGCGTGGACCATCTCACCGGCGCGCCGGTCATGGCCACGGACCTCAGGGCTTCGGCCAGTCTGGTTATTGCCGGTCTCATGGCTGACGGCGATACCATCGTAGACCGCATCTATCACATTGATCGCGGTTACGAGTGTATTGAAGAGAAACTGCAGTTGCTGGGTGCCACCATCCGCCGCCTGCCAGCGTAAAAGACAACAACGGGAAACCGGAACGATCCATGACAGATTCCATAACCATCGCCTTGTCGAAGGGACGAATCCTGGAAGAGACCCTGCCGCTGCTTGCAGAAGCGGGCATTGAGCTGATCGACGACGTCAAAAAGTCGCGCAAACTGGTGTTCCCGACAACGGATCCCCATGTGCGGGTATTGATCATCCGGGCCACGGACGTGCCGACTTATGTTCAGTACGGCGGGGCCGACCTTGGGGTGACCGGTAAGGATGTATTGATGGAGCACGGTGGCGAAGGACTTTATGAGCCACTGGATCTGAATATTTCCCGTTGTCGTCTGATGACCGCCGGCCCGAAAGATCAGACTCCGCCGCCCGGTCGTATCAAGGTGGCAACAAAGTTCGTGAACCTGGCCCGCCGATACTACTCGGCCCAGGGGCGTCAGGCTGACATCATAAAGCTATACGGCGCCATGGAGCTGGCTCCGATTCTGGGTCTGGCCGACGAGATCGTCGACATCGTGGATACCGGCAATACGCTGAAGGCGAATGGCCTTGAAGCCCGCGAGCTGATTGAGCATATCAGCAGCCGATTGGTGGTTAATCGCGCGTCGATGAAGATGAAACACGAGCGCATCAATCCCATCATTGAAAAGATGTCCGCAGCCGTTGAGAAACGCCGGCTCTGAGTTTGAGTCGGTCAGCAGTAGTTAGTCGTTAATCCCACACAGGATTTGAGTTATGACCGCAAAGATCACCAGATTGAACGCTTCCCAAAGTGACTTTAATGATGCGTTGGCCAAACTGCTGGCCTGGGACGACAGCGTTGATCATCAGGTGAACGAGTCAGTGCGTCATATCCTGCATGAGGTGAAAACCCGCGGTGATCAGGCGGTCCTGGAATTTACCGAGAAGTTCGATCGCCTGAAGGCTGGCTCTGTCGCCGAACTGGAAATGGACCAGAGCCGACTGCAGAAGGCTCTGGAAGCGATTCCGCAGGACCAGCGTGTTGCCCTGGAAAAAGCGGCCGAGCGGATCCGGGACTATCACGAGCGGCAGAACCAGAAGTCCTGGCAGTATGAGGACGAAGATGGCACCGTGCTTGGCCAGAAGGTAACGCCTCTGGATCGCGCTGGTTTGTACGTGCCCGGGGGCAAGGCCGCTTACCCGTCATCCGTGCTCATGAACGCCATTCCCGCAAAGGTCGCGGGTGTCAGCGAAGTGGTGATGGTTGTTCCGACACCGGATGGTGTGGTGAATGACATGGTGCTGGCCTCCGCAGCCATTGCTGGAGTGGATCGTGTATTCACCGTTGGTGGTGCCCAGGCCGTGGGCGCGCTGGCGTACGGGACAGAGACCATTCCGGCCGTCGATAAAATCGTCGGTCCCGGCAATATCTTTGTTGCTACCGCCAAGAGAGAGGTTTTTGGCGTAGTGGGCATCGATATGATCGCCGGTCCGTCGGAAATCCTGGTGATCTGTGACGGCAAAACCGATCCCGACTGGATTGCCATGGACCTGTTTTCCCAGGCAGAGCACGACGAGCAGGCCCAGTCCATCCTGATCAGCCCGGATGCCGAATTCCTGGACGCTGTCGAAGCCAGCATCAACAAACTGCTGCCAGCCATGGAGCGTGCCGACATCATCCGCACCTCCATGACCGACCGCGCCGCGTTGATCCACGTCGCCGACCTGAAACAAGCCGCCGAGGTGTCCAACCGCATCGCCCCGGAACACCTGGAGCTGTCGGTTGAAGACCCTGAGGCCATGCTTGAAGACATCCGCCACGCTGGCGCCATCTTCATGGGCCGCTACACCGCCGAAGCCCTCGGCGACTACTGCGCCGGCCCGAACCACGTGCTGCCCACCAGCGGCACCGCACGGTTCTCCTCACCTCTGGGCGTCTACGACTTCCAGAAACGGTCTTCCATCATCGGCTTCAGCGCTGCCGGTGCTGACCGCATGGGACGTGTGGCGTCGGTTCTTGCACGTGGCGAGGGCTTAACCGCTCACGCCCGGTCGGCGGAATATCGGATTAAGGACTGATTTATGAGTAAATTCTGGAGTCCTTTGGTAAACGACCTGGTTCCCTATGTCCCAGGCGAACAGCCAAAAATGGCCAACCTGGTGAAGCTGAACACCAACGAAAACCCCTTCGGCCCCTCACCAAAAGTCATCGAAGCCATTAAGGCCGAATTGAACGACGGCTTGCGCCTCTATCCGGATCCGGAAGGCGAAAGCCTGCGCCAGACGATCGCGGAATACCACAAGGTCAAGCCGGAACAGATCTTCCTGGGCAATGGCTCGGATGAAGTTCTGGCCCACATCTTCTTTGGCCTGTTCCAGCACGGCGAACCGATCCTGTTCCCGGACATTACCTACAGCTTCTATCCGGTCTACTGTGGCCTCTACAACATTGAGAGCCGAAAGATATCGCTGACAGAAAGCTTTGAAATCAACCCGGATGATTTCAAGCAACCCAACGGCGGCGTCATCTTCCCGAATCCAAATGCGCCAACTGGTCGGTATCTCGAGTTGCAGCATGTTGAAGAGATCCTGGCGGCCAATTCGGACCGCGTCGTGGTTGTGGATGAGGCCTACATTGATTTCGGCGGCGAGTCGGCGATCACCCTGGTGGACAAGTACCCGAACTTGCTGGTATCCCAGACGCTCTCCAAGGCCCGTTCATTGGCCGGTTTGCGAGTCGGTTTCGCCGTCGGCCATCCGGACCTGATCGAGGCCCTGAACCGGGTGAAGAATAGTTTCAACAGTTACCCGCTGGACCGCCTGGCCCTGGCCGGTGCGAAGGCGGCCTACGAGGATGAGGCCTGGTTCCGGAAGTGCTGCGATGGCGTGATCTCCGAGCGGGAGCGCGTAACGGCCGCCCTCGAGGGGCTGGGTTTTGAGGTGTTACCCTCCAAGGCAAACTTCATCTTTGCCCGTCATAAAGATCAGCCGGGCGAGGTTTTGGCGAAAGGCCTGAGGGAGCAGGGCATTATTGTCCGGCACTTCAACAAGCCTCGAATCAGCGAATTCCTGCGCATTACCATCGGCACTGTTGAGCAGAACGATGCCTTGATCGGGGGGCTCCGGTCCCTCTAGCCTGCTAGGTTGGCGGGCAGAGTGAGGCAGACGCCCCTTCCCGGGAACCGCTACGAGCACATCCATGTGCGCTTGGCGTCGGCCATCCATGGCCGCCGACATTCCCGGGAAGGGGCGTCTGCCTCACTCGTCGAGCTTCTCTGAAATAGTCCGGAGTGGAGTTTTTATGGCAAATCGAAGCGACATCCTTGAGAAAATCAACGAATGGCTCCAACCCGATAATTTCCAGGATTACTGTCCCAATGGTCTGCAGGTTGAAGGCACGTCCGAAATTAAAACCGTTATCTCCGGCGTTACAGCTTCAAAAGCCTTGATCGAGGCTGCCATCGAAGCAAACGCCGATATGATCCTGGTCCACCATGGCTACTTCTGGAAAGGTGAGGACCAGCGCATTCAGGGGATGAAACGAGAACGCTTGAAACAGCTTCTCGACAACGATATCAATCTGATCGCCTATCACCTTCCGCTGGATGACCACCCCGAATACGGAAACAACCGTCAGCTGGCGGATGTTCTCAATATCAAGAACCCGCGTCCGTTAGGCGGCTTGGTTTGGGAAGGCGAGCTGGAAGAAGCAATGTCTCCCGAGGAATTTGGTCTCCACATCGCCAGACAGCTACATCGCGAGCCGCTCTGGGTCGGCAAAGGTCCGACTGCGATCAAGCGGGTCGGGTGGTGCACCGGCGCTGCACAGGGATTCATCAACACTGCGCTGGATGGTGGCCTGGACGCCTATATTAGTGGGGAGATCTCTGAGCCGACGACGCACACGGCAAGGGAATGTGGCATTCATTATTACGCTGCCGGGCACCACGCGACCGAGCGTTACGGTGTACAAGCGCTCGGGAAGGCGTTAGCCGAGGAGTTTGGCGTTGCCCACAAATTCATTGATTGCGACAACCCGGTCTGATCGCGAATAGGTGGTCAGACGAAGGCTTGATGCGAATTGCACAGAGTTGATGGAGCGGGGTAGTCACCCCTTTCCGAGAATGTCGGCGGCCAAGGATGGCCGACGTCAAGCGCACATGGATGTGCTCGTAGCGGTTCTCGGAAAGGGGTGACTAACCCGGTCCCTCCCCGAACTTAGCAGTCTTATCGAGAATAAACTCCCAAGCTTCCGCCAGAGCAAAAAAGAACTCAGGCCTGCTGAGGCTTTTCGCCCTTCTTGAGACCGAAGTCTTCAGCAAGCGTCCCGGAATCCTTCGGATCCGTCTTTGGCGCATAATCCCGTGGCGGCTCGGAAGCGTCCTCGCGGACTTCTTCCAGGCGCTTCTTGGAAGTTTCCTGCGCCAACTCCTCCATCCAGTCTTCGTCATTGCAAAGACGGTTGGCGCCGCGGGCCATGTGCTGGTTCACATCGCGGTAGGCATCGTTGAACCGGCGCAGCAGGTGTGCCGACTCCATGAAATGCTCATTCACCTGGGCCTGGTAGCGGGTATATTCGCTTCTCAGTTCCTCTATCTGCTGTTCCGCCCGGCGCTGCCGAAGCGTCGTTCCCTGCCCGGAACGGCCAACAAATACCCCGATGACAATGCCAACAACCAATGCGGCAATCGCTGCCAGAATCAGGTTTGTCATATGCTGTGTCGTCCTTTTACCTAGAAGTGAGCCAAGCCCCTGTCCGACGAGTATAACGCCCCAGGCTCCATCATCCCATAATTGTGGCCTGCGCCAATCGTCGTATTGCTGCCCAGGCGGCCAACGTGGCGAAAAATCGCCAAATGCGAGACAATACGGCGCCCAAATTTACGATCAACTTCCGGGACTACCTTGATGACAGAAGCGATGTCTTCCGAAACCAGTGCGACCATGACCCCTTGGCAACGTTACCAGAAGGATCTTGAGCGCCCCGATTTCCAGAAGGACCCGGCCCAGGAAGATGCGGTCAAGCGCCTTCAGTCACTGTACGACAAACTGGTGGAAGCCGAAAGGGATCGCAGTAAGCCCAAGGCCAAACTTTTGCGCAAGCTCAAGAAAGGCAAGGAAGATCCGGTCAAGGGCCTGTATTTCTGGGGTGGGGTAGGCCGCGGTAAAACCTACCTGATGGACACCTTCTACGAGTCGCTGCCTT
Organism: Marinobacter sp. BW6; assembly: GCF_008107725.1. Lineage (GTDB taxonomy): Bacteria > Pseudomonadota > Gammaproteobacteria > Pseudomonadales > Oleiphilaceae > Marinobacter. The sequence goes on from NZ_VIRN01000064.1 coordinate 1,549,794, forward strand.
TTGATCGCAAGATGCGGGTCCACTTTCACCGCTTCATGCAGCGGGTCCACAGCGAGCTCAGATCCCTCAAGGGCGAGAAGAATCCACTCGAGCTGGTCTCCAAAAAGTTTGCCGACGAAACCCGGGTTATCTGTTTCGATGAGTTTTTCGTGTCCGACATTGGCGATGCCATGATCCTCGCCACCCTGATGGACGGCTTGTTTAGCCGCGGTGTCACACTGGTCTGTACCTCCAACATCGTCCCGGATGGTCTTTACAAGGATGGTCTTCAGCGGGCCCGGTTCCTGCCGGCTATTGAGCTGGTCAAGAAGCACACCGATGTGGTCAACGTGGATGGCGGCGTAGATTACCGGTTGCGGACTCTCGAGCAGGCGGAATTGTTCCATTCGCCCCTCGATGAGGAAGCGGACGTCAGCCTTCGCAAGAGCTTTGATGCCCTGGCGGTCGAGGCAGCGAAACACAGTAAAACCATGGAAATCAACGGTCGAAAAATTCCGGCCCAGGCCCACGCGGACGACGTAGTCTGGTTTGATTTCAAGGACGTCTGCGACGGCCCCCGAAGCCAGAACGATTACATCGAAATGGCCCGCCAGTTCCACGCCATTATCGTCAGCAACGTGCCCATCCTGGGCAAAGAGAAAGACGACCAGGCTCGCCGATTCATTAACATGATCGACGAGTTCTACGACCGCAACGTCAAAGTCATCATCTCGGCAGCCGCACCCATAACCGAGCTCTACACCGGCGGCCGCCTGGGCTTCGAATTCGAGCGCACCGAATCCCGCCTGCTGGAAATGCAGTCCCAGGAGTACCTCGAAGCCCCCCATAAACCTTAAGTGGCGTCGGATTACGCGTCGCTAATCCGACAAAACCTACCAGACAACCAACAGAGAGATTCAGAAATGAGCACAGACAACGTCGTTATCGTAAGCGGGGTTCGTACCCCCATGGGCGGATTCCAGGGCAGCCTGGCCAGCGTCAGCGCCACAGACCTGGGCTCGATCACCATCGCCGAAGCCGTCAAACGTGCCGGTCTTCAGCCTGCGGACGTGCAGGAAGTGATCATGGGCAACGTCCTGCCCGCCGGCCTCAAACAGGGGCCGGCTCGCCAGGCCATGCGCAAGGCGGGGCTGCCCGACAACACCGGCGCTACCACCATCAACAAGCTCTGCGGCTCCGGTATGAAAGCCGCCATGTTCGCCCACGACCTGATAAAGGCCGGCAGCAACGACATCATGGTCGCCGGTGGCATGGAGAGCATGTCGAACGCTCCTTACATCCTGCAGGGTGTAAGGAGCGGCTACCGCATGGGACCGGGCCAGGCACCCCAGGACCACATGTTCCTGGACGGCCTGGAAGACGCTGAAACCGGTCGCCTGATGGGCGCATTCGCTCAGGAAATGGCCGACAAGAAAGGCTACACCCGGGAAGAAATGGACGAGTACGCCATTACCTCTCTCACCCGGGCCAAGAAAGCCATCGAAGAAGGCCTGCTGAAAGATGAGATCGTCCCGGTGACCGTGAAAAGCCGTAAAGGGGAAGTGGTTGTCGAGGACGATGAACAACCTCACAACGCTAACATCGATAAGATCCCGAGCCTACGCCCGGCCTTCGCCAAAGACGGCACTGTCACCGCCGCCAATGCCTCCTCGATCTCAGACGGCGCTTCTGCACTGCTCCTGATGCGCGAGTCCGAAGCCGAAAAGCGCGGCCTCAAGCCGCTCGCCCGCATAGTTGGCCACAGCACCCAGTCTCAGCATCCTTCCGAGTTCACCTGTGCCCCGGTTGGTGCAATCGAAACCCTGTTCGGAAAAACCGGCTGGAGCAAAGACGACGTAGACCTCTTCGAAATCAACGAAGCCTTCGCCATGGTCGCCATGATGCCCATCCGCGAACTTGGTCTCGACCCTGAAAAAGTCAACATCCACGGCGGCGCCTGCGCCCAGGGTCACCCCGTCGGCTCCACCGGCTCCCGCCTGCTGGTAACCCTCATGTACGCCCTCCAGCGGTACGGCAAAAAGAAAGGCATCGCAGCCCTCTGCATCGGCGGTGGCGAAGCTACTGCCATGGCAATCGAGATGCTCTAAGCCTCGGAGTCTGGCCGGGGCGGGAGCCCTTCCCGAAACACGCTGTAAATACGTCCCTGTAATCTTGACGGCAGCATCCCTGCTGCCGACAGTTTCGGGAAGGGCTCCCGCCCCGGCCAGGCGAGCCTCCGGGTATTCGTTCCCATACATTTTTTTTCGCGGCGTGGGTTAATAGCGAACTCCCAAGCCCGGTGCCGAGGTGGCGATGGTTCCTCCGAGAATGTCGGCGGCCATGGATGGCCGACGCCAAGCGCACATGGATGTGCTAGTAGCGGTTCTCGGAGGAACCATCGCCACCTTGGCGCTCCTCGCAACTAACAGCCGCCGAAAAAAAACCACCAAAACCAAAGTGGTTGCATCCAAATTTGTTGTCTATAGTGATTTTGTGCGAAGAAACCCGGCGGCAAACGGCGGTAATAGAGGTGTGAGAGCAAAATCATACTTTTGACTGATCAAAGCGCCCGAAGGCGTTAGCTATAGTGCCAACATCACGAGCACTGTGCACGAAGCCTCCAATACATCGTGAACACCAATAATCAGAGCAGCGACTCAGAACAACAATGGAGTAGCCTTCCAATGACAAGAAAAACACATCAATGGCAGCGTTGGACCAAATTACCGCTTGCCGTGGCAGTTGCAGCCGGGGTATCCGGTCAGGCAGCAGCCTATTCGTTCTATGTGGGAGATGTGGAAGCCCAGTTCAACACCACGCTGTCTGCGGGCGTTGGCTGGCGGGTAGAAGATCGAGACAAGCGTCTGATTGCCCAGGGCAACCTCGGCCCGGAGTACGCGCCCGGCGGCTCTCTGGAAAATATTGGCTCCTCCACCAACAACTACGACGACGGTAACCTTAACTTCGAAAGCGGAGACACCTACTCCAAAATCGTCAAGGGTAACAGCGAACTTTACCTCAATTATTACGTTGATAACCCCTATCTGACTCGTGTTGGCGGTCTTCTGCGTGGTCGTTACTGGTACGACTTTGAATTGAAAGATGAGAGCAGGGCTGTAGATTACGTAGGTCAGCAGCGGGAACTGAATCCCCAAGCAAAGGACAATGCCTCTGGTGGTGAAATCCTCGACGCCTATGTGTTCTCCGATTGGTACTTCGGAAATGTGCCAGTGAGTCTTCGTTATGGTAAACAAGTTTTAAGCTGGGGTGAGAGTACCTTTATCCAGGGTGGTATTAACGTAATCAACCCCGTTGATGTTCCTGCCTTCCGCGCTCCGGGTTCCGAGCTGAAAGATGCCCTTCTGCCGGTGGAGATGTTCTACATGTCTGCGGGTATCACCGAGAATGTCACGGTCGAAACATTCGTTCAGGCGGATTGGGAGCCTGTTCGTCCGGACGACTGCGGTACCTTCTTCTCAACCAACGACTTCGCGGCTGATGGCTGTGGTCCCGTGCTTCTGGCAGGGCAGCTTTCCGATTCACAAGCGCTTGCGCAGGGCTTTGTAGCGCCTCGGATTGGTGATCAGGAAGCAGACTCGAAAGATCAGTTCGGCGTTGCCGTGCGCTGGTATGTGCCGGAGCTCAATGATTCGGAACTCGGCTTCTACTACATCAAGTACAACAGCCGCCTTCCTTATGTAAGCGGCACAATCAAAGACACCGGTGAGCAGTTCCCGAAATACTTCGTAGAGTATCCCGAGGGCATTAACCTCTATGGCATCAGTATCAACACGACCACCCCGGGTGGTTGGTCTCTCGGTGCTGAATACTCCTTCAGGGACAAGGTTCCCCTCCAGTGGAACGCGTTTGAACTGCTCTATGGTGGCACCCAGCTGCGTAATCCTATCGACGGTACTCCGGTCAGTTTGCTCGAAAAGCAAAGGCTTGAAGAGGCCGGCGGTACACTGGAGCCGGGTGTGAGCGTTGCTGGTAACGACCGTTTCAATGTGTCCCAGGCCCAGTTTACGCTGATCAAGTTCTTTGATCAGGTGATGGGTGCGAGTCGACTCTCACTGATCTCCGAATTCGGGGCGACCTACATCCACGACCTGCCGGGTTACGATGAGGCTCGCTACGGCCGTTCGGGTACGTTTGGGGTTGGCCCTGTTCCCAGCGCAGGTGGTGTTGATGCCTGTCCGCTCCTGAATATCAATACGAATTACTGTGAGAACGAGGGCTTCACAACAGACTTCTCCTGGGGCTACCGTGCGCGCCTGGTTTGGGATTACCCCAACGCCCTGGCCGGTGTTAACCTTTCACCGCAGCTGGCGTGGAGCCACGATGTTGAAGGCTACAGCCCACAGCCGGGCGGCGCTTTCAACGAAGGTAGCAAGGCTATCGGTCTGTCTTTGCAGGCGGTATACCAGAACAAGATTACCGGTAATGTCGGTTACACAAACTTTTTCGGCGGCAAGCCGTATAACGAGTTGACTGACCGCGATTTCGTGAGTGCTAGCGTTTCATACTCATTCTGAACCCGGAAAGAATTCGTTGAACGAGGGAATTTAAATGAAACTGAACAAGAAACTACTGGCCACAGGCGTTCTGGCAGCGAGCATGTTTGCCGGCCAGGCCTGGGGTGCGGTTTCTGCTGAAGAAGCGGCCAAGCTGGGCAACTCGCTGACACCGATGGGTGCCGAGAAGGCCGGTAACGGCGGAGCGATTCCGGCCTGGACCGGGGGTCTGACGACCCCTCCGGCTGGTTACAAAGGCGATGGTATCTACCTGAATCCGTTCGCAGATGAGCAGCCGAAATTCACGATCGATCAGAGCAACGTCGAGCAGTACAAAGACAATCTGTCACCGGGCCAGGTGGCCATGATTAAGCGTTACGACGACTACTTCATGCCGGTGTACGAAACCCATCGTACCGCCGCCTACCCTGAAGAGGTTATGGAGCAGACGGTTGATAACGCAACTACGGTTGAACTGATCAAGGATGGTAATGGTCTTGGCGACTATAAGTCCGCCACTCCGTTCCCGATTCCCCAGAACGGTCTGGAAGCGATCTGGAACCACATCACCCGTTATCGCGGTGGCTCTGTCCAGCGTAACGTCGGCCAGGTAACCCCGACCGAGGGCGGCGACTTCTCGGTGGTGAAATTCCAGGACGAGCTGACCTGGCGTACTTACCTGTCTGACTTTGAGCCGGGCATGGATCCGAACGTGCTGTTCTACTTCAAGCAGGCCATCACTGCTCCGGCACGACTGGCGGGTAACGTACTGCTGGTTCACGAAACCATTGACCAGGTAGCTGAGCCTCGCAGGGCGTGGGTATACAACGCCGGTCAACGTCGTGTTCGTCGCGCACCCCAGGTTGCCTATGACGGACCGGGTACCGCATCTGACGGTATGCGTACGTCTGATAACTTTGACATGTTCAACGGTGCTCCGGACCGCTACAACTGGGAGCTGGTCGGCAAGAAGGAAATGTACATTCCGTACAACTCCTACAAGCTGACCGATCGTAGTCTGAGCTACGACCAGATCATCAAGGCTGGCCACATCAATCAGGACTACACCCGCTACGAGCTGCACCGTGTGTGGCACGTAAGGGCAACCCTGAAGGATGGCTCGCGTCACATCTATGCACAGCGTGACTTCTACATTGATGAAGACTCCTGGCAGGCGTCTGTCATTGATCACTACGACGGTCGTGGTGAGCTCTGGCGCGTCGCTGAAGCCCATAACATGCAGTTCTACGACCAGAACGTACCCTGGTACGCCATTGAGACTCTGTACGACCTGCTCTCTGGCCGCTACCTTGCTCTGGGTCTGACTAACGAAGAAGAAAACCCGTATGAGTTTGGCGTTGAGCGTCGCTCCAGGGATTACACGCCGGCGGCACTTCGCCGCGCCGGTACCCGATAAGCGGTTGTTCAGCAGACTTTAAAAGCGGCGGGCCTTAGGGCCCGCCGTTTTTTTAACACATGAGAAAATCCTTTCACGTCAAAATTTTGCAGCCTACCCCTCAATTGGTTTAACCTTCTTATCATACTAAAGGCGTACCCAATGCCGGTCGCCACTCAAAAGTCAGTGCAAGATCCACTTATCCGGCGGTGCAAGGCAGTTAAGGCCGGAGTTAAATGGGGCAGTGCGTGAAACCATTCAATGATGGCTGTGCAGCCAACGATGAATTTCAGTCGGCGAATAGTGGTCTTCAACGGGGCGAGTTGGTCAGGGACCTGCTCAGACAACGGGTTCAGATTCCTCCGGTTCCGTCTGATTCACTGGCCCGGCCAAAGCTCGATGGCAAGATTTCTGATGCACTGGCTTCCAGAAGCGTTCTGTTTCTTGAGGCGCCCTGTGGCTACGGAAAATCCCATGCCGTGGTCAGTGCTTTAGCGTTAGACAGCGCAGAAACGGCGGCTGATCAGGTTCGCTGGGTTGCGCTGAACTCTCAGGACAACGCGCCATCCCGTTTCTTGACGCTGCTTGCCATTGCCCTGGACCTGCCCGAAACTCCGGAGCAGGGTCTGCAGAGTGGTGCCACCTTCTCGGATACTCTGTCGATGATGCAGGCGGCGCTGGCCCGGAATATTTCCAACCAGCCACGGGTTCTGGTGTTGGACAACCTCCATAATCTCAGCAACCCCGCCGTTGTGGATCTGCTTCATCAACTGGTTGCTGATTTTCCGGTGGGCGCTTCCATTGTTCTGATTTCGCGTAAGGCATTGCCTTTCGAAACTCACGGCCTTGAGTTGGAAAATCGATTTACCCGTATCGGGCCTGAGACCCTCGAATTCTCTCGTTCAGAAACCTTTGAGTTCTTTCGGTCGGCCACGGAAAACAGTGGGCTCACCAGTGTCGCCGTCGATAATCTCTATGACATGACTGAGGGCTGGGCGACGCCCTTAGCGCTGTATCGCCGAGAGGTGTACCAGAATATTGAAAGGAAGCCGATTCAGGAAACCCCAAGCGTTGAGCGATTTCTCAAAGAATCGGTTCTTGGCAACCTGACGCCAGGCCAGATGCGTTCCATGCGTGGCATCGCTGAGCTTGAACTGTGTTCCGATGAACTGTTCCTGGCGCTTGAGCCCCTTCTGCCAGAGACCGGGTTTGTCCCCTCCCAGGCTGTTGAGAGGGGGTTCCCACTGAAGCCCATGCCGGGCCGCGGTCGCTGGTACCGAATCAATCCACTGTTACAGGAATGGCTGAAATCACCAGTGATGGCCGGTCACGCCGAACGGATGCTACAAGCCAGCCGCTGGTTCGGTGTGCGCGACCAGTTCCCGGAAGCCCTCAAGTACGCGCTGCTGGCAGGCGATGCCGAGGAGATTATCCGCATTGCTTCTGAGGGATCTGAGGCTCTGCTGCTGGGGCAGGATACGGCTTCACTCCTGCGCCTTCGCAAAAGCTTGCCGTCACAGCTTCTGGAGCGGAGTGTACGATTGAGGATTGTCTACAGCTGGGTGCATGCTATCGGTGGTCAGTTCCGCCAGGCCCGAGCCCTGATAGACGGTCTGGCCGAGCCTGACCAACAGGAACAGGTGGCGCGAATCTGTGCTCTGAGAGCTTTTATCCTGCGGGGCGAGGGCAGTGTAGCTACGGCCCTGGAAATGGCCGATCGAGCCCTGGCTGAAGGGGAACTGAGCACCCAGGGCCAACTGGTAACCCAGATGGTACGCTCCAGTGCCCTGTGCGCAGCGGGTCGTTTCCAGGAAGCCCGGGAAGCCAATCGGGCGGCGTCGAGACTCGCCCGGGAAGCAGGCGATTCCGGCTCGGAAGCCCTGGCAGTATACGCCCATGCCCGGATCGAGCTTGGCAAAGGTGCTCTCAAACACGCTGAGCAACTTTTACGGACCGGTCTGGATACGGCCATGCAGGAGCTGGCTCGTCCCGCCCGTATCGGTGAGACGCGGTTGCAGCTTAATCTGGTGTTGGTGCTCTGGCACCAGGGCCGTGAAGCGGAGGCAGATCGCCTATTGGTTACCTGCGGGCGTCACGCCGAGCAGACCCGGGATTTGGGTCTGCTGCTGGCGATGACGATCCGCGTGCTGATGTGCCGTGCCCAGGGCCGGCTCGAGGATGCCTTTGTCTGGATTGGCCGGGCGGAGCGCACCATGCATTCCTGGCAGGTCGACGAATCGCTGTTCGTTCCGGTGCTTGAAGCCCTCAAAGCCAATTGCTGGTTATCTCAGAACCAGATAGATAGTGCCGATCAGGCTGTCCGGAAGCTGGCCCCCTACCGGGAAGCCGGCTGCGTGCCAGAGCTGTTCCCGATGATGCCGGGGCTGCTCGATTGTCTTCAGGTCCGGGTCGATCTGGCCCGTGGTGACCTTATAAAAGCGCGGGAAACCCTCCAGGGCATTCGTGAGCGGTATGAGGGCACCATTCCGTGGGGCGTGGAACTGCATATGCGCTTGCTCGAGTCGGTGATTGTTCTGGATGAAAAGGGGCCTGTGGTTGCCCAGAAAATCCTGTGCACCGTTGTTACCGAAGCGGCTGCCGAGCACTTCATCAGCCCCTTCAGAGAGCTGAGGAGTGAGTTGCAGGATCTGATGGCGAAAGGCTTTGGTCAGCTTCCGGATGGTACGTTCAAAGAGGCGCTGGGTGAGCTGTTCGAACTGCAGGAGGCTGCAGGGGGCGTCGATGCCCTGGCGGAACCCATCAGCGAGCGGGAGCATGGCGTGCTTGAACTGATCGCCAAAGGGCTGTCAAACCAGGAAATTGCTGACAAACTGCACATTTCCCTGCACACGGTAAAAACCCACGCTCGTCGTATCAATGCCAAGCTGGAAGTGAAGTCACGGACTCAGGCTATTGTCCGGGCGCGGGAGCTGGGGCTGCTTTAAGTTCATCGATCCGCGCATCCTTCTCCGCCCAGATCTCACTCACCCAGCGCTGAAACGCGATTCGGGTTTCCCGGTCGTTTTCGTAATCCATCCCCAGGAACTCGCCAGGTATTTCCCGTGTCCGCACGTCGATAACAATCCTGCGGATTCGTCCGCACAGGTAATCCCAGAAGCCGGCGCGTCCCTCCGGATACACAATGGTGACATCCAGCATGGTGTGGATCATTTCACCCATAGCGCCCAGCACAAACGCGGTTCCACCTGCCCTCGGCTTCAGAAGATGCGTGTAGGGTGATTCCTGGCGGTCGTGTTTCTCCGGCGTAAACCGGGTACCTTCCATAAAGTTAAAGATCGTCACCGGGGTGTAGCGAAATTTCTCGCAGGCAGCCTGGGTGGCGGCCACATCCTTTCCCTTGAGCTCCGGGCGTTTGGCGATCTGCTCCTTGGTGTGGCGGTGCATAAATGGGAAGTCCAGCGCCCACCAGGCAACACCCAGAAAGGGAACCCAGATCAGCTGTTTCTTCAGGAAGAACTTTAGTAGGGGAATCCGGCTGTTGAGCACATACTGAATGGCGGGGATATCGGCCCAGCTCTGGTGGTTGCAGGTAACAAAATACCAGTGCTCCCGGCTGAGGTTTTCAACGCCCCGAACATCCCACGCGACCCTGTGCAGAAGATCCATCAGCAGGTTGTTGAAACCAATCCAGACCCATGCGATGTTGTTCAGGACCACCGTACAACCCTTGCGAATGCCGGTAAGCGGCAGCACGAGTTTAAGCAAGGCGAATACCAGAAGAACGGGAAACAGGACCAACGTGTTACAAAGAATGAGCAGGGCCGCCAAAGTGCCCTTCAGCGGCGCTGGGAGAAAATCGAGCATGGGGTAGGGTCTCTAACCTTCAGCCGGGTTGGTGTTCAGTGATGATTGGCGCGGCAACAAGCCGGTTTCCGTTTCCGTGGAGGCCAGTTGCTCGAGGCTACCGGGTTCGAGGTTCCGGACGACGGTGCGGAAATCGTCGTCATAGAATTCCAGGTTGTTGTAATGAATCATGGCCCGGATTTCTTCTATATATTCTTCGCCACGTTCGGAATAGCCGAGCAGGCCTTCAGCCAGTTCCAGGCCGGACAGCGGCGCATTCTTGCGGCGGTCTTTGAGCCGAACGTCCCGCAACAGCTGGTAAGTGGGGTGGCGGTTCAGGTTCTGAATGTAGGCCCGAACCGACCGGTACGGTGAAGAGAACTTCGCCACTTCATGGTTGGCGCCGTCGGCACGACTGAGAGGAACCAGACCGCAGCCTTGGGAAAAACACCACTGCCCGAACAGGTTGTTGCCCTTGGTGGCAAACCGGGAGGTGCCCCACGCGGACTCATTGGCAGCCTGGGCCAGGATCAGGGACGGTGGAATTACGTCCAGGCGCTTACGCAAAAGGGCAAACTGCTCGTCGCTGCCAGGCTCTGCGTCTACTCGTAACCGCTCGGACTGCTGGGCCAGCCAGTTATACTCCTTGCTGGTCAGAGTTTCCTTTCCGGCGAGGTTGTCCAGATAGTCGCGCTCAATCAGAATCCTGGAATTGGCCAGAACAATCCTGGGGTAGAGAAACGAAAAGAAAGCGGCCTTTTTCTCCGTAGTGTCCCGGTACTTTGAGAAGTCCGGCAGGTCGTCATTGGCCCAATGCGGCAGAGACGGCAGGGAGGATAATGCAGGCTCGGAACCCGAGTTTTCGGAATAGTTCTGGTCAACGCTCGCCTCTGGCGTGTAGAAACCGCCCCCGATCGCGAATGCAATCAAGGGAACCATTAGCATGACCGCCCGTTTACCCGCAGACATAAAGCCTCTCGTTAAAGTCGACATAGCAAGAATTATAACAGGTTATACGAGAGCGTCTGCCTGTTGGGTTTCGTCGGGTGGTTTCTACGGTCAGGGCAGGCGAGTCGCGATTACCAGGCCGATCTGTTCCCCATTGCCCTCAGTGGTTCGGAAGCGTAGATAGAATTGGTCCTGGCTGGCGGTGTGAAAGCCCTCGAGTACTAGGTTCCCGGCGGTAAACTGTACTTGGCCGTCGCCGGACTGACTGTAAGTGAGGGTAACGTCCGGAAGGCGCTCCAGAACGGGTTTTGTCACCGTTTGGTCGTTGACGGAATGGGTGCTGGTTAGCAAAACCGGCGAAAGGGTCGCCGCGCTGGAGGAGTCGATGGTTAACAGTGCGTTGTCAAAATGCCGGAGGCGGTTTGTGTCAGCGGTCAGGGCAAGGGCCACGCCCTGAAGCCGGAACTGTCCGGTGGCGGGGGCACTGTTGGCGGTTTGCTCGTTGGCAATCAGAATGCCGTCACCCAAGGGACTGTCGTCCAGATTGAACGCCATCAGGGTGCCATCAGGACTGCTGGCGCCTATACCGATATCCGGCTGCTCGAAATCACCGGAGGCGGTGGTAATGTCCAGGTTAAGCCGGCCGATATCCACATCACCTTTGCTGAGCCGGGAGGTTCGATTGCTCAGGGTCCAGGATTCCGTTCTGGTGCCGGTGGCATCTGTGGTGACAGTTCCTGTGCTATCCCGCTGCACCGTTGTAAAGCTCTGGGACTGGCTGACCGTGCCGGTATTGATCTGCCACTGGCCAACGCCTGCTTCAATGGTAAGGGGCGTTGTGTCGTCGCTGAAACGGGTTGCCAGGTAAACCACATTGTAATCCCGGCCGCTCAGGGTACCCGCGTCGAAGCCTTCTTGCCGAAGCAGGTTAACTTCAAGAACTGACAGATACTGATCTTCCAGCGTGCCCAGGCGCTCCAGACGGTCTCCTTCAGCGACCAGCTCAATAGCCTTGCCGGCACTGAAGTAGCCGCTGATCACCCGGTCAGGCCCTGAGGTTTCATCCACGGGAAGGCTGGTGAAGGCATTCAGGTAATAGGGATTTCGGGTCCAGCCGATGATTTTTGAGCTGCCACGGCCCGTAATGCTCTGGTACAGGGCCCGGCCGGCGAGCAGGCGTGTATCGTCCATAAGTGTGGCGGCACCAGGCGAGGAGGAGTGGGTGTTACGTTCCCAGTATTCGGAGCCACGCACGAAGAAATTGTTCCCATCCTGATGAATCAGGGCCTCCCGGTCGTAGGGGATGTCATTGGCCAGAGAGGTAACGCGGATGTTGAACGCATCAAAGCTGGTCAGGGTCAGGGCAGGGTAGACGTAGCCGGTGCCGTTCTCATCCGTAAGCACCTCTTCCTGAGCGGTACGAACACCCCATTGTCCGGACCCGCTCAGGGTCGACTCGAGAAAGGTCTGCCCCAACTCAATGCCGAGGAATACGGAATTGTAGTCCGCGGAACTGGCGCTGATCTTGCCCGAGGAGGTCTCATCCAGCACCGCGTAGTCGGCCATAGCGCCGACGTAACGGGCAAAGTCTCCCCGATTTTCCAGTACATCCAGAGCGCCGCTCAGGCCAACATTGGGCGGGATGTCAATTTCGAAGTCGTGCACCTGATCGGCCAGGGTAGACCACACATACTTGTTCAGGCACAGCTCGCCACCTTCATCGGCAACGCAATCCATGATTGTCTGGAACTCGCCTGCCGTGTAACTGCTGAGAGTGTTGCGAACCAGATATTCAGAAAAAGGGTTCACTTTAACATCCCGATCGGCATCGGCGGCCAGGGCACGCATGCGGGTGTTGCCGTAACTGGCATCGATAATCACATTCGGCCCCAGTGGCAGGCCCTCAGTGAATTCAATTATGGTGAAGCCTTCGCTGTCGGTGCGGGTGGAGATTGGCGGCTCACCCAGGTTCTGTAGGACGGGGTTGGTGAAGTAAACACTTACCCTGTCTGGTTGTACGATTCTCAGGTTGCGCCGGGTAGGCTCGCCCTCGCTGGTGACACCGCCTGGCACTTCCATGGTCACCCGGACTTCGTTGCTGGCGAGGCCGCCGGTGTTGGTGGAATCGCCGGTGCTGCCGGAGCTGAAATCATCGACCGGATTCTTGTTTCCAGCAAAGTCATTGGGCTGGTTGGCCGCTCCCTCAAGGGCATCTTCGCCGCTTCCGCATCCGGCGGTGAGCAACAGAGTCGAGGAGAGCAATAAACTGAGTGTGAAACGCATGCCTGGCTATCCGTGCAGAAAATACAGGCAAACAGTCTAACAGTCGGATTCTCGGGAAAGCGTGAGGAAAAGCACGAAAAAGTCAGGGAGAGAAAGCGAAACGGGCCCAAGAAGCCGGGCCCGTTCCAGACAAGGCAGGAATCAGAAGAAAATCTTCATGCCCGCCATAACGCCTTCATCGAGATTGACGTCTCGTGAGGAGTTCTCGATATCGGTGTTCAGGTAACGGTAGCCGGCGAAAAGCTCGGCATTGCGGATAACCCGATAGCTGCCCCGCAGCTCCAAACTCGTCATATCATCGGAATCGCCGAACGAGAGGATGCTGGGTGCGTAGTGCAGGCCACCAGTGAAAGACAGGCCCGGAACGTTCGGGATGTTGACAGTGGCAAAGCCGCCAAGACCCAGAGCCCCGCCATCTGCTCGGCTCTGATCCCAGGCGATACCGCGCATACCGATGCCAGCTGTGGTGGGCAGGTTGCCGATAGCCGTCCGGCCCTGGGCATGGAAATCCACGTTGAAGATATCGCGGCCACCCTCGTGGTAGGTGTAACCGGTGCCAAGCTGGATGTCATTGTTGGTACCGAAGAAATTCACCTGGCCCTTCACCGAATCGTTGGTGAGGCTGAGGTCGACGTCACCTGCAAAGGCAGGCGCGGCAGCCAGTGAGAGAACCATCAGGGAAATCCGGGACGCTTTCATAGTTATGCACCTTCATTAAGTTATTAGCAGGATTGGCGGTATGGTAACGGGGCGCCCGGGAGCACTCAACTTAAATGCCAGTAAGTCCCCGTTAACTTTAATTTTTCGCAGATCAGTGCTTGGTGGTCTCGCCGCCCTGGTCCAGATCCTCCGGTGATGCGTTCTCTGCGGGTACCCGGTATTCCTCGTTGGCCCAGGCCCCCAGATCGATCAGTTTACAGCGCTCCGAACAAAAAGGGCGCCAGGGGTTGGTCTCGGTCCATTCCACGGACTTTTTACAGGTTGGGCATTCAACGTTCATGGTTGCCTTCGGGTATTGAAAACGTGTCTGGATGTCTGTGCCCTGATTTAAGAAAACAGCTTTCAGGAGGCAGCAGACGCCTGACAGTATTGTTCCAGTACTGCCCGCAGCATTTCAATATTGACAGGCTTGGCAACAAAAGAATCCATACCGCACCGGCGGCAGCGTTCTTCGTCTTCTTCCATGGCGCTGGCGGTCAGGGCGACCACAGGGATTCGCACGCGGTTGTGCGTTTTCTCCCACTCCCTAAGGCGTCGGGTGGCTTCGAAACCATCCACGCGGGGCATAACACAATCCATGAACACCAGATCGAACGGGTGCCACTGCCAGAGGCTGGCCGCAGCCTCGCCGTCGTTTGCGGTCATCACGTCACATCCGAGTTTCTCAAGCAGTCGACGGGTAAGGGTGCGGTTGACCGGATTATCTTCCACCAGCAGCACCTTCATCCGGCCACAGGGTAGTTCCCGGAGCCGGGCGGTATCGGTGACTGCTTGCAGGGAAAACCGGGTCAGGAAACGCCTTTCCTCTTTGGCGGCGTCGGCAAACAACTGGTTAAGAATCGGAGTCAGGCAGGACTCTCTCAGCGATTTGCTCAGGAAAGCGTCGGCTCCGGCTTGCCGGAAATGTTCGGCGTCGCCCCGCTGGGGGTTGGATGAGAGAATCAGCAAACGCATATCGGACCAGAGCGGATTGCTTCGGATCTGCCGGCACAGGAGGTCGCTGTCCATGTCCGGTACAAAGCCATCCAGGATGATGGCGTCGAAAGGCTGCTGGCCATCGAATGCCGTGCGCAGGGACGTCAGCGCTTCGCCGGCGGACTTTACCGCCTCGATGTGCACCTCGTGGCGAGATAACATTTCCAGGGTGATCTTGCGGGACAGCTCGTAGGAATCTACCACCAGAATCCGGCGATTTTTCACCATCCGGGTATCCGGCCGAACCCGGGCGGCGTTCTCCGGTGCCACGGGCAGGATCAGTTCCATCCAGAAGGTGGAGCCCTCGCCCGGGCGGCTCTCCAGATCCATGGAGCCGTCCATCAGACCGACCAATTGGCGGCAGATGGTCAGGCCCAGGCCGGCACCGGGCAACTGGCGCTGGAACTGTTGGCCCAGTTGCACATAGGGCTCGTAAACCAGCGGAACATCTTCCGGGTTGATCCCCACGCCGGTATCTTCAACAGCAATGCGAATGCGTGCCTTGCCGTCCCGGCGGCCCAGCACCTCGATGCTGATCAGCACATGACCTGAATCGGTAAATTTGATGGCGTTGGAGGTGAGGTTCAGCAGGATCTGGCGAATTCGCACCGGGTCGCCCTTCAGTGCCCAGGGCAGGTTCTCGTCAATTCGAAGCTCAAGTGCCAGCCCTTTCTCCCGGGCGCGGGAACCCAACATGTGCACGAGATCATTGAGGGTTTCCCGAAGATCAAAGGGAATGTCATCCAGCACCAGCTTGCCCGCTTCCATGCTGGAGATGTCCAGAAGATCGTTGATGATGGCAGAGAGGCTCTCGGAAGCACTCAGCAGCGTCTGCACGTACTCACGCTGCTCCTGATCGAGAGGCGTGTCGGTCAGCAGGTTGGCGTAGCCCAGCACGGACTGCAGCGGGATGCGCAACTCGTGGCTGACATTGGCCAGGAACTGGTTCTTGGCATGGTTGGCCCGCACCGCCTCGTCCCGTTCTCCCTGGGATTGGATCGTGGTCTGGCGCAGGGAGCGGGTGTCCTCGAGAATCTGCAGGCGCATCTTGTTCAGGGCCTGCTCCAGCTCCGAGAGCTCGTCCGGCGTTTTACGGGCTTTGCGTTTGAGTTTCAGCGGATCGACCAGGGCGTCCAGGTTCAGTCGGGCGGCGTAATCGGCCATGGATTCCAGATGCCGGGATAGCGTCAAACGAACGATCACCAGTAAGCCTAAAGTGCCCAGCATTACCACAATCGATTGGAATAGCAGATTCAGGAGAGCACGGTTCCGAAGGTCTGTGTAAATCTGGTCGATGGAGGAGGTAACAGTGAGCGTGCCCACATTCTCAGGACTGCGAATGCTGGAGCGGTCGAAGACCAGTGGAAAGGTCTGCGAGATTGCCCGGCCCTCAGGGTAAGTGCCGGTACTGAATGTTTCACCGGTGCTGGTCACTACCCGGCCATACTGGACAGCGGGCACCGCCTTCATGTCATCCAGACTGTTAGCCACCTCGCTGAAATTCATCAGCCAGATGTTGTTGCTCATACTCCCGGAAACCAGCTCGGCGGCTCGTGTCTGGTCGTTCAACAGGTCGTTCTTCCGGCGCTCGAATTCGCCTATCAGTTGAACACCCGTTGCCACCAGAGACAAGAACAGGCTGAACAGCAACACGTAGGCGAGCAACCTTGCCGCCAATGGCCGTATTCCCAATCGTTTGAACAACCGCTTTGAAGGCAAGGCACATATTCCCTGTGTCGACTACAAAAACACCAACAAGCAGTTTAACAGACCGTTAGCACTTCGACACGTTTTCGTGAATGATCATTCACGAATCGGAAGCGCACGTTCAGGTCGTATAAATGGGCGCCGTAAATGCGCTCCTCTTCCCGGCCGCGTCGGAATGACGGGCGCGGATCATAGCCCACAACATCCTCGATCAGGGGCCGTAGTTCCGGGTAGTCGTCTGTTGAAAGTTGGCTGATCTGCGCCTCCGCTTCCGGCAGGAACACCACTTCCAGTCTTTCCGTTGGTG
The DNA here is from genome assembly GCF_008107725.1 of Marinobacter sp. BW6. GTDB lineage: Bacteria > Pseudomonadota > Gammaproteobacteria > Pseudomonadales > Oleiphilaceae > Marinobacter. The sequence continues at coordinate 1,566,427 of NZ_VIRN01000064.1, forward strand.
GGGAGTCTGCCCAGCCCAAAGTGGCATCGGGCACGGAATCGGCGAAGGGCAGGTAGGGTTTGATATCGAGGATCGGTGTGCCTTCGATCAAATCATGATCGCTGATGCGGAGGATGAGATGGCCATCAGTGCGAATCAGCCCCTCATTGCGCACCACCGACAGGCCAAGACTGTTGGGGCGGAACGGTGAACGACTGGCAAACACACCCATCTTGCGGTTGCCGCCCAGGCGGGGAGGGCGCACCACTGGCCGCCATTCGGCCCGCACAGCTTCGTGAAATTGAAAGGTCAGCCAAAGATGGCTGGCTGTCTCCAGCCCCCGGAACGCATCCTCCCGGTCAAACGGGGGTTGGATAATCAACTCGGCCTGGGCATGTCGGGTCAGACCCGGCTGGCGCGGCACCCCGAACTTGTCCTGGAAGCAGGAGCGTGTAATGGCAACTGGCGTAAGGGTAAGGGCCTCGACCGCAGGCTTTGAGGGGTGTCTTGGCATTACAAACGATCATCCTCGATAGTACCGGAGAAAAACATCTCCACCCGGAACACCACAGAAGCCCGGTCTTTGAAGCTTTCCTCCCGGGGGAATTCCAGCGCGGGAATCAGCTCAGCGTATAGCCAGTTGCTGTGGAGCCGGTAGCGAAACGTAAGGTCTGTGAACGCGGAGGTGGTGCGCCAGGAAGGTTTGCTTTCCCCCAGCAGGCCCAGCCTCGGCGTTACAATCAGCCGGTTATTCATGCGCTTGCGCATGCTGAATATCTGGCCCGCCACAAATTCCTTGTCGTTGTGCACCCACTCCAGTTCGGAGGACGACTGGAAATACCAACCATTCCCCACAGGACGGCCTGCGCCTATCCAGGTCCGCTCGCCCCAGCCGTCCTGATGGAAATAATAAAATCGCTGCTGGGCGTTCAGCACCCATTTGTCGTCCAGGCGCCAGCGCTTCTCGGCCGTTGCCCGCCAGAAGGCATCCGGAGGGAGCCGGAGACGCACACCCACATCGTTGGAGAAGTTGATGGCATCGCCAATCTGGGTCAGGTACCGCAGCGCACCCGTGGCTTCCGTGTCGGAGCGTTCCGGCTCGGTAAGCTGGCGGTCCCGCTGGCGCTCTCCGAGAGGAATCAGGTCTTCGCTCTCGCTTTCGATAACCAGGCGCAGTTTCCGGCGGGTGGTGGGAATATCCAGCCGGAATCGAGCCTCCGGCTCAAACTGTGCCGGGTCCCCGTATTCGGATTCCGTTGCAAAGCCAACTCGCAGATAGCTCTCATTGTTGGGCAGGCTCTGGGCGCTGCCGGAAAGCGTCCGGTCGGCCCATTGGCCAACAGACTGGATCTTCCGCCCGTGAAGACGCTCCTGCCGCAGCACCCAGTTACTGAACTTGAGCCAGTAGGAATCCCGTGGATCCGCCCAGTATTCGTCCGGCTCAAAGGTGTAGAACCCGATCGGCAGCTGAGTCGGAGACAGAATCTCGGCCACAGAGCGCTCTTGAACCTCAAACACCGGCTCAAGGCTGTAGGTTGGGGAAGAGAACGTCAGAGAAAGTGCAGCGGCAAGACCTGCAAAACGATAGCGGAAAAACCAGTCAGCCAAAATCCACCAACAACCTTTCATGCAGCTCCCGCACCTGACGCGTTACATCATCCAGAGGGCGATCATTATCAATCACCTCGTCCGCCCGCGCCAGCCGATCCTCACGCGACATCTGAGCCGCGATGATCCGCTCAACCTGCTCCCGGGAATTGGTATCCCGGGCCATGGTGCGTTCGAGTTGAACGTCCTTGGGTACGTCAATCACGATAATGCGGTCAACCAGTTCGTGCTGGTCAGTTTCGAGGAGAAGAGGGGAGACCAGAAGCACATAGGGAAGCGGGTAGTTTGCCGGATTCAACTGCCGAATCAATTCCTCCCGGATGATCGGATGCAGCAGCGCCTCCAGCCAAACCCGCTCTTCCGGCTCCTGAAAGACAATCCCGCGAAGCTGCGCGCGATCCAAAGCACCGTCGGAAGTGAGAATCTCCTCCCCAAAATGCTCCGCAATCCTTGCCAGTGCTGGCGTCCCGGGCTCAACTACTTCGCGGGCAACATCATCAGCATCCACCCAGTGCACGCCAAGGTCACCGAACAAGCGAGCAACAGTGGATTTTCCGGAACCAATCCCGCCGGTGAGGCCGATAACTGCCATTTAAACCCCCAAAAACCCAAACCAAACCGCCTGAATCTCACTCCCAAACCACAAACAAATCAACCCCGCCGTCGCCAGGTAAGGCCCAAACGGAATGGGCACCTCGCGCCCATGCTTCCTGAACACCATCAGGCTAATACCCACAACCGCACCAACCACCGAAGAAAGCAAAATCACCGCCGGCAACAACTGCCACCCCAGCCAGGCGCCGAGCGCGGCCAGCAGCTTGAAATCCCCATGCCCCATACCTTCCTTTCCGGTAACCAGTTTGAACATCCAGTAAACCGACCAAAGCGAGAGATAACCGGCTACCGCGCCCCAAAAGGCACTGTTGAAGTCCGTAAGCACACCAAAATAATTCAGTACCAGGCCCAGCCACATCAGGGGCAGGGTAATGCTGTCTGGCAATAACTGGGTATCGAAATCAATAACCGTCAGCGCTACGAGAGACCAAACCAGCAAAAGCGCCCAAAGCGCAGACTCGTTCGGCCCGATGACAGCAATGGTCACCACCGAGAAAATCGCGGTGACGGCCTCAATAATCGGATAGCGGAGCGAAATGGGGGCTTTGCAGGAGGCGCATTTGCCTTTAAGAATTAGCCAGCTGACCACCGGAATATTCTCCCAGGCCCGAATGCCATGGCCGCAGGAAGGGCAGGTGGAGGCCGGTGAGGAGAGCGTAATACGGTCTTCCTGCTTTCGCTGTTTTTCAGGTAGTTCCAGGAATTCCTCGCACTGGCAGCGCCAGTCCTGGTGCATCATTTTCGGCAGCCTGAGGATCACGACATTCAGGAAGCTGCCGATGCATAGGGAAACGAGGGTAACGGAAATGAAAAGCAGCCAGGGAGTGGCGAGAAAGGCGTCCAGAGTAATCATTAATTATCCGAGAATCAGGCGGGCGAACTCGGGGTCATGAACCCGGGGTCAGAAGAAAGCTTTCTTCTGACCCCAATTTCATGTGCCCCACTTTGAATCAAGGGGTCAGATGATCAGCCAACAACCTGACCCATCTGGAAGATTGGCAGATACATGGCGATGATCAAGCCGCCAACCAGCACACCCAGAACTGCCATAATCATTGGTTCCATCAGTGCTGTCAGGTTATCGACCATGTCGTCGACTACCGCTTCGTAATGCTCGGCAACTTTTGCCAGCATCTCGTCGAGATTACCTGACTCTTCGCCGATCGCCGTCAGCTGAACCGCCATCACAGGGAATACGTCTTGTTGGCGCATTGAGGCCTGCAGTTGAGTACCGCTGGATACATCGTTTTTGATTCGGTCTATAGCGTCTCGATAGACAGCATTGCCGGTAGCCCCGGCTACAGAGTCAAGCGCATCAACAAGTGGAACACCCGCAGCGAAGGTGGTTGAAAGGACGCGGCCGAATTTTGCAACGGCGGATTTGTCCAGAATCTCCCCTACTACAGGGAGCTTGAGAACATACTTGTCGACAAAGTCCGAAAATTTCGGGGAACGGCGTTTGGCTTCTTTAAAGAGGAATATGGTGCCAACAATGCCCAATAGCACCACAAACCACCAGCTCTGTAACCATTCGGATAGCTCTACCACCATTTGAGTGAATACAGGCAGCTCTGCGCCGAATCCTTGGAAAAGACTTTCAAACTGCGGAACAACCTTCACCAGTAGAATTGATGTAACGATGATCGCAACGACGATAACCGCGATGGGGTAAGTCATTGCCTTTTTTACTTTCTTTTTAAGGTTTTCTGTCTTTTCCAGATAGGTCGCAATTCGATCTAACATTGCTTCAAGCGCGCCGGCCTTCTCACCGGAATCCACAAGATTGCAGTAAAGATCGTCAAAATATTTCGGATGTCTTCGAAGTGAGCCTGCGAAGCTGGTACCAGACGAAATATCGTTCCGGATCCCCATGACCAGCTCTTGAAGTCCCTTGTTTTCAAGTCCATCAGCAACAATGTCAAAGCTCTGAACCAACGGCACGCCAGCTTTCATCATCGTGGCAAGCTGTCGAGTCAGCATGGCAATATCGAAGGGGGTAATCTTCTTGCTGCCACCAAAAAGCGGCTTTGGCTTCTTCTTGACCTTATCCGGGATGATACCTTGTTTGCGAAGTTGTGCCTTAACCAGTGCCAGGTTGGAGCCAGTTAACTCGCCCTTGGACTTGTTGCCCTTTCGGTCTTTCCCTTCCCAAACGTATGATTCCAGCTTCTGTGCTTTCTCTGCCATGCTTAATCCTTCGTCACGCGATTGGCTTCCTCAAGACTTGTCACGCCCTCGATCACTTTCAAAAGTGCCGACTGGCGCAGGTTACGGAAGCCCTCGGCCTGAGCCTGCTTTGCAATTTTGATGGAACTGGCTTCTTCCATAATCATGTTCGCCAGCTCGTCGGTAATCTTGACCACCTCGTAAATCCCGACGCGGCCCTTATATCCTCCATTGCATTTATCACAGCCCTTGGGGCGGTACAACGTGAAGCCTGTATCAATTTGTTCCTGTGTGAACCCTTCCTCTAATAGCACGTCTTTCGGGACGTCAAAGGGCTGTTTGCATGAGCTGCAAAGTCTTCGGCCCAGACGTTGGGCAATAATCAGGCTCACCGAAGTAGCGATGTTGAACGAGGGCACGCCCATGTTCATCATCCGCGTGAGAGTCTCTGCGGCACTGTTCGTGTGGAGGGTAGAAAGAACCAAGTGCCCAGTCTGTGCCGCTTTAATGGCAATATTGGCCGTTTCCAGATCTCGAATCTCACCAACCATAATTACATCGGGATCCTGACGGAGGAATGCCCGTAGCGCCTCGGCAAAGCCAAGCCCCACACGGTTGTTCACGTTTACCTGGTTAATGCCTTCAAGGTTGATTTCCGCCGGGTCTTCCGCGGTGGAAATGTTGATATCCGGGGTGTTCAGAATATTCAGGCCGGTGTACAAAGAAACTGTTTTACCAGAGCCGGTAGGGCCGGTCACCAGAATCATGCCCTGCGGCTGTTTCAGGGCATCCATGTACATCTGTTTCTGGTCCTCCTCATAACCGAGTACATCAATGCCCAGTTTTGCCTGGCTGGGATCAAGAATCCGCAAAACGATCTTCTCACCCCAGAGCGTAGGCAGAGTGTTCACCCGGAAATCGATCGCTTTGGTCTTGGACAGCTTCATCTTAATACGGCCATCTTGGGGTGTCCGTCTTTCGGAGATATCGAGTTGAGCCATGATCTTTACGCGAGCAGAGATCTTTGGGGCCAACTTGATGGATGGACGGGAGACTTCCTTCAATATGCCGTCTGTGCGGTACCTTACCCGATAGACTTTTTCATAAGGTTCGAAGTGAATGTCAGAAGCGCCACCACGAATGGCATCCAAAAGCATCTTGTTCACATACTTTACGATGGGGGCATCGTCTACTTCGCTGGCAACAACTGCGCTGTCATCTTCTTGCTCGCCGCCTTCAGTTTCAACACCTTCAAGATCGGAATCGTCCAGATCCCCCATCGTCGTGTCCTGGGACTCGAGATACTTATCAATTGCCTCCCGGAGTTTGGCGTCGTCCACCAATATCGCATCGGTGCTTAGACCAGTATTGAACTTGATCTCGTCTAGGGCCTGTATGTTGGTCGGGTCTGAAACAGCAATGAAGAGCCTATTCCCTCTCCTATAGAGAGGAAGAGCGTTGTGCTTGCGGACCAGCTTCTCGTCAACCACTTTCTCCGGCATCATTTCCGGGAGAAATGCAGATAAATCAAGGACCGATACCCCGAATTCCATGGCGGCTGAAAAAGCAAGCTTCGAGCTATCAGCCAAGTTGTTCTGCGTAAGGTAGGTGATCAGAGGAATCCGATTTTGCGAAGCTTGCAGGAAGGCGTCTTTTGCCGTTGACTCATCCAGCAGCCCGTCATCCACGAAACGTCTCGCAAGGCCAGTTAAGGTAATATTGCTTTTGTTGGTAGACATAAATTAAATAAGAAACGCAGCCTAAGTTATTGAAACCGGAGTTTTGTCAATTCCAGTGAGTTTAGATGGCTGGCCTCGGTTTGGAAAGGACCGATGGCAATAAGCCACTCCAGTATGGTTTAGAGGGAAGCCTTTTTTGGGTCCACCCTCATTGAATAAGGCTTCGCACTGCTATCCAGCTGACCAAAAATGTCACCAACTGACGCCAATGAGCATGCGAGCCCCTAGTCGGGTAAGTCTAGAGGTATCGATACGGATCTCTCTAACTTGCTGTTAAATAACAATAAAGTTTTGGGTTCTTGCAATAATTAAAACTTGGCACAGTCAGTGCACTGCTTCCCGTAGGCTCAAATTACCGGTCGCGGGGCACGACTCCACCGGGCCCGGGCCAGCAAGGTTTATAAACCGACATACACAGAGGTCGAGAATGAAAAATATTCAAATCAATCATGCTCAGAAGGGCTTTACTCTTATCGAATTGATGATCGTTGTCGCGATCATTGGTATCTTGGCTGCAATCGCTATCCCCCAGTATCAGGACTACACCGCGCGGACCCAGGTAAACCGTTCCTACAGTGAGATTTCTGCGCTGCGAACTGCCGTGGAAGAGAACCTAACCCGCGGCAATGTGAGCTTTACTTGGGAAGACCTTGGTTTTGTTCAGTCTAACCTGACTAATGCAGTGACCGTGACTGACTCAATCGACTTCTCCGGCGGTGACGGTACATTGATCGTCACTCTGGGTGGCAACGCTGGCGCAGGCATTCAGGGAGCGACCATCGAATTGGATCGCGAAACCAATGGCACCTGGACGTGTTACGTGGACGGCTCTGGTGCAAGCGACTGGAAGTCTAACTACGTACCGGCTGGTTGTCAGGAAGGCGCTGCTCCGTAACAAGCGTTTCCCACTAGCTTGACTTTAGAACGCCCACCTTATTAGGTGGGCGTTTTATTTCACCGAGAGAAAATCATGAGATTCTTCCCAATACTGCTTGCTATAAGTTTTGGCTTGCCGTTGAACCTTTACCCTTTAAGTGATTTCCCCAAAGACTTTCTTGGCATTGTGCTTTTTTCCATTTTTTCTCTAGCAATTGTATGGAAGTATTCTCCTAAGATTTATAGCTCCACCGGTGTTTTTGCGATACTGCTGCTGTGTCTAAGCTTTTTGCTTACAGCATTTCAGGGCGAAGGGTCACTAGCAGGGCAGTATTTTCAAGCCTACCTCATTTTCTTCTTCGCGATCCTGCTCATAGCGGTTGCGGTACCAACTCTTATCGAAAATACCGACAGGGAGATGGTCTCTTTAATCCTTATTAAAGGTATTTTTTATAGCGGCGTTGTCGTCTCCTGTATAGCGCTGCTTCGCTATTATGGGATTTTAAAGTTCTTTCTCCCATGGGTGGCTTTGGATGGAGACAGGCTGGCGGGGCCTTGGGGGCAGGCTAATCTTACAGCGCTGATTCTTGTTCTATCGGTTTTGGCCGCCATCTACTATTTGCAAACTATCAGTGGCTTCCGAAAAGCGGGTGTCTATCTCCTCGTTATTCTGTTTTTGTTCTGTGCTGTTCTTACGGGTAGCAGATCCTGGTATTTGTTCCTCATTGTTGGATTTTTGGTGCCCGCTTTTTATTACTTGAAAGCGGGATATTCAAATGTATCCAAGAGGCCTCAAATTTCTTCTTATTTAAAAAAGTATGTAGCTATTCTATTGCTTTTTGCTTTAGTTAAGGCCTTTGCGCCGACCGTTGATGATTCAATTGGTCAAAAAATGAAGGAGCTCGGTCTTCTTGAGCGCGCATCAGCTGGCGCAATGCTTGCGGCCAGAGCCAACCTTGCTAGCCCAGAGAGATTCTCTGAATGGCAGAAGTCTCTTCAAAACCTGGACTATATGGATAGTTTCGTTTTCGGTCATGGATTGGGGCGTTATGGCAACTTCAGTTTCAGGGTAGAAGCGGAGAAGAACCCTGTAGCGAGTAGCAACAACTTGTGGTCGCACCCCCATAACATACTCCTTTTGGCTTTGGTTGAGTGGGGGCTGGTCGGTCTTTTAGTTTTAGTGGTAGCGCTGATGTACATTGCTTATCATTTTGTAAAGTCAGAATATTCCCTCTCAAATATGTTAATGTTTTCCATAGCGGGCATTATTTTGGCCCAAAATATGGTTGAATTTTCGTTTTGGTACTTCCCTTTCCTTGCGATCTTCATGTTCTGCGTATCGACCTTTCTTCCGCGAATTCACTTAGGCGTGAAAGATCGTTGGCTACCTCGGCTAGTATGTGGACTATTTTTTATTGTTTTTCTTCCCACTGGCTTGCGCACTGCCATGGATTATTATTCTCTGGTGAGCATCTTTAATTCAAGCGAGATGAATTCCAGCGACGCTCATTCACTTGAATTAATAAAGTTGAGTCCATTAATTGGGCATGCTGCATATAAGGTGGATATTGTGAAGAGTCAGCCGAGCTTCGCAGCCGCTGAGCGCGAGTTCTCGGAAATTTCGGGTCTGATTGATGTCAGGCCAGAGCCTGTTTTCGTGATGAGGCATGCTGTTTTATCAAGTATTGTTTTAGATAAAGATCTGTCGTGTGATCTTTTGAGGGTTACTGCTCGGGAGTTTCCGTTCACTCTCGATACGGCATTGGACGATTTGGGTTACCTTGCCGAAGCAGGAGCTGATATCGACCTCCACTTTTTCAGTTTTTGCCTGTTGCAGGGAATGGCTGAAAGGGCGGATTGACTAACAACATTGCTATGCCGAGGAGGCGCATGGATAAAGTTGTTTATGGATTGAACGCTGGCCCCAACCTTGCTTGCTGAAAGAGTAGTGTCTTTAAAAAATGGTGAGGGTGACATTGGTGATAGCCACAAAAATTCGCGGATTTACGTTAATAGAGTTAATGATTGTCGTCGCGATCATCGGCATTTTGGCTGCTGTGTCACTGCCCCTGTATCAAGACTATGTTCTTAAGTCTCAGATAAATCGCGCTGTTTCAGAGCTCGCAGCATACAAAGCTCCATTTGAGGCTCAAGTCTCAAATGGAGCTGCTGTCACAAATGAAGACTTAGGTTATGTCGTATCGAATATCACTTCGGGGTCAGCGGCTGTCAACATTGGAACCCTGAATGGTGACGGTTCGGGGCACGTTCAAGTGACGATGGGGGGCAATGCTCATCCGCGTTTGTCGGGGGTGATTCTCCGGTTCGAGCGAGACAGCTCTGGTAGATGGCGGTGCGTGATAGATTCAAACTTGGCCTCAGGTTGGAAAGCTACTTTTGGTCCAGCAGCCTGCACCGTTATTTGAGTTTACCGTGCGAGCGGAACGTTATATCTGAACCTCCTCAAACAACTCCGGCACCTCAACATCCCAGCCGAATCTGTTACGTATTCTCTTTCGCATAACGTCACTTGCAACCATCTCCCCGTGAGTGACGTATACCTTCTCCGGCTGCAGTGAACCTTGCTCTAGCCAAGCAAGAATCTCGTTATAATCCCCATGTGCAGAAAGCGAATCCAGATTATGAATCTCAGCCTTAACTGGCCAGTACTCTCCATGAATCTTTACCGATTCCGCTCCATTCACCAACGCATCCCCACGAGTACCAGGCGCCTGAAAGCCAGCAAAAACAATGCTGTTTCGAGGATTCGGAAGCAGGGTTTTCAGGTGATGCAATACGCGACCACCGCTAGCCATGCCACTGGCAGAAATAATCACGCAGGGATAACGCACGGCGTCTAGTTCAATGGACTCTTCCACCTTGCGAACAAACGTGGTTTTCTCATCAATCAGTTCACACTGAGCGGCATTTAATTTGTGCTCCTTGTGGTGCTTACAGAAGATTTCAGTCGCCTTGATAGCCATCGGGCTGTTCAGGAACACGGGCAGTTTGGGAATCTTCCCGTCGCCCATAATCTTGTGAATCACATAGAGCAGCATTTGCGCCCGCCCAACAGCAAACGCCGGTAAAAGTACGATGCCGCCACGGCCAGCCGTTTTGGTAATGATTTCTGCGAGCTCGGCCTCCGGATCCGTCTCACCGTGGGCGCGATCTCCATAGGTGGATTCACACAACAGCACATCCGCTTTTTGAAGCGGCTCGGGTGGCCGCATGATGATGTCATTCTGCCGCCCCACGTCACCACTGAACACAACCGTTCTGTCTGCGCCCTCGTGATGAACATGAACGCAGGAGGAACCCAGAATATGCCCAGCCGGCGTGAAGGTTACCTTGAACCCTTTTACCGGCTCGAACGTCTCATGGTAGTGCAGGGACTCAAAATGTTTCAGGGCTTCCCAGGCGTCTTTCTCGGTAAACAACGGTTCTGGGTGCTCGTGCTTAGAGAACTTCTTGCGGAAGGCGTACTTGGCGTCTTCCTCCTGCAGAAAGCCGGCATCTGGAAGCAGAACCTTGCATAATTCGTGGGTTGCTTTGGTGCAGTACACCTTGCCTTTGAAGCCGTTCTTCACCAGGGCCGGCAGGTAACCGGAATGGTCAATATGAGCGTGGGTAAGCACCACCGCATCAATGGTTGAGGGATCCACCGGAAACTTCGCCCAGTTGCGCCGGCGCAGGGTTTTCACGCCCTGGTACATGCCGCAGTCCACCAACAACCGGTGCTTGTCATCCGAGAGTAGATAGCGGGAGCCGGTAACTGTGCCTGTGCCGCCCAGGAAGCGAAGTTTCATAGAGGCGTCCTTCTGGTTCTTTGTTGGGGGAGTGTTACTATTACTCATAATAGTTCATAACGTTTTGATCTGAAGCAGGAAGCGAATCGCATGTATTACAGCTCCATCCTCCCGGATGTCATAAAGGTAGCAGACGAGGCCAGCGAGAAGGCTCTGCATATCTATCAGTCAGATTTCAAGGTGAGCTACAAGGCTGACGATTCGCCCATCACAGCTGCAGACACAGCCGCTCATGACATTATCGTCCACGGCCTGCGCAGCATAAGTCGCGACATCCCCATCCTTTCCGAGGAAGGCAAAGACATTCCCTGGGATGAGCGCAAGCACTGGCGCCGATTCTGGCTGGTGGACCCCATCGATGGCACCAGGGATTTTACTCAGCGTACAGGGGAGTTCACCGTCAACATCGCCATGATTGAGGACGGTGAGCCGGTTATGGGCGTAGTCATCGCTCCGGCTTTGAGAGAAGCCTACTGGGGTGTGGTCGGTGAGGGCGCCCATATGCGCGATCGCACCGGCAAAGTTCACCGAATTCGGGTAACGGAACCCAAAGACGTAAAGCGCGTGGTGGCCAGCAAGAATCACCTGAACCCGGAAACAAGAGAGTTTATAGATAGGCTCGGCGAGCACGAGCTGGTGCAGGCTGGTAGCTCTCTGAAGTTTTGCCGGATTGCCGAAGGCCACGCTGACATTTATCCGCGTATGGGGCCAACTTGCGAATGGGACACTGGTGCGGCGCAGGCGGTGCTGGTGGCTGCCGGAGGAAAGGTTCAAACGGTGGATGGCAAGCCACTGAAATACGGTAAACAAGATGTGTTAAATCCTTATTTCATTGCGGCAGGAAGCTGGTATATTCCGCATCCATGACATGGTATGCACTGCAGCACAAACCCGCCCAGGGCGATCGCGCCCTTACACACCTCCAGAATCAGGAAATTGCCTGCTTCTACCCAAAAATCACCGTTGAAAAAATCACGGCGGGCAAGCGCACGAAGAAGCTTGAGCCGCTCTTTCCCGGGTACCTGTTCGTAAACCTGGAAACAACCGATCCCATGTGGGCGAAACTCCGCTCAACCCGTGGCGTGCTCAGAATTGTAGGGTTCGCCAACAAGCCTGCGCCCATCAGTGACGATGTTATCCAGCACATCAAAGCCAGCCTGGAGTCGGTGGCAGAGCTTGGTGGTATCAAGCCCGGCCAGGCGGTACAGCTGAATGAGGGGCCGTTTGAGGGTATCAATGCCATCTTCCAGGCCTACGATGGCGAGGCGCGCGCTATCGTACTGATTAACTTCATGCAGAAGCAGCAGGCAGTGAAGGTGCCCATTTCTGCCTTAAAATCAAACGCATAAAATCATATAGTTTACTAAGTTTTACAATGTGACTATTGCGGCGACACGTAGTTGCTGTAACTATTCGTTCCGAAAAATCTTATCTCATGGACGTTTAGTTATAACAAGGAGTCGTCGTGTCGTACCGCCTTTTTGCCCCTGTTGTACTTCTACTCCTGCTTTCAGGGTGCTCTGAAAGCCCCGAATCCGCCATTGACGATATCGCAGATAAAAGCAAAGACATTGTTCAGAGCGCGCGCGATATGGCCGATGATGCCTCCGATCGCGTTGGCGAGGAACTGGATAACGCCAAGGAAACCGCCTCCGAAAGAGTCTCCAGAGCCGTTGATGAGCTGAGCGGGGACTAATCATGAGCGATGCAGTAGAGCAGGGTGCTGCCGCGCCCAAGGCTGGCTTTCGCCAAAAAATGGTTACCTGGGTGGCGGCGCTGTCGCTCCCTGTTATTGCCCTCGGCAATTTCTCCGAGGCGTTGATGATTGTTGAAGACAGCGTAGACAGGGTTGTCTCCACATTCACCAATCTGCCCGAATACGAAGATCTTTCCTACCTACGAGCTGGCATCGATCGGAACTATGCCCGTGAGATCTTCGGCATGCCCCAGGTCACCAAAGACCTCGGCAAAAGCCTGAGCGCCGAATACTACTTCCACAAGAAGTATCTGCTCACCCTGTTGGTTAAATCAGGGGAAGTAACTGCGTTTACCGTAATCAGCCTGCAGGAAGGGTTTTCGCCGCAGGTGTTCGATGATTGGGGTGGTCCGCTGGGCGAGTTTTCGTTTGCCGCCCTTAAAGGCATGCCGGGGGACTTTCTTGTGGGTTGGACCAAAAACAGCGCCCTGTACCTCGAACTCGTCAACCTCGGCGGTGGCTCACTTAACCAGAAAGCATACGCCGGTTGGGTCAACTACGGTGCGGGCACCGAGGCCTATGGCTTGAGCGCTCTCTATAAAAGCGTGCTGACGGGTGAGGCCACGGAAAGCAACCGCAACAGCGTTCGTGAGGCGGTGCATCCGAACCTCTATGGCTGGGGCCGCCTGAGCCTTGCCGATATCCGGAATTCCATCCTGAGCCCGACAGATCTTGCGCATTATCTGTCCGCCTACCAGTAACAACACCAAAATCGCGAGGAGTGCGAAATGATTCGAACAACCGTAAAACTGATGGCTGCGGCCGTAACTGCTGGCCTGTTCGCCGGCTGCGCCGGTAACGCGCCGTCCGAACAACAAAGCTCCACCAGTGGCCTGCCGGCATGGGTAATTACCCCGGGTAAGCTGGTTCCCGAGGGTGCCCTGGCGGCGACGGAGTGTGTGCCGGCGAATGCAAGCATGAGCATTCTCAAGTCCAAGTCTACCGCCCTTGCCCGTGCCACCCTGGCCCAGCAGATTCAGGTAAACGTTCAGGCAATGGATAAGACCTATCAGGACCTGACTGAAAATGGCGCTGAGTCGGCTTCCGGCTCAACCTTCTCCAGCGTTTCCAAACAAGTCACAGACCAGATGCTCAACGGCGCGATTACGGAGCGGGTGGATTACATTCCAGGCCCAAACGAGACCACCCAGTTTTGCAGCATGGTCGTGATGGCCCCCGAACAGAACCGCAAAATTTTCGAGCAGATTATCGATCGTTCCAACCGCCAGATGTCACCAGACAACGAAGCGCTGCTTTACCAGGAGTTTCGGGCGAAGCGTGCCGCCGAGGAACTGGAAGACGCCCTGGAGGGTTAAGGAATGAGCCGTCTTCGTACTGCATTATCGGTGATCGTGTTTGCGTGGCCGTTACTGGTCTCTGCCCAGGAGAGCTTCACGACCGCTGAGGATGAGGCAGGTAACAGTTACACCGGAAGTTCAGGGTTCGAGGCTTTCAAAAAGAACCGGCTTGAAGGCTTTACAAGCTATAAAGAGCAGGTTCAGAAGGAGTTTCAGCAGTTCGCCAAACTCCATGATCAGGTCTCGCAGCGCTATGAGAAGCGCATCTCCGACGTATGGGCCGAGCCTGAACAATCCTCAAAAACCCGTTGGGTGCATTATGAAGACGGCTACCGCCTGAAGCGGGTCGTGGACTTTGAGTGGCAGCAGATTGTCTGGTCCACGCCCGAGAGTCAGGTGAGCTCTGTTGGTTTTACCAAAAGCAACGCTCGCCAGATGCTGCAAGCACTCATGGCGATGACCCGTCGGGATGCTTTCGAGCAAGACGAGGTTGCCAGAGAAGTTGAAGAGAAAAGCCTGAGCCAGTTCAAGCATCTGGAAACAGCGACTCTGGATGATAGCAGCCCTGTGTTGCCGACTTACCTGTTCGGTCAAGAGAGCGTGGCTCAATCGCGGCGGGAAAGGGCGATTGAAGCAATGCTTGCCGCAGGCGACCAAGTCACTCGCAGCCAGAAGGGCCAGACCATTGTCAGTTGGGTGTTTCCACTGACTTCAGGCGAGAGTGCTCAAGCGCCTGAAGCGCCGTTGGCGAAATCCGTTCAGGAAAAAACGCAAGAAAAGATAGAAGAAAAGGCGCAAGAAAACATTCAGGAAAAGAAACCTGCATTAGCTGCGTCCACAGCGATACCCCAGAAAGCGGCGCCAAAGAAAATTGTGCCGGCGGAGAGTAGGCCAGTTCCCACCGAGCCAAGCGTTAATGTCTGGAACACCCGCGTTATCGAATCACCTCAGCATGAGCAGTTGCCCGCTCGGGCGAGACCTTTTGTAGCTGCCATCAATAAAGAGAACAGCGAATTCGAGCTTTCCGCTGAATTGCTACTGGCCATCATCGAAACCGAGTCTGCCTTTAATCCCATGGCGAAATCCTCGATTCCTGCCTTCGGGTTGATGCAAATCGTGCCTGCCAGCGCAGGCCAGGATGCCACTGAAAAACTGTTCGGCAAGCCCAGACTACTTGCCCCGTCCTACCTTTATAACGCCGACAACAACATCCGCGTGGGGGCGGCCTACTTCAACATCTTGTATTACCGCTATTTCAAGGGCATCGAAAACCCTATGTCGCGGCTCTATTGCGCGATCGCGGCCTATAACACGGGCCCTGGCAATGTCTCGCTGGCCCTTACCGGAAAAGACATGAGGCTCCGCCCGGCAATTAATATCGCTAATACCATGAATCCGGATGAGGTGTACGAGCATTTGCTCAAGAACCTGCCTTACGAGGAAACCGTGAACTACCTGCAGAAGGTCAACACACGCCTCGGCAATTACACGGAGGCCCTGGGTAATGGTTGATCGTGAATGGCAAGCCGCAGTTCGAGTGGCACTTTGTCTGCCGATGCTATTCCTGGGCGGCTGCGCCACCAGTGGCGTGCCCCAGTTGCCAGAATGGGTGCTCAACCCCCCGGCAGACAACGCAATCACCATCTACGGAGTGGGTGAGGGCGAAGCGTTGCGCACCGCTCGTGACGATGCCCTGGCGGTGATTGCCGGAAAGCTTGAAACCCGCGTTTCCTCGGATGTGCTCACGGAAACCCGCCTGGAAAACGGCCGGGAAGAGTCGCGCACCCGAAACCGGGTGAGAACCACCACCGAAGCTCTGGAACTCTCCGAGTACCAAACCGAGAACAGCGCCCAGGTGGCCAGCAGGTTGTTCGTGTTGCTCTCGGTTAAACGGCAGGCGCTGGTTACCTCCACCCTCAACGATCTGAATCGCCTGGATAGCGAAATCGAAGCCCGGCTCTCTGACAGCGACAACAGCTCCAGGCTGAAGCGCCTGTATCGCCTGACACTGGCAAAAGCTCTTATCTCAGAGGCCTTGGATAAAGTCTTGCTGGTGCAGTCGGTAAGCCAGAGCAGTGCCCTCAAACAACAGCGGTTAACCCATTACCAGAGCCTGCTGGATGAGCGGGAGCGGTTGCAGCAAAACCTCACACTTGCGGTCTCGTGGGACAGAAATACCCCAGAGATCGGAGAAAGAGTGCTCACCATGCTGCTCGAACTCGGTTTGCATGCCGAGGCGGATAAATCCGGAGCGCGTTACGACGGGCGCATCGTTATCTCCGGCGTCCCCGCCAAGCGCGAAATATTCGATGAATACCACGTTCAGCTGGATACCGTCGTGGCCCTCGAAGACAACCAGGGGAGTGAGATTTCGTCAGCGCGATACCAGGCAGCTGCGAGTTCGCTTTCGGACCATGAGTCGGCCCAGAAAACCGCAAATCGCCAGATTGCTGAAGAAGTTCAAGAGCGGGGCGTGTGGCGCGCTCTGAATATGCATAAGGGAACGTGACGTTGAACCGTCATGCATCTTGTTAAAACCAAAGGAGATATAAGAATGATCAAGAAGTCGCTAGTGCTGGGTGTTGTTGCAGGCCTGAGCCTCGGTGGTTGTGCCTCGGTTGAGGTGAATCCGACCGACATGAATAACCGGGTGCAGCTGCCGCTTTCCGCAACCAACCCGTCACCGGATGGCGCTGTAACCAGCAAAGTGGTGATCTTTGAAGTAGACGCCTCCAATGCAACCGTTGCAGAAGAATCCCAGGCTGGTGGCTCCATTCAGTTTGCGTTGGACGGCTACATCAACCAGGCAGGCGCAGAGCTGGTTGACCGCAACCTTGCCGCGCAGCTGAAAGACGAAGTTATCCGTGCAGAAATGGGCGGCGCTGGCGCCTATCAGGGCGCACCGGTAGCCGACTACGCTGTACGCACCACCGTAACCGGCGCCAGTTTTGGGGCCGAGTTCGAGGAGGCCAGCCGCTGGACCGATGACGACGGCGAAACCCATGTAACGCCGCCGAGCTGCAACTACGCAAGCCGTGTCGGGCTATCGGTTGATGTTTACACGGTGCCGGAATTGAAGCGAGTGAAATCATTCCGTGGCACGGGAAGTGCCTCTGCCTCTGAAGATGCCCGCAGCTCCAACTGCAACAAGGGTAGTCCGAGCCTGGTACGTGGCGCAGCAGAAGATGCCGTGTACGAGATTCAGGAGGACCTCAAAGCCTTTTTTGCTCCCACCGGCTACGTGCTGCACGGGTTTAAGACCTCCGATGGTAAATTCATCCTGAAAACCTCCCTGACCAAAGCGACCGGAGCCAGGGAAGGAAAAGCTGTTCACATCGTAAACGTGACTGAAGGGGGCGACCGTTATCCGGTGGGCGAAGGCAAGATCGCAAAGCCCCTCGTTCAAAGCGGTGCCTTCGTGGTTGTGGATGAGGAAGTGATCTCCCGAATCCACATTGGTGATGAAGTCCGTGTCGATCACAACTGCTCCATCATGGGCTGCAAGTTGGACCAGACGCTGGGCATGAACTAAGCAGCTCTGGCCAAACCAGGGGGTGGTTCAGGGGTCAGATGAGGTCTTCATCTGCCCCCTATTTCGAAGGATCTCAAGCACATTCGACCGGTCCGGAAGAGAGGGTGGAATGGAAGTAGTTGCACTTCCAATCCTTTAACAATTCTTTACCAACCTAACTCCCTGAAAACCCATGTGTCAGCCTTTTTGTCACTTGCTTGTCACAGACATTGCCGTAAAATCGCCACGCTTCTGAAATAGTTCATTCATCTACCGACAGGGAATCAGTTGGGAGTCAGTTGTCCCCTTCCTTTTGCCTGTTTCCCGTCGCTTTAAAGATAATTCAACTTCATGACCTTAAAACACTGGGCCCTGGTCGGTGGGGCGGTAGCGTGCATGAGAGACTCCAGTTCAAATGAATGACATGTCCCGAATTCAATCTGCGGTTGGCTCCCTCAACCGGGTATCGCTGAACAAGCGGACTCATGAGTTTCCTTTGGCTCCTCAAGCCAATGGCAGCGTCCAGCTCGCTTTCTGGCTACATTGGATGGTTGCGACGATTGTTCAGTGTGGTCTGCTTGTTTGGCTTGCCACAGAAAAAGCTGGTGACAATGTTGACTCACACTATCGGCTACTCGCTGTGGTTTCCTCAATGCTGGCGATACCGATGTTTGCCTTTTTCCGTGCCTATAGCATTCGCAACGGCTATTTGGTTGGAATCGCGCGAATACTTGGCGCATGGGCAACTTTAATTGCCAGTCTCGCTTTCATTGCGTTCGTTGCGAAGACCAGTGAAAGCTATTCAAGAGAGGTTATTCTTCAGTGGATGTCTCTTGGTTTTGCATTTCAAGCTCTGGCATTTGTACCGATCCACAAAGTGTTGCGCCGCATCGATAAGAAGCATCGGTTTGCCAACGCTTCGATTATCATCGGTTGTGGCGACATCGCACTGACACTCGCTTCCAAGCTTCGCTATGAGCGAAAGGAAGCCATGATTGGTATGGTTTGTCTCGATGATGAAGATGCCTGCGAGCAAGCTGCCGAAACTCCGTATTTTCCAACTTTAGGTACAGTGAGTCAGCTTCGCTCTGTGATACGGGGCAATTCTGTGAGCCGGGTTTACATCGCGCTGCCCGCAAGGGAAACCGATCAGATTGAAGGCCTATACGTAGATCTTCTGGACGCAAGTGTCGATGTGGTCTGGGTGCCGGACTTTGCCAATCTCAAGCTACTGAATCACAGCATCTACAACCTCGGCGGCATGCCTGCCATCAATCTGAATGAAAGCCCGCTTACCTCATATCCTGGTGGTGCATTTTTTAAGTCAATGATGGACAGAACCCTTGCGCTTGCAGGAGTACTGATTCTCAGCCCGTTGTTGCTTGCTGTAGCGGTCGCCGTGAAGTTGTCATCTCCCGGCCCCGTGCTTTTTCGGCAAAAACGCCATGGCTGGAACGGCAACATCATTGAAGTGCTTAAATTTCGTTCAATGCGTATGCATGACGACCAGAAAGTTAAGCAGGCTAGCAAGGACGATCCCCGGGTAACGCCGGTTGGAAGATTCCTGCGCCGCTCCTCAATCGATGAGCTGCCGCAGCTTTTCAATGTGCTTAAAGGGGATATGTCCCTCGTCGGCCCCAGGCCGCATGCTATTGCCCATAATGACTACTATTCCGATAAAATAATTGCCTACATGGCGCGGCACCGCATCAAGCCGGGAATAACCGGGTTGGCTCAGATAAGCGGGTACCGTGGAGAAACAGAAACCATCGACAAGATGCAGAAGCGGGTAGAGCTCGACCTTGATTACATCAACCACTGGAGCTTGTGGCTGGACGTCAAGATTCTCATCAAAACGCCGCTGACACTAATCTCTAAAGACATCTACTAAACAGACCTTTTCGGCTTGAATCAATGCGACGTGTAATAACAATACTGTCTGCGGGTGTGTTTCTGGCAGCCCCGTTGCAAGCTTTTGCCGCCCCCTGGCTTGGGCCCGGAGACGCGCGGGCGCGCCACTCCATCCAGAAACTTTCCGACCGTGGTCACCTCGATGCATCCACAACCACCTGGCCAATCAATTGGGCAGATTTGGAGCAGGGGATGCATGAAAGCAGTGACAGCTCGGTGGCCACTCAGCGCGCCTATCTGGGGTTTGAGAGAGAGCAGCAGGCGGAAACTGGTTTCCGTGGAGAAGTGAAGCTTGAGGGCGCCAACGATCCAGCCTTCCTCCGTGGCTTCCACGATCTGCCCCGGGAGGAAGGCCAGCTTACCGCAACGCTTCAATGGCAGGGCGAAGCCTGGGCAGCAGGGATTTCACCATCGGCAGTTGCAGATCCTGGCGATGGCAAGGAGTTCAGGCTTGATGGCTCTTACGTTGCCGCAACAGCAGGGAACTGGGTGCTCGGTGTTGGGGCTATCGACCGGTGGTGGGGCCCGGGCTGGCAATCCACCATGATTCTCTCTAACAACGCCAGGCCCATTCCAGCCGTATGGATTGACAGAAAAAACAGCCTGGCACCGGAATCGGACCTGCTCTCATGGATCGGCCCATGGAAGTTGAATGTGTTTCTTGGGCAATTGGAAGAAGAGCGCGCCATCCCCGATGCAAAAATTCTGGGCATGAGGGTAAGCTTTGTACCAGTTGAACGACTTGAGATTGGTCTTTCTCGAATCATTATGTTCGGTGGAGAAGGAAGGCCAGAGGGCTTTTCTACGGTATGGGATGCTTTAATCGGCAAAGATAATATTGAAGTAGATGAAGGTGAGACTCGCGAGGACGATGTAAGCAACCAGATAGCCACCGTTGATGTTCGTTACGGATTCCGTCTGGGGGAGCACACCATGGGGCTTTACGCCCAGATGATGGGGGAGGATGAAGCCGGTTACCTACCCTCTCGGAAATCATGGCTCTTTGGCATTGACTGGACAACTCAGCTTCTGAGGTCAGATCAGCAGTGGTTCGTTGAATTCACTAACACGCTAGCAGAGGATCTCATTGGTGATCCGAGGCCTAACTATGCCTACGACCATGGCAATTACACCACAGGCTACCAGTACTACGGCAGAACAATTGGCTCCACCTTCGATGCAGATTCCGAAGCGTTGTCCCTTGGGTTACTAAATTTTTTGCCGGACGGCAGCAACCTGACAGCTACACTGACCTATGCCAACCTGAACAAAGATGGTGGCAACCGTGTTACCCAGCCTGATGATGAGGTTTTTTACAACGTTCCGGATGGCGCCCAGAAGGTGGCTATCGCAAATCTTGGATACGGTAACGATTTGCTTGGCGGATGGCTGGATCTCAACCTTCAGCTAACCGATAAAGAAATTCTGCTCCTGGGTGGTGAGAAGGACCGTTGGTCTCTCTCTGCGTCCTGGAAATACCGCTTCTAATTCAAATTCTATAGGCTTGGATTTAAACAGTGACGGCTAAAAAACTTTTTATTGCCCTTCTTCTTTCGCTACCGCTTACCAGCTACGGGCAATCGATATCCCCCGCCCAGATCGAGCAATTCAAGCAGTTACCCAGAGCTCAGCAGGAATCACTGGCCCGCCAGTATGGGGTAGATCTTGACAGCCTGACTGGTATCGGCAGTCAAGCGCAGCGCCCCCAGAGGGTAGAGGTGGTTGAGCCAGTCTCCGATGTTGCCGACAAGGAGCGCGAGAGAGTCCAGGCGGAAAAGCAAAAAGAAGATGAACAGGCCCAGAAGAACGATGGCCTAAGACCTTACGGCTACGACCTATTTGCCGGTAACCCCACTACCTTCGCGCCTGTAACTGAGATCCCTGTACCCTCGGACTATACTCTTGGGCCAGGCGACGTATTACGGATTCAACTTTGGGGTAAAGAAAACCAGAATCTTGAGTTGCCGATCAGCCGTGATGGTTCTATCAGCTTTCCGGAGTCTGGCCCAATGAACATAGCTGGCCTGAGCTTTGATGAAGCCAGGCAGCAAATCAAAAAGCGGGTTTCCCAGCAGTACATTGGCGTAGACGCGAGCGTTTCGCTAGGTGAACTTCGCAGCATGCGTGTGTTCGTGTTGGGGGAGTCCCGAAATCCCGGCTCCTACAGCGTTAGCTCGTTATCGACCATTACTAATGCGCTGTATGTTTCTGGTGGCATCAAGCAAACCGGGTCTCTCCGTACTGTCCAGCACAAACGTGACGGCAAGCTCGTAGGCACGCTGGACCTATATGATCTGCTTATGGCAGGTGACAGTTCGGGTGATAACCGTTTACAGCCGGGCGACGTTATTTTTATACCGTCTGTGGGTAAACGCGCTGGCATAGATGGTGAAGTCTATCGCCCGGCCCTCTACGAGTTGAAACGTGAGAACACCCTGGCTGAGTTGGTAGAAATGGCTGGCGGATTGACTGCCCAGGCGTATCCCCAGCGCATCAATATCGAGCGTACCAACGAAGATTTCTTACGTATCATTGCCGAAGCCGACTATACCGCTCCGAAAGGCCGGCAGGCCCGCATCAAAGCCGGGGACAAAGTTGAAATTCCCTCGATCTCGGACATCACCGGCCAATATGTTGAAGTGAAAGGTGCTGCTGTCCGCACCGGTAAGTTCGCCTGGATGCCGGGAATGAGAGTGAGCTCCCTCCTCCAAAACCTGGATGCCGATCTGATGCCGACAGCGGACAAACGCTATGCAGCGATTGTAAGAACCGATCAGCAAACAGACACCATATCCGTGATGAACCTCCGGTTGAGGGAGGCGTTGCGTCAGAAAGGCGGAAAAGAAGACCTTCTGCTGGAAGAAAAAGACCGCATCCTTATTTTCTCGGATGCCGGCAAGGTGAACGGCGGAGAAGAAGGGCGGAATTTCACCCGCGAGAGCCTCTTCACGCCAGTGCTGCAGCGCCTGAAAGCCCAGGCTAGCCCAGAAGACCCCCAGCAGACGATCCGTATCAGCGGTCCGGTTCGTTACCCCGGTGAATATCCTATGCCGGCCACTCGCAATATTTCAGACGCTGTGTTTGTGGCCGGCGGGCTCAAAGATTCGGCTTCTCTGTACGAGGCGGAAGTAGCTCGCTACACCACCGACGAGAACGGCGTAGGTCAGACGAGGATACTCAACATCAATCTCGCTGACGTCATGGCCGGCAACACCTCGTTGCAGTTGGAAAGCCGGGACAGAATCCTGATCAAATCCATCCCGGACTTTGCCAAAACCCGAACCGTTGAACTGAAAGGCGAAGTTCGTTACCCCGGCCAATACACCTTCCGGGATGGCGAAACCTTGAGAGACGTATTGGAAAGGGCTGGAGGGCTTACCTCCAATGCCTTCCCCAGAGGTGCAGTATTCTCACGAGAAAAGCTCCGTCAGCTCGAGGCCCAGAGACTCAGAGAAGCAGAAGAGAGGCTGCAGAGTGACCTGCTTGGTGTCCAGCTGGAGAGTGATAGCTTCTCCGCCCAGAGTGCTGATAGAACTCGGGAAGTAAAGGATTTGCTTGACGAAGTGCAGGGCAGTGAACCGGTAGGCAGGCTGGTTGTTAACCTTGCCAGCGTTTTGAATGATCCAGACTACCAAGCCATTCGGTTGCAGGACGGTGACACTCTGACAGTACCAACCATTCCCCAATCGGTAACGGTCTTCGGAGAGGTGCAGTTTCCAACCAGTCATCTCCACCAGTCAGGTCTGACAGTGGACGACTACCTTGAGCGCTCTGGTGGCCCTACCAGGCAAGCAGATGAAGACAGGGTGTACGTGGTAAAAGCCGACGGCTCCGTCATGTTGCCTGAACGTAGCCGCTGGTTTGGTGGCCGTAGCCAACAGTTGCAGCCGGGGGATACCATCATTATGCCGATCGACGTAGACCGTCTGAACCAACTTGAGCTTTGGACCAATGTGAGCCAGATCGTTTACCAGATCGCGCTGGGCGCGGCAGCAGTAGGTAACCTCTGATGAACGAGACAATCCCGCAACAGACCTACTATCCGGATGATGAGATTGATCTTCGTGAGTTGTTTGCGACACTTTGGCGAGGAAAATGGATCATTGTCCTGACAACGGTGGTGTTCGCAGCCATGGGCGTTGGCTATGCACTGTATAAGCCCAATATTTACCAATCCAGCGTGCTGGTTGCCCCGGCTCAGGAAGAGGGCGGCGGCCTAAGCGGGCTAGCCAGTCAGTTTGGGGGGCTAGCCAGTCTTGCCGGTATTAACCTTGGCGGTGGCGGCTCCAACCAGACCGTTATTGCCAAAGAGGTCCTTCAATCCCGGGCTTTCCTGACGAAATTTTTCCATCGCCATGATATGGAAATACCTTTGATGGCAGTTGAAGGCTGGAATAAGAAGAGTGAAGAGTGGGCGTACGACCGGGATAAGTACAACCCTGGCACAGGCGAGTGGCTTCTCGACAGCGATGGCGAAACCTATAAACCCACTGATTGGGACATGGTAGAAGCATTCAGAGAGGAGCACTTCAGCGTCAGCGAAGCCAAAGATACAGGCATGATTACTGTCAGCGTCAAACACTTTTCCCCGGTTCTGGCGAAGCAGTGGGCTGAAAAGCTGGTCCAGGACATTAATGAGTACATGCGAAAGGCAGACGTTGACGAGGCCGAGGCACGCATAGCTTATCTTGAGCAAAAGTTGGATGAGACCAATATTGCAGGGATGCAGCAGGTGTTCTATCAGCTGATCGAGAATGAAACCCGCACGGTAATGCTTGCCAATGCTCAGAAAGAGTATGTATTTAAAACGGTGGACCCGGCTGTTGTAGCCGAGGAAAAGGCGGAGCCCAAGCGAGCGCTCATCTGCGTAATTGCAACGCTCCTGGGTGGTATGCTCGGTGTTTTCATTGTTTTCATAAAGGCGTTTATCGGAAGTGGTCGCGACGCCAGCCCCAAGAACAATGGAACCTCAAGTCCTGACGCTGAATGAAACAGGTTCTGATACGGCTCACTAACCTCGGGCTTCGGGGCACAACGTTAGTCAGCAAGTTCTTGCTGATCTTCATGCTGGCGAGGTTTCTGGAGCCCGCAGAGCTCGGATTGTACGGTTTGCTTACCGTTACTATCAGTTATGCGCTCTATTTTGTCGGCTTTGATTTCTACATCTTCACAACACGGGAAATTCTGAAAGCGTGCCCTGAAAAGCGTGGTCAGCTGCTGAAGAGCCAGGCTGCCCTGAATCTGATTCTGTATGCGGTCTTTTTACCACTTACCATAGGACTGTTTGGCCTAAATTTGCTCCCCTGGTGGCTGCTACCTTGGTTTCTGGTGTTGCTGGTTCTGGAACATATAACGCAAGAGCTGAACCGGATTCTGGTTGCCCTTCAAAGGCAACTGGTTGCGAGCTGGGTGCTTTTTTTCAGAGCTGGTGCCTGGTGCTTGGCGGTGGTGGCTATCATGTACCTCAATAAATCCAGCCAACAGCTGACAACCGTGTTGACCGGTTGGATTGCAGGCAGCAGCATCGGGTTACTTATTGGGATTGCAGTTCTTTGGCAGATACCGATGGGTGGCTGGCTCAAGGCTGTCGATTGGGATTGGCTCAGAAAAGGCCTGAAGATTGCTCTACCCATGTTGATTGCCACACTTGCTCTACGTGGTATCTACACAGTCGACAGGTATTGGTTTGAAGCGTTGGCTGGGCTTGATGTGCTGGGCGCATACGTACTGTTTATTGGAATGTGTATGGCGTTGCTGGGCTTTATGGATGCGGGGGTATTCACCTTTCTTTACCCAGCCATGATTTCTGCCCACGCAAACAATAATGCTGGAGAATTTCGAAAGAAATTCCGACAGCTGGCCTGGCAAACTGTCGTCCTGACTGCTTTTTTCTCCGCCTGTGCATGGCTGGCGATCATGCCCTTGCTGCAGTGGCTTGATAAGCCGCTCTATCTTGAAAAAATCGAGTTGTTCGGCTGGCTACTGCTTGCAACCGGGCTCTTTGTAGTGGGAATGATCCCTCACTACGGGTTGTATGCCAGAGGCAATGACAAGCCATTGATTGTATCGCACATTGCCGGCCTTCTGGTGTTCTTGGCCAGCACTGCCTTTTTTGCGCCTGTTTTTGCAGAATTGGCAGTCCCCTTTGGGCTGATATCAGCCTTCGTTTTCATAATGGCCTGGAAAACCCTGCAATTCTACCGATTAACACCCGCTGACTGGCGGTGATACCATTCACCTTTACAGTAAAACCCAGAGAAAGTGACTATGCTCGAAAACTCCACCATCCTCGTTACTGGCGGCACCGGCTCTTTCGGCCATAAATTCATTCCGATGACCCTGGAAAAGTACAACCCTAAGAAAATCATCGTGTTTTCTCGAGATGAAATGAAACAGTGGGAAATGGCCAAACTGTTTCAGGACGATGATCGTCTGCGCTTCTTTATTGGCGATGTACGCGACAGAGACCGCCTCTACCGCGCGCTGGATGGTGTGGATTACGTGGTTCACGCTGCGGCTACCAAAATCGTACCCACCGCCGAATACAACCCGTTTGAATGTGTAAAAACCAACATTCACGGCGCCATGAACCTCATCGATGCAGCTATCGATAAAGGCATCAAAGGGGTGGTTGCTCTGTCTACGGATAAGGCCAGCAGCCCCATCAATCTGTACGGTGCCACCAAGCTGGCTTCGGATAAGCTGTTTGTGGCAGGCAATTCATACGCCGGTGGCCATCAAACCAAGTTCTCAGTGGTTCGCTACGGCAATGTGATGGGTTCCCGCGGCTCGGTAATTCCGTTCTTTATGTCAATCAAGGATAAAGGCGTACTTCCCATCACCGATCCGCGAATGACTCGCTTCATGATCAGCCTGGAGCAGGGCGTGGAGCTGGTATGGCACGCGTTTGAAGACATGGTTGGCGGTGAAATCTACGTCAAGAAAATCCCTTCCATGAACGTGACGGACCTGGCACGCGTTGTTGCGCCAGAGGCTGAGCAAGAAGTGGTGGGCATTCGGCCGGGCGAAAAATTGCACGAGCAGATGATCGGCGCAGAAGATTCATACTTTACTTACGAATACCCGGAACACTTCAAGATTCTGCCGAACATCAATAATTGGGGAACAAGTCAGGAGCGAATCAAGGATGGTAAGCTCGTTCCCGAAGGCTTCGTTTACTCCAGCGACAACAACACCGAATGGATGGCCGATGAAGACCTGAAAGTCTGGATTGACCGGCATTTCAACGAGATTGGCAAAATCTGATTATGATTCCTTACGGTAAGCAGGATATTAACCAGGCAGACATCGATGCGGTTCTGGGGGTCTTGAGGTCAGATTTCCTGACTCAAGGGCCCATGGTGCCAAAGTTTGAGGAAGCCGTTGCCAATCACGTGGGCGCCAACCACGCCCTGGCCGTAAATAGTGCTACGTCTGCATTGCATATTGCCTGCCTCGCACTCGGGTTGGGGCAGGGCGACTGGTTATGGACAACGCCGGTCACCTTCGTGGCCTCGGCCAACTGTGGGTTGTATTGCGGTGCGCAGGTTGATTTTGTCGATATCGATCCGAAAACCTACAATCTGTGCCCGGTGGCTTTGAAAGCAAAGCTTGAGCAGGCCAAGCATGAAAACCGTCTGCCCAAGGTGGTGGTAGCAGTTCATTTGTCTGGCCAGCCTTGTGATATAGAAGCGATTGCCGCCCTGGCAAAGGAATATGGTTTTAAAGTCATTGAAGATGCTTCCCATGCGATTGGCGGGAAGTATCAGGGCGAATTTATCGGCAACAGCCGTTACAGCGACATAACCGTATTCAGTTTTCACCCGGTAAAAATTATCACCACGGCCGAAGGCGGCATGGCTGTCACCAACGACGATGGTCTGGCAGAAAAAATGAACCTCCTTCGTAGCCACGGCATTACCCGAGACCCGGCATTGATGACTCAAGAGCCGGATGGACCCTGGTATTACCAACAGGTGGATCTGGGCTTCAACTACCGGATGACCGAACTACAGGCAGCGCTCGGTGTAAGCCAGATGGAACGACTGGATGCCTTTGTCGCCCGCAGGCACGAGTTAGCGAAGCGTTATGATCAGCTGCTGACGGATCTACCCATCGTCTTGCCGTGGCAGCACCCGGACAGTTATTCCGGCCTGCATCTTTACGTTATTCGCCTTAAGCTGGACAACATTACCAAGAGCCACAGGGAAGTGTTTGAGTCTCTGCGCGAGCAAGGCATCGGGGTAAATCTGCACTACATTCCGGTGCACACCCAACCTCATTATCGCGATATGGGCTTTGAGGCAGAGACCTTCCCGCAGTCCATGGCCTATTACCGGGAGGCAATCAGCCTGCCGATGTTCCAGGGCCTGACGGAAGAGCAGCAGGACGAAGTGGTTGCGGTGCTCCGCAAGGCGCTGGCGGGGGGCTGACAATGAGCACTGCAGCCATTATCCCCGCCCGTGGCGGCAGCAAGCGCATTCCACGCAAAAATATCAAAGAGTTCTGTGGCAAACCGATGATTGCGTGGTCTATCGAGGCTGCCCGCAAAAGTGGTTGTTTTGACCGTATCGTCGTGTCCACGGATGACCCAGAAATCGCCGAAGTTGCCAGGCAATTCGGCGCGGAAATCCCTTTTATGCGCCCACCCAGCCTATCGGATGATTACACTGGGACCCTACCCGTTATCCGCCATGCTGTTGAATGGCTGAGCGATAATGGCAGTACGGTATCCGAGGCGTGCTGCCTCTATGCTACCGCTCCCTTTGTCTCCCCGGAGGATTTGAAGAGCGGTCAACAAATGCTGCAAAGCGAAGCCTGCAGCTATGCCTTCTCCGTAACCAGTTACGCCTTTCCAATTCAGCGAGCCATTCGCATCACGAGCAAGGGGCGAGTGGCGATGTTCAATCCCGAACATTTCCAGACTCGATCCCAGGATCTGGAAGAAGCCTGGCACGATGCCGGCCAGTTCTACTGGGGCGTTGCACAAGCCTGGAAGGACGAAAAGCCCATCTTCTCGGAAGATGCCGTGCCAGTAACCTTGCCGAGACATCGAGTTCAGGATATCGATACACCTGAGGATTGGGTGCGCGCAGAATGGCTATTCAGGGCCATGCAGGGGCAGGGCGCCGACTAATGCACATCGCCTTTCGAGTAGATGCCTCCATTCAAATGGGCACCGGCCACGCAATGCGGTGTCTGACGCTGGCAGAAGCATTGCGCAGTCAGGGGCATGAGTGCACCTTTATTTGTCGGAATCATTCGGGAAACCTTGGGACACTGATCGCAGAACGCGGATTTCAGCTGAGTCTTCTTAGCCAGGCAGACTGGGGTGAGCGGAACATAGATAGCGAGGGTGATTCTGCGCTGGCGCACGCAGACTGGCTGGGAGTGACTTGGCAGCAGGATGCTGAACAAACTCTTGAGGCCCTTAACGGCCCAATCATCGATTGGCTGGTAGTGGATCATTACGCTCTGGATGCGCGCTGGGAACGCAGGGTTTCCAGGCGAGTAAAAGATGTAATGGTTATCGATGACATTGCTGACAGGCCGCACGAATGTAAGCTGCTGCTAGATCAGAATCTCGGTAGAAAGGCTGAGGACTACGACGGACTGGTCCCGGAAACCTGCATCCGCCTTATTGGTCCCCACTACGCGCTGCTACGGCCTGAGTTTGCCGAGTTCCGGGAACGCAGTCTTGAGCGTAGACGCACGCCCGAGCTTAAACGCATCCTGATTACACTGGGCGGTGTCGATCGGGATAATGTGACAGGTCAGGTGTTGGATGTGTTATCGAAAAGCCAATTACCACCGGAAACCGAACTGGATGTAGTGATGGGAGCATCAGCACCCGCGTTGGATGAGGTTCGCCGACAAGCGGAGGTGTTACCTTTCAGGATATCCGTGAGTGTGAACGTGAGTGACATGGCAGAACGCATGTTTCTTGCGGACCTCTGTATTGGCGCAGCGGGCAGTACCTCTTGGGAGCGCTGTTGTTTGGGGTTGCCAACCATGACAATGGTATTAGCCGAAAACCAGAAAGACGCCGCAGAAGCTATTTCCAGGCAAGGAGCCGCCGCGGTAATCCAAGACAACAGTGATCTGAAAACTGCTGTCCAACACGTATTGGCGGATGAACAATTCGCGGCGAATTTATTCGCTATGAGCAATGCAGGTGCTTCCCTGGTCGATGGGCTGGGGTGTGTGCGAGTAGTAAATCATCTAAGAACCGAGTAATAAGGGCGTAAGACAATGACTGAACTACCGGCCCAATTTGGCGCTCTCAGGTCGATACAGGAAACTGAACTGGAGTTAATGCTTTCGTGGCGTAATGAACCCTCCGTCCGAGACAACATGTATACAACTCACGAAATAACACTGGCGGAACATCGGGCGTGGTGGGCCAAGGTTCAGGCGTCTGACACCCAGAGATATTTCATCTACGAACAGAACGGGCAACCATTGGGCGTTGTGGGTTTTACTGGCATCGACCATTCCAATGCCAATTCATTCTGGGCGTTTTACGCTTCACCGGCAGCGCCGAAGGGTACGGGTAGTCGAATGGAGTTACTGGCGTTGAATCATGCTTTTGATGAACTAAAGCTTCATAAACTCTGCTGTGAAGTGCTTGCATTCAACACACCTGTAATCAAGCTTCATGAAAAATTCGGGTTCAAAGTGGAGGGTATCCTGAGAGATCAATACCAGCGAAGCGGCAAGTACGTTGATATCTACCGCCTTGGCCTCTTGGCGGAAGAGTGGGCCGACCAACGTCCCAAAATGCAAGAAAAACTTATTCGTATGGTAGGGAGCTGAATATGACTCAGGAAATTTCCATTGCTGGCCGTAAGATTGGGCGGAATCATCCTCCCTACATCATTGCAGAACTCTCAGCAAACCATAACGGGAAGCTTGAGACGGCGATGCGAATCATTGAGGAAGCAAAAAAAACAGGGGCAGATGCCGTAAAACTTCAAACCTATCGGCCCGATACAATCACGCTTGATTCTGATGCAGATGAGTTTCGAATCAAGGGGGGGCTGTGGGATGGCCGCACACTCTATGAGTTGTACGAAGAGGCCCATATGCCATGGGAGTGGCACAAGCCCCTGTTTGAGCATGCACGCCAGGTGGGTATTCCGATTTTTAGCTCACCCTTTGACAATACCGCTGTGGATTTGCTCGAAGATTTGAATGCACCGGCCTACAAGATAGCCTCATTTGAGGCTGTTGACTTGCCCCTGATCCGTTACGTTGCATCCACCGGAAAACCCATGATTATATCAACCGGTATGGCCAATGCGGAAGAGATAGCAGAAGCGATCGCTGCAGCGCGCGACGGCGGCTGCCAGCAATTGGCAATATTACATTGTGTAAGTGGGTATCCGGCACCTGCGGAAGATTACAACCTTCGAACCATTCCGGATATGATCGAGCGCTTTGGCCTGGTAACCGGCTTGTCTGATCACACTATTGATAATACTACGGCCATCGCAAGTGTTGTTCTGGGTGCTTCGCTGATTGAAAAGCATTTTACACTAGACAGGAATGGTGGTGGTCCTGATGACAGTTTCTCTCTAGAGCCGGCCGATCTTGCAGCCCTTTGTCGAGATAGCAAGACTGCTTGGAAGGCATTGGGAAATGTGGATTATGGTCAAAAATCTAGTGAACAAGGAAATGTGCAGTTCAGGCGCTCTTTATATTTTGTCAAGGACATGAACAAAGGTGAAATAGTTAGCGCTGATTGCATTAGAAGTGTAAGGCCAGGTTATGGCTTACCGCCAAAAAATAGAGACTGGGTGATCGGAACTCAAGTATCCAAGAAAATAAGAGCATATACTCCTGTAGTCAGAGAGGTCTTGGAAGCAACGGGCCACTTTGGGTCAAAGAAAACCTGACCGATCTCTTTTGAGCTTCAAAAGACACTACCTCCCCGCACCTTAATTCCGTTTTCTGCGGAAAATTTCACGTTACACTGCTAACTAAGAGAAACGTGCTCGCTTTTCATAAAGTTTGCCATGCTTAATAGGCTCCGATAATGAAACTAATGTTTGTTGAAGTAAGATCTAAGACTAAGCTATTTGAAAGTCTCGCACACGAACTATCCGACTTGAAACCTGAACTCGTTTTGAGTTGGTTAATAATGAATCCGTTTTATAGACCAAAGCGAGGGGCGCTGTATGAGCTAGGTTTTCCAAAAATAGAAACCATAGAAAATCTAAAATTTGATAGATTAGATGAAAAAGTCATTTCAAGCGATAGGTTTTCGATCCATTTTAACCGAGAACCGTGGTACTACCCGTACTACAGAAAAATGATTGAGCAGGCTATAGCTCAAGAGAAACCCGATTTCATAATTGGAGAGCTTGGGACTTTCTATGCTCATTACGCATGTTTAATAGCGAAACAGCTCAGCATCCCCTTTTACGATATAGAAAGCGCACGGTTCCCTAATGGATGTATTAGTATATTCGAATACGATCGATGGAATCCCGTAAAGCTTCAGGATGTTTCTGATTCTCAGGTGTGGGATTATCTGAAGTATTACGAAACAAATAGACCGGTTCCCGATTATATGGGAAAAAATACTAAAAAAATTTCGAGGCTCAAGAAGGCGCTTTTAAAAAAGCTCGATACTCTAAAGGTGTTATTGGGATATTTATCGGGAGAATCATTCAATACACAAAATCCATTAGAAAACTTTGTTGAAAAGAAAAAGGTGATCTCCCAGTTACGATTGTGGGACAAGTGCAGAGTCGATTTAGATGGACTTCGTAAAATAAACAAGAAAGTTCTTTTGTATCCGCTTCAAATGCAGCCGGAATTTAATCTTGAGGTGTGGGGGGCTCCGAATAATAAACAATTAGCCATAATAGAAAAACTTGCGCGGGCTTTGCCCAGTGACTGGGTATTGTTGTTGAAGGCTAATCCAAAACCGTATTTTGAAATGAATAGGTTGGAAATCAGTAATCTTTACTCAAGAGGGAACGTCTACTTTCTAGATCGCGCTGTACCTATGGCTGACATTTCTGAAATGTGTGATCTCGTTGCTACTGTCACCGGTACTATTCAAATAGAGCGGCTATTGGCCGGTAAGTCTGTTTACATAATCGGTGACACACCGTTCAGAGATTTCAGCGTAATAAAAAGTAATATTGATTCCCTTTCTGAAACGGACATCTCTGGAGTCTCGGAATACCAGTCAGATAACAATGTGTCTTTTAAAGTGGCCAAATACCTCTTGGAGCATGCTATGCCAGGAGAAGTGAGTGAGCCAGTATCCGATCCAAAATGCCTGCGAGCGGCTAATGTTTCAAGGTTAGCTCATGCTTTGCTCCGCGTGTTGGGAGATAAAGGAAGTAATGACACCATTTAGTGTTATTTTTGGATCTATATTTTTTTATTTAACCGTGTGGTTAGTTTCTCCAGTGGAAGTAAAATACTCTCCCTCGGTGGAAGCCATTCTTTTACTTTTAATAGGGCAGCTTTCCTTGATAATCGGATGGATGTCTTGCAGAATATTTGTCCCACCAAGCGCGAGGCCAGTCAAGGTTGAGTTAACCGATTCGTACCTTCGAAGCTTAAGGGCGGCGTTTAAAATTCTTCTTCTATTAGCCGTTTTGAGCGTGTTTTTCAAGTTTGTGGACAAGGTTCTCGTTCGGGACGTTCTTTCATATGGTAGCGCTGCGGAAAGACGATATTCGCTAGAGTCAACTTCGATATTTGGAATTCTTGCGGGGCCATTTTATGCCTTATGCTTAAGCTTGCCTGCCTTTGTAACAGTGCTTAATTTAAAGGGCCTGTCAAAGTTATTTGTAATCATACTGTTTTTTGTTCCCGCAGTTGAGATTTTGTTTATAGGAAGTCGCGGTATCGTGCTTGTTACCTTGTTTATCTTGTTTTTTTATACTAGGTTTGTTTTTAAGGTAAAAATGCTATCGGTGGCACTGCTTTCAGCTGTTGGCATTACTCTATTCTACGTTTCGGGTATGATTTTGTTGAATAGGCTTGAGGCGCATGGAATCTCTCCTTTGTATAGCGCTTTTCACAGTAATTATGCATTCACATTAGTTCCTAGTAGCTTCGGAGAGAAGTTGGCCGAAGATGGAGGTATTTTTTCGGTATTCTACTTTGTAGTAATAAATTTTGCACAATATTATCTTCACGGGGCTTTAGAGTTTTCGTTTTTGTTTGATAATTTTGAGCAGTACGATCATAAGTTTGGAATATACACGTTTAGCGTAATAGCGAAGTTTTTCGGAGTTTCTGTTGGACCTGATTTTTTGGAGTCAGCTTCGCCTCGCTCTGGGATTTATACAACAATCCTAGGCCCGCTATGGGTAGATTTTGGTTTCTTTGCTTTTCTATTTTTAGCCCTTTGGGGGAGAGCTATGACCGTCTGCTACTATAAATTTTGTAGTGGTAATATAGAGTATCTCCCGCTTTACGCTTACATGTCAGCAGTGGTTTTTTTTGCTCCCGTAGTAAATTTAATTCAGAGTGCTCTTGGTGTTTATATATTGGTTTCGTTTTTCACGACGATATTTTTAGTAAAAATATTCAAGCGCAGGTTTCGACCAATTCCAAACGAGTAAGGTTCATTTGACATTAGTCGGTTCCCGTAATGGTATTTTTGCTCAAGTTCTTAGTATCCGAAAAACCTTCAATTCTTGATTGTCCTTTCGAAATAATAGTGATTTAAAAAGCCCGGTTTTAGGGAGGTTTAGGTTTGAATAGTGTCGTTATATTTGGTGGTGCTGGATTTATAGGTTTGTATTTTGCTAAATATATTTTAGAAGACAGCTCTATAGGTAAGGTCTACATCGTTGATAGTGAATCTATTGAAGAAAAGCACAGTGAATTTAGAATGCGTCTTTTTGACTGTGATCCGCGTATTGAATATAGAGCTGGTGATGTACGTGAAGAAGTAGATTGGCATCCGTTGGAGAGCGTAGCACTGATTGCAAACTTTGCAGCAATTCATCGAGAGCCTGGTCACGAAGACCTTGAATATTACGAGACCAACTTGCTAGGTGCCGAGAATGTGTGCGCTTTTGCAGAAAAGGTGAACTGTAACAGGTTAGTGTTCACCAGCTCTATCTCTCCTTATGGACCGAGTGAACAGGTAAAAACAGAAGCGTCGTTGCCGGTTCCTGTAACTGCTTACGGCGGGTCGAAGCTGGTCGCCGAAAAAATACATCAAACCTGGCAGGCCAGGGACGAAGTTAATCGTCGTCTGGTGATTGTTCGCCCAGGTGTAGTATTTGGTCCTGGCGAAGGCGGTAACGTATCTCGGCTGATCAAAGCTGTTCTTGGACGCTACTTTTTTTATATGGGCAACCGAAACACAAGGAAAGCCGGTACGTACGTTAAAGAACTTTGTAGGGCTATTTACTGGGTTCTGGAGAACCAGGATAAGCATGGCGAAAAAATAAGCCTGTTTAATATGAGCATGAACCCGGGTCCATCTATAGAAGAGTATGTTAATACTATTTGTAATGTCGCTGGCGTTAAACGTTGGGTCCCTAATATATCGTACAGGCTGCTTTTAACCTGTTCATATTTCATTGAATTCTTCGCCAAACCTTTGAATATAAGTCATCCTTTCAGTCCGGTGAGAATTAGAAAATTGGTGCGATCAAACAATATACGACCCCAGTATCTTTTGAATAAAGGGTATTCCTATAAATATTCTTTGCGTGCCGCATTTGAAGATTGGAAGAAAGAATGTCCTGAGGAATGGAGTTAAGAATTGATGATTAACGAGAATGTTACCAAGTTACGCGTTGCGTGTATCGTGCCTACGTTCAATGGGAGGCACGACTTAGAGCGGCTGCTTGACAGCATGCAATGTCAAACCACCCAATTTGACCTGTTTATCGTCGACTCTAGCTCGTCTGACGGGACTGCAGATTTGGCGAAACGTCGACATTTATCCGGGGAAGTAAAGCAACTTGTTGTTATTCCCGGGTCAGAATTTAACCACGGCGGTACGCGTCAGAAGATGGTGGATGATTTTCCCGACTATGATGTTTATGTGTTTCTTACTCAAGACGCTTATCTTGAGGATAGAGATGCCATTCGAAATATTCTGACACCGTTCACGGACAGCAACGTTGGTGCAGTTTGTGGTCGTCAGCTACCCCACTACGACGCAAATCCTTTGGCGCAACATGCTAGGTTTTTTAACTATCCTCCGGTTCCACGGGTCAAATCTAAGGATGACATACCGGCTTTAGGTATTAAGGCCGCCTTTATATCTAATTCATTCGCTGCGTATCGTCGGGAGGCATTGCAAGAGGTCGGAGGATTCCCTGATCATGTTATTTTTGCTGAAGACATGTATGTAGCTGCAAGGATGTTACTCGCCGGCTTTAAGGTTGCGTATGCCGGAGACGCCAGCTGTCGTCACTCTCATAATTATTCTATTTCCGAAGAGTTCCGACGGTATTTCGATATGGGCGTGTTTCATGCCCGGGAGCCATGGATACGTCAGGAGTTCGGAGGTGCCGGCGGTGAAGGCTTGAAGTATGTGAAATCTGAGCTTGGGTTTTTAGGCATTAGGAGAATCTATTTGTGGCCTGGGGCCATACTGCGCAACGCCCTTAAGTTGATAGCCTATAAGTTGGGGCAGCGTGAGCGTAAGTTGTCAGTTCGATTAAAAAGGAAGATCGGAATGTACCGGGGTTATTGGCTTGGGCCATTTGCGGGGACGAAGTGATGCGAATTCTGGTTACAGGTGGTGCCGGATTCATTGGGTCAGCCGTGGTTAGAAATATCGCCCGGATGTCTGGGTGCAGCGTAGCTAACCTGGACAAGCTGACCTATGCGGGCAATCTGGAATCGGTTAAGGGGGTCTCTGGATCTCCTCGTTACCACTTCTTTCAGGCAGATATTTCCGATGCTTCGGCATTGGATCGCGTGTTCTCTGAGTTTCAGCCAACCCACATTATGCATTTGGCGGCGGAAAGTCATGTTGATCGCTCGATCGATGGCCCATCAGATTTTATTCAAACCAACATTGTAGGGACTTATAGGCTGTTAGAAGCAGCTCGTCGGTATTGGCTGAGTCTAGATGAATCGGAACAATCAATCTTCCGGTTTCACCATATTTCGACAGACGAGGTTTATGGAGATCTGGAAGGTACTTCCGACCTGTTCACCGAAACAACGGCCTATGCGCCGAGTTCGCCGTATTCGGCCTCTAAAGCCAGTTCCGATCATTTGGTGCGGGCCTGGCATAGAACCTATGGTCTACCGGTTGTGATCACCAACTGCTCCAATAATTATGGGCCGTATCACTTTCCTGAAAAACTCGTACCGCACATGATTTTGAATGCCTTATCGGGCAAACCTTTGCCGGTATATGGCGATGGCTCTCAGATTCGTGATTGGCTGTATGTGGAAGATCATGCGCGTGCGTTGCTGCGCGTGGCTACCGAGGGTCGGGTAGGAGAGACCTACAATATTGGTGGCCACAACGAGAAGAAAAATCTGGAGGTGGTGGAAACCATATGTGATCTGTTGCAGGAAATGTCTCCACCTGGCACCTATCCGCACTTGAAATGGCAGCCTGCTTCTGAGGTGGCCCACTACCGAGAGTTAATTACGTTTGTAAAGGACAGGCCCGGACACGACGTACGGTATGCAATAGACGCCAGTAAGATTGAACGCGAGCTGGGTTGGTTACCGCAAGAGTCTTTTGATACGGGCATTCGTAAAACTGTCCGGTGGTACCTGGATAACCCTGAGTGGTGGCAGCGAGTGTTGAGTGGAGAGTATCGATTGGATCGTCTGGGAGAAAACGCATGAAGGGTATTATTCTAGCCGGCGGTTCTGGAACCCGGCTGCATCCTATCACTCGTGGAGTCTCTAAACAGTTGCTGCCAGTCTATGATAAGCCGATGATTTACTATCCTCTGTCGGTTCTGATGTTGGCTGGTATTAGAGAGATACTTGTAATTTCCACCCCGGAGGATTTGCCCAGTT
Source organism: Marinobacter sp. BW6 (assembly GCF_008107725.1). GTDB lineage: Bacteria > Pseudomonadota > Gammaproteobacteria > Pseudomonadales > Oleiphilaceae > Marinobacter. The sequence continues at coordinate 1,603,683 of NZ_VIRN01000064.1, forward strand.
TTTCCAAGCTGCTTGGGGATGGTTCTGAATTCGGTATTGAACTTAGCTACGCACCACAACCCTCTCCGGATGGCCTGGCGCAGGCGTTCATTATTGGTGAAGAGTTTATTGGCGACGATAGTGTGTGTCTGATTTTGGGGGACAACATTTTCCATGGATATGGTTTCAGTCAAATGTTACGTGAGGCGGTTGGTCGCGAAACCGGGGCCACGGTGTTTGGTTATCATGTGACGGATCCAGAGCGTTTCGGGGTTGTAGAGTTCGATGGATCGGGTAAGGCACTGTCGATTGAAGAAAAGCCCGAACATCCCAAGTCACAATACGCTGTGACAGGTCTGTATTTCTACGACAACGATGTAGTGAGTATCGCAAAACAAATTCAGCCTTCAAATCGAGGCGAACTCGAGATCACCGATGTAAATAATGCCTATCTCAGGCGGGGTGATTTGAATGTGAGTTTGCTGGGACGAGGGTTCGCCTGGTTGGATACGGGAACTCACGACTCGCTTATCGAAGCGGGGCATTTCGTTCAAACGGTTGAGCATCGCCAGGGATTAAAAATTGCCTGTCTTGAGGAAATTGCGTTCCGGAACGGTTGGGTAAGCCAGGGTTGGCTTGCCGAAAAGGGGCAGCAGCTCGCCAAGACCGGTTACGGGCAGTATCTAATGAGATTGGCTGAGGAGCAGGTATGAAGGTTGTTCCGACGAACCTTAAGGATTGTGTGGTGATTGAGCCCCAGGTGTTTGGAGACCATAGAGGCTTTTTTCTGGAAACGTTTCAAGCGGAAAGATACGCGAGTGAGGCGAACATTTGCTTGCCGTTTGTCCAGGATAACCATTCTCGTTCTGGCCAGGGAGTGTTACGAGGCCTGCACTTTCAGATCGAAAAGCCTCAAGGGAAACTGGTACGCGTTGTGAGCGGCGAAGTCTTCGATGTTGCTGTGGATCTAAGGCGAGATTCGCCAACCTTCGGTCGGTGGAAAGGTGTTTACTTGAGTGGAGATAATAAACGCCAGTTCTGGGTACCTCCCGGCTTCGCTCACGGCTTTGTTGTCGTCAGTGACATGGCCGACTTCGAATACAAATGCACTGACTATTACGATCCCACAGACGAAGGGTCGATTGCGTGGGATGACCCGGACCTGGGAATCGAGTGGCCGGAAGGGCTCGATATTAAGTTGTCGGATAAAGATGCGTCGGCGCCGAGCTTTAGGGAGTTCTCTGGTTTATGAGGGTTATGGTTACGGGGGCTAATGGTCAGCTCGGCAAATGCCTGCAAGACGTAATTGCAGGTTTGGATCATGAATTGATTGCTGTCGGCCGTAATGAACTGGATATTACTAACGCATCTCTAGTGAAGCGGTTCGTGGACGCCCAAACACCCGACGTAATAATCAATGCAGCGGCTTATACGGCTGTAGATCGAGCCGAGGAAGAAGTCGAGTTGGCGTTTAAGGTGAACGCTCAAGCTGTTGGCAATCTGGCGGAGGCTTCGAACGCTGCGGGTGCAGTTTTGATCCACGTTTCAACAGATTACGTTTTCGACGGTTCATCAAGAACGCCCTACAAAGAGACGGATTCAGTCAACCCGGTGGGAGCTTACGGTGAGAGTAAGCTGGAAGGGGAGAGAGAGGCTGCGCAAGCCCAACGACACATCATTGTGCGCACCGCCTGGGTGTTTAGCGAATATGGTAGTAACTTTTTAAAGACAATGGTGAAACTCGGGCTCCGTCGGCAAAGCCTGTCGATTGTCGACGACCAGATTGGCACACCTACCTACGCGGGCGACCTCGCCTCTGCCCTGGTTTGCCTGGCATTGAATCGACCGGCAAATGGTGTTTACCACTTTTGCGGTGGCGACTCTTGCAGTTGGTATGATTTCGCCGGGGCGATTTTCGACACCTGTGGCGAGATATCGAGTAAGTATGCGGTGCCTTCGATTTCTCCAATACCTTCCGCTGAATACCCAACGCCCGCAAGAAGGCCGGAATATTCTGTATTAGATGGCAGCCTTCTCGTATCCAAAGCGGGGATTAGGGGAGGGGATTGGCGAGTTTCGTTAAGAGATGTATGCACTAAAGTGCTAGCGGAACTGGATGATAGTCAGGCATAGCCAGCGGGCTGGCTCTACTACCATTCAGGTTCCTATTGGTTGGAGTGTGCATGGTGGTTGCTGAAAAAATCGGTCTCTTGGCGTAGACTTGCGTCAAGCTCCAAGCAGACGGGCCTTCGCACGGAGTGATGGCCCGTTTTTTATTTGGCGGCAAAAAAAGCGGGGTTTAGTCAAAACATATGGCGGGCGAATGCCAGCTTCGGCTGGAGATGAAGTCAGCCACAATGACTGGGCCAATCAAACCAAGACATGGCTATCTGATATGGCATTTCGTTCGAACCACACATGGTTGTTGTTGCCGGTAACCCTGGTTACGTTTGCATTTACGTATACGGCCTTGGTGTTCGAGACCTTTTTCTGGGGCTATCTTGGGCTTATGTTGTTCTGGTGCCTCGTCTTTCTTCTCGGTTTTGTGTTTGTCATTTCAATATTTCCCAGTCCTCATGCCCCAGCAAAATCTCATGTATTTGAGGTGGATTTTAAGTGGGATCTGGTGATCTTATTATTGGGCGCCCTTGCGGTTTTGGCGCTTTTTTATGATCGGTACTTTCTCCGTGGTATCGATTATTTCTCGGTTGGTTCTGCGAGAGCCAGGGAGCTTTTGAATCAAGGAAATTTTGATAGCTCGTTCTTCAGTGTTTTCGGAAACTTTTTTATCTATTGTTACCTGTTTCCGTTAATTCGTTCAGTCCTTTTTTGGGAGGAGCGTGGGGGGTGGACCCACTTGACTGTTGGGGTGTTGGCTGCAGCACAAATTAGCGCTATCTCTTACCTTTCTGGAGGCAGAACTGCCATTCTCATCACTCTCTCGCTTTGTGCCGGTGCCTTGGTTGTCCGCACTTTACTCGGCAAATCCATAAGACCGGCTTTTTTCACATTCGGTCGGCTGTTCTTTTTGTTAGTGAGTGTAATTGCGGCGTTTGGTTTTATTTTCTGGCTTCGCAGCCATGCGTTTGGCAGTGGAGATTCTTTCGCTTACTTCCTGAATATCTGTAAACATCTGACGAACGATTTTGCGCTTGAATGTGACTTTGGCGTTGAGTCGGGCCCGCTGAAAGATGTGATGAACTATTTGAATCTTGTGATCCTGTATGGAATCCACGGTACCTGGCTGACGGAAGCCATTGTTCAAAACGGCTGGCAGGGTGGGTGGATAACCCCGCAAGGTCTGTTCGCCCTCGTTTTCTCAAGGTTTGGAGTAGAGGCACCACCCACCGTTTTCAGTGGTTTCTGGGTGCCCGGGCCAGCTGCGCTCTTGAACGATACGGGTTTTTGGGGGGTTCTTGGCACGGGTGTCGGTTTGGGTGCACTTGCGGGCTATCTGGTTGGTTATCTCCAACGGTCTTCCAGTATGCTGGTTGGCTACGCTCTTGTGTTTGTGGTTTCGTTCTGGTTTTTATCGTTCCTCATCGTCCCAACCAATATCCCCGGTTTTGTGATATCGGTTTGGCTTGGCTTCTTTTTAGCTGGGGCCAGCCTCATTCTTACTCTAATGAGACAGTTCATTCAAAAAAGGCTTTCATGAAAATAGGGCTTACAAATCTATTCTCGTTCCGACCTCATGTCGAACACCTCGAGTTCCTGGCTCAGATTCTGGAGGGTGACGGCCATGAGGTTGTCTTCCTCACTTGCGATTCGGCAGTAGATACATGTTATGTCCGTGAGCTTCGAGGACGCTCAAGAATGAGGGAGTGTGCTCAGTGTATAGTTGGTGGCGTCCGCAGCTACAGATCCGATGGCGTCACGGCAATCAGTAAAAACCATTCCGAGCTTGCTGAAGCTGATCTTGAAACGCTTGCCCTTTCGAGTTCTGCAACATTGACTCGAACCGAATCTGAGCGGGAATGGGATGAGCCGAGTGTTCGGGAAATACGGCAACGGCTCGTAGGCCCGATAAGCCAGGTCTACCAAAGCGCTCGAAACTGGATCGTCGAGGAGGGTATAGAGGGAGTAATCTGCTTCAACGGTCGCATGGATCTTCCCCGCGCCGTTACCTATGCCTGTGAGCAGCTTGGCGTACCTTATATTACTCATGAGAGAACCTGGTTCGGGGATGGTCTTCAGTTGATCCCCAATGGCAATTGTCTCTCCCTGATAGCCCTTGGCGAGCTGGTCAGAGAATTCGACGATAAGCCTCTGACCGCCTTCCAGGCGGCGCACGCGGGTAAGCTGATTGGTGACCGTTTTTTGCAGCGAAACTCTCTGGAGTGGAGGCTTTACAACAAGAACCCGGAACCTGCGCCGTGGCCGCTGGAGACGCCGGGTAAGCGCGTGCTGGTGTTGCCCAGCAGCAAGAACGAGTTTGCCGGCCACGATGAATGGCGCACGGAATGGGCGGATAACACTGAGGCTCTGGATGATTTTTTCGAGGCTTTCAGTATTGATCCTTCTCAGGTGGTGCTTCGCTGTCATCCAAACTGGGCGGAGACGATAGGCAGTGTGGAAGGCGGCCGCTCGCTCAGTTTATATACCCGATGGGCAGCTCGGCGAGGGGTTCACTGTATTCGCAGTGAGGAGAAGGCAAACACCTACGATCTGATTCAGCAGGCAGATATTGTGGTGATGAACGGTGGCAGTTCGGCCGTGGAAGCGGGAGCCTGCGGTAAACAGGTGGTGTGCCTGGGTCCGTCGACCTATCAGGAGGCCGGGTTTGTGCATGTGTTCCGCTCCCGTGAGGAATTGCGTGATGGCGGGGATGAGCTGGAGCTTGATCCGGAATTGGTTCGCCGGAAAACCCTACGCTTTCTGTATGTCCGGTCTCACCGGTTCCCGCAGTTTGTCCCTTATGTTAAAGCCGTCGAAACCACAAAATATCGCTACTTTAAGGGCGCGAGTGCCGAGGTATTGATTCGAATGCTAAGTGAAGGGCGAATTCGTCCGGACGACCCTGAATATTCGGAAACTGAAGCCACGGAAAACGATGTGTTGAGAGCACTGGAAAGCGCAGACTGGGCCAGATTGGCCGATTATCAGGCTCCGGTGGAGGTGGGTGTTCCTTTTGAAATTAACAGACGAGCCGGCCTGAAATGGATTGATGGTTTCAGGGCAAAATTTACCAGAGGAGATCGGGCTGGATGAATCATGGCCAACCCAGGGTATCTATCGTTATGCCCGCCTTTAATGCCAGCCAGTATATCGGCGCTACAATAGACTCGGTACTGAGGCAGACCGCCCCGGATTGGGAATTGATCGTTGTTGATGATTGTTCCACTGATGATACCCGAGAAAAGATCCATGCCATCGCCGAAGCTGATTCCCGTATTCGGCTGATCGCGCTTGAGAAGAATTTTGGCGGGCCGGCGGGTCCACGGAATGTGGGCGTTAAGGAAGCCCGGTCTGATCTGGTGGCGTTCCTGGATTCGGATGATATCTGGCATCCCGAAAAGCTTAAAATTCAGCTTTCCGCAGTTGAAGATACGTCTTCCGCGTTTGTCTGTAGTGGGATGGTAGACTTTGCAGACGATCGTGCGTTGAGGTTCGAGCCGATTGAAAAAGTGGGAAGCGAGAAAATATCCTATTGGCAACAGTCCGTCAGGGCTCAGATTCCGACCTCCAGTGTGCTTGTTTCAAAAGCATTGTTGCTGAAGACACCTTTTTGGGAGGATCCAGCCTACAAGGCAGTCGAGGATTACCATTGCTGGCTTCGCATTCTCCAGTTGGTTGGTCACTGTGTGAAGTTGAAGGCGCCCTTGCTGTTTTACCGAAAAAGCGAGGGGCAGATTTCGGGCTCCAAGCTGATGATGATGAAGAAGGTGCTGATGGTACACCGTGAGTTTCCGGGGCGCTCTTTGATTACGGCTTACGTTTACACACTCACCCATGTGCTGGGTGGGTTCTATTTCAGATTTTTGAAGAAAGGTATGTGATATGCGAATTCTGGTAACCGGAGGAGCCGGCTTTCTTGGTTCCCATCTCTGCGAGCGCTTGCTCTCGGAGGGACACGACGTTTTGTGTGTTGATAACTTCTTTACTGGCCGGAAACGCAATATCGCGCACCTGATGCATAACCCCTACTTTGAGGTGATGCGACACGATGTCACTTTCCCGCTGTATGTAGAAGTCGATCAGATATACAACCTTGCCTGCCCGGCATCTCCCGTCCACTACCAGCATGATCCGGTTCAGACCACCAAGACCAGTGTTCACGGTGCCATAAACATGCTTGGACTGGCGAAGCGTTTGGGTGCGCGCATATTCCAGGCTTCGACCAGTGAGGTTTATGGCGATCCCGAGGTTCATCCTCAACCTGAGAGCTATTGGGGTAAGGTGAATCCGATTGGCATACGCTCCTGTTACGACGAAGGAAAGCGGTGTGCAGAAACATTGTTTTTTGACTATTTTCGTCAGCACAATCTGCCTATCAAAGTTGCCAGGATCTTTAATACCTACGGTCCCCGTATGCATCCCAATGATGGCAGAGTAGTGAGCAACTTTGTTGTTCAGGCTCTCAGGGGCGAAGACATAACCATATATGGCGAGGGCCAGCAGACCCGGAGTTTTTGTTATTCCGATGACCTCATTGAAGGATTCGTTCGGCTTATGAACTCGCCGGAGGAGCTCACCGGGCCAGTCAATCTCGGGAATCCCAATGAGTTCACCATTCGGGAATTGGCAGAGACGGTTATTGAACTGACAGGCTCCAGCTCCAGCTTGATCTTCAAGCCTTTGCCGGAGGATGACCCAAAGCAGCGGCAACCAGACATCTCATTGGCGAAAAGTAAACTTGATTGGCAACCGACCGTTGAGCTGAAGGAAGGGTTGGTAAAGACAATTACTTACTTTGATGAGCTTCTGAAAAACTCGGATATTGATTAGGCGATGACTGGCGGAAAGAAAATACTGGTTACCGGAGCATCTGGATTTATCGGCACGGAGCTTTGTAAGGTTCTTGTTGATAGAGGGTATCGGGTTACGGCTCTGGTGCGCTCTGAAAATTCATTGCCCATTGCGGGCGTCCAGAGCCTCGTTCAGGACCTCGAAAGTCATTTTCACGGGTCTTTGCTGGCAAACAACTTCGATGCAGTAGTTCACCTTGCCGGCAAAGCTCATGGCAAAGGCGGGTCTAGCCACCAGAGTCCAGAGGCGTTCCAGAAAAGCAATGTTGCGCCAACCAAGCGCCTCGCTGAAGCTGCGGTTGCTGCAGGAATCCATCGCTTCATTTATCTGAGTTCGATTGGTGTTCATGGTGATAGTACTTGGGGCTCGCCAATTACGGAGCGCAGTTCTGAGAGTCCCCACGCAGCTTACGCGCTATCAAAGCTTCACGGAGAAATGGTCGTAAGGGAAAGTCTGGCCGGAACGCCAACCGCGTTTTCTATTATCCGGCCTACACTGGTTTATGGAGAGAATGCTCCGGGCAATTTTGGCCGGCTTGTCGAAGTATGCCGTGGAGGTTTGCCGCTGCCTTTTCGGTATGCGAATAACCGGCGAAGTCTGGTTTCATTGGATAGTCTGGTCCGTTTAATCATTTTGTGCATAGAACGACCGCAGGCTGAGAATCAGGTGTTTGTGGCGTCTGATGAAAGCCCGGTTTCCACCAGTGACATAGTCCGTAGCCTTCGCCGCGGATTTGGTAGGGGCCCCCGCCTGTTACCGTTACCTGTAGGGCTGCTTCGTGGGCTTCTTAAAATCACGGGCAGGGCATCGGTGTATCAACAGTTGTTTGGGGATCTCGAGGTGGATTCAAGCAAAGCTGTCGGTCTTCTTGGTTGGGAACGACAGGGCGATACTTTGGATCGGCTCCGGTTAATCGGGGAAAAGGGCGCGAAATGCTGATTCGTATGCTGGATATTGTTTTTTCCGCTGCCGGGCTGGTTTTCGGATTGCCTTTGATGGTAGCTCTTTTTTTGGTTGGGCTGTTCGATACAGGCTCACCGCTTTTTGTTCAGGAGCGCGTAGGCCGCAACCGGAAACCGTTTAAGCTTGTGAAGTTCCGGACGATGAAAAAGTCCGCCGCCTCTGTAGCCACGCACTTGGCAAATGCATCAGAGATAACTCGGTTTGGTAGTTTTTTGCGGAAGACCAAGCTGGATGAATTGCCCCAGTTGTGGAATGTCCTCAAGGGCGAGATGAGCCTTGTTGGGCCGCGCCCATGCTTGTTTAATCAGGACGAACTTATCGACGCGCGTGAGCAGCGGGGTGTGTTTTTAGTAAGGCCAGGAATCACTGGCTTAGGGCAGGTCACTGACATTGATATGTCGACTCCGGAACTGCTTGCTGAAACGGACAGGAAGATGATTGAGCAGATGTCGGTTCGTTCTTACTTTCAGTACATTCTGCAGACTGTCACCGGAAAAGGTTCGGGCGATCGTGTCAGGGAGTAAAGTTCATGCTTGACGCTTTTTTGGCTTTGCCAAGGGTGTACAAAAGAATCCTGTCGGTTGCTTCCGATGTATTTGCTCTAACGTTTTCGATCTGGGCAGCCTATGCTCTAAGGCTGGAGCAGCAATATTGGCTGCCTGATGAGAAACAGGGTGTTGTCGTAGCTTTAACGGTGCTATTCACAATCGCCTTTTTTATCAAACTCGGTTTGTATCGGGCAGTTATTCGCTACCTCTCAGATAAGGCATTCATGACCATTGTGTATGGCGTGTTCGCATCCTGTCTTACTTTCATCGTTTTGGGTTACCTGTTTCAGGCCTTTGTACCACGTTCCGTGCCTGTGATTTATGGTGCATTGGCATTTGTTTTTGTCAGTGGCAGCCGTCTGGGCGTTCGCATGCTTGTGAATCTTCCCAGAGAGAGAGAAAAGGAAGCTGTAGCAATTGTCGGTGCCGGTGAAACGGCCATGCAGTTGGCATCTGCTTTGGCACAGGGAACGGAGTACCGCCCTGTTGTATTCATCACTTTCGAGAACAAGAACCACAAAACAACGGTCAACGGTTTACCTGTGGTAAGCCTGCAGCACACCGCCAAAAGTTTAAAGAAGTATGGTATCGAGAGAATTCTCCTGGCTTTGGATGCAGATTCTACGGTTGATCGAAAAGCCTTGATAAGGGAGCTCGAAGCCCTTTCCGTGCCGGTTCAGACGGTACCCTCCATGTCAGAGTTGGTTGCGGGGCGGGCGAGGATTAATGATATCCGGGATCTTGAGCTTGAAGATCTGCTGGGTCGAGACCCGGTCCGGCCTGAAGCAGAAGTTGTTGCAGCAAGTCTTCGGGGAAAATCCGTAATGGTGACGGGAGCTGGTGGCTCAATAGGTTCGGAGCTGTGTCGTCAGATTATCCGGCACCAACCGGATAAACTTGTTCTTTTTGAACAGAATGAGTACTCGCTTTATGCAATAGAACGGGAATTATTGGCGGTAAATGGAGTTGATGGTCTGGGTGTCTCCATATTGCCGATACTTGGAAGTGTGACTCATCGGCGCCGGTGCGAGGTTGTCATGAAAGCCTATGCAGTTCAGACGGTATACCATGCGGCGGCATACAAGCACGTACCACTCGTTGAGCATAACGTTATTGAGGGCGTCCAGAATAACGTCATAGGCACTTGGCATGTTGCTGAAGCCGCCATCGAAGCTGGGGTCGAAAGGTTCGTGCTGATTTCAACCGATAAAGCCGTTAGGCCGACCAACATCATGGGTGCGTCTAAGCGTTTAGCTGAGCTGGTGTTGCAAGGGTTGTCCGAGCGACAAGACTCCACGGTCTTTTCAATGGTCAGGTTTGGTAATGTGCTTGGGTCATCTGGCTCCGTTGTTCCACTGTTTCGCGACCAGATTCGAGATGGTGGGCCGGTGACGGTAACCCATCCAGATATTATTCGTTACTTTATGACTATTCCTGAGGCAAGTCAGCTGGTTTTGCAGGCGGGCAGTATGGGAACGGGTGGCGAAGTCTTCGTTCTTGATATGGGGGAGCCGGTAAGGATTGCTGATCTCGCCAGAAAAATGATCCACCTCATGGGGCTTGTGGAGAAAACGGACGATCAGCCCCACGGAGATATACAAATTATCTTCACGGGGCTCCGCCCTGGTGAAAAGCTTTTCGAAGAACTCCTTATCGGTAACAACCCGCATGGCACTGACCATCCGAGAATCATGATGGCTCGAGAAAACTCCATGCATTGGGCCGATTTGAAAAGCGCTCTTAACAAACTGGCAGATGCAAGTAAGAGATTCGATTGCGAAGAAGTGGTGGGTATTTTAAAGGAATGCCCAACCGATTATCAGCCGTTGGAAACTGAATTGGTCGACCTGATTGCGAGCGCCCCCGCTCTGGAGAAGCCCGCTGAAGCTCGAAGTAACGTTCGTAATATGCCTATCTGAGTTAAGGCGCCGTCCAAACGGAAGATTGGACTGGACTTTAGCGACAAGGACTGTTGATGATTAACCTCAAACACCATGGCGCCACCTCTGGCGTAACCGGCTCTTGCCACGAACTCACCCTTGGTCAAGGGGCCCAGAAGAGCGGCATCCTCATAGACTGCGGCCTGTTCCAGGGCCAGGACGAAGGCCGCGGCGCTTCTGCCTCTGATCTCTCCATTGATTTTCCCATCGAACATATCCGGGCCCTGGTGGTCACCCATGTGCATATTGACCACGTGGGGCGCATTCCTTATCTGCTGGCTGCAGGTTTCGAAGGGCCCATTATTTGTTCTGAGCCCTCCGCGACTATGCTGCCAGAGATTCTGGAAGATGCCCTGAAGATCGGGTTTACCCGCGACCGGCAACTTATTGAGCGGGTTCTAGGACTGATCCGTTCGCGCCTGGTGCCGGTGCCTTATGGTCAGTGGCATTCGGTGTTCGCCGAGGGTGAGTGCTCGCTGTCGGTTCGGCTGCAGAGAGCAGGGCATATTCTGGGTTCGGCCTATGTGGAATGTGATGCGCGAGTGGCGGGTGTTGCGGAGCGCATTGTGTTCAGTGGCGACCTTGGGGCGCCCCATGCCCCGTTGCTTCCGGCGCCCCAATCCCCGGAGCGGGCGGATCGATTGGTGATTGAGAGTACTTATGGGGATAAGGACCACGAGGACAGGGAAACGCGGCGTTATCGGTTGAAGGCGGTGCTGGAGCATGCCCTGGAAGATGGCGGGACGGTTTTGGTGCCGGCGTTCAGTATTGGGCGGACGCAGGAATTGCTTTATGAGATGGAGAGTCTGATCCACGAATTTGGGGATAGGGCTCTTGGTGAGGTGTCGGATTACGTGCCGCAGGGCGGCTCTAATCCGACCTACGAAGACGACTCCGAACCCGTAGGTCGGATTAGGCAGAGCCGTAATCCGACAACCCAAGACAGCCTCGCACCCGTAGGTCGGATTAGGCAAAGCCGTAATCCGACAAAGAAGCTAACGTGGAACGATCTGGAAATCGTTGTCGATTCGCCTCTGGCAGCGGAGTTCACCCGAATTTACCGCGACCTGAAACCCTACTGGGACGCAGAGGCTGCAGACTTGGTGCGCCAGGGCCGGCATCCGTTGTCGTTTGAGCAGCTTACGGTGATCAACTCCCACGAAGACCACCTGAATGCGGTGGACTACCTGGCTCGTTCCCATCGCCCCTGTGTGGTTCTGGCAGGTTCCGGCATGTGCGCCGGTGGCCGTGTGGTGAATTACCTGAAGGCGATGCTCGGGGATAAGCGGAACGATGTTCTGTTTGTTGGCTACCAGGCCGTAGGTACGCCAGGAAGAGCTATTCTTACTTATGGACCCCGCGGTGGCTGGGTGGAACTGGATGGTGAGCGCTACGATATCCGGGCTCGGATTCATCAGGTCGGAGGCTATTCGGCCCATGCAGGGCAATCGGATCTTGTGGAGTTTGTATCAGGCATCTCTGTGCCTCCTCGCGAGATTCGAATTGTCCACGGTGATTCGGGCGCCAAACTGGCGTTGAAAAGATGTTTTCAATCCCTGGCTGGTACAGACATAATTATCCCATCAGAGTAGGGCGGATCGAAACCGGGTTGTACTTCTTGGGAAAGGATTTCAAATGAAGAAAATTGCAGTTATTGGTCTTGGTTATGTGGGGCTGCCTCTTGCCGCCGCCTTTGGTGGAAAGCGTGACATTGTCGGTTTTGATATCAACAGAAAACGTATTGCCGAGCTGAAGGATGGTGTTGATTTTACCCGGGAGGTTTCCCGGGAGGAATTGGCTGCGGCCTCGGGTTTGTCTTTTACCGATAATCTTGAAGGCATTCGGGATTGCCAGATTTATATTGTGACGGTACCCACCCCCATTGATGAGTTCAAAACGCCCGATTTAACGCCTCTGGTAAAAGCCAGTGAAACCGTCGGACAGGTTCTCAAGCGGGGCGATATCGTGATTTACGAATCCACGGTATATCCCGGCGCCACGGAAGAAGTTTGTGTGCCGGTACTGGAGAAAGTTTCCGGTCTTGGGTTTAACAAGGATTTCTTTGCCGGTTACAGTCCTGAACGAATCAATCCGGGTGATAAGGAGCATCGGGTAACTAGCATCATGAAAGTGACCTCTGGCTCCACGCCGGATATTGCTGATGAAGTGGATGCACTATACGCCAGTGTTATTACTGCAGGCACCCATAAAGCCAGTTCTATTAGAGTGGCCGAGGCCGCCAAGGTGATCGAAAACACCCAGCGTGATCTGAATATTGCGCTGATGAATGAGCTTTCGATGATCTTCTCACGCCTTAAAATTGATACTCATGAAGTGCTGGCCGCAGCGGGTACTAAATGGAATTTTTTGCCGTTTAAACCCGGCTTGGTAGGTGGCCACTGTATTGGTGTGGATCCCTATTATCTGACCCACAAGGCCCAGGCCATTGGTTACCATCCGGAAATTATTCTTTCCGGTCGTCGGGTGAATGACAATATGGGCCCCTATGCAGCAGCCGAACTGGTTAAGGCAATGATTAAAGCCGGGCATACAGTGGCATCATCAAAAGTGCTGGTAATGGGGCTTACCTTTAAGGAGAACTGTCCGGATTTGCGGAACACTCGGGTGATTGATGTTATTCGTGAGCTGGAAGATTTTGGCTGTTCCGTGGATGTAACGGACTGTTGGGCAGATAATACCGAAGCCGAGCATGAATATGGTATTTCCCTGGTGGAGTCCCCGAATGCCGGAGATTATGATGCGCTGTTTCTTGCAGTGCCTCATCGTGAATATGCCGCCAAATCTGCCAAAGAGCTGCGTTCCTTTTTGAAAGACAATGGTGTTTTGTTTGATCTGAAGGGTGTTTTGCCATTGGGCGAAGCGGATCTAAGACTGTAAGTACAATTTTCGTACAGAGTTAAATTTAAAGGCCGGTCAAATTGATCGGCTTTTTTATTATTAAGGACTCGTAAATAAATAATTTTGCCAGACTACATTTATTTGATTATTATCGTGGCTGACTTTCAGTCAACTCCAATTAATTCTTTAAAACCCCTATTTGAATAAGGTTTTAATTCCATGGCCAAGATTAACGATTATTACCAGAAAAAACAGCTTATGGAAAAGCTTGCTGCAGAGCTGGAAAAGCTTGAAGAAGATCAGGCTCTGAAAGGTGAGCTGGAGTTTGAAAACAAGGTTCGTGCCTTGATGAAGGAGTATGACAAGTCACCGAAGGACGTACTGCAGATTCTTTCTGCAATTGATCCCTCAGTGTCTGGGGCAAAGGCCGATTCAACCGCTGGCAGTCGCCCGAAGCGCCCGATGAAGACCTACAAGAACCCGCACACCGGTGAAGTGGTCAAGACCCGTGGTGGCAATCACAAGACGCTGAACGAGTGGCGTCAGAAGCATGGTAAGGAAGCTGTACAGAGCTGGCAGCAGGACTGATGTCAGCTGGCCCCTCTCCTTTCAGGGAGAGGGGCTGTTAACCAACCACAACCCGGTTCCGACCACCTTCTTTTGCCGCGTACAACGCCTCGTCCGCCTTCTGCATCCACTGCATATAGTTTTCAGGCTCTTCCGTTAACTGGGCAATGCCAATGCTGATGGTATAGCGGATTGGTGCCACGCTGGTTTCCACAACGCTTTGCTCAATGCTTTCCCGTATCCGTTCGCAGATAATGCGCGCGCCTTCGGCGTCGGTCTCCGGAAGTATGATGCCGAATTCTTCACCCCCGTAGCGGCCGGCGCTGTCGGATTGTCGGATGGCGTTACGGGTGACGCTGGCGGTGTGTTTGATCACTTCATCCCCGGCCAGGTGGCCGTGGGTGTCGTTCACCGGCTTGAAGTGATCGATGTCGAACATCACCAAGCTGGTGGTATGGCCGTAGCGGCGGAAGCGTTCGAACTCGGCATCTACCAGGTTTTCCCAGGTGCCCCGGTTGAGCAGGCCGGTAAGACGGTCTGTCATGCTGAGTTTGGCCAACTGTTCGTTGGCCCGCTCCAGGGCCATTTTGCTGCTGGCAATGTCGGTAACGTCGTACACCATCAGGCACACTTTCTCGACTTCGCCATTTGTTCCAGAGAGCGGGCTGATGGTCAGGTTCTGGAACATGTATTCTTCAGTGCCGGTAATAGGCCGGGTATTGCGGAACTGGAACAGATACGGGCGTTGCTCCCACGAAGTAAAGGCTTTGGTGTTGAGCAGCGCTACAGCATCTACTTTTCGGGTCAGCCACGCCTTGGGAATATCAGGGAATGCATCGAACAATACCTTCCCCTGGATCCTGCTCGCGGTGATACCACTGTGGTTCTCCATGAATCCGTTCCAGACTTCGACTCTGAAATCCAGGTCCAGCACTACCAGGCCTACTTCCACGGATTCCAGCATGTCCATCAGCCAGTGAAAGGAGTTGGCTTCAGATTCTTCTATGGCCATGAGTCAGTCCACCAGATATTGCAGGCGATCTTCGAGAAAAGGCACTGAATCCTCGGTAAGGAGGATCAGCATGTCGCATTCGATGTCCCGGTCTTCCAGGGTGTAGCAGATTTCGATGCACAACAGCTGCTCTTCCCTGGCGCTGTGGTGTTCAAGCAATTCGGTAATTTGACGGTGCTGGCCCAGCACGGTAGGGTGGCCCAGGCCGAGTTTCAGGTCCAGCTGGTCGCCGATGCCTTTGAGAAAGGCGCCGAAGAGTATGCTGGACATGTCCATCAATACCTCCACGTTCACCGCCTCGCCCTCAAGGGTGTCGTAGTGAAGCATCTCGGCCATTTCCCGGAAGCTGGCATCTGCAAATAACAGGAATGCTTCCCCGGCGATGCCGGCGCCGGTGAACCCCTGGCACACGGCTGAATAGGTGTCGCTGTCGCTTACCGAGGAAATGGCCATGTGCAGTTCGGAGTTGGCCAGGAAAGCAACCTTGGGAATCGGTTGCTTTACGAAAACTCGCAACAGGCGAGCCAGCAGATCCGAAGACCGGCCCATGGCGACGTTGGAAATTTCCTGCAGATAGTCGTTCAGGGAAACGGAGATTTCCGGGGTAGTGCTGCCTGTGTTTTTCAGGCTGGCATCCTGCAGAGCGGAATCTTCGAGTTCTCCGGGGCGGTACACCCCGTATTCCACCAGCAGGTCAAGTACGGTGCAGGTTTCTGTAGGCTTCTTGATGAAGTCGAGGGCGCCCAGCTTTTTGACGCGTTCCCGTGCTTCGGGCTGGATATCGCCAGAAACCACGATGGTCATGACTGGTAAATCTTCCTTGCGAACCTGCTCCAGCACCTGATAGCCGTCCATCTCCGGCATGTTCAGATCCAGGAACATGAGCTCTGCCTCGTGCCGACGCAATTTCTCCAGCGCTTCCACACCGTCTTTCGCGAAGCTGACATCGCCGCGCAATCCTTCTGGCAGGGCTCGGGCCATTTGCTTTCTGGCAAGGGCAGAGTCGTCGCAGATCAGAATGCGGGTGGTCATGGATGGGGCCGTAGAGGGTTAGTCATAAGGTGCGAAAGTATACCAGCAGTCTTTGTTGTGTACACGTTTGCTACATCATTCGTAACAATCAGTAAGGTGCTGTAAGTATATTAAGCCAAAGGTTTTGTGACTGTATTCAAAGTTGGTCGAGTATTACTGAATTGTAAACGGCGATTGTGACTCTGCTCACTCTATTGGCCGATCTGCCTTGGTTATAGTGTGTCTGCGGCAAATAAAAAATAATGTAAAAGACCTGCCGCCTGTAAGCACCGGAAAAACCAAAAACAAACCGGGCTGCAGCAGAGTCGGGCGTCGGAAACTGACTCTTAACGATTACTTCAGAGACACAAAACTATGAGACAGCTGGCGTATGGATACGCTGCCGTCACCCTGTTCTGCCTAGGTATTGCGCCCGTTGCCCAGGCCGAGCTGAAGCCCATTTCAGAGGAAACAATGGGTGAGGTGACCGGGCAGGCATTTATGCAGATCGAGAACATACCGGGGGATACACACGCGTTCACGCGTATGACGCTGACCATGGATGTGGAAACCCGGATGAACGTGGATGACGTGCAAGCCGGCGAGATTGATGGCGGCGTGGACTTCGCTGCGCAGCATGTGGCGTTGGGCCATATTGCCCGTAATGACGGTGAGCAATTCAACGGCCGAACCTACAGTGCCGGAGATACCGTGCATTTCGAGGCGCTCAAACCTTACATCGAGCTGGCGGAAGATCCTGCAGAGGGGAAGCTTTCCGGCTTTCGCATGGGGTTCGGGCAGGCGAGAGGGTCGGTTTCCTCGCTGACCAGCAGTTTCAGTGGCGATATTGGCCTGAAACTCGTTAGTGGCGGCCAAGAGTACGATGCCACACTCTTTGATGAGAACACCCAGGCCACCAACTATCGCGCCAGCCACATAGGTATCAACGATCTTGCTGCCGCTCCGGCTGATTGCACCGCTGGTGCTGAGACAAATTGTGCGCCACTGACGCATTTACAGTCGATCATCGTGGGGGAAGAGGGCGTCGATGGTGTTACCGATTTCACCAGTGACTTCTTCATTGGTTTCCAGCGCGAAGGGGTGGACTGGCAGAGCCCGGACGGCGCCAATGTCATCAATGCTGGCAAAGGCGTGTTTATCAATCTGCCCACAAGCATGAAGGTGGATATGAGCCAGCTGATCAGCCAGGGTGTGGATCGGCTGCAGACCCATCGGGACGATATGGGTACCCGATTGTTTTAAATGCTAAACTCCTGCCAGTGTTTAATCCATTCGGCAGGAGCTTAGTCCCTTGATCCGCTCGTTTTACTGGCACGATTACGAAACCTTCGGCGTAGACCCGGTTCACGACAGGCCTTCCCAGTTTGCCGGCGTACGAACCGATGCGGATCTCAACATCATTGAAGACCCGCTGGTAATCTACTGCAAGCCAGCGGATGACTACCTGCCATCGCCGGAGGCTTGCCTGATTACCGGCATTACGCCTCAGAAAGCCCTGCAAGACGGTTTTCCGGAGGCCGAGTTTATCGCTCAGATCAACGAGGCCTTCAGCCAGCCCGGCACCTGTGTGGTGGGTTACAACAGCCTGCGCTTTGACGACGAAGTGACCCGTCACACTCTCTACCGCAATCTGCGCGATCCCTACGCCCGCGAATGGCAGAATGGCAATTCCCGCTGGGACATCATCGACATGGTGCGCCTGACCTATGCGCTACGCCCGGAGGGTATCAACTGGCCCCGCAAGGAAGATGGCAGTCCCAGCTTCAAACTGGAGGAACTGACGGTTGCCAACGGCATCGCTCACGAAGCGGCCCACGATGCCATGTCGGATGTTGAGGCAACCATTGCGGTGGCCAAACTGATCAAGGAGAAACAGCCAAAGCTCTTTGATTTTGTTCTGCAGAACAAGGACAAACACTCCGCCCGGGCCATGCTGGATACCGCCAGCATGAAGCCGGTGTTCCACATATCCGCCAAGTACCCGGCCAGCCGGGGTTGCTGTGCGATGGTGGCCCCGGTGGCCGATCATCCCACCAACAAGAACCTGGTGATCGTCTACGACCTGCGGGAAGACCCCACCGAGTTGATCAACGCCAGCCCTGAGCAGATTCGTGAGCGGGTGTTTACTTCCCAGGCAGAATTGGGGGAGGGCGTAAGCCGCTTTCCGCTGAAAGGTGTGCAACTAAACAAATGCCCGGTGCTGGCGCCAGCAAAAATGCTTTCCACCCTTTCCCAAGAGCGCCTCGAAGAACTGGCGCTGGACGGGGATAACTTGCGGGCCAACGTGGCCATGCTGCGAAAGGCCCCGGATCTTCCGGCCAGAATTGCCGAGGCTTTTGACCAGCCCCACGAGAGCGACCTTACAGACCCGGACGAACAGCTCTATGCAGGCGGCTTCATCAGCAAGACCGACCGCGAGAAGCTGAACTGGGTGCTGGAGCAGCCGGTGGAAACTCTCGGCGAGCAGGATGTGACCTTCGAGGATGATCGCCTGCAGGAACTGCTGTTTCGCTATCGGGCGCGGAACTATCCGGGCAGCCTGATGGGTGAGGAGCTGGAGCGATGGGAGGAGTTTCGAAGCCAGAGGCTAATGCACCCGAAGAAGGGTTGGCGGTCTTTGGAGGCCTATGCCCAGGAATTACAGCGCTTGGCGGCCGACCCGGAACTGACGCCGGAGAGGCGGCATATTCTTGAGGACTTGCATTTGTATGGGGAGTCTTTGATTCCGTACATCTGATAAGGATGTTGGCTCCGTTGGAGCCGCCATTGCGTAGTGCGCCTTCTCCTTCAAGAGAAAGCGCTTTTTTGTCGGATTACGGCTTTCGCCTAATCCGACCTACGCGATGAAGCCTGCGCATACTCCGAAACAAAGTAGGTCGGATTAGGCAGAGCCGTAATCCGACGATCCATCACCGCCGCTTCACGAAATAAACACTCAAATTCTGCCCCATCAAACTCTGCACCTCACTGCCCAGTGCCTCTGCCTGAATCTGCTTCTGAACCGGCCCGGTTGCCAGGCTGTGGCCATCCACATCCCGGGCTTTCACGAGCTTCCATTCCACCTCGTTACTGGCCATGGCCATCAACTCTTTCAGCTGGGCGGTATCCTGTGGCCGGAACCATCTGTCCCGGCAGCCGCCGAGGCTGTAGAAATCGGCGTCGGCGGTCAGTTCCTGCCAGGCGGCATCGTTGCGATTGGCAAGAACCATCCGACGGAGCTGGCGCAGCGTCTGGCGGGTGGGTTGAAGCTTGTGCTCGGCAACCAGTTTGCGAATCTGTTTGTCGCCGGACGTTTGCTCGGCAATCGCGGTGTGCATGTGCACCACAGCGCCGGAGCCGGTGGCCTGGTTAACCAGAGCCGCTAGAGACAAAGTGGTCATGGCGGGCGAGGGCAAGCGACCGACTTCAATCCAGTGCACCTGGTGGCCATCCGCCACAAAACGCTGGGCGATGGACCAGGGCCAGAACACGATGTTGTCCACGCCCATTTCGTTGGCCATACGGGTGGCTTTGGCGATGTTGGCCAGGGATTCATCCACCGCGATCACTTCCACATCGTCCAGATAGCTGGCCAGTTCCATCGCCCGCTGGCCGGACTGCGCACCGCACACCATGATGCGAAGGGTGACCGGAAGGTTTTCGGTGCCCAGCCCCAGTTCGGTAGCCATCAATGTTTTAAGGCTGCTTTCGGTGCGATAGGCCAACCGAGACCAGGACGGCCAGGCCTGGGGAGCATCGGTCTTCTCCAAACAGAGCTCTTCGGCTTTCTCATCGAAGTTCTGCTTGATGGCTTCCTCTTCGGCCCGGTCGTAATAGCTGGCGGCCAAGACTGGCTGCAATGCCAGGGGCCAGTCCACCAGGTTCCACTGGCCAAGCTGGACGGCGAAGGGCTGGTGGAAGAGAGCGCCATACATCGCGCTGATCATCAGTGAGCCGATGAGTCCGTCCTGCTCCTCACCAAGGGCGAACTGGGCCTGGATGCTGTCGTTGATGGCAGAGGCCAGTCGCTCTTCGTCGTCTTCTGCTGCCAGGGCATAACCGGTTCTGTCGGCGTATTGAGCGATGGCCAGTGTCAGTCGTTGCAGTTCGTCCCGAAGTTCAACGGTTTGTGCGACCTCGGCAATGATTGCCCGACGAAGCATTGTCACCAGTTCTTCCACGACCGGATTTGGCATCAGGGTTTTCTGGAGAGCAAGGATCAGCAGTTCATCTTCGCTGGCGGCATCCAGGAAAATCTGTGCATCCGGGTTATCCAGATCGTACTGTTGATGAATAATCGCGCCGACAAACCGACCCAATTCCTGGTGCGGCAAACCATCCCGCTGAAGCAGAGCGATAGCATCCTGGGCCAGGGCGGAATCCGCCTTATTTACTTCCAAGTGCTGGGCGCAGGTCAGCATGCCGCTGTAAACGGAATCCCATTCGGCGCCGGTTTCCAGAAGCTTGCGGTAATGCAGGTAGGCCACATCGAACTGGCCCTGCAACCGCTTGGCGTGGGCAACGCCGCAGAAAGCGGCGGCAGATTGCCGCTCGCAGTCCAGGGCTTGCAGGAAATACTGCTCTGCAAGCGCCGGCCGCTCGGTTTTCAGGGCCCAGTAACCCAGGTTGCAATACTGCTGAACCTGGCCCGGCTGATGGTCCAGGCTGGCGTTGAACAGGGTGTGTGCCTTCTCAAGCTGCCCGTCGTCCATCTCCACACGGCCAAGCAGGCCCAGCCCACCGGCATGCTCCGGCTCCAGAGCCAGCGCCTCGTTCAGATAGCTCCGGCATTCCTGCCGGGCCTTTAGCCGCTGAATATGGCTGAGGCCGTTGCTGTTAGACTCCCCATAGGCAAGATTGGCCTGCAGAAGCAGGCGGGCAACCTGGGCCTGTTGGGATTGGGATACCTGGACTTGATGCTTGGCTTGCATGGGACACCTCGTTATATTTGCCGCAATCCAGAGCGGCAAAGGTCTGCAGTTTTTTGACGGTTTGCCGTGCTTTGAGGGAGGTGTTGCGAAAGGTGTGCCAGTTTGTGCGGCGGAGGGATTAAAGCGAAAGGGGGATTGTTTTACCCAAGAAAGAAGGGCCCGGTTCTTACCGGGCCCTCTCAGGTCCTCTTCGCGCCTTTAACCTTGCAGTAACTGCAGCACCTGCTGCGGTCTTGCGTTGGCTTGGGCCAGAACGGACAGGCCAGCCTGCTGGAGAACCTGGGTTCGGGCCAGTTCGGCGGTTTCTGCAGCAAAGTCTGCATCACGAATCCGGCTTTGCGAGGCAGAGAGGTTTTCCGATGTGGTGCTAAGGTTCTGGATGGTGGATTCAAATCGGTTTTGTACGGCACCCAGTTCCGCCCGGTGGCCATTGATCGTATCAATGGCGTAATCCACTGCAATCATCGCCCGGTCTGCACCCTCACGGGTGGATATATCCAGAAAATCCGCAGACAGCGCGTCGATTTCGGTGGAGCCTTCAACACTAATGCCTATAGTCTCACCGCCGGCGCTCCCGGCAATGTCTACTTGGAATCCTTCACTGAACTGGGAGGAGAATATTATGTTGGTGTTGCTTGCGTCGAGATTTGCAGATACACCTGTTCGATTAGATTCCGCATTCATTTTGGCGACTATATCGTTTATTGAGGTTGCATCTCTCACCTCAATGCTGACGACATCGCCGGTTTCGGGATCAGTTACGTCAACATCGAACGTTATAGTATTCCCTTGCTCAAAATACTCTTTGACGGTGGTGGAGTTTGACGCCCCACTTACAGCCTGGTTGTTAAATGCGGTGCTAAATGCGGTGGAATTAAGCGTGTATCCGTCTTCCAGGCTGTTGCCAAGAGTGAACTCGGTCCCTGATCCGAACGGTTCTATAGTCAACCCATTGATGTCAGGATTATTGCGAACCTGCTCCCTGAACTGGGCAATAAAGTCATCCCGGCTGGTGGCTTCTTCAATATAGATTCGTCCGATAGGATCAGTAGTCGCGCCACTTCCCAAAGCGATCTCTATTTCCCCTGTGACGCCGCCGCTAAATATGTTTGCCGCGAAATCGAATGCAGCCGACGATGCCGGGTTTAGTGCCAGGTCAGAGAAGAGTTGGGTCTGGTCAATTACAGCGCCGATTTGGCTGCCTCTCGTATCCAACCCGCTGACACCGATTGTTTCACCCGTATTCGCACCCACCTGGAAGGTTTGTGTCCTAAAGGTGCCGTCGAGAACCTTCAGGCCGTTAAATGAGGTTTGAGAAGCGATTCGGTTGATCTCTTCCAGGCGCTGCTGGACTTCTTGATTGAGCGCCTGTCGGTCGGAATTGCTATTGGTCGCGTTTGCCGATTGAACGGCCAATTCCCGAATCCGCTGGAGGTTATTCGTAACCTCGTCCAGAGCGCCCTCAGCTGTTTGGGCCAGGGAAATGCCATCATTGGCATTGCGCTGGGCCATATTCAGGCCGGTGATCTGCGATTGGAAGCGCTCTGAGATTGCCAGACCCGCGGCGTCATCTTTCGCGGAGTTAATTCTCAGTCCCGAGGAAAGCCGCTGCAACGCAACGTTTGCGTCGCTTTGCGAAGCGTTCAGGTTTCGCTGGGCGTTCAGCGACGCGATATTGGTGTTGATGATCTGAGGCATTGTCAGTTCTCCCTGCTCAGAATTGCCGCAAGTTCCTTTAATGAGCTTGCCGGACGAAAGTCGTTAGTTTGCCGTTTCTCGATTAATGCGATGATCGTGCCAAGTTCTTTAAGTTCTTTTTAATGCAATGAATATAATAGAAATATTTATAATGGAGGTCGCTGTTTTAGAGGTGGGCGGCAAAATTCTGGCGACTGTTTAAGGAATGATCTTGCCGGCTCCGGGTTATTTTCAATGTATGAGATTGATGCAGGGCTGTGGCAAAATCGGTCTATCCCTCTTAGTCAGGGATGCCCAGGAAGACTTTCAAGATTTGAACCTTGCCTCCGGAGTAATTCATGGCGAAGAAGCGTAAGACGCAGAACCAACAGCCGCAGGACGATAGCAAAGTATTCATGCAGCGACTGCAGAAGAATCTTGAATTCTTCAAGAAGCGCCGACCGGAAATCTACAAGCTGCTTGCGAGCATGGAACTTCAGCGCGTTGAGTTGGTGGTTACACCAGGCAGGAACGATGTCGACATGGTCGCTAACGGCCAGTCTTGTTATCGGGGCGTGGCCAAAGAGTATTCGCTGGATGAAGCAGAGCATGTTCTGGAGGAAAATCCTGAGAGTAAGAGAATTCGAACCTTCTCGCCTCCCGGGGACGCGGCTTACCGAAAAGAAAATTTCGCTGACAGAATATTACGGCGCATTATAGAAGCTAGCCCGGTAACCCCAAATAATTTTAATGGTTATATCCGCGGCAATATTTTTCCATCGATGGTTTTTCTTGGTTGTGGCCTCGGTTACCACATCGACGTACTTACGAAGAAAGCTCCTATCATTAACGGTATTATTATTGAGCGGGAACCGGAGAAATTTGCTGTAAGCCTCTACACAGTCGACTGGGAGAAAATCTGCTCGCGCTTCGCGCGTAAGGGCTTCTCTCTGACATTTGCTATTGGTAAGGCTGATCAGCCTGAGGAAATTCGGCGGCTGGTAAGTCAGTACATGACCAAAGACGTACCTTTTTATCCGTTCTTCTCTACATACTATAATCATCTTGCAGATGTTGAATTGGCCAAAGCCGTAATGGAGAACGCCAACGATCTCGCCGTGATCAGCGCAAACTGGTCTAATTACGATAACGAAATCATGAGGCTCTCCAATACTGCCCATAACATTCGGCAGGGGGGGCAATTTTTGCCACGGCCTGAATCCAAAACTCAAAATAAGCCATTGGTTGTAGTGGGTAGTGGGCCGTCTCTGGATAAACGTGTTGAAAGCCTCAAGAAGGTTCGTGATAAAGTTGTAGTTGTGAGTGCAGGGACAGCATTAAGACCTTTGTTGGCTCACGGGGTTAAGCCCGATTATCATGCCGAGCTGGATCCTGCTTACCTTATATACCAACTTTTGTCTGATATTGGAGAAGACAGGATTAGGGATATACCGCTTTTGGCGGTTAATGAAATCAATCCATTCGTGCCCACCTTATTCGATAAGATTTTCTACTACTTTAAGATGGACAACGCACATCCCTCATTATTGGGTGTGTCACAGCGTTCGTTCTCCAACTGTAACCCCACGGTCACGAACGCAGCGCTGTCAATTGGTCACTCGTTGGGCTTCAGTACTATTTACCTATTTGGTACGGATTATGGTTTTGAAGATGCGAATAAAGACCATTCCAGCAAATCTGTGTATGGGGATGCTACAGATTCCGCCATTGCGGAGGAGATTCAAAGGCGTGTTCAGACTACGATGAAGAAGCGCCGAGTTTTCAAAACCCCGTCTGTTGATGGTGGCACTGTGCTGACACGTGATGACTATTATTCGGCGAAGCGCTCCGTGGAAGATTTGATTTACAGGCTGAAATCTTCCGAAACGCCTCCTCAGGTTTTCAATTGCGCGGATGGGGCCGTCATTGATGGTGCTCAATGGTTGGCAGAGCCTGATTTTTTAGAGCAGATTAAAACAACTGGTCAGGGCGCTTCCTTTAATGCCGCTGATACCTTCCAGGGTCTAGCGGAACCGATTAACGCAGACTCTTTCGATGAAGCCCTCGAAGATCTCCACAAAGAGCTTAAGAGAGTCTGCGCCCAACACACGAGATCTGTGAAATCTGCTCGGCTTGGGGGGCGGAGAGATCTTTGCACGCTAGTCAACGATATCCGGGAGCAGCTTAATGTAGTTCGTCCACTCCCCGGCAAGGGTAAGGTTACTGGCTCCCAACTGATGACCCACCAGTTACTGAAAGGCTCTCTCCAACATTTTCTTTATGTGGGTGTTTGTCATGGTATGGCTTGTGAAAATGATGCTGAACTTCAGGAATTCATGAAGCGTTGGGAGGATGGTTTTTTGAAGTTTCTGGCAAGCGTGCCGGGCCACTTTGCGAAGGTAATGCTGGAGAAGCGATTGTTGCATACGGATCCCTGGGCAAAACGCTTCATCGGTGATCGGGATCCGGAGTTTGTGCCAGACGATGAAGCTGTTTCTGAAGACTGATCCGGACTGAAACATTTATTTACATAATCCGAGGAAAAAAGTCTAAAGAACCCCCTCGGTGTGCCGTTAAGTCAAGTAACAGGGCGCGGCACCTCAACTGGAAAGCGGGGGTCTGGCCTTCACCAAGCAAAACTTAAACGGTTTTATAGGAGAAGCACTATGGCTCTCGGTATCAATACCAACGTTGCCTCACTCTCGGCTCAAAATCAGCTGAATAAATCCCAAGGTATGAATGATCAAGCCTTAGAAAGGTTGTCTTCAGGCCTTCGCATTAACTCAGCAAAGGACGATGCCGCTGGTCTGGCGATTTCAACACGCTTTCAGTCCCAGATCAGTGGTCTGAATGTGGCGACTCGAAACGCTAATGACGGGATTTCTTTGGCGCAGACTGCTGAGGGGGCCCTGGATGAGATTACCAATAACCTTCAGCGTATTCGTGAGCTTTCGGTTCAGGCAGCGAATGCGACCAATAGCAGTTCCGATCGTGAGGCTCTGAATGATGAGGTTCAGCAGCGCATCTCTGAGATTGACCGTATATCGTCTCAAACTGCGTTTAATGGGCTTAAAGTACTGGATGGAACTTTCGGCCAGGCATCTTTTCAAGTTGGTGCTAATGCGGGTGAGACCATTGGTGTAAATCTCACGCAGAGCACACGTCAGGATTCTATCGGTGAGGTCTTCCAGAGTACTGCAGCTCAAAACTTTGAGGTGGGTGATGTCTCTGGGGCTGCTGCGGGTGGTGCGATCACCGTAGCTCTCGGTTCGGATTTCACCGGAAATGCCATAGCGATTGAGATCGGTGATATTGACGCCGGTTTGGCAGAGGAAGGGATTGATAGCCCGACATCGGGACAAAGAGCTCAGTTTGTAGCTGATGAGATAAACAGAGCAGGGATTGGTGGGCTGTACGCAGATGTTGTAGATGATGGTGGCACCTCAAAAATCCAGCTCACTGCGACCGATGAATTGCGATTTGATACCTTTACCGCTGCGGCAGGAGCGACAGCGCAATCACTTGACACTGGCGCTAACGTCGCTGCTGAGACTGGTAGTCTAGAGGACTTGTCGGTGAGCACTGTCGCTGACGCCAACAACGCGATTATTCGAATTGATACGGCGTTGGGCAGCGTCAACGAGCTTCGGGGTCAACTTGGTGCCGTCCAGAATCGCTTCGAATCAACCATCGCTAACTTGAGTACGTCGGTTGAAAATCTGAGCGCCTCTAACAGTCGAATACTGGACGCTGACTTCGCGGCAGAAACTGCCAACCTGGCCAAGTCCCAGGTGCTGCAGCAGGCCGGTATTTCGGTCCTGGCTCAGGCGAACGCCCGTCCGCAGCAGGTTCTGTCCCTCCTGCAGTAAGGGATTAGCGGTAACGGCCGGAACCTTCAGGTTCCGGCTTAACGCCGTTGAAGGATAGCGAGGTAAAGCTATGAATGACGTTAACCTGAACAGCCCGGATCTGAAGCTGGTGCGCTCTGGCGCCCAGGCTCCGGCCAAGGCACTGTCGTCATCTCAGGCCGAAGGCAGGAATGCCTCCGACCTTGCTGGTTCGTTTGCCGCGGTCAGTCAGGTGCAGAGTCCCCAGGCAGCTTCAGACGTGTCCAAAGCTGAAAAGCTGCAGGCGCGGAGTGAAGCCCAGCGGGAACAACTGGATGATGCGGTTAGCCAGCTGAACGATTTTGTTCAGAATGTGCAGCGGGATTTGCAGTTTGAAGTGGATAATGAACTAGGCCAGACGATAGTAAAGGTAGTTGATCAGTCGACCAAAGAAGTTATTCGCCAGATTCCGGATGAGCTAGCATTGAGGTTGGCAGAAAAATTGCAGCAGGATGAACCGCTGACGTTGTTTAACATCAAGGTGTAAGCGCTTGCCGCTTTTGCGCTGATGTAGATGACAGTATCTCAGCACCGCCGCACCCCAAAGGGTCCGGCGGTGTTCTGCGTTCTGGGCTTCTACCCGGCTCTGCTCGTGCCAGTGGTAAGGGGTGTTTAGGTTACGCGATGTTACAAATCGGTTTAAGAAAGGGGCAAAGTTTTGCCGCCTGTTGCCGATAACTTGATCAGTAAGCAGATTCGCTCCCCCTGAGGAGGCAAGGTTATGGCAATATCATCGTTGGGTGTTGGTTCGGGCGTTCTGACGTCGGATCTGGTCGATCAGCTGGTGGCTGCGGAACGGCGGCCCACGGAAGTTCGGCTGGATCAGAAAACAGAGCGCACCGAGGCCCTGATTTCCGCCTATGGCAAGCTGCGCAGTGCGGTTACCGAGCTGCGCTTACCCATGCGGCAGTTGGGCTCGGCAGAGGCGATGAAGTCATTCTCGGCCACCTCATCTGGTGGCAACGTGGATGTGTCTGTGGATGCCAGCAAGGCTTCGCGGGGGTCTTACAGTGTTGAGGTGGTTGCCCTTGCCGAGTCGCAGGCGTTGGCCAGTACAGAGACCTTTGCAGACCGTGATGCCACCAGCGTCGGCCGGGGCACGATGACTCTTCAGGTGGGTGACAAGACCACCGAAATCACCATTGATTCCAGCAACGACACTCTGCAGGGCATGGCTAACGCCATCAATGAGTCCGGTGCCGGGGTGTCGGCCGGCGTGATTGATACCGGCAGTGGCTACAGGCTCACGCTTTCGGCGGATGAGACCGGAACTGCCAACGCTGTTAAAATCAGCGTGACGGAAGAGGTGGGTGCTGAGGGTCTGGCGAATTTTATGTTCGATCCGACCGACCCGACAGCCAACCCTGCCATGCAGCAAACCATTGCCGCTGCCGATGCGGAAATGAAGATCAACGGCGTTTCGGTGACCCGATCCACTAATACCGTTGAAAATGTGGTGGACGGTCTGACCTTCAACCTGACGGAGGTAGGCAAATCCACGGTCAAGGTTGAGCAGGATACCGCTGCGGTTGCCGAGCGCGTGCAGGCCTTTGTTGACAAGTTCAACGAATTGCAGACGACGATTAGTGAGCTGTCCTCCTATGATACAGAGACCAATCAGGGCAGTATCCTGACGGGCGACTCGACGGTCCGTAATATTCAGAGCCAGCTGCGCCAGGTGCTGACCGATGTGATTCCCGGGCTTCAAAACGCGAACGTTCGTAGTATGGCGGATGTGGGTATCGGGACGGACTGGCGTACCGGTGAGCTTCAGTTTGATAGCCAGAAGTTTCAGCAGCAGCTTCGTGACAATCCGAACGACGTAACCGCCTTGTTTGCCGAGCAGGGCAGGACCAGTGATTCACAGGTAGAGTTTGTTCGGAGCGGTTCGGCCACAGAGCCCGGCAACTACGGTATCAATGTTAGCCAGATGGCCACTCGAGGAAGTCTGAGCTACGCGCCGGCTGATATCGGCCCGATTCTGGTTGATCAGAGCAACACCTTTACTTTCCAGGTGGACAATGAGACTCAGGTGAGCGTGTCTCTGAATGTTGCTGCTGATGATACGCCATTTACCGGCGAGGAATTTGCGGCTGCCATTCAGAGTGCCCTGAGCAGCAGTTCCGAATTGAACGCTGCGGACCGGTCTGTTCAGGTAAGTTGGGACGCCACCAGTGGCTTGAGTTTTACCTCGAACCGTTTTGGCAGTGAGTCCAACGTGAGCCTGACGAGTACCCTGGGTGTCGATGGCATTGCAGCGAAAAATGGCAGTACGGGCCTGGATGTACAGGGTACGATTAATGGCCAGACTGCCGAAGGTGACGGGCAGGTGCTTTACCTCCCCAACAGCGCAGGCGGCGATGCGGCCGGGTTGCAGGTGCGAATTACTGGCGGCGAGGTTGGTAACCGGGGCTCGGTGACCTTTATTGAGGGTGTAAGTGAGCGCGCAGTGAGCGCGATCACCAACATTTTGGGCGCTGAAGGCGCACTCAGTTCCCGAACGGAGTCGCTGAACCGGGACCTGGAGAGGATTCAGGAAGATCGGGTCAGGCTGGATCAACGCATTCAGTCTTACCAGGAGCGTCTGGTAAGCCAGTTTAGCGCTGCGGATTCCCTAATCGCGCAGCTTAACAGTACTCGGGATTATGTGAGCCAGCAGCTGGCTGCACTAGCCCCACGCAGTAGTAACGAATAATCAGGCCATACTCCCATATGGCTCGCCAATACAGGGCAGAAACCGGTAACACGGTGAAACGAGGTTAAGTATGAACGGCTTGCAGGCATATCAACGCGTTAACACCCAGACCAGCATCACCGATGCAGACCCGCATAAGCTCATCCAGCTTCTGTACAACGGTGCTATTGAGCGCATTAACATGGCCAAGTCTCGTATCCAGGCAAAAGATTACTCAGGCAAGGCCCAGCTTATCAATAAGGCCATAGAGATTATTGGGGGGCTGCGTTCCTTCCTGGATTTCGAACAGGGTGGCGATCTGGCTGCCCGTCTTGAAGCGCTTTATGACTACATGGAGCGGGCGCTTCTGGAAGCCAGTGCCAAGAACGATTTGGCCAAGCTTGATGAGGTTCTAACTCTTCTGCGCTCCGTTAAAGAAGGTTGGGACGGCATTCGTGAAGCGGCTGTTGGTCAGCAGCAGGCTGTTTGAGCTGGTCTGTTCGCTTAGCCGAAGTAGGGGTCAGATGAGCGCTTTCGCCTGACCCCTTGGCAACACGCGGGCTGCGTTATACCCCGGCCCAATAGCCATTCCCCCCGCTCTCCCGTACAATACCGCCCTTATTTTCAACACATCCATTCTGTTCAGTCTGGAGCAAGGGCATGTCTGATATTAAAAAGGTGGTGCTGGCATATTCCGGTGGCCTGGATACTTCCGTCATCGTTCGGTGGTTGCAGGATACCTATAACTGTGAGGTGGTGACGTTCACCGCCGACATTGGCCAGGGCGAGGAAGTTGAGCCGGCGCGGGCGAAAGCCGAGGCGTTGGGCGTTAAGGAAATCTACATCGAGGACCTGCGCGAGGAGTTTGTGCGCGATTACGTGTTCCCGATGTTCCGCGCGAACACCATCTACGAGGGTGAGTACCTGCTGGGTACGTCCATTGCCCGTCCTCTGATCGCCAAGCGTTTGATCGATATCGCCAATGAAACCGGCGCCGATGCCATTTCCCATGGCGCTACCGGCAAGGGTAACGACCAGGTGCGTTTCGAGCTCGGCGCCTACGCGTTGAAGCCGGGTGTGAAGGTGATTGCCCCCTGGCGCGAGTGGGATCTGAACTCTCGTGAGAAGCTGCTGCAGTACTGCGAAGAGCGCGACATTCCGGTGGAAATGAAGAAGGGTAAAAGCCCGTACTCCATGGACGCCAACCTGCTGCACATCTCCTACGAAGGCATCAACCTGGAAGATCCCTGGGCGGAAGCCGAGGAAGAGATGTGGCGCTGGAGTGTGTCTCCGGAAGCTGCGCCTAATGAGCCAACCTACGTTGAGCTGACCTACAAGAAGGGCGACATCGTTGCCATTGACGGTCAGGACATGAAGCCTCACGTGGTTCTGGAAACCCTGAACAAGCTGGCCGGTGCTAACGGTATTGGCCGTCTGGATATCGTTGAGAACCGCTATGTGGGCATGAAGTCCCGCGGCTGTTACGAGACCCCGGGCGGTACCATCATGCTGCGTGCCCACCGTGCCATTGAGTCCATCACTCTGGATCGCGAAGTGGCGCACCTGAAAGACAGCATCATGCCGCGTTACGCCGAGGTGATCTATAACGGTTACTGGTGGTCCCCGGAGCGTGAGGCACTGCAGGCGCTGATCGATCAGACCCAGCACTATGTAAACGGCACGGTTCGTCTGAAGCTCTATAAGGGCAATGTGGATGTGGTTGGCCGTAAGTCTGAGGATTCTCTGTTCGACGAGAAGATTGCCACCTTTGAGGAAGATCAGGGTGCGTACGATCAGAAGGATGCGGAAGGCTTTATCAAGCTGAATGCGCTGCGTCTGCGGATTGCTGCCGGGAAAGGCCGCAAGCTGTAAGACTGAGGCTTCGTGCCGGACCAAGGCCGGTGCAAGCTTCCAGAAAACGCCCGTAAATACGTCCATGTAGGGCTCGGTCGCGCCATCCCTGGCGCTCCACGTTTCTGGAAGCTTGCACCGGCCTCGGTCGTTCAGGCTTTTGGATTTGCCTCGAATTGCCGAAACTCTCCGGGTGTTTTCCCGGTAACCGCTTTGAACTTCCGGTGAAACGACGTGGTTTCACTGTACCCCAGCCTCAGTGCGATATCCGGAATGGCCAACTCGCTGTTGCGAAGGTAATCCTCGGCCATTTTCTGCCGCACTTCATCCAACAGTTTCTGGTAAGACACGCCTTCTTGGCCGAGTTTTCTCTGCAGGGTCCGGCTGGTCATGCCGAGGTCTTCGGCCACCATGTCTTGCCGGGTGATACCTTGCATCAGCTGTTGCTGGATGCTGTGGCGGACTCTTGAGGTAAGGTCGCTGTCGGTATCCAGGGAGGCCAGTTGGCTAAGGGCGTGAGCTTCCAGGGTTTTGCGGAGCAGGGGGTCGGGTTGTCTCAGTCGGGTCTCCAGCAGGCTTTTCTTGAGCGAAAGGCTGTCTTCATCGGCCGAGAAGGTGACCGGGCAGTGCCAGCGCTCTTGGTAGGCTTTCTCGAGCTCTGGGCCAGGCGATTGACGACGGAGTTTTACTGAGCTTGGTGACGCCTCCTGGTTGTCTGCAAGCCAGCGGGCGTAGTTCACCCAGGAGGCAAACACGTTATCCACCAGTTGCGGCCGAACGATGGGATCGGTGTAGTTGCAGTTCCAGGTCAGTTTGATGTCTTCGCCTTTCATGGCGAGGCTGGTGGTGCCCATGTCTCCGACGAGTTTTTCGAACGGCGCAATGCGTGCCACGGCTTCGCCCAGGGTGGCGCAGCTCATGGTGATGTAGCCAAGTACGCTGTAGGAGCCGGGCTGAACAAAGTCGCCGGTTTCCAGCCCCAGAATCGGGTTGCCGGTTTGTCCGCACAATAAATGGATAAAGTGCTGGAACTGCTCCCCGTTGATGCGGCCGTCGTCGGTGTCGAGGATGTTCTGGTCCAGTTCGGCCTGGTCGAAAAGTCGATTGATGTCCGCGCCGGTGGATTCGGCAGCACGAACGTATTGGCGCAGGGCGGCGACGGAGGCGGTTCCGAGGGTTTTCATGGTTACAGCACTGTTTTTGGAGTCGTTATCGTTGGAGTATAACGGAACTGGTGCGGAAACGTCTGGAGCGGAAAATAAAAAGGCCAGCTAAAAAGCTGGCCCAAAAAACAAGGAAAGAACGAAAGTGCCTGAAAAATTCGTTAATCCGGTGGATCCGATTCCCCATATGGCGGCGGAGGTACTACTCGGCTCCTCCACCATGGGGGATACTGCTTAAATCCACAATTGCAGAATAAGTCTTCCGTGCCTTCCTGTCTGTTTGTGAAGTGTGTATCAGTGTTACGGAGTGTGTCGCTGAAATGGAGCTTGGTTGTCGGATTAGGCAAAGCCGTAATCCGACACACTGGTTATGCCGTTGCACTGACTTCTGGCGCAGTCTCGGTAAACCGTCGGGTATCGTACGCATCCACCAGCCCCTGCACCGCGGCCCGCTCCATATCCTGGATAGAGGGCGTGCCGTTCTGGGCGTCGGCTTTGCAAAGCACCATGCCGGCTTCCACGGAAATGTAGCCGGCCGTGGTCTTCAGGGCCTTGTGGTTGATGCCGTCGAACACGCGCCGGAAGGCGGTGGTGGTGCAGTGGTCGCTTGTCGGGAAGTAGGCAATGATGGCGAACTGGTTGTCGCCGACTCGGCACAGGGCATCAATGGGGCGAATCAGGGTGCTCAGACGGCGGGCAATGCCAATCGCCAGCTCACTCATCACCGTTGGCGGGTGTTTGCGCTTGAGCTCCTGCCAGTTGCGAATGCCGCACAGTACGTAAGCGGAGCAGCCGCCTCGGGATTCGGCGTGGCGCAGCATCTTGGTCAGCCGTTCGCGGCCGTACTTCGTGTTGCAGAGGCCGGTTTCCAGATCAATGATGTTGGTGGATTCCAGTTCCCGGTTGTTCTCGATCAGCAGGGAGTTGGCGCGGAGCAGGGTGTTCTGGCGGTCTGCCATTCGGTCTGCCGCAAAGATGCGGGGGATCAGTTGCTTGGTCATGTCGGACTTGTAGATGAAGTCGTCCACGCCCCGGTCGAAAGCTTCTGAAAGAGCCTCGACGCTTTCCCGTGCCGTGAGCAGGATCACGTAGGTGTAGTGATTGTTCTGCTCGTCCTGTTGTCGCACTTGATCCGTCAGCTCAAGGCCATCCATCTCGGGCATCAGCCAGTCAGCAATCAGCACGCTCACCGGGCGCTGCTCGATCAGTTGCAGGGCTTCCGGTGCGTTATTCACGATGCGTACGTCGCGATATCCGGCATTTCGCAGCGTGCGGCCAACCACCATACTGCTGAATTTCGCGTCGTCTACTACGAGGATGGGAAGGTCCAGATTTGGCATTGTTATCTACTTTTAGCAGTCCGTTGTCAGGTGCGGGAGTTGTCGGGGGTTGGTATCATCCCCTGCAAATTGAGGAAGTATACCTTCTTACCCTGTTGGAGAATAACGACCATGCCTTCTTTTGACATTGTTTCAGAAATCGATATGCACGAAATCACCAACGCGGTCGACCAGGCCAAGCGGGAGCTGGGCAATCGCTGGGATTTCAAGAACGTGGAAGCTGACATTGAGCTGGACGACAAGGGCATCACCATCAGTGCCGAGCAGGAGTTCCAGCTGGAGCAGTTGCTGGATATGCTGCGTATGGCCTTTGCCAAGCGTAATATCGATTCACGCGCCCTGTCGGAAGACGGCGACAGTAAGTCCGGCAAGCTGGTTAAACAGCACCTGCTGCTGAAGCAGGGCATTGAAACCGATATGGCCAAGAAGATTGTGAAGATGATTAAGGACCAGAAGATGAAGGTCCAGGCCAGTATCCAGGGCGACAAGGTGAGAGTGACCGGCAAGAAGCGGGATGATCTCCAGGAAGCCATCGCCATGCTCAGGGAAGCTGAGCTGGATATCCCGCTGCAGTTCAATAATTTCCGCGACTGATCCGGAGGTTTCACTATCTTAACCGGCACCCGCCTGACCCTGATCCGGGACACGCTCCACACCTACACCCGTTGGCAGGTGATTGCCCTGTTGTTCCTGGGCTTTTCGGCGGGTTTGCCGTTCCTGTTGGTGTTTTCCACCCTCAACGCCCGTCTGGCGGATGTGGGGGTGGAAACGGCCACCATCGGGTTCTTCAGCTGGCTTGGCATTACTTATTCCATCAAGGTGTTCTGGGCACCAGTGGTGGACCGCCTGAAACTGCCGCTGCTCGACCGGCTGCTGGGCAAACGACGAAGCTGGATTATCTTTGCGCAGGCGGGTATCGCCACGGGGCTCTACCTGATGGCTCATGTGGATGCCACGGCGGCACCTGAAATGATGGCTCTTTGCGGCCTGCTGGTGGCCTTTTCCTCCGCCACCCAGGATGTGGCCATTGATGCCTACCGCATCGAGATTGCCGAGGAGCGGCTGCAGGCGGCGCTGGCTGCAACGTATATCTTTGGTTACCGTCTGGCGCTTCTGGTGGCCGGCGCCGGCGCCCTTTACCTAGCGGAGTTCTGGTCCTGGCAGGTGTCCTATGAGGTGATGGCCGCCCTGGTGGGGGTTGGAGCGCTCACGGTGCTCATCGTGCGTGAGCCCACCGTGAACCACTTCGCCGCCGCGCAGGACATTGCCCACAAGATCGAGCAGGAGGCGGCCAAGCGCACCCATCTGAATCCCCGCCTGGCGAGACTGGTTGGCTGGTTTTACGCCGCCGTCGCCGGCCCGTTCCTCGATTTCTTTCGCCGGTACAAGGAGCTGGCTCTGGTTATCCTGCTTATGGTTGCTGTTTACCGGATCTCCGACATCGCCATGGGCGTTATGGCCAATCCCTTCTACCTGGATTTCATGGGCTTCAGCAAAACCCAGGTAGCAGACGTGACCAAGATCTTCGGCTTCTTCATGACCATTGCCGGCTCGCTGGTTGGCGGGGTTATGGTGGTTCGCTACGGCGTTCGCCGGATTCTTCTGCTGGGGGCGATCATGACGGCCGCCACCAATCTTCTGTTCGTCGTTCTGGCCCAGTACCCACCCAACATCGTTACCCTGGCTGCGGTAGTCAGTGCCGATAACCTCAGCGGCGGCATTGCCAACGTGGCCCTGATCGCCTGGCTCTCCAGCATGACCAGTGCCTCGTTCACGGCAACGCAGTACGCCCTGTTCAGTTCTCTCATGACCCTGCCAGGCAAGTTTCTGGGGGGGTTCTCCGGCATCGTTGTGGCGGGCTTCGGTTATGCGGAATTCTTCCTGGTGGCCGGCATAATGGGCGTGCCTGCCATTTTGTTGGCCATGTTCATGATTCGGCACGGTCGCCGGCTGGATGCACTGGCACCGCGGAATGAGTCAAAGCCGGATACCGCCTCGGAACCGTAGGGCGGATTAGCGAAGCGTAATCCGACAAAAGCTGTTGGATTACGCCTACGGCTAATCCAACCTACGATTGCGAGGAGTTGAACTCAGGGCCGTAGGTCGGATTAGCAACGCGTAATCCGACAAGAAACGAGACGCCTAAATCATGTCCGAACCAACAAAGGACCAAAAAATCTGGCAAGTCGTTGCCGCCATCCCGCTCGGCCAGGTGGCCAGCTATGGCCAGATAGCCGCCATGGCCGGCCTCGGCCGCCAGGCGCGATACATAGGCCGGGCCCTGGGCAAGCTGCCAGCCGGCCACAGCATTCCCTGGTTCCGGGTTATCCGCAGCAACGGCCAGATCGCGTTCCCGGAAGGCTCGGATGCCTACGAAACTCAGGTTGGCAGATTGAAGAGTGAGGGCGTGGAGGTCACCAACGGCCGCGTCCCCATGCGCCGCTTTCAATGGCAACCGTAGGTCGGATTAGGCAAAGCAACCATATATCGGATTGATAGTAGGTCGGATTAGGCGAAGCCGTAATCCGACACTTGTCGCTCAGCCTTGCTGCCAGGTTACAGCCTCAGAGCTCCATCCACCTCAAGCATCCGCCCGGACATATAGTCGTTCTCAAAGATGAACGCGGCGGCCGATGCAATCTCTTCCGGCTTGCCCATGCGCTTCAGCGGAATGCCGGCGGTCATTTTTTCCAGGGCTTCCGGCTTCATGGAGGCGGTCATTTCGGTTTCGATAAACCCGGGGGCGATACCGGCGCAGCGGATGCCGTAGCGGGCGAGTTCCTTGGCCCAGACCGGAACCAGGGCGGAGACGCCGGCTTTGGCGGCGGAATAGTTACTCTGGCCCATGTTGCCGGCACGGGAGATGGAGGCGATGTTGATGATCGCGCCCTGGTCGCCGTTCTTGATCATCTGGGTCGCAGCTTCGCGGCCGCAGAGGAACACACCGGTGAGGTTGACGTCGATAACCGCCTGCCATTGGGACAGCTCCATGCGGCGCTCAACTTCGCCATCCTTCACTTTGACCATCAGGCCGTCCCGGAGGATACCGGCGTTGTTGATCAGGCCATTGAGGTGGCCGAAGTCCTTTACGATGGCTTCAAAGGTTTGTTCTACCTCTTCTTCTTTGGCCACGTTGCAGACGTAGGCTCTGGCCTCGGAGCCCGCGGCCACGCAGGCGGTGACGGCTTCATCCAGCTTCTCCGGCATCAGGTCGATCAGCGCGACTTTTGCGCCTCTGGCGGCAAGGTATTCGCCCATGGCACGGCCAAGGCCCTGGCCGCCGCCGGTAATTGCAATCACAGAATCTTGAAGTTTCATGTTTTGCCCTAACTACTGTATCAGGTGGTTTTACGGTTGCTGTGCGTCTGTGCGGTTATTTTTGTGCGCGGAGTATATCAAATACGACTATGGTGGGGTTTTATCCTTGTCGGGTTAGCGAAGCGTAGCCCGACAAGATCCGAAACAATGGAGGCACTTTGTCCGTTTTCCTTTTTCTCTTCATTATCATGCCTATCGCCGAGATGGCGGTATTGATCCAGGTGGGTGGCATGATTGGTGTGCTTAATACCGTCGGGCTGGTGTTGTTGACTGCCGTTATCGGTGCCTGGCTCCTTCGCCAGCAGGGTCTGGCAACGCTGTTGAGAGCCAATCAGCGGCTGAACAGTGGTGAATTGCCTGCCAAAGAGGTCGCCGAGGGGCTGATTCTGGCCGTTGGCGGTGCCTTGTTGCTGACGCCGGGCTTTATTACCGATACCGTCGGCTTTCTGTGTCTTATTCCCGGAACCCGTCACTGGCTGGCAGCCCAGGCACTCAAGCGCATGGTTGTGGCTGGGCAAAGCCGGAGTCAGGGCTTTTATTTCCGTGCCGGTGGCGGGTCCAATCCGTTCGGGCAGGATCCGTTTGGTGGCCGGGAAAACCCGTTTGGCCACCAGCGTCCGTTTGACCGTGACAGTAACGGCGACATCATCGAAGGTGAATACCAGGACGAGACCGAATCCGATCGGGACCGGATCGAAAAAAAGTGAAAATTTTTCTCTCCGGGGTGTTGAAAACACCTACCTGCTACCCCAAATAGAAACCACAAGTTCGCTGCGGGCTGATTTCCACTGAAAACAGTTGGTTATCCAGCCGGGCAATTTGTCGGATCAGGCTTTGCTGATTCGACTTACATCAACAATGTCATTGCCACATTAATCTGACTATTGGAGAAACCGAGCAATGAAAATTCGTCCGCTACACGATCGTGTTGTCGTGCGCCGTAAGGAAGAAGAAGAGAAAACTGCGGGTGGCATCGTGCTGCCGGGTAACGCTAAAGAGAAGCCCTCCCAGGGCGAGGTGATTGCCGTAGGTAACGGTCGCATCCTGGAAAACGGCGAAACCCGCTCTCTGGCGGTCAAGGTGGGAGACACCGTGGTCTTCGGTCAGTATGCCGGTAACACCGTCAAGATTGACGGCGAAGAGCTCCTCATCATGAGCGAGAGCGACATCTACGGCGTGCTTGAGTGATCGCTGAGGCGAATCGCACGAACTCTCATTAATCCGATTGATTCAACGACTTCGGTTTAACGAACAGGAATAGAAGACATGGCAGCAAAAGACGTTAAATTCGGTGATAGCGCACGTAAGCGCATGGTCGCAGGCGTCAACGTACTGGCAGACGCGGTTAGAGTGACCCTCGGCCCCAAAGGTCGCAACGTGGTTCTGGAAAAGTCCTTCGGCGCGCCGACCATCACCAAAGATGGTGTTTCCGTCGCCAAGGAAATCGAACTGTCTGACAAGTTCGAGAACATGGGCGCCCAGATGGTGAAAGAAGTGGCTTCCCAGGCCAACGACACGGCTGGTGACGGCACGACCACTGCAACCGTTCTGGCCCAGTCCATCGTTAACGAGGGCGTGAAGGCTGTTACTGCCGG
Source organism: Marinobacter sp. BW6 (assembly GCF_008107725.1). Classification (GTDB taxonomy): domain Bacteria; phylum Pseudomonadota; class Gammaproteobacteria; order Pseudomonadales; family Oleiphilaceae; genus Marinobacter. The sequence continues at coordinate 1,641,967 of NZ_VIRN01000064.1, forward strand.
CATGAACCCGATGGATCTGAAGCGCGGCATCGACAAGGCCACTACAGAAGCTGTGAAGGCGATCCGCGAGATGGCCAAGCCGTGCGACGACAGCAAGATGATTGCCCAGGTCGGCACCATCTCCGCCAATGGCGACGAGACCATCGGTAAGATCATTGCCGATGCGATGCAGAAAGTTGGCAAGGAAGGCGTCATTACTGTTGAAGAAGGCCGTGGCCTGGAAGACGAGCTGGACGTTGTTGAAGGTATGCAGTTCGACCGTGGCTTCCTGTCTCCGTACTTCATCAACAACCAGGACAACATGTCCGCCGAGCTGGAAGACCCGTACATCCTGCTGGTAGACAAGAAGATCTCCAACATCCGCGAATTGCTGCCGGTGCTGGAATCTGTTGCCAAGGCTGGCAAGCCGCTGCAGATCATCGCTGAAGATATCGAAGGCGAAGCGCTTGCTACTCTGGTAGTGAACAACATGCGTGGCATCGTGAAAGTCAACGCCGTTAAAGCGCCTGGCTTTGGTGATCGTCGCAAGGAAATGCTGCAGGACATCGCGATCCTGTCCGGTGGTACCGTAATTTCTGAAGAAGTCGGCCTGACTCTTGAGAACACCACCCTGGATGATCTTGGCACAGCCAAGCGCGTTAACGTCACCAAGGAAAACACCACCATCATCGGCGGTGCTGGTGCACAGGCGGACATTGAAGCTCGCGTTGAGCAGATCCGCAAGCAGATCGAGGACAGCTCTTCCGATTACGACAAGGAAAAGCTGCAGGAGCGTGTTGCCAAGCTGGCTGGCGGTGTTGCCGTGATCAAGGTTGGTGCCGGTTCCGAAGTGGAAATGAAAGAGAAGAAGGCCCGTGTTGAAGACGCGCTGCACTCTACCCGCGCTGCGGTTGAAGAGGGCATCGTTCCGGGCGGTGGTGTTACCCTGATCCGTGCCATCGCGGCTCTGGACAAGGTAGACGCTATCAACGAAGAGCAGAAAGCCGGTGTGAACATCCTGCGCCGTGCCATGGAAGCTCCGCTGCGTCAGATCGTATACAACGCAGGCGGTGAGTCCTCTGTCGTGGTTGCCAAGGTTCGCGACGGCGAAGGCTCCTTCGGCTACAACGCTGCTACCGAAGCCTATGGCGACATGCTGGAGATGGGTATCCTGGATCCTGCCAAGGTGACCCGTTCCGCGCTGCAGGCCGCTGCTTCTGTGGCTTCCCTGATCATCACCACCGAGGCGATGGTTGCGGACGAGCCGCAGGAAGAGTCTGCCGGCGGCGGTATGCCGGACATGGGCGGCATGGGCGGCATGGGAGGCATGGGCGGCATGATGTAATGCCTGCCTGAAGCCCCGCCACGCTTCTGGTCAGATTTATTAGAAGCGTGGTCCGCTTGATCACCAAAACCCCGCGTTGGTTCACGCTAACGCGGGGTTTTTGTTTTTTTGTCATGAACTTGCCCTATGCCTTTGCTAGACTCGGCCTCCGGTCCATTAACTATGCAACGCTGAATGAGTGACGCTGAACCCAAATCCTTTCTTCGCCCCGGCAAGGTATTTCTGCTTCTGCTGCTGGGCGTTCTGGTTTATCTGCTGTCACTGGTATTTCTTGTACCTGCCGGATGGGTCTGGCAGCAGGCCTCTGCCCATGTGCCTTTGCCTCCTCAAGTGCAGGTTCGACAGGTCGCCGGCAAACTCTGGGATGGAGAAGCCGGGGTTGTCGTTGCCGGTTTTCCGCTGCGTGTCGAGTGGCAACTTGATATGCCCTCTGTTATCGACCTCGAATGGCCAGCCAGAATGTCTGTCGAATCGTCACAATCCTCGCTCAACGGTAATGTTACGATCGGTTGGCCCGCCAGCGCTCAGCTGGATGCCAATGGCCGGGTCATGGTGGCCGAGTTTGAAGACCTGATCCGGCAGAGCGGCGGTGCAATGATCGAAGGGGAGGTCATGATTGACCGGCTGAACATGACCTGGGCCGATAACCGGGTTACCCGGGCCGAAGGTCTGGGGCGCTGGGAAGGCGGCCTGGTGACCTGGCCAATGGGAGATCAGCGGGGGCAGGCAGAGTTTCCTCCCATGCAGGCGACCATGGACACCACCCAGGGTGGTGTTGCTTTGAGCGTGTCCGAGCAAGGAGGGCAGGGACCGGCGGCGGATGCGACGGTAACGTGGAACGGAATGATGGAGCTGCGTGTCTACAAGCGCATGGTGGATCTTGCCGGTCAGCCCTGGCCGGATTCTGCCAACCCCGGAGATGTGGTGTTCCGGGTACGACAGCCTCTCGTACCGGGGGCGCGATAATATGGCGCTGTTGAGTATTCCGGCCCAGAGCCGGATTTCCCGGATACTGGCGAACCTGTTGCTGCTGGTGCTGGTGGTTTATCTGGCTGTTACTCTCGCCCGGATGACCTGGCTGTTGGCCTGGGACGACAGGCCGGTTCCCAGCGCGCCGTCTGCAAACGGCACCGGAAACATGGCTGGGGGCAGTCGCGTGAATGCCTCCATGGCTGTGTACGATTTTTTCGGCCGTTCGGAGCGACCGGTTGAGGTGGCGGAAGCCGTTCGCCGCTCGGCTCCGGAGACCCGCCTCAGGCTTCGGCTGGAAGGAGTACTGGTAGCACAGCGCCCGGAGGACTCCGGTGCTATAGTTGCTGGAAGTAATGGTGAGACAGCTTATTACCGGGTCGGAGAAATGTTGCCCGGCAATGCAAAGCTGGCGGAAGTGGAACCCGGGCGCATACTGATTCGTCGGGGTGGGCGATACGAATCCCTGACTTTCGAGGAACAGTCGTCTGAACTGGTTGCAGAAGTGACCACCGAGCCGGCAGAATCATCACCGGATGAGTTCCTGGCCAGCGCCCGCGAACAGATTGACAGTCAGGGCATTGCCGCATTGGCACCTTTCGGATTGAGTCCGGTGGATGACAGCGGCATGTCCGGCTATGTATACGACGGCTCTAATGCCATGCTGAATGCCGTTAACCTGCAGGCCGGTGACGTGATAACCGCCATCAACGGCCAGCGACTCGGTGATATCAGTCAGGACAAGGCTCTGCTCGAGAACTGGCGCGGCCAGGCCCAGCTGGAGATAGAAATAGAGCGTGACGGATCCATCCTCACCATCAGTTATGCCATACCCGAACAGTGGCGCTGATCGGGTTCATTGAAACAGGACGAAAACGCCAGATGTATAACCACAAGACCAATCTTTTGCGGGCCATTGTCCTGCTTGTCCTCCTTCCCTTTATGTCCATGGCGCATGGCCAGGAAGCCGAGACATGGCGACTGAATCTCAAAGACGCCGATATTCGCGCCTTTGTGACCCAGGTGGCCGATATTACCGGCTACAGTTTTGTGGTGGATCCGAGGGTGAAGGGCAAGGTAACCGTGCTATCGAGCGCACCCATGAACAAGGATGAGATTTACGACCTGTTCCTGGCGGTTCTGAATGTTCACGGTTTTACCGCCATTCCTGGCGAAGAAGTGATCAAGGTAGTGCAGCAGGTTGACGCCAAGCAGTCGGCAGAATCCCTGGAGCGGTTTCCAGAAACCCCCTCCGAGCAGCTGATTACCCGGGTTATCCAGATCGACAACGCCAACGCCCTGGAGCTGGTGCCGATTTTGCGCCCACTGGTGGCGAAGTATGGTCACCTGGCCGGTGTGGCCGCTGCTAACGCGCTGATCATCAGCGATCATTCCTCAAACATTCGGCGTATCGAGCAGATTGTCCGGGAGCTGGATAGCCCGTCAAAATACGAAGTGGAAGTCATCCAGCTTCAGGAAGCCTGGGTGGGCGATATGGTTACTCTGCTGCAGGAGCTGGCCCCGGATGAACTGGGTCGAGCCGGCGGCGACAACGCTGCCAGAAAATACAGCGTAACCGCCGATGAGCGCAGTAACCGGCTCATTCTGCGGGGCGATGAGACCTTCCGGGACAAGATGCGTGGCCTCATCCGGCAACTGGATCAGCCTTCGGCGACCGGTGGCACCACCAAGGTCCTGAGGCTGAAACACGCTGATGCCAAAAACCTGACTGAGATTCTCAAGGGTGTCATGGGCGAGCTCGTTAAAGAGGGCACGGGTTCGGGGGGCACAGGCGGTGCCAAACCGCAGAGCAGCTTTGCCGTGTTTGCGGATGAGGGGCTGAACGCGCTGGTGGTTCGCGGTGAGCCGTCTCTCATGCAGGAAGCCGAACAGATTGTTGCAGCTCTGGATGTACGTCGTGCCCAGGTCATGATTGAGGCAGCCATTGTAGAGATCAGTGACGAACTGGGCCAGGATCTGGGCGTCCAGGTTGCTGTGGCTGACGAGTCTGGTGAATCCACGCCGGTGATCGGTTCCAACTTTGGTAATGTGGGCCGCAGCCTCGGCGAGGTGCTGAGCGCAATTCTGACCGGCTCAGCTATTACACCTGCCACCGGCGGCATCACGGTCGGCGCCGGCCAACGAAACGAGAATGGTGTGAGTTGGGGGATTCTCCTGCAGGCGCTTTCTACCTCGGCGGCTGCAAACCTTCTCTCCACGCCCAGCATCATTACCCTGGATAACCAGGAGTCGGAAATTATCGTGGGCCAGAACGTGCCGTTCCGCACCGGCCAGTCCACGGTCACCGGCGATGGCACGACCAACCCGTTTACCACCATCGAGCGTCGTGATATCGGTCTGACCCTGAAGGTTACCCCGACCATCAGCGCCGATGGCCTGGTGCGCCTGGTTGTGGAGCAGACCACGGAGAGCGTGGCAGACAGTATCGAGAATGCCTCGGATATCGTCACCAACAAGCGTGAAATCAAGACCACGGTGCTTGCAGATGATGGTGAGACCATCGTCCTGGGCGGTTTGACCCGGGATGATTATCAGGTCAACAAGAGCAAAGTGCCTCTGTTGGGTGACATTCCGTTTATCGGACGCCTGTTCTCCTCGGAGTCGGAGCGTCGGGTAAAGCGTAACCTTCTGGTGTTCCTGCGCCCGAAAATCATGTTGGGCAAGGAGGAGGCCGTTGCAGCCACCTCCGACAAGTTCAATCAGCTATGGGATGTGAATCTGAACATCCGTGAAAAGCTGGGTATCCCGACGGAAGAGCAGCGTCCGACCGTGGATGCGCTGTTTGAAGACGGGAGTGCCCGGGTCCAGTAAGTCCTCAAACAGCCAGTGGCGGCATCGGACAGTCCATCTGGTCCGCCACCAGGCGCATCAGTTCATACTCCCGGGTTTCCACTTTGCCGTCGCGGGTGATGCAGTGCCCGCAGGCATCAATGATCGCCGGTTTCAGCAGAGGCGAGAGGCCGTTCAGCGCGGTCAATGCCTCCCGCAGCTGGCGCATGGTGACTTTCTCCAGAACCGGTTCAACAGCATCCCTCGCATTCATGAACCCTGCCATGGCTTCTCGATACAGTTTTTCGGCGTCAGCCTGGGACCCAGAGCCAGCCCTTGCCATCAGGCTCAGGAGGCGCTGCAGGGCCGGCATGACCGGTTTGTAGCTCTTGTAGCGGACCGGTACCACTCGTGCTGCCTCATCACCCAGATGACGGGATAGGAAGCTTGTCAGGGCTAGTTCGAACAGGGTAACCCGGTTATCCGCTGCGACCAGTTTCTGGACATTGGTGATCAGCATCTCCCGTTCTTCCGGGTCCAGTTTGCGCAGAGCCGGCATGGCGAGCTCCAGGGCAGGGAAGCGGACGCCATCACCAATGGTTTTCAGGGCTGGCAGCAGTTTCTCCAGCAGATCCGGCTGGCTGCCCAATACCGGGTGCGCCGGCAGGAGGCTCAGTCGTTCCGTTTGCTGTGGTCGCGGCAGTTCACTGATCAGCATGGCATAGCAAAGCTGTGCGGCCCCGGCCCGGGTGTACAGGAGGTTTCGGAAGGTGGCCGGCAGGCGCTTCAGGAAGCGCATTGCGAAATCTTCGCTTTGCCGGTTGATTGTCCCGACCTGATCGGAAAATTTCCGGGCCGGCTTTAGGCTCTTCTCTGGGCTGGATGCGAGCGGTGAGGTTCTCCCGCTCCTGCCTGTGACCGGTCCGAGGATGTCGGCTGCCGCGCCGGTAAATCCCGAGGCCCCGGCTTCTGGAGCTGGTCCGGAACCACGGTAAAGGTCGGCACCCGGCTCGGTATCCCGAAGCCGGCTGCGCAATCTGGCCAGCATGCCCGGCTGAATGGCATCGATTCGCTCGTCAATCGGCGGATGGGACGCCAGCAGTGAGGTAAACTTCATCCGGGCACTCTCGCCAAAGCACATGTGATTCATGTCACTGGCGTGGCTGGTGGTGTCCAGGAAGCCGCCCTTCATGCCGATCTTGAACAGGGCACCGGCAATGCCTTCCGGGTTGCGGGTGAATTGCACCGAGGAGGCATCTGCCAGCATCTCCCGCTGCCTGGACACCGCCGCCTGTATGAGCCGGCCAAAGAAAACGCCTACATAGCCGATTACGAACAGGGCGAGGCCGATAATACCCATAGCCGCCTGGGCCCGCCCGTCCCGTGACCTTCCGACGCGATGGCCACGGTAAAAGGATGCTCGGAGCAGAAAACCACCTATCTGGCCAATCATCAGGATGCCGGCAAGCAGGGCAATGAGCCGGACATTCAACCGCATGTCGCCGTTGAAAATGTGGCTGAATTCGTGGGCAACCACGCCCTGGAGCTCGTCCCGGGAAAGCTGGGTGATGGCACCGTGGGTGACGACCATGACGGCTTCGCCGGGCGTATAACCGGCCACAAAGGCATTGATGCCGGTTTCCTGGTCCATCACATAGAGTTCCGGGACCGAAACACCGCTGGCAATGGCCATTTCCTCGACAATGTTGCGCAGTTTGCGTTCGTCACTGTCCCGGGTATCAGGATCAATCGGGCGCGCGCCAACCATTTTGGCAACCCGGTCCCCGCCGCCGGCCAGGTCGACCCAGCGGAGCAGCGAGCCCAAAACAATCAGTGTGACAACCGTAACGGCCGTCAGAAGGCCATGATTGGAGAGCAGCCAGTGATGGAAGGCGAGACCGGACGATTCGCTGCGGGTCACGAAATAACCCACCAGGCAGACGGCGAGTGTAATAAACGCCACTGCCGTCAGGAACAGGAAGACGAGCAGGCTGGTGTTGCGCCGGGCATGGGCCTGGCGCTGAAAGAAACCGGGATGAGCCATACCTCAGGGCCTCAGAAGGCCACTTTCGGTGCCTGGCGGGCTTCCGGTGATTCCAGTTCCAGTTGCGCGGTTTCCTTGAAGGCAAACATCCCGGCAATGACGTTGTTGGGGAACTGCTCCCGGAAAATGTTGTAGCTCATTACGCCGTCATTATAGGCCTGGCGAGCAAAGGCGACGCGATTCTCGGTGCTGGACAGTTCCTCCATCAACTGCTGGATGGTTTCGTTGGCCTTGAGCTCCGGGTAGTTCTCCGCCACGGCGTAAAAATTGGCAAGGGCCTTGGTCAGCAGGTTTTCGGCACTGCCCAGGCGCTGGATCTTGGTTCCGTCACCGGGATCTTTGGCCGCATCTTTCTGGGCGCTAACCGCGTTGTTACGGGCTTCCATCACCTGGGTGAGGGTGCTTTTCTCATGGGTCAGGTAGGCCTTCGCTGCTTCCACCAGGTTGGGAATCAGGTCGTGCCGGCGCTGCAGCTGGACATCAATCTGGGCGAACCCGTTCTTGAACTGATTGCGCAGTGAAACCAGGCGGTTATAGATAAAGACCAGGTAGAAAACAACGACGGCAATGACGATCAGGCCGATAACGGTAGTTCCCATGGCAACTCCTCAGGGTAATGGATGGGTCAGGCGTTATTTTCCACGATTTGCTCGTGGAAACCTTTTACGAAGGTCTCAAACTCACGAGGCGGCAATGGTTTGCTGAAGAAATAGCCCTGGGCCAGCTGGCAGCCGCGCTGACTCAGGTAGTATTCCTGTTCCGCCGTTTCCACACCTTCAGCAACCACTGACAGATTCAGACTCTTGCCAAGATCGATGATGGTGTTGGCAATTCGGGTGTCTTCCTCGTTGACCAGCAGGTCCCGGATAAACTGTTTGTCGATCTTCAGATGCTGGACTGGCATCTGTTTGAGGTAGGTGAGGGACGAGTAGCCGGTGCCGAAGTCGTCCACTGCGATGCTGATGCCCGCCTTGTTAAGCCTGTGGAGCTTGGCCACCGCGTCTGAAAGGTTGGTCATGAAGCTGGTTTCGGTCACCTCAAGCTCCAGTCGCCCGGCAGGAATCTTGTGTCGTCGAAGGGTATCGAGAACGTCATCGACGATGGTTTCCTGGCGAAGCTGAACGGCTGAGAGGTTAACAGCAATGCGCAGCGGGGAACCATCCGATGCCCAGCGTGCCGCCTGCCAGCAGGCCTGGTCCAGAACCCATTGGCCGATCTCAACGATGGAGCCATTGGCTTCGGCCACCGGAATGAAAAAGTCGGGGGGAACCGTGCCACGCGTCGGGTGCTCCCAGCGCAGCAGCGCTTCGGCCCCGATCACCCGTTTACTCTCAAGATTGATCTGGGGCTGGTAAACCAGGTGCAGCTGGTGGTTGGAGAGTGCCTGGGAAAGATCTTTTTCCAGTTGTTTCCGATCCCGGATTTCCTGATCAATGCTGGCAACGTAAAACTGGAAGTGGTTATGGCCGTTCTGTTTGGCCAGGGTCATTGTCTGTTCGGCACTTTGAAGCAGCCGGTCCGCCTGATTGGTGTCTGAGGGGTACAGCGCGACTCCCAGGGTGGCGCTCATCGAGATACTCTGATCTTCAACAAGCATGGGCTCGCTGATACAGGCCAGAACTCGCTCAGCCGTGTCTGCTGCCTGGAACCCGTCCCGGAGTCCTTTCTGAACGATCACGAACTGATCGCTGCCAAGACGTGCAATGGTGAAGCGGGCATTATCCAGTTTGCTGGTTAGCCGATCGGCGACCGTCTGCAGAATAAGATCGCCAGAGCGGAAACCGCATTGCTCGTTCACCGACTTGAAGTCGTCGATGCCGCAGACAATCAGGGACAGCTGTGAATTGCGTTTGTTGGCCTCCTCAATGTCCCGCAGCAGCAGCTCCATGAAGGTATCCCGACTGGGTAGGCCGGTGAGCTGATCGTAGCGGGACAGGCGGCTCACTCGATCCTCTGCCTCGCGATGGCGCTTCTGGCTGTCACCAATGGCGACCAGCAGATTATTGGTGGCGTTTACCCAGAGGCCAAGCTCGTCGCTCTGGTGGCCGGATGGGATGGTGACCAGGCGGTCATCCGGGTGGGCAGGATCCACCTGCCTCACGGAATTGACAATTCTGAGGAGGGGGCGCGTCAGCAGCAGGTGGAATACAAAGAACAACACCATCCCGAGAATGAGTGCCGTCGCGATACCGGAAGCAAAGGTGACGGCAGCCCTGTCCAGCCAGGTACGGGCGGCGGCTGCCGTGTCGTAGTGAACATCGAGGAAGCCGTAGACGTCTTCCGGGCTGCCCTCGCGGAACAGTGGTTCCCTGTAGATGCGCTCGGCGTCGAAAATCGGATCGGTCACCGGACGGAAGGCGGTTTCCTGGAGTGGGCGGCTGCGATTGCCCAGCGGGTCGCCATCGGGGTGGACAATGCGGGCCATATGAACCGCTTCCTTGGCAAAGAGTCCGTCCACCACTTGTTGGGCGAGTTCGGCATCAATGCTGAACACGGCCTGCGTGGCGGCGTCTTTTACCATCGCGATTGTCTGCTCGGCGTCATTGTCCAGACCCAGAGACACGCGTTGGGCATCCAGGATGACCTGTATGGTGCTGACAATGACACCACTGACGAGGGCCACGGCAAGAATCCACCGTAAGATTCGGTAGCCCAGGCGATGTTCAACCTCGAAGGAGTTATGCATTCAAGCCTGTCTTATTCCGGTTATGCAGGACGATCGTTCCGCATTGTTCAGGGCGAAAGTGTCGCACTTCGGGCGATGTGGTTGGGGTCTCACCCTGATTGTTGTTCCCAAGTATGGTTCAGGTTCCGGATATCTTCATGGATTATCGGCAATTTTTCCAAAGATTTCAGAGCGCGGTTGTATCAAATTGTAATTGTCTGGGTATGACAGACACAAAAACGCCCGCCAGAGGCGGGCGTTTCAACACAGTCCTTGAGGACTCTGTCTGGAAGCGGAGCTTCGATCAGGCCAGGTTTTCGTTTACGAAATCCCAGTTGACCAGATTCCAGAAAGCTTCCAGGTAGTTCGGACGGGAGTTGCGGTAGTCGATGTAGTACGCGTGCTCCCAGACGTCGACCGTCAGTACCGGCTTGTCGGCACCGGTCAGCGGCGTTTCAGCATTGCTGGTATTAACGATGCCAACACTGCCATCCGATTTTTTCACCAGCCAGGTCCAGCCAGAACCGAAGTTGTTGGCGGCCTTGTCGTTGAATTCTTTCTTGAAGTCATCAAAAGAACCGAACGCCTTCTCGATGGCTTCTTTCGCAGCGCCGGTCGGCTCGCCGCCGCCATTCGGGCTCAGGCAATGCCAGTAGAAGGTGTGGTTCCAGACCTGTGCGGCGTTGTTGAACAGCGGGCCGCTGGCGCTCTTGATGATGTCTTCAAGAGACTTGTTGGCGTTGTCAGTACCTTCGATCAGACCATTGAGCTTGGTGACGTAGGTGTTGTGATGCTTGCCGTAATGGTACTCAAGGGTTTCCTGAGAGATGTGCGGTTCCAGTGCGTTCTTTTCATAAGGCAGTGCGGGAAGTTCAAATGCCATGAGGTCGTTCTCCCTGTCTCTCTGTTTATGTTGATGTACGTAAGCCCAATATAGGGTCGATTTGAGTCAGATCAACCCCTTGGTGCTAAAGAACTTTTAAACTCGGGGCTGCCAGGCAGGAACTGCGCGCAGTTCTTTACCCGCCACACCAGTTCTTCGTAGCTGTCCGCCAGTATGTTCACATGGCCCAGCTTCCGGCCCGGACGTTCCCCTTTATTATAGAGGTGAACATGGGCATAGGGCAGTTCGAGGATCCGCTCAATATCGCCATGCTCGCCGATGATATTGATCATGCAGCTTACGCCACGGGGCGCGACATTCCCAAGAGGGTGCCCGCTGACGGCTCGGATGTGGTTCTCGAACTGGCTGGTCATCGCGCCTTCGATGGTCCAGTGCCCGGAATTGTGAACCCTCGGAGCCATTTCGTTGGCGACCAGGCCATTGGCAGTCTCGAATAGCTCCAGTGTTAATACGCCGACATAGTCCAACTCGTTCAGTAGCGCCTTGATGTAACGCTCTGCATCTTCCTGAACATGTTTTTCGAGTTTTGGTGCTGGAGCAATCGAGTAACGCAGAATCCCCTCGTGGTGGGTGTTCTCCGCCATCGGGTAGAACGCCAGGTCCCCGTCCTCAGCGCGCACGGCGATCATTGATACTTCCCGATGGAAGTCGACAAACTTTTCCACGATCAGGCGGGGGTGGCCGATAGACGCCCAGGCAGCCTCGGCGTCTTCCGGACTCCTCAGAACAGCCTGGCCCTTGCCGTCGTAACCTTCGGTGTTGGACTTCGCCACCACCGGACAGCCAAGTTCCTCTGCGGCGGCTTTCAATGAGGCGGCGCTGTCAGCAATTCTCCATTCTGGTGTCGGGATGCCTAGCTGGCCGAAAAGGGTTTTCTCCGCTTCCCGGTTCTGGCACACCTGCAATGCCCGCGGGCAGGGGTGAACGGGTTTGTGGGCGGCGATTTTCTCGGCCACGTCTACCGGTAGGTGTTCGAACTCATAGGTAACCCGGTCGACGCGGGATAGGAAGTCATCGAGGTATTCGCCCTCGCGGTCGATAATCACTTCACCGAGCCCGGCACTGGGGCTGCCTGACATGTCATAGAAAACAAAGGTCTTGGCCAGTGGGTATCCGGCCAGTGCCAGCATTCGTCCCAGTTGGCCGGCGCCCAGTACACCAATTCTCATTCGTGTTCTCCTGCCTGTTACTGGTCCCGAGGATCAGGATTGTCCAGAATCGTTTCGGTCTGTGTTGCTCGGAACTGTTCCACCGCTTCACGGACATTGTCGTCGGAGGTGCCGATAATCTGTGCTGCAAGGAGGCCAGCGTTGGTGGCTCCGGCTTTGCCGATGGCCAGGGTGCCGACAGCGATGCCGCCTGGCATCTGGACGATGGACAGCAAAGAATCCAGGCCATTCAGAGCTTTGGATTGAACAGGTACTCCCAGAACCGGCAGGGCGGTTTGCGAGGCAACCATGCCCGGCAGGTGAGCTGCGCCGCCGGCGCCCGCGATAATGACTTTCAGGCCGCGGTCAGCCGCGGTTTTGGCGTAGTCAAACAGCAGATCCGGGGTGCGGTGGGCTGAGACGACTTTGGTTTCATAGGCCACGCCGAGTTTTTCGAGCATGTTGGCGGCGTGTTCCATGGTGGGCCAGTCGGATTTGGAGCCCATGATGAGTCCTACAAGCGGCTGCATATGCAACAGTCCTGTGATAATTGGAAAGCCGGCCATTGTATGTTTTGCCTACTTACCATGCAAACTTATGGCTTCGGAGTAGGGCAGGATGGAGGCTCTTTCCGGAAAACGCTACGAGCACATCCATGTGGGCTTGGCTGAAGCCATCCATGGCTTCAGACATTTCCGGAAAGAGCCTCCATCCCGCCCCCTGACTCCATGCAAAAGTATGTATTGGCAAGGCTGCATTTTTACCTGCGGGTAAGTACAGGTATTATCGGACCTTATTGTTTTAACCGTCCATAGTCAGGAGCTGTAATGGAACCCATCCGTCCAGATGATGATGAGCTGAGGGCCGAACGACCGAGTGGTAGTGCCGAGCCGAAGAAGTTGGCAGAGAGAAAGCCCAGGCCATCTTCAAGTGGGAAAGGCGAACCGTCGGCGCCGGCGCAGCCTCCCAAAGGTGGCAAGGGCGGTAACGGGGGTAGCCGCGGCAGCTCGGCGATGCTGTGGGTGCTGTTGATTGTGCTGGCCGTGGCGGCGGGGGCTGGTTGGTATTCGCAGGAGCAGCGGGTTCAGGCGTTGGAAGGACAGCTCGAGGAGGCGGATTACTGGGCTCGGCAGAGTAAGCTGGCGTTGGCGCGGTTTGAGGGTGAGCTTTCGGAGACGGGCGAGAATCTGCAGGAACGGGGAGCGACTCTGGAGGAGCAGATAGCGGCGCACACGAAGCGGCTTGATACGGCGGACAGTGAGATTCGTAAGCTCTGGGTCATTGCCAATGAGCGCAACAAGAAACGTCTCGATGAGCAGCAGGAGCGGATCGCCGCGTTGGAAGCCGGCCTTGCGGAAGGCAAAAAGTCTATTGGCGCTCTTGAAACGTCGGTAGAGAAGGTTCGCTCGTCACTTTCTGAGGACATCGCGGCTCTGAAGCAGCAGACGGAGACGTCGATCACGGCGCTGCAGGATGCCAACCGGCAGGCAACGGATCAGTTGACGAAGCTCAGTCAGCAGCTAGCGGATGTGGATCAGGTAATCGAGAGCCGTATCCGGCGGTTTGAGCAGGAGCAAAAGCTTGGTATCAGCGGCATGGAAGGGCGGATTTCGGCCCTGGAGCGGGAGACGGATGAGCTGGCCGGCGATGGCCGGGTTCAGGCGCTGCGAAATGAGGTGGCCAGCCTCAAGAGAACGGTTGAGTCCATTGATTCCTCCCGTTCACAACTGACTTCCCGTCTCGTTCGGCTGTCTGAAGAGGTGAATCAGCTGCGGAGTCAGGTTAGCGGGCAGTAACTGGCCTGCAGGGCATTTGGTCCTTGGCATTTCGGGTTTTGTAACGGTTTGTAGCAATCCCTTGCGGTAGCTCTCATTTCTGGCGATTTGCAGTTGTTATGATCAGGCAACTCGCAATCAGGATGAAGAGTTAACAACAATGAAAACCCGAGTGCCTTCTGTCTCCCCGTTTTTCCGACCGCTGGTGGTGGTGTTTCTGTTGCTGGCGTTGTCGGGTTGTACCGTTTATCAGTCCATCGGCAAGAGCGTTGGTTCGTTCCTGCATCCGGTTTCCGGCCATGATTTCGTCCATATTGATAACGACAGCTGGGACCGACGCAACGCCGTGCTGTATTTCTATCGGACCCATTCCCAGTGGGCGGCCGATGAGATTGAAGCCCCGAGTGTCTACATAGACGATACCCACTATTTCAATATCCGCAACGACAGCTTCACCTGGCTGGAGGTAAGCCCCGGAGAGCGCCACATTGCCATGCGTCGGCCTTTGCTGGGGCTGGAGGGGATGAACTCCTTCAGTCTGAGTCTGATCGCTGATGCCACACTGGAGGTTGAGCCTGGCCAGATCTATTACCTGCGTTATAACGAGCTCTCGGAGCCGGGCCAACGGCATCCTGACCTGGATTCGGACCATCCCCTGACTCAGGGCGACCTGCAGCTGGTGACCCGGGAATATGCCATGCAGGCGGAGGAGATTGTTTCCACCCGTTTCCTGAACAGTGATCTGTTGGCGCCGAATCACGCGGCGACCTCGATTGTGGAAGTGAACGAAGACCTGGATTATGAGCGGCAACTTGTGCTGCTTGAGGAGGAGCGGGAACTTGAGGTCGAGCGGCTGAAGGAAGAGGGAAAGTATGAATCCACTTCCTGGTTTTGGCCCTTCGGCGGTGGCCCCACGGTTCCCCTGGAGACGGATCACAAGATTGAGAAGCTGGAGCGGGAATACGCGGAGCTGGAACTGGAGCGTGAACGAAGGGAAGAGGCAGAATCCGGCGGTGGCTGGTGGATTTTCTGAGTGCTGACTACACTGACTGCAGGTGAAAGACTCGGGAAATTTTAAAACAATGGCTTTCAAGGATTCTCTTCGACTCAGATTTGAAAAACTCGCGGATGATGTTGTCCCCCAGCTACTTGATGGCTGGGGGGATCTGCAGAAACGGCTTGACGACCTGAACTGCTCCCTGGCCAATCGAGCGGTCCCGGAAAACAGGCGCAGCCGTGTCAGCGAGCTGTCCCTGCAGGAAAAAGCGGAGCAAGCGGGCCAGGATCGCCCGGTCGTACGGGCTGTTAAAGCGGCGGGCAAGGCTTCGCGGCCAAAGTGAATTTGCTCAAAAACTGTACTCTTTTGAATGGCTTGCAGGTTTTTTGAGAAAATTCAGGGAAAATATTTGACACCGCCAGCCAAATGCTTAAAATGCGCCTCTCACTTGGTTGAGACAGCAACGCTGGCTAGCAAGTGAGCGCCTTTGAAAGGCTTGAAAGTGGGTGGTTAGCTCAGCTGGGAGAGCATCGCCCTTACAAGGCGAGGGTCACTGGTTCGATCCCAGTACCACCCACCACTTTCAAATGCATCACCGGATCACCCCATCCGGTTTCAGGTTCGGGCCCGAGGGCCGGAATTGATGCGGAGCGGTAGTTCAGTTGGTTAGAATACCGGCCTGTCACGCCGGGGGTCGCGGGTTCGAGTCCCGTCCGCTCCGCCATTTTTTATGCAGTATTCCCGGGTGGTTAGCTCAGCTGGGAGAGCATCGCCCTTACAAGGCGAGGGTCACTGGTTCGATCCCAGTACCACCCACCAGAATTCTAAAAAAGGGCCGATCCGTGAGGATCGGCCCTTTTTTTGTGCTCGCGATGTTGGATTACGCCTTTGGCTAATCCAACCTACACAGACAGCCACGTAGGTCGGATTAGCCAAAGGCGTAATCCGACGTCCAGGTCTGGTCGATTCTTACTTGCCGATCAAAGACTGCCCACAAACCCGCACTACATTGCCGTTCACCCCATTGGATGCAGGGCTGCAATACCATGCAATCGCTTCCGCAACGTCCACAGGCTGCCCGCCCTGGGACAGGCTGTTCATCCGGCGCCCTGCCTCGCGGATGGTGACCGGCATGGCTGCGGTCATCTGGGTTTCGATAAATCCTGGGGCAACAGCGTTGATGGTTACCCCGTTCTTCAGCTGCCGTGCCATGGCTTCCACGTAGCCGATTACACCGCTCTTGGCGGTTGAATAGTTGGTCTGCCCGAAGTTACCGGCAATGCCGCTGATGGAGGAGATGCAGACAATGCGACCGTTCTCTTTCATCAGTTCCCGCTTTGCCAATTCCTCGTCGATCAATTCCTCGGCGGTCAGGTTCACGGCAATCGTCATATCCCAGAAGTGCTCGGGCATGTTGCCAAGGGTCTTGTCCCGGGTGATGCCCGCGTTGTGAATGACCAGATCAACCCCACCGAAATGCTCGTCGATGAAGTCGGCGATCAGTGTTGGCGCCCTATCGTCGGTAATGTCACAGGCCAGTGCTTTGCCGTTGATGGCGGATGTGACCTTTTCCAGGTCCTCCATGGCTGGCGGAATATCCAGGCCGATAACGGTGGCGCCATCTCTCGCGAGGGTTTCAGAAATCGCAGCGCCGATGCCACGGGAGGCACCGGTGACCAGGGCTACTTTGCCGGTCAGCGGAGCGACAGGGTTGGTCGCGGGCGCTGCATCGCTTTTGCCAATCTTGACCACCTGGCCGGACACATAGGCAGAGCGGGCAGACAGAAAGAACCGCACGCTGGAATCCAGCTGATTCTCTGCCCCCGGTGCTATCCACAGCAGGTTTGCCGTAGAGCCTTTCTTGCCGATTTCTTTTCCTGCGCTGCGAACAAACCCTTCAAGGGCCTGCTGTGCAGCCGCCTGGGGTGCTTTCCTGCAGGTGGCGGGGTTCTGGCCAATAACAAGAACGCGGGCGTTGCTGCCGAGTTTTTTGATGGTGGGGTGGAAAAAATCGTACAGGGCTCGAAGGTCGTCGGGTCCTTTTAACCCGGTGGCGTCGAACACCAGGGCCGAGAATTTGTGGTCAATTTCCGACCCCAGATCCAGTGGCCGGGCTTTGTTGCCAGCTTTGGATGAATCTTTCAGGCGATCATTGCCGCTTGCGTGATGCAGTGTGGCGGCGCTGGCACTGAGGGTGCTGCCAATGATCGCGATGGCTTTACCGCCGCCGGCCGCACCAACGAGCACGTCGCCTTCAATAAAGGGCTGGTCGGTACGTTTGAGGCGTTTCAGGGGTACTGGCGCGGGCAGGCCCAGGGATTGTGCGGCGGTTTTACCTACCGGGGTGTTTACTATTCTAAGATAGAGGTCAGACATGGGTGGCTTCCTTGTGTTTGCATTCGGGTTGCTGGATGCGAATCGTCCTACAGGGTAAAGAATCGGATAGTTTTTGGATTGACTCAATGCCTGTAGGGTGTTGTCAGGGGTGCCAATGAGGCATTTGGCGTTCTCGCTACACTGTTTTCAGATTGGGTGCAGGGAGCAATGGGGTTGGGCTTCCCAAAACACGCCCGTGAATACGTCCCTGTAGGGCTCGGTCGCGCCATCCCTGGCGCTCTACGGTTTTGGAAAGCCCAACCCCATTGCTCCTTTGGGCATCGCAGATATCTCATAAAAGGAATGGATTGATCATGGCACAGGCACCGAAAACGACTCAAAAGAAAACCGCCACATCAAAAAAGGCCAGTTCTGCCCCTTCGGATATTCGCCGCGTGGCGGTGCTGGGTGGTAACCGGATTCCGTTCGCACGGTCCAATACAGCGTACAGCAAGATCAGTAACCAGGAGTTGCTGACGTCGGCGCTACGAGGGCTGGTGGATCGGTATGGCCTTGCGGGGCGGCGGCTGGGTGAGGTGGCTGCCGGGGCGGTTATCAAGCATTCGCGGGATTTTAACCTGACCCGGGAGGCGGTGATGAGTTGTGGGCTGGCGCCGGAGACGCCGGCATACGATATCCAGCAGGCCTGTGGTACGGGGCTGGAGGCGGCGGTTCTGGTGGCCAACAAGATTGCCCTGGGGCAGATTGAGTGTGGCATTGCCGGGGGAACCGACACCACGTCCGATGCGCCGATTGGCGTGGGTGAGGGGCTTCGGGAAATTTTGCTGGATCTGAACCGGGCCAAGACTGCGGGCGAGCGGCTGAAGATTCTGGGGCGTTTCCGGCCGGGTCATCTCAAGCCTGAGGTTCCTGAAAATGGTGAGCCCCGCACCGGTATGTCGATGGGTGAGCATGCCCAGGTCACTGCCAGGGAGTGGGATATTGCCCGGGAGGATCAGGATAAGCTGGCCTTTGAGAGCCACCAGAAGCTGGCCAAAGCCTATGAGGAGGGTTTCTTCAACGAGCTGCTGACGCCAATGGCGGGGCTGGAGAAAGACAATATTCTGCGGCCGGATACCACGTTGGAGAAACTGGCCACGCTCAAGCCGGTTTTTGATCGGGAAAACGGCACTATGACTGCAGCCAACAGCACGGCGTTGACGGATGGCGCGTCCTGCGTGTTGCTGGCCAGTGAGGAATGGGCGAAGGCCAATAATTACGAGGTCAAGGCGTGGTTGACGTTCTCCGAAGTAGCTGCGGTCGATTTCGTGGACAAGAAGGAAGGCCTGCTGATGGCACCTGCCTATGCGGTGCCCCGGATGCTGGAGAAAGCGGGGCTGACCCTTCAGGATTTCGATTTCTATGAAATTCACGAAGCCTTCGCCGCGCAGGTGCTCTGCACGCTGAAAGCCTGGGAAGATCCGACTTTCTGCAAGGAACGGCTGGGTCTGGATAAGCCCCTGGGTAGCATTGATCGTGACAAGCTCAATGTAAAAGGGAGCAGTCTGGCAACCGGACATCCCTTCGCCGCCACCGGTGCCCGAATCGTTGCGACGCTGGCCAAGTTGCTGGAGGAGAAAGGCAGTGGTCGAGGCCTCATTTCCATTTGCGCAGCCGGTGGACAGGGGGTCACTGCGATACTGGAACGGTAAGTTTACGGAAAACCGGAACTTTCCTTTGACAGTGTCGGTCTCACCCCTTATCATGCGCGCCACGTTGATCAGGGGTTCCCTGAGAAACAACCAGTTTGATGCGGGGTAGAGCAGTCTGGTAGCTCGTCGGGCTCATAACCCGGAGGTCGTTGGTTCGAATCCAGCCCCCGCTACCACTATTGAAACAAAGCCCGCTTTCGCGGGCTTTGTTGCTTTTTAGCGGGGGCTTTTGAGTTGCCGGCTTTTTTTCGCTTCCGCGTTTTTCAGAATCCTTCCGGCTGAACAAACCCAGCCAGCCCGGCGTCTTCCAGTAATCCCGCAAATCCGATTGTCGTCAGATCCATCCCCGGTGCACCGATCACCTGAACATTGAATGGCAGGCCTTCTGCTGTCCGTCCAATGGGCACAGAGGTAGCGGGTAGGCCAAGCAAGGTGGCGAAGGCGATCCAGCAGAACTGGTCCATGTACGCCCTTGGCTGGCCGGCGACGGTAATCCGGCGTTTGAAGACCGGGTGGGTGTGGTCATGCCGGATGGCGGTGGTTGGTGTTACCGGCGTCAGAAGAACGTCCACTTCCTGAAATAATGATTCGATTTCTGCCCGCATCTTTTCGCGCATTTCGCTCCAGGCCATCCATTGGTAGACCGGCTGATTCACGCCCCGTCCGTATTCACCGATAAACGGCGTCATCGGGCCGAGGAATCTGAGCCAGGGTTCCAGTCGGGCAATCCATTTCATTTGTCGGCGCTGGCCGGGTTTCAGGGACGTGCTCAGTAATGCACCAAGCAGGTTGAAGTAAGCGGGCAGGATATGTTCAAGGCTCAGTAAGGGGTGGCTGGCTTCGGTGACCAGTGCGCCCCGCTCAGCCAGTGACTTGCCCAGGGCCTGATAGCCTTCGGTCAGCTCCTGTTCTACCGGACACAGGGGGTCTTCCAGCCACAAACCGACCCTGGCCTGGTCGAGGCTTTGAAGTTCAGTTGGTGCCATTGCCAAGGCCCAACTGCGCTCTTCAGCTGGCCGGGGCCCGGCAATTACTTTCAGTAGAAGCTCCAGATCCCGGGCGTTACGCGCCATGGGACCGCCCTCAGCAAGGTCCGGCCGGGATTGGGTGCCGGGCGGTCCGGGAATGTGACCGCGAAAAGAGACCAGAGTGCGGGTTGGCTTGTGGCCAAACACGCCGCAAAAGTGCGCGGGTGTGCGGATGGAGCCAGCCAGGTCACTGCCTACTTCCAGGGGCGTCATGCCTGCGGCCAGGGCAGCTGCTGCGCCGCCCGAGGAGCCCCCGGGTGTGTGTGCCGGGTTGTAGGGGTTGTTGGTTACCCCGAACAGTTTGTTGTAGCTCTGCAGGTCTGTTGCGTAGATCGGCACATTGGTTTTGCCCAGGATAATGGCACCGGCGTCTTCAAGCCTCTGCACAACGTCTGCGTGGCATTCTGGTTTGTGGTTTCTCAGAGCCGGTGCGCCCGCGGTACAGGCCAGGCCAACCACTTCCCACGTGTCTTTCAGGGTGAGGGGCAGTCCGTGGAGGGGACCTTTTACCGTGTTGGCCGCACGTTGTTCATCGGCCCGGCGTGCGCTGGCGAGAGCCCGCTCTTCATCCAGGGTGACGACGGCATTGATGGCCGGATTATGCTCGCGGATCTGGTTCAGCAGGGCAGTGGTCAGAGCCTCACTGCTCAGGGTGCCAGCCTCAAGTTGTGCCAGAAGGTCATGGGCGGATTGATAGTGCAGTGGCAATTGCGATGCATCCATGGATGGTCTCGTTGTTGTTGGTTTTTAAACGATCGCCAGGGCGTCAGGGTAACTCGGATCGCCAGTGTTTTACGTTTACCTGGCTCTTGATTGCGTCAATGATCTCAACAATAAGGTTAATCAGGGCCTCGTTCTGGGCCTCATCGGCTCTCACTTCACCGGGTGTCGGCAGGAATACGTTCACGATATCTTCAATGAAGGCGTGGTTGGAGGCTGAGGCCAGATCTTCGAGAATCTGGTGTATAACGTGGGCAACGATGTCCCCCACGGCCTCTTCCAGGGTTTCCTGAATGGTGGGGCCCACCACCGGAAGATATTTCAATCGTGACAGCTCCAGGTTCTGTTTCAGGGCATTATCCACTCTGTCTTCCAGGTAGCTCCTGAGGGCTCCGCGATTGGGTACGTAGCCTTCCTGGGCCGCCTCGGCAACCCGTTTGGAAATCCAGTCGGAGAGCATGTCCCGTCGGGGGTAGAGAATGTCCTTCTGGATCTTGTCAAACAGCGGCGAGCCCAGTTTGACCTCCTGCTGCACGCCGCTCAGCACCTTCAGCACAATGCGATCGGAGAGCTCTTCCATAAAGGCTTCGTAATAGAAATTCACGAAGCGGTAAATCTTGGTGTTTGTGACGTCAATGATCTTGTACTGGTGCAGTCGGTAGATGATGGAGATCACCCGCAGAATGCGGAGGAAGCGCAGGCTTCCTACTGGAATACAGCCCACCAGGTCATACCAGTGTATGAACGGGTAAAAGTACCAGCGATCATAGACTTTGGCCTTGATGGCGTAACCCCAGCGAACAAAGAACTCGGTCAGGAAAATACTGACAAAGATCAGATCGTAAAAGATGAAGCGTTCGTGGATAGGGTGATAGGCGGACTGGATGACCGGGGCATGTTCTTTGAGCAGATTCTGAACGGCGACAAAGTTATAGATCGAGTCCCAGATAATGAACGCCAGGTTGATGATCAGCAGGCCCAGCATCAGGAAATCAATGATGAACCAGACAAGCTGGTGGCTGGACTTCAAGTTTTCTCGATTTATCTTCAGCATTCGCCAAGGTCCGGTCTGTTGCTAAGTATCTGACAGGTTAGCTTATTTCGTCGCTACAAACGACTCGCCCTGAGGCCGGTTAACGCAGGCCGATCGGCCAGCCATGGATTAACTTGACCGTCTGCCATTAAACTCCCACGCTTTAACGGAAATCTTTCTTGTTACCACCAACATTGAAATAGCCGGATGCTATCAATTTACCAAGTCGTGAATTCGGGCCGGATCCGGCTTTTCTTCACTTTGCTTTGCTGTCTGCCTGCGTGGGTTTGCGCGCAACAGGTGGTTGTGAACATGGAAGGAGACTATCCGGAGCTGAAATCAAACGCCGAGGCTTTCATTGGTGAGGTTGAAGGTCGAAGTGCGGGCAACCTCAGGCGTTACGCCTCCACGGCTGTGGACCAGGCCCGGGAGGCATTGCGGGCCCTCGGCTATTACAGTCCCATGATTGACTGGCGTCTCGAGCAGGGCGATTCGGATTCTACCGCCACGCTGATCTTGTCGATTACCCCCGGTGAGCCGGTACTGGTCAAGTCCCGTGTCGTTGAGATCAGGGGCCCGGCAGCCGCTGATGACCGGTTTACATCCAACCTCCCTGCGCAGCCCGCCGAAGGGGATATTCTCAATCATGGCCAATATGCCAATCTCCGCGACACCATCCAGACCCGTGCCCGTCGGCGTGGCTATTTTGACGGCAGCTTTGTTACCCGCACCCTGGAAGTGGATCCGGCAACCCGAAGTGCTACCGTCACTCTGATCTATGAAAGTGGCGAGCGGTATCGCCTTGGAGAGGTTACCTTTCGGGAAGGCCACTGGTTCGAGCTTGGCCTCCTGGAGCAGTTCGTCACGTTCGAACCCGGCATTCCCTTCCATTCAGATGAGGTAGCCAGACTGAATCGGGATCTTCAGAACAGCGGGTACTTCAGTGGGGTGGATATCGATGCATCGCCGAGCAGTGCCGAAGACGGCGTGATTCCCGTTCGCGTGGAGCTCACTCGAAGAGAGGCACGATCAGTATCTGCAGGCGTCGGTTTCTCGACTGATGTCGGTCCACGGTTCCGGGGTAACTGGCGGGAGCACTGGATTAATCCCATGGGCCACAAGCGTGGTGCGGAAACAGAGCTTTCGGTGCCACGGCAGAACCTGAGTACCTGGTACGAGTTGCCCCTGGATCCGCCCATGACTGATCTGATTCGGCTCACCGCCGGCTATCAGCGGGAGGACATCGAGAATGTCGAGTCAGAACTGTTGACGTTTGGGCAGCAGTGGCAGCATCAGTTGGATAATGGCTGGCTGCAGGTCCTGTCGCTTCGTTGGGAAGGCGAGCGTTTCAACATCGGTAACGACGAGAAAGGTACAAGCACACTTCTGCTCCCGGGCGCTGGCTACTCTAAAATTCACGCAGACTCCCCACTGGACCCATCCCGGGGCTATCACTTGCAGTTCGATGTCACCGGTTCGCATCGGGCGGTGCTGTCCGATGTGGATATCCTCCATGTAAACGCCCTGGTCAAGGGGCTGTTTACGCTGGCGGACAAGCACCGGTTTCTGGGCCGTCTGCAGGCGGGGGCTGTGGCAACCAACCGGTTTTCAGATGTGCCTCCATCCCTGCGATTCTTCGCTGGCGGTGACCAAAGCGTGCGAGGGTATGGCTATGAGACCCTATCGCCAGAGAACGATAACGGCGTGCCGGTGGGCGGCCGCTTCCTGATGGTTGGCAGTGGCGAATATCAGTACCAGTTTGCGGATAAATGGCGCGCCGCCGTGTTCGTCGACCATGGCAACGCGATCAACAACCTGAGCGACCCGCTGGCCACCGGCGCCGGTGTCGGCATACGCTGGATCAGCCCAGTCGGGTCGCTGCGGCTGGACATTGCCAAAGGACTGGATCGTGAATTTGGCGGGGATTGGCGCATTCACTTTTCCATGGGGCCTGAGCTGTGACGAGGACACCGGAAACATCAGACGACAGGCCGCACGAGCAGCCGGCACACCCGCGCCGTCTTCGGTTCTGGTTGCTGGTCGGTCTGGCGGTATTGATTCTCGTGCCTGCCCTTGTGGTGTCAGCTGTTTTGCTGGCCCTGCGCTCCGAGACGGGGACAGCCTGGGTTATAGAGCAGGTGCCAGGCCTTCAGGTGGAAAATGACCGGGGATCCCTGTTTGGTCAGTGGCAGGCTGACCACCTGCAATGGCGGGGCTACGGGGTTGAAGTGGTCGTTGAGTCGCCACTCGTGGACTGGTCGCCTTCCTGCCTGTTCCAAAAACAGCTGTGTATTGAGAATCTGGAGGCAGAGACGCTCGAAGTCACCCAGTTACCCCCGGCTGACAAATCCGAAGGCGGGAGCCCCATCACACTGCCAAGCGTGGACCTGCCGCTGGCGCTGAATATCGGTGGCGTCCGGGTAGGGCCTTTTAGCTTCAACGGCAATAGAGTCTGGGACCGGTTTGAGCTGGACGCGGGGGGATCGGGCGCCGACTGGAACATTAAGCGCGCCTGGTATCAGTTGGGCGAGTACACGGTGTCCGCCGCTGGCCGGATAGAGACTCGCAGGGACTGGCCTGTCAATCTGGAAGTCAAAGCCGACATACCGCCGCCTTACGGAGATGAGTGGCTTCTCGACGCCCGGCTCTCCGGCAGCGTTCGGGATCTGATGGTCGCTGCATCCAGTCGCGGCTACCTGAATGCTGAACTCTCGGGGGAAGTCGAGCCGCTCGATCCAGCCCTGCCGGCACAGTTGAGGCTAACCTCGGATCAGTTCCGCGCAGCGCAGGCGCTGCCTGAGACCCTTGTGCTCAATGATTGGTCTGTGGACGCCCGGGGTAGCCTGCAGGAGGGTTTTCGTACCCGGGGGCAAGCCACGCTTCCGGGCACGGCAGGCCCGGTACGGCTGACGCTGGAGGGCCTGGCGACGACTCGCGCGGCCGAGAACATCCGGATCGAGCTGGCCGCGGGGCGGGCGAGCGGGGCCGGGCAGGATACTGTGGTGGCCAATGGCAATGTTTCCTGGCGCCAGGGCCTCGAAGCCAGTGCCGATATCCGTTTGCGCGGATTTCCCTGGTATACGTTGATTCCTGGTCTTGAAACGCCAGTGGTAACCCTTCGTTCCCTGGATGGCACCGTGTCCTGGCGTGAGGGGAGCTACCACGCAGACCTTGAAGCTGGTGTCGATGGTCCTCAGGGCAGCGCGGAACTGGCCACCACGGTGGATGGTGATACCGAGCAGACCACACTGACCAACCTGACCGTCAGCACAGGCGCGGGGTCTCTTACCGGCAACGGATCGGTGAACTTTTCCGGACCACTTTCCTGGCAGGCGGCCTTGAGCCTCAAGGATTTCAATCCCGGTTATTGGGTACCTGTTCTGGAAGCAAGTTTAAGCGGTGATGTGACGACCGAGGGACAGCTCGGGGATGGTCCGGTACCCGCCATGAACGCCGGATGGGATCTTGAGGGCGTCTGGCGTTCCAATCCGGCGTCTCTGCAGGGCCGGCTCGATACCTCATCTGGCAGTTGGGAACTATCCGACCTGCGGCTGTTGGTGGGCGAAAACCGTATTGAGGGCAACGGTACCTGGGGCGATGTGCTGCGTGGTGATCTGGCTCTGAATCTGCCAGCGCCAGAGATTGTTCTGCCCGGCCTGACGGGGAACCTGCAAGCCAGCCTGACTGCGGAGGGAACACCAGAGCGCCCGACGGGACAGCTTAGGGCGAATGGCAAAAACCTGGCCTGGCAGGATGAGCTTGCCCTTGAAACCCTGAGTCTTGAGGCCGACCTGCAGGAGGGGATGCGCCTTGTCAGCCGTTTGCAGGCGGAAAACCTCAAAGGGTTCGGGCAAGAGCTTGAAATCCTCACTCTGGAAGCCAATGGCACCCAGGGAAAGCACACCGTGAGCATCGGAGCACGTCATGCGGAGGCTGACCTTGAGCTGGGTTTCGCAGGAGGGGCCGGCGCTGACTGGAAAACCTGGCAGGGAGAGTTGTCTCGGGGCGTGATTGACCTTCCGGAACAGTCCCAGCAATGGCGGCTGCAGGCCCCGGCGACCCTGGCTTACAAAGCCGATGGTGAACTCACATTTGGCAATCATTGCTGGCGCTGGGAAGAGAGTACGGTTTGTGCTGAGGACCAGACACTGCTCCCGGTCCCCCGCATTGCCTATCGTATCGACCGTTTCCCTGCTGTGGCCCTGGCACCCTTGCTGCCAGAGACTTTACGCTGGGACGGCCGGATCAACGGAGAGGTTGATTTCACCACCACCGGCGACGGCCCTGACGGACGCGTTTTCCTGGACGCCGGCGAAGGACAATTCCAGCTGCTGGTGGACGGGGAGTGGGAGTCGCTCGCCTACAATACCCTGACGACCGAGGTCGGCCTGAAGCCGAAACAAGCCGATCTTTCGGTCCGTCTTTCCGGCCCGGAGCTTGGTGATTTCACGCTGGACATGGAGCTGGATCCGAACTCGGAGGACCGCAACGTCGAGGGTTCCTTCAGTCTCGAGGGTCTGGATATTGCCCTTGCAGGGCTGCTTTCCGGGCTGGATGAAGTTGCCGGTCGCGTGAACGGCCAGGGCCAGCTCTCCGGCCCGCTGATGAAACCGGCGGTGACCGGCGAACTGCATCTAGTGAATGGACGGGTTTCCGATCCCCGCTTGCCGGTACCGATCGAGGAGGTGATCGCCAGCGTTCAGTTTGGCGGTTACTCGGCCGAGATCAGTGGCAGGATCCGGAGCAATGCGCGAAGCCAGACCATTGTGGATGGCGTGATCGATTGGCAACAGTCTCCCCGGGGCGAAATCACGATTTCCGGCAGCCGTGTGCCATTTAACCTGGAGCCCTACGCGCAGCTTGAGGTGGAGCCGGACCTGACCATCGTTTTCAGTGAAGGAGTCCTGGAGGTATCCGGACAGGTCGGCGTGCCAAGAGGCGACATCGAGATACAGGGTTTGCCGGAGCAGGCCGTGTCGGTATCGGAGGATGAGGTCATTGTCGGCGTGGAGCGGGAGGAGCCCGTTGTCCGATCGCTGAACATGGATGTGACAGTGGTCGTTGGAGAAGATCAGGTGACCTTTGCCGCCTTCGGCGTGACCGGTGATCTGAAGGGGTCTCTTCGCATTGGCAATGACATGGATACTCGCGGCACGCTCCAGCTGGTCAATGGCCAGTATGAAGCCTATGGTCAGGAGCTCGAGCTCAGGCGGGCAAGACTGTTGTTCGTGGGCAATCTTACCCAACCCTATCTGGACATCGAGGCCGTCCGTACCGTGGATACCGTTGTTGCCGGTATTCGCCTGACCGGCCCTGTGCAGTCGCCCCAGACGGAAGTATTCTCCAACCCCGATATGCCCCAGACGGACGCGCTTTCCTATGTCATTCTTGGTAGGGCGCCCCAGAGCCGGGGTGATGAGGGCCAGATGAGCCGGGCGGCGCTGTCACTGGGGCTGACCCAGACCAACAAGGTGACGGGGCAAATTGGCGAAGAGTTTGGCATCCGCCAGCTCACCCTGGAAGCGGAGGGCTCCGGCGATCAGACCTCGGTTGTGGCGAGCGGCTATCTGACGGATGAGCTGAGTGTTCGCTACGGTGTCGGCATCTTCGAGCCGATCACTACGGTCGCTCTTCGCTACGATCTGGGCCGCTACTTCTATCTGGAGGCTGCCAGCGGGCTGGCGGCCTCCCTGGATATTTTCTACACCCGGGATTTCTGAGTTCAGTCCAGCTCGAAGGTGGCGCTCACTGAGGCCTGGATTTCCCGCTCACCCACGCTTGAAACCGTATCCGACATGGATTTGGCCTCCGCCATCATCATTGGTACCGGGCGGTGTCCGCCATTGATATTGATGGTGACCACATCACCGCAGGTCTGGTCGAGCTGACTGGCCACGAATCGGCACCGGGCCTGGGCGTCTGCGATGGCTCTGGCTAGTGCTTCCTGTTCCATAACGGTCTCATCCGAATGGAAGAACTGGTGAGGGCCGAGGTGGTAATCCAGGCCCACAGCCTGGGCCTTCTGAAGCAGGGGATTGAGCAGAGTAAGGTCACTGATGCTGAAGCTGATGGTCTGGGAGGCGACGGCCTGCTTGCGGGGCTCCTCGTCCCTTTCCGATGCGGGCAGAGTTCGGGTGTAAAGGTTCACCGACGCATCTGCGTAGTCATTGAGCTGATCCCGGTACTCGGTAATACCCTCGCGCCACTGCTCCATCAGAGCAGCCACCCGTTCGGTGGCCTTCTGGGGAAGTTCATGCTCTGCACTGGCAGTAAACTGGAGCCTGGCGCTGTCCGGCTCATAGCGGACACTGCCTTCGCCGGTGAGCGTCACTTCGCCCGCTATTGCCATAGCCGGCACGGTGAGCGCCAGGGTAAGAAGCAAACGGGACTTTCGGTTTGAACGGGGCTTGCGGTTCCATCCGATCATGGTATTTCCTCCTTTGGAAACCATTGTTTGGTCAGGACTCGCCGGAATCCGGTTCCAGGCGGGCCAGTTTGAATCGGCGGGCGGCATCTACGAACTGGCCAAAGATGCGTCGGTGCCCACCATGGTAGAACAGGTATTCCGGGTGCCACTGGATCCCAGTCAGCCATTGGCGCCCGGTACTCTCAATGCCCTGTACGAAAAGATCATTGTCGAGGGCGGTCACTCGAAGATTGCGGCCAAGACGTTTGATCGCCTGGCTGTGAATACGGTTGGCGCCGATCACCGGCGAGCGCATGGCTTGTTCAAGCCGGCTTGGCGTGACCAGGCGGACGGTTTGCAGGGGCAGCAACAGGGGTCGATGCCGAGTATTGACCCTCAGAGGGGTCACGTTCTGACATAGGGACCCGCCATGGAAAACGTTGATGAACTGGGCGCCCCGGCAAATCCCGAGCACGGGAATGCCGATGGCCTCAGCCTGCTCAAGGAGCGACTGGTCCGTTGCATCCCGTTTGCGATCATAGTTTGCGGTAACCTGGGGTTCCTGGCCATAGCGCTCGGGATGGACATGAGTGCCTCCCGAGAGCACAAGGCCATCAAGCATCGCTACGGCTACCCGTGACCCGGGACGAATGTAGTGTGTGCGGGCGCCGTGAAGCCGTAGGCCAAGGCTGATAAGACGATGGGCCAGGCTTTTGCGGGTGGGGCCGCTGATGCCGATGGTCAGGCCGGGAACCTCAAGCTCCTGTTCGGGATACTGTTCAGACATACCCGTTCTTGGTCAACCAGTCGTCGGTGGTTTCCTGCCAGCTGTGGGTCAGGTTGTGCAGGTTGAGTTTCCGCCGCTCCCGGAATAGCCGGCGTATGTCGGCCAGGTCGTCCGGGTTGTTGGCCAGTTGCTCCAGTACGATCCAATCATTCCACACGGTAGAAAAATGCCAATCGGGATTATCGATGTCGCAATCCGGCAACCGGTAGTGCAGGGTGGGCCGACTCTTGATTCTCGGATCCTTGACGTGGCGTTCCAGGCGTTCCCTGTCCAGGTGCGCAAAGAGCGGGAGCAGATCAAGCGCACGGTTGCGGGTTGGATTGAACTCCAGGTAGTCCTCCATCAGCTCGCCGAGGTTCGGGTGGTAGTTGTCTTCCATCAAAAGCTCGGTGTAGCGCCCGTGCCAGGGTTCGATGTAGGTGGTGAATTTGCGGCTGACATCCAGTTGATGACGGTTTTTGAGCCAGTCGTAGAGCGCCGCGAACGCCTGAAAGTAACGCACCATTGTCTTCGGGCTGAGATCGGGAAGTTCCGGATTCAACTGCAGGCCGAAGGCGAAATAGATGGCGTCCCGGCTGCCCAGGGCTCCGGCGTTTCTCAGTTTGTCTACGAGGGTTTCAATTACCTCCAGACTGGAGAAACCCAAGGGCGGGCTGATGATCTCCAGCGGCACTATGCGCTCGGCAGCAGCGTCAATCACATCCATCGCCTGCCCCCCCAGTTCCCGGATCGATTGCGGAAAACGCTCATCGGCCAGATCGAGATCCTTGATCGGGTCGGAATCAAGCTCCACCGTGAACTCGCCCAGCGCTGTCTGCAGCGTTGTCACATAGCGTGACTGAAGTACAGGAGTACCTTCCAGCAGTCTCGCGGCCAATGTGACCAGTTCATCGTAGCCCAGACCAGACAGTTCGATCTCGACGCCAACGCGGCGTTCTTTCCCTTCGTTCGTCTCTAGGATGTCAGGCATCCTGCAGGCACTGGTTTGGGTCATGCTACTCCCTGATTCGTGAGGACTCGTGCACTAACCATATCACACCGCTGTCGATCATCATTGTTAAGCGAATGCAGGAAAATCATGGGCCTGACTTTACACTGGATAAAACACTGTATATAGTCAGTTTACTGTATAAAAAAACAGGGCATCCGGAACGGCCTTTTCGACAGGAAAACGTTGGTGCCGGCCCCGATTTAGCGGAGTAGCTTGATGAAGCTGACAGCAAGGCAGTCACAGGTACTGGATATCATACGCCGATACGTCGATGAGACCGGCTATCCGCCAACTCGCGCTGAAATCGCGGCGGAACTGGGTTTCCGCTCAGCCAATGCTGCAGAGGAACATCTTCGGGCGCTGGCACGGAAAGGTGCCATTGAAATGGTGCCGGGGGCCAGCCGCGGTATTCGTTTGCCTGAGGCAGAAGAGGATCTGGGGTTACCGGTTATCGGCCAGGTCGCTGCGGGTAGTCCGATCCTCGCCCAGGAGCATATTGAGGATCACTGTACTCTTCAGCCTGAGTTCTTCTCGCCATCGGCAGATTACCTGTTGCGGGTTAGGGGCATGAGTATGAAGGACATCGGCATTCTTGATGGCGATTTGCTGGCAGTGCACAGCACCCAGGATGTTCACAATGGCCAGGTGGTTGTGGCTCGGGTAGGCGATGAGGTCACGGTGAAACGTTTCCGCAAGGAAGGCTCGAAAGTCTACCTTATTGCCGAGAACGAAGAATTCGCGCCGATTGAAGTGGACCTCACTGAACAGGAACTGTTCATCGAAGGCCTGGGTGTCGGTGTTATCCGCCGCTCTGATCTGCACTGAACAGTCCGGATAGCCTCAGATAGATTGAAAACGGGTGAATTATGGAACAAATGAGCTTTAATCAGAATCTGGCCTACAATCCCAATGCTCTGTCCTGTTCAGTGCCGGCAACCGCCGCCCGCGAGCGACGCTCCGTTATTCGCGCCCGACGCTCTCCGGAAACCACCGAAGCTCAGGTCTCGGGCAACGTAACAGAAATTATTCTGCCGGAAGGCCAGGTAGAAAATTTCCAGCTGCTGTTGCCCATGCTGACCCAACTGAACCAGGAAAAGCGTTGGCTGGCTTGGATCGACCCGCCTCAGGCATTGGTCAGCAAGTGGCAAAAAATGCACGGGATCGTGGCTGGGGAGTTGCTGGTGCTTCGTTCAACGCCAGACTATCCTGCGCAGGAGCTGGCCGAGCGAGCCCTCAGTGCGGGTACGTGTCATGCGGTGGTCATGTGGACCCGTAAACTGGGCCGCGCTGCTTTCGAATCCCTGCAAAAGGCCTCTGCCGAAGGCAGCAGCCACGGGGTTGTTCTCAGGCAGCGTTAGTCGTTCAGTGGAGCGTGTAGGAGGGCTGGGCGTCTGAGGCGTCCAGTTCGTCATCTTCCCAGTCGATATCGTGGGCAACATTGCCGACAGCCTCAATGCCGGCGGCGATCATTGCTTTTGCGACGGACATATCACGGTCTTCCATCATTTCCCGGGCTTCTTCCGAGAAAGAGATTTTTACCAGCGGCGCACTGTCATCATCAATGCGGCGCAGGGCGTAATCGCCGTTGGTCAGTTGCACGATTTCAAAAAACGATGGTGACATTCAATAAACCTTCAAGTTAATACGACCTGGAAAGCAGGTTGTTCGGGTGGCTTACCACTCGCTGTGCTGGTCTTCCAGATCGTCGGCAAAATTTTTGACTGCATTCAGTGTTTTCAGCAACGCCGTCGCGGATCGATCCGGCCCGGAATCGGCGGACACCGCGATGATGTTCTCCGCGCTGACGGTTTTTTTGGTCGCCGGTGGTCGGCTCTGCGACCGTTCCAATTGTTCCATGTGGTTCCACCAGCTTCCCGAGTGCTGTTCAAGCTCTCTCAGCCGACCTATTTCATTCGGTTCCGGTCCGATCAGAGAGGCCAGTTCACCCAGAGTTGCAGGTTCTTCGGATTTTCTCTGGTACAGCCTGGCAATCATCACCAGCAATAATTTCCGGGACCTGAGGAGCAGCTCAATCGCCCCTTGAATCGCTGCCTCCCGGCGCAAGGCCTGTTCCGCTTCGTTGGGGGACTGCCCTTCACCCTCGACCGTTGGCCGGTCCAGTTGCCCGAGCAGAGTGCGGGCGAGAAAGAGTTTTTGCGAAACCAGCGAGTGCCATTGCGAGGCCATGGAATACCTTCAATCCCCCAGCGCGGGTGTAACCCCGGAAAATTAATTGATCACTGTACCATTTTCGGTGGCGAATTTCTTCAACTGTCTGTGCAGACAGGTTTCACAATTAAATACAAACAATCACTTGAAACGACCGTTTGAATTTGGCACAAAGGCCCCCGGCTGTGCGAGTTCTGATCGTTGCGGCTGCCCAACAGCATGAATTTCTGGAGGTGTAAGGGATGCGAAGCCACATCGTTGCAGGTATCGCCGCGGTTTTTTTCGGTTTTTCCGGACAGGCTCTGTCCAAAGTCACGACCGCCGAAGCCGAGCGGCTGGGTGAGGATCTCACCCCGGTTGGAGCCGAGAGGGCGGGCAACCGGTCAGGCAGCATACCCGAGTGGACCGGGGGGCTCGCCACGCCTCCGGAGGAATGGCGCAAGGGCCAGGTTGAAATTGATCCGTTTCCGGAAGACGAGGCCCTCTTCGTCATAACGTCCAAAAATCTTGACCTTTACCGGGACAAGCTCTCCGATGGCCATATTGCCATGCTGGAAAAGTATGGGCCTGACTTTTTCATGCCTGTTTACCAGACTCGCCGCACGGCGGCGTTCCCGGAGCATGTCTACGACAAGTTTCGTGAGAATGCCCTCACAGCGCAGTTGCTGGACAATGGGAATGGTGTCCGGGACACCATCATGACCAGTCCGTTCCCTGTCCCCAAAGACGGCCTGGAGGTCATCTGGAACCACATCCTTCGCTACCGCGGTGAAGAGATTTCCCTGCGGAGTGCATCAGCAACGCCCCAGAAGGATGGTTCTTACAACCCTGTGGTCAATGATTACGACTACTTCTTTGCCTACAGTCAGAAGGGGGCGGAGCTGGCGGAAATCGACAACAAGATTTTTTACCTGAAGACAGACACCATTGCGCCTTCGTCGCTGGCCGGGACCATCACGCTGGTACACGAGACCCTGGACCAGGTCCGGTCGCCGCGCCTTGCCTGGCGCTATGATTCCGGTTCCCGCCGGCTTCGCAGGTCGCCCAACCTGGCCTACGAGACCGATTTGCCGAATTCATCGTCACTGCGTTCGGTTGACCAGAAGGATATGTACAACGGCGCGCCAAACCAGTACGACTGGGAGCTGAAAGGCAAGCGAGAGCTGTTCGTACCTTACAACGCCTACAAGCTGCACGGGACGGAGGTGGAGGCCGATGATGTGATTCGTCCGGGCCACATCAATCAGGAACTGACCCGTTATGAGCTGCATCGAGTGTGGGTGGTCGAAGCAAAGCGTCGGACGGGCATCAGCCATATTTACGACCGTCGCGTTTTCTATGTGGACGAGGACAGCTGGCAGATTCTGGCTTCTGAGGGATACGATGCGGACGGGAAACTGTGGCGTGTGTCCGAAGCCCACAACATTAGCTATTACAGTGAGCCGGTGTTCTGGACTACCATGGAAATGACCTACGACCTGAAGGCGGAGCGTTATTATGTTGATGGGCTTGATGATGGTTTCCCGGCGTACGATTTCGACCCCGGGTTCCGGGGCAGCGAATTTACCGCCTCTGCCGCCCGTCGCGCCGCTCGCCGCTGATTTCCAAGGAGACCGACATGGCAGACCCGCAAGTTCACCTTGATCACCTCGATCAGTTGATCGCCGATCTTGGTCGCGCCCTCGCAGACAAAGACTGGGAAGCGATGGGCCGCCTCAACGAGCAGGTGAAGCCAGCAGTCGAGCCTGTGATGGTTGCCCTGGAATCGGGAAAAGTGGAGGCGGAGCCAGTGAGACTCCGCTTGCAGGAGTTGCAGCAGTTTATTGACGCAGCAGATGATTCCGCCCGCATTGCCCGCCAGGAAGCGGAAGAGGGCCTCAAGGGGGTAAACCGGAATCGGAGCGCGGCAAAGGCCTATCAGAACGTCTTGTCGAATCGACCAAAATAGCGTCATAAAATTGACTCTGCCGTCCTTACAGTCTTAAATACCGCACAAATCCCTCAAGAGATTCGGTTGAATGTCTAAAAATAACAAAGTGCTGGTGCTGAGCGAGGATGATTCAAGATTGCGGGACATAGTCACCATTCTTGAGTTCATTGGTGAGGAGCAGGTCCTCGCCGGCGATGAAGCCAGGGCACTTTTGAACAGCGGCGACGAGGAAAGCCTTTCAGATATCGCGGTCGCGGTGGTGAACGGCGAGGATGACGGCGTCACCGAGGCCATTGGGACTGTTTGCAATGCAGTTCAGGGCGTTCCGTTTCTGGTTGTTGGACACCCCGAACTCAAGGGCCTGTCCGATGAGGCCGGCGCCCGCATTATTGCTCGCATAGAATGGCCACTGAATTACACCAAGTTTGTTGACTCGCTCTACCGTGCCCAGATCTACCGGGATCAGTTTAGCCGCTCCCGCGAGCGTGGCCAGCAGCGCGGACTTCAGCTCTTTCGCAGCCTTGTGGGAACCAGTCGGAAGGTCCATCAGGTACGCCAATTGATGGAACAGGTTGCCGATAAGGACGTAAGCGTTCTGATCACTGGTGAATCCGGTACCGGCAAGGAAGTCGTTGCCCGCAACCTGCATTACCACTCTTCCCGACGGGAGAAACCGTTTGTGCCGGTTAATTGTGGCGCCATTCCGGCGGAACTGCTGGAAAGCGAACTGTTCGGCCATGAAAAAGGTGCCTTTACCGGTGCTATCACGGCTCGGGTAGGGCGCTTCGAGCTGGCCGAGGGTGGAACCCTGTTTCTTGATGAGATCGGCGACATGCCGCTCAACATGCAGGTGAAGATTCTCCGGGTTCTTCAGGAACGCACCTTCGAGCGGGTGGGCAGCAATCGCACACAGTCGGCGGATGTGCGGGTAATCGCCGCTACCCACAAGCATCTGGAAGACATGATAGAGTCTGGCGACTTTCGGGAAGATCTGTATTACCGCCTGAATGTGTTCCCGATCGAGATGCCGGCGTTGCGTGATCGGGTGGAAGACATTCCCCTGCTGATCAACGAGCTCATTTCCCGGATGGAAAAAGAGAAGCGCGGCTCGCTGCGGATGAACTCGGCGGCGATCATGAGTCTGTGTCGCCATGACTGGCCCGGCAACGTGCGTGAATTGGCCAATCTGGTCGAACGCCTGTCGATCATGCATCCCTACAGCGTGATTGGCGTACAGGAGTTGCCCAAAAAATTCCGCTACGTTGATGACTATGATGAGAATCGTCCGGTTGAGGACACCGGGATGCCTTCCGGTATTCCAGGGCTGGTGGGTCTGGATGCCCCGGCGTTGTTGCCGGTGAACGGTATTGACCTGAAGGATTACCTCTCCAACCTTGAGAAACAGCTTATCCAGCAGGCACTCGACGAAGCCGGCGGCGTGGTGGCCCGGGCTGCCGAGAAGCTACGGATCCGTCGTACTACCCTGGTAGAGAAAGTTCGCAAGTACGGGCTGCGGGAAGAGGAATCCGAGGAATCCTGAACTCGATAGTCCGGTTTCCTGAACGAATGAAACGGCGTCAAAGGTTCGTAACCTGAGGCGCCGTTTCCGTTTCTGACCGCCGTAAATTTGTCATCCCTCTCTTTCTGAATTCGCTTTCCAACTGAAATATAACGAAAAAAACAAGTTGGCACGGTGCTGGCTTAAGAACCTGCAAACGAAGTATCCGAACTATTGGGTCCGAACCAACGGGCCGATCGGGGAGTCAGGTTATGAGTCAGGCACAATTTGTTCTTCAGTCCGACGCGGGCAGCGCGAAAGCCAATGCGGCGGCGGATGTAAACGACAAGGTTACGGCCCTGTTTCCGGAGCAGGACGATGAGGCAGTGGATTCCGCCCTGGAACTGTTCAACCGGATGTCGCGACAGATTACCGATTCCTACCGAACCCTTGAATCGCGGGTCAACCAACTTTCCGGTGAGCTGAACCAGGAATCGCTTCAGCGTCAGCAGGAGCTGGAAGAAAAAGAACAGCTGGCGGACCGCCTGTCTACCTTGCTGAATGCCCTGCCTGCCGGCGTCGTGGTTCTGGATAGCCAGGGCGTGGTGACGCAGACCAACCCCGCTGCCATTTCACTTCTGGGCGAACCCTTGGACGGCGCGCGCTGGGTTGATGTCATCCATCGCTGTTTCGCGCCCAGGCGGGACGATGGTCACGAAGTATCTCTGAAAGATGGCCGCAGGGTCAGTATTGAGATCCGGACCATGGAAAACCAGCCCGGCCAGTTGATCCTGCTCACCGACCTCACCGAAACCCGGCATCTCCAGGCGCAGCTGGCGCATGCCCAGCGTCTGTCTGCCATGGGCAAGATGGTCGCGTCCCTTGCGCATCAGATTCGCACGCCCCTGTCCGCGGCCATTCTCTATGGTGGGCATCTGAGCCAGGAAGACCTTGATGAAGAAATGCGTCAGCGCTGTGCTTCGCGTTTGATGTCTCGCCTGACTCATCTGGAGCAGCAGGTGCGCGATATGCTGATCTTCGCCCGGGGCGAAACCCGGCTGGCAGAGGAGCTGTCTGCCGGCAAGCTGGTTTCGGCACTGGCTTCGGCGGTCGAAGGTCTGAAGTTGGCTCCCGGCGCACAAGTCAGACTCCAGAACGAAATTTCCAGCGACTGCCGGTTGATGTGTAACCGGGATGCGCTCGTTGGCGCCTGCACCAATCTGGTGAATAACAGCCTTGAGGCCGGCGCTACTCATGTTGCCGTCCGGGTAGACGAAGAAGCCGGTGAATTGGTCATCCGCGTTCTGGACAATGGGCCCGGCTTTGCGTCTTCGGCCGCGGCCCGGTTAACAGAAGCTTTTTACACGACCAAGTCCCATGGTACGGGGCTCGGCCTTGCGGTGGTGCAAGCCGTCATCAAGGCGCATCAGGGACGGTTTTCCATCGAATCGCCAGAGCAAGGCGGTGCGGTAGCTACCCTGCGTCTACCGCAATTACGAAACAGAGACTGACCGGAGGTAATCATGGCAAAGGCCCAGATTCTGATTGTTGAGGACGACCATGACCTGCGAGAAGCGCTGGTAACCACCCTTGAACTTGCGAAATTCCGGGTACGGGAAGCCTCCAATGCCAGCGAGGCACTTGAGCGACTGGCAGAGTCTCCGGTGGATATGGTGGTCAGCGATGTCAACATGCCGGGGCTGTCCGGGCACCAACTGCTGGCTGAAGTGCAGCGGCTGTATCCGGGGCTGCCGATGATGCTGATCACGGCCTATGGCCAGATCAGCGATGCAGTGTCTGCTATGCAGGCTGGGGCCATTGATTACCTTGTGAAGCCCTTCGAGCCAAGGTTTCTGGTGGATGCTGTCAGCAAGGTTGTCGGGGGCGGGCGCGAAAAAGCCAGCGATGAGCCGGTGGCAGAAGATCCTATCAGCAAGCGGATGTTCCAGCTGGCGACCAAAGTGGCCGGCAGCGACTCCACAGTTATGATTTCCGGAGAGAGCGGAACCGGCAAGGAAGTCCTTGCCCGATTTATTCACCAGCAATCTCCCCGGGCGGATCAGGCGTTTGTGGCCATCAACTGTGCGGCGATTCCCGAAAACATGCTGGAAGCTATTCTGTTTGGTCATGAGAAAGGAGCCTTTACCGGTGCCGTTGCCTCTTCGCCAGGCAAATTCGAGCAGGCCAACGGCGGTACCATTCTTCTGGATGAGATTTCGGAGATGGATCTGGGGCTTCAGTCCAAGCTGTTACGGGTTCTGCAGGAGCGAGAAGTTGAGCGGGTTGGCGGGCGCAAGACCATCAGCCTGGATGTCCGGGTGGTGGCGACCACTAATCGGGATCTGGCGGATTACGTTCGCGAAGGCAAATTCCGCGAAGACCTATACTACCGGCTGACGGTGTTTCCGATGCACTGGCAGCCGCTTCGGGAGCGCCCACTGGATATCATGCCACTGGCTACTTCGCTGCTTAAAAAGCATTGCCGAAAAATGAAGCTGACCGGGATTACCTTTGCCCGGGACGCAAAAAGTGCGCTTATGAATCATCAATGGCCGGGTAATGTGCGGGAGCTGGACAATGCCATCCAGCGAGCGCTGGTGCTGCACCAGGGAAATGTCATTCACTCTGGCGATCTGTGTCTGGAACTGGGCATCACCGGCCGGCCGGACCTTCGCAGCGCGGCGCCGGTTTCGCAACCCGAGACCGTTGCCAACACAGCAGCGGGCGAGCCGGATATTTCAGACTCTGGCTTTTCCCCCCTGGACGTACCTTCTCAGTTGCACAGTGACGA
Organism: Marinobacter sp. BW6; assembly: GCF_008107725.1. Taxonomy (GTDB): domain Bacteria; phylum Pseudomonadota; class Gammaproteobacteria; order Pseudomonadales; family Oleiphilaceae; genus Marinobacter. The sequence continues at coordinate 1,679,964 of NZ_VIRN01000064.1, forward strand.
GCCGGAGGGCGCGGTTTCGCTGGGAGATGATCTGAGGCAGCAGGAATTCCGTATCATTATTCAGACACTCCGGAAAGAGCGTGGACGTCGCAATCGGGCCGCAGAGCAGTTGGGGATCAGTCCCCGGACACTCAGGTACAAGCTGGCCCAGATGCGTGATGCCGGAATCGATCTGGACGCCGAAATGGCCTTGGTCTGACCCACTGCAAGACGAACTCCTTCATTGGCACCCCTTGGGGTGCCGTTTTTTTATCTCTCGTTTCCAGTGCCCGGGCGCGCACTCCGCCTCTTGTCAAAAGTCCGTCAGGGATTTTTACTGGATCAGACTTTAAGTTCATAACTCACTGATATTAAGCGCTATAATCTACTTGGCCTGTCAATTGCTTTATTGGGACTAACAGCAGCCCAAGAGCAATTCCGTCCCTGGGAGGGCGGAGCCAGGAGAAAGTTATGGTTCAGCGTGCCGACATCAACAGTGTTTTGTCCGATATCCGGTCCCTGCGTTCCCAGATGATGCAGAACCAGCGGGTCGAGCAGGATCAATCGGTTCGTGGCCGTATAGACGGCCCCCGGCAGGTTCAGGAAACCCAGGAAACGCCCAGCTTCAATGACATGCTGAGCAATGCCGTGAACAACGTGAACGACCTCCAGAAAACCGCGGGGGATCTGCGAACCGCATACGATATGGGCGATCCGAACGTGGACATCACCCGCGTGATGATTGCCGCCCAGAAATCCTCTGTCTCCTTCGAAGCGCTGACCCAGGTACGTAACCGGGTGGTTCGGGCCTACGAAGACATTATGAACATGCCGATCTGATAACGGAGCAGAGTCATGGCCAGCGTACCTGCAGAAACCAACGCCTCCAACATGCCGGCGGCCCGCGAGGGCGACTCGCCAGAGAGTCGCAGCGACCTGTTCATGGGGTTTAACCGGCTCAACCTGCTGCGCCAGATTGGTTTGATGGTGGGGCTTGCCGCCAGTGTGGCGCTGGGCCTGGCAGTCGTACTCTGGGCCCAGGAGCCGAACTACCAGCCGGTGGTCGGCGATCTGTCTTCCTACAATCCGCAGGACGTCACCAGCATCCTCGACAGCAGCGGTATCGAATACAAGATGGATCCTCGCACCGGCGCGTTGCTGGTGCCCTCCGATCAGGTCTACGACGCCCGCCTGAAACTGGCTGCAGAGGGGGTCACGGATCGTAAAACCATGGGTTACGAGTTGCTGGACCAGGAGCGCGGTCTTGGTACCTCCCAGTTCATGGAAACCATTTCTTACCGCCGCGGACTTGAGGGTGAGCTGGCGCGCACCGTTGCCAGCATGCGAGGTGTCCGCAATGCCCGCGTGCACCTGGCAATCCCGGAACGCTCCGTGTTTGTACGTGATGCCCGTGACCCGTCTGCCTCGGTCTTTCTAGAGGTCTTTGCTGGTCGCCGACCCGAGCAGGAACAGATTAACGCCATTGTGAACCTGGTTGCCGGCAGCGTTCCCATGATGAGCAAGGAACACGTCACCGTTGTCGACCAGAACGGTAATCTGCTGACCGGCAAGGAGAGTCAGAGCAATGCTGACCAGATGGCGGACCAGTATGAATACACCGCCAAAGTTGAGGAGCGCCTGACACGTCGCGTGGCCTCTCTGATCGGACCTATCGTGGGTGATGGACGCTATCGTGCCGAAGTCTCAGCCGATCTGGATTTCTCCTCGGTGGAGCAGGCAGAGGAATTGTTTAACCCGGAACAACAGGCGGTGCGCAGCGAGCGTGAGCTTACAGAGCAGCGTGGCGCCGGTGCCCAGGGCGGTATTCCCGGCGCACTGGCGAACCAGCCTCCGGCCGATGCAACGGTGCCCGAGCAGGCTGCCGGTGGCGATGGCGAAGAGGCCGCCCCCGCGCCTGTGAATGTGCGCCGCGAGTCCACGCGAAACTACGAAATGGATCGCACGGTCAGCTACAGGCGCCAGGAGCTCGGAAGAGTCAAACGGGTGACGGTGGCTCTGGCGGTGGATGATATGAAAGTGGTGGATCCCCAGACGGGTGAGGTCAGCTACGAGCCTTGGCCGGAGCAGGAGCTCCAACGTCTCAGCATGTTGGTGCGGGACGCGGTGGGATACTCTGCCGCCAGGGGTGACAGTGTTACGGTAATGAACACCGCATTTGCGCCGGAAGAAACCGTTGAGTTTGAGGCCCCGGCTTTCTGGGAACAGCCGTGGTTCTGGGACCTGATGAAGCAGGTACTGGCAGGCCTGGTTATTCTGGTGCTGGTGCTCGGGCTGCTGCGCCCAACGCTCAAGAGCCTGTCTGGCGGTGGTCAGCGGGAGCGCGGTCTGGATTCCGGTTCCGGAAGTGGCGGCGGATATGGTGGCCTTGACGATATCGAGGGCGGAGAGGACCTGCGCAAGGCCATGTCATCTCAGGATGATCTGCTTTTGCCGGGTGCCACAGACGGTTATGATAGGCAGCTGAACGCGTTGAAAGGTCTGATTGCCGAAGACCCTGCGCGGGTCGCACAGGTAATGCGCCAGTGGGTGAATGTCGATGACTGAGCAAGCCAATCAACAGGGTGGCAATGAGCCCCAGAAGCCGCAGCGTAAAATTCCGCGTGTGGAGCAGGCTGCGATTCTGCTGATGTCACTGGGCGAGGCGGACGCGGCTGAAATTCTTAAGCACATGGGTCCCAAGGAGGTTCAGCGTGTGGGCGTGGCCATGGCCCAGATGAAGGACGTCAGCAAGGACGAAGTCACCTATGTGCTGAATCAGTTTGTTGATGCCGTGGGTGGCCAGACCGGTCTGGGTGTGGGTAATGATGAGTACATTCGGACGATGCTGACCCAGGCCCTCGGCGACGATAAGGCATCCAGTCTGATCGATCGCATCCTGATTGGCGGCAATACCACCGGCCTTGATACCCTCAAATGGATGGAACCCAGGGCTGTCGGCGACATCATTCGCTACGAGCACCCGCAGATCCAGGCCATTGTTATTTCTTATCTGGACCCGGATCAGGCCGCAGAAATTCTTGGCACCCTGGATGAAAAAGTTCGCCTTGACGTCATGATGCGGGTGGCGTCACTGGAGAGCATCCAGCCCCAGGCCTTGCAGGAGCTCAATGATATTCTGGAGAAACAGTTTTCCGGCGGTGCTGCCTCCCAGACCAGCCGCATTGGCGGTGTCAAACGGGCAGCGGATATCATGAACTTCATGGATCGGAGCATAGAGGGCAATCTGATGGATTCCATCAAGGATATGGATCCGGATCTTGCCAGCACGATTGAGGATCTGATGTTCGTGTTCGATAACCTCAAGGAGGTGGACGATCGCGGTATCCAGGCGCTGTTGCGGGAAGTTTCCTCGGAAGTTCTGGTGGTGGCCCTGAAGGGTGCCGACGAGGACGTTCAGAACAAGATCTTCAAGAACATGTCCAAGCGTGCGGCTGAATTGCTGCAGGATGATCTTGAGGCCAAGGGGCCGGTCAAGGTCAGCGAGGTTGAATCGGCCCAGAAAGACATTATCACCATCGCACGCCGTATGGCCGAGGCTGGCGAAATCTCCCTCGGCGGTGCCGGCGAAGAAATGATGTAATGAAAGATTCCACCCGAGACGTCAACCGGATTCCCAAGGAGCAGCTGACCGCCTACGAGCGCTGGGAGCTGCCCTTACTGGACGCCCGCGGCAACGAAGTGGCCCGGGAAGAAGAGCGCGAGGTCAAACCCCTGACGGCAGCCGACATTGACGAGATCCGTCAGGCGGCCCGTGAAGACGGTTTTAAAGAAGGACGTGATCAGGGTTACGAGGACGGCCTTAAAGCCGGGAAGGAAGACGGGCACCGGGAGGGGCTGGAAACAGGCCTGACAGAGGGCAGGGAGAAGGGGAAAACCCAGGGCTACGACGACACCCGCAAGGAAATCGACACAAAACTGGACCGTCTCGAACACTTGCTGGGTGAACTGCTGCTACCGATCCGGCGCCACGAGGACGAGCTTGAAACCTCGTTGGTCAACCTGACCACGGTGCTTGCACGGGCAGTAGTCTACCGCGAACTCACCATCGATTCGTCCCAGATTCGCCATGTGGTTCGACGCGCTATGGAGGCTTTACCCTCGACGGCCGAGAACATCCGCATCCACATTCATCCCGAAGACTGTGAGATGGTTCGCGAGGTCACCGCCCGGCTGGAAGCGACTGCTTCCGTCATCGAAGACAACAGTATCCTGCCCGGTGGCTGCAAGGTGGAAACCCGCCACAGTCTGGTGGATTTCACGGTCGAGAAACGCTTCCAGCGGGCTGTGCAGAGCATGCTGGATCAGCAGATGAACGACAGTGAGGGCGGAGAAACCGAGGAGCTGGATTCCATTATGGAGGATCTGACCGGTTTCCATCGTGATGTGCTGGATGTCCAGGAGTCCGAGGAATCCGCAGACGACCCGAAGCCGACGCAAAATGAAGGTGACGGTGATGACCTCGAGCCTCGCTGATCGCCTTAATCGCTTTCAGGGTTTCCTGGGCAACGAACCTGAACCTGAACTCTCCGGACGATTGACCCGCATGGTGGGCCTGACCCTGGAATGTGTGGGTTGTCCCATGGTCGTCGGTGATCGCTGCGTAATCTTTGGTCAGAACGCCGGCAACGTTGAAGCGGAGGTGGTGGGCTTCGAGGACGACAAGGTTTACCTGATGCCGCTCACTGCGATTGAGGGGCTCAAACCCGGTGCCAGGGTCGTGCCCCTGTCTGCCGCCAGCCGCGTTCCGGTGGGCCCCCAGTTGCTCGGCCGGGTGGTGGATGGCAGTGGTGAGCCCCTCGACGGAAAAGGGCCCCTGCAGGCCGAAGCCCGTGTTGCTCTTACCGGCGATATTATCAACCCCCTGAATCGTGCACCGGTGCGACAGTCCATGGACGTTGGTATCCGGGCGATCAACGCGCTGATGACCGTCGGCCAGGGCCAGCGTCTTGGCCTGTTTGCCGGCAGTGGCGTGGGCAAGAGTATGCTGCTGGGCATGATGACCCGCTTCACCGATGCCGACATAACAGTGGTGGGCCTTATTGGTGAACGGGGGCGTGAGGTAAAAGAGTTTATCGAAGACATACTGGGTGAGGAGGGTCTTTCCCGCTCGGTGGTGGTGGCCGCGCCGGCCGACGACTCGCCCTTGATGCGGCTGCGCGCCGCCATGCTGACCACCCGTATTGCCGAGTATTATCGGGACCAGGGCAAACGGGTGCTTCTGTTGATGGATTCCCTGACCCGTTATGCCCAGGCCCAGCGGGAGATTGCCCTAGCTGTTGGTGAGCCGCCGGCGACCAAAGGCTACCCGCCCTCGGTGTTCGCCAAACTGCCCCAGTTGGTGGAGCGTACTGGCAACGGCCGCCCCGGGGGAGGCTCGATCACCGCCTTCTACACCGTCCTTACCGAAGGTGACGACCAGCAGGATCCGATCGCCGATGCCGCCCGGGCGATTCTGGATGGCCATATCGTTCTGTCTCGCCGTCTCGCGGAAGAGGGCCACTACCCGGCCATTGATGTGGAAGCTTCCATCAGCCGGGTGATGCCCCAGGTCACCGAGACGGAGCACTTTTCCAGGGCCCAGCGGTTCAAGCAGGTGTATTCGCGGTACCAGCAGGCCCGGGATCTGATTTCCGTGGGCGCCTACGTAAAGGGCTCCGACCCCGAGACTGATTTCGCGATCACTCACATTGGTAATATGCGCCAGTTTTTGCAGCAGGGGCTTAATGAGAGCGCACCGCTAAAAGAAAGCGTGGAGCAGTTGTTGGCGGTGGTTCCGGAGCGACGTTCACCTGATCGGCGCAAGTCGGCGGTGCCGAATCCGGCTGCTGGCGGCGGAGGTGATGCCTGATGCTTCGATCCCGGCGGCTGGAAGTGGTTCTCTCTCTTGAGCAGCGCAAGGAGCAGGAAGCCCTGGAGCGAATGGGTGAGGCCCGAAAACTGGCTGAAGAGCAGCGTGAACAGGTGCAGAACCTGAATCGCTATCAGCAGGAATACCGGGACCAGATCCGCAACAGCCAGCAAGGCGTGGTACAGGTGTCTCGGCTCCAGGCCTGGCAGGCCTTTATCGGGCAGCTGGATCAGGTGATCCGGCAGCAGCAGAAACAACTGGAGCAGGCCGAAAAGGTCTTCGAGGCGCGTAAGCAGGAATGGCAGCAGGCCTGGGAGCGTCGGCGCGGCATGGAAAAGTACATCGAAACCTGCCGGCAACAGGAGCAGAAAGAACAGGATCTCCGAGAACAGAAACTCTCGGACGAAGCTGCCGGGCGGGCCTTTAACGTCCGTCGACGCTGAATCTTGCTCCACATCAAGCAAATACGGATGCAAAATCAGACCACTCAGCTATCCTTACCCGAAGAAGGGCTGGTGGAGAACGCCGGTTGAATGCTGCTCTTGATCCCTTGGGAGGTTTTTGGAATGCCGATTCAGACGCGCCGCGATGATGACGGTCAGACCCTTGTTATCAGGATTCAGGGGCGTTTTGATTTCAGCACCCATCAGGCCTTCCGTGATGCCTACGAGCACGGTGATCCGGACATCCGGAATTACCTTGTGGATCTGTCTGAAACTACCTATCTGGACAGCTCGGCCCTGGGCATGTTGTTGTTGCTCAGGGATTACGCAGGGGGCGACAGCGCCCGTATTGTGATAGAAAACTGCAATAACGATGTCCGGCGCATTCTTTCCATCTCCAATTTCGAGCAACTGTTCAACATCCGCTGATATTCGCGGACTGCCGGAGTAGTCATGGATGATTCCGTTGCAGAATATAACAGCCCCCTCAGAATACTCATCGCTGACGATTCTGACAGCGACCGCCTTATCCTCAAAACACTCCTGAAACGCCTGGGACACGAAGTCCTGGATGTCGCCAATGGACTTGATGCGGTCTCGGTATTCCAGAGGGAAGCCCCGGATCTGGTGCTGCTTGATGCACTGATGCCGGTAATGGATGGCATGGAGGCCGCCCGTCAGATCAAGTTTCTGGCCGGCGAGCGTCTGGTCCCTCTGATCTTCCTGACCTCCCTGTCTGAAGCGGGCGCTCTGGCCCGTTGCCTGGAGGCTGGTGGTGACGACTTTCTGGGCAAACCCTATAACCGAATAATTATCGAAGCGAAGATCAAGGCGTTCAACCGCATGCGGCTGATGCACCAGGCTCTGTCCGATCAGCGAGACTTGATTCGGGAGCGGAATCGCCAATTGACCGAAGAGCAGGAAATCGCAAAGCGGGTATTCGATAACGTGGCACACTCCGGTTGCCTGGACGCCGCCAACATTCGGTATCACGCCTCGCCGCAGTCCATTTTCAATGGTGATGTACTGTTTGCCTCGCCCCGACCGGCGGGCGGGATGCTGATCTTCGTGGGGGATTTCACCGGCCACGGACTGCCGGCCGCCATTGGTGCCATGCCGGTCGCCGAGATCTTCTACGGAATGGCGAACAAGGGCTTTAACGGCCAGGACGTGTTGCGGGAGATCAACCAGAAACTCAAACGGATTCTGCCCACAGGCATGTTCTGCTGCGGCGCCATGATCGAGGCGGATTTCAAACTCAATCAGGTGCAAATCTGGAACGGTGGTCTTCCGGATGGCTGGCTGATCCGGCCCTCGGGGGAGCGCCTGGCATTGCCATCGCGGCACTTGCCGCTCGGTATCCTCCCGCCTGACCAGTTCAATGCCGAATTCGAGAGGGTTGGCGCTGCCCCGGGTGATCGGGTGTTGATGATGACCGACGGCTTTCTGGAATCTTCCGACAGTGCTGGCAACGTCTTCGGCGAGCAGGGCGTGACAGCAACGCTTGATCGGTTGGATGTCAGTGACCACCCATTCGATGCCATGATGTCCGCGGTTCACCGGTTTACCGGGCACTTTGAAGGTGGCGACGATCTGACGCTGTGCTCCCTTGAAATGGTGTACGAGGCCGGTCTCGCCACCCTGCCGGACCACGCAGTGCCCTCTGCCCTTGCTGGGCCGGCGGAATGGCGTTGCACCTACGAAATCCGGGAACGTACCCTTGGAGAGTTCAGTCCCTTGCCTCTGCTGCTTCACATCTGCATGGAAGTGCCGGGGCTTCGCCGGAAGAGTGGCGAAATCTACACCTTGCTGGCGGAACTCTACAACAACGCACTTGAACACGGTGTGCTGGAACTGCCGTCGGAATGGAAGCACTCCCCGGAGGGCTTTGGCCGTTATTATGCCGAGCGCAATCGGCGCCTGGCCAACGTGGAGGGGCATTACATCCGGTTTACACTGCATCATTCCTTGAAACCGGATGGAGGTCGGCTTCGTGTTGTTTGTGAGGACAGTGGTCGGGGGTTTGATTTCCACAACCACCCCAGTGTGGCCGCTGGCATTTCCCCGACGACCAGCGGGCGTTATGCAGGTCGGGGCCTGCTGCTCTTGAAACGTCTGGCTGAGACCATCAGGTTTCATGAACAGGGCAACCATGTTGAAATTGCCTATGATTGGCAGTTCGCCCGAACAGCGGAGAATCGAGATGACCGATAAACCACACCTTGACGAGGAGGCACTGGCTGAGCTTCGAGACGTCATGGAAGATGAATTCGAAGTGCTGATACAGACCTATCTTGCAGATTCCCGGGAAAGGATCCGTGGGCTGCGGGAAGCGCTGAAGGCAGAGGACAGCGACGCATTTGCCAAGACAGCCCACAGCTTCAAGGGCAGTTGCATCAATATCGGTGCCCCAAGGCTTGGCCAAATCTGCCTGAAGGCCGAGATGGCCGGAAAAGAGTCCCGTTTGGAAGATGCGCCGGGTTTGCTGGATGACATCGACCGGGAATTCGAGCAGGTGATTGAGCGCCTGGACGGATTGCTGGTTCGATAATTTTCGCCAACCCAGGTCTTTCTCCAGACAGAGCTGCCGTTCTCTGGCATCACAATTGCTTTGTCTTTCGCATAGAGTTGATAACTGCCCAAGCACCGGCCGAGTCCGGCAAGGCTAGGGCGACAATGCGAAAAAAGCGGCAAGAGGTTGCCATGGCCCAGATGGTTCTTCCCCAAACCCCCGCGCCCGGGACGCAGAAAGATCCCGGCCCGTCCAAGTCCGGAACCAGCCGGGATCCGGCTGACAGGAAAAACGATTTTGAATCTGTCTCCCAGGCGGAGCAAAAGCGGCTCGATCGCCAGAAGGCGGACCGGAACGCCGAGGCCAGATCTGCCGATGAATCCCGGGCTGCCCGGGACACTTCTTCAGATTCGAAAACGGAAGCAAACGCGAACGCAGATCCAAAGGGTGGCGATAAAGCTGACGCTTCCACGGATGCTGAACCACGGGAAGCGGGCGAGGCCGCTGTTGCTGGCGAAGGCAAATCAGAACCGACGGCGCTTCCGCTCACCTTTGTCGAGTTGCAGTCCTGGTTTAATTCAAAAGCCGGAGGTCCCGGTGAGGCCGTCATCTCAGCTACAGTGCCGGGCGCCGGCGCCAACGCTGCGACCGGTGGTTCGGGCCAAACCAATCCCGTTGCCGGGTTGTTCAGTGGCCTTCTCTCAGGGGCCCCGGGCCAGAAAGCTCAGTCCCTGTCCGGCGGTGTCTCCGGCGATGCCACACTGACAGATGCCATGAAAGCCTCAGTGCTCACCGACACGGGCCGCAATGCGGATTCCGGCTCGTTGATCAATTCTGGCCGCTTTCAGTCGGCCATGGACCTGGTGTCCCAGCAAGCGGCCAATAATGCCAATGGGGCAGCGAAACTGACGGCCGAGAATGCTGCTCCGTTGCGGGGTTATGCAACGTCCATTGATGTGCCGGTTGGCCATGCAGAGTGGGGTGACAAACTGGTGGGCAAGCTCAGCTGGCTGACCGCGCGCAACATGTCGGTTGCAGAAATCCACCTGACGCCGCCGGATATGGGGCCCATGGAGGTTAAGGTTCGGGTGCAGAATGAGCAGGCGAACATTACTGTCCATTCCGCGAATCCGGTGGTCCGGGATCAGCTGGAACTGCACTCCCACCGGCTTCGGGATATGCTCGGTGAGCAGGGGCTGTCCCTGGCTGGTTTCGATGTGTCTGATTCGCCCCGGCAGCAGACCGGCGAGCAGGGAGCCGGAGACCACGATGGCTCCGGTGCGGATTCGACGTCGCTCGTCGCAGGCGATCAGGACGATGAAAGTGCCAGCTCTGGCAGCCTTGATCTGAGTTGGAAAGGCGAAGTAGACATCTTCGCCTGACACCCTTCGTTATTCTCCTCCAATCTCTTTTGCCCATCCTTCCCGGCAACGCTAAACTGCTGTTCTGAACGGGAAGGTTGGGTGTTCTGGCCCGCCCTTTGCATCCAATCCTGAAAGGTCACGGAAAATTGCTCCCTGTGACGGATTTCTGGCAAAGCGAACATTATGGCTGAAAATAACGAATCTGAAGCGGCTCCTGCCAAGAAGGGGAAACTGAAGCTGATCATCATGCTGGTCGTGGTGGTCATTCTGGCAATCGTGCTTTCTGTGGTGGGTACCCTGTGGTTCCTCGGCGATGGCTTGCCGGGGATGGGTGACGAAGAGGGTGACGCGGAGGCTGTTGCAGAGGAAACCTTCATTCCCAGTAGCTATTACCAGATCAATAAAGCCATCGTTACCACGGTTCAGGCGGAAGGCCGCCAGCGCTATGCGCAGGCCCATCTGGCCCTGGAGGCAACAGATTTGCAGGCACTTGAAGGGGCCAAGCTGCATATGCCTCTGATTCGAAGCCAGTTGGTAACGGTCCTTGGGAGTAGCGATTTCAATAAACTGCAGACGCCCGAGGGGCGGAGCGGCCTGGCCGACCGGATGCTGACGACGGTCAATCAGGTGCTGGAGCAGGAAGGTGAGCCCGCCATTAAACGGGTGTTATTCAGAAATTTTGTCGTGCAATAGCGCACGGGCCAAGGTACTTCACGGGCAGGACTACGTATGCAGGATTTGTTGTCACAGGATGAAATCGATGCGCTCCTCCACGGGGTGGACGACGGTGACATTGATACCTATGAAGAGACTGACGATACCGGCATAAAGAACTACGACCTTGCCAGTCAGGACCGCATTGTCCGGGGCCGGATGCCGACTCTGGAAATGATCAACGAGCGATTTGCCCGCTATACCCGCATCAGTCTGTTCAACCTGATGCGTCGCAATGCTGATGTCTCCACCGGCGGCGTTCAGATCATGAAATTCGGCGAGTACATCCATACCCTGTACGTCCCCACCAGCCTGAATCTGTGCAAAGTCCGCCCGTTGCGAGGCACCTCGCTGTTCGTACTGGATGCCAAGCTGGTTTTCAAACTGGTGGACAACTTCTTCGGTGGGGAAGGTCGCCACGCCAAGATCGAGGGTCGCGAGTTCACTCCAACCGAGACTCGCATTGTCCAGATGGTCCTGGATCAGGTGTTCCATGACATGCAGGAAGCCTGGCACGCGGTACTCAAGGTGGATTTCGAGTACCTGAGCTCGGAGGTCAACCCGGCCATGGCCAACATCGTCAGTCCCAGTGAGGTGGTTGTGGTCAGCACTTTCCACATTGAACTGGACGGTGGCGGCGGTGAGCTGCATTTTGCCTTGCCCTATTCCATGATCGAGCCCATCCGAGACGTGCTCGATGCTGGGGTGCAGAGTGATATTGATGATGTCGATGAGCGTTGGGTAAATGCGCTTCAGGAAGACATCAAAGAGGTTAACGTTCCGATCAACACCACGGTCTGTCGCCGCCGGATATCGTTGCGGGACATCGCCAAGATGAAAGCCGGCGACATCATTCCGGTGGAGATTCCGGAGCATCTGACGGTCACTGCCAACGGTATCCCCATCTACAAGGCAACGTTGGGAACCCGTGACGGAAAACTGGCACTGCGAATTCATGAACGGGCATCAGTGCCCAAGGTAAAGAAACAATTGAAGGTGGGACGCAATGGCTGACGACGACAAGAAAGGCGAGCAGGAACTCAGCGAAGACGAAAAGCTGGCTGCCGAGTGGGAAGCCGCCATGGAAGAGTCCGGTGATGAAGGAGAGCGTGAGGACGAATGGGCTGCAGCGATGGCAGAGGCCGGTGAGTCCGGAGACGACGGCGACGACGTTCAGGCTGCTCCCATGGAAGAGTTTGATACCGGAAGCGAGCCCGCCCAGGGCGGTGGTCCGGCTCCGGATATTGACGTTATCCTCGATATACCGGTGACTATTTCAATGGAAGTAGGTAACACCCAGATCCCGATCCGCAACCTTTTGCAGCTTAACCAGGGCTCGGTAATTGAGCTGGACCGGCTGGCGGGTGAGCCGCTGGACGTTCTGGTAAACGGTACCCTGATCGCCCACGGCGAAGTGGTTATGGTGAACGAAAAGTTCGGCATCCGCTTGACCGACGTGATCAGCCCGGGTGAACGCATCAAGCGGTTGCAGAAGTAGCATGTGGTCCAGACTGACTGCAGCAGTGACGCTGCTTGTGATCAATCCGGTCGTTGCTCAGGAAACGGCAAAGACGACCGCGGCTGATTCTCCGGTGAGAGCCCCGGATACCCTTGGCACCATTCTCAGCCTGGGGCTGGGCCTGGTGGCAGTGGTTGCCGTGATCTATGGCTGCGCCTGGATTATCCGCCGGATGAACGGCATGACCGGCATGAACAACAACGCCATCAAGGTTGTGTCGGTGATGGCCATCGGTGCTCGCGAGCGTATCGCCCTGATTGAAGTGGGCGGCCAGCAGATCCTGCTGGGCATTACCCCATCGGCGATCCGGACCCTGCATGTGTTTGACGAGCCGGTTGTCGAGGCCGGCAGCGCCGGTTCCAGTGATTTTGCCCGTCGCCTGCAGGGCATGATTGGCAAATCCTGGACCTCCCCGACAAGGAACGACTAGGCCCATGCTTGCCGCAACCATCAAGCGACTGCTTCCATCCCTGATTGTATTGGCCGGCCTGGTCTGGGCGCCTTTGGCCCTTGCCCAGGAACCGTCTGGCATCCCCGGTATACCGGCGTTTACCGTCACACCCGGCGAAGGCGAGGGGGCGCAGGAATACTCGGTAACCCTGCAGATCCTGGCGTTAATGACAGCGCTGACCTTCCTGCCGGCCATGCTCATGATGATGACCTCGTTCACCCGCATCATCGTTGTGTTTGCCATTCTGCGTCAGGCCATTGGCCTGCAGTCCACCCCCTCGAACCAGATTCTTCTGGGGCTGGCCCTGTTTCTCAGTATCTTCATCATGAAACCGGTACTGGAGGAGGCCAATCGAGTCGCATTGCAACCCTACATGCAGGAAGAAGTGACCTCCCTGGAAGCGGTCGAGCTGGCCAGCCAGCCCTTCCGGAAATTCATGCTGGAACAGACCCGTGAGAGCGATCTGGCATTGTTCATGCGAATCTCCGATACACAGTACGAGACGCCGCAAGACGTGTCTTTCTGGATCCTGATGCCGGCATTCGTGACCAGTGAGCTCAAAACCGCATTCCAGATCGGGTTTATCCTGTTCATCCCGTTCCTGATTATCGACATGGTGGTGGCCAGTGTTCTCATGGCCATGGGTATGATGATGCTGTCGCCGATCATCATCTCCCTGCCGTTCAAGATCATGCTGTTTGTGCTGGTAGACGGTTGGGCCCTGATCATGGGCACCCTCGCTGCCAGTTACGGAATATAGGAGGCGTCATGACTCCGGAAACCGTTATCGACATCCTGCGCGAAGCCCTGTGGATGATTGTCCTCCTTGCCTCAGTCATCATCGGGCCCGGTCTGGTTATCGGTCTGGTCGTCAGTACCTTCCAGGCGGCAACACAGATCAACGAACAGACCTTGAGCTTCCTGCCGCGCCTGCTGGTCACGTTGATTGTCATTATTGTCTGGGGCCCCTGGATGTTGACGCAACTGCTGGACCACGCCAACCGGCTGTTCGGCAACATTCCTTACCTGATCGGCTGACGGATGATACCGGCGGAAATCGGCGCGGACGTTATCAGCCAGTGGGTCGGCCAGCACCTCTGGCCCTTGTTCCGTCTGGCCAGTTTCCTGATGGTGATCCCCATCTTCGGTACCCAGCTGGTGCCTGCACGGGTCCGCCTGGGCCTGGCTTTGCTGATGACCATCCTGATCGCACCCATGATCCCGCCCGTTCCTCAGGTGGAAGCCCTGAGTGCCGATGCCGTTGTCATCACCCTTCAGCAGATACTCATTGGCGTCGGCATGGGCTTCGCGCTCACAGCACTCTGGCAATTGTTCGTCGTTGCCGGACAGATGATCGCCATGCAAATGGGGCTGGGCTTTGCCTCCATGGTTGACCCCGCCAACGGCGTTAACGTGCCCGTTCTGGCCCAGATCTACACCATTACGATCACCTTGCTGTTCCTGGCCATGAACGGACACCTGGTCGCCTTCGAGGTCTTTATCGAAAGCTTCCGGACCCTGCCCATCGGCATGGAAGGCCTGGGCCAGACCGGCGTCTGGGAGCTGGCCCACCGGATCAGCTGGATGTTCGCCTCCGCCATGCTCCTGGCGTTGCCGGCGGTTACTGCCGTGCTGATCGTCAACATCTCCTTCGGCGTTATGACCCGTGCCGCACCCCAGATGAACATCTTCGCCCTGGGTTTCCCGATTGGCCTGATTTTTGGATTGTTTGCCATATGGGTGCTGCACGCCAATTTTCTGCCGCACTTTGATCAGTACACCCGAGAGACATTTGATTTCATGCGGGGACTGCAGGGGCAGCCGTAAAGACTCATGGCCGAAGAAGACGACAACAGTCAGGAAAAAACGGAAGAGGCCACTCCCCGAAGGCTGGAAAAAGCCAAGGAGGAGGGCCAGACTGCGCGCTCCAAAGAGCTTGCCACCATGGCTGTGCTTCTGGCCGGCGCGGGCGGCATGCTCATGTTCGGCGCCAGCCTTGGTGCGTCGCTGGAGGCCATCATGCGCGACAGCTTTGTGATCGAACGCTCCGCCATCTTCGACATGCGACACATGAGCGTGCAGCTCATCGCCTCTGCCAAGGAGGCCGCCTGGGCTCTTTCGCCCATTCTGGTGCTGCTTCTGATCGCCGCCATCTTTGGCTCCATTGGCATCGGTGGGCTGCTGATCAGCGGTAAGGCCGTGGCACCGAAACTCAATCGCATGGACCCCATCAAGGGCCTTGGTCGGATGTTCTCCATGCGTTCATTGATTGAACTGGTCAAGGCCATTGCCAAGGTCGGCCTGGTTATGGCATTGGCCATCCTGATCCTGAATCTACGCACTGAAGACCTGCTGGCCATCGCCGAAGAGCCGGTGGTGCCGGCCATGGAGCACGTACTCTGGACTATCGCCTGGAGCTTCTTCCTGCTGTCCTGCGCCACGATCATCATTGCGATGATCGACGTGCCATTCCAGATCTTCGATCACCAGAAAAAGCTGCGCATGACCAAGCAGGAAGTGAAAGACGAGTACAAGGACACCGAGGGCAAGCCGGAGGTTAAAGGCAAGATCCGTCAGCTGCAGCGCGAAATGGCCCAGCGGCGCATGATGCAGGATGTGCCTACCGCAGATGTGGTGATCACCAACCCGACCCACTATGCCGTGGCGTTGAAATATGACCAGAAAGCCAATGCTGCGCCCATTGTGGTCGCCAAAGGCGCCGATGAGATTGCCTTCAAGATCATGGAGATTGCCCGGGAGAACAAAGTCGAGATCCTGAGAACGCCGCCGCTGACCCGGGCGGTGTACCACAACACCGACATCGGCGAGGAGATTCCCGATGGCCTCTACATGGCCATTGCCCAGGTGCTCGCCTATGTCTTCCAGCTGCGGCAGTTCCGAAAGGGGCGCGGGCCGAAGCCGGGTATGCCTGACTTCCCGATTCCCTCGGATTTGCGGCGGGACGTCTGAGGTCAGTGCTGTGTTCCCTGGTGGCCTGCGAGGATTGGTGCTGGCGGGTTGTCGGGTGGGCCTCCCAAAAACCGCTACGAGCACATCCATGTGCGCTTGGCGTCGGCCATCCTTGGCCGCCGGCATCTTTGGGAGGCCCACCCGACAACCCGCTTTGGAACCATTCGAGATCGCATCAACAACCAGCCTCAATAACCCGAACCATCGGCTCCCCGCGGCTTTCGGGGATTGGCAGAATCCCATACCAGGATCGCGGATCGTGCACTGTGGCGGAGGCAAACCCATAGGACAGGAAATGCTCCCGTGCCTGGGCGTCGTTCTGGAAGTGGAAGGATACCTCGCTGCGGGTGACGGCCCCGAGGACGCCACCAAGTGCTTTGAGGGTATTGTTCAAAAAAGGCTGGCTGGGCTGGTAGTAGCTTTCGGACAGGTAAATGGAACCGGGGCGCTTTGCCATGGCGGCGGCAAGTCGCCGCCAGAACTCGCTGATGGTTTCCAGTGAAAAGTAGCTGGTCAGGCCTTCGGTGACGATGATCACCGGCTGGTTGTTCTCGAATACCCGGTCGATCACTTTTTCCAGTTGATACTCACCGTGGTCGGCGAGGATATCGACGGGTGTGACCTGATGGTGGTCGCCGAGTCGGCCGGTGGTCACCAGGCGGAGGGCTTTCCGGGCGGCCATGTCGGGCAGGTCGGCTTCGACCATGTGGAGCAGGGGATGTTTCTGGCGTAAACGAATCCCCCGGGGCGACATGCCGCAGGCAATTTCCAGCACCTGGGTGATGCCCTTGTCGCGGATTGCCTGGTCGATCAGGTGGTCGATGATCAGGTGTCGTTGCAGGAGGAAGGTGCGGATGTTGCCTCCGATGGCCGCTTTGCTGGCAGCTTCGAAGGGTGTCATCAGGTGGTAGAGCCAGCGGCCCTTTTCCGTGGCGAGGGTGTCGTCAGAAAGCCCGTACCGGTGCCAGACGGCACCGGTATACAGGGCAGTGAAGCTGATGCCGGAGCTGTCAGTCGGCTTTCTGCTCATAAACGGCTTTACCCCATGCCTCGCGGCTGCCGGGGAGTATCAGGTTCAGGATGATGGCAGCCACCGCGCACAACGCGATGCCTTCCAGGTGCCCGAGCACCATGCCGCCGATACCGAACACCAGGGTGACACCCACGATAACCAGGTTGCGAGACTGTGACAGATCCACCTGGTGGCGAATCAGTGTGTTGAGGCCGACCACGGCAATGGAGCCGAACAGCAGGCACAGGATGCCACCCATGACGGGTACCGGGATGGTCTGTAGTGCCGCGCCGAACTTGCCAACGAAAGCCAGAACGATGGCTATGCAGGCAGCCCACCACATGACCTTCGGGTTGAAGTTCTTGGTCAGCATCACAGCGCCGGTTACTTCCGAGTAAGTGGTGTTTGGCGGCCCGCCGAGCATGGAGGCAGCGCTGGTCGCCAGACCGTCACCCAGCAGGGTGCGGTGCAGGCCCGGTTTTTCCAGGTAGTTCTTGCGGGTCACGTTGCCGATGGCCAGAACGTCACCAATGTGCTCGATAGCCGGGGCAATGGCCACCGGAATCATGAACAATACCGCGCCCCAGCTGAAGGCCGGCGCAACAAAGTTGGGGACGGCAAACCAGGCGGCTTCCTGGATCGGCGTGGTATCCACGATGCCGGCAAAAGCAGACAGGATATAGCCGGTGATGACGCCGAACATGATCGGAATCAGCCGGAAGATGCCCTTGGACCAGACTGACATGATGATGGTCACCGCCAGAGAGATCATGGCGATCCAGATGGCGGTGTCATAGGGAATCAGCTGGTTGGCACCGTCACCGGTGCGTCCTGAGGCCATATGAACCGCAACGGGTGCCAGGCCGAGCCCGATGGTCATGATTACCGGGCCGATGACCACCGGCGGCAGCAGACGCCGGACAAAGCCGGTACCGCGCAGGCGTACCAGTCCACTCAGTAAAATATACAGAATACCTGCCGCCATCAGGCCGCCCAGGGTTTCTTCAATGCCAAACCGGCCCTTGGAGGCAATAACCGGTGCAATGAAGGCGAAGGATGACGCCAGGAAAATCGGGATCTGGCCCCCGGTCACCACGTGGAAGATCAGGGTGCCAAGGCCGGCGGTAAACAAGGCCACGTTGGGATCCAGCCCGGTAATCAGGGGCATCAGGACCAGTGCGCCGAAGGCCACCAGCAACATCTGGGAGCCGGCAATGGCCTGTTTCCAGACCGGGTCGTTGGTATGGTCCTGCATGCTTAAACGTCCTTCTGCTTGGTGCCGAAGATCTTGTCGCCGGCATCGCCGAGACCCGGAAGGATGTAGCCTTTGTCGTTAAGGCGCTCATCTACAGACGCGGTGTAGATGGATACATCCGGGTGCTTCTCGAGAACCTTTTCAACCCCTTCAGGTGCTGCGACCAGAACCAGAGCCCGGATCTCGGTGCTGCCTGCTTTCTTGAGCAGATCAATGGTGGAGATCATGGAACCCCCGGTGGCGAGCATCGGATCGACAATCATGGCCATGCGCTGGTCCAGTTCCCCCACCAGCTTTTCCAGGTAGGTGCTGGCCTCCAGGGTCTCCTCATTGCGGATCTGGCCGACAACGCTCACCCGGGCCACCGGGATCAGGCTCAGCACACCATCGAGCATGCCAAGCCCCGCCCGCAGGATCGGAACAATGGTAACTTTCTTGCCATGAATCTGTTCCACGTTAACCGGTCCAGCCCAGCCTTCGATGGTCTTTTCCTGAAGATTGAAATCCTTGGTGGCCTCGTAGGTCAGAAGTGCACCAACTTCCTGTGCCAGCTCCCGGAAATTCTTGGTGCTGATATCCGCACGGCGCATGATGCCGAGCTTGTGGCGGATCAGAGGGTGTTTTACCTCGTGGATTGGCATGGGGTCACCTGTGTGTCTGGTTGGAGTTTTAGCGTCGCGATCAAATGGCGCAAGGATACCGCATCTGGCAAGGGGAGTCAGGCCGCAAATGGCCGGTTAACGGAAATCCACTAAGGGGTGGTACGGATCTTGCGATAACCCTTCCAAACGACGCCTTGGTGTCAGATTTTCGACCTTTAAAATGCCTGCAGGCACGGCCAATCGGAGAAGTTTCCGGCATGGACAGAGCTTTAGTCCTTAATAACGTCAAAACCCTGACACGGGGAAATCTGGGCGTTCCCGTCATGCTGATGGGTTTGCTGGGTATGATGATCCTGCCCATGCCAGCTTTCCTGTTGGACGTGTTCTTTACCTTCAACATCACCCTGTCGATCGTTATTCTGCTGGTGTGTGTGTACGCCCTCCGGCCGATGGAGTTCGCCTCTTTCCCGACAGTCCTGCTGGTGGCCACGCTCTTGCGCCTCGCCCTGAACGTGGCATCTACCAGGATCGTACTGCTGAATGGTCACGAAGGCGGTGATGCAGCCGGTAAGGTTATCGAATCCTTTGGTGCAGTCCTGATCGGCGGTAACTATGCCGTGGGTCTGGTGGTGTTTGCGATCCTTATGATCATCAACTTCCTGGTGGTGACCAAGGGTGCCGGTCGGGTGTCTGAGGTAAGTGCACGTTTTACCCTGGACGCCATGCCCGGCAAGCAGATGGCCATTGATGCTGATCTGAACGCCGGTCTGATCAACCAGGACGAGGCCAAGCATCGTCGTTCAGAGATTGCCCAGGAAGCGGATTTCTACGGTTCCATGGATGGTGCTTCCAAGTTCGTGAAAGGGGACGCCATTGCCGGCCTGTTGATTCTTGCCATCAACATTATCGGTGGTATCGCCATCGGCATGCTCCAGCACGGGCTGGATTTTGGCCTGGCCGTAGAGCGCTACGCCTTGTTGACCATTGGTGACGGCCTGGTGGCACAGATTCCGTCTCTGCTGCTTTCCACGTCCGCGGCGATCATGGTGACGCGCGTTACCTCCAGCCAGGACATGGGCGGCCAGATTCTCCAACAGATGTTCAGTGCACCCAAGGCGCTGTCTATTGCCGCCGCGATCCTGATTATCCTCGGTTTGATTCCCGGTATGCCCCACGTGGCCTTCCTGGGACTGGGGGCGCTGGCAGGTGGAGCGGCCTGGTATATCTGGAAGCACCAGCGACAGACCGTGGAAGAAGAGGGCGCGTTCCCGGTGCGGGGTGGTGGCGCTGCGGCCCCAAGGCCATCGGGTCGGGATCTGCCCCCGGGCGGTGATGCAGGTGGCGATCAGGGACGTCAGTTGCCGGCACCTGGAGAGACCAAAGAGCTCGGCTGGGACGATGTGTCCACTGTCGATATCGTCGGTCTGGAAGTGGGTTACCGGCTGATTCCCCTGGTGGACAAATCCCAGGGTGGTCAGTTGCTCAGTCGAATAAAGGGTGTTCGTAAAAAGCTGTCCCAGGATCTGGGGTTCCTGATGCCCTCGGTCCACATTCGTGACAACCTGGATCTGATGCCTAACGTCTACCGCATCACCCTGATGGGCGTGACCATTGCCGAGGCGGAAATTCATCCGGACCGCGAGCTGGCAATAGATCCGGGACAGGTATTCGGGAAAGTGGAGGGGATTGAAGGCAAGGACCCGGCGTTTGGTCTGGATGCCTGCTGGATCGAGCCCGACAAGAAGGACCAGGCCCAGACCCTGGGGTATACCGTGGTTGATGCCAGTACCGTCGTCGCTACCCACCTGAACCAGGTATTGCAGAAGCATGCCCACGAACTGCTGGGCCACGAGGAAGTCCAGAAGTGGCTCGATCAGTTGGAGAAGATTTCTCCGAAGCTGGCCGAGGAGCTGGTGCCCACCACCGTTTCAATCAGTCTGCTACTGAAAGTACTGCAGAACCTGCTGAAAGAAGAAGTGCCGATCCGGGATATGCGGTCCATTGCCGAGGCCGTCGTGAATGTGCATCCGAAGAGTCAGGATCCGAAGCTGCTGACTACGGTCGCCCGGCAGTCCCTGCGCCGGATGATTGTCCAGAGTATCTGCGGCAACGAATCGGAGATACCGGTAATCACCCTGGATCCAGATCTGGAACAGTTATTGCTGAAGTCAGTTCAACAGAGTCAACAATCCGGCGGTCAGGAAGATATTGGCCTGGTTCTGGAA
Source organism: Marinobacter sp. BW6 (assembly GCF_008107725.1). Taxonomy (GTDB): domain Bacteria; phylum Pseudomonadota; class Gammaproteobacteria; order Pseudomonadales; family Oleiphilaceae; genus Marinobacter. Next base: position 1,700,879 of record NZ_VIRN01000064.1, read on the forward strand.
CCGAATATGGTTGAAAAGCTCCAGCGCTCCCTTCAGGAGAGCGTCCAGCGCCAGGAGATGCTCGGCAAACCGGCCATTCTGCTGGTGTCCGGGCCTCTGAGGCCGGTCCTGGCGAAGTTTGCCAGTTATGGGGTAGAGCGACTTCACGTGCTCTCCTACCAGGAAATTCCGGATAACAAACAGATTACGATCGTGGCGTCCGTTGGCCAGTAACGGCCCGGATGACAGAGCGGACAGCGCCGGCACGGCGTTGCCGGTGGAGGAAGAGGCATCATGAAAGTAAAACGGTTTTTTGCTCAGACCATGGCCGAGGCGCTGAAACAGGTCAGTGAACAGATGGGGCCAGACGCCGTAATCCTTTCCAACCGTCGGGTCGACGGCGGCGTCGAAATTGTGACGGCTCTGGACTACGACGAAAACATGGCACGTCAGCGTCTGGGCAACCAGGCTGAGGAAGCGACCAACGGGTCCCGTCTTGCTGAGATGCAGGCCGACCAGCACCGCCGGCTCGAGGACGAGCTGAGTCGGTCACGGGATCGCATTCGCGAAGTCAGGGAAAAACGTGCGTCCCAGGGAGCCAGCTACGCCGGATCGTCGTTTGCAGCCGTTCAGGAAACGGTAAGCGGTGGTTTTGATGATGTGGAACCTCTGTCGAAAGCACCTGGGGAAACTTATTCCGATGAGCTGGCGCAGATGCGCGCCGAGATCAGCTCCCTGAGAGACATGATGCAGGGGCGTCGGTCGCAACCGGAGCCGGAGGTTTCGGCAACGACCGCCGTTCAGCAGAGGTTGGCCGAGCGGTTGCAGGAATTCGGACTCGGCAGTGATCTGGCGGGGTCAATTTCCCGGCGCCATAAGGCAGGGCGCCTGGAAGATGGGTGGAAACAGTCCCTGAAAATGCTGTGTACCGGCGTCCGGACCTCCCGCATGGAGTGGCTCGATGAGGGTGGTGCCTACGCGCTGGTGGGTCCCACCGGTTCCGGAAAAACCACTACCATTGGCAAACTGGCGGCCCGCTACGTGCTCAAGCATGGCTCCGACTCGGTGGCCCTGGTCACCACCGATCGCTATCGGGTGGCGGCGCACGAGCAGTTGTTCGTGTTCGGCCGTATCTTGAACGTGCCGGTTCGGGTCGTGGATGAGAGCCACAGTCTGGATGATATTCTGGACGAGCTGTCAGACCGTCACCTGGTCCTGATCGATACCGCTGGTCTGACCAGCGCCGACAAAGGCTACCAGGAACAGCTGGCAGAACTGGCTCGCAGCCATCACAATATCAAAACGCACCTGGTGGTCTCTGCAACCAGTCAACCGCGCATCATGAAATCCGTCTGGCATTGCTATAAGATGGCAAAACTTGCGGGCTGTGTAATGACCAAGATTGATGAGGCGCTCACACTGGGTGAGTCTCTCGGCTTTGTGATGGAAACCGGTCTGCCGGTAGCCTATTACACAGACGGGCAGAAGATTCCTGAAGATCTGCACCACGCAGAAGCCGTTCCGCTGGTGCGGCTGGCCGTGGACCGGCTTAAAACTCTCCAGCAACAGCAGGCGGTCGCAGAGGGTCTGAAAGAACACGCCTGAGACCGGACAGATTGACAGCAGGCGTCGGAAGATAGCACCCGGCGAAACGTGGCGAGAGACAAAAAACAGTATGAGCAAAGCACAACCGGTACAGGTGATTGCAGTTTCCGGCGGAAAAGGTGGAGTCGGCAAGAGTAACGTGTCGGTGAACCTCGGAATCGCCCTGGCGCAGAAAGGCCGGAGAGTGGTGCTGCTCGACGCCGACCTGGGGCTGGCGAATATCGACGTGTTGCTCGGCATTACCGCCAATCGTAATCTCCAGGATGTGCTGGCAGGTGAATGTGATCTCAAGGACGTTCTGGTGAATGGTCCTGGCGGTATCAAGATTGTTCCTGCCTCCTCTGGTACCCAGAGAATGACCCAGCTCAGCCCCATGGAACATGCCGGGCTGATTAACGCATTCAGCGAACTGGGGGACCAGATTGATGTCCTGATCGTGGATACTGCCGCCGGTATCTCCGAATCGGTGGTCAGCTTTCTCAGGGCATCCCAGGAACTGTTACTGGTGGTGTGCGATGAGCCCACTTCCATTACTGACTGTTACGCCCTGATCAAACTCATGAACCGCGAATACGGCACCAATCGTTTCCGTATTCTTGCCAACCAGGTGCGAAACGAGCAGGAAGGTCGGCATCTGTTTGAAAAACTGACACGGGTCACCGAGCGCTTCCTGGACGTGGCACTACAATACGTCGGAATAGTCCCCTACGATGAGGCTGTGAAGAAAGCGGTCCAGCGACAGCGCGCGGTGCTGGATGCCTATCCCAGAGCGAAAGCCTCCCTGGCCATAAAGGCGCTGGCGGACAAGGTAGACAGTTGGCCATTGCCGTCCTCTCCCCGCGGGCATTTGGAATTTTTTGTGGAGCGGCTCGTCGAAGTCTGAATCGGATCCAGTCAAACAAGAAACCGGATACATGACATTGGCGAAAAACCTCGGAATCTATAACCAGTCGGGTGCGCAGAAGCCTTCTCAGCTCGTTGAGCAGCATGCGCCGCTGGTCAAGAAAATTGCTCTTCACCTGATGGCCCGCCTGCCGGCGTCCGTTCAGTTGGAAGACCTGATGCAGGCCGGCATGATCGGCTTGCTTGAGGCTGCCCAGCGCTACAGTTCCACCAAAGGTGCCACCTTCGAAACCTACGCCGGTATCCGGATTCGCGGCGCCATGGTGGATGAAATCCGCAAGGGCGACTGGGTCCCCCGTTCTGTGCATCGCAACGCCCGCCGTATTTCCCAGGCCATCAAGGCCGTTGAAGACCGTCTGGGCCGTGAAGCCCAGGATCTGGAAGTGGCCGAAGAGCTGGGTATGGGATTGGCCGAATATCATTCTTACCTTTCCGATTCCAATAGTGGCCGACTTTTTAGTCTCGATGAGCTCAATGAATCCGGAGAGCTGCCGATAGAACAGACAGAGACACAGGATAATCCCCTTGAGGGCTTGTCCTCCGATGCCTTCCGGCGCAGCCTCGCGGAGGCCATTGAAGACCTGCCAGAGCGGGAAAAACTGGTGCTGAGCCTGTATTACCAGGAAGAACTGAACCTCAAGGAGATTGGTGCGGTGCTTGGCGTCAGCGAGAGCCGGGTAAGCCAGATTCACAGCCAGGCAGCTTTGCGCCTTCGGGGACGGCTGTCGGATTGGCGCCAGGAATCGGACAGCTGACTGCGTTCAGTCTGTGTCGGCGACGGGGTAGTCTGTAGTTTTTGGTAACCGATGCTTTACAACCGAAGCAAAGGTCTGACAATAAGCGGTTAAAACAGCGGCCTGCTAGACTTTGAACGCAAAGGTCAAATGAATTCCGGGTGTTACTAACTGGAGGTCCCATTGGACAAAAACATGAAAATTCTCATTGTGGACGACTTCTCCACGATGCGACGGATCATCAAGAACCTGCTGCGTGATCTGGGCTTCACCAACACCGATGAAGCTGACGACGGCAACACAGCGCTGCCGATGCTCAAGAGCGGCAAATACGATTTTCTGGTAACCGACTGGAACATGCCGGGCATGTCCGGTTTTGATCTGCTCAAGGCCGTTCGGGCGGATGAGAATCTGAAAACCCTGCCGGTATTGATGGTAACGGCTGAGGCCAAGCGGGATCAGATTGTTGCCGCGGCCCAGGCGGGCGTGAACGGTTATGTTGTCAAACCGTTCACCGCCGCGGTGCTCAAGGAAAAGATTGAGAAAATCTTTGAAAGAATCCAGTAACCAGAGGTCGGATGGCTCTCATGAGCGATAGCAAAAAGAACCATCGGGGCCTTGAACCGGAGGTGACGGAAAAGCTCCAGCGGCAGGCGGCAGCACTGGCAGAGAGTGTTGATGCAGGTGATTATGCGCAAGCCATGACCCTGATCAATGAACTTAGTGAGGTCAGGGATCAGAGTCTGTATCGCGAGGTAGGGCGATTGACCCGGAGCTTGCACGAAGCAATCCGGAACTTCCAGATTGACCCCCGTAACGCCGAGCAGCAGGAAGCGCTGTCGATGATGACAGATGCCTCCGATCGCCTCGAATACGTCGTGCAGATGACCGGTGAAGCGGCCAACCGGACCATGGATCTGGTTGAGGAAACCATGCCGGTGGCGAATGCCCTGAGAGACGAGGCCGCCGCCTTGCGTGATGAGTGGCAGCGACTGCGTCGCCGGGAAATGCAGCCGGCCGAGTTCCGGGAGCTTTACGGCCGGATTGATCGCTTTTTCGTTAGCATGGCTACCGATGCTGACACCATGTACAGCAACCTGTCGGAAATTCTGCTGGCCCAGGATTATCAGGATCTTACGGGTCAGGTTATCCAGAAGGTCACCGCCCTGGTGAAAGAGGTGGAGGAGCAGATGCTCAGCCTGGTTGTGATGGCCAGCCATGTGGATCAGCTGACCGGAACGGTGCACCAGATTGAAGAAAAGGAAGAATCTGCAGAGAAGGGCGTCGGGCCCCAGATCAAGGCCGATGAGCGTGAAGATGTAGTTTCGGGACAGGATGACGTAGACGACCTGTTGTCCAGTCTCGGTTTCTGAATGAAGAGGGTAACGCATGGCGTTTGATGCTGATGAAGAGATTTTGCAGGACTTCCTGGTAGAAGCCGGCGAGATCCTCGAAAAGCTGTCAGAGCAGTTGGTAGATCTTGAGCAACATCCTGACGACAGTGACCTGCTCAACGCCATCTTCCGTGGCTTTCACACCGTTAAAGGCGGCGCGGGCTTCCTTCAGCTTGAAGCACTGGTGAATTGCTGCCATTCCGCCGAGAACGTTTTTGACATCCTGCGTAATCACAAGCGCAAGGTGGACTCTGAGTTGATGGACGTGGTTCTGGAAGCCCTGGACAACGTCAATGCCATGTTTGAGCAGGTCCGCAATCACGAGGAACTGACACCGGCCCCGGACGAACTGATTGCACGCCTGGATGCCCTGGCCCAGCCAGAAGGCGAGGGGACACCCGCCGCTGCTTCTCAACCTGAGCACCAACAGAGCGAACCTGCGGAAGACGGTGGCGACATCACCGACGATGAATTCGAGCAACTTCTGGACGCATTGCAGGACGAGAAATCCGACGACACTTCTTCGGCTTCGGGCGCGGAATCGGCCGCCGGTGACCATGAGGGTTCCGGAGACGACGAAATAAGCGACGACGAATTCGAGGCGCTGCTGGATCAGCTGCACGGAAAAGGGCAGTTTGCGGGTGCACCGGCGGGCGAAGAAGAGCCCGTCAGTAAAGAAGAAAAACCGGCCGTTAAGGCTGAGGCCGGCGGCGATGATCTGATCACCGACGACGAATTCGAGAAACTGCTGGACGATCTCCACGGCAAAGGCGGAAGTCCGACAGCGGGTGGCGAGCCTTCAGCCCCCAAACAGGCTTCAGCGCCGAAGGAAACCTCAGCCCCGAAAGAGCCGGCCAAGCCGAAGGCAGAGGCTCCGAAGCCAGAGAAACCGGAAGCAAAAGGCGCTGCCGCACCGGCCATGCCCGCCCGCGAGCATGCTCCGGCGGCGGAAACGACGGTACGCGTCGACACCAAGCGCCTCGACGACATCATGAATATGGTGGGGGAACTGGTGCTGGTTCGTAACCGCCTCCAGCGTCTGGGCCTCGAAAGCGAAGACGAACACATGCACAAGGCGGTGTCCAACCTGGATGTGGTCACCACAGATCTCCAGTCTGCGGTGATGCAGACCCGCATGCAGCCGATCAAGAAAGTGTTTGGCCGGTTCCCACGGGTGGTGCGTGATCTGGCCCGGAACCTCAAGAAAGAGGTCAACCTGGTGATGCACGGTGAAGACACCGACCTGGACAAGAACCTGGTCGAAGCGCTGTCCGATCCGCTGGTCCACCTGGTCCGGAATTCGGTAGACCACGGGATTGAAGCCCCCGAGGTACGTGAGAAAGCAGGTAAGCCCCGGCAGGGTACCGTTACCCTGTCTGCCGAGCAGGAGGGTGATCATATCCTGCTGTTCATCGAAGATGACGGCGCCGGTATGGATCCGGAAGTGCTGCGCCGGAAGGCAGTTGAGAAGGGGATCTACGATCAGGATGCCGCTGATCGCCTGACTAATTCCGAGTGCTTCAATCTGATTTTTGCCGCCGGATTTTCCACCAAGGACCAGATTTCAGATGTTTCCGGTCGTGGTGTCGGCATGGATGTGGTTAAAACCAAGATTGGCCAGCTCAATGGCCAGTTGAGCATCGAATCGGAACTGGGTAAGGGTTCGCGAATCGTCATCAAGGTTCCGTTGACACTGGCGATCATGCCCACTCTGATGATCATGCTGGGGGATCAGTCGTTCGCATTGCCGTTGGTAAATGTAGTCGAGATCTTCCATCTGGACCTGACCAAGACCAACATCGTCGATGGGCGTGAGTGTATTGTGGTTCGGGAAAAGGTATTCCCGCTGTTTCACATCAAACGCTGGCTGGTTCGTAGCGGTGCTACCCAGGAGGTGCCCGAAAACGCTCATGTGGTCATCGTGGCCATGGGTACCAAGCAGGTGGGTTTTGTCGTCGACCAGCTTGTCGGGCAGGAAGAGGTGGTTATCAAACCCCTCGGGCGCGCACTGCAGGGTACACCGGGTATGGCGGGCGCCACCATTACCGGTGACGGCCGGATTGCGCTGATCATTGATGTTCCCAGCTTGCTGCAACACTACGGCTGAGCCGCGCCGGCAGCTGGTTGAGGCCAGAGAACTTTGGATTGGGTAGGAGAAGTGGATGACAGTTTCTGTCCTGGTCGTTGACGATTCAGGGTTTTTTCGCAAACGGCTGACGGAAATCCTGACCAGCTCCGGCCAGATCAAGGTGGTTGGTGCTGCCACCAACGGTCGAGAAGGCGTTGAGCTGGCCGAAAAACTGCGCCCCGACGTCATCACCATGGATTACGAGATGCCGGTAATGGACGGCATCTCCGCCGTGCGCGAGATCATGCGCAAACATCCTATACCGGTGCTCATGTTCTCTTCGCTGACCTATGAAGGCGCTCGGGTGACCCTGGACGCGCTCGAGGCGGGTGCCGTTGATTTTCTGCCCAAGAATTTCGAAGAAATAGCCCGGGATAACAGCCAGCTCCAGAAAATTCTGATTGACCGGATTCTGGATGTGGCTCGCAGCCGCCCCGGCAACCGGTCTAAGTCGCCGTCCCGCTCCGAACCGGCAGCGCCGGCCTCCAGGTCGCCGGGCCCTTCAGCGCACCCCCGGACGGAATCGGCGCCGCGTCATCGACCCGACGCCCATCCCTCCAATCCACCGGCAGGTCCTGCGAGCGAAACCGAAACACCAAGGCGTCATGCCCGTCGAGGTACGGCCAAGCATTACGCTGTGGTGGGTATCGGCACCTCAACCGGCGGGCCGGTGGCCCTGCAACGGGTACTGACGGCATTGCCCGCGACGTTCCCGGCCCCCATCGTTCTGGTACAGCATATGCCGGCCAGCTTTACGCCGGCCTTCGCCGAGCGCCTGAACAAGCTCTGCCGGATTGAAGTCCGGCAGGCCGAGGATGGCGATGTGTTGCGGCCCGGGCTTGCCTTGCTCGCGCCCGGCGGCAAACAGATGATGGTCGAGAATCGGGGTGGTCAGGCCCGGATACGGATCCTGCCCGGAGACGAGCGACTTAATTACAAGCCCTGTGTGGACGTAACCTTCGGTTCCCTGGCCAGGAGTTTTCCGGGCAAGACTCTGGGCGTCATTCTTACCGGTATGGGCTCGGACGGCAAAGAAGGTTGCCGGATGATGAAGCAGAGTGGATCGGACATCTGGTCACAGGATGAAAAATCGTCGGTTATTTACGGAATGCCCATGGCGGTCGCCAAGGCGGGGCTGACTGATGATGTGCTGTCGCTGGACGAAATCGGGCCACGCCTGGTCGAAGGTGTCAGCTGATGGATTTCCTGAGCCTGCTCGGAGTCATACTGGCCTTTGCCGCCATACTTGGCGGCAATCTGCTGGAGGGCGGAGCGGTCAGCTCCCTGTTTAACGGGCCCGCAGCCATTATCGTTATTGGGGGTACCCTGGCGGCGACCATCCTGCAGACCTCCTGGCCCATGCTCAAACGGGCCTTTACCCAGGTGCGGTGGGTGTTCGTTCCGCCGTTCATTAACCTGGAAGACGGTATCGGAAAGGTCATCGACTGGAGTGTCAAAGCCCGGAAACAGGGGTTGCTGGGTCTTGAAGGTCTTGCCGAACGAGAGCCGGAACCCTTTGCGCGCAAGGGTTTGCAACTGCTGGTGGACGGGGCCGAAACCGAGACCATCAGGGGTATCATGGAAGTGGACCTGGAGTCCCGTGAGCAGAGGGATCTGGAGTCTGCCAAAGTGTTCGAGGCCATGGGCGGTTACTCCCCGACCATCGGCATCATCGGGGCGGTGATGGGATTGATCCAGGTAATGACGAACCTGGAGGATCCACAGTCACTGGGCAGCGGGATCGCGACCGCCTTTGTGGCCACCATCTACGGCGTGGCGCTGGCCAACCTGCTGTTCTTCCCGGTCGCAAACAAGATGCGCGGTATCGTGCGGGAACGTACCCGATACGAGGACATGATGATCGACGGTATTATTGCCATCGCCGAGGGTGAAAACCCGAAATCCATCGAATTGCGGCTGCGGGGCTTCCTGCAGTAAGCATGCGCAGGCCATCTTATGCGGCGCCGTAGGCAACCCCAGGAAGATCTTCATAACAAGGAGCGGTGGCTGATTTCCTATGCGGATTTCATCACGCTGTTGTTCGCCTTTTTCGTGGTGATGTATTCGGTATCGTCGGTCAACGAAGGTAAGTACAAAGTCCTGTCGGAAACCTTGACCGGTGTGTTTAACGCGCCCCAGAGGTCCTTTCAGCCCATCGAGGTTGGCGACCAGCCACAAAGATCTCTGAATGCGCCAGCGGAGAATGTCATTCCACCGGCAGTGACCGAAGCCCCCCGTAATCCGGAGATGGACGCACAGGCCCGAACGGAAGCGCTCCGGGCCATGGCCGACCAGCTGTCGATGGAATTCGACGAGCTGATCAACCAGGGGGTGGTGTCACTGGAGACCAGCGACGAGTGGCTGGAGTTGAATCTGCCCAACAGCCTGTTGTTTGGCAGCGGTGACGCCGAACCCCATTACGACGCGTTTGGCGTTGTCGAGAAAATCGCCACCGTCCTGAACAACCGGGACAACGCGGTCAAAGTGGAAGGCTTTACCGATAACCAGCCAATCAGTACCTCCCGCTATCCCTCCAATTGGGAATTGTCTGCCGCCCGGGCGGCATCGATGGTACGGATGCTGGTGATGGAGGGCATCGAACCGGAGCGTCTCGCAGCCGTTGGCTATGGTCAGTATCAGCCGGTTGCCCGGAATGACGCGGAAGAGGGGCGGCGCAGAAACCGACGGGTGGTGTTGCTGATTTCCCGTGACGCCAGTATTCGCGGCGCCATGCGCTGACCAGAACGTCGGCAGATGCGTATAGAGCCATTGGCATGGTTCCTGTATTACTCCCCGTTAACAAAAGGCGCCGGCAACAGCTTGCCGGATTTCCCGAGGATTGGTTCAAGTTGCCCGGGGAATGGCCGATAAACGGGACTGTGGCGAAAGGTGATTGCCGGCCACACCGATGTATTCTCTGGAGAGTCAAAGCGTGCGAATCTGGGCAGTAGCCAATCAAAAAGGTGGTGTCGGCAAAACCACGAGTGTGGTCGCCTTGGGCGGCCTGCTTGCCGAACGCGGCAAGCGTGTTCTCGTTGTGGATCTGGACCCTCATGGCTCACTCACCAGCTGGTTCGGGTACGATCCGGATACCATCGCGCACAGTGTTTTCGACTTGTTCCAGCACCAGGGCAAGGTTCCGGAAGGGTTGCCTGCCCAACTGATTACGGAAACCAGCTGCAAGGGCCTGTCCCTTTTGCCGGCGAGTGCCGCCCTGGCCACCCTTGAGCGGCGAATGATCGGCGTGGAGGGAATGGGGCTGATCATTTCCCGGGCCCTGACCCAGCTCTGGGACGACTTCGATTATGTCCTGCTGGACAATACCCCTTCGCTGGGGGTTTTGATGGTCAATGCCCTGGCGGCGGCGCAGCACCTTATTATTCCCGTGCAAACCGAATTTCTGGCCATCAAGGGCCTGGAACGCATGCTCCATACCCTGAAGATGATCATGCGCTCCCAGAAAAACGAACTGTCCTACACCATCGTGCCAACCCTGTATGACCGGCGTACCCAGGCATCGGTGAAGAGCCTTAACCTCCTGCGAAAAACCTATCGCGAATCCCTGTGGCAGTTTGCCATTCCGGTGGACACCAAGTTCCGGGATGCCAGCCAGGGCGGTATTACGCCCTCTGCACTGGATGCGGAAACCCACGGTGTCCGGGCCTACAGTCATCTGCTGGACGATCTGATGTCCCGGGTGGGTACGGTGAAGGAGCGTCAGCATGGCTGACGATAAATTGACAAGGCTGGCGGATCCGGAAACCGCCATTGCCAGTTACCTTGATGAATTGCTGCACACGGCTACCGACACTGCACTCCGGGAGGAAGCCGGGGCGCCTGAACCTGTGAAGCCGGCACCTCAGAAGCCTCAGGTAGCAACGCGACCAAGTCCGGCCCCGGTAACAACCGCCGAAAAACCGGCGGCAAGGCCTGAACCGCCCAGGCCGGTTCAGGAAAAGCCCGCCGAGCCAGCCCGGCCAGTGATGCGTCAGGCTCCGGAGCCGCCTGTGCCCAAGGCGAAAGTGGAAGTGCGGCCAGGGCCGGAGCCGTCTGCGCCGCCATCCCGGCCGGAGTGGTCAGAGCAGCCCTTTGAGTGCCTTATTTTTACGGTTGCCGGATTGCAGTTGGCAGTGCCACTGATTCTGCTCGGTGCCATTCATCGAATTGAGGAAGAGATCCGGCCGATCCCGGGAAGCCCGCGCTGGTATATGGGCATTCGCCCTGATCGGGACCACAACCTGCGCGTGGTGGATACCGCCGAATGGATCATGGCGGGGCGGGTGCCACCCGATGTCCGTGACAACTACCGGTTCGTGATCCGGCTTGATAACAGCGACTGGGGACTGGCCTGTGATGACGTGGCCCAGTCCTTTACTCTCAGGCCCGACGAAGTGCGCTGGCGGACCGCCCGCAGCAAGCGGCCCTGGCTGGCGGGAACCGTCATTGACCATATGTGCGCGCTGATCGATGTGCGCACCATGGCGGACTTGCTGGTGCGGGCCGAAAGAGAGCACCATCTGGATCTGAGCTGACGCAAACAACGGTTACTGAATGAAACCGAGCCGTGCTGGCACGGTTTGTGCCCTTAACTATAGTATTGGGCACTGATGATATTTTTTTGACGATCAGGTTGCCCGCCGGGCAGCCCAAGAGGAGAAACATCGCTATGGCATCCCCGAGCGGACAAACCAATCAGGCCCAGGACGATCAGGTACTGCAGTACGTTACCTTCCGGCTGGATGATGAGACCTATGGTCTGAATGTCATGCAGATCCAGGAAGTGCTCAGATACACGGAGATTGCTCCGGTTCCGGGCGCCCCGGATTATGTGCTCGGCATCATCAACCTTCGGGGTAACGTGGTTACCGTCATTGACACCCGCCGGCGCTTTGGCCTGGCGGATGCGGAAGTAACCGACGCCACCAGGATTGTGGTAATGGAATCCGCCAACCAGGTAATGGGTATCCTGGTGGATTCTGTGGCCGAGGTGGTGTACCTGAAAGCCAGCGAAATTGAGACCGCACCGAACGTGGGTAACGAGGAAAGTGCCAAGTTTATCCAGGGCGTGTGCAACAAGGATGGCGAACTGATCATTCTGGTCGAGTTCGACAAGATGCTGTCAGACCACGAGTGGGCTGAAATCGCAGCACTGTAATTCGGGGCAACCGGGTTACGCGTCTGCAGATGGATGCCTTCCGTGGCAATTAACGGGAGACATTCGTCATGTTTGCAGAAATTCCTTCGTATCTTCCCTGGGCGCTGACTGTTGGTGCCTTGTCTTTGGTTTTCGTTCAGGGCCTGGTGCTCAGACGAGAGGTGCGGAGCCTGAGGGCATCGCTGAAAGAGCGGTGCGATACAATCGGCCGGGAACTGCATGCCACCACCAGTGGCAGCATGGGGGTAGGGCAGCGGCTGGTCACCTGCGAACGCCAGTTGCACGAGCTGCGGACCACGCTGGATGAAATGCGCCAGAACGATCCGCTGCGAATCTCCTACGATGAAGCTTCTCGACTGGTTGATCTTGGCGCCGATATCGACGATCTTATGAACACGTGCGGAATTTCCCGTCCCGAGGCCGAGCTGGTGTCAGCACTCAGAAAACGTCAGGCGGCCTGATACCCTGCCGTTACGGACGCTGTTTAATGAAGAGAGTTTATCCGAGGGCCCTTGAGGCCCTCCGATCTGTATCCCGCCATGATTTTGTTTCCGGTTCTGATCTGGTTCCCTCGATAACCGGCCACTCCATTCCCCGCGAAGAAACCGTCAGTCATATTCTCTCCCTGCTTCCGGAGATTGAACCGGATCACGTGGTAATGCACGTGGGCGGTGGCTCCGGATATTTTGCCGCTGTGCTCTCAGGGCTGGCCCATCGGGTGATATACGTTGAGAGAAATGCGGTTGTCGCCGAAGTGGCCAGAGAGCGGTTTTTCCGTCTCGGTATGCACAATGTCGATGTGGTGGTCGCCAACGCCGAGGACGCCCAGGCGCCTGACCGGTCATGCGACTTTGTCCTTTGTACATCGTTTATCAAAGAGCCCGGCAGCCTGGTTCATCTATTGCGCAAAGGTGGCCATCTGGTTTGCCTTGAGGGGCGCGCGGGACCGGTGCCAAGCCTCGCCATGTTTGTGCGTCGCGACAAGGGGCTGGAGCGGGTGCGAACTCTCGGCTGGGTCGACTTTAACCGCAATGTGGAGCAGATCCTTATCGATCAGGGCGTTGTGGATGACAAGATCCTGGCCGAGTCAAAGGCGGAGGCGGCAAAACAGAATTGCCGATTGCTTGATGTGCTCCGGCGCAAGCTGAATCTGGAAGAGATGGATCTTTATCGCTCTCTCGCCCGGCAGCGGGGCATGACCTTCACAGACGCAGACGAGCTTCTGCCGGATCTCCATCCCGCGCTGTTCCGGCGATTCTCCCGGACGTTTCTGGATCTTTCGCGACTGATTCCAATTGCTGAGGAAGATGGCCGGATCACTGTTGTGACCGATGATCCAGATGCGCGCACGGATCAGCTGGAGCGGCTGAGTCCCAACCAGGTCATTGATTGCCTGCTGGTGACACCGACTGACTTTCGCCGTCTCTGGTCAGCGCTGGATCTGACCGCCAAAGGACGCCGCTTTGCAGCGGATTACGAACCTGGCCCGGGTAAGCAGGCGGATTCGGCTGGCAGCGCGGATCAACTGCTCGGTAAGGATCCGAAAAACAAGCATGTCAGTCCCTATCTGGTGTCCGTCTACGAAGCCATCCTGCTGGATGCTGTGAGTGAAAAGGCCAGCGACATTCATATCGAACAGTACGGTGACCGGATTCGGATTCGCCTGCGGGTAGATGGAGATCTCCATGATCTTCCGCAGTATCAGTTGTCGCCCCGGGAGATCAAGGGGGTGCTCAATGTCATCAAGCTGCGGGCAGAACTGAACATCGCCGAGCATCGATTGCCCCAGGGCGGGCGATCCAGGCTGCAGCTTGGCGATATGGCCTATGACCTGCGTATCCAGACCCAACCCTCGCTGCATGGCGAGCATGCCATTATCCGGCTGTTGCCCCAGACCGGTCGCGCGATGACCATTGCCGAACTGGGCATGTCATCCATGATCGGAGCCCGCTATCAGCGACTGCTGGATAACCCGGCCGGGCTGGTGCTGGTAGTGGGGCCGACCGGGTCCGGCAAGTCCACCACCTTGTATGCCGGGCTGCAGACTCTTGCCGATGATGGGCGTCGGAAAGTGATTACCGTGGAAGACCCCATCGAGTACTCCATCGATAATATCCAGCAGACCCGGGTGCGGTCGGAAATTGGCTTTGGTTTCGCCGATGCCATGAGATCGTTTGTCCGGGAAGATCCGGACGTGATCCTCGTGGGTGAGATTCGTGACCAGGAAACCGCGCTGGAAGCGATCCGGGCCTCCCAGACCGGGCACGTAGTTTTGTCGACCCTGCACTGCAACGATGCGGTGGATTCTCTGCAGCGTCTTTACGACTTGGGGATCCATCCGAATTCCATCGCCGGTGAGCTGCTGGCCGTTATTGCCCAGCGTCTTGCAAAGCGTATCTGCAAGCATTGTCGAAAGCCGGTGAAGCCGGATCCAGTGATTTTATCCGAGGTGTTCCCGGATGGTCCCCCGGCCGATTTCCGCTGCTTTGAAGGCGCCGGCTGCGACAAATGCAACGGCCGTGGCACCCAGGGCCGAGTGGCGATTGTCGAGTACATGGAAGTCGATTCGGACATCCGGAACGCCATTTCCAGCCAACCGCCGATCGGAGAATTGCGTTGGCGCGCCCTTGATGCGGGCCTGGTGACCATGCGGGACAGCGCTCTGGATCATGTGATTGAAGGCATTATTCCGCTTTCCGAACTGCCACGGATTCTCCCGAGAGAGCGGATGGCACCGGAAGTTCGTGGTGGCCGCAGGAGTCAGGAATGAGCAACACAAAATTGACGTCGAAAGCCGCTCAGCGGGAACCGGTGGAAGTGGTCTATGCGGCTGAGCTGGATAAGCTCAGAGGTCTGGATCATGGTCCGGTGCCACCCGGTTGGCATATGTCGCCCCGGGCGGTGGAAAAGTTTGTGATGGGGGATGAGAAGCTCGGCATCGAACGGAAATTCGTTGCTGACCGGGCCATGGTGGTTCGGATCATCATTTCCCTGTGCACCAGCCGCGGTTGCCTTCTGGTCGGCGAGCCGGGCACGGCCAAATCCTGGTTGTCGGAATTGCTGGCTGCGGCCATATCCGGCAGCTCTACGCTGACGCTCCAGGGCGGGGCGGTGAGTGCCGTAGGGCAGCTCTTGTACAGCTGGAACGAAGCGGTTCTGCATACCGAGGGCCCCTGCCTGAAAGCATTGGTACCCAGCCCCTTGCTCCGGGGCATGATGGAGGGGCGAATGGTCCGGTTTGAAGAGATCGCCCGCTGTCCCCAGTCGCTGCAGGATGCGCTGCTCTCTGTGCTGTCCGACAGGGTGGTGGTGATCCCCGAACTGGCGGGCGAGGACGGTGTGGTGCTCGCACGGGAAGGCTTTAATGTCATCGCCACGTCCAACAGTATCGATGAGGGTGTTCACCGGATGAGCGCTGCCCTGAAACGGCGCATGGACTTCGAGGAGATACGACCGATCCGTGATCTGGCAGACGAGATGGGTGTTGTGCTCCGGGAGGTAGGCAGGGCCAACAGCCGGGCCGGCATTGAAGTGGAGCTTGAAGAATCGGTCGTCGAGATCCTGGTCACCATGTTCCATGAGCTGCGCAATGGCCAGACCCTGGACGGCCGAAGTACCGACCGTTTGGCGGGCTCCGCGCTGTCGACTGCGGAAGCGGTTTCGGTCGCTCATGCGGCCAGCCTCAACGCCTGGTATTACGGCGGTGGCAGTATCACGGTTGAACAGCTGATGCACCACATCATCGGGTCAGCCCTGAAGGACCAGCCGGAGGACCGGCGACGGTTGCGCCATTACTTTGAAACCACTGTGGCGCCAAGGCGTGGCGACAACTGGCAGCAGGCCTGGGCGCTCCGCTCACTGATTCACTGAATCATCCGGCGCGCCGGGTTTGCGATCATCTGGGGTTAGCCCACGAATATGGAAGGCAAAAGCCAGGATCTCCGCAATCACCCGGTACAGCGATTCGGGAATCTCTTCGTTCAATGACAGGCGGGCCAGAATGCTGGCCAGCTCTGCATTTTCGTACAGTGGAACATCGTGCTCCCGAGCTATGCGGATGATCTCCTCCGCCAGCTCGTGGGTGCCAGTGGCGCTAATGGTGGGCGCTTTCTCGCCATCATATTTAAGCGCCACGGCGGCTCTGCTTTGGTGTTCTTTTTCTGATGTCATGCCCGGGTATCCACCAGTCTGTGTTCGAGTCGGGTAACGCTGCTTTGGGGCGTTCCTCGGCGGCAGTCCAGGTCTGTCACTTCCAGACCCAGCTCGGTCAGGCTCTGTCTCAGTGCGGGAAGCTCCTGGTTTACCTGGCGCAGGGTCGTCTGTTTCTCCGCCCAGACCCGGGCGCTTACCGCCTGCTGGCGGAGGGCAACATCAAAGTGCAGGGGGCCTGCTTCATCCAGATCCATGGTCAATGAAAGCCGCCATTCGGCTGTGGCGGTTTTCGTTGATTTGGTTTCTGACTCCCCCTTGTCCGGGTATTGTTCGATCCGGACCTGAGCCAGTCTCGGCTCATTCTGGGGTGTCAGCCATGGCAGATCGAGCACGAGGGTGGACGTGGGTGCTGGCCCTGCTGCATCGCCACCGCCTCGGGCGGTCAGTACCTGGCTGTGCAATTGGTTGACGGTGATCCGGTTGAGCATTCCGGCCAGCAGACGGAGCATCTGCCCCACGCTGGGCGCTTCGCCACTGCCGGGGGGCTGGGGTGTGGCCAGTGGTTGCGGAAACTGAAGTGGCGCCTGCATGAGCTCTGGCGTCGAGATAGGTGTCAGCCGGTTGAAGTGCTCCGGTGTACTGCCCTGTTGGGCAAGCAATGCGGTGATTACCCTGGCAAGCGCCAGCTTGAGATCGGGTAACTGGGCAGAGGGTGTCTGAGCCAGGCGTGATTCGGCGAACAGGCCACTTTCCGAAAGCCATTGGCGTACCTGTTGTGATGTCGTGTCCTGGCTGCCAGAGCCGGGGGTCAGGCTGTTCCCCGAAGGCAGCCTCGCCACCATTTGTTCAATAGCCTGCCTGGCGGCTTCCGGAAGAGGTTGGGGGGCTCGCGATGAGGGCAGTTGGCCCGGTAGCGGGTCTTGGCGGAGGCCCTGTGTCAGGGTGCCCATCAGTCTGGCCAGACCAGAGTCCAGGGTTTGCTGCCAGGGCAGCCGCTGGGCGAGGGCCCGGGCGATACCGGCTTCGGGCGCGGGAGCCAGTTTGCCCATCAGCTGCAGCTCATTGCCAGCCCGCATTACTTTTACCCAATCACCGGTCGCCAGTTCGGTCTTGCCGACGGCGGCCTGAACGAGAAGAGACTTGCCCCGAATGTCCAGTAACAGATCTGCACCGTTGCCGCCCTGACGGTTGATGATTTCTGCCACCCGGGCCAGGGTGGTTTCCCGGTTTGTCAGCTGCAGCTGATCGAGTAGCTGCCGTGCTGATGCAGCCACGGGCTCGCGGGCCGCTTCGGTTGTGACTGCAGGCCGGGAAGTGTGCGTTGCAGGCTGAGCTGGAGGTGTCGGGGGCTGTTGTCCGTTGGGTAGTTTCATCGTCACTGATTTGATGTTGGACAAGAGTAATCCGCCGGCACTTTCGTTATAATACGCCGCGCCGGCAGGTCATGCGCGAACAATATTCATGGCCGCCGCTGTCACGAATGCACCCGATGCCGTCTTCACGCGCATCGTCCTGGTTACGGGGCCCTGATGTCTGAGCCGTTATTACAGGCTGTCGATCTGCAGTGCGAACGGGATGAACGGATACTGTTCCGTGGCCTGTCGTTCTCCATACTGCCCGGTACGGTGACCCGTGTCGAGGGGCCGAACGGCTCCGGCAAGACTACTCTGCTGCGGATGCTGGCAGGACTGAATGACGCCTGGTCCGGCAGTCTGCTCTGGTGCGGCAAGCCGAGATCCGGCCAGCGCGAAGAATTCCTCCGCAATACCCTGTATCTTGGCCACCGGCCGGGCATAAAACCATTGCTGACACCCATGGAAAATCTCCGGGCACTGACGGCAGGGCGGCGACCGCTGCCGGATCCGGTTCTGCGCCAGGCGCTCGATGGTACCGGGCTGAAAGGGTTTCAGGATGTGCCCTGCCGGAATCTTTCGGCAGGGCAGCAACGGCGGGTGGCCCTGGCGCGCCTGTTGATCGCCGATGAGCCGCTCTGGCTGCTGGATGAGGTCTTCACCGCCATTGATTCTGGCGGGGTCAGCGCCATTGAGGACCTCCTTCAACAGCGGGCCGCCGAGGGGGGTGCGGTGGTAGTGACCACCCACCACGATCTGACTTTACCCGGTATGCAGCGTATTGTTCTGGGTGGAGGGGCAACCAATGAATGCTGATTGCCGGCCGGCACTGACTTTGCGGCAGGATACCGTCGGTTCGCTGGCGGCGATGCAGGCTGTGTTTGCCCGGGATATGCAGGTGGCCTTCCGGCAGCGGCAGGATCTGCTCAATCCGCTGTTGTTCTTCGTTATGGTGGTAACCCTTTTCCCTCTGGGGGTTAGTCCGGAAGTGTCATTTCTGCGGGAGGCCGGAGCCGGTATCCTGTGGGTAGCGGCGCTGCTTTCGGTGTTGTTGTCGCTGGACCATTTGTTTCGCCACGATTTTGATGACGGCACGCTCGAGCAACTTGTGCTTCAGCCCCAGCCCCTGTTTCTGCTGGTATTGGCAAAAACCGCGGCGCACTGGGTGTTAACAGGCTTACCGCTTGTGGTACTAACGCCGGTTTTGGGCGTTATGGTTCATCTCGACGGGAACTCCATCGGAGTTTTGTGTCTAACGCTGCTGATCGGTACACCGGTGCTGAGTCTGATCGGGTCAATCGGCGCGGCACTGACGCTTGGATTACGGTCGGCGGGGGTACTCTTGTCCCTGTTGATCATTCCGCTGTACATTCCCGTCCTGATTTTCGGAACAGGTACGGTGGCTTCGGCCGCGGAGGGCGCCCCCGTAGGGGCCTATCTGGCCCTGATGGGCGCGTTTCTGGTGCTGGCACTGACCCTGGCACCCTTTGCATCGGCAGCGGCGTTGCGTATCAGCCTGTCTAACGGGTAAAACAAGGTAACGGTAGGACGGTAACCATCTGATGTGGCAATTTTTTCACAAGCTGGGTTCTCCCAAATGGTTCTTCGGGATTGCAGCCCGGCTGATGCCCTGGCTATTGGCAGGTGGCATCCTGCTGTTGATGGCGGGCATTGTCTGGGGGCTGGCCTTTGCGCCCAAGGATTATCTGCAGGGCAATAGCTACCGGATTATTTTTATTCACGTGCCCACGGCCTTTCTAGCCCAGTCTGTTTACGTAATGATGGCTGTGGCAGCCGTTGTGACCCTGGTCTGGCGCATGAAGCTGGCTGATGTGTTTGTAAAGTCGGTCGCGCCTGTGGGTCTGGTTCTGACCTTTCTGTCACTGTTTACCGGCGCTGTCTGGGGTAAGCCCACCTGGGGAACCTGGTGGGTATGGGACGCCCGGCTGACCTCGATGCTGATCCTGCTGTTCCTGTACGGCGGCGTGATTGCCCTGGACAGGGCCATCAATGATGAAAAATCTGCTGCACGGGCCGTATCCGTACTTGTTCTGGTCGGGGTGGTGAATATACCGATTATCCAGTACTCCGTTGAATGGTGGAATACGTTACACCAGCCGTCGACGTTCAAACTGACTGAAAAGCCGTCCATGCCGGCGGAAATGTGGGTGCCGTTGCTCCTTTCTGTGCTTGGGATGTATCTGCTGTTTGGCTGGCTGGCCTGTTTGCGAATGCAGACCGAGATTCTTTTGCGCGAGCAGCGAACGCGCTGGGTTAAAGATTATGTGTTGGCCGGGAGGGGCTGAAGTATGGCATTCGATTCCTTTTCGGCATTTATTGTGATGGAAGGTCACGGACCGTATGTCTGGTCTTGTTACGCTGCATTTTTCCTGCTGATGATCGGCCTCATGGTCTGGTCCCTGCGCCGTCGCAAAGCCGCCATTGAGGCCTGCCGTCGCGGTTATGAAGTCCAGGCAGATCGGCAGGGCCCGCAGGCTGCATCAGCTTCGGCAGCATCCTTCACCCGCGTCAAGGTTTCCCAAGACTGAAAGGCAGATATCTGATGCATCCAATCCGAAAAAAACGGCTGACAATTGTCCTGTTCCTGTTGGTGGGACTGGGCATTGCTGTGGGTCTGACCACTTATGCGCTGCGGCAGAACATCAACCTGTTCTACGACCCCACCCAGATTTCCGCCGGTGAAGCACCGGTGGATGTTAGAATCCGGGCCGGTGGCATGGTCGAGGAGGGCTCGGTTGTGCGTGATCCGGACAGCCTGATGGTTGAGTTCAAGGTGACCGACTTCAACGCGTCTGTGCCGGTTCAGTACACCGGTATCCTTCCGGATCTGTTTGCCGAGGGGCAGGGTGTGGTTGCCATGGGCCGACTGGATGGAAACGGCCGCTTTGTGGCCGACCAGGTTCTCGCCAAGCACGATGAAAACTATATGCCGCCGGAAGTCGCGGATGCACTGGAGAAGGCCTCGAAGGGCCAGCAGAAAGCCAGTGGCAGTGCGGAAACCGTGTCCTACTAACCGTTTTATCTAACACCTGGTTTCTGGAGGCCTTTGATGTATCCCGAACTTGGACAGCTTGCACTGATTCTCGCGCTGTTGTTGGCAGTGCTACTTTCCGTAGTCCCCCTGGCCGGTTCTTTGACCGGTAGGGACAATCTTCAAGCGTTCGCCAGGCCACTTGCGTCCGGCATGTTTGTGTTCGTAGGGCTTGCCTTTGCCGTTCTGACCCATGCCTTTGTGACTGACGACTTTTCGGTGGCCTATGTGGCCAATAACAGTAACAGCCTGTTGCCCTGGTATTACAAGTTCAGCGCTGTATGGGGCGGTCATGAGGGCTCGTTGCTACTCTGGATACTGATGCTGGCGGGCTGGACATTGGCGGTCGCTATCTTCAGCCGTCGCCTGCCGGCGGTGATGATCTCCCAGGTGCTGTCGGTGCTGGGCATGGTCTGCGTCGGCTTCCTGCTGTTTATTGTTATTACCTCCAATCCTTTCGATCGTCTGCTGCCCAATGTGCCCGCTGATGGCGCGGATCTGAACCCCTTGCTCCAGGATTTCGGACTGATCGTGCATCCGCCGATGCTCTACATGGGCTATGTTGGTTTTGCCGTGGCCTTTGCCTTTGCCATTGCCGCCCTGATCAATGGCCGTCTGGATGCTGCCTGGGCCCGTTGGTCCCGGCCCTGGACGACGGTTGCCTGGGCATTTCTCTCCCTGGGTATCGCTCTTGGCAGTTGGTGGGCCTACTACGAACTTGGCTGGGGTGGCTGGTGGTTCTGGGACCCGGTGGAGAATGCTTCCCTGTTGCCCTGGCTTTCCGGTACCGCCCTGATGCACTCGCTGGCGGTTACCGAGAAACGAGGCGTGTTCAAGAGCTGGACGGTGCTGCTGGCCATTGTCACCTTTGCACTCAGCCTGCTCGGCACCTTCCTGGTCCGGTCTGGCGTGCTGACATCGGTTCACGCCTTCGCTTCGGATCCGGAGCGGGGTACCTTCCTGCTCGCCCTGCTGGCAGTGACCGTAATAGCAAGTCTGGCGCTGTATGCGTTCCGGGCACCGGTGGTGCATGTCCGCTCCCGTTATGGCTCTTTGTCTCGGGAAGTGTTCCTGTTGCTCAACAACGTGCTGCTGGTATCCGCTACGCTTCTGGTGGCAGTCGGCACGCTCTATCCGCTGGTTCTCGATTATCTGGAACTGGGCAAGCTGTCGATCGGTGAACCGTTCTTCAACCTGACGTTCAGCCCCCTGGCGGTGGCGACCGGCCTGTTGATGGGGGCTGGCATCTTCTCCCGATGGAAGAAAACCGATGGTGGCTGGCTGGCGCGAAAGCTTCTGTGGCCCCTGGCAATCAGCATTGTGGCTTCCACGGCGGTTCTGATCGGTTACGGGGGCTTCAAGCCCTGGGCGTTCCTCGGTATTTTCTCCGCCATGTGGGTAACGGTTGCGACTTTCTGGGATCTCTGGGACAAGTCCTCTTCACGAAAAGGCCGCCTGCACGGTCTCAAGAGGCAATCCCGCAGCTATTACGGCATGGTGCTCGGGCATCTGGGCCTGGCTATTACCATGGCGGGGGCTACGGTGGTTTCCAATTATGGCATCGAGCGTGATGTCCGCATGGTACCCGGCGATGTCGCGACCGTCGGCGATTATCAGTTTGTGTTCAGGGATATCGGGGCGCGCCAGGGCGCTAACTTTACGGCTCAATATGGCACCTTCGATGTCATGCTGGAAGGCGAGCGGGTTTCCGTGCTCCACCCAGAGAAACGCCAGTACTCGGTCGGTATGAGTGTTATGACCGAGGCCGATATCGACGCCGGCCTGTTCCGGGATATCTTCGTGGCCATTGGTGAGCGCATAACCGACGAGGCCTGGGCCATCCGGCTGCAATACAAACCGCTGGTTCGCTGGCTCTGGCTGGGTTCCCTGTTTATGGCGGCCGGCGGCTTCCTGGCTATCTCTGATCGCCGTTATCGAATCCGGGAGGGGGCTGACAAGAAAGTAGAAGCTGGTACTGCCGTACCTGAACCCGGCTCTGCGAAATCCGCCGGAGCGGCGTCATGAAGCGGTTTCTGCTCTTTCTGCCGCTGCTGATTGCCCTTGTTGTCGGCATTGTTCTGTTCGCGGGCATTGGCAAGGATCCGACCAAACTTGAATCGGCCCTGGTCGGCAAACCGGTTCCTGAGTTCAGCCTGAGAGATCTGCACAACCCGGATGCCATGCTGGATCAGAGCCTGTTTCTTGGCCAGGTTACCCTGCTTAATGTCTGGGGAACCTGGTGTCCTGCCTGCAAGGATGAGCACGACGACCTGATGTGGCTGGCCGAGGAGAAGGGTGTCAACATTATTGGTCTCAACTACAAGGACAACCGCGAGGATGCACTGGTTTGGCTTGACCGTTTGGGTGATCCCTACCGGACAACCATCTATGATCCCAGGGGCACACTCGGATTTGATCTGGGGGTTTACGGCGCGCCAGAAACCTTCGTGATCGATGCCGGAGGGGTGGTCCGCTATCGCCATGTGGGTGTGGTCAATGAGACAGTCTGGGAACAGACGTTGCTGCCTGTGATCAATGACGTTCAGGGGAATGGCTGATGGTCCGGATCGTTTATTTGGTGTTGGCTCTTTTGCTATACGGGGTCGCTGCGGCCGATGTCGCTGACGTATACGACTTTTCGGATCGGGCCCAGGAGCAGCGCTACCAGGATCTGATCGCGGAACTGCGTTGCCCGAAATGCCAAAATCAGAACATTGCCGATTCCAACGCCCCTATCTCCAAGGATATGCGAGACGTGGTTTACCGGATGATGAAAGACGGCGCCAGTAACGAGGAGATCATTGAGTCCCTGGTTGGAAGGTTCGGGGAGTTTGTTCGCTACAAGCCCGAGTTGGACAGCCGGACTTTTCTGCTCTGGGCGACGCCGGCCATTGCGGTCTTCGGCGGGTTTCTGGTGGTTGCCGGTGTGGTTATCCGCTCCCGTCGGGCGGGGCCGGAAAGCCCGGCGTTGAGTGCCGAGGAAAAAGCCCGGGTGGACAAAATGCTGACAGACCAGGACAGGTCGTCCTGAAGCTGGCTTTGCCCGGAATGTCCTGTTCGCAACCTCATTCTTAATTCTGAACCTGTGACTGAAACTCCATGACTGACACTTTCTGGATTGCCGCAACGGTACTGATCATTCTTGCCCTTTTGTTTGTGCTGTACCCGGTCTTTTTTCATCGGCTTGGTGCGAGAAAGCAGACAGACCTGAAAAACCAGAATCTGATGGCCTATCGCTCCCGGATGAAGGAGCTTGATGGGGAATATGAGGCCGGGATTCTGGACGATGAGAATTACCGCCAACTCAAGGAAGAACTCGCCGGAAGCATGCTCGACGACGTACCGGAGCAGGAACAGGTGAGGCCTCTGATCAGTGGCCGCAGGAGTGCCATGGCAGTGGCGCTGGTGTCGATTCTTCTGATTCCGGCGGCCACCGTGTACTTGTATGAGCGTTGGGGGGCGATGGACCGTGTTGAACAGTTCATTACTATGCAGGAAATGGGCGCCACTGAGGGATCGAGACAGGCCCAGATGATTGAGCTTTCGGGTCAACTCCGGGAGCGGCTGGAAGCCAGCCCTGATAACCCGGATGGCTGGGCGATGCTGGGACGCACCTACATGCGGCTGGAGCGCTATGACGATGCGGCCTGGGCGTTCAGGCAGCTGGCCAATAACGTCAGTGACGATGACCGTGCCGAAGCTGTCGCTTATGGCCTTTCTGCCCAGGCGCTGTTCTTCGGTAGCCAGGGCGCCATGACGGAAGAGGTCACTGCAGCCATTGAACGGGCTCGTGAGTTGAACCCCGATGAAGTCAATGCCCTGGGCTTGCTGGGCATCAATGCCTTCAGCCAGCAGAACTATCGGGAAGCGATCCAGTACTGGGAGCGGATAGAAACCGTTGCACCAGACCACCCCCAGATCGCCTCGATCCGGGAAGGAATTCGTGAAGCCTATACCCGTTTGGGTGAGGAGCCACCGGCGCAGGTGGCCGAACCTGAAGCATCCGGTGCCGGGGTTACGGTTCGGGTGACGCTTGCTGAGGACCTTCAGGATCAGGTGCCGGCAGATACCACACTGTTCCTCTTTGCACGTCAGGCTAATGTTCGGCAGGGTCCGCCTCTGGCGGTTGCACGGCTGACCGCAGAGCAACTGCCGGTCGAAATCCGGCTGGACGACCGGTATGCGATGTCACCCCAGGCCACCATTTCCAGTGTTGGCGAGGTTGTCGTAACGGCCCGTCTCAGTCGCTCCGGCACCGTAAACGCCCAGGCGGGTGACTGGCAGGGCAGCACCGATGCTCCCATCGCTGTGAATGAAAGCCAGGATGCGCCGATAGCGGTTGTGATTGATCAGCAGCTGATTGATTAACCCTCAGGACAGGCCTCTTGGATAGAGCGGAGGCAGATCGGCGCCGGTTCTGGCCTGCCGATACTTCCGGATCTGTTCAAGAGCGCGAGCCAATGGGCGACCATCCCAGGCGTCGTTCTCTTGCCCGGGCGCGAAAAGCCGGGCCTGGAGCTTTCGGAGTTCCGCGGCCAGTGTTTGGTCGCAAAAATAATCAACAACGTCGGCCGCCGAACGGAAACTGTGGCCGGGCGAGTGCAGATTTGCCCATTCCACCAAAAGCTCTGGAGTCCCTGCTGCGCCGTCCCTCGCGGCCTTGACCAGACGGTCGAAGGCGGCAGCTTCATCCCGGTTGTCAGCCGGAGTCGCCGTGACTTTTCGGCCTTTGCCAGACCACCACCATGCCAGTAACGTCCCGGCCCAGAGAATCCCCAGGGCCAGGCTGAGCCATTGCCAGACTCCGGCTTCGTCGGAGACCGGGTCAGCCGATGGTTCAGTGTTGGCGGCGTCCGGTTCCCGACCTGAATCGCCTTGGTCGTTTTGCGGGGGCGCAGCGGTGGCAACGGCATTCGGATCTTTCACGGTCAGGGTTTTCTCCGGGATCACGGCCACGCGTTCCCGGTCTGCTTCGGTGTCCCACCAGTGAACGCGTATGGCTGGTAACGTCATCTGGCCGGCCTCAACAGGCACCAGAGCCACTGACTGCGTCAGTGAGGATGTGAGGCCGGCCGGAGTAGTCTCGGTCTGGCGCTCCGCCTCTTCGGGATAACCTCTTAACCCGTCGGGTACAGCATCGGGCAAGGGCGGCAGGGCCTCCGCGGGCAGGCCCGCTGCCGTCATCTGGATTTCGCGGGTAATGTCTTCACCGGTGACGACTTCCAGCGACGGTGGAAACCCGGATTCCTCAAGCGCTACACCGGTTGCCGGTAGCCACGTTTCACCATTGAACTGCGCAGGTACATCCTTGACCGGCACGACAAAAAGCTCCTCGCTGTCCCTCAGAAAACGGAGACTACCGGACGCATCTCTGGCCTGGCCCTCGAACTGGACCGGAGGAAGCTTGAGGGGCCCGGGCTGTTGGGGGAATAGCGCATACCGGCGTTCCACAACACGGTATCGGACACCGTCGCGATAGCGCGAGAACTCCTGCTGCCTGCCCAGCGATTCGATAATGACATGGGGATGGGTCGGCTCAGACAGCTCTCCACGAATAAGGTTGCCCCGAAAGAAGAGCCGAACCGTCAGAATCAGCTGCTCCTGCACGTACACTTCGTCTTTGTCGGCAGACAGCTCGATAAAGCTGTCCCGCCCGGGAGCGGCCTGATCCGGTGGTGATCCGTCCACTACTTCCACCGTTACCGGCTCCGAGACTGCCTCCTTGAAGGTGAGCGCGGGGATTGTCAGCTCGCCGGCGGTTTTCGGTGCAAGCTGGTAGGTCCAGGTAATCTCTCCCACCATCTGACTGTTCACGGTACGAATACTGTATTGCTGGTTCTGGGCCAGGATTTCGAATTCCGGTTCCACCTTCTCGATATCCGGCTTGGGCAGGCTGGACATGTCGAAGTCAAACAGATTGCCGAGGTTGATATCGATCTCCATGCTGCCCTTCACGGTCAGTGTCAGGACCTCACCCTCGTAGAGGCGGGTCCGGTCCGGTTCGACCGTCAGTTGCTGTGACTGTGTCTGGGCCTG
This sequence comes from Marinobacter sp. BW6, assembly GCF_008107725.1. Classification (GTDB taxonomy): domain Bacteria; phylum Pseudomonadota; class Gammaproteobacteria; order Pseudomonadales; family Oleiphilaceae; genus Marinobacter. The sequence goes on from NZ_VIRN01000064.1 coordinate 1,727,369, forward strand.
GACCGGCAGCCAGAGCGCAGTCAGGAGAAACAGACAGACGGCGGGTGTAATCAGCCGTTTTACCATGGTGTATCGCCCTCATCGGATGGAGTCTGGCGTTGTTGATACTGCTGCAGGAATTTGCGCTGCAGTAAGCCGCCCGGGTTGTCCGGGACTCGTCTGAGCCATTGTTCCTGGCTCTGGGTCAGCGGCGTCTCAGCAATAGGGGCGGGCGCCTGCGCCTGGCCTGACTGTGAGTCCCTCTCGCCGGATGCCTGCTCGGGATTGCCTTCCTCGCCGGGCTCCTGCCGGTTCTGCTCATCGGCCGGATTGTTTGGCTGATCCTGGTTGCCGGGCGAGGACTGGCTGTTTCCGGGGTTTTGCTGCTGATTATTACCCGAGCTGCCGGAATTCTCATTCTCACTGTTCCCGTCCTGATTCTGACGGTTCTGTTGCTGATTGCCCTCGTTGTTCTGGGAATCCTGGCTACCCTGTTGGCTGTTGTTCTGGCTACCATCCTGGCCCTGGTTCTGCTGGCTCAGAAGTTCCTCGACAATCTTCCGGTTGTGTCGGGCATCGTCCATGTCGGGCGCCTTTTCCAGGGCTGTGTCGTAGGCGGCCAGAGCCTCCTCCAGTTTACCGGCACGGGCCAGCGCGTTACCCCGGTTATAGCTGGCACGTGGGCCCTTTGTGCGGGCAAACGACTGGGCGGCGCTATCGAACTTGCCAGAACGATACAATGCGGAACCACGCCATTCAGGGTCGTCCAGCTGGCGGGCGGCTGTTTCCGGGTTTTTCTCAATCAGTTCAGGGGCTCTCTGGTCCTCCCGTTGCCAGAGCTCATCCCAGCTTATGGCGGCGGCCGGCTGCGGCCAGACCGGTAACAGGATCAGGGCAAGGGCACTGAAGGCGCCGCGGCGCCAGCCCATCAAAACCAGGGGAAGGGCGAGCCAGAGCAGCCAGTAGCCGTCATCCTGCCAGCGGCTGACCGTCAAGCCGTCTTCTGATTCCTGCCAGTCGTCACTGTCCCTGGGGCTCAGGTTCAGGGATTGAATGTCGGTATCGTCCAGGGTCAGCTCATGGTTTAGGCCGCCGTTGTTGCGAGCGAGTTTCGCCAGGGCTTCCGGATCGGCACGACTGATAACAATGTCACCGTTTTCCCGGATAAACCCACGACGGGCCAGGGGAATGGGGCCACCTTCCTCGGTGCCGACAACAAGGGTGTTGAGTGCGTACCCGGTGTCGGAAAGCGTGTCTCCTATGGTGCCGCTGTAGCCGTCGTTGATGTCGTCAGTGATCAACAGGATGCGGCCCTCCCCCGGGGCGCCCTGCAAAAGCAACTCCTTTGCCCGGGCAACCGCGAGATCCGCGCGGTTGCCTGTGGCCGGCATGATGACCGGGTCCAGCACATTGAGCATCCCCTCAATGGTGCGGCCATCATCGGTCAGCGGTGTCACCACGTGGGCGTCTCCGGAAAACACGAGCAGGCCGGTCAGGCTGCCTTCGCGGAGTTCAAGAATATCCCGGATCTTCCGTTTGGCCCGGGTCAGGCGATCGGGCTCCACGTCCGTGGCCAACATGGACAGGGAGAGGTCCAGTGCAATCACAAGGCTGTCGCCCGGTTGTTTCAGTGGTGTGGGTGCCTCCCGCCAGGCGGGCCCGGCCAGAGCCAGTGACAGAATGATGAGGGCCGCAGCGGCCGGGGCCAGAGGCGACTTTGTCGCTTTACCCGAGCTGCCGTCATGACGAATCAGCGGCGATAGCAAGCGCGCCGGAATAAGTCGGGACCAGCCGCTGTCGCCCAAGTGCATCTGCCGGAATGCCAGATACAGGATTGGTAAAAGCAATATCAGCAAGAGCCAGAACGGGCGCAGGAAATGAAAGTCAGCCCACATTCGCTTCCTCCTCCTTCCTGCTCCGGTGGGAGTCAGCAACAAGCGCCCGGCCGTGATGAATCAGGAACAGTACCAGCCACAGGAGGACTGCCAGGCCAGCGGGCCAGACGTAGAGTTCGGTCACTGGCCGATAGAACTTGCCCTCCAGCTCGATGGGTTCGAGTTGATCGATGCTCTCGTAAATGAGTTCCAGCTCCGGCAGGCTGCGCGCACGGAAATACTCCCCGCCGGTTTGCTGGGCCATCCGGGTCAGCAGGTTTTCGTCCAGATCCCTGGAGGGGTTGACCCGACGCGAACCCAGCAGGCCGCGCTGCACCATGGACTCGGCGCCAATGCCGATGGTGTAAAGCCGAATGCTCGCAGCCGCGGCGATTTCGGTGGCCTTGTCGGGGGTGATTTCGCCGGCGGTATTGGCACCATCGGTGAGCAGGATCACAACGCGCTGGTCCTGCGGCCTGTTTCTCAGCCGTTTGGTGGCCAGACCAACCGCGTCGCCGATGGCCGTGGCGCGCCCGGCCATTCCCAGACCAGCTTCGCGCATCAGGGTTTTGACGGTTTGAAGGTCGAAGGTGAGGGGAGCCTGGACGTAAGGCTCAGTGCCGAACAGGATCAGACCGAGCCGGTCACCCTGGCGGCGGGAGATGAAGTCGTCAAGTACCCGCTTGACCGCCTGAAGGCGGTTAATGCTCCGCCCCTGAAGGACCATATCCTGTTCATCCATGCTGGGGGAAATGTCGACAACCAGCATCAGATCGCGGCCGGAAACCGGCATCTGAACCTGTTCTCCGACATGTTGCGGCCGTGCCAGTGCAGTCACCAGAAGCGCCCACATCAGAAACAGCAACAGTTGCTGCCAGAGCGGTACGGCATTGCCGCGACGACTGACGCCGGGCAGATCCGACAGCCAGTGGCCGACCGGTAGCACCGGCGCGTCGACCGATTGCGCTCTGGGCTTGCGCCACTTCAGGATCAGCGGTAACAGCACCAGAACCAGTACCCAGGGCCAGGCAAGATTCAGCATTTCTGACCTCCCAGCCATAGTCGGGCGAACGCCAGGGCGTCGGCCGGCTCGGTTGAAACCTGAGGTCGCCAGGCACTGTGAACCAGCGCTTCGGCAACCGGTCTGGAGGCAACCCGGTCCTTCGGGACAGTCTTTAACAGGAATTCCACCCAGGCATCGCCGGTAAGTGCTTCCGGGTGCTGGTCCGGGTATCGCTCCCGGGCGGCCTGCTTCAGCAGGGTGTTCAGTTGTGCGAACCACGCGGGGGTAGTGGATGCTGATCGTTCCAGTCTGGCGAGTTCGGCCCGCGCGGAGCGGAACCACCGGTTTCTTTGTCTCCGCCGGAGAAACAGCCAGACCAGAACGGCAAGCACAGCAATGAGCAGGATGGCCAGAACCCACCAGCCCGGTGCCGGAGGCCAGAGGCCCCCCGTTTCAGGCAGGTGAATGTCCCGTAGCTTGCTGAGTGGATCCTGCGGGTTCATCCGATCCGGCCTCCAGGCCCCAGCAGCAATTTGAGGGTCGCTGCGGGGTCGTTCGCCGTGGACACTTCTGCCATGGTAACGCCGGAGGTACGGAAACACTCCGCGAGCCGGTGTTCATGGTTGGTGACTTTCTCGTGCCAGGCCCTCTGGAACCGGGGGTTTCCGGCATCGAACCACACCGGTCCGTCCGGGCCGGCCACCGCAAAGCGTCCGCTTTTGGGCAGCTCTTTTTCCAATGGGTCCACGATCCTCAGGGCGCTGACGCCGTTATGGCGGGCGAGCGCGCCGAGCAGGGTGCCTGTCTCCGGCGAGATATCCAGGAAATCGCTGATCACGAAAATCCGGCTGCCGGTATGGGCCACCCGGCGAGCCTCGGTGAGTGCCATGTCCAGCCGGCTCTGACTGGAGGGCTCGTTTTGTCCTGGCCCGCGATTATCCCTTCTTTGCTGTTCATCGAGAGTGTCCAGCAACCGCAGCACCGATTTCTTCCGCCGCGCCGGGCGAAGAACACTCAGGGTCTCGCCGTTGAAGACAATGCCGCCCACCTGATCACCTGACCAGAGTGCCAGCCAGGCAAGAATGGAGGCAATCTGTGCGCAACGAACCTGTTTAAAGGCGCCGGTACTGGCAAAAAACAGGCTGGGGCCGAGGTCGCAAAGAAGAAGCACGGGCCGTTCCCGCTCCTCCTCATAGAGCTTGGTGTGGGGCTCCTGACGCCGCGCCGTTACCCGCCAGTCGATGCTGCGGATGTCGTCCCCGGGCTGGTACAGCCGTACTTCGGCAAACGCCATGCCCCGGCCTCGTTGCGGCGAGCGCTGCAAGCCGGCCTGGCGCGTTCGCACGGGGCGGGCAGAGGGCAGTTTCAGTGCCCGGGCGTCTGCCTGCAGGCGGATCAGATCCGGTAGGCCGATGTGCGTTATTGCTTCGGTGTTGCCCATGCCTGACGGCTCCCGTGTATTGCTTCCGTCGATGGCTTCAGGCGCTCACCGGAACACGTTCGATCAGCCGTTCGATAACCGTGTCAGCGGTCATGCCTTCGGCCTCTGCTTCGAACGTGAGGAGGATGCGGTGTCGCAGCACGTCGAAGGCCATGGCTCGGACATCGTCAGGCGTTACGTAATCCCTGCCATCTAGCCAGGCCAGCGCCCGGGCACAGCGGTCCAGGGCGATGGTGCCACGGGGGCTGGCGCCGAAGGCTGTCCAGCGGGCCAGTTCCGGATCCAGTGCCGCCGGGTCGCGGGTTGCCAGCACCAGGGCCAACAAATATTGCTCGACGGGTTCCGCCATGTAGATGTTCGCGACTTCCGCGCGGGCATCAAACACCTGGTCTGGCGTCAGGCGAAGGTCCGTTTTCGGAAGGCCGTGACGATAATCGTTCCGGGCCAGTTGCAGAATGGCCTTCTCCGCTTCCGCCGACGGGTAGTGGATAACCACATGCATCAGGAAGCGGTCCAGCTGGGCTTCGGGCAGCGGGTAGGTACCTTCCTGCTCGATGGGGTTCTGGGTGGCCATCACCAGGAACAACCGGTCCAATGGGAAGGTGCGCATACCCACGCTGATCTGTCGTTCACCCATCGCTTCCAGAAGCGCAGACTGCACCTTGGCAGGTGCCCGGTTGATTTCGTCCGCCAGCACCAGGTTATGGAAAATTGGGCCGCGCTGAAATTCGAACTGCCCGGTTTCCGGCCGGTAGATTTCACTGCCGGTGACGTCTGAAGGCAGCAGGTCCGGGGTAAACTGGATTCTGTGGAAATCGCCTTCAAGATGGTCGGCCAGTGCCTTGATGGCGGTGGTTTTGGCCAGTCCCGGCGCGCCTTCTACAAGTAGGTGGCCGTCTGCAAGCAGCGCGATCAGCAATCGATCCACCAGTTTTTCCTGACCGATTATCCGTTTGGCTAACTGTTCCCGTAACTCTCCGAACGTATGCTGTAACGACATTGGAAATGACTGCTCTCTGTATCTGGGGATTCCCCGGAGAAACCCGTATCGTGCGTAGGTAGTTGCCGAAGTTTTGGCGTCTGGCCGGCAAAAATCAAGGGTTTGACTATGCTTATGTGACGATACGCCTATTACGTTTATTTCACACTAACTGAGGTCGACCATGAATGCGCTGACAGTGGCCAGCAAGGATCAATTCTTTGAACAGTTGGCTGACGCTTTCGCAAAGAAGATTTCTAAAACCGAAGCCAAGAAAATCAGCGAATTTGCCAAGCAGCATTATGCTCATATTCCCCTCGAAGAGCTGGTCAGTCGACGATTTGCGGATACCTATGGCGCCGTTCTTGCCGCATGGCAGTTTTTGCAGAAGCGGTCAGCCGAAGAAACACCCGTTGCCGTATTCAATCCCGACCTGGAGAGCGACGGCTGGCAGTCGACCCATACCGTGGTTTTTATACTGCACCCGAACATTCCCTTTCTGATTGATTCCCTGCGCATAGCCATTAACCAGCGCGAGATTGGTACCCATTCCATCCAGCACTCGATCCTGCAGGTGGAGAGGGACCCGGATGGCAAGCTCAAGAAACTGCACACCACTAAGAAGAAAGCCTCTGGTTCTGCCTACGAGGCCTTCATTGTCCTGGAGATTGATCGACACAGTAATCCAGAGGACCTCCGGGACCTGGAGGACACGCTCCAGAATGTGCTTCATGAGGTGCGGATTGCGGTCAGCGATTTCCCGATAGTCACCGAGAAGGTGAACGAGATTCTCGGTGAGCTGGACAGCACCACCGCGGGCATCAATGACGAGCAGAAGGAAGAGGCCCGGGAATTCCTCGAGTGGCTGGCCCGGGATCATTTCACGTTCCTCGGTTACGACGAGTATGACTTTGCCAAGGATAAAAACGGCATGGTGGTGCGGCGGGTAGAGAACTCGGAACTGGGTATCCTCCGGGTCAATAACGAGCGCCCGGACCGCGTTCGCCTCAATGAATTGCCCCAGCGTACCCGCCACGAAATGACACGGTGCGACGATATTTTCATCTTCGCCAAGTCGGCCCAGCGTTCGCGTGTGCATCGTCCTGCATACCCGGACTACATTGCCGTCAAGAAATTCAACAGCAAAGGCGAGGTGGTCGGTGAACGCCGTTTCCTGGGCCTTTACACCGCCCGGGTTTACAACGAGAGGCCGGATGAGATTCCCCTGCTGCGTCGCAAGTTCCAGAGCGTGATGAAGCGGTCCGGGTTTCTTCGCGACGATTACGCCGGCAAGGAGCTTGAGCAGATCCTGACGGTGTATCCCCGGGACGAGCTGTTCCAGATTGAGCCGGATGAGTTGCTCAAGGTGGCGAAAAGTATCCTGTATATCCAGGAGCGCCGCCGTATCGAGTTGTTCATGCGGGAAGATGTCTACGGCCAGTTTGTAACCTGCCTGGCGTTCTTCCCCAGAGACATCTACAACACCGAACTGCGGCTGAAGGTGGAGCAGGTTCTGGTAGACCGGCTGGAAGCCGAGGATGTCGAGTTCGTGACACATTTCTCCGAGTCGGTACTTGCTCGGGTCCAGTTCACCATTCGGGTACCCCAGGTTGAGAACCGGCAGCTGCCGACGGCCGAGATCCGTGAAAAGGTCATTGAGCTAGCCCAGTCGTGGCGTGACGGGCTTTCTGAAGCCCTGAGCGAGGCCTGGGGCGAAGAGCAGGGCAATGAGCTCTATCGGTTGTGGGCGGGCGGTTTCCCGGCCAGCTATACCGATATGTTCTCGCCCCGGCGAGCCGCCATCGACCTGGAGCATATTGCGTCGTCGGCTAACAATCACGATCTGGCCATGAGCTTTTATCGGGCTCTGGAAGAGGATGAGAGCACCCTGCATTTCAAGCTCTTCTATCCCGACGAGCCGCTGCCCCTGTCGGATGTAATGCCGATATTCGATAACCTGGGCTTCCGGGTAATCGGTGAACACCCCTTCGAGGTGATCGACCGGCATAACAAGACAGTCTGGATCCATGATTTCACCCTCAAGGCCCACACCGGAAATGTCGTGGACATTCACCGCATCCGGCCGATCTTTGAGGAACTGTTCCGCCGGGTCTGGTATGGAGAGGCGGAGAACGACGCCTTCAACCGGATGCTGCTGTCTTCCTACATGAGCTGGCGGGAAATTGCGCTGCTGCGGACCTATGCCCGCTACATGCGTCAGATCCGGTTCTCCAACAGCCAGACCTTTATTTCCAACACTCTGGTAAATCATGTTGAGCTGACCCGTCTTTTGCTCGAATTTTTCGAGATTCGCTTTAATCCGGAGCGCTACCAGAGTCCCGGCAAGAGCCAGGCAGCCCAGCAGAAGCTGGAAATCGAATTCAATGCCGGTCTTGAGAACGTAGAGAATCTCAGTGAGGACCGGGTTCTTCGGCTCTATCTGGAATTGATCCAGGCTACTCTGCGAACCAACTACTACCAGCTGGACGAGGCTGGCGGTCCCAAGCCTTACATCAGCGTGAAGTTCGATCCATCCCGGATTCCGGACATGCCTCTGCCCATGCCGATGTTCGAGATTTTCGTCTATTCACCTCGCGTTGAGGGTGTGCATCTTCGGGGTGGCAAGGTCGCTCGTGGTGGCTTGCGCTGGTCTGACCGGTTCGAAGATTACCGCACGGAGATTCTGGGTCTGGTCAAGGCCCAGCAGGTCAAGAATGCGGTTATTGTGCCAGTGGGCGCGAAGGGTGGTTTTGTTGCCAAGCGCCTACCTGATCCAACGGACCGGGAAGCCTTTCAGGCTGAGGGCATAGAGGCCTACAAGACCTTCATTCGGGGCTTGCTTGATATTACCGACAATCTTGTGGATGCCGGAATTGCGCCTCCGGAACGGGTGATTCGTCACGACGACGATGACCATTACCTGGTCGTGGCGGCAGACAAGGGCACGGCAACCTTCTCTGACATTGCCAATGGCCTGGCAGCGGAATACGGCTTCTGGATGGGCGATGCCTTTGCCTCCGGCGGTAGCAATGGCTATGACCACAAGAAGATGGGTATCACTGCCCGGGGTGCCTGGGTCTCTGTAGAGCGCCATTTCCGGGAGACGGGCATCAACCCGGCGCTGGATGAGTTCACCGCGATCGGTATTGGTGACATGGGTGGCGATGTCTTCGGCAACGGCATGCTGTGCTCGGAGAAAACCAAACTGGTGGCTGCCTTCAACCACGTGCATATTTTCATCGATCCCTCGCCGGACCCTGAGAAAAGCTATAAGGAGCGCATGCGTCTGTTCGGGCTTGCCCGTTCCGCCTGGACTGATTACGACACCAAACTCATTTCCAAGGGGGGCGGGGTGTTCAGCCGGAATGCCAAGTCCATCCCGGTCAGTCCGGAAATGAAGAAGCTGTTGGGTATCAAATCGGATCGGGTGCCGCCAAACATGCTGATCTCTCACATCCTAAAGGCTCAGGTCGACCTGCTCTGGGTCGGTGGTATCGGCACCTATGTGAAAGCTGCCAGTGAATCCCACGGCGATGTGGGCGACAAGGCCAACGACGGTCTGCGGATCAACGGTTCGGATCTTCGCTGCAAGGTGGTCGGTGAGGGCGGTAACCTTGGCCTTACCCAACTCGGGCGCATTGAGTTTGCTCTTAAGGGCGGGCGCCTGAACACCGACTTCATTGATAATTCCGGTGGCGTGGATTGTTCTGACCATGAGGTCAACATGAAGATCCTGCTCAACCGGGCCGTGGTCATGGGCGATCTCACCAACAAGCAACGCAACGTCATGCTTGAAGAGATGACCGACGATGTGGCGGAGCTGGTACTCAAGAACAACTACCGGCAAACGCAGGCGCTCAGTATTGCCAGTGAGGACGCGGCGACCCGGCTGGAAGAGTATCGCCGTTTGATGAATACCTTTGAAAGCGAGGGCAAGCTGAACCGTGCTCTGGAATTCTTGCCAGATGACGAAACCCTGTCAGAGCGCAAGCTGGACAAGAAAGGACTGACCCGCCCGGAACTGTCGGTTTTGATTTCCTATGTGAAAGGCGATCTGAAACAGACCCTGATCGACAGCACGCTCCCTGACGATCCCCTGCTGGCCGGTGAGATGTACAAGGTCTTTCCACGGGATCTGACCCAGAAATTCTCGAAGGAGTTGGGCGAGCATCAACTGCGTCGTGAAATTATCGCGACCCAGATTGCCAACGACATGGTCAACCACATGGGGATTACCTTTGTGGAGCGTCTGAACCAGTCTACTGGAGCCGATGCGGCTTCCATTGCACTGGCCTGGATCATTGCCCGGGATGTGTTCCGCATTGATAACTGGTGGGACAGAATTGAGGATCTGGATTTTCATGTGCCGGCCCAGCTACAGATGGAGCTGATGCAGGATCTGATGCGCCTGATGCGCCGTTCAGTCCGCTGGTTGTTGCGTAACCGTCGGGCCGAACTCAGCATTCAGAACCATATGGAGCGCTTCGCCGACAGCGTCTGGGCGATTACCGCCGGGCTGCCTGAGTATCTTGGCGATCAGGCCAGGACTACCTGGGAAAAGCGCCATCAGGCCCTGGTGGATGCCGGTCTGCCGTCAGAGCTGGCGTCTGTCGTTTCAGGTACCGGGCACCTGTATTCATCTTTGGGCATCATTGAGGCCCACGAAGCCTCAGGCATGCCATTGAAAACCGTTGCCAACCTCTATTATGAACTGGGAGACCGCCTGGATCTCAACTGGTTTGCCAGCGCCATCGCGGCGCTCAAACCCGCGTCCCACTGGCAGGCACTTGCCAGGGAGAGTTTCCGTGAGGACCTGGACTGGCAGCAGCGGGCTCTGACCACCGGTGTGCTGAAGCTGGCGGAAAAACCCGAGGATGTACCGGTCTGCGTGGAGAACTGGCTGTCGCGCCATCATCAGATGATCGATCGCTGGAAATCGATGCTGTCGGAGCTCAAGGGTGTGCGGGAGCCGGAATACGCCATGTTCTCGGTGGCGCTGCGTGAATTGCTGGATCTGGCCCAGAGCACTATGCATCAGCCACATGCTGAGTTAGAAGTTTTGACTAACTGAGTATTGCTTTGAAATCCGCATTCCCGTTCAATCGGCGATCGGGAATCATTAAACGGAGTGGGATAATGGGTCAGCTTGACCATCTTCTTGAAAAAAACCGGGCCTGGGCAGATGGCATCAAGGCCCAGGATCCGCAGTTTTTTCACCGCCTGTCGAATCAGCAGGCGCCGGAATACCTGTGGATAGGTTGTGCTGACAGCCGCGTGCCGGCCAACCAGATCGTCGATCTTCTGCCGGGGGAGCTGTTTGTTCATCGGAACGTGGCCAACGTGGTTGTCCACACGGATTTTAACTGTCTGTCGGTGTTGCAGTTCGCCATCGAAGTGTTGAAGGTGAAGCACATCCTGGTGGTCGGCCACTACGGCTGTGGCGGTGTGAGAGCGGCATTGCTCAATGAAGGGTTTGGGCTGATCAGCAACTGGCTTCGTCATGTTCAGGATGTCCGTGACCGGCACCAGTCGGTGCTGGATGATCTGCCAAACGTCCAGGACCGGGTGGATCGGCTGTGCGAGCTCAATGTCGTTGAACAGGTGGGACACGTCTGCCAGAACAACATTGTTCAGGAAGCCTGGAAGCGGGGACAGCCTTTAACGGTCCATGGTTTTGTCTACGATGTGGCTGATGGGATTCTCCGGGATATGGGGCTGTCGGTTTCCAGCGAGGAAGATCGCGAACGGGTCCGGCAGAACAGTATCGATGAGCTGGTGCAGAGGCCGGTGCGCTCAGGGCGTCAGAAAAGCGTGCAGTGAAGAATGTGAAATTGCGTCAAAAATTCGTGATGAGCGTCACTTCCTGACCCTCGGCGTCATCACAGTTGGTTACTTCGCGCTTTGCTATTGTAGATCCTGCAGTAAGCGAGGAGGTAGGCCATGAAAGAACTGATGCAAAAAGCCCTGACAGCCCTGAACCAGCGTAAAGACGTTACTGCCGGCTCGGAGCAACGGGGTCGGGGGCGGAAAGCTTCTGACGCCAGCCAGCCTGAAGACTGGGGCATGTCCCCTGAAGATGCTCTCCGGGTTGGTACGGTTGCCCGTTACAAGTGACTGAGTTTTCCATGGTATTTACTCTCTGAAAGCCCTCCGGTCTCTGCCTGGCAGGGGAGACGCGAGGGCTCATTCCGGTTAGAGTATCCCGTTTTCGAATTATCCACGCGGGATCAGCCAAACAATGTCATTGCCCAATTCCCATGAAGTCCTGTTGCGAAACCGCCACCTCTTGAAGGGACGGATGGCTCTGTTGGGCGTAACCGCCAACGGGCTGCTGGCGGATTTGCCCGCTGGCGGTATGGCAATGAGCGAGCATGCCGGTGTGTGTGCCGCCCTTGCGGGGCAGGACAGTTGGCAGATTTGTTTCGGCTACGATGATCCGGCACTGGAGCCCGGCACCTTTGACACCCTGGTTGTGTTTCTGCCCAAGGCCCGGGCGGAGCTAGATCTGCGTCTTGCGTTGGCGCGATGGTTGGCGGTGCCGGGTGCTCAGGTGGTGCTTGTTGGCGAGAAGAAAGAAGGTATTGCCGGAGCCGTCAAACAGCTTAAAGCCGTGGCGCCGCAGGCGACCAAGACCGACAGTGCAAGGCACTGCCAGGTCTGGTGTGCCGAGCATATCGAACCGCTGCCCGAATTCTCGCTTCAGCAGTGGATCACCTGGACAGGCATTGACTGCAAGTCGGTGCACCTGGATGTCGCCGGGCTGCCGGGTATTTTCAGTCTCGGCGAACTGGACGAGGGCACCCGCCTGCTGCTGGAAACACTGGACGAGAATCCATTGCGATCCGGCTCTGTCCTCGATTTCGCTTGCGGCGCCGGCGTCCTTGGAACCTGGCTGCACCGCTGGCACGAGCAGCAGAACCAGCCCCGTAGAACGGTCGACGGGATCGACGTTCAGTCCCAGGCGGTTATCTGTGCCCGGGCCACTTATGAGCGCAACGGTGTTTCCGGGCGCATTCTGGCCTCGGATGGCCTGTCGGAGGTCGAGGGCACCTGGCCGGTTATTTTAAGCAATCCTCCCTTTCACAGTGGTGTCAGAACCGATCTGTCGATGACCGAACGCTTTCTTCGAGAGGTGGTGCGTCATCTGGCGCCGGGTGGTGAGGTGCGTCTGGTGGCGAACAGCTTCCTGCCATATGAGCCATTGATGAAGCGCTGCATCGGCCCGGTCGAGCGCCTGCGCGAGGATCGACGATTTACCGTCTATCGCGCGTTTCGCCATTCCTGAACGCAAAAAAAAGCCCCTGGGGTGAGGGGCAAGAGGTTCGCGTCCAGAACAACGGAGCCAACCGGAAAAGGGATGTTCAGTGTGAACACCATCCACGTTAGGGTTAATTTCTAGAATAAACAGCCTAGAATGGCGCTTTTGTGACAAAAAGCCTCCAGGATGCCCGAAATGACAACTGCCGAACTCGTTTTTTCCCAAGGCACGCTGACACTGAGCCGCCCGGGTACCGGTGATCCGACACTGAGGGCGTGGGATGCAGCAGACGAACTTCTGCTGGAAGAGGCTCTTGGTGCCGCAGCTGGCATTGATGAGCCCCGGATCCTGGTGGTGGATGACCAGTTCGGAGCCCTGGCGTTAGGGCTTTCGGGGCTGTCGCCAACCATCGTTGCCGACAGCGCTGCGTTGCCTGGCGCGCTGGCTAACAATGCCTTGTTGAATCCGGCTTTTGCTCTATCGGGACCGGTCCATAGCTGGATCGATCCGCCGCCGGGCCCGTTCGACCTGGTGGTATTGAGAATACCTCGCCAGGCTGACTATCTGGCCTGGTTGCTGCGCTGGCTGAATGGCGTGATGGCTGATTCCGGTGTGTTGCTTGCGGGCGGAATGCTAAAGCATCTGCCGGCGAAAAGCGTCGAAGTGTTTGCGGAAGCGGTGCAGACGGAGCAGGTTCTGCCGGCGCGAAAAAAGGCGCGTGTGATTCGTTGCCGCAAAGGTGCTGCGAATCTGGCGGGATGGTCCAATACCTGGAAGGGTTATGCAGTGACCGGCCGGAACGGCGCTGTGGAAGTCGAGGCATTGCCCGCAGTGTTCGCCAGGGAAAAGCTGGATATGGGTAGTCGCCTGCTCTTACCCCATGTGACCAACGCGGTATCCTCTGCCGAGGCCGGCTACTCCGTGCTGGACCTGGCCTGTGGCAACGGCGTGCTGGGTCTGACGGCGCTGGCGGAGCGAGGGGGGCTCCAGCTGGGTTTCAGCGATGTTTCAAGTCAGGCTGTGCTCAGTGCCCGGCTTAATGTCGAACAAGCGTTCCCGAACGCCAACGCGGTTTTCTCTCACTGCGACGGGGTTGATTCCGATATGGGGGCCTTCGATCTGATCCTTCTGAATCCGCCGTTTCACGAGGGTGGTGTAGTCGGTGATCATATTGCCCTGCGGTTGTTTGAGCAGGCCTCGCGACACTTGAAGCCCGAAGGTTGCGTGCTCATGGTAGGAAACCGCCACCTGGGCTATCACCGAAGCCTGCGCCGGTATTTTTCTACGGTGGAACAGCTGGATGCCAGCCCCAAGTTCGTGGTGTTCCGGGCCGGCAATCGCTGAAGAGTCGTGTAGGTTACAACGTTGGAGTCGGGCGGTCGTATCCCAGGCGGGCCAGCGTGTCCACGATGGTCTGGGTCTGGCTGTCTATTTCAATGTTTACCCGTTGACCTTCTGTACACGTGCCAAACGTCGTGGCCCTGAGAGTCTCCGGAATCAGATGGATGTTGAACCGGTTGCCCCGAACTTCGCCAATGGTCAGGCTGGCGCCATTGATGGCGATGTAGCCTTTGGGAAAGACGTAGCGTGTCCATTCGTCGGGCACTTCAAACCACAGGGTGACATTGTTCTCCGGCCGCAGAATTTCGACAATCCTGGCGGCTGTATGAACGTGCCCTGACAGCAGATGGCCGCCAATTTCATCTCCGATCCGGGCGGCACGCTCGAAATTGACGTGATCTCCGGATTTCAAGTCCCCAAGTGTGGTCAGTCTCAGGGTTTCCTGCATGGCATCAAAATAAAGCACGCTGCCTTCCTGGCGTGTAACGGTCAGGCAGGTGCCGTTGATTGCAACCGATGCGCCAATTGACACTCCGTCTGCTTTGTCTGTCGGGAGCCGGATGGCAAAAGTGCTCAGTCCGGGCTCAGCAGTGACGTCTTCGATGGTTGCAATGCCCTGGACAATGCCTGTGAACATAATCCTGACCTCGTTAGATGTGTTGTGCGGATGCCTTTCTGGCAGGTGCGCCAAGGATAGCGAGGGGACTGGCCGATGCCAAGGTTGAGAAAAGGGAATTCAAGTATCCGATGCAATGGTCGATACTCTGTAAAACCCTGCAATCCGGACAATCTGCCATGGCTGAAAATCAGAGTAAGGCTGCTACCCAGGCGAATGAGCCGACGCAGGCACCGGTGTTGCGGCCAGGCCGGGCGGCAGACCCTGTGCCGGCGCACATTGCTGCGGGTGGCCAGGCGTCGGCACCGGTAACGGCCAGTCAGGCCACGGAAGGGGAGCCATCCGATCAGAGGGTGGAAACCGGCACTGAGCCCGATCAATCATCCGGCGGCGAGGTGTCCCGGGATACAGGCAGCGGCAGCCCTGGGAAGGTGTTAGCGGAATCCCGGCAACGCAAGCTCCGGTTGATGCTGCGACAGTGCGACCGGGTGCTGCTGATGGATTTTGACTTGCTTGCGATGAACGGTTGGCCGGACAACTATACTATGGCCGAGGCGCGTCGGAGTCGGGATCTCTGGTTGTTCAGTGCCTTGATTGCGGCAGCCATTTTTCTGAGCGGTCTGACCGGGTTTGTCCCGGCCTGGATTGCAGGCGGGGGGTTTGGCGCCTTTGTGATCATTCTGTTGCTCGGGGTGCCGGCGGTACGAAGAATCTACACCAGCAAACCCTCCTACCTTGATCTGATCATGACCCGGCAGCGGATGCTTCGTGAGGCACGACAACACGTCGCCCATCTGGAAGGCTCGGATGGTCTTATCTGGCAGTGTGCGCGAATGGCTGATTTTAACCCGGCGCTGAAAAACACCCGGTTCAGTCACCTTATAAGATTGTCTGAGAACCGCATGCTGTCCCGGCAGTTAACTCGCCGGGAGCATGTGCGTCTTTACCTGATCTATCTGCTGGAGGCAGAGAAGGCGTATAGCCGCGTCCAGAAGGCGTTTTTCGAGGGTAACCAGGAAGCGATTGACCAGGGCTGGGAGGAAGTCGCTGCAGAGCCTGAACCCAGAACTTGACAAGGATGTGCTTCAAACGTATGTTTCAAACAGACGTTTGCTAGAGGCACTGATAATAAAATGGCGCAGTCTGATACCGTTGACCGGATTCTCGATGCAGCCGAAGAGCTGTTCGCCGACCGGGGTTTTTCGGAAACCTCGCTCCGAATGATTACCAGTAAGGCTAAAGTAAATCTGGCCGCTGTCAATTACCACTTTGGTTCAAAGAACGCCCTGATTCATGCTGTATTCGCGCGCTTTCTGACGCCGTTTTCTGCAACGCTGGAGAGCGCCTTTGATGAGCTTGAGGAACGTTGTAACGGTAAACCGCCCACTTTGAATCAAACACTCTGGGCGCTTACGGAAAGCGCGGTGCGCATGCCCCAGCGCAACGAAAAGGGTATCTCCATCTTCATGCGCCTGCTCGGGCTTGCATACACCCAGTCCCAGGGCCATTTGCGCAAGTTCCTGGAGCAGGAATACAGCGAGCCTTTCAGTCGTTTTATGCGTCTGCTCAAGGAAGCGACCCCACAGCTGTCGTCGGTGGATCGCTACTGGCGCATCCAGTTCATGCTTGGGGCAACGGCCTTTACCATGTCCAGCAGCGATGCGCTGAGGGATATTCTTCAGAACAAACTGGGTGTGGAAACCACGGTCCAGGAAATCGCTGCTCGTCTGGTGCCCTTCCTCGCCGCCGGCATGCAAGCCGAAGACGCCATGCTGATTCCACCGGCAGGAAGCAAGGTCTCGGTTGCCTGAGTTCCTCTCTCTCGGTTAGGCTTCCCCTTTACCTCCAAGGGAGCCTGGCCGGTTTTGACGCACCCTGCATCACTCCGCATTGACATTGATCTGACCCTCCAGCGCCTGCGACTTGAAACCGAAGGCGGGGAGCTTGTTGCCTGCTATCCGGTTTCCAGTGGGCTCAACGGGCCGGGTGAGCAAGATGGCAGTGGCTGCACCCCACGAGGCGAGCACTATATTCGCGCGAGTATTGGCGCCGGGCTTCCGGTGGGAACTGTGTTTCGTGCCCGGCGCCCGACAGGCGAAACCTATAGCTCCGAACTTGCCCGGCAACACTCTGGTCGTGACTGGATACTGAGTCGAATTCTCTGGTTATGCGGCCGCGAGTGGGGCAAAAACAGGGGCCCGGGTGTCGATACTTTCCGCCGCTTCATATACATTCACGGCACACCGGACAGCGAGCCTATGGGAGTGCCGCTGTCCCACGGCTGTGTGCGGATGCGCAATAAAGACATAGTTGATCTGTTTGATCGCGTCGCGCCGGGAACGGCTGTTTCCATTCGATAAACCTTTCGAGACCAGAGGGATCCGATGATCGGGGATGTTATGGCCATGGTGAATGGCTGGATCGAGAATTTCGGGCTGTTGTCTGAAGCCTGGCGCGTTGGAATTGTCGTGTTTGCGCTGGTTTTCGGAACCGCGACGGTGGCCTATATCGTCAGTCACATCATCGGTGCGCTCGAGCGAAAATTCAGCCAGACCAAAAACCTGTTTGATGACGCGTTATTGCATGCAGCACGCAAACCGGTTGTGGCTTTTGTCTGGCTTCAGGGTGTCTATTGGGCTGCGGAAGTGGCTCACAAATACTCGGAAGCAGAGATCTTCAAGGCCAATGAGTCTGTGCTGCAGATCGGTTTCATATTTGTTCTGGTGTGGTCGGTTCTGCGCCTGATCAAGGAGGCCGAGGGGATTCTGGTATCGCCCCTGAAAATGAAAGAGCCCATGGACTACACCACCGTTAACGCGGTGAGTAAGTTGTCCCGGGCGGTGGTTATCATTACGGCGGTGCTGATTGCCATGCAGTCGCTCGGGTACAGCATTTCCGGGGTGCTGGCATTCGGTGGCGTGGGTGGTATTGCAGTCGGCTTCGCCGCCAAGGACCTGTTGGCCAATTTCTTCGGCGGATTCATTATTCACCTCGACCGTCCGTTTAAAGTAGGGGACTGGGTGCGTTCACCGGATCGCAATATTGAGGGCACGGTTGAGCATATCGGCTGGCGTCTGACCACTATCCGTACCTTTGACAAGCGTCCGCTTTACGTCCCGAATGCTACGTTCACTACCATCGCGGTGGAGAACCCCTCTCGCATGAGCAATCGTCGTATCTACGAAACGATAGGCATCCGGTATGCCGATGTCGGTCAGATGGCAGCTATTGTCGACGACATCAAGGCCATGCTGCAGCATCATGAGGACATCGACAGCGATCAAACCCTTATTGTGAATTTCCTGGCGTTCAATGCGTCGTCACTGGATATCATGGTTTATACCTTTACCAAGACAACCCAGTGGGTCCCGTTCCATGAGATCAAACAGGATGTGCTGCTGAAAATCAGCGATATCATTGAAGGTTACGGAGCCGAGGTGGCCTTCCCGACCCGGACTCTGCACCTGCCCGAGGGGGTTCGATTGTCCGGATCGCAATCCGATGGCTCGGCAGATCAGAGTGGGGAAGCCTCCTCCGGAAAAAGTGCAGAGAAGTCTCAGAATCGCCAGACAACCGGAGATGTGGAAGACTCAGGAGATTCAGAATGACATCACCGGAGAGAATGCACCCTGTAGGCATTATTGGCGGTACCGGCCTGACCACGCTGTCAGGACTGGAAATCACCGGTGAGAACAAGGTCAGAACGCCGTGGGGAATTCCATCGGCGCCCCTTGTTGAGGGGCGCTTGGGTGATCAGCCGGTTATCTTCCTGTCACGCCATGGTAACCCGCACCGCATTCCGCCCCATCAGGTAAACTATCGGGCCAATCTGCGAGCCTTGTATGACGCCGGAGTGAGGACGGTTATCGGTGTTAACGCCGTGGGCGGGATCCATCCGGATATGGGGCCGGCGCACGTGGTCGTACCCGATCAGATTATTGACTATACCTGGGGGCGTGCCAGCACCTTCTTTGAAGGCGATCTGGACTCGGTGACCCATATTGATTTCACCTGGCCCTATGATGAGAGTGCACGCCAGATCCTGATTGATGCCGCCGGTGCAGAAGGCGTGCCGTTTTCCGGTTTTGGTGTGTATGGCGCCACCCAGGGACCGAGGCTGGAAACGGCGGCGGAGATCGTCCGTATGGAGCGGGACGGATGCGACCTGGTGGGCATGACCGGTATGCCGGAAGCCGCGCTGGCGGCGGAACTGGGGATGCGCTACGTCTGTCTCGGATTGGTGGTGAACTGGGCGGCCGGTAAATCCGACCACATCATCACGATGGAAGAGATTGAAGCGGCCATAGAGCAGGGAATGTCCGGGGTCAAACGGATTCTCGAAGTCTCTATGGCCGGCCTTGGAGTGCTTACTCCGCTGCCTCAATCTTCTTGAAGAAAACCAGCACGCCGATGGTAGGGGAGTCCAGAAAGTGGATTTCCTCGCTGCGCATCCGGCGGGTTTCCCGAATCCACGTCACCAGTTCAAGCCGAGCTGGCTCAGCCAGAGCAGGAATTTGCTGAGTTGCAGATTCGCCGGTTGTCGCTGACCCGGCGATTGTATCCTCAGTGCCAGACCCATCTGCCGGCGAGGGCGTTTCCTGGGGCGGGCCAGTCACAGTACCCGCAGACAGCTCTGCAGTCTCTTCTGCTAACTGCCAGTGGTTGAGGTGAACATTGACGTGCAGATAGCGTTGCCGGTCAATGGTGATGTGGCCCTCAATCTCTCTGGTGCGGGCGTCTTCAATCCAGTCGCCCGTTTCTACCCGTAAGGCCGAGCCTTTGTAATCCGGCGGAAACGCCTCGTACCAACCCTCTGCCACGAGCACCCGGTACCGGCCGCTGCGTTCAAGTCGAGCCGCCGCATTGGCTAGATGAAGGTCTTTCTGTGGCGCCAGTTCCAGCGTGGTTTGCTTGGTGCCATCCTCAAGCGCTGACCAGAGAATTTCCTCCGTTTGCGTTGGCTCTTCTACCGTGCGGCCAGACATCCGCTCATTCACGGCCTCGGGCTCGATTATCCGCTCAAGAATCACGAACTCGGCACGGTAGTAGTCATCGGGAACGGGCGTGCCAGGCTCAAGGGGCAGCGTTGCCCGGTCAGGCTGCTGGGCAGCGCCTGTGACTGCAAAGCTCAGCAGGAGGGCTGCCAGGATGGCCCGGGTCGGGTATCGGCACCAGCGAATTCCATCAATTTGCAAGGGTCGTACTCCACATGTTGGTCGGCCGTTCATGAGCCGGACGCGTCACTTTTTGCAGGCTCAAGCTCGCCAAGCATCCGGGAAATGCCGTCGAGTTTACCACCGGTTGTGGCATCCTTCAGCCGAAAACGGAAGCTGTTGGCACCTTCGAGCCGGTACTGGTCCGGTGAGGATTGCACTTTCTTAACCAAGACGAGAGGGTCCACCGGTGTCGAGCTGCCAAACTCAAGCCTCGCCCATTCCTTGCCGGCATCCACTTTAACGATGCCCAGGGCTTCCGCACGGAGTCGAAGCTCCGTCTGGCGGATCAGATTCTTGGCCGGATCCGGCAATAATCCGAACCGATCAATCATCTCAACCTGAAGTTCTTTTAATGCGCCCGGGCTGTCCACGCTGGCGATCCGCTTGTAAAGCATCAGGCGGTTATGGACATCGGGCAGGTAATCCTCGGGAATCAGTGCCGGGATCCTTAGATTCATTTCCGTGCCGTGGCTCAGTGGCAGGTCAGCATTGGGTGTTCGGCCTTCCCGAATGGCTTTGACGGCTTCATCCAACAGCTGCATATAAAGGGTAAATCCGATGCTTTCGATTTGCCCACTCTGTTCTTCGCCCAGCAACTCTCCCGCGCCCCGGATTTCCAGGTCGTGGGTAGCCAGCATAAAGCCGGCGCCCAGGTCCTGCGCCTCCGAAATAGCATCCAAACGCTTTTTGGCATCCGCCGTAATGGATTTCGGCGGTGGTGTGAGCAGGTAGGCGTAGGCCTGGTGGTGAGACCGGCCCACGCGCCCCCGGAGTTGATGCAGCTGAGCCAGGCCGAACTTGTCGGCCCGCTCGATGATGATGGTGTTGGCGCTGGGAACGTCGATGCCGGTTTCAATGATGGTCGAGCACACCAGCACGTTGAAACGCTTGTGATAGAAGTCCGACATGATCTTTTCTAGATCCCGTTCCCGCATCTGGCCGTGGGCTACACCCACCCGGGCTTCGGGAATCAACGAGCGGAGATCCTCGGCGGTTTTCTCGATGGTCGCCACATCGTTATGGAGAAAATAGACCTGACCGCCACGGAGAATTTCCCGCAAAATGGCTTCCTTGACCATGGCGTTGTCTTTCTGGCGCACGAAGGTTTTCACCGAAAGTCGTCGCGCCGGCGGTGTTGCGATGATTGAGAGGTCTCTCAGATGCCCCATGGCCATGTTCAGCGTCCGCGGAATCGGAGTCGCGGTCAGGTTGAGCATGTCGACCTCTGCTCGCAGTGCTTTCAGTCTTTCCTTTTGCTGTACGCCAAAGCGGTGCTCTTCATCGATGATGACCAGGCCAAGATTCTTGAACTTGATGTCGCCCTGCAGCAGTTTGTGGGTGCCGATGACGATGTCGGCTCTGCCGTTCTCCACGGCCTCCAACGCCTTGCTGGTCTGGCCGGCGGTTCGGAACCTGCTGAGAAGCTCGACCTGTACCGGGGTGTCCGAGAAACGGTCCCGGAAGGATTCGTAATGTTGCTGGGCAAGCAGGGTAGTGGGAACGAGAACCGACACCTGTTTGCCAGACCATGTGGCGAGGAACGCTGCGCGCATGGCAACCTCGGTTTTTCCAAAACCCACATCGCCACACACCAGGCGGTCCATCGGTCGTTCACTGGTCATGTCTTCGAATACCGACTGGATGGCGACCTGCTGGTCCGGCGTTTCCTCGAACGGGAAGCCGGCGGCAAAGGCGCGATAGGCCTCCTTCGGATCCTCGAAGCTGAATCCCTTGCGCGCTTCCCGGCGGGCGTAGACGTCTAGCAGCTCGGCGGCGGTATCACGGATTTTCTCCAGGGCTTTCTGCTTGGCCGTGCTCCAGCGGTCCGTTCCGAGTTTGTGCAGTGGCGCGTGCTCGGTGTCATTGCCGGCATAACGTGAAATCAGATGCAGGCTGGAGACTGGCACATAGAGCTTGGAGCCACCGGCGTACTCAAGCATCAGAAATTCGCTGGCTTCGCCTTCAACAGTAATCGTCTCCAGGCCCTGGTAGCGGCCGACGCCGTGGTCAATATGAACCACCGGGGCGCCAATCCGCAATT
Organism: Marinobacter sp. BW6; assembly: GCF_008107725.1. GTDB lineage: Bacteria > Pseudomonadota > Gammaproteobacteria > Pseudomonadales > Oleiphilaceae > Marinobacter. Next base: position 1,749,117 of record NZ_VIRN01000064.1, read on the forward strand.
CCGACAGATCCCGGAAACCGGCATCATCGGTCTCTGTGGGCTTTTCACGGCGACGTCGCTGCAGTACCCGCTCTCCGAACAGGGCTGTTTCGGTAATCAGGGCAACGGAATGCTCGGGGAGCACCAGGCCTTGCTCCATCGGAGCAATGGTAATAGTCAGTGGGCTCCCTTTGTCTTCAAGAAAGGCCTGCCAGCCGGGAAGGGTTTTCAGCTCAAGGCCCTGCTCGCCAAGATTCTCCATCAGGGCTTCTCGCCGACCGGAAGATTCGGCGCAGATCAGCACGTGGCCGTCGAACTCGCCGAGAAATCGTTTTAGTCGACCGGCTGGATCTGCGGCCCGACCGTCCATGGCAATATCCGGCAGGGATTCTGTCGGGCAGTTGACCGATCCGGAAGTCTCTGTGGTCTCTGATGAAATGGTCACCCTGGGGAAGGCTTTCAGGTGCCTGAACAGCTCTTCCTGCTGCAAAAACAGACGGGTGGGGGGCAGAATCGGTCGTAGTCGATCGTGGCGCCGGTCTTCATATCGGTTGCGGGTTTCGCTGTCAAAATGGCCGACCGCATCATTCAGTCCGTCAGCGGTGAAGACATGGGTTGCCCCGGGCAGGTAGTCAAACAGCGTTGCTGTCTGGTCGAAGAATAGGGGGAGGTAGTACTCGATGCCCGGCGGAGTGATGCCGTGCGTTACATCCTGGTATATGGGTATGTCCTTGTCGGCATTCGGGAACTGTTCGAACCAGCGGCTTCGGAACCCTGACCGTGCCTCCTTATGCCAGGGAAATTCGAACGCGGGCAGAAGCTCAATGCGGTCAATCCGGTCGATCGAACGCTGGGTTTCGGGATCGAAGGTGCGAAGCGTCTCGATCTCGTCATCGAAAAGGTCAATTCGATAGGGCTGGCTGGCGCCCATTGGGAAGATATCCAGTATTGCGCCGCGGACAGCGTATTCGCCGTGCTCGTAAACGTTCTCGGCATGCCGGTACCCCGCCGCTTCCAGCTGCATTCGCCAGTTCTCGATGTCCAGGGACTGTCCCACTTCAAGAAGCAGAGTGTTGCCCTGAAGGTAATTAACCGGCGGCAGCCTGTGCATCAGGGTTCGCGCCGGAACCACCAATACTCCATGGCTGGTTGAGGGCAAGCGGTGCAACGTCCGGATTCGCCGGGAGATGATGTCCTGATGGGGCGAAAACAGATCGTAGGGCAGAGTTTCCCAGTCTGGCAAAGAAAGCAGTTCCAGTCCGTCTTCGCTGATCGCAGGGCCATCCTCTTCCGGAGGTAGTCCGAGGAAGAAACGCATGGCCTGCTCAAGCCGAATAGCATCGGCGGTGCTGCGGGTTATGACCAGAGTCAGGCCCCTGTGGGCCCGGGCACTTTCACAGATGGCCAGCGCGTCACTGCTGCCGTGCAATTGACCCCATGTCCTGTGATCGGCCGGTCGTGTCGGGAATGCCGGGGCAATCATGGGGCGGGGTGACGGGCGGGTGCTGGCACCTTGGCTCATGGGCGGTCTGGTTCTCCTGCTGTGGATGTCCGAGAGGCGATGTGGCGCGTATTCTAACGCTCGCGGTCGGCACTGTCATGGCGCCAATTCATGGTGCAGCGCTTGCTTTATAGACAGGCGGCTCCTATACGAAGGTCATGGGTTGTCGTATTTGCGGTCCGCCGGATTAAGTTGGATAATGTGCGCCCAAATTTCCAAGTGCCAACTGCAGAGGTCAAAGCGTGAGTCACGAACAGATCAATCAGCACCTGTCCAACTGGACAGAAAGAGAATCCACCGCGGAAGCCATGATTCCGCTGATCGGCCGCCTCTACCGCAAGAACAATGTGGTTACTTCTGTCTACGGCCGCGCCATCATCAACCAGTCGGTTATTGACATCATCCGCGCCCACCGTTTTGTGCGCCAGGTTGAAGACAGCGAGCTTTCTGTTCATGACACCCTGCCGATTCTGCAGGCCATGGATAAGCTTGATCTTGGTCGCGCCCACGTGGATATCGGCAAGCTGGCAGTCAAGTTCAAAGACGAAGGCGGTGACCTGACCGAATTCCTGAAGCGTGAAATTGGCCCGGTTGTGGGGCAGTACGCTGCCCAGTCCGAGGAAGATGCCAATAATGACACCAAAGACGTGGTGCTTTACGGTTTTGGCCGTATCGGTCGTCTGCTGGCGCGTATCCTGATCGAGAAGGCCGGTGGCGGTAATAACCTGCGCCTGCGCGCGATTGTCGTCCGCCAGGGTGGCGCGGAAAACGATCTTGAGAAGCGTGCCAGTTTGCTGCGCCGTGACTCGGTGCACGGCCCGTTCGATGGCACTATAACCGTGGACGAGAAGGAATCAGCCCTGATTGCCAACGGCAACTACATCAAGGTGATCTATTCCGATGGTCCGGACAAAGTCGATTACACCGACTACGGCATCAACAACGCCATCGTGATCGACAACACCGGTAAGTGGCGTGATGAAGCTGGTCTTGGCCTGCACCTGAAATCGAAGGGCGTCAGCCGCGTTATCCTGACCGCTCCGGGCAAGGGTGATATCAAGAACATCGTTTATGGTATCAATAACGACTGGATCACTGATGAAGACAAGATTTTGTCAGCAGCCTCCTGTACCACCAATGCCATCACGCCGGTGCTGAAGGCGATCGAGGATGAGTACGGCATTGAAGACGGTCACGTTGAGACCGTGCATTCCTACACTAACGACCAGAACCTGATCGATAACTACCACAAGGGTAGCCGTCGCGGACGCAGCGCCGCCTTGAACATGGTAATTACCGAGACAGGTGCAGCTAAGGCCGTTGCCAAGGCACTGCCGGTTCTGAAAGGCAAGCTTACCGGCAATGCGATTCGGGTCCCTACGCCGAACGTCTCCATGGCGATTTTGAATCTCAACCTCAAGAAAGACGTTGAGGTGGAAGGTGTGAACGACTATCTCCGGGATATGGCGCTGCACTCAGAGCTGCAGAAGCAGATCGACTTCGTGAATTCCCCGGAAGTGGTTTCCACGGACTTCGTCGGTTCCCGTCACGCCGGCATCGTTGATGCTCAGGCAACCATTGCCAGCGGCAAGCGTCTGATCCTGTACGTGTGGTACGACAACGAATTCGGCTACAGCGCTCAGGTGATCCGCGTGGTCAACCAAATGGCAGGTGTAAATTACCCGATCTTCCCCAAACGTGCGAGAGACTGAGCGAATCGCGCCGATCTGGTGAAGTGAAGGTTCAAAGACCCCGAGAGCAATTGCTGTCGGGGTTTTTGTTTTTATGGTCAGCTGTTCGGCTCTTTTCGGTTGCCGGCGCTTAACCGGTTCCGGTTTCTGGTGGAAATAGGATTCCTTAATCTCTATAATTGGCGCGATTTTGGGTACGTCTGGCACTTCGTTTCTCATTGTTTTTCTGGGCCGCAGATGCCGGGCGTTACGAATCCATTGATAAGTTTCTGATGATTGGATGAGGCTAATGATCAAGATCAAAAAAGGCCTGGATCTTCCCATCAGCGGCGCTCCCGAACAGACCATTACAGACGGCAAACCCGTTCGCCACGTGGCGTTGATCGGTTTTGACTATATCGGCATGAAGCCGACGATGGCTGTGAAAGAGGGGGACCGTGTCAAGCGCGGTACGCTGCTGTTCACGGACAAGAAGACCGAAGGCGTTCGTTATACGTCACCCGCCGCCGGCGTGGTGAAAGAGATTAACCGTGGTGAGCGTCGGGTATTCCAGTCGATCGTTATCGAAATCGATGGCGACGAGGCTGAGACATTTGCCCGCTACAGCGAATCGGATCTTGCCGGCCTGGAACGCCAGCAGGTAGTTGATAATCTTGTGGAATCCGGTTTGTGGACGGCGTTCAAGACGCGCCCCTACAGCAAGGTTCCGGAGATCGACTCCGCCCCTCACTCCATTTTCGTGTCGGTTATGGACACCAACCCGCTGGCAGCGGACCCGACGGTGATCATTGGCGAGAACAGCCAGGCGTTTGAGAAAGGCCTGACGCTCCTCACCAAGCTGACCACGGGCAAAGTCTTTGTTACCGGCAAGCCCGGATCCAACGTGGCGGTTCCCAAATCCGACGCTGTTGAGGTTCACCAGTTTGATGGCAAGCATCCGGCGGGCAATGTTGGTACCCATATCCATCACCTGGATCCGGTATCCGGCAGCAAAACGGTCTGGACCATCAATTATCAGGACGTCATCGACATCGCCAAACTGTTTGAATCCGGAGAAGTCCCGGTGGAGCGTATTGTCGCGATTGGTGGCCCCAAGGCGCTGAAGCCGCGCCTTGTTCGTACCCGTCTGGGTGCCAGCCTCGAGGAACTTCTGGAGGGCGAAGTTGCCACAGATTGCGAGATCCGGCCGATTTCGGGGTCTGTGTTCGGTGGTCGCCGCGGCGATGGCCCATGCGCCTACATTGGCCGCTTTGCCAATCAGGTATCGGTACTTGAAGAGGGCAACAAGCGTGAGTTCATGGGATGGCTGTCTCCGGGCCCGAACCGGTTCTCGGTGCTGAACATTTATCTGTCCAAGCTGACCAGTGGCAAGCTTTTCAACTTCACCACCACTACTAACGGCAGTGAGCGGGCGATGGTTCCGGTTGGCGCTTACGAGCAGATCATGCCTCTGGATATTCTTCCGACGCAGCTGCTGCGTTCGCTGATTGTCGGCGATACAGAGATGGCACAGAAGCTTGGCGCGCTGGAGCTGGATGAAGAAGATCTGGCGCTGTGCACGTTCGTGTGCCCGGGCAAATATGAATATGGTCCGATTCTCCGCGAGAACCTGACCCGAATCGAGATCGAGGGCTAATACGATGGCTATCAGACAGTTTCTCGATGGAATCGAGCATCACTTTGAAAAGGGTGGCAAGTACGAGCGCTGGTATGCGTTGTACGAAGCCGTAGACACCATTTTCTACACGCCCGGTAAAGTAACTTCCACCACCGCTCACGTGCGCGACGGCGTCGACCTCAAACGCATCATGATTACCGTGTGGTTGTGTACTTTCCCGGCGATGTTCTTCGGTATGTGGAACATCGGCTTCCAGGCCAACAGCTTCCTTGCGTCCAATCCGGACGCCATGGTTGCTGACGGCGGCCTGCGGACTGCCTTCATTCAGGCACTCGCCATCACCGGGGCCGGTGCGGGCGTATGGGATAACTTCGTTTACGGCATGGCGTACTTCGTTCCCATCTACTTTGTGACCTTCGTGGTCGGTGGTTTCTGGGAAGTGCTGTTTGCCACCGTGCGTCGTCACGAAGTGAACGAAGGCTTCTTTGTCACATCGGTTCTTTTTGCGCTGATCTGCCCGCCCACTATCCCGCTCTGGCAAGTGGCTCTGGGCATCACCTTTGGTGTCGTGATCGGTAAGGAAGTGTTTGGTGGTACCGGCAAGAACTTCCTGAACCCGGCCCTCACTGGTCGCGCGTTCCTGTACTTTGCCTATCCGGCACAGATTTCTGGTGACACAGTGTGGACCGCGGTTGATGGTTTCAGTGGCGCTACTGCGCTGAGCTGGGCCGCAAGTGGCGGTCTGGAAGCACTGGAAGCCCAGATTGGCTGGATGAGTGCTTTCGTGGGAACCATTCAGGGCTCCATGGGTGAAACGTCAACCCTGGCGGTGCTGATAGGCGGCTTGATACTGCTGGTCATGAAGATTGCCAGCTACCGGATTGTCGGCGGCGTATTGATCGGTATGATCGGCATGTCCCTGCTGCTTAATATCGTCGGATCCGAGACCAACCCGATGTTCGCAATTCCTGCGCATTGGCATCTGGTTATGGGCGGTTTTGCCTTCGGTATGATGTTCATGGCAACCGACCCGGTGTCCGCGGCGATGACCAACACCGGTCGCTGGTGTTTCGGCATTCTGGTGGGTGTCATGACAATCCTGATCCGTGTCATCAACCCGGCCTTCCCCGAGGGCATCATGCTGGCGATTCTGTTCGCCAACCTGTTTGCGCCGCTGATGGACCATTACGTGGTCCAGGCCAACATCAAACGGAGGCTCGCTCGTGGCTAAAGCTAAAGAAACCGTCTCCCGCACTCTGGTTGTTGCGCTGGTTCTGAGTATTGCCTTCTCTGTGGTGGTGTCCACTGCAGCGGTACTGCTTCGACCGGCCCAGATCCAGAACCAGAACCTGGATATCAAGACCAATATTCTGTCTTCGGCCGGCATGCTGGAGTCTGGCTCCAGCGCAGAGGAGATCGAAGAGGCGTTCGCACGCTTTGATGTCCGGCTGGTTGACCTGGACACGGGTGAATTCGTCGAGCCTTCCGACGTGGGTGTCCAGGACCCGATGAAGTACGACATGTACAAGGCTGCTTCGGACCCCGAGATGTCCACCAACATTCCGTCTTCTGAAGACAAGGCCGGTATCAAGCGCCGTCCGAATGTTGCCAAGGTCTACACCATGAGCGAGAACGGCCAGATCAACCGCGTGGTTCTTCCGATCCACGGTTACGGTCTCTGGTCCACGCTCTACGGGTTCATTTCTCTCGAGGGCGATCTGAACACCATCGAAGGTCTGGGTTTCTATGCACATGCAGAAACCCCGGGGCTTGGTGGTGAAGTGGACAACCCGCGCTGGAAGCGCCAGTGGGTGGGCAAGGAGGTCTACAACGAAGACCGTTCCGAGCCCCAGGTGCGACTGGTCAAGGGCGGTGTTGGCGCCGATGCACAGGACAAGGAGCACAAGGTTGATGCTCTGTCTGGTGCTACGCTGACAAGCCGCGGCGTTGAGCAACTGGTTAACTACTGGATGGGCGACCGCGGGTACGCGCCGTTCCTGCAAAAACTTCGTGAAGGGGAGGTCTGATCATGGCAGATGCATCAGCCAAACAGGTTCTCTTCGAACCGATCTTCAGCAATAACCCGATTGCCCTGCAGATCCTGGGCATCTGTTCAGCGCTGGCGGTAACCACCAGCATGAACGTTACTCTTGTTATGTGTGCAGCGGTTATTGCCGTTACCGCATTTTCCAACCTTGCGGTGTCGCTGGTACGTACCCAGATTCCGGGCAGTATCCGGATCATCGTGCAAATGACCATTATCGCCTCACTGGTAATCGTGGTTGATCAGTTACTCAAGGCTTATGCCTACGAGATTTCCAAGCAGCTGTCGGTGTTTGTTGGCCTGATTATCACCAACTGTATCGTCATGGGCCGCGCGGAAGGCTTCGCCATGAAGAACGGCCCCTGGCTGAGCTTCCTGGACGGCGTTGGTAACGGTCTGGGTTACTCCGTGCTCCTGGTCTTTGTTGCTTTCTTCCGTGAACTGCTGGGTGCCGGCTCCCTGTTCGGCGTGTCCCTGATGCCGGTGGTCAACGAAGGCGGCTGGTACATCCCGAACGGGTTGTTGCTGCTGCCGCCGAGCGCGTTCTTTATTATCGGCCTGGCCATCTGGGGTCTGCGGACCTGGAAGCCGGAGCAGGTTGAAGAGCCTGACTACAAAATGTCACGTCATGTCGCCAAGGAGGCCTTCTGATGGAACACTATATCAGTCTGATTCTTAAGGCCGTTTTCGTTGAAAACATGGCTCTGGCGTTCTTCTTGGGGATGTGTACCTTCCTGGCCATCTCCAAGAAGATCGAGGCTGCGACGGGGCTTGGCATTGCCGTTGTTGTGGTGCTGACCGTAACCGTTCCGGTGAATAACCTCCTGTACAACAGCATCCTGCGCGAAGGCGCCCTGGACTGGGCAGGCCTGCCTAACGTAGACCTGAGCTTTCTCGGATTGTTGACGTATATCGGGGTAATCGCGGCCATTGTTCAGATCATGGAAATGGTACTGGACAAGTATATCCCGGCGCTCTATGCCGCCCTGGGTGTGTTCCTGCCACTGATCACGGTGAACTGCGCCATTCTGGGTGCCTCGCTGTTCATGGTGGAGCGTGACTACACCTTTGGCGAGAGTGTGGTGTATGGCTTCGGCGCCGGCCTTGGCTGGGCGCTGGCAATTATTGCCCTGGCGGGTATTCGCGAGAAGCTGAAGTACAGTGACGTTCCGGAAGGCCTGCGTGGTCTGGGTATCACCTTCATTACCGTTGGTCTGATGTCCCTGGGCTTTATGTCCTTCTCCGGTATCTCACTGTAATTCACCCGGTGATTCGGTTTAACGAAAAGGCGAGACCATGAATACAGAAATTATTCTCGGTGTGGTCATGTTCACCGTTATCGTTCTGGCCCTGGTCGCAGTGATTCTTGCGGCCCGGTCCAGGCTGGTAAGCACCGGTGATGTGACCATTGAGATCAACGATGATCCAGAACACACGCTGAAGACCGAAGCCGGCGGCAAGCTGCTCGGTACTCTGGCAAACAGTGGTATTTTCCTGTCCTCTGCCTGCGGTGGCGGCGGTACCTGCGCCCAGTGCAAGTGCAAGGTTCTGGAAGGCGGCGGTGCCATGCTGCCAACAGAGAAGACCCACTTCACCAACCGTGAAGAGAAAGAAGGCTGGCGCCTGTCCTGTCAGGTTCCTGTCAAACAGGATATGAAGGTGGAAGTGCCGGAGGAATTCTTCGGCGTCAAGAAGTGGGAATGCGAGGTTATCTCTAACCACAACGTGGCCACCTTCATCAAAGAACTCGTACTCAAGCTGCCTGAAGGTGAGGAAGTGGACTTCCGGGCCGGCGGCTATGTTCAGCTTGAGTGCCCTCCCTACGAAATCGACTTCAAGGATTTCGATATCGAGGAAGAGTTCCACGAGGACTGGGACAAGCACAACATCTGGCGCTACAAGGCGGTCAACAAGGAAGAGACCATCCGGGCCTATTCCATGGCGAACTACCCGGAAGAAAAGGGTGTTCTCAAGTTCAACATTCGTATCGCTACGCCGCCTCCTGGCACGGACCACAACCCGGGCATCATGTCGAGCTATGTGTTCAACATGAAGCCGGGAGACAAGGTGACCGTGATGGGACCGTTCGGTGAGTTCTTCGCCAAGAAGACTGACGCTGAAATGGTATTCATCGGTGGCGGTGCGGGTATGGCGCCCATGCGTTCCCACATCTTTGATCAGCTCAAGCGTCTGAACTCCAAGCGCAAGATCAGCTTCTGGTACGGTGCCCGAAGCGTTCGCGAGATGTTCTACGTAGAAGATTTCGACGGGCTGCAGGAAGAGAATGAAAACTTCGAGTGGCACGTTGCGCTATCCGACGCACTACCCGAGGACAACTGGGAAGGCCCGACCGGGTTTATCCATAACGTGTTGTATGAAAACTATCTGAAGGACCACCCGGCTCCGGAAGACTGTGAGTACTACATGTGTGGGCCCCCAATCATGAACGCCTCCTGCATAAAGATGCTAAAGGATCTGGGCGTTGAGGATGAGAACATCATGCTGGATGACTTTGGAGGCTAAGCAGTCCTGATGACATTCAGCATGCTACGACCCGCCAGGGTGGCCCTGGCCAGCGCTTTTATAGCGCTGGCCTTTGCCGTTCTGGCGGGTTGTTCGTTTCAGCCAGAAGAAAAAATCTGGGAAATATCCGGCCCTGTCTTCGGCACCAGTTACCACATTAATGTCGTATTGACCGAGGATCAGCAGAGGCTTGAAACTCTGGCGAGTGGCATTGACGAGGTGCTGGAAGACGTTGACGCGTCAATGTCGACCTGGCGGGACGATTCGGAGCTGTCCCGTTTCAATCAGCAGTCCGATCAATCCGAGTGGACTCCTGTTTCAGCCGGGTTGTTCGAGGTTCTCCAGAAGGCCGAAGAGATCTCCACGATGACCGATGGCGCCTTTGATGTAACGATTGGGCCGGTCGTGAATCTATGGGGATTCGGGCCCAAGGCTCGGCCGGAACAGGTGCCTTCGGAAGAATCGCTTGCGAAGGCTCTAGCCGCCACCGGTTTCGATAATCTTGAACTGCGGGCAGATCCGCCTGCCGTGCGTGCGACACCACCGCAATATGTGGACCTGTCGGCCATCGCCAAGGGTTATGGGGTGGACGTGGTGGCACGCTTCCTTGAAAGCGAAGGCGTAGAGGCGTATCTGGTAGAGATCGGCGGAGAGGTTCGGGTTAATGGTCGCAAACCCGATGGCAGCACCTGGCGTCTGGCCATCGAACAGCCGGTGTCTGAGGGGCGCGAGGTAAACCGGGTGGTGGCGCTGGAATCACGCGCTATGGCAACATCGGGTGATTATCGTAATTATTACGAATCGGAAGGGCGTCGCTATTCTCATACAATAGATCCTGCGACTGGTGAGCCGATTGCTCACAAACTGGCATCGGTCACTGTCATTACGGATGACTGTATGACAGCGGATGCTCTGGCGACCGGCTTTAACGTGATGGGCTACGAGCGGGCCAATGCGCTCGCGGTGAGGGAGAATATCCCGGCCTATTTTATTGTCAGGACGGATGAAGGTTTCGAAACGCACCAGACGCCGGCCTTTTCGTCCTACGTGACTCAATGAGGGGAGGGCAACATGGGTACCTTTCTTTTGGTTCTTTTGATCGTGGTGTTGCTGGTTGCAGCCATGTCCATCGGCGTAATCCTGGGGCGCAAGCCCATCAGTGGGACCTGCGGCGGAATTGGCGCTCTTGGTATCAGCCAGTCCTGTGATATCTGCGGTGGCAATACCCAGAAGTGCGAAGAAGAAAACGAGCGGTTGGCCAACGAAAGTAAAGAGCCCGAGGCTCTGGCATACGACGCCAGCAAGACCAGCAAGCACTGATCTGTTTTTGATAATTACAACCATCTTTTCACGACGTAGATAAGGAGTCACTGCGCGCATGGCAGAACATCATTACGACGTCGTCGTTATCGGCGCCGGTCCGTCCGGCGAAGGCGCGGCGATGAATGCGACGAAACACGGCAAACGTGTCGCGATCATCGAAGACAAGCCTACCGTTGGCGGGAACTGCACACACTGGGGCACCATACCGTCCAAGGCGCTGCGTCACTCCGTCAAACAGATCATCACCTTCAACACCAACCAGATGTTCCGGGATATCGGTGAACCCCGCTGGTTCTCTTTCCCTCGGGTGCTTCAGAATGCCCAAAAGGTAATTGGCAAGCAGGTCAAGCTCCGGACTCAGTTCTACTCCCGCAATCGGGTTGATCTGATCAACGGTCGAGCCTTTTTCGTCGACCAGAACCGTATTGAAGTCCGTGGCAGCAAGTCCTCCGAGACTCTGCACTTCAAGCAGGCAATCATCGCCACCGGCTCCCGACCCTATCTGCCGCCCGATGTGGATTTCCGCCATCATCGGATCTATAACTCCGACACCATTCTGAACCTGTCTCACACGCCCCGCACACTGATTATTTATGGCGCTGGCGTCATAGGTTCAGAGTATGCCTCGATCTTTGCGGGCCTGGGTGTAAAAGTCGACCTGATCAACCCGGGTAGCCGGCTGTTGTCGTTCCTTGATGACGAGATCTCCGACGCTCTCAGCTATCACCTACGGAATAACGGCGTTCTGGTTCGCCACAACGAGCAGTACGAGTCGGTTGTGGGTGATGACCACGGTGTGGTGCTGTCGCTACAGTCGGGCAAGAAAATCCGTGCGGATGCATTCCTGTGGTGCAATGGTCGCAGTGGGAACACCGAAAAGCTTGGCCTCGAAAATATCGGTCTGGAACCCAATGGCCGTGGGCAACTGGCCGTTGACGAGCACTACCGCACCGAGGTGGAAAACATCTATGCGGCGGGCGATGTGATCGGCTGGCCGAGTCTGGCAAGCGCCGCTTATGACCAGGGCCGTTCGGCATCTTCGGACATTGTGGACGATGCATACTTCCGCTTTGTGTCCGACGTGCCGACCGGTATCTACACCATTCCGGAAATCAGTTCCGTTGGCAAAACCGAGCGCGAACTGACAGAAGCCAAGGTGCCCTATGAGGTTGGGCAGGCCTTCTTCAAGGATCTGGCACGCGCACAGATCACTGGAGAGGCAGTAGGTATGCTGAAAATCCTGTTCCACCGGGAGACCCGCCAGATTCTGGGCATCCACTGTTTCGGTGACCAGGCAGCAGAAATCGTCCACATCGGCCAGGCGATCATGAATCAGGAAGGGGAGGCTAACTCTCTGAACTACTTCATCAACACCACGTTCAACTATCCGACCATGGCTGAGGCGTACCGGGTCGCGGCACTGAACGGTCTGAACCGGATCTTCTGAGCCATCTACGAAAACGGGGTCAGATGAATGTTTTCATCTGACCCCAAGCCCGCGATTTCAGCCAGTAGACACTGCTTCACTGTTGAGAGAGGTCGATTCTCGGCTCTGGGGCAAGGACAGGGCGGACCTCGCCCTGTTGTCGAAAAAGATACGGGTACTTGTGGGGTAGTCAGTAATGATGCTGTCCACCCCCATCTCTTCCAGCTGCAGCATGTCGTGAATGCGGTTCACAGTCCACGTGGACACGTGCATGCCACGTCGATGCCCCTGCTCCACCAGCGCTTTTGAACACAACTTCCAGTTTATGCAGAGATACTCGCAGCCCAAACGGCTTGCCATACTGAGAGGCCGTGGGAATTTTCGTTCGGCTACCAGGCCAAGGCGGATGTTCCTGTTGCGCCGCCGTATCTGCTTCAGAAACCAGATGTCTGAAGAGGTGATTGCCGCAGTCTGATAGAGGTTCCGGCGCTGAATGACCTCGGTCAGCCGGTTACACAGGATATTGAGCCGCTGGCGACTGTCTTTTTTGACTTCCAGCTGCAAATGCTCGATGTCGTCGAACTGATCAAGCAGGTCTTCAAGTGTCGGAATGCCGGTGGGAGTGGGCCAGGAGCTGGTGTTGCGCCGGGCGTCCATAGCCGCCAGTTCGGCAGCGGTGTATTGGCTGATGCTGCCTTTCTGGCTGGTGGTGCGGTCTACCGAAAGATCATGCACCAGTACCGGCTTGCCATCTTTGGACAGCACCAGATCCAGTTCAAAATTCCGGATACCATGCCTGTAGGCATGCATGAATCCCGGAAGGGTGTTTTCCGGGGCCTCTCCCTTCGCGCCTCTGTGTCCGTAGACAATCATTCCGCTGCATCATCCTTCAAGCGTTGGTAAATGGCCTGGCGCTTCTTCCAGGTGTCATGGCAAAGGCGAATGTCCTCCAGGTACGCCGGTAGCTCGTTCATGAGCAGGGCCTGGGGGCCATCCACAAGGGCTTTTTCCGGTTTGGGGTGGAAGTCCACCAGCACCATGTTGGCGCCTGCTACCACGCCCTGGGCAGTGGCGTGCATGACATCAAGAATGCCGTCCGGAGACTGTTCACGACTTCCCACCGAGTGGGACGGGTCGACGCACACTGGCATACGAGTGAGGCGTTTGACCGCAGGCACGTGGGCGAAATCCACCATGTTCCGGTGGGGTTGGCCAGCCTCGGTTTTCATGCCCCTCAGGCAGAAGATCACGTTGGCATTGCCTTCGCTGGCCAGGTATTCGGCGGCGTTGAGGGATTCATTCAGGGTAATTCCGAAACCACGCTTGAGCAGCACCGGATAGGTGTTCTGGCGGCCAATGGCTTTCAGAAGCTCGAAGTTCTGGGTGTTTCGAGTGCCCACCTGCAGCATCACGCCGGTGGGACGGCCAAGTTTTTCGAGGCAGGTGTCGATTTCCTCAATGTGGCTCTCATGGGTGATCTCCATGGCGATCACCTTGATGCCACGCTTGCCAGCCTTCTCGAACACCCAGGGAAGGCAGCCCTTACCGTGGCCCTGAAATGAGTAGGGGTTGGTGCGTGGCTTGTAGGCGCCCATTCGGGTGCAGACTTCGCCGTTGTCCTCAAGGGCCTGCATCATCATGTCGACATGCTCGGGCACATCGACGGCGCATAGGCCGGCAAAAATGTTCAGATTGGACTGATTAAACTCGACACCGTTGTAGGTGAAGCCGCTTTGCCGGCGGTCATCCCGGTGGCGGCCCAGAATACGGTAGTCGTCCGAGATGCGAATGGCCCGTTCAACCGCAGGCAGGGCCTCGATCTCTTCTTTGTTCAGGGGTTTGGTGTCCCCGAGAAGGTAGATCTCGGTCAGCCTCTGGGTGGCACCCTGAACCTCATGAACCCGAACCGAGACGTTCGGAAGATTCTCGAGGTAGTGCATGGTCTGTCGGTATTCTTCGCTGTCCAGAGCGGTATTCGGATGAAGAATGGCTAGCATGCTGTCTCCTTTTCAAGAACCGGCGTCTTGCGCCCGGTGCCGCGCCTGCATGTATTCCCGGTGATTAAGATGCAGCAGGTCTGCCATGCGGCGAATAAGGTGTTCTTCGTATTTGTCGATGCGGCCGTCCGCGAACGCCACGCGCCAAATACTCTCAAGCAGGGCCTGTTTGCCCTCCTGGTCCAGATGCTCGTTGATCTGGCCGGTAAACTCATACAGCGACGTGGCGTCATCTGCATGGCTCAGGGCGTCTTCAAGAATCTCTTCTGCTTCCGCCCGGGTAACCTGGTGTGCTTTGACCGCGCCATCAACGATGGCCTGCAGCTCCCGCTCGTCCTCATCCTGGTCGACCCGGGAAAGCTGAACCATTAGTGCTGTTGCAGCCACAGCGAGTTGATGGTTATCGGGCTTCTCACTTTCAGCTTCCGGTGCCGCAAACAGTTTTTTCAGGCGCTCGATCATGATCGGACAGTCCTACTCCTGTGTTTGGTTTGAGGCGCGGTGTCAGGCGGCGTTGGCCAGCTGCCGGACCCGATTTTCCAGTTCTATCTGGTCGGCTGTGAACCGACGAATGCCATCGGCCAGCTTCTCGGTAGCCATGGCGTCTTCATTGGATTCCCAGCGGAACAGTTTCTCGTCGATGGTGCCAAACTGATCCGGTGAGCTGGCTGTGTCGGCGACCAGTCGCCGCGGCAGATCGCCCTGGTCGTCCTGCAACTCCTGCAGGAGGGCAGGGCTTATGGTCAGGCGGTCGCAACCTGAAAGCATTTCGATTTCGCCGGTATTTCTGAAACTGGCGCCCATCACCACCGTGTTAAAGCCGTTGGCCTTGTAGTAATTGTAGATGCGAGAGACGGAAAGCACCCCCGGATCTTCTGCGGCCGGGTAGCTGTCACGGCCTGTGCTGGCCAGGTGCCAGTCCAGAATCCGACCGACAAAGGGCGAGATCAGGAATGCCCCGGCCTGGGCGCAGGCCGCAGCCTGAATGAAGGAGAACAGCAGCGTCAGGTTGCAGCGAATCCCTTCTTTCTCCAGTTGCTCGGCGGCACGGATGCCTTCCCAGGTGGAAGCAATCTTGATCAGCACGCGACTGGTGTCGACGCCCTGCTTGTCATACAGCTCAACCAGACGGCGGGCGCGCTCGAGCGTACCTGCGGTATCAAAGGACAACCGGGCATCCACCTCCGTCGAAACCACACCGGGAATCAGGTTGAGGATTTCTCGCCCGGCAAGTACGGCCAGCATATCAGTGGCCATGGTCAGCTGCTCGGCGTCTGAGCCGCCATGCCGCCGGGCCTCTGTCACAGCCTTGTCCAGCATCGGCCGGTAAGCGTCGGAAGCGGCAGCTTTGAGCAGCAGGGATGGATTGGTGGTGGCATCTTCCGGCCGCCACTTCGCAATGGCTTCGATATCGCCGGTATCCGCCACTACCGTGGTCATGGTCTTCAGTTGGTCGAGCTTGCTGGTCATTCGTCCTGTCGTCCCGGTTGATCTGTTATTGGTGCGCCCGAATCCCGGGCTCTGGCTATATGCCTACAATAACGGGCCGCTCTGACAGGAACAAGACAACAAAAGGTATGGTAGCAATTGCCGGCGATTAAGCTTCGGCAATCTCCGGCGCCGCCGGTTCATGCACCTTTTCCAGAGCTGTTTCGATCACTTCCAGGCCAGCACCGGATTTATGGGCGTTCTCACTGATATAGCGACGGAACTGCCGACCGCCAGGTTGGCCGTGGAACAGGCCGAGAAGGTGCCTGGACATGTGGGTCAGGAATACGCCGCGCTCAAGTTCGCTCCGGATAAACGGAAGCATGGCCCGAAGTGCCTGATGCCGGGTTTCCACCGGCGCCGCATGCCCGAAAAACTCCGGATCAACCCCCGCCAGCAGCCAGGGATTGTGGTACGCCTCCCGACCAAGCATCACGCCGTCGGTATGCCGGAGATGCTCGTGGCACTCTTCGAAGGTCTTGATGCCGCCGTTGATGATAATTTCAAGGTGCGGGTACTTCGCTTTCAGCCGGTATACCCAGTCGTATTTGAGCGGTGGAACTTCCCGGTTTTCCTTGGGACTCAGGCCTTCAAGAATCGCGATCCTGGCGTGAACGATAAACGTCCGGCAGCCGGCCTCGGAAACCTTTTCCACGAATTCGCAGAGATCATCCCAGGACTCCCGCCCATCAATACCGATCCGGTGCTTCACGGTGACCGGCAGGTCGGTTGCCTCAATCATGGCGCGCACGCCATCCGCCACCTTATCCGGATGGCCCATCAGGCAGGCGCCAATCATGTTGTTCTGAACCCGATCGCTGGGGCAACCGACGTTCAGGTTAACCTCATCGAAGCCGTATTGCTGCGCCAGCCTGGCGCAGTGGGCAAGTTCGCCGGCATCACTACCACCAAGCTGAAGGGCCAGCGGGTACTCGGCCTCGTCGTGGCGCAGAAAGCGTGTCGTATCGCCATAAATCAGCGCGCCGGTAGTGATCATCTCGGTGTAGAGCAGGGTCTGCCGGCTAAGCTGGCGCGCCAGATAACGGTAGTGACTCGTAGTCCAGTCCATCATCGGGGCCACGCAGAAGCGGCGAGAGGGATGCGCGCGAGCATGTCCGGTCGCTTTTGGATTCTCTCCCGGTTGTTTGGAAACGGTTGACTGATTCACGTTGCGCTCTGTTTAGGGATTGGCTGAATGAAGATTGTACCGAGTCTTCCCAGCACTCGATAGTGTCGGCATGTCGCGGCGTTAGCTTGCCAGTCATCGGCTCGATTATTAGGGTGGGTGTGGTTTCTTCTTTGCATCTTTCCAGAAGGTTGATGTTTACATGGACGTTTACATCACCGCCTTTACGGTGTCGAAAAAATAAACACTTTCTTGGTTCTCGATTTGAGAGTTAAGGGTTAACCGCATAAAAGAACAAATAAAAGCGCTAGCCGGTTCGAGTATTGCTCACTAGTGGTTAAGGTCTTCACAGCACCGCCAGGGAATATGGTGACAGTGTGTTTGGCCTTTAAAACGGCTCGATTTTAATGGAGAGACAACATGAAAATGAAACTAAAGCTAATCGCAACTTTGTCACTATCCATGGTGGGTCTATCCGCCAATGCGGTCCCCGTCACTTACCTTGGTACAGATGACAGCGTCGCTTCGCTTGCCGACATGGTGAATTCCCAGGCGGCGGCAAGTGATTTTCTCTCTGTGGCTGGTAATTTGAACGTCTTCGATTTCGAATCGCCGGTGCCAGCCAATCTTACGATTACAGGAGGAACCACACGAAACGGATCCTCCTGCGGGGCTCTTTGTGGCTTTAATACGACAGTTGGGGGAGCCTTCCATCGTGAGGTCTTTGGTGGTTCGGTTACTTTCAGCTTCGCAGATCCTGTCGATGCATTTGGTTTTTATGTTAATGGCTTGCAGACCGACCTAGTGCCTCAGCAAACTATTGAGTATGTTGATGGGTCTTCCGCAACTCAAACTATCAACTTCCCGACTGCGATCGGTGGCGGTGGAGCCTTTGTTGGCTTTATTGATTTCGGGCAACTGATTTCGAGTGTCACCTTTAACGCGACCAGTGATATTCTCGGGTTTGATGATCTTCGATTTGGGCGATCCGAAAACAATCCAGGCGACCCTGTCAGTGTGCCGGAGCCAGGTTCTATTGCTCTACTTGGTCTAGGGCTCTTGGGGCTGGGGGCCACTCGAAGGAGGAAATCTGGCAACTCGGTCTAATGAGCAGGGTGGCTTTCCGTTGATGGATCAAGCTAAGAGGTTGAATCAAAATTGACCGCAGTATCGAGCTGCTCCCAAAGAATCTGATTTGCTTGGAGCAGCTCATTTCTCGATACAATTGTCTGTCTCCATCGAACCGTGGAATTGGGCCTGAGGCTTTAGTTAGTTAGAAACCTTGATATGCTGCGAGTCAAAACATATCGAGGTATGGTGCCGCAATGCCACTAATCTGTTTCTCCCAAGCTTTACTTCAGTTTAAGACGCGAGTTGTGAGGGGTTAATGGCGGTACAGGCTCTGTTACCGGTATTTGTCCTGATCATGCTCGGGCATGTGTTTCGCCGTATTGACTTTCCGGGGGGCGATTTCTGGCCCCGCGCGGAGCGGTTTACCTACTACGTGCTGTTTCCGGCCATGCTCGTGTTCAAGCTCGGGCAGGCTCGGTTGCCAGCGTCCGCCTATGGCGATATTGCCTTGTTGATCGGCGCCATGCTGATCGCGATGACGCTGGTCCTGGCGTTTGCACAATGGTTCTGGCATTGGCCTGGTCCGGTATTCTCCTCGGTTTACCAGGGAGCTATTCGTTTCAACTCTTATGTGGGGCTCGCCGCTGGCGGCATGCTGTTGGGGGATCAGGGCCTGTCGCTGACGGCGATTGCAGTGGCCATCATGGTCCCGTTGCTGAACCTGCTTTGCATACTGATGTTTTCTCTGGTGGCCACGGAAGGGCCGGTGCGGTTAGTACCGGTGTTCAAGGCGGTTGTGACCAATCCCCTGATCGTTGGCTCGGTGATTGGGGTAGTCTGGAGTTTCTTCGAGATCGGGTTTCATCCGCTGATCGGCGGTATTCTCGAGCCTCTCAGCAATCTGGCGTTGCCGATGGGGCTGATGACGGTCGGTGCGGGGCTTCAGCTGAAAGCCCTCAGAGGCGCTTCCCTGCCGTTTATTGTTTCGTCCGCGCTAAAGCTGGTTGGGTTTCCGATGATGACCGCTGGGCTGGCACTGTTGCTGGGCCTTGAGGGAATGATGGTGCAGGTGGCGGTTCTGCTGGCGGCGCTTCCTACCGCCACCTCTGCTTATATTCTGGCCCGGCAGCTTGGTGGTGATGCCCCCTTGATGGCGGGCATCATCAGTGGCCAGACCTTGCTGGCCATCCTAACCATTCCGTTAATGCTCAGTATCCTCTGGTAGGCACTTGAGTACCGCGTCCGCAATGCTCTGCTGGAAGTTGTTGTAACCGTCCGGCGTTGTTTCGATATCTGTGGCTAGGGGATCCCAGGTGCTGAAGGTAACGTCCAGGTTCTCTGTGATCGAGCGCCACCACTGGCGGTTGAACTGTGGTTCGGTCAGCAGGCAGGGGTGGTTGGCATTGCGCAACTTCCCCTGAACCTCTGCGATATGGCGCGCTCCCGGCGACAGTTCCGGGTTCAGCGTAAGAACGCCCTCGAGTTTCAGGTCATAGTGTTCGGCAAACCGGGTAAAGGCGTTGTGATAGGCAAACAGGCTAATTTCGTGTGCCGGCGCAAGACGGTCGCGAATGTTGGCATCTGTTTCTCGAACGCTCACTTTGAACTGTTCGAAATTATCGTTCAATGCGGCAGCGTCAACGCCGTCCAGTTCCGAGAGGGCATCGCGGATGGTCTCGGCCATCTGGATGGCCAACTCGGGATCCAGCCAGATGTGCGGGTCCTCGCCGTCACCGTGATCATGGCCGTGTCCGTCTCCTTCGTTGTGGTGCTCCTCTTCCTCAGGAGCATGCCCATGATGGTCGTCCGCGTGTTCATCGTGCGGCTGTTCTCCGGGTTCGTGCTCAGCATCCATAAGAGCGACCGTTCGGCCACTGAATTCCTGCCCCGCCAGAAGACGGTTGAGGAAGGTTTCCATGTCGGGCCCTACCCAGAAAATGACGTCGGCGTTCTCAAGGGCCCGACGCTGGGATGGCTTCATGGTGTAGTTGTGGGGGCTGGAGCCGGGTGGGACGAGGCTCGTTGCCTGCATGTCGTCCGTGGTGAGCGCGTTGACAATCAGCTCAACCGGTTTGATGGAGGTAACAATACGGGTCTCGGCCTGCAAAGCGCCGCTGATCAAAAGGGTGCCGGCACCGAGAGCCAAAGAGAGTGCTTTTCCGGGAACGCGCATGATAAATGAGATCCTGCGATGCAATGTGTAATGTTATAATATAACAAATTGGCGGGGTGTCGGCAAAAGAAACTTTCCACGGGCGCTTTGTGGTGTGCTCGTTAATCTCCTGATCATGCGAAACCTGGCGATGGCCGGTATAATGCCCGCTTTATCAAACGGCCACCGATTTTTCAGGAAGGTTTCATGACTGTACGTACCCGAATTGCTCCGTCACCCACTGGAGATCCTCACGTTGGTACCGCCTACGTGGCCCTGTTTAACCTGTGTTTTGCCCGTCAGCATGGCGGTCAGTTCATTCTGCGGATTGAGGACACTGATCAGGCCCGCAGCACCGCGGAATCCGAGCAGGACATTCTCAAGGCGTTACGCTGGCTCGGTCTGAACTGGGATGAAGGGCCCGATGTAGGTGGCCCCCACGGTCCCTATCGCCAGTCCGAGCGCAAGCACTCCTACCGCCAGTATGCCGAGGACCTGGTGACGGCCGGGCACGCCTTTTACTGCTTTCGTACTCCGGAAGAGCTGGAAGCCATTCGGGAAGAACGCAAGGCCCAGGGCCTGAACCCGGGCATCAAGGGCAACCTGGAGTTGTCCGATGAGGAAGTGAAGCGTCGTCTCGATGCGGGCGAGCCGTACGTGATTCGTATGAAAGTGCCAGACGAGGGGGTTTGCGAGATCGACGACTTGCTCCGGGGTACCATTGAGATCGACTGGGCCCAGGTGGATTGCCAGATTCTGCTCAAGTCCGACGGCATGCCTACCTATCATCTGGCCAACGTGGTTGATGATCACCTGATGGAAATCACCCACGTTCTGCGGGGCGAGGAGTGGATAAACTCGGCGCCGAAGCACAAACTGCTTTACCAGTACTTTGGCTGGGATATGCCGGTGCTCTGTCATCTTCCGCTGTTGCGCAACCCTGACAAGAGCAAGCTGTCCAAGCGCAAGAACCCGACCAGCATCAATTTCTATGAGCGCATGGGCTTTCTGCCGGAGGCCGTTACCAACTACCTCGGGCGCATGGGCTGGTCCATGCCCGACGAGCGGGAAAAGTTCACCCTGGATGAGATGATCGAGAACTTTGACATTCAGCGTGTGTCTCTCGGTGGCCCGGTATTTGATGTGGAGAAGCTTCGCTGGCTCAACGGCCAGTGGCTGCGTGAAGAGCTGACTGAAGAGCAGTTCATGGAGCGTATGCGTCAGTGGTGGTTCAACGAAGACGCCCTGCGTGCTCTGGTGCCTCACATCAAGGGCAGGGCAGAGGTGTTCTCGGATGTGGCGCCCATGGCGCAGTTCATGTTCTCTGGCATGCTCAACCTGAAGCCGGAGGACTTTGCCCACAACAAGCTCGATGAGGCCCAGATAAAGCGGGTTCTGCAGTTTACGCTGTGGAAGCTTGAAGCCCAGCGCCATTGGAGCAAGGAGACTATTTTCGCGGACATCAAGGCCCTGGCCAAAGCCATGGACCTGAAGATGGGAGACTTTATGTTCTCCATCTTTGTCGCGGTTGCCGGCACGCCGAATTCCTGGTCTGTCATGGACTCGATGGCACTGCTTGGCCCGGACATGACCCGTTCACGGCTTCGGCATGCGCTGGAAGTGATGGGAGGTTTCTCCAAGAAGGAAACCAAGAAGGTGGAAAAGGAATACGCGGCTCTGGGTATTCATTAACCGCTTTGGTGAATTAATAAACGGCTTGAACAAGGATGTTCAGAAAACTGAAAAAAAGTGTGTTTCAGAGGTTGACGCCCACAGGGCGGATCCTTAATATACGCAGCCGTTGAGGGGCCATAGCTCAGCTGGGAGAGCGCAACACTGGCAGTGTTGAGGTCGGCGGTTCGATCCCGCCTGGCTCCACCAATTTCTAGTCCCCTTCGTCTAGTGGCCTAGGACTCCGCCCTTTCACGGCGGCAACAGGGGTTCGAACCCCCTAGGGGACGCCAATACGGCTTGACGGTTTAGTCCACCGGGAAGCCATCAAAAAAACCGCCTTCGGGCGGTTTTTTTGTGTCTGAAGAATGTGGGGTCAGATAAAATCTTATCTGACCCCACATTCAATCAGCGCTCGGCAATGGCTCCTTTGCCAACACCTTCATAAGCCTTCACCCGGATAGTGTCTGTCGCAAACTCCACCTTGAGCTTGTCGGCCATGTGGGCCGCAATCAGCTCAACCGTGGTGTCGGTATCCAGCATGTATACGCGCTCCTCTGGCAGGGTCAGTGCAAATTCGCCCTGATTGGCCTCGTATTCGAAGGTCACGTACCGAACGCCATCGTCGCCCACATGGCGCCGCACCACATCTTCCTCGGACCCCACGTAAATATCCCGCCAGAGATTCGCCCAGCGGCGTTCCAGGTCGTAATCGCGGTGCCCGTTCCGATTAATACGAATCGGTGATCGATGGCCGTGGGCAATGCGCTGGCAGTTGCCCAGATGCTTCTTAAGGCCGTGCACATAGTGATAGTAGGCGCCGTCGATTTCTTCCTCCCGGAGATTGATCTCCACGGAAATCACGTTGGCCGGAAGTACCGCCTTGATTTCCTGTTCCAGCAGCGAGGCAACGGCCGAAGGCACAACCCGGTCGGCGGACAACCAGACGATGGCCTCGTCCGGCGAGCGGTGAATGATCTGGCTGCCGTCCGTCAGCGCCCAGGTAAAGGTGTCTGGTTGTTCCTCGTTCCAGGACAGTCCCTGGTAGCCACGGGGGATCACCAGTCGATGGTCAACACGCTCATCAATCACCCGTTTGATGGTGCGTTTCACGTTGCTGAAGTCGAACACCATTCCCTGTTCGTCCAGCTCCCCGCCGAGCACCACATCCGCAATCCAGCTTTCACCCACCAGCCCCCGGGTCGGGTCCAGGTAGGCGAAATCGATAACGGTCAGGTTGTCTACAAACAGATGGTTCATCAAATTTCCAGGCGGGTATGGTTGATTGATGGCCGAATTCTAGCAAAAATCATCGAATACAGCAGTCTGGCGGCTGGCCAGCGCTCCATTTCTTTTCGGATATAGCTCATCATCTTAAACTTCGACAAGCGCAACGATCAGCAATTCCCGGTACTGATACTGGCTGCCGGTGCTTCCAGTCGCCTTGGCCGGCCTAAAGCCCTGTTGCCCGTGGTGTCTGGCAACCGGGCGGAGACGGATTCCCGCAACCACACGCTTCTGGACGCTGCCATTGGTCAAGGTCGTGTTCTGAGTCCGGATGTCCGGGTAGTGTGCGGGGCCTGGTACCCCTTGATCCGGTTTCGCTGCCGGCGTCAGCCGTCGGCATGGCTGAGGGCAGGGGACTGGCATGAGGGAATGTCGGCGTCGTTGTCTGCGGGACTTCGAAGCCTTGGGCCAGCGGTGAAAGGCGTTTTTGTACTGGTGGCCGACCAGCCTTTACTGGATCTGAACGCGCTTGAGGCCTTTGGCAAAGCGGCTCGATGCGTTCCGGAACAACCCATTGCGGCGGATTACGGTGGTCGGCCGGGTGTGCCGGCCTACCTGCCACGATGGCTCTGGCCGTTGGTATTGGAGCTGGAGGGAGACCGGGGCGCCGGGCGTTTGCTGGCCGAGGTGCGGGCAACCCGGGTAGATATTCCGGGGGTCCACGACGATGTCGACACCCCGGCAGACTGGCACAGAATCAGGGCGTTGCTCAGCCGAACAGGCCCGACAGCCAGGCAATCCCGACGCTGAAGATGCCGAGGCTTACGGCAAGACCAATGGTGTAGATCCTTGACGCCGCTGAACGCTGCTGGGCAACAAACAGGTCGATTGTCCGTTGGGCAATGTCCTCTGCCGTTTCCCGGGAAATCTCGTGGGCCTGCTGAATGGCCTCGGATTGCAGGGTCTGCCAGAATTCCGTATCAATCGTCTGAACACTGGTGATGTGATCCTTGAGCTCAGCCATGTGTTCGCTGGTGAATCCGGAATTCTTCTTAAGCTCCTTCCTGAGCACGGCAAGCTCGCTGCCGAGGTTCAGGTTGACCTCGGCGGCAACTTCGTCGCGAAGATTCCTGGTGCGCTCGTCGACCATATCGGTAATGGCGTTCAGGCGTTCCTCGATAACCGCGTCCTGTTTGCTGCGGGATTCGTCCAGAGCCCGTTTCAGGTGGTCGAACTGTTCGTCGAAGAGGGAGCTGAGCAGTTCGTGCAGGCGGTTGTTGATATGGGTTTTGACCGCGGAGCGAGCAATCTGTTCAATGAGTTCGCTGGTCAAAGGAACCACATTCGCATGTGGGTTGCCACGAGCGGCTGAATCGCCCGTCTTGGGCGACAGTTCCACCGAGGCATCTGCGGGAACGTTGAGCAGTTCTTCCTCGTTCGTGGAGGAGGGCGCAGATTCAGCGGGCGGTTCCGGCAAGGTACCGCCGGTGACATCACTGGCCAGCTGGTCCAGAACCTCCTTGAGTCCGTCGGTTTGCGGCGGTTTGGTCAGGATGTTGTAAACGCCAAAGTTCCTCGCCTCCTCCATGAACGATGACGATTTCTTGGATGTGCACATGATGATGGGGATGCCTGCCGTCTCGGGATTGCCCTTGATGGCCTTGGTGGCCTCGACGCCATTCATGCCCGGCATCAGGTGGTCCATGAAGATGACATCCGGGCGGCCATGGCTGTTGAGGAAGTCCAGGGCCTCTTCGGCCGAGCCAGCCATGTTGACTTCCATGTCCCGACTCTCCAGCAGTTTGCTCAGGGCAAATCGTGCCACCTTGGAGTCATCTACCAGCAGAGCGTTTTTGATCGCCATGTCACTACCTCAATCGTTTACTGCAAACGCGTTTGTTATCGGGCCGTTGTGATTACCAGCCTTCCAGTTTCGGGCATTCTGTGGCCCGGTAGCTCTTGTCCCGATAACAGACACCGGGTTCAGTGGTTCGGGCAGTGAAAATTTCCCCTGCCGCCGTGGTCAGGCGAACCTGTCCGTAAGGCTCGCCGTGACGGAAAGTGGCTTCGATCGAACTGCCATTGGGGTTCTTGAGCAACCCCTTGCCATGGAACTTCCCTTCGATGTACTGGCCTTCATATTTCTTGCCACTGGCAAAGACCTCGGCCCCGGTGCCGTGGAACGCGCCGTTGGAAAATTCGCCTTCATAGTGGCGACCGTCGGGGTAGGTCAGTGTGCCGCTGCCATGGAATTCGTCGTTCCGGAAGCCGCCGACATAGAGCATTCCGTCCGCGGTGGTCAGGGAGCCGTGGCCATTCAGCTGTCCGTCCTGCCAGTGCCCGGTCAGTATGTCTCCGTTTGCCAGTGTCAGGGTGCCCTTGCCATTGAACTGGTCGGCCCGGAATTCTCCGGAGTAGCGGGAGCCGTCAGCGCTGCGCCATTCAGCTTCGCCCTCGCGTTTACCGGCAGACCAGTCACCCTCATAACGGCTGCCATCGGGATACCAGGCGGTGCCCTGGCCATGGAATTTGCCGTCCACGAAGTGACCCTCGTAGCGCAGGCCATCGGCATCCTGATAGGTGCCATCACCGGTCTTCACGCCACCGATCCAGTTGCCGTCATGGAAGTTCACCGTGGTGATGGCGGCCAGCCTGCCCACCAGCGTCATCTCGTTACCGGCCTCCAGGGCAACGGTGCGGTTCCAGGGTTTGAAACCGGGCTTGCTGATGGTGACATCGTATCGGCCCGGATCCAGCTCGAGATCGAGCCGGGTAGCACCATATTCCTTGCCGTTGATGGTGACCTGATCGCCGACAACGTTTGAGCGAAGCACCAGAAGAGCCTGAGTTGGCTGCTGCGACTTCGGTTGTTTTGCGGGTTCTTCCTGAGTTGTCGGCGCAGTGACTGTTCGGGTTGCCATTGCGGCTGGCGGTTCAGCCACCGCCAGTACCTTTGGGTTCTTAGGCATGGGTGGCACGGTAAACGGAGTGGTATCAACCGCGGGCGAGCGGGAATCCGGATCGGGCGATTCGGCTTTGGCGGATGGCGTGGGAGCAGGTTCGGGGGCCGCGCTGGTTTCGGGTTCATCAGGGCCGGAGGCAACAACCTGTTCAATGGCGGGTGCTTCGAAGGTTTCCGTTATTTCCAGGTCATCCCTGACCGATGCGAACCCGGCGGTAACCAGCAGCATAAGCGCCAGGGCATTGACGAATAGAAGCGGTCTGAAATCGACCATGACGGAACCTCTTGATCCTGCATTCTTGGAATTCTGTCTACCGCTTCATCTTACCCAGTGAGTGCAACGCTATGTAACAGAAAGTGTCAGGGAGTTACCGAGAATGCAGGCCAAATCACACTTTATCCGGAAGCTGGTCATGGTTGAGTTGCTCCCATGATCTCATGTACACATCGGCTTCGTATTCATAGGGCGATTTAAAAGGGGTGAGCACGAAATCGAAGACCAGAAAGAAAAAACCGATAGAGGCCCAGGCAATCACTAACGTACTCATGGTGGTGGCTTGCACTTCCGGGTTGGCATTGACGAAATCCTGCAACAGAGGAATCAAGTCCGAAGCCAGTACAACCGGGTTGAAGCTG
This sequence comes from Marinobacter sp. BW6, assembly GCF_008107725.1. Lineage (GTDB taxonomy): Bacteria > Pseudomonadota > Gammaproteobacteria > Pseudomonadales > Oleiphilaceae > Marinobacter. Next base: position 1,775,552 of record NZ_VIRN01000064.1, read on the forward strand.
GCCATTACAAAGGGGACCCAGAAGGCGATAAAGAGCGGGAAGAATCCAAAGGACCAGAGCAATCGGCGAAGCAGGTAAATGGCAACTTCCCGCCAGAAACGCTGTCTGATTTCCGGGACTTTACGGATCCGGTCGAGATAATGGCGACGTTCTGCCCAATAGGCGGCTACTTCCGGGGCGTCAACAGCCTTTGATTGAGGTGCGGGTGTTGTCATGGACGGGTGGAGTACCTTATGGCTACGGGAGTGATGCATGATAATCGATACTACGTGTTACCCTACAATTCTCCAATTGTTTAAAGACAGGATAGTTTGAATGGCTGCAGTGATCGACAACGCAACCCATCCGGCCTTTGAGAAGCTTCGCAGTCACCGGATCGACACCCTCAATCTCGAGGTTGAGGAGTATCGCCACAAGAAGACCGGCGCCCGGCACCTGCATCTGGCTGCAGATAACGACGAGAATGTATTTTTCGTTGCCCTTCGGACCTTTCCGATGGATTCCACCGGCGTGGCCCATATTCTCGAACACACTGCATTATGCGGCAGTGAGCGTTATCCGGTCCGTGACCCGTTCTTCATGATGATCCGGCGGTCACTGAACACTTTCATGAACGCCTTTACCAGCAGCGACTGGACGGCCTATCCCTTCGCCAGCATGAACCGAAAAGATTTCGACAACCTGTTGTCGGTGTATCTGGACTGCGTGTTCTTCTCCAAGCTGGATCCGCTGGATTTCGCCCAGGAAGGCCACCGCCTGGAGTTCGACAAGCCGGAAGATCCCTCGACCGATCTGGTTTATCGGGGCGTTGTCTACAACGAAATGAAAGGCGCCATGAGTTCGCCCACTTCCCAGCTATGGCAGAACCTGAGCAGCCATCTTTTCCCGACCACGACCTATCACTACAACAGTGGCGGTGAGCCTGATCATATTGTCGACCTGAGCTATGACGACCTGCAGCAGTTCTACAGCCACCACTACCATCCCAGCAATGCGATATTTGCTACCTATGGGGATATTCCGGCTCATGAGCACCATGAAAAGTTTGAACAACTGGCGCTGAAACGGTTCGACCGGCTGGACATTGATCTCCCGGTTCGCGACGAGAAGCGGATGTTCGCACCGGTGCGGGTCGAGCAGGGCTACGCGGTCAACGAAGGTGAGGGTACCGACAACAAGACCCACATCGTGGTGGGCTGGCTTCTGGGCCACAGTTTTGATCTGCAGGAGAATCTGGAGGGGCAGCTGTTGTCTGCCGTTCTGCTTGAAAACAGCGCCTCGCCTCTGATGCGGGCATTGGAAACCACCGGTCTTGGGCACTCTCCGTCACCCATGTGTGGCCTGGAAGACTCCAACCGTGAGATGACCTTTGTCTGCGGCATCGAGGGCAGCGAGCCGGACAAGCACAAGGATCTGGAGGCGCTGCTTGAGTCCACGCTGCTGAAGGTCGTGGAGGAAGGTGTTAGCCAGGAACGTCTGGAAGCCATCCTGCATCAGCTCGAACTGCACCAGCGGGAAATCGCCGGTGACCAGTTCCCCTATGGCCTGCAGCTTATCATGAGTGCCATCGCGCCCATGGTGCACGGTGGGGACCCTGTTGAATTGCTCGATCTGGAGCCGGTTCTGGCAACGCTTCGGGAAAAAATCCGGGATCCGCAGTACGTGCCGGATCTGATCCGCCGCAAGCTTCTGGAGAACCCTCACCGGGTTACGCTGACCCTGCGACCGGACGAAAAGCTTGAGTCACGCCGGCAGGAGGCGATCCGTGAAGCGCTGGCTCGTCGCAAGGCCGAGCTCACCGAAGAAGAAGTACGCATGATTGTTGACCGGGCCAAGGCACTGGAAGAGCGCCAGATGCACAAGGATGACGACTCGATTCTGCCGAAAGTGGATCTGTCGGATGTGCCGCTGCAGATGCCTGAGCCTGAAGGGCGTTATGACGGCGATATTTCGGCGACCGTTTATGCCCGTGGTACCAATGGTCTGGTTTACGAACAGATTGTTGTCCCGGTGCCGGCGCTGACCGAAGAGGAGCTGCTGTTGGTGCCTTATTACACCACCCTGATCTCCGAAGTCGGCTGTGGTGAGCTGGATTACCTGCAGATGCAGGACCGCATCTCGGCGGAATCCGGTGGTATCGGCGCGGCATTCAGTGCCAAAGGCCGTATTGATGACGTTCAGGCGTTGTCCGGATACATCATCTTCAACGGTAAGGCGCTGGCCCGTAATCGCAGTGAATTAACCCGTCTTCTGCGGGATGTCTACACGAGTGCCCGCTTTGATGAGAAAGAGCGAATCCGGGAGATCATCGCCCAGATCCGTGCCCGTCGCGAGCAGGCCGTAACCGGCAGTGGTCATGCCCTGGCCATGGGCGCGGCCTCCCAGGGTATGAGCCCCGGAGCCTGGCTGTCTTTCCGGCTTGGTGGTCTTGCCGGTATTCGCGGCACCAAGCAGCTGGACCAGGCCCTGAAAGATCCGGAGGAATTGACGGCGCTGTGCGACAAGCTTTCCGCATTGCACGAGAAGATTGGCAAACAGGGCCGCGAGTTCCTGGTGATTGGCGAAGAAGACCAGCTCCCGGCGATGGTTGACGATCTTAAGTCCTGCTGGCGTGACGCCTCCGAAGCTGGTGTCTCGGGCTGGAAAATGGAGCCGGTCAACTACACGACCCGTGAGGCCTGGTTGACCTCCACCCAGGTGAACTTCTGTTCCAAAGCCTACAGTACTGTCGCTGTGGATCATCCGGATGCGGCGGCACTCACTGTACTGGGGGGCTTCCTGCGCAACGGTTACCTGCACCGTGCCATCCGTGAAAAGGGCGGTGCCTACGGTGGCGGTGCCGGACAGGACAGCGTGAATGGCACCTTCCGATTCTTTTCCTACCGGGATCCGCGCCTGGAGGAAACGCTGGATGATTTCGACGCGGCCCTGGCGTGGCTGCAGGATAACGACCACGACTATCAGGAGCTGGAAGAGTCGATTCTTGGTGTTATCGGCCAACTCGACAGGCCCCGTTCGCCGGCGGGTGCGGCTCGTCATGCCTTCCACAACAAGCTGTTTGGCCGCAGCCCGGAACAGCGGGCGAGGTTCCGGGAGCGTGTGCTGTCGGTCAAACTGGATGATCTGAAGCGTGTGGCGAGAATCTGGCTGGTGCCGGAGAAAGCCAGTACGGCCGTGGTAACCAGTCCAGAAAACCGGGCCAGGGTCGAGAAGCTAGGCTTGACGATTCAGGAAGTGTAAAGCTGATACTGAAAGGGGGCAGATGAGCATTTCATCTGACCCCTTTTTCGTGTGAGTGACCCGTCCTGAATAAGGTTTACACCTTCCTGCTTGAGATTACGGAGGGTGTGATGAATACGAAGAGGCGGAGGAGTCAGAGGGATTATTCCCTGGCCTTTAAATTGGCGGTGGTGGACCAGGTTG
>NZ_VIRN01000033.1 GCF_008107725.1 Marinobacter sp. BW6
GCGCCAGGACCACGTCGCGGCCCTCGGCGGCCAGCTGGTGCCCCTCCTGGAGCATGGCGTAGGTCTTGCCGACGCCGGGGGCGGCACCCAGCAATACCCGCAGCGTTCCGCGTGTCATGTGCTAATTGTCCAGCCCCAGCAGGGCAATGTTCAGCTTCAACACGTTTACCCGGGGTTCCCCGAGGAAGCCGAGGCCACGCCCCGTGGTCTGCTCGTGGACCAGCGCCACCACCTTGGCCGGGTCCAGGGAACGGGCCTTGGCAACGCGCGGCGCCTGGTCCAGGGCGTTGGCCACGGAGATGTCCGGGTCCAGCCCGGAGGCGGAGGCTGTCAGCGCATCGGCCGGAACCACGGTGGTTCCCGGGTTTTCCGCCAGGTAGGCGGCCTTGCGCTCCGCAATCGCCTTCAGGAGCGCGGGGTTCTCCGGGCCCAGGTTGGATCCGGAGGACGCGGTTGCGTCATAGCCGTCCCCGGCGGCCGAGGGGCGGGGCTGGAAGAGGGAAAGGTCGGGTTTCCCGTCGGGGTCGTTGAAGTTCTGCCCGAGCAGGGCCG
>NZ_VIRN01000057.1 GCF_008107725.1 Marinobacter sp. BW6
GTGCAGTACCCCACCTACGACCGGCTGATGGTGGAGCTGACCAGCGACTGGACGCCGCCGGCGCTGGTGGTCGAACTGGTCTGGCGGCGCAACGAGGTGCTCGGCCCGGCGGCGGCCTGGCTCGGCGAAACCTTCACCCGCCACCTGCGCGCCATCGGCTGAGCCGGTCGGCGGGAGTTTTGCTAAGCTGCGCGCCCATGAACCGTACCCTCTATACCCTGCTGTTCCACCTCGGCTTGCCGCTGGTGGCGTTGCGCCTGTGGTGGCGCGCGCGCCACCACAGGCGCAACGCCACCAGCGGCAAGCCGAGGTGGAACAGCAGGGTATAGAGGGTACGGTTCATGGGCGCGCAGCTTAGCAAAACTCCCGCCGACCGGCTCAGCCGATGGCGCGCAGGTGGCGGGTGAAGGTTTCGCCGAGCCAGGCCGCCGCCGGGCCGAGCACCTCGTTGCGCCGCCAGACCAGTTCGACCACCAGCGCCGGCGGCGTCCAGTCGCTGGTCAGCTCCACCATCAGCCGGTCGTAGGTGGGGTACTGCAC
>NZ_VIRN01000032.1 GCF_008107725.1 Marinobacter sp. BW6
ATCTTTGATTTCACTGATTAGTGCTTCTTTAGGATTAGCAGTTGTACATTGATCTTCAAATGCGAGCTCTGCCATTCTATCAATTGACTCATTTAATTCTTCTTCAGACACACCTTGTGATTTCAAATTCATTTCAATTCCGACTGATTGACCTAATTCGTAGACAGCTTTAGCTAATGATTCTACGAGTGCTTCTGTCGTATTACCTTTTAATCCTAAGAATTTGGCAATATCTGCATAATCTGTATCTGCTCAGAAGAACTCATATTTAGGGAATAATGCATGTTTTTGCGGGTCTTTGGCATTATAACGGATAATATGCGGTAGTAATAGCGCATTCGCTCTACCATGCGGAATACCATATTCGCCACCAATTTTATGCGCAATTGAGTGTGCAATGCCTAAGAATGCATTTGCAAATGCCATACCAGCCAAAGTTGATGCGTTATGCATTTTCTCTCTTGATACTTTATCACCCTTTTCAACAGATGATTTTAAATATTCGAACGTCAATTTAATCGCTTGTAGAC
>NZ_VIRN01000040.1 GCF_008107725.1 Marinobacter sp. BW6
TGGCCATGTCTGCGCTGATCGGTCGTGTGCCGGTCGACGGGACGGTCAATGATCCTTACCCGTTCAAAATCCTCATCGGCCCGGACAACCTCACCGCTAACGGCATAGAGCTGCCGGACGTCGCCGGCGCGGTAGCCAGCGGGACCGCCTCGGGCGACTGGACACTCTCCTGCGTGCGTGGGCAGATCCGTAGCCTCACGTTCGTGTTCAACGACGGGACCGTGCGCACCTTCCCGGCGCCGACCGAAGAGGTGAATGACAACCAGAGCAACAACAACCAGACCGCCAGCGCCGACCAGAAAACCATCCAGGGCGGCCTCGGATGGATCAGCGACCCCTACGGCATCCCCTGCATCGCCGGTGATCGCCGATCCAATGCCAAGGAGTACCTGGGCAATCAGAGCCTACTCACGGCTGCCGGGGCCGGCATCGCCAAACTCC
>NZ_VIRN01000066.1 GCF_008107725.1 Marinobacter sp. BW6
CAGCACCTGCTGTGGCTTGCCGCGCTGTTCGTAGGCCATGTCCAGGGCCTTGATCACCAGTTCGGCATCCGGCTTGGCCGAGAACGCCCAGCCGATCACCCGCCGGATATGCAGATCCAGCACCGCGGCCAGGTAGTGCCAACGGCCTTGCGCCCAGACGTAGGTGATGTCGCCACACCACACCTGATTGGGATGCTCGGTCGCGAATTCGCGGTTCAGCCGATTCGGGATATCCGGACGCTCAACCGTGGCCTGTTTGTAGGCGTGCGAGCCCGGTTGCTTGCTGACCAGGCCTAGCTCACGCATCAACCGACGCACTCGGAAACGGCCGATGGTCACGCCCTCTTCGCGCAGCATGCCCAGAATGCTGCGGCTGCCGG
>NZ_VIRN01000069.1 GCF_008107725.1 Marinobacter sp. BW6
GTGAGCGTGGACGCCAACGGCTATGAGAATCTTCTGAACAACCTGGCAGGCGAATTTGCCGGCTGTCTGGAAAAGCTCTGAAAACCCGTGACCGATGGCCGCGCCCTCTTGCGCGCGGCGTCCCGATGACTAAGGTTGTCTGTTGCTGCCTGACACAAGATATTGATTCCCGTCAGGTACGGATAACTAGATGTTGCGTACGGTGGCCGGCTTCGGACGCCCCAACAACCATCGGGAGGTTAATCAGCGGATGGCCAAGACAGACGCACGCAGTCCCCGCACCGAACGCGGGACCATCGCCCTGCAGGACGCGTCGCAGGATATCTGGGACAAGAAGTACCGGCTCAAGAGCAAGGACGGTACGCCGGTGGATGCCAGCGTCGACGGTACCTGGCAACGCGTCGCCCGCGCCCTTGCCGATGTCGAGGAAAAGGCCTCCCGCGAACACTGGTACGGGCGCTTCCTCTGGGCCC
>NZ_VIRN01000070.1 GCF_008107725.1 Marinobacter sp. BW6
GCGCTAAACATAGAAGTAAACAATCCAATGCCGATAGTAATCGCAAAACCTTTTACTGGTCCACTGCCAAACATAAACAATAAACTGACCGCTATTAATGTCGTAAAGCTGGAATCAAGTATAGTCGACCACGCCTTGTCGAACCCTGCGCGAAGGGCAGCGGCAGCAGGCTTACCTCGTTTCGACTCTTCCTTAATTCGTTCATTGATCAGAATATTGGCATCTACCGCCATGCCGAGAGTTAAAATGATACCCGCAATGCCCGGTAAGGTAAGGGTTGCACCAAATAGGCTGAGCACACCAAAGAGCAAGCCGATATTCACAGTAAGGCTGGTACAAGCGATAACGCCCCAGCGGCCATACAGCGCCACCATCAGCGCAAGCACCAACGCAGCTCCAATCAGACCGGTTGTCAGCCCCATTTCGATGGCGTCGCTGCCCAAATCCGGCCCCACAGTACGTTCTTC
>NZ_VIRN01000067.1 GCF_008107725.1 Marinobacter sp. BW6
CGCGCAATGCATGCGCGTGCTCGGCCGTCAATACGGCGCGTGCGCGGTCGGCGTACAGCGGATGGCCGACAAAAATCTCGCTGGTATCGCTGTCGGGACCCACCCGCACCGCGCCGGCGGCTTCGGCTTGGCCGAGCGTGTCCAACTGCTCGCCACCGACCAGGGCCACCAGGTCGGTGCGCGCCAACGGTTCGGCGATGGCGAGGTAGTCGACAACGGCGCGGGCCGGTTCCGGCAGGGCGCACAGGTACTCGTCGATCACGCCGGACAGCGGCCGACGATCCTCGTCTCGACAGCGCCACCGGCCGTCCACGTGTTCGAGACCACCGCCGTCGATGAGGTGGCGCAGATACAACGGGTTGCCAAGGCTGCGCCGAAAGAGCTCGTCGGCGTCGGCGACGTCCAGTGTCGCGTCCAGCGCCGACTCCACGAACGCCGCGGTTTGGGCCCTGTCGAGCGG
>NZ_VIRN01000071.1 GCF_008107725.1 Marinobacter sp. BW6
GGACTACCGCATCGACAATCTGCTCTTTGCCGAGGACGGCCCGGCCTGCGTCGCGGTTCTCGACTGGGAGCTCTCCACGATCGGCCATCCCTTCGCCGATCTCGCCGCCCTGATCATGCAGTGGCAGCGACCGCCCGGGACCGAGGGCCGGGGGCTCGCGGGGGTCGGCCGGAAGGACCTCGGTATTCCCGAAGACCAGGCCTTCATCGACGGATATTGTGCCCGCATGGGGCTCGGCGGGATACCGGATTTCGGCTTCTACCTCGCATTCGCCTTTTTCCGCATGGGCGCGATCCTGCAGGGCGTCAAGAAACGTGCGCTGGACGGCAACGCCTCCAATCCGGAGCTGGGCCTGAGGCTGGGCGCCAGCGTGCCGGACTATGCGGCCGGAGGGCTGGAGGCGGCAAAGTCGGCTTGAGGAGCAAACTCCCGCCCACGCCCCAGTTCAGCTTTTTAGC
>NZ_VIRN01000072.1 GCF_008107725.1 Marinobacter sp. BW6
TCCCTAATGTCTATCGTCGGGAATTCCTCGACGGAAACCTGGAAGAGAGAACGGGTCGCCGGAGCACGGCCTGTACGGGCTTTATTGTTCGACAATGGCTCATGTTAGTTTGCCGGTGATAGCGCCTCGGCAACGATCGTGTGGGAGCGAAACCTGGAAATTCTAATTAGGATGATCGCTATGAGCAGCATGGAATCGAAAGAGTTTGTTCTGGCCGGCGTGGTTATGAAAAGGCTGCTGTCCGGCCCGCAGACCAACGGTCAGTTCGGCCTCTTCGAAAACATCAGCGCGGAAACACGAAGACGCCGATCCAAGCTGAGCAGCAGATAGTCGTCCTTGTTGACATATGCCCGCCCAGTCGTAGTTGCTTTTTAGATCGTTCCAAATTTTTGGCTCTGGCTTCGACGAGAAGAATATAAATAATTATAGCAAATAGACGCATTGAGGACAGGAAT